>NZ_BMIL01000029.1 GCF_014642175.1 Pedobacter quisquiliarum | reverse complement strand
TCACCAGCTTTACATCTGTAACCTATCAACGTAGTAGTCTTCTACGGTCCTATATGGAATTCTCATCTCGTGGCTAGTTTCGTACTTAGATGCTTTCAGCACTTATCTATTCCCAGCGTAGCTACTCTGCAATGCCCCTGGCGGAACAACAGATTCACTAGAGGCTAGTCCAACCCGGTCCTCTCGTACTAAGGTCAGCCCCACTCAAAATTCCTACGCCCACAACAGATAGGGACCGAACTGTCTCGCGACGTTCTGAACCCAGCTCGCGTGCCACTTTAATCGGCGAACAGCCGAACCCTTGGGACCTTCTCCAGCCCCAGGATGTGACGAGCCGACATCGAGGTGCCAAACCTCCCCGTCGATATGAGCTCTTGGGGGAGATCAGCCTGTTATCCCCAGCGTACCTTTTATCCTTTGAGCGATGGCCCTTCCATGCAGAACCACCGGATCACTATATCCGTCTTTCGACCCTGCTCGGCTTGTCTGCCTCACAGTCAAGCAAGCTTATGCTATTGCACTCCTCATACGGTTACCAAGCGTATTGAGCTTACCTTTGAAA
>NZ_BMIL01000028.1 GCF_014642175.1 Pedobacter quisquiliarum | reverse complement strand
CTTTCTTACTTTCTTCTCTCCATAGCCTTTTGCGCCTATGGAAATGCTTTTTTTGATTGTTGTTAAATGTTTCACTTTCCAAGCGTTCAACTAACACACCTTTGCAGGCATACTTCGTTTAGTACTTTTCTGAGTTAAACAGCTAACAACGTCTCTATTGTTGTTTGCTCTTCTTTTTTAACTTCTTCCAATATGTCAAAGAACTTTTCTATCCCCAGGATTCTTTCGATTCCTTATTTCTGTAGCTTTTGTATTAACTACGGGTGATGGTGGAGAATAACGGAGTCGAACCGTTGACCTCCTGCGTGCAAGGCAGGCGCTCTAGCCAGCTGAGCTAATCCCCCTTAGAAATTCTAGTAGTAGTCCCGAGCAGATTTGAACTGCTGACCCCTACATTATCAGTGTAGTGCTCTAACCAACTGAGCTACGGGACTAAATTCACTGTTGGTTAAGGCATGTTGAGGTTGCTCTACATAATCCTATCCTCTAGTCTATCACCTTTACTTCAGTATGGAACACTCTTGATGTTTCATTCTATGGGTTTTTCTTTTTGAGATTATTTGTCATTTTATATCATTTTAACGCAGC
>NZ_BMIL01000027.1 GCF_014642175.1 Pedobacter quisquiliarum | reverse complement strand
CTTTCTTACTTTCTTCTCTCCATAGCCTTTTGCGCCTATGGAAATGCTTTTTTTGATTGTTGTTAACTTATAGATTCATCTTCAAACTTATAAACCTGGCACACATGTAAACATGCATACTTATGTTTTCTAAATCCTAGTGTTAAATCTGGGCTAACAACGTCTCTATTGTTGTTTGCTCTTCTTTTTTAACTTCTTCCAATATGTCAAAGAACTTTTCTATCCCCGGATGGTGGTTAAACCTTTCTATTTTCGCAGATCTTTTGTAACAGATCCGGGTGATGGTGGAGAATAACGGAGTCGAACCGTTGACCTCCTGCGTGCAAGGCAGGCGCTCTAGCCAGCTGAGCTAATCCCCCTTAGAAATTCTAGTAGTAGTCCCGAGCAGATTTGAACTGCTGACCCCTACATTATCAGTGTAGTGCTCTAACCAACTGAGCTACGGGACTATTTAATGTGGTGATTCAGGTATTCTTGTGAGGTGTATGTTCACAATCCTGTTTCCTCCTAGTCTTACCTTCACTTCAGTATGGAACACGCTATGATGTTTCATTCTATGGGTTTTTCTTTTTGAGATTATTTGTCATTTTATATCATTTTAACGCAGC
>NZ_BMIL01000026.1 GCF_014642175.1 Pedobacter quisquiliarum | reverse complement strand
TTCCACTATTGAACTATCTAGCGTAGTCTCAGCTTTCGGGTTGGGACTACTTTCTTTATAGGCCTCAATGAACTCAGTATTATTCTTCCATAAAGTATAGATCAGTATCAATAGCTTTCTTTGGATGGCAACCTGCCCGATCATCTTCGATGGTTTTTGTTGATTTATTCTTGTATATATTTCTTTTAGGGTAGGATTAAACCTGCAAGCGACCATTGCTGGGAAGTACAAGGCGTTTCTTATGTACCGATTGCCTTTTTTAGAGATTCTGGTCTTTCCTTTTATGGAGGTGCCTGATTCTCTTTGCACTACATCATAGCCCGCATAGCTTACAAGTTGTTTGGCGCTTTTGAATTGCTCGAACCCCATTGTTTCGGCCAGAATAGTGGCTATGGTAATCAGCCCTACACCCTTTATTGTTGACAGCTTTCTTATTTTTTCTTTCAGGCTGTTATCGGTTTCTACAAGCCTTTTGATCTCCTTTAGCGTTTTTGCAATTTCTTTGTCGATCTCCGCAATTAACTTTTTATTGCTTTTGAGAATGAAAGACTGGACTTCGTGTGAAGCGTCCTTACTATGCTTGATGTTACCAAGGGCAGTTTTTTGTTCCTGCAACTGAACATAATACCTGGTTAGATTCCTAAGCTGTAACAAGGCTGCAGGAGGTGGATTCCACAGCTTGTGGGTCCGCTCTACGCCGAATTGGCTTAGTACTCTTGCATCAACGGCATCTGTCTTGGTCTTGATGTTTAAACTTGAAAAGTAGTGTTTGGAGGTATTGGGAAGCACAACATGTACTGCTTTCTTTATTTTGTGAAGATGGTGCGCCAGGTTTTCGTAATACACACCCGTAGCTTCCATCAGAAATACAAGTTCTGGTCCGCTGGCAATAACTCCCTTCGCCCAGCGAAGCAACTGATTGAAACCTTTAGAATCATTGCCAAAGGTCAAGATCTTTGAGAATGTTAATTTACCATCCTCTGAACGCTGACATAGACATACCG
>NZ_BMIL01000025.1 GCF_014642175.1 Pedobacter quisquiliarum | reverse complement strand
CAACGTGAAGGCACCACTGCTACCTGTCGCAAGTACAATCTATCACCATCTTTATTTGCCAAGTGGCGGAGTAAGTATCTGGCTAAAGGTGTTGAAGGCTTGAAGCCTGCATACCCTCGGGTAGATCCCACGGTGCGAGCCTTGGAGGAGGAGAATGAGCGGTTGAAACGCATCATTGCCAGACAGGCCCTTGAGATTGAAGTTAAATCAGAGCTTTTAAAAAAAACTCCCATCCAAACCAAACTAAGAAGATGATTGTAGAGCAGTATAAAAAATTACTCCCTACCCGTACACTTTTATCGTGGGTAGATCTGGCTGGAAGTGTTTATTATTATAAGAACAGAGATGGGAAACGCGGAGCAAAGCCGAGCACCCACACGTTAAGGCTGGATGGATCCATGGTCGAAAATCAGGTCGTAATTGAGCAGATAAAGGATATTCTATCCCAGGAATTTTGCTGTTATGGCTATGAAAATGTCACCGGTGAACTGCGAAAACTAGATTACCATATCAATGAAAAGAAGGTCTATCGACTAATGGATGAGCAGAACCTGCTACTAGGCAAAGTGATCCGCACCAGTGGTAAACGCAAGTTTGTTCAGCATCGCAAGATCATGGCAAGCTACCCAATGGAATACCTTTGTTTGGATATTAAATACATTTATGTACATGCCGATAGACGCAATTACTACCTGCTTACCATCCTGGATGTATTCTCCAGAAGAACGGTGGATCAGATCTTTCAAAAAAGCATCAAACAAATGGATGTCATTAACGCTTTCAGAAGGATAGGGCAGCAATATGGAATAAAAGGGGTTACGATCAGGAATGATAACGGATCGCAGTTTATTGCCAACCGCGTTAAGCAATACCTGAGATCAGCAGAGGCTAACCAGGAGTTTACCCATGTGGCCACACCAGAAGAAAACTCATATATAGAGGCTTTTCACAGCATCGTTCAGCGGGAAGTGGTCGATCGGTATGAGTTTGATAGCTTTTATCATGCAAAACATACCTTGGCAGCACAC
The DNA here is from genome assembly GCF_014642175.1 of Pedobacter quisquiliarum. GTDB lineage: Bacteria > Bacteroidota > Bacteroidia > Sphingobacteriales > Sphingobacteriaceae > Pedobacter > Pedobacter quisquiliarum. Next base: position 181 of record NZ_BMIL01000025.1, on the reverse strand, counting down.
AGAACCTGGTACGATAACAAAAGAAATCATCGGACAATCGGGATGACTCCAAAACAGAGATGGGATCAAAACATTGGTGCTACAATAGAGAAAAGACGTCAGGCAACAGCAATGCAATCGCCAACGAGATGTGACACCAAAAATAATCAGCTAAAAGACATTACTGATGAGATATTACAGC
>NZ_BMIL01000024.1 GCF_014642175.1 Pedobacter quisquiliarum | reverse complement strand
GCATACGCTTTTCTCTCTCTTGACATGGTGTTAAGTTATTAAATTCCCTTAACTTCCTGTCTGCTCAAATGTCGTACGTTTAAATAATAACATTTACGCATGGATTAAGGCTGATCAAATGTTGGTAGAAAAACCGTTTGCTACGTTCCGCCCCCATGCGTCTTTACATCCTAAAACTGGATAGTTCGTTAGGCATTAAGCCTGTGTTTGCGACGATAGTTGTGAGATGTATGATTTTATTCAAAGCTATAATTATGAAGTTCATTGGTATTGACATTGCAAAAGAAACATTTGTAGCGGCTTATCCCCAGGTATCCGGCGGCTATCAAACAAAAACCTATTCAAATGATACGAGAGGAGTGAAAAAGTTCATTGACTCTATTCTTAACAAAGATTATCACTGCATTTTAGAAGCTACGGGCAATTATGGTACGCTGCTACTCTATATGTTGGCGAATCAAGATATTCGTGTGAGCTTAATTAACCCTAAACAGATTAAGCATTTTGGCAAAATGATGTTGACGGTAATTAAAACTGATCATGTAGACGCAAAATTGATAGCGGTATACGGTGAAAAAATGCAACCTCCTCTTTTCAAGATGCCGACTCAAACAATTATTCTTTTAAAACAGAAAAAGGTAATGGTAAGACAGCTAAAGAAACAGCTTATATCATTGAATAATTTAAAAGAATCATTTCTTGTACTACCGCAAGCGGATAAAAGCTGTTTGAAAGCGTTGAATAATACCGTGAAGTTTATAGAAAAACAGATTCTAGTTATCGAAAATGACATGGCCAAGATCACGAAAGAAGTATTCACTGATCAAATAAAGGCATTAACATCAATAAAAGGAATTGGTATAACCTTGGCAACCTCATTAATTGTTGCAACGGGTGCCTTTGAACAATTTGAGAATGCAAAGCAACTATCCAGGTATATTGGGATATGTCCTACCCATCAACAATCAGGATCTTCGCTGAATGTAAAAGGCACAATCAATAAGAACGGGAACTCAGATCTACGTGCTATTCTATATGTTGCGTCGTGGTCTGCTATTAAACATAATATGGCGTGCAGAGAGATGTATGAGCGCCTAAAAGCCAAAGGAAAGCCTTCAAAAGTTGCACTAATTGCGGTGGCGAACAAATTGGTTCGCCAAGCTTTTGCGATTTGTAAAGCCAATACCACATATGTTGATGGATATGTATCAAG
>NZ_BMIL01000022.1 GCF_014642175.1 Pedobacter quisquiliarum | reverse complement strand
TTACTTGATCGCTTTTTTATTTCATACTTATTTCGAGTAGAATACTATGGAGCGACTTGTTCGGCTGAGATGGTGATTGTAGGCATTCGCAGTCTATTTTTCGGCGAGTTCGGTTACTTAGTAAGTTAGTTTGAGGATTCTTTTAAGATTGACGGTAAAGATTGTCAATGCGCCCTGCATTTGCATGTTTTCAATTCCATAAGATGTTGCCCGATCATAGCCGTGAACATTTTTAAGCTCACTATTTTTTGCTTCGATCTTATATCGGTGTTTTATTTTTTCCTTGTAATAGCCTGTTTCCTGAAAGGCTATCTGCTGCTGATGCAGATCTGATTTTATGGTCACTGAATAGGATTTGGTCTTAGCGCCTTCTTTATAGCAGTTCTCCTTTATTGGACATCTTTTGCATTTTTCGACGTCAAAATAATATGTTTGCAGTTGATTCTCCCCAATATTCTTTTTCCCCTGACGCGCTTTTCGAATGGCCAAATGACCCGCAGGGCAGACAAACATGTCAGCATCTTTATTGTAATCGAATCTATCTTCATCCTTTCTGAAGCCTTGGGCTATTGAGGGGTTCAGCCTGGCTACGATCTTAATATCCTGCTGGTTAGTTAGCTCAAGATTATCTTTCCCTGAATAAGCTGCATCGCCGATAACTGTGTCCACTTCAATCCCATTGTTCTGGCTGATCTGTAAAAGTTTTGGAAGCTCGGGACCATCACCTTTTTCTCCTGAGGTTACTATAGCAGCTGTAATAATACGTTCCTCTGTCATTGCCAGATGGGTCTTGTAACCAAAGAACGAGCTGTCAGATGATTTATGACCGGTTTTAGCATCCCTGTCTTTTGAAAGGGTATAATTTTCCTGCGTATCCTCAATCGCTTCTTTAAGTAGGTTTAACTTTTCTTTGACTGCTGGAATCAAACTTAACGTTTGATCTGATTCAATAAACTTTTCAAGTGCTGTACTATAGGCTAACTCTTTTTCCAGCTCACCCGAGGTATTCTTTTCCGGCATGCGCTCTTTTAGGTTCTCATCTACGGCGTAAACTGCTTTTCGAAGTAGCTTTGATCGCTCCCTCAATACCTCAAGTGCTGAATATGGATTTGATCTTGAAAGCGAATGGGTCGCATCAACAATAATGGATCTGGATCGAATAATCCCCTGCTCTATAGCAATAGAAACAGTTTTGCTGATCAACAGGTTCAAAAGATCGGTATCCTTCAGTCGCAACTTCCGGAATTTGGTCAATGAACTGGGGTTGATAACTTCCTGCTCAGGGGCCATTTCAAGGAAATACTTGAAAGACATATCATACCTGGAACGTTCCACCACGTCAACGTCTGAGACAGTATAAATTGTTATCAATAACAGATACTTGAACATGCGTACCGGGCATTCTGCCCTACGGCCATTATCACAACAATATTTGTCTACTAACTCTTTATAAATAAAATTAAAATCAATAAGATCGTTGATCTTGCGAAGAAGATTGTCTTTTGGAACAATCAAATCATACAGCCCCGAAAATGTGCTGAATTGAAGCTTTTGCTGTTGAGCTAACATCTAAATGCCTTTTAAACCTACTTTAAGATACAAAAAAAGGA
>NZ_BMIL01000021.1 GCF_014642175.1 Pedobacter quisquiliarum | reverse complement strand
GCCTAGGCTAGGGAAGTAGAAAAGTGAATTAAAGTTTGTTTTTTGACATAGTTCGTAGCAACTCCAATACCCTAATTTAATGGTTCTAAATTGTTTTTAAAATCTAGTCCAGTCTTTTAGGGGGTTAGTACAAAGATGAGGCGTTTACTTTGGCTAAATAATTTAGCTACATTCTAATTTAAAACATTCTAGTCAGTCACCTTTTAAGTTTAGCAATTCCAAGCATACTTTCTCTAGCCTTAAGTTTATTACAATCGTGAACTACTTCCAATTTGAATTGGTTCATAAAGTGGCTGCATTCCGCTAACAGATTTCAAGGTATGGTTTTGGCCATTTACTATTTCACCCCGGTTGACGCACTTGATTTTATACCCAGCTTTCTTGCACTTTTCTAGGAAAAGATCACTGGGAGGATTATTGAGCTTAATTTTATATTCATCGCTTTTAGCATTAACAAACGAAACGTTGAAACTACTTTCACTACGTGTAGTTGCAGCTTCCTGGTTTGCAGTTAGCAAAAAGTTGTACCGCTCCAGTAGATCAATATACTTTTCCTTCCAGACATTTATACTTTCAGTGGAAGTCGGGCCTGATAATAAGTTGGTCTTTGCCATGATTTCGAAGTCAGCGGGAACAAACTCTCCTGGAAATTCAGCAGAAAAATCATGTTTAATCGCTCTGCCGATCTTAAGAATCACTTCTGTACTAAGTCTTTGTTGTAAAAACCAGTTGTAGAGAGAGCGCCTATTTACTCCAACTATTTTCGCTAAGTCTGTTAACGAGTGGCCTTCTCTTCTAACCACTTTTTCTACTATCGCTCCGTAATGTTCTGACATTGTTATTTATTTTGTTTATCCAGGTAAGGTGTTGTTTCTAAAGCGGCTCTAGTGTGAAACTGACTACACACAATTGCTCACTTCGGGAACATAGTATACCTACTAGTATCCCAGTTTGGAAAGGTAATCGACTATATGTGTGCATTAAGCCAAATACAGTATAGATACTACTTTCTTCATGTCAGAGTATGCAAAACCTAATCCGAATACGATAATACCGTATGCGAACATTTAAATGGAATACATTTCTCATGAAGAGCAATAAACATTAAAGGTTAGGAATATTGTAAATTTGAAATCTACGCATCATTATGTGTACAACATGGAAGTGGGTTGGGACTTTAGAAGCATCGGTGATTGACCTTTAAAAAGGATAATAAAAGCAATGCTTTGTTTTTTGAGACTCAATGTTCATCTTCAGGTAAAGCACTATTTAGTATTCGATATATAGATATAAATACATCATGATATCTAAATATTAATCTGAAAATTGCCCTTCTCTTTTTGTGTATTTTGGATAAACTGAGTAAACCTACAGCTAAGAGAAAATACATTCAATTTAGGTCGGTATACTATAATGGTAAATTTTTCATGCTGCTCAACTCTGATAGGAGAGCATCTCAGCTTGGTTTTTTGAGACAATCCTCTCTCTTTACTATGGCTCTGAATTCGACCATTTTTAAATACCTCATTCGCTAAATAGTCACTACTACGAATGTCACTCTTAACCAGTGATTTGTTGCAAATGGCCCCTGACTTACTGCATGTCCTTAATAGCTTTAATAGTTAAAAATAACATGAAAAAGCTTAAATTACAATTAACACCCAAGTTAGCGGACATTGCAAGAACAGGTC
>NZ_BMIL01000020.1 GCF_014642175.1 Pedobacter quisquiliarum | reverse complement strand
CGCTTCATAGTCTCCCACCTATCCTACACATCCTGTATCCAATGTCAATGTTAAATTGTAGTGAAGGTGCATGGGGTCTTTCCGTCCCGTTGCGGGTACCCGGCGTCTTCACCGGGACCACAATTTCACCGAGCTCATGGCTGAGACAGCGCCCAGATCGTTACACCATTCGTGCAGGTCGGAACTTACCCGACAAGGAATTTCGCTACCTTAGGACCGTTATAGTTACGGCCGCCGTTTACTGGGGCTTCGATTCAATGCTTCGCCTTGCGACTAACATCCCCTCTTAACCTTCCAGCACCGGGCAGGTGTCAGGCCTTATACTTCATCTTTCGATTTTGCAAAGCCATGTGTTTTTGTTAAACAGTCGCCTGGGCCTTTTCACTGCGGCTGATATTGCTACCAGCGCCCCTTCTCCCGAAGTTACAGGGCCATTTTGCCGAGTTCCTTAGCCATGATTCACTCGAGCACCTTAGAATTCTCTTCCCGGATACCTGTGTCGGTTTGCGGTACGGGTTTTTATAACCTGAAGCTTAGCGGTTTTTCTTGGAAGTCTGATTACCTGCACTATCCACTTACCCGAAGGCTCGCGGTACTATCAGCGTTCAGCAAGACTGGCGGATTTGCCTACCGGTCCTATACCTACAGCCTTTAACGATCTATTCCGTCAGATCGCGGCAGTGTCACTACTCCGTCCCCACATCGCAGTTATAAAAAGTACTGGAATATTAACCAGTTGTCCATCGAATATCCCCTTCGGGTTCTCCTTAGGTCCCGACTAACCCTGATCCGATTAGCGTTGATCAGGAAACCTTATCCTTTCGGTGGGCAGGTTTCTCGCCTGCCTTATCGTTACTTATGCCTACATTTGCTTTTCCAGAAGCTCCACCACAACTTACGTCATAACTTCGCTGCCGCTGGAATGCTCCCCTACCGTAATATAAATATTACCCATAGCTTCGGTGTACTACTTAATGCCCGTTTATTATCCATGCACGATCGCTCGACTAGTGAGCTGTTACGCACTCTTTAAATGAATGGCTGCTTCCAAGCCAACATCCTAGCTGTCTATGCAATCGCACCTCGTTAGTTCAACTTAGTAGTAACTTGGGGACCTTAGCTGATGGTCTGGGTTCTTTCCCTCTCGGCCCGTGACCTTAGCACCCCGGGCCTCACTGCTGCGTATATTATATAGCATTCGGAGTTTGTCTGGATTTGGTAGGATTTGACTCCCCCGCACCCAATCAGTAGCTCTACCTCTATATAACTCAAACCACAACGCTGTTCCTAAAAACATTTCGGGGAGTACGAGCTATTTCCCAGTTTGATTAGCCTTTCACCCCTACCCACAGATCATCCGGAAACTTTTCAACGTTTATCGGTTCGGTCCTCCAGTACGTGTTACCGCACCTTCAACCTGTCCATGGGTAGATCACAAGGTTTCGCGTCTACCTCCCCTGACTATACGCCCTATTCAGACTCGCTTTCGCTTCGGATCCGTGTCTTAAACACTTAACCTTGCCAGAGAAGAGTAACTCGTAGGCTCATTATGCAAAAGGCACGCCGTCACGCCACCTGGACGCTCCGACCGCTTGTAAGCACACAGTTTCAGGTTCTATTTCACTCCCCTGTTCGGGGTTCTTTTCACCTTTCCCTCACGGTACTGGTTCACTATCGGTCTCTCAGGAGTATTTAGCCTTACCGGATGGTGCCGGCAGATTCCCACAAGGCGTCTCCGACCTCGCGGTACTCAGGATCCTACTAGGCTGATGTTACTTACGTG
>NZ_BMIL01000019.1 GCF_014642175.1 Pedobacter quisquiliarum | reverse complement strand
CGAGAACCTTGGATTCAAGAAGGCACGACAACTTTCTATTTTATAAATAATGGGATTGAAAGTGCTTTGGACAAGGCAAGACAATCTGCAAAAGGAAAGGACATAAGAATACAAGGCGGTGCAAACACGATTCAACAATTTCTAAATGCAGGATTAGTGGACGAATTTTTCATTCACATTGCTCCTATTTTTCTAGGAAGCGGTATTCGACTCTTTGACGGTATGGACAAAGATAAGTATGATCTACAAATTGAAGAAGTTATACCCTCAGATCTGACAACGCATTTAAAATACAAATTGACAAAGAAATAGAAGAAAGACTCGCTAACATGGATTATGGCACCAGTTAAATTATCGCCATTTCCTCGTTATTGTCGTATGAGGGGGGAATTGACCCTTGTTCTGCAGGTCAGGCTAAAAGGGATATCTTCGTTTTTTGAGACAATCAATCTTTTTCTCCAAGAAAGATAACAGATTGTTAAACCTGTGATCTTTCTTGGTAGTATTATGCAAGACTTTGTCCAATTAATAGGTGGGTGCTTAATACAATCCTATTCCACAAATTGATGGTAGTAATAGCCATTATAATATCTGCAATTTGGGTTTCGCTAAAAAACTGCAAGGCGTTTGTGTAAGTTTCATCCGATAATCCGTTTTGATGAATTAGCGTTATCTCTTCCGTCATTGCCAACACTATTGTTTCTTCTTCCGTAAAAATATCCTCAGCTTCTCTCCAGGCATTCAGCAAAAAAATACGCTGGTTAGTTTCGCCATTATTAACTGCATCTTGAGTGTGAATATTGATGCAGAATGCACACCCATTAATTTGAGAAGCACGGATCTTAATTAGTTCTTTGGTTTTTTTGGAGATAGAACATTGTGAAAGATAGGTTTCTAGGCCAATCATTGCTTTCAAAGCATTTGGAGCTACAGCTTTGATGTTAAATCGTTTTTGCATTGTATTTTTCTTTAAATTGTGCAATACAAAATTGAGAAATGCTAAAGCGGAAAAACTTAAACTGGTTTAAGAAATGTGCCTCTTACGAATTTCGCTTAGATATTCGGGTGTAAGTCCCAAGTATGAAGCGATTAAATACTGAGGAACACGTTGCACAAACTCGGGATGATTTCTAATAGCCTGTAAATAAAATTCTTCTTTTGAAAGTGAAAAAAGATATTTAATACGCCTTTCAGCAGCTGCATAAGCCCGCTGGTAAATAAAGCGGAAATACCGTTCCATTATCGGAAATGCCTTTAATAATTGTTCTTGGTTGGCCTTTGATATATAAAGTATTGTAGATTTCTCTACAGCTTGAATATAAAATTCTGAAGGAATTTTGTGTTCGTAGGCAAAGTTGTCGGTAAGCCACCAGGTTTCTATGGCAAATTCTGTAGTTTGTTCAATGCCTTTTTCGTTAATGAAAAATTTCCGTAGCAAGCCGTTCACTACAAAGTAATGATGTTTGCACACATGGCCTTCCTCCAATAGGTTTTCTTTTCTAGCTACCTCTTTGGTATCAAAGAATTTCTTTATTTCTTCGAATTCATCATCAGAAACTTGTGTAAATTTTTCTATATGTTTCCTAAAAATATTCAACATAGGGGTTTTGGTTTTAGACTGCAGGTAACGAATGGCTTTAAGCATCCATGAGGCCTATTCCCTCGAATATAGCACATTTAGGTTTGGCTAAATGTGCTATCCATCCTTGATGTGACTTAAGGATACACAGATATCCGTAACATGTCGCCTGCTTATTCCTAAGTTTTCGTTTTATGAGACAATTGTTTCTTGACCACTACAGAAATGCAGTTTATCTAACTGAATCCATTTTTGTAAACCTAGCTGGAATTATTTTTATGTTGAGTTATATAAGTCAATGATGATATCATGTTTTCTGACTTTCTGTAAAACGCGGGACATATATTAGAAAATCATTACCCTTAATTATTCGTAATAGAGTTTGATTTTCGATTGTTAGTCTGTTTTTAGAAATAAGATTTTGAAGGGGCCTTAAATTGAAACAGTACCAATCTTCATTGTTCACAGCCTTCAGAAATGATTCGTACATCTTTAAATCTTCGATAGTTTCCGTTACATTTTTTCCCACGATCATGATATGGAGAGCGTTTCTAAGATTCGAATCTTCGATATTAAAAACAAGGTTTCCAATGTCGTAGATTTCCATAAGACTTTCGCCTTTAGGAGTATGGAATGCGCCGAATTTGAACAAATTCTTTTTATTTGTCCAACTAGGCATTTCCTCCAAAAGGATATTCTTCATTAGCTGAATTCTTCGATGATGATTTCCTGTAAGGTAAATCTCCCGACTTATTTTAAGCGCCTCAATCTGTTTTTTTTCCTTCTCGCTAAGTTGTAGTTTGAGTAAAGAACTAATTTTTGAAAGGAAGTCTTCACTGAATAGATATTTATTGTCTTTGTCTATTGCGGCTAACTCCGCTGAATTTTGGATCATCTGGACGTATATCTTTCTGGCTTTTTCATTTTTTGTTGTAGCTGCTAAACCAGAGACAATTAGCCTGTCTGCACTTAAGCTAATCTGTTCAACACCGAAAGTTTGAATTCCACTCCCAACTATTTTTTCAAATAATTTGAAATCATCTTCTCTTTCCAGAAATGAGAAGCTGGAATTATATTCACTTACAAAACCCTTGAGCTTTTCAGGGGAGAGCTTATTGATTTTATTAGCGATTATACGATTTGTGTAGGGATCTATTTCATGAAAATAATTATCAAATCTGACTTCATCAATTACTGCATTTGCAAAGTAGGGGACTTCCTTGGTAAAATGCGTTTCCCCAATTAAGACGGAATTGGATTTCTTTATCTCACGCAATAGAACCTCCCATCCCTCACCTATGAAATGATGGCTGTTTTCAACTGGCTTTAAAGTGTAATAGTTTTTGCTGATAGCACTGTCAATCAGACCCCCTTGAGCAAAAACTACCATGGAAGGCCAGGCAAACAGGATTAAGATTAGAAATCTTCTCATAATTTAAGTTAAATAGAACTATTTGTTATTCTTTTCTGAGTACCCCGCATCCCAAAACTTGTTGGGCCTGAGATACACAAACCCATTTTTAAAGTCCATAAACACGTTAAAGCGCTTTAATACCTCGTTTCCCAAAATATGTGCATTACGATCTTGCATAGGCTTTCGTCCAATAATCTGTTGTACCGGAACATCTCTTAACCTGAACTTGCCAATCTTCAAGATATCCAGTTCAGAGGTAATGACAGGTATTTCATTCCCTTGGGCACCATGCATGACCACTCTTTTTATTTCCTTCATTTCACTCACAGGAAAATGGTTTTTCTGCAACTCTTCGTTGTCCAGCATAGCCGTGCGTTGATAACCTGTATCATACAGAAAGTAAGTTTCCAAGGACTTACCATTCTGGGAAATCTCGGACTGGATAAATGGTAGGCCATCCATGAACATAAAGGGTAACTTCGCATAGCTCTTGTCGCTTAATACCGGTTTTGGCAATTGGTTGTGGATAACCATAATACCCTGATCATAATCCAACTCTACTACATTAGATTTAAAAAAATTCCACCCAAATCGCCCTTCGGTTCCATGCCCGGTAAGTTCTGCATCATAAATCTTGGTCGTAATTCTTGACTTTCCTAGTTGGAGGATATAATCTTTCTTGTACAATTCAATAGCACCCCCCAGTTTAGTTTTTAGTACTTCGCCGGTAATAATCAGATCCGTACAGCCGGTGTCGAAGTTGAGCGTTAGCGAATCTTTATTGTTCAGAATAGCAGCGACGTATAAGGTATTCTGCTCATTAATATGCAGTTTTAGGGTATCGTGCACCATCTGAGAGAAAGCCCTAAAGGGTAAAAAGAACACAAAAAAAACGAGCAGGGCTTTTTGAAAAATGTTGATCATATTTTTTACATTATTGACTGTTTGCCTAAAATAAGCCTCTATTAAACTGTGCAGATTGATGTGATGCTTATATTCGAGTAAATATATTAATTACACACCAATTAGTGTCTTAAAGGGGTGATATTTATTAACTTGCACCATCATACACAATTCGGATGGAAAGAAAGCCAGTAGGAGGAAAAATCCGGAACATCGAACGCAGCAGAAAAAAGTTTTTGTTGGCGGTTGGTAAAATCCTGAAAACAAAAGGACATGCCGGACTTAAAATCAATGAGGTCGCTAAAGTTGCAGGGGTAGATAAAAAAATGATTTATAGCTATTTTGGAGGACTTGATGGTTTGATCGATGAATACATCGCTGTAAAGGACTTCTGGAGCAATGTAAAAGCTGAACAATCCACTGGAGCTATCACCGATGGCGGAAAAGCATTTGCAACCAAAGCCTTCCTGTACCAGTTTGACTACTTAGAGAACAATAAGGAATTTCAGAAATTGTTGCTTTGGAGATTATCTGAAGAACGAAAATCTTTGAGAAAATTAACACAGGACCAGGAGGCCAGAGGTGAGTTGTTGTTCAATCATTTTACTGATCCTTATTTTGGTAAAAATGCAGAGAAGTTTAGGGCGATTAGCGCTGTTATAGCTAGTGGATTGTATTATTTAAATATGTATGCAGAGGTGAACGGGAGTGTATTCTCAGGAATTGATCTAAAAACCGAAAAAGGCAGGAACCTCATTAAAGAAGCGGTTGGCTTTATTATAGATAAGTCATTTAAGGACCTATAAAAAGACACGTCTTTGAATCTGTTGAAAGGGTATCAACATATTAATGAGGCTTACCTTGTGTATAAAGCCGGTATTCACGTAACAAATTATGTCTGTAGTCACACGGCGATTCCACAAAAATTTTGTCAGGATTATACTTCTGTATATTCATTGATGTAATTGCTTCTAATTGTTGCTGCTTCATTTCTGAGAGAATATAATCTTACCTCGTTAAATTCAGGATTATTAAAATGGATAGTACTAAGTAGAATTAGATTGACCTTTTCCTGGGCACAACCTAATGTAAAATGTAGGACCAAATTAAGACTTCGGCCAGGTTTTTATAGCTCATTTAGTCCGGTGTTTCAGGTTGATAAATCATAGACATGAATTTATCTATTTACAGTCCATAGTTGATACAAGATTTTCGAAAGTTGGCAACTGCATAGAGAATCGAAAAGTCACTCAATTTTCTCATCTTTAAAGTGATGATTAAACGCTTTAACTTCCTCTTCATTTTTCTCTTCAAGTTTCTAACTTTGCTAAGCCTAATTAGCACTGCCCAAAGTCTAGACAGTGTTGCAAATTATTTTCATAAATATGTGGAACACAAACCTGAAACGAATTTGTTCGTTCATGTCGATAAAAATATTTACACTAATAATGAGCAGGTTTGGTTTACTGGTTATATAATAAAGCCTGTTGTTCCTCTTGATAGCTATCATACGCTTTACGTTTCTTTAGTTAATAATGCAGACAGCACCGTCGTATTACAGGAAAGGTACCTGATACAAGATGGATTTTCGTTTGGAAACTTTAGCTTACCTGATTCACTGATAAGTGGATACTACAGCTTTGTTGTCAATACAAATATACAAGCAGATGAAAAAATTGATGGCGAATTTGTTCAGCCTTTAACCATCAGATCTAATACTGTAGATAACCTGGTTCCACATTTTAGTTTAATGAGGAATAATAATCATGCTGATCCGGAAAATGTAATTCTTAAAGTGCTCTCGAGCGACAATCGTTTTGTTGAAAATGCGGAAATCAACTATGCTTTTGGAAAAGGGAAAGTTACCTCAATGGGTATTGCTAAAACCAGTATTATAGGTGAGGCCTTAATCCCTTATCCTATATTACCAGTGGATAGCACAAATAACTTACTTTCCTTATCTATAAAAAAAGGTAAAAACAAAAGGCACATCAAATACGATTTACCCGCACCAAATCTTCGTAAATATAAAGTAAAGTATTATCCGGAAGGTGGCTATCTGGTTGACGGCTTACCCAGCAATGTTGGGTTTGAGGTTAGGGATTTACAAGATGCACCCTTTCAGAGCAAAGCTTATTTGTTCGAAAATGATATTATTATCGATACGATTTTGACTGACCTATCTGGAATGGGTAAGTTTAAGATCTTCCCAAAATCCGGATGTAAATATTACATACAGTTGATTTCCAAGAGCAGCAACGATCATTATGAATTGCCAGTTAGGGTCGAACAAGGTTTGGTGTTATCTGCTGAAGAGTCAATAGTAGATCAGGATTTTAGAATAAGTTTGCTTTCAACTTATGATTCAAAGGTGTACGCCGTTGTGCATAATGGTAATGAAATTTCCATGCAAAGCGAATTAAAGCTTACAAAAGGGGTAAGACAAAAAGTACGTTTTGATCTTGATTCTGTTAAACCAGGATTAAATAAGGTTACGATTTTAGATGAAGAATTCAGGCCTTTGGCTGAGCGTATTTTTTTTGCTCACTATGATCGATTTGTTAGTACGAATTTGAAAACAGATAAAAGCTTTTACAAAACGAGAGACAGTGTGAGGCTATTTATCGACTTTAATGGTAAGGATTTGAGTAGCTTAAAAGGATATGTATCTATTTCCTGTGCACAATCAAACCGATTTTCGAGCAAGAATAATAAGAGCATTGTTGATTATACTTTTCTTGAAAAGGATCTAGGTACATTACCTTACAATTTTTCTCCTTCAAAAATTAGAGACAGAAGCTACTTAGATAAGGTTTTGTTAATAAAAGGATGGCGTAGCTACAAATGGCAGCGGTCAGCAATAAACAGATCTGTTGAATTTTCGAGTAGTGAGGTTACGGGTTCTGTGTTAAGAAGTGAAAGCGCAATCAAGTTCCCAATGGAATTACATACAATTGCCAAAGGAAATATTAACGCATTGCGCACCGATAGTAGCGGAAAGTTTACCATTCCTTTTGCGAACCTAATTATCGATGATAAAGCCGATGTTTGGCTCAACATGAATACTAAAAACCCAGGAATATTTTCGATAAAAATTCATGACCCGTTTACTAAGATTAAAAACCATTTAGAGCAAACTTCTTTTGACCCACAGGAAAGAACCTCTTCGTTAGCTAAGGAAAATGACAATGTAAAGATATCATCGGGTATAAATTTAAAGGAGGTTGTTATTGCAAATAAAAAAGATGATTTCAACGGAAGCGTTTTTTCTGAAAGACCAAAAATAAATCGCTGTGGCGATTACGTATGCAGCAGTAATATTTTAAATTGTATCAATCATGCCGGAGATTCAAGAAACAGACCACCAAAGTCCAATGGACGATATCGTGATCAGGATGGAAAGCCGGTTACCTATTTTGGTTGTGCAACAAGAGAGGTTGATGCAAATATATCTATCCTAAAGGGTATTCAATTGCCTAAGGATTTTTATAGATATGATATCACGAATATAGATGAACCTATAAGTGCAACAACCATTTATTGGAATCATCAGATACCATTGAATGGGGTAGGGCAAGCAGCAATTAACTTTGCTACAGGCGATTTAACAGGAGAGTTTAAAATTGTGGTTCAGGGCATAACAAACGAAGGACCAGTTTACGCTGAAAAAATGATTTCTGTTGTAAAGCTATAAAATAAGCTCTTCAAATTAATTTAAGAGCTTATAGCACTTGAACTATGATCCTTAGAACCTTATACCAAAATTCAAGAACTCGGCGACCTATCTGGGGAGTGTAACGGGAACTGTGTCATTTAAATTAACGCCTCTCAGAAGCCTCTATTCTCCTGAAGAA
>NZ_BMIL01000018.1 GCF_014642175.1 Pedobacter quisquiliarum | reverse complement strand
TCCTCTCGGTTTGCCTTTATATGTTGCAGATCCTCTAGCGTGTGTTTCCCAGTCTTTTTCGTCTGGTCTGTTTAGCTAAATTCGCTGTTTCAATCTTGTTTGTTTTGCCTTTCTTAACATCCGTTAAGTGGCTCCCTGTTTGTTGGGACTGCAAAGGTAGTAATGATTTTGATATTGTCAAGAATTTATTTTTCTTTTTTTTTCTTTTTGTTTGTCGCTCTTTTCAGAACTCGCTTACTGTTTCCAGTTCGCTATCGTTTACATTTTCAGTAAACGCAAAAAGAGACATTATCTTACTCCTTTATCAGCCTTTCAAATCTTTACTTCTTTATCCTTTTCACTAATCCTCTTCCTCCGAAGCGGAGTGCAAATGTAGAAGAAAAATCCTTGGCTGCAAAACAATATGTAGAAATATCTTGTTATCCCCAGCTAATTCGCTGGGAAACAAGCGCAATCATTTTCACAGCAATGCACAGGGGTTTGTGTAAGTTGTACAATAAGGCGTTTCGGGACAGCCTTAAGAAGCTTAATCAGTATAAGCAAGCAGGCTTTTCTCTCCTTTTCATGTTTGAATAGCAGAGCGCTTACCTATCCCCTACATGTATAAACAAGCTTTTTGAAGGTTATCTATATAAACGAAGGTGTTTTTTGCTGCGATCTGCATGTACGAACAGGAACTGTCGAGGCTAATTATATAGATACCCGTAGCTTTTCGATGTAATCTGCATGCACTAATAAGCTTTTTCGAATGGTTTTCTCGCCCATTATAACTTTTGGCATATCGCTGTCGTGATGCTTATACATTTGATATATGTCCGGTGCTACGTCATCTAATATAGAAACAGGCACCCTTCTAATCCCATCTGCGTAACTAAACATGCCTTTTCCAAGCTATTTACAGTTATCTCGGCGCATTATTGATGTATCTGCATATAACAACAAGCCATATCAAGAATAAAAGTAAGAGCCTGAATGCCGATACATGCATAAACAAGCCTTTCCAGGCTCACTATATAAATATCGACGTTGTTTGATCTGATCGACATGCACCAATAAGCTTTACCTAGGTCCTCTTTATAGATACAGATACTATTATGACGTAATCTGCATACGCTAACAAGCATTTTCCAGATCATCTATATAGATAAAGGCACTTTTTAGATCTGCCCTGCATATGCCAACAGTCCTTTTCAACATCATCTATATAGATACAGATGCCCTTCATATATATAGCTGGCTTTTTTAATGTTCACCTTATATATGGAGCAAGCTTTATCGATGTACATTACCTTATATAAAGCAAGCGCTTTTGAGTGTAAAGTCAATATTCACGGATACCTACAGGCACGAAGAGGTAGAAAGATCAGATCGGCAAGCAAAACATCGTACCTAGCAGTGCCCAATTACGTGCACTAACGTTTCCTTGCCAAGCATCATCCCCCAGCAGCAATCCAGTCCGGGGCGGATGTTGCCCTTGCTGAATACAAACAGCTGCTATACCTTTAAACTATTTCCGCTGTGCGAGAACTTACATGCGGCTGTAAATACAGTATTGAGTAGTGCAGCACTGATCATACTACATATACATCATATATATAGCATATACGTCAATACACGTATGGCATATAAACTAACCACATATAACGCCTCGGGGAAATTAACCCAATCGACCACTCCAAGCTGTACGCACCAGCACTGTGCGGTCCCAAATCGAAAGCAACATGCAAACCCGCCCATCCCAAATTAATTGCCTCCAAATACGATTCAGTCGATCGCTTGTAACCATAACAAGCACTAAAGTATAGTACATTCAGGAATAAGGTGGGCCGTTGTATAGTTGTCCCAGCATTAAGACATAGCCAAATCGTGAAACCTCTACTCCGCCCAGCGGCTAAACAGCAACAAAACACGATCAGAAAGAGACCAGATCAGTTTCGGAACAAACGCACACCAGACGCACAGCAAACGCACACCAAACGCACAGCAAGCGCACAGATCATGTGCGGTTGCTGTGCGTGATATCTGAGATTGCTCCAGGTTTGATGTGACTAATTGTACTTACAGCTGGGCCACAACTACATGCCTATCCAATCACAAAGCAGTTTGAAAACCCCAATGGCAATGCGCAGATAATAGCAGGAAAGGATTAGAAACGAGTGACGGAATGAAGGCGTCCTACCTCGGACGAAGCACGAGTAAATAGCTGCTTGAACACCGCAAAGCGAGACAATATATTGTGTTAAAAAATGTTAATCCCTTGAAAGGATGAATGCCTTTCGATAGCTTAGCGGACTATTATTTTTAATTGGCGTTATCGTATTATTACTTATCTTTGCAGAATGTTTAAAATTAAACACTTAACATTATTATTACTAACTATCCTGACTTTATCTGTTGCCGGATGTAAAAGTCAATTCGAGAAAATCAGGCTTAGCAACGACGTAGCTAAGAAATATCAGGAGGCGGTTAGATTATATAACAACAAAAATTATTCAAAGGCCTTAATTCTATTTGAAGACCTTACACAGAAATATCGCGGCCGTGCAGAAGCGGAAGACCTGAACTACTATTACGCTTATACCCTGTACCGTTTAGGTGATTACACCACTGCACGTTTTCAGTTCAAAAGCTTTGCAGATCTATATCCAACAAGTAAAAACGCAGAAGAATGCCGTTACATGTATGCTTACTGTTTTTACCTGGACTCACCGAATTCAACGCTAGATCAGGAAAACACTTACAAGGCTATTGATGCCATGCAGTTGTTCATCAACCTTTACCCGAAAAGTGAGCGTGTTGCGCAAGCCACACAGTACATCAACGACTTAAGAGGTAAACTGGAGGACAAAGCATACGCAAATGCTAAATTGTATTATGATCTAGGCGGTTACGACGTGACGAACTATAAAGCAGCAGTAGTTGCTTTACAAGCTTCGCAGGTAGAATTTCCAGACATTAAGTACGCGGAAGAAATGGATTTGTTAACTGTTAAGTCCCAATTCCTGTACGCTAAGAACAGCTTCGAGACCCGCCAGGAAGAGCGTTACAATGAAGCCATTAAATTCGCTGATGAATTCGTGCAGTCACATCCGGAAAGTAAATACATGAAGGAAGTAACTGAATTGAAAGCAGAAAGCGAAGCTGGCATCGAAAATGCAAAGCGTGTTCTGGCTGACATTGCTAAACAGAACGAGAAGTATAAAGCAACGCTTGAGAAAGAAGCAAAGAGAGATAGTACAAAAACAACGATTAAAACCCCAACAACATAATGAATACGAACAAGACCGCTGTACCAAATACAACCGTTACCAGAAATGTTAATGATTTAGATCAGAAGACAGAAAACATCTATGAGTCGTTAGTGATCATTGCAAAAAGAGCAAACCAGATCTCTAACAACATCAAAGAAGAGCTGCACGGTAAACTAGCAGAATTTGCGTCTTCAAATGATAACCTGGAGGAGATTTTTGAAAACAGAGAACAAATCGAAATCAGCAAGCACTACGAGCGTATGCCTAAGCCTTCGCTAATTGCAATCGACGAATTCCTGAACGATAAGGTTTATCACAGAAACCCGGCAAAAGAAGAAAGCAACAAGGCATAGTTATCCATTGCATCCCCAATTGCAAGATACCATGCTTCAAAATAAAAACATTATCCTTGGCGTTTGCGGCAGCATCGCAGCCTATAAATCGGCCTCCCTGGTCAGATTGCTCGTAAAAGCGGGTGCAAACGTCAAGGTTATTCTTACTGCAAATGCATCGGCTTTCATTACGCCGCTCACCCTTGCAACCCTATCTAAAAATCCTGTTTATACCAAGTACTACGAAGAGGAAACCGGCGTATGGAGCAACCACGTGGAGCTTGCGCTATGGGCCGATTACATCCTGATTGCCCCGGCAAGTGCCAACACCCTCTCCAAAATGGCAAACGGTGTATGTGACAACCTGCTTTCCGCAGTGTACCTATCTGCAAAATGCGAGGTGCTCTTCGCTCCTGCCATGGATCTGGATATGTGGAAGCATGAAAGCACACAGGCAAACATCCAGAAGCTACAGGCATTTGGTAATCTGATGATTGCACCCGGAAGTGGTGAGCTGGCTAGCGGATTGGTTGGCGAAGGTCGACTGGCAGAGCCGGAGGAAATTGTTGACTTCCTTACGGAACATATCCGGAAAGACCTACCCCTACTGGACACCCGCGTACTGATTACAGCCGGACCAACCTATGAAGCCATTGATCCGGTTCGTTTCATTGGCAATCATTCTTCTGGCAAAATGGGGTTTGCCCTTGCACACGCCTTCCAACAAATGGGTGCAAACGTAACCTTAATCAGCGGTCCCAGTGCAGAACTAGCTAGTCCGGGCATCAATAGAATAAACGTACGTAGCGCAGCTGAAATGCATCAGGCTTGTCTGGAGCAATTTCCAACTTCGGACATCACGGTGATGAGTGCGGCAGTTGCCGACTACACCCCTATTGAAGTCGCGACAGAAAAAATCAAGAAACAAGATCAGACGCTGCACATTGCGCTGAAGAAAACAACGGATATTCTGGCAGACCTCGGCATAAAGAAATCCGCAAACCAGATTCTGGTAGGCTTCGCGCTGGAAACCACCAATGAAGAATTTCATGCGCAAGAGAAGCTGAAGCGCAAGAACCTTGATCTTATCGTACTGAACTCCTTGAATGATGCTGGTGCCGGCTTTGGCGGTAACACCAACAAGGTGACCATCTTTAATAGGGCGCTTGAAAAGAAGGTGTTTGATGTAAAATCAAAAACGGAGGTTGCGGCAGACATTTGCCGGGAAATCATTAGCTTGCTATAGTATGAAAAGAACCTTGCTGCTCCTTGTTTTGTGTATGCTGTTACAAAGGGTGCATGCACAGGAACTAAATGCAAGGGTTCAGCTTCTTGCCCCTACGGTATCCAACCTCAATCCTGCAAACCTGCAAATGATGCAGGATGCCATCCGAAATTTCCTCAACAGCAACAAGTGGAGTACAGACACCTACCTTCCGCAGGAAAGAATTGAATGCAACTTCGTCATCACCATCCGGGCATGGGACGGCAACGCCAGTTACCAGGCAGATGCACAGATACAATCTTCAAGACCGTTGTTTGGCAGTAGCTACAACAGCACACTATTAAGTCTCAATGACCGGGATTTCAATTTCACCTTTACCGAAGGGCAACCACTCGAATATTCAGAACAGGTCTTCATCAATAACCTGAGCGCCATTCTTGCGTTTTATGCTTACACGATCATTGGTCTGGATCGGGATAGCTTTGCAAACTTGGGCGGTACACCGCTGTTTCTAAAAGCGCAGCAGACCATGAACATCGCGCAGACATCAGGGAACACGGGTTGGAAAGCGGCAGACGGGCTAAGGAATCGCTATTGGCTGAACGAAAATCTCTTGAACAACAATTACCAGGCACTTCGGACTTTCATCTACAGCTACCACATTGAAGGGCTCGACCGCATGACGCAAGACCAGAACACCGCAGCGGGTAACTTCTTTCGCAGCCTTACCGCATTGAGCAGTTTAGACAAACAACGTTTTGGTGCATACTTTCCGAACATCTACTTTTCCGGGAAGTCTGATGAATTTATCCAAATCTGCTCCACCCTTAATGCAGCGCAGAAACGCAGCGCGCTGGATTTGCTTGCCACTATTGATCCGGCAAATGCAGGTCGTTACCAATCCGCAAAGTAGAATCACATCTTAGGTTCTATATTTTCTGGCTTAATAGTCATTTCAGATTTTGCTATTCTTAATTAAACCTGTTTTTTCTTAATCCTGCACAGCAAGTCTGCCCGGCCAATCATCATGCTAAATTTTTTTAATATTTAATTTGCATTGTACGAATACATTCGTAGATTTATGTACGAAACAATTCGTATTAAGATGATGACGGGAGCGATAGACATTAAACCAACAGAAAGTGAATTAGAAATCCTGCAGATTTTGTGGGAGAAAGAGCGGTGTACAGTACGTGAAGTACATGAGATTTTAGAAAAGAACAAGGATGCAGGTTACACCACAACTTTAAAGCTCATGCAGATCATGCATGAAAAAGGACTTGTTAGCCGGGATACCAGCGCCAAAACACACATTTATAAAGCGCTGGTCAATCAACAGAAAACCCAGCAACATCTGGTAAGCCGCATGATAAACAATGTTTTTAACGGTTCGGCCAGCCGGATGGTTATGCAGGCACTTGGGAACCATAAAGCCAGTAAGGAGGAACTTGATGCCATTAAACAATATCTCGACGATTTAAGCAAAAAATAAGATCATGGAAACATTAGTTAACAACATCATCATCGCATTTGGCTGGAGTATTTTCCATTCTTTGTGGCAGGGCGCAATCATTTATGGATTACTGTTTCTGGCGCTTACGACCGTGCCCCGGCTAAGTGCCAGGTGGAAGCATAATCTTGCGTTTGGGTCTATATGCCTGATGTTTGGCAGTTTTCTAATGTCTTTTGTTTCCAACCTTAAAACTGCTACACCAGTTACAAACATTCATTTCGCACCGGGTGTCAGCTTACCCGCGGAGCTTAGCACCGCGACGGGCGCAGCTGGCCTCGCACAATTAGCGGAGCGGTACTTCCCCTACCTGGTCGCGTTGTATGCTGCTGGTGTGTTGGTGCAGCTTTGCATCCTGATCTACAGCTATCGGAAACTTGAACAGGTTAAAGCGGCTGCGCATCAACAGGCGCCACCTCTATGGATGGAGCGGTTTGTACAAGTCCTTGCCGAATTGAAGATCAGCAGGCAGGTTCAGTTTAAACTGTCTGATAAAGTAAATGTCCCGTTGGTCATTGGCTTCTTCAAGCCGCTCATCTTGTTTCCGGTTAGCATGGCGACCCAGCTGGACATTCAGCAGGTGGAAGCGATCTTGATCCATGAGCTGTCGCATGTGCGCAGGCACGACTTCCTGTTGAATCTGATTAAGACCGGCATAGAGACAGTCATGTTTTTCAATCCCTTTGTATGGCTAAGCAGTCGCTTCATCCGCATTGAGCGGGAGCACGATTGTGATGACCGTGTGGTAAAGTTCACTGGCACACCACTCACCTATGCGCATGCACTACTGAAGATAGAGATCCTGAAGGAAAAAGATACGCCTGCCCTTTCACTGGCTGCAAATGGAAGCAGTCAGCATTTGTACCACAGAATTAAACGAATCACCGATATGAAAACGACCTACATGAACGCCAAACAACGCATGTTTGCAGTTGCACTGACACTTGGAACGATAGTTTCACTTGCATGGGTAAGCCCCTCGAAAGAGCAAGCGGTTGTAAAAACCGCAGCAAAAGATTTGATGAATCGCCTGGAAGGCATCACGATGAAAACAGATGAATCTTTGACTCAGCAAGATAGTCAGCACTTAGCTTTAACGGTACCAATAGATACGCCGAAGAAAAAGAAGAAAGTTAAGATTATAACTGTTGATGAAAAAGGCACTAAACACGAGTACAGTTCTGTGAGCGAACTTCCGGATAGTTTAAAAATTGAGGCCATGCCACGGGTATATGCATTTAGGTCTGGTGATTTCCCAATGGACTCGGCAACCGTTCTTGCACTTAGAAGTAAGGCAGAAAAGTTTACGCAGCATTTCACTTCGCCTGAAGCGAAAGCAAGATTTGAAAAGCTCGACTTAGAGATGCAGAAAAAAGGCGAAGCTATGGCCAAGCGCTTCAACAACCCTGAGGAACGTGCAAAGTGGGAGAAATTAGCACTATCTATGCAGAAGCAAGGTGAGGCTTTTACGAAGCGATTCAGCTCACCAGAAGAACAGGCGAAACGGAAGGCATTAACAGAATCCTTAAAAAAGAATGCTGAGGAATTGCGCTTGAAAATGAATGATCCTGCACAGCAGGAAGCTTTTAAAAAGTTGAATAAAGAGCTGGGTGAGGAGGCCAAGGAACTTCAGAAAATGATACTTACCCCGGAGTTGAACCGGCAGATTAAAGATCTCAATTTCAGCTTCAAATATGGCACAGATGCTCAAGAACATACCGCTTTGAGAAATTCTGAAGAATATAAAAAGCTGAAGAAGGAATTCGATGAGAAGGTAGAGAAACTTAGAAAGAAACAGGAAAAAAGGAAATCCTGATTTCGAAGCAATAATTTAAAAAGGCAGATCTTTATCTGCCTTTTTTTGTTGTAAAGAATTAAACATGCAAGGCTAAGTTTTTCATAATTTAGCAAATGAAATATGCTACAAAAACTTTCTATACGTAATTACGCATTAATTGATAGTGTTGAACTTGAGCTGGAGAAAGGTTTGAACATTGTAACCGGAGAAACGGGTGCCGGTAAGTCCATCATGCTGGGTGCACTATCCCTGATTCTGGGTCAGCGCGCAGAAACCAAGTATTTCTTCAACCAGGCAAAGAAGTGTGTGATTGAAGGCACCTTCAAGTTGAACGAGAATTCTCAGCACCTCTTTCTTGAACATGACCTGGATTACCAGGAAGAAAGCATCCTCCGCCGTGAGATCTCTATTGACGGTAAATCCAGGGCTTTCATTAACGATACACCTGTTACCCTTTCGGTGATGAAGCAGGTTGGTGAGAAGCTGATTGATATTCACTCCCAGCATGCCACGCAGGAGGTTAGTGACCCGGCTTTCCAGCTGTCTATCGTGGATACGCTGGCCAACCACATGCCATTGCTCAGCGAATATCGTCAGAAGTTCCACACCTATCGTAAGCTTAGTAAGCAGCTATCAACCATGCAGGCTGCTGCAGATGAAGCCAGAACGAAGCAGGATTATGAGCAGTTTCTTTTCAATGAACTGGAAGCAGCAAACCTGCAGGCGGATGAACAGGAGCTGCTTGAAACTGAATTGGAAGCACTGAACAATTCCGAGAGCATTAAAAGGAGTTTAGTGAACAGCTATGCCCTTTTGAGTGAGCAGGAAGTTGCCGTGCTACCGATGCTGAAGGAAGTGGTGAGTCAGCTGAACAGCGTAGAGAAGTATAATCCAGCGTATGAAAGCTTGAATGAGCGACTTCGCTCTGCATTGATCGATCTGAAGGATGTATCGGAAGAGTTGATGGCACTGGAGGAATCGGTGATATTCAGTGTTTCCAGGGTGGATGAGATTAATTCGCGTTTGGACATGATATATGCGCTGGAGCAAAAGCACCGCGTGAAGACTGTTGAAGAGCTGATTGAAATTCGTGAGACACTAAGTGACAGCCTGGGCCGTTTGCTGAGTGGCGACGAAGAGATTGAGAAGTTGCAAAAGACACTAGAAGCGCAACGCGCGGAACTGGAAAAGAAAGCAGACAAGCTGTCGCAGAACCGGATGAAGTCTATCAAGAGTTCTGAGAAGCAGATCGACGAGATCCTAATGCAGGTTGGAATGCCGAACGCCAAGATCCATCTTGAACAAACGGTGCTAAGTGACTTTGGTAAAGATGGCAAGGATCAGATTGCACTTTTGTTTTCAGCCAATGCTGGTCAGGCGCCCGCACCTGTAGGTAAGATTGCTTCCGGTGGAGAGCTTTCCAGGTTGATGCTGGCGATAAAGTCGATCATGGCGAAACATACAGCCCTGCCTACATTGATCTTTGATGAAATTGACACGGGTATTTCGGGGGAAACAGCCTTGCGTGTGGGAGATGTTATTGGCCATTTGGAGAAGAACATGCAGGTGCTTTGCATTACGCACTTACCGCAGATTGCCTCTAAGGGTCAGGCGCATTACTTTGTGTATAAACATGAGGCCAAGGATAAAACAACGACGGGAATCAGGAGGTTATCTGCACCGGAACGTATTGATGCAATTGCGGAGATGCTTAGCGGTAAGAATCCCGGAAGTTCTGCTTTGGAGAATGCGAAAGACCTCCTGGGTTATAAAAATGAATAACCCCGATACTGAAAAGAAAAAATTACTAACTTCGACTTGTTAAGTTAGGCCTTAACGACAACATTAAAAGTAGAAATATGTACAACTTATTAAAAGGTAAACGCGGCATCATTACCGGTGCATTAGATGAAAATTCTATCGCATGGAAGGTTGCTGAAAAAGCACATGAAGAGGGCGCAACATTTGTGTTAACCAATGCCCCTATCGCCATGCGCATGGGTGAAATCAAAGTATTGGCTGAGAAAACAGGTTCGCAAATTGTTCCTGCAGACGCAACTAATGTTGATGAACTAACCAACCTTTTTACACAATCTCAAGAAATATTAGGTGGTAAAATAGATTTCGTATTACACTCCATTGGTATGAGTGTTAATATCCGTAAGAAAATCCCTTACACCGAATCGAATTACGATTACTTCATGAAAGGTATTGATGTTTCTGCAATGTCTTTTCATAAAATGCTTGCTGTAGCAAAGAAACTTGATGCTATTGCTGAAGGTGGTAGTGTTGTAGCACTTACTTACATGGCTGCACAGCGAACTTATCCATTCTATACGGACATGGCTGACATCAAAGCAATGCTTGAATCTATTGCAAGAAGCTTCGGTTATCACTATGGCGTTGAGAAAAAAGTAAGGATCAATACGGTTTCACAGTCGCCAACCAAAACCACTGCTGGTACAGGTATCAAAGGCTTCGGTGACTTCTATGATTTCGCGAATTCAATTGCACCACTTGGAAACGCTGATGCGGAATCTTGTGCAGATTACTGTGTAACCTTGTTCTCTGACTTAACCAGAATGGTTACCATGCAGAACTTGTTCCATGATGGCGGATATTCTTCAACCGGCGTAAGTGACGACGTGATGAAACGCTTAGGGATCGGCTCAGAAGGCGAATAAGCCTCAGCTTTGAACTTAAATTTTAAAAGTCCCCTCTGGGGACTTTTATTTTTACTGAGAATTTTAAAAAGGTCAATATATTGTTGTTATGCAAAATGTGTTGACTGT
>NZ_BMIL01000017.1 GCF_014642175.1 Pedobacter quisquiliarum | reverse complement strand
TGTGTTGCCATATTCATGTCGATAGTTTAAAGTTACACTATTGACACAGTTTGTGAAACACCCTCCCTATCTGCGCAACGGTAAAAGACTCGCATAAACCAGAATTCTTATAGGAGCTTAAACTTCGTTGTGTGATACCCCATTATATTATCATTTTGATTATATCTCAGTCAAAGGGCGATTCTAGATTTCAAAAGTTCTTTTCCTACTTCATACCGTTAATATCTCCTATGGACAACCCCCCTCATACTATTATAGGATGGTGTAGATATTTTACCTTACAATGGCAGCGCTAAGAATTTATTTTCTAACCGCTGCCCTGTCTTTTTCTGTTCATTATCTTGTTCTCTATTTACCTCAGTGTTTAGATCGCTTTAAAATGCCGGCATTTTTGGCTCAACTCTTATGCAACAGTATTCATCGAACGTAGTAAGTTAATAAGCGAACATATTTTCTTCTATTTTTTTAGCAACGATGATTCTTTCTAAGATGGTCTCAATGAGCTAAATGTTAAAGGCTGACCTAGGGGGTTGTATTAATTGATTTAATTTTTTCAACCATTTTTTTTGAGCTACCAGTCGTTTCACCAAGACTTATCGCCTGGTTGTAGCTTTCTAATGCTAAATCGAATTGTTTATTTGTGTAGTAGGCTTCTCCCAGACTATCGAAAAGATTGGCATTATTCGGGAACTCTGTTGTGGCCAATTTAAAAATGGTTATCGATTCATTGTTTTTACCCAAGCGCAAAAGTTCATATCCTAATCTGTTCAGCTCACTCGGATTGTTAAAGCTAAACTCCTCGACAGCATTTGCTTTAAGTTGATGATAGGACTGTACAGCCTTAACTACATTGTTTAGGGCTTCTTTTCTGATTGCTTGATAAACAGATTTCTTAGGGATTTCGTAAGCCTTTCCCAACGTCAGGTTTCGAATAGCATGCCCTAGATCCCACACCCGATTTAAGTTATTAGACAATAAGATGATTGTAACATCTTCTTTCAAATCATTTAGGAAGATGGATTCGAATTTATAGGATACCCCATTGTGCCTTTGTAGTTCTTCTTCTTCGAAATATCTTCCTAATGATCCACCTTCATCTTTAGCATAGGGATTTTCTAATAGTGTTTGGAAGGATTTTTTGGAGATGATTTTATTGGAATTCACCCCTTCAACCCATCTATACAGATCGTTGATATCTACCCAAAGCCAACCACTAATAAATTTGAGTTCCGGACATCTGACATTTTCCAGATCGTAGCAGGAAGTGCGACTCTTGTGCCCAGGTTTGGGATCAAACACAGCGTTAAACATTTTCAAGGGTTTGACAATATTCTGAATCACAAACGCTTCAAAAGACAAGCCGGATACCTTTTCGATTATTCTTCTTTGCAAAAAAACATTACCATTGTCATAACGATAACTTGTCCCCGGTTCAAAAAGTAGGTTTTCGTTGCTCCGCAAAATTTTCCAGGCATCATCATCAGATACTGGTGTCAATCCCGACTCAATCCGCGGTATACCACTGGCATAATTGATCAGATGCCTTATCGTAACCTTTTCTGACCATTTGGGTAATCCCATGTTAAATTTCGATAGCTTATCATCGAGGTCTAGCGAACCACGTTCCACTAAAATCATGATAGCAACAGCGTTAAATTCTTTGGCGATGGAGCCAATATTGAATATTGACCGACCGTTTAAGGCATTTTGTTTTAGCTCGTCAGTAAACCCAAAGGATTTTTGGTATATGATTTTGCCACCTTTAGCGACAAGTACATTTCCATTGAATAAATCTCTTTTAAAAGATGTCCTCATTAAGGAATCGATTTGTTCGACATAATTGGATTTTTGTGCGCTCGACTTTTTTATAGTCGCCGCTGTGCTTTGTCTATCGACATCTTTTTTGCTTGTGCTGTCCTGAGCAAAAGCATCAATCGATAAAAGTATGATGCATGCATACCAGAAATTTCTCATGTTGGGTGCTGGTCAAGTAATACGCTGCAAATATGCATAGGATGTTCCGACCATGCGACCGACTAAAAAAGTCGAACCCATTTGTTGGGAAAAACATCTAATGTGGCGTGTTTCTGTAATTTGTTGGCGTTGTTCCGGTGTGTTTCTTGAATGAAGTACTGAATGAGGATTTGGAATTAAAACCAACTTTATATAGAATTTCCAAAATTGTCAAATCTTTCTGCAGTGGATCCCGAAGTACTTCTTTGGCTTTTTCAATTCGATACTCATTGATGAAATCGAAAAAGTGTTTATCCATATATAAGTTGATCAGTGTCGATAAGTCTTTGACCGGAATTGTTAACTTTTCAGCCAAATCCTTAATAGTCAATGAAGGATTCAGATAGGGTTCGCTCGTCTTCATATACGCTTTCAAAAAATCCATCTGTCGTTGTTTTTCGTCGCTGATTGAAGCAGAAGGATTTTGTTTGGGAACAGTATCCTTGATCGATTCCAATTTAGAATTAACCCCTCTAAAGAATTCCGGTTTGTGTAGCGCAACAAAGAGATACCAGCTGGTGCAAAATAGGAATGCAAAACTATCGAGTGTGATTATCCATTGGATTAATTTACTAAAGCCTACGGTGAAGGTAACCAGCCATCTGAGAAGAACTATGAAATGCAGGGCGTAGTAGAGAATTGTTATTTTGTAAAGTGCATTAAGTAAATAGTTGTTGGGGTCGGCATAATTCTCAAGATAAACAGCTTTCGATCTTTTTATTAGTCTAAATGATGCAATAAAATATATCTGGAATAGCAGTTCGAACAGGAAATAAAAAAAATGCATTACTGGTTCCTGATTAATGCCATTGATGAATTTCAATTTTATCACACTGCTGGTTGAGTATATCTCAATTAGATAATAGAAATTAAGTGCAATGAAGGGGGTGGTATGAAAAAGGTATTTCGGCTTAAAACCAAAATTTTCAAAGCAGACCGATGAAACATACAGGTAAAACGAGGCGGGAACCAGGTAGACAAAAGTCCAACGGAAAGCCTGGAAGCTGAGGAGATGAACCGGAACATCTTTAACTAAAAATTTACAGGCATCTATGGCACATAGGAACAGGAACAGGGCAAGAAGCCAATTGGGAAGTCTGTTTTGTGTTTTTACTGTCAGCAAGAACACCACTAGAAAAATGACGAGAACAATCCCGACATAAGAGGTTATCTCTAAAAAATGACTCAGATCCATACTTTCAGACCAACAACAGCTTGGTGAACATTAGTTTGGGGTTAATTGGATGCAAAGGTATAAGAATGATGTTCACAGAATTTAAATAATTATCATTCTATTCTAGATCTATCGCTATTGGTTGTGGTTGGCGAATCACATGACATTGGAGAACTTATTCTTATCTCTAAGAGTATTAGTGATGTGTGCGGCTAATTTTAGGTTCCTTTTTTGAGACAATTCTTCATGTAGTACTATTTTATCTTTAGATTTACTTCGGTAAATCTTTTTGCAGAAAGGTTATAGAGATAAGTTTGATCACCTTCTCCAATTAAGATGTTAGTCCATGAACTGTCTGGTTGAACAACGTCGCATTGGCCTCCACCTGGACACCTCAAGATAAACTCACTTGCATTTGTCTTGAAGTTGTACTTGTATAATTCATAAGGTGCCAAATATATCATAGAGTCTCTTTTTATATCAACAGCAAAGAAGTATTCTTCAACTTCGTTGCGAGAGGAGTTTATGCGCAGCTTATTAAATTTTCCTGTTTTTGTTGAAACCAGGCCTAATCCGTTTTTATCAAAAATATTGACGGCAATTGAAGAGTCGTTTGGTGTTGTAGTCAAACCCTGAATAGAGTAGGCATTTAAACTTGTGAGTTTTCGAATTTGTTTGTTCTCAATAGTTATTTCAAAAATATCCATTCCATGAGGAGCTTTCCGAGCAATGGGCGAGTAGTTCCTTATCTCGGCTGCGCTGGTAAAGTAGACATACTGACCATTAGATGAAAGTAGAACGCTTGTTATGAGTTTTCCATTTGCTAGTAGTGTATCTGCTTTTTTGTCCTTTAAGTCGTATAGGCAAATATTGCAGACTTCCATTTTTGCTTCTGGGTAGTTTATGTAAAGAATTTTGGACAAATCCTTAGAAAGATCAAAAACGATATCAGACCCTTCTTTTGGAAAGGTTAGTTGTTGAGCTACTGAGTCTATATTTGTAGTGTAATATATTGCTCCAATATTGTTTCCATAATTCGTAAATGCTACGTGTCCACTCTTATAGCTAAATCTTCCCGTCCCATTTGAACTCTCTTCCATTGACTTATTTGTGCAAGAAATTGTAGTTAGAAAAACTGATATTACAAATATTTGCTTAATTCTATTCATAATTACTCGTAGTCGGTTTAATGGTGTTTTTAGGCCAATATTGTTCATCCTGATTCAGGTATCTGCCTAATGATTATAAATCTAGGCGGATTCTGCTACAAACGATAAGGGTATAAATACTGTACACTTGTGCCGGTTAAAAATCTACATTATAAGCTTCTCCAAAAGCTGATTATTCAAAAGTAGAACTAGTTCTTAATTGTCAACACTAAACGAACCTTATAGTACGTCAAGCTGAATTGCGTCCGCAGTGTAGACGTAATTGGAAACACCCTGAAGAATGGGCTATAACGCTCCTTTTTAAAGATGATTAATTAGTCAGCCAACATCGGCTTAACGGCGTAGGTGAAATCTTCGCTTTCTGAGACTCGTCTGTTAACAGGTAATACGTTTACATCAAAAATAATCTTTCACCTAAGTAATTTACTTAGCTTCCAGTTAGGATCGAAATTGATCTTATAGGAGAATGTTACAAGTCTATCTTCTGCCTGGCTTTTGGCCGTTAGAAAGTTTTCAGCGGATTCATCTAGTTCTAGATACCCTTCAATATCCATTCCCTCATCTGTTACCACTCTTGAGACCATGTGAAAAGTACAAATCTGTTTAAGTGGCTCAGAAAAATAGTCTTCTATTGTTCCCATATCAATATCTGGATTATTTTCAGCGATGTGATCTGTAAGATTAACAGTGATTAAAACATGGTAAGGACAAAACTTCTTGTACTCATACCTGGTATATGCCTTGTCGACCCATCCTGTGCCGAACCTTCCGCTTGAAGTCGTTATTTTCAAAAGGGTAAAGGAACTTTCTGGATACACTTTATTTGACTCTTTAACGAGTTGCCAATCTATAATGGGAAACTGCCTCCTAAATAACCTGTCTAATAGTTTCAAAATCATTTCATTATTGTCGTTTACAATTTAAGTAGAATTCTAGTGTTTCGACACATGAAAGATAGTTCACCGATTCTTTGTCAAAGAAAACTTATTATATGCTTCTTGAACCATTTTCCAGGAAGACTGGTGTCGTTAAGAGTTTAGATGTAGTGAATTGTGATTTGACGCTAGAGTAAACAGCATTTATGCTGATCAAATATTCCTTTTTTGAGACAAACCATGGATTATCTTTTTGCCGTGATATGAAAAGGTTTCTAACAGACTTTAACAGTAAATAAGATTATAAAGTATCATTGGCTTTTACCTAATTATAATTACTGTAGATATGAAAGTTTTAGAAGATGGAAAAAGAGACTAATATTATCCTCCGGATGTCCCACGGCCCGGTGTGCCAAAGCTGGGCTAATATTACGCCACCTTTATCATCCGGCTGTGGTTGCTTTCTTCCAGGCGGCTATTTGTTCATTTGTAAAAATACCAGGCGTAAGCGGACTGCCCGTAGCCTCTTCACTGATTCTGATGGCTTCGCTGAACTGCAGGCCTGCGCCTGCCCTTTGTAGTATAGTATTCCACCGTCATACCACCCACCAGACCATTGCTGTCTGTACGGCCCCTGGTCATCGCTGCCATGGCTATTCTGTTTTTTAGGCTGACACTGCCTAACTGTATTTTTTCTAAAAGCTTCATAGTGCTATTTTTCTTCTTTTCGCCGGGCCATACTCTGAGCGATGATGCTGGCGGCAATCAATTGCAGGGCATGGTATAACATGAGTGGCAACAATACAATACCGGTGATGGTACTGTGCTGAAAGAGCACTTTTGACATGACCGTTCCATGTACCAGTGACTTTTTAGACCCGCAAAATAAAATCGTAATGCGATCTTCATCTGAAAAGCCAAACAAACGGCTAAGTAGTCCGACGCAAAAGAATACGGCAAAAAACAAGGCTATCATCCCTGCGGCAAGTCCCGCAAGTTCAAGGGCTGTAAAGCCTGCGAACAAATGTTCGGAGAACGACTTACAGAACGACGTGTAAATAATGGTAAGGATGATCGCCTGATCAAATTGTTTAAGCTGTTTCTTATATTTTTCGGCAATGGCTCCAAAACGTGCGTTAAGGCAAATGCCAACGATGACAGGTAACAAAACCTGAAGAAGCAACTTGATGACAATATCTGTAGCATCAAAATGGCCGCTCGCAGAAGCAATGAACAGCCCGACCCATAGCGGCGTCACTACAACGCCGATCAAACTGGAAATGCTCGCATTGAAAATGGCCGCAGGAATATTGCCTTTTGCGATGGAAACCATGACCACCGAAGAGGAAACGGTGGATGGTAAAGCTGCCAGAAAAAATATACCCAACCAAAGCACTTCGAAATCGGTGCCAACAAACAGCGGGCGGAATGCCAAAACGATGAGCGGAAAAAACAAAAAGGTAGTCAACTGGACGATAATGTGCATTTTCCAGTTGACAAGCCCGGCTTTTAGGTTCTCCACACTCAACCTTAGACCATAAAATAAAAAGATCAGCGATACGCCTACACCTGCGATCTGCTCCAGTGAAATTGGTTCTTTGACCATGCCCGGTTGCGGTAAAAAATAGGCCAGCAGGATCATCATGCCTATCATGAGCAGGAAACCGTCTAAACCTGCTTTACTTAATATTGCTAATAACTTCTTCAACGTAATTCAAAATATTTATTAACCCGCATTTTCTTTGCGTATAATCTCTGCCCCTGCGCTCAAAGCACTTAACTTACCTCGCGCTACCGCTCTTGATAATGGAGCCATACCACAGTTTGTACTAGGGTAAAGATTCTCTATATCCACAAATTCAAGCGCTTTACGTAGGGTATTGGCTACCTCTTCGGGTCTTTCGATCGTGTTGCTTGCCACGTCAATAGCGCCCACCATCACTTTTTTACCGCGGACAAGTTCCATTAATTCTAAAGGAACATTGGAGTTGTGGCATTCTAATGATACCACGTCAATCTTAGATTTTTGAATTTTAGGAAAAATCCCTTCGTATTGACGCCATTCGGAACCCAATGTTTTTTTCCAGTCGTTATTGGCCTGTATTCCGTAACCGTAGCAGATATGTACCGCAGTTTCGCAATTTAAACCTTCAATTGCTCTTTCCAGCGTTGCCATTCCCCAATCGTTTACTTCATCGAAGAACACATTAAATGCTGGTTCGTCAAACTGGATGATATCTACACCTGCATCCTGAAGTTCTCTTGCCTCTTCATTGAGTGCTTTGGCAAATTCCCAGGCCAGTTTTTCACGACTTTTGTAGTGGCTATCGTATAAGGTATCGACCATGGTAAGCGGTCCTGGTAATGCCCATTTAATAGGTTTGTTGGTTTGTTTACGCAAAAATTTGGCATCTTCAACAAAAACTGCTTTTTTGCGTGCAACATCGCCTACAACCATCGGAACGCTCGCATAATAACGGTCACGGATTCGCACCGTCTTGCGATTTTCAAAATCTACACCGCTTAGATGCTCGATAAAGGTGGTCACGAAATGTTGGCGTGTCTGCTCACCATCACAAACGATATCCAGTCCTGCCAATTCCTGCTCCTGCAGTGTAATGCTCAGCGCATCTTGTTTTCCTTCCAGCAACTGATCGCCTTCTAATTTCCATGGCGACCATAGTTTTTCGGGTGGTGCAAGCCAGGCAGGCTTGGGCAAACTTCCAACAATTGAGGTTGGCAATAATAATTTCTTCGTCATAGAACAATTTTAATGTGTCGTATTAATTAAAGTGAGAAATTGGGAGACCATTGCTCAAGAACATCCTGATAAGGTTTGATGAAATGCTCTTCAGCATATCTGCCCTGTTCAACAGCCAACCGACTACGCTCTTCGCGGTCATACTCTACTCGGGTCAGTGAATAATCTTCGTGTTTAAGACTAGGTTGATAAATTTTCCCGCCCGCTGAATTTGCATTGTAAATTTCGGGGCGGTAAATCTTCTGGAAAGTCTCCATCGTGCTGATGGAGCTGATCAGTCCAAGATCAGTATAATCAGAAAGGAGATCTCCTGAATGATAAAAAGCCATTGGTGCCACAGCGTTCGCAGGCATGAAAAAACGGACTTTTAATCCCATTTTAGAAAAATATTCATCAGTGAGTGAATACTGGTCCTGCAGATACTCAAAACCCAATACCGGGTGCTCAAACTCAGTGCGGGTATAGGTTTTGTTGCTCGATACACTTAAGCAGATGATCGGTGACATCTTAAAGTAATCTTTATAAGTGGTCGAATTCACAAAGCACTTATAAAGTTTTCCATGCAGATCGCCAAAATTTTCAGGAACAGTAAAACTGGGTTTATCCTTATTGTAGTCGATCAATAAGACACTGAAATCATAATCACGCACGTAAGAAGAAAAATTATTTCCGGCGGCACCTTCGATATGCTGGCCAGTCTTACGGTCAAAAATATTTGTTTTTAGAACCTCAATCATCGGCAGATCGTTGATACCATTTTTATGATCGATACGCATTGTTACGGTGAGGATTTCGAGTTCTACATGGTAACGATCGCCTTTTGGATTATCTACATGAGCTAGTGCATTAAATCGATTGTTGATCATATTTAAGGCATTACGTAAGTTTTGTTGGCGGTTAGCTCCTCTAGCCAGGTTTGCAAAATTGGTTGTCAGACGCGTCTGACTTGAGGGGTGATAGTTTTCATCTAAACAAGTGCTCTTTAGTGTGAACACAAATTCATTCTTGATGGTGTCTTGGATATTTTCCATGTATTTCTTTAACTTTTTAAATGGTTAATAATCATTAAAAAGTTCTTGATTATTCAGGATACGACAGGCAAAAGAAAGGATTTGAGAAGGAGAGATAGACACGAACAGGCGCAGCCAACCCCTGAGGGTTTGCACCTTATAAGCTGTACAATCTGATCAATAACCTCTTTACGCGGAAGTATCGTCAATTCAGAAAAGGCAGATATCCTGACTTGTAACGGCTTTTACCGGCCTTCCCGTTTTGCACAGTGACCATCATTGGTAAAACCTTTTGTGTTACTTACAGTTGCGCGACAGCTCGTGATTTGCACACGATTCCCTATTAATTCACCGCTAAGTAAAACCTTTCCCGATTGCTGAAAAAAGCAAAGAACCACGAGTTTTAAACTCTGCTCAAAGTTACAAAATCAGTCATAAAAGCCGAATAATACCTGTTATTTTAACCAGAATTGCTTTAAATAAATGATTTATCGAATTTTTATGCGGTTTGTGCGTACTTTAGTGTACTTTAACAGTGATTTATGCTATGGAACAATTGGATGAGGTCGATCTTAAATTATTAAAGATATTGGGCAATGACTCAAGTCATACCATCAAGGAACTCGCTGTAAAGGTAAACTTGACTCCATCGCCGGTTGTGCAGCGTGTAAAACGCCTGGAAACTAGTGGGTATATCAAGAAATATATCGCGCTGCTTGACCCAGAAAAGTTTAACCAGGGCTTTATTGTGTTCTGCAATATCCGGCTTAAACAGCATGACCGGAAAGTGGGCCACAGCTTTGTAGCGGATATTCTGAAGATCGAGGAGGTTGTAGAATGTTATAATATCTCCGGCGATTATGATTTTTTTCTGAAAGTGTATGCCAAAGACATGAAGCATTATCAGGACTTTGTTTTTAATAAATTAGGCTCCGTTGAAAGTATTGGCAGTACACATAGTACCTTCGTAATGGCCGAGATCAAAAATACACACAATATCAGTTTTTAGTATTGTCGGAAGTTAGGATTAATAGGCATCCTTTTTTCGTTCCCCAGGTAAATTAGCAGCTTGATGCTCTTTTGCATATACAACCTTTCCATCCTTTACAACCATATAGACGTTGAAAAGGGCATTACGAAAATCTTTCTGAAGGTTGCCATCAAAAACTACTAAGTTGGCCTTCACACCCTGCTTAATAACTCCAAATTTTCCCTCTTGCCCGATTGCCTTTGCCGCGTTTAGCGTAGCTGCTTGAAGTGATTCCTCTACGGTGAGGCCTTCCTCGACATAAGCGACCAGCATTTCTTTGGCTGCATCGCCACGTGAAATGGGAAGATCGAAATAAGCATCTGAACCAGCTGCCAGAAGGATTTTTTCTTTTTTTGCCCGCACTAGACGATCCCGAAGTGGCTTGAGTTCCGTGCGAATAGCAAGTGTATCGTGCGTAGTTTGTCCCATAGACTTTTGCATCTGAATGACGCTATTAAAAGATGGATCCGTTGGTACCATGTAGATTTTCTTCGCTGCAATTTTCTTCCATAAGGTATCATTGACATAGTAGGCATGTTCAATCCCATCTACTCCAGCCTCAATGGCACTTTCCATGCTTGGTCCGCCAGTGCTGTGTGCGGTTACTTTCAAGCCATGTGCATGTGCCGTTTTAACGATGGCCTTCATCTCCTCTAACTCCAGTCCTAAACGTTCGCCAAAGGCAACGATCTTGATTACGTCCACGCCATTATTGACATGTTCGTTTACAGCCTGAATCGCGTCCTGAACACCACTAACTACTCGATATTCCTTTTGAGCGATTTTATTTCGTTCCTCATAGGGCAACTGATAAAATTGCCCATCAATTGCGCTTATTATAGGTCCTGATCC
Organism: Pedobacter quisquiliarum; assembly: GCF_014642175.1. GTDB lineage: Bacteria > Bacteroidota > Bacteroidia > Sphingobacteriales > Sphingobacteriaceae > Pedobacter > Pedobacter quisquiliarum. The sequence goes on along the minus strand of NZ_BMIL01000017.1, from coordinate 830 downwards.
AGACATATGGGGACCGGTCACATAGCCCTTTCTTATCGCAGAAGCTAGTTCCATATCTAGGTAATAGCCTGAATTACCCAAGTCTCTAATTGCAGTGAAGCCCGCGTTCAAGTAGTCTCTTGCATAGCTGGCACCTCTAAGAACACGTTTAGCCGGCGAGTTGATCCACGAATCAATAGCTAAATTTTCAGGGAGCTTCTGATTTGTCAAAAGATGCGTATGTGCATCAATAAGTCCAGGGGTGATCGTACCTGTAGGCAGCTTAATCACTTGTGCAGATGGAGGAACCTTAATGGCAGATCCAACTGCCTTTATTTGGTCACCCTCGATCCAAATGACTTGATTCTTCACGAACTCATTAGACTCTGAATTGTAAAGCAATCCAATTTCTATAACTAGTGATTTAGGCTGTGCAATCCCGATTAAGGGAAACATGAGTGCAAATAAATAAGATAGACCTATCGTCAGCTTCATAAAGGAACAAGAAAGGTTAAGTATTAAATTAAGATAAGGGAAATTTGATTGTTAGCAAAAAGAATTAGCTCACCGGAAATCTCTTCTTTTTGACGCAGGATCTTTTGTGCTAGCTGAGGAAACTATCGAATACCTTATATACTTAAATGTGATGAGGTCAAACTTTTCAATAGCAATCAGTTTATAGTAGCTGATTTAATGGCTTAGACAAAGAGAAGGTTTCCTTTTTTGAGACAACTCCTGCTTTGTGACTATCATTGCATTCTCTCTTGATCGGGGGTATTTGGACTGGAATTGCAACAATAAAATAGACATTTAGTTAAGCTGCAATATTCCGTTTGTTTAAGTTTCTTTCA
>NZ_BMIL01000016.1 GCF_014642175.1 Pedobacter quisquiliarum | reverse complement strand
GCCTAGGCTAGGGAAGTAGAAAAGTGAATTAAAGTTTGTTTTTTGACATAGTTCGTAGCAACTCCAGACACTTCAGTTGACATTTTAGTTTGATAATCTATTCTTTTTTACGATACTTATTCTGGAACGATTTACTAAGTACCTATAAAGGAATGAATAGCCTGCATGCCGGTCAGTTTTTTGGTGTAACTAATACAAACATCCAGATAGGCGGTTTAACCTTAACTGATACGGAATACACTCATCCCTACGTAGACTGGCACTACCATGAAAATGCTTACTTTACTTTTATTCTTTCTGGAAATGTTATAGAGGGTAATCAGAAAGAAATTTACCACTGTTCTGCAGGAAGTTTACTTTTCCACCATTGGCAAGAGCCTCATTATAATATAAAGCCCAAGGGATATACAAGAGGCTTTCATGTGGAGTTAAGGCCTGACTGGTTTGAAGCCCATGGGCTTAAATCCAATAGTCTTCAGGGAAGCATTAACATGCAAGATCCACACTTAATAAAAATGATGTACAACATTTTCAAAGAAGTGAAACTGGATTATAGATTGGGAGGATTAGCTATTGAAAGTTTGCTTACACAGCTTTTGGATACAGCAGCAGAACCAAATCAATCCTCCTTTAAACAGAAACCTATATGGGCACTGCGACTTAAAGACCTGCTGCATGATTCTCCTTGTGCAACCTGGACGCTGCAAAGCTTATCTGATGAATTAGCTATTCATCCCGTTCATCTATCCAGGAACTTCTCAAAACACTTTCAATGTAATTTAGGCGACTATATACGAATGCTGAAGGTACAAGCGGCATTACGAATGTTCCAACACAAAGATAGTACACTTACAGAAATTGCCCTGACTTGTGGCTTTGCCGATCAAAGTCATTTTATCCGTTCGTTTAAGGCTTTGCATCATATCACACCATTGACCTTTAAAAAGCTTCTAAAGAAAATCTAAATGTTAATTCTGTTCTATTTTAGGCCCTGGTTGTTTCACAGCTTTGTTAAAAGCAAAATCTATGATCTTTAGAAGCACAGTAATCATTTTTCTCAATCTATTCTTTTGTCCGTTTGCATTTGCGCAACAAAGCGATACAATTGCTGACACTCCGCGCAATAATCCGAAAACGGATGAAATATATAATGGCAAAATATTGTTTAGCCACCAAGCTAACCCAGCTGAATCTTTTAGTACAGCAAGCTTTCTGCAATCCTATAAGCTTACAAACAAAAGCAATCTCTTCATAACAGTTATTTTAGAGAAAACATTAACAAGCTACCTGCAAGAATTAGCTCCAGGATTGAATCCCGACTCGCTTGCCAAAATAGGTAACTATCAGTTTTCCTTTTATATTGATCAGAATTTAATCTATCAAACAAATTTGCTCCCAGGCGCTCCTAATGCTACGCAGCAACAAACACAAACACGCTGGAATAAACCTTTAATTGATAATGTACATGAAGGCGCATGGTGGAGCCAGTCTGCTTGGAATCGGTTTATGCTAAATGGTGGAGATACGGCGCTTACTGAGGGAGAACATATCCTAAGAATTGAGCTTAGACCCTATATTAGATCTTCAAAATTAAAAGTTGGTCCCCTTATCGCTGCTGGCAAACTGAATATCAATGTAAACCGCAAACCGGTAATTGATATAAATGGAGTCCGCCTTTCCCCGATCAAAGGTTATAATGGTTTTTCAGTCTCTAATGAAAAATTTGATATTAATAGGATTAAGGAACTTCGGGCTAACATTGAAGCAGACGTATTTAAGCATATTACCAGTATAGTTGTAATAAAAAATGGTCGAATACTTGTTGAAGAATACTTTAATGGTTCAAGCCGCGACAGTTTGCACGATGTGCGTTCAGTGGGTAAATCGTTTGCTTCTACGCTAACTGGTATAGCAATCAACGAAGGATATCTAAAATCAGAACAGCAAAGATTAAAAGATTTTTATCGTCTACAATCCTTCCATAACTATAGTAAAGCAAAGGAAAATATTAGAATTGAAGAACTGCTTACCATGAGTTCATGTTTTGACGGTGATGACGGCGATCCACAATCACCAGGAAATGAAGAAAACATGTATCCAACTAGTAACTGGGTAAGTTTCGTCCTCAATCTGCCGGTTGATACGAACAAATATCAAGGTCAATGGCATTATCTTACTGCAGGAGCAATGTTGGTGGGCGACATACTTAATGGTTTGGTTCCTGGTGGGCTGGATACCTATGCAGAAAATAAACTATTCAAGCCTTTAGGTATCTCCAAATATCAATGGCAGTATACACCACAACATGTGGCAAATACCGCTGGGGGAATTAAAATGAACAGTCTGGATTTTGCAAAGTTTGGTCAGCTGTATCAAAATGGTGGCACATGGAATAACCAAAAAGTTCTAAGCAAAGACTGGGTCGCTCAAACGTTTACAAAACACAAGGAGATTATTGATAGAAAGGGTGAATATTATGGCTATTTGTTTTGGAACAAAACGTTCCATAGTAAAAACAAGAACTATGAAACGTTCTACAGTTCAGGTAATGGCGGCAACGAAATATTTGTTTTTAAAGACAAGCCATTGGTAGTTGTCATTACTGCGACAGCTTATGGAAGTGGCTATGCACATCGCCAGGCTAATCTGATTGTAGAAAATTATCTCTTGCCAGCTATATTCTAAGGTAAACTAGCAGCTGAAAGAAAATGAGTTCAATTCGGGTCAACAACACCTCAAAAGGTACCTGGATCCAGATGAATGGCAAAGGCAAAAACATATATCTTGGTTTTTTGAGACAATCCTCTCTCTTTACTATGGCTCTGAATTCGACCATTTTTAAATACCTCATTCGCTAAATAGTCACTGCTACGAATGTCACTCTTAACCAGTGATTTGTTGCAAATGGCCCCTGACTTACTGCATGTCCTTAATAGCTTTAATAGTTGAAAATAACATGAAAAAGCTTAAATTACAATTAACACCCAAGTTAGCGGACATTGCAAGAACAGGTCAAGCAACCAAACAATAAGAATAAAAATGAGTAAAGTAATTTTTGACAGTGGAATATCTCTTGATGGCTTTTTTGCAGGAGACAACAGAAGTCCCCAAAATCCTATGGGAGGAGTTTCAGGGCAAATTCATTCTTGGATGTTCAATCAAAAAGCTTTTTGGGAATATCTGGGGTTTGAAGGAGGAAGGGAAGACGGTGCTGACGGAAGATACATTAGAGAGACAATCGCAAGAACAGGTGCATTCATAATGGGTAAACGAATGTTTGAAGAAGGCGAGGCAAGCTGGCCAAATGACTTATACAAAGCAGCCGTATATGTTCTGACAAACGAGGTGCGAGAACCTTGGATTCAAGAAGGCACGACAACTTTCTATTTTATAAATAATGGGATTGAAAGTGCTATGGACAAGGCAAGACAATCTGCAAAAGGAAAGGACATAAGAATACAAGGCGGTGCAAACACAATTCAACAATTCCTAAATGCAGGATTAGTGGACGAATTTTTCATTCACATTGCTCCTATTTTTCTAGGAAGCGGTATTCGACTTTTTGACGGTATGGACAAAGATAAGTATGATCTACAAATTGAAGAAGTTATACCCTCAGATCTGACAACGCATTTAAAATACAAATTGACAAAGAAATAGAAGAAAGACTCGCTAACATGGATTATGGCACCAGTTAAATTATCGCCATTTCCTCGTTATTGTCGTATGAGGGGGGAATTGACCGTTGTTCTGCAGGTCAGGCTAAAAGGGATATCTTCGTTTAAACTTGTTAACACAGCTGATGGATAGGTGATTAGATTGTTACCATTTTGTTACTGCATTTTATGCGAGAAATAGGATAGCAGCCTACCCATTCAAGAGGTCATATATTAGCAACTAGCTGATAAAACCTTCGTGGCTGTTGCGGAAGTGGTTTAATTGTTCGAATACCGAATTACGCCTCAGTTTATTTAGCCTTTAGTAAAGTCGGTATGGATTAACTTATGTGTGAAATAAGTAAACCAATTTGGCTGTAAGTCATCTATAATAGCTTCGAATACGGCTTTGAAGGGCTTTCTTCCTCCGGTTTTAAGATACTTTTTAAGATTGAATGCAATTGCGGCCATCAGCATAACTTTATGGGCATCGGATTTACCCAGTACACCTATTTTCCTTAAGCCATAGTATTGAGTTAAACTGCCAAATACAGGTTCGACTGTACTCTGCCTCAGTTTCCTCATGTGCCTGCCTCTTTTACTTTGTTGCCTTTGATAAGCCCTGAGATACTGTGCATCATAAACGGTCCGGGTTATTTTCTTACATCGTGTATTCGGTGCGCAGGTAGATTTCATGCGGCAAACTGTGCATTCCTTTGATGCTGCCCAGTAGTTTTTTAATACCGTGCCATCCAGATTAGTATGAAAGCCCTTGAAGGGTAATGGCCTGTTCATCGGACAGCTATATTCATCTTTTTCTTTGTTATAAGGGAAACCTTCTATTTCAGGTTTATATTTTCCAAAGACAGGGATCCAGCCTGTAATATTTCTTTGCTCAAGAAAACTGTAGTTGGAGCCGTTAGAGTAACCTGCATCTGCCAGCAGGTCTGTCATTGCGAGCTCGTTTTTCTTTAAACGGTTTTGAACCTGCAGGCTAATGTTAGGCAGATACTGACTGTCCCTGCCATCGGCAAAGTCGGCCTGGATATGTGAAATCACGCCTTCGGCTGTATCCACCGCCATACTGCAGTGATAGTTAAGCTTTCTGGCCTTGCCGGGCTTTACAGATATACGTGCATCCGGATCATGAGGGTTATAATGGGTCTTATTGCTAAGTAACTGTGCTTTTTCATGGGAAGAGCCAAGCGACCCTCCAGTCTGGTCACTCAGGTTTTGATGGTGCTTTTCTACTCGCTTTAAGTGGTGCTCGGGCGCAGTGACAAATGCCTCTGAAGGAGAGTCATTCTCTTTTTTTGCTTCCTGGTTCTCTTCCGCTACTTTCTTTAGGTGACCATCTATGGAGGTAGACGGCGTTTTCAACACTACACTTCTATCGATGCATTTGCTTTAACAGGTGCTGAATCCACCGCCTGGGTATGGCCAGATACCATGCCGCTGTTTACACACAGGGTAAACACTTTGTTGAATAGCTTTTCAAATAAGGATGCCGGATAAAGCTGCCTTGTTCTGCTTATTGTCGAGTGCCAAGGCAGCTCCTCGTCTATATCAAAACCAAGAAAGTACAATACGTCCATGCGCATGGAGCAATGCTCTACCAGCTTGCGGTCAGAGGTAATGTTCTCCAGGTAACCAGTGAGCAGCAGTTTGAAAAAGACAACCGGGTCAATTGACCGGTTGCCAGTCTTACCATAAAGGTCTTTTGTATCCTTATATAAAAAGTTCAGATCAAGCGTTTCGCGGAGTTTGCGGTACAGGTTTTCCTTGGGAACCCGGCTCGAGAGCTGGAAGCTGGTGAACAGCTTTTCGGTATAGTCCTTTCTGCCTTGCATGCATTTAATTTACGCATTTCGACACTTTAATAAAAGCAAAAATCGACGTTTATTCGAGTTGTGCAACAGTCACTTTCCTTTTTTGAGACACAATAGGTTGAGCTTTCTAAGTACATCTTCAATAAGGGACTGTTATTAGTACAGTGCTACTTGTCCTTCTGCTCATTTTATTTTATTGAGTGTAAACCGTAAAACCCATACTATTATCCAGCTTTTAGAATTGAATGCCAGATTTGGCTGGAAAATTTTAGAGTTTTCGATACTTTCCTAAGGTAAATACCATGGTAATAATAATTAGAGCAAGTTTCGTCAGCTTCGCTTGCACTTTTACTTACCTGCCATATCGGATATTGCACTTATTTTCACCCAATCTATAAACATGAATTCTGTTTGGAAATCGGCCGAACCGATCCACCAGGGAAACCAAACACCTAACCAGAAATGTGACGGTTTATCCGGAATTGATTCAGAAGATGTATAAAGCAATTTATTGTCTACATACCAAGCTACTTTTGAGGGCTGACCATCTATTTCTGCAATCCAATCGAACCTAAAAATGTGGTAGTTACCATCGGCTATATTCCCCAGATATTTATTTACGCTACTATTATCATCAGCTGAAATGCCCCGCCAGTTGGCTAAAGTGCCCCAATTAAGATTATAATTTCCTGATGAATCTAGAGCTGGAATTTCTATATCAATCTCATGGTTCATGTCCCTGTTTTTATAGTAGAACGTCCAGAATGCTGATAGTACACCAAGCTTTGATACAATTTTTGCACAAACCTCATACCGTCCAGGTCCAAATCGTTTTCTTGTAGATACCGCTCCGCCGACGCGCTGAGATTGGCCATGGCCTTTAACAGCACCTGTATACAGATCTCCATTCCCGCAAATCACCAATTTTCCATCTTTCAAATACACATTAGCAGGCACCACTCCTCCGTGACTGATACCTGCTTCATGCTCACCCCATTTCCTGTTTGCAGCTTTCCAAATGGATCGATCCAGCGTTTCGCCACTAAAGTTGTCAAATAATTCTTGCGAATAAGATGTGGAGGTGACCATAAGAAACAATATCATTACTATTATAAAGAACTTTAAAGCTGACATTTCAAGCTAAACTACCATCATACAACAAAAAAAAGTAAAATTTATCTCTTACCATCAGGCTTTTAAAAATGTCTTGCTGAAATTCTTAGAATCTAAACTGATAGGTTAAATTAATGTTATACTGATTTCCCCATTGCTGTTGTTTATATTCTTGATTGAACCATGTCAAACCAATACTGAAGACATTTTTGAAATTTATCGCGTGCCGATATGCTGCTGACAGGTTTGTAGACTTAAGCTGGTAACTGGAGGCAAGAAGCACATTATTCTGCGTATCATCAGGTGAGATCCCCGTTCCAGTACTTAGGCTTAGGTAATCATCCGCACCTCCATAGTAGTACCTAAAGTTCATTGTGTAGGAGTGAGCAATATTGTTTTTAGATGGTGTAAGATATGTTCGTATGTTAAACCAGTAATTCTTATAGTACTTTCCCAGCGCGAGTGTGTATATAGTATTTGTTTGACTAAAATGTATGAACCTGACGCCAGCTTCAGCTTCTAAAGCGACAGGCAGGTTAGCAAATAAGGAGAAGCCTGCTCTGTATTTGGGAAACACGCTTTCATTTGCAGAATAAGCTCCTGACACATAGCCGTAAAACGTTCTAGATATTTTAGGATAGGCTTCCAGCTCTGCTTGAAACCCATTATCATCAAATCGATTTGCATAATTCAAGTTTACGCCCACTGCTCCGAGTTTGGTTTGTCTGGCATATCCAAAACTTGCTATTTGCCAGGGATCCTCAAATTGTTCATCAAAATAGATGTAGTCGTAGCTTAAATTGATTTTATTAAGCGAGCTATTCTCCTTTAAGGTATTAGCCAGTGCCCTTGCTTCTGAATTCTTAGGATCAACTTTTAACAATCGAGTAAGAACCAAGCTAGCTTCAGGAGTCCGATTTAACGAATTCAGTACCCGTGCTTTCAAGAGCAATAACGAACTTGACGTTGGCGAGGCCTGTAGACCTGATTCAATTATTTCTAAAGCAGCTGAGGGATTGCTGTTCCAGTACTCCAGATTTCCATAAGCTAAAGCGGCATCTTCATGTTCTGGCGTTATTTCCAATACATGTTTGAATATGATGCGAGCACTGTCTACCTTTTTGCTCCAGGTGTACAGTCTCCCTAAGAAAATATTATAATCGATGACATCAGGATTTTTTGCAAGAACTCTTTTCATGAGTCTAATTGCTTTTTCATGATCTTTGTGATCGAATGTTGCCTTTCTCGCTTCCTGAAAGAGCACTTCTGTTTTTTCATCTTGCTGCTGTCCCTTACATGGCAGAATTAACAGTAAGTTCAGCAATACAATTACAGAATATCCAAAAAATTTTACCCTAGTATACATACATCGTCTTATAAAATATTGCTTTAAATCTGCGTATCGCTATTTTTTTTGGTATTAAATCCCTGTCGGGTCATTTCTCCCCAACTATGCTTTTTTCTGATGAAGTCCCGGTAGCCCTTTATTGCTGAAAGTACCACGAAAGGATGAAAATAGAATGGCTCTGATAACGCAGCTAAAATTAGTTTTCCGGTATCTTTCAGTCTTCTGTACTGATTGTACGTCGCAACTTCGATGAGGATTGAAAAGGTTGAATACATATAGCCAAAACTCAAAATAAATAGCAGTAGCCCCACGAACATCTGCCAATCGACCAAGCCTAACAGTATTAGTATAATGAACGCGAAAAATCCAACAAACTCTACTATAGGCGCAAGCATTTCAAAGAAGAACCAATAGGGATAGCTGAGCAGTCCAAGTACACCGTATTTGTAGTTGAAAAACATAATCCGGTGAAACTTTAGCGTCTCTATAGTACCTCTTGTCCACCGGTTTCGCTGCCTCCCTAAAATCAGTTTGTTTGTGGGTGCTTCGGTCCAACATAATGGGTCGGGAATATAAGTCACACGGTATGGTAGCTTTGCTTCCTCCATCATCCGGCGCATTCGAACTACTAACTCCATGTCTTCACCAACTGTTTTCACATCATAGCCTCCAGCCTTAATGGCTAAGGCTTTGTCAAACGCGCCGAAGGCTCCGGAAATTAATAAAAGCCCATTTAACCGTGACCAGGCCATACGTCCTAAAAGAAATGCTCGGATATATTCTAGTGTTTGCATCCGTGCAAAATAGTTTTCCGGTAACCGCACCTCTTTGAGTTTACCATCTTCAATCAAACAAGAATTGGCAATCCTAACAACGCCACCGGAGGCGATAACTTTTTGATCTGTTTCCTCGAGAAATGGCTTCATCATCTTCAAAATTGCATCTTGCTCAAGTACACAGTCTACATCAATACAAATAATATAGTCGTGACTGGAAGTATTTATGCCCACATTAAGTGCGTCTGCTTTCCCGCCATTAACTTTATCCACAACTAATAAGTTCTTGTAAACTGGATTACGACTCTTGTAAACTCCCCGTACATCTTTTGTTGGGATTTTGTAATTGACATAAAAATCAACCATTTTCAGGTCGTATGCCGCAATCACTGTTTCCAGGGTGTTGTCCTTACTTCCGTCATTTATAATTACAACCTCCAGATTAGAATAGTAGAGCGAAAGTAGCGACTTAACGTTCTCTACAATTGTAGCAGACTCATTATAAGCAGGCGCCAAAATGCTGACTGAAGGAAATTGAGCTGACGAGGCTAAAAGGCGGTAATCAGTAAAAGCGTTCTTATATAGATACCGTCTTGTATCGCCAATAGAATACAAGGCAATAAAAGAGTAAAATAATAATAATGCCACTGAGTAGGTGAGAATTGTTCCCGTCAGTAAGTTGGAAATGATATCAGCCCAAATCATATGTCAACGCTCTTTTAGCATGCAGAAAAATCATACGGTAGGGGTCTTGCTGGCGCTGCGCTTTGTCCATCAAGATTTGTTCTGCTCCAGCATAGGTGTTCAATAAGGCGAGAGCAGCAAGTAACTTAATGTCATTATCAGAATGGTTAAGCTGTTGCTCTAGAAAAGCTGATTGCTCATCACCAGAAATGGACCGCAATGCAATAAGTATGTTTCGCTTATTGAAATCAGTTTCAGTGACATATTGTTTGACCAACCGGCCGGCTGTTTCCATATTTGCTATTTTGGTCAGTGTAAGAATTGCTTCTGCTCTTATCTTTTCATTTTCATTGACCAGGCAATTAACAACTGCATCATGCACCTGCAACTGCTGAAAGTTAGCTGCAAGTTTCAATGCAAAACTAACCACTTGTGCGTTAGCTGACTGGAGCCATGCTTCTAAGCCAGCAATTTGCTCCGTATTCAATGTTAATAGCTGTTCGGTTAACTTCAGCTGCTGCCACTCCGTTAGTGGGCGTGTTAAGGTATTCAAGAAGGTTAAGCCTGAGAAACCTTCAAAACTTATCATGGCCGTTTGTGCTTCGGCACGTACAAAATCATCTTTGAAGTTGGTATATCTACTGATTTCGACTTTCATATCCTTCTGCATCATCATATATAGTTCATAAATTCCAAGTGCCTTGACATGCCAGGAACTACTTTGAAGTTTTTTCACTGAACTTGCTTTCAGTCCAGATTGTTCATAAACGTCGATGATCTTACCTAATGCACTGCCAGAAATGTTTTTTCTTATTATAATCAGTTGTGCTGTGATGTAAGGGTGATAATCCGGATTTTTGAAATACGCTGATAAATGTTCAGACATTTTCAGGGGCTCATCTTCAACCGCTAACACTTCGGCAATCCAGTCATTGAGCTTGTCTTCTAAGGCCTGTCGAATATCGAGTTTCTTTCTTTTTACTGCCTGGAAAGTCAACGTTACCAGAATGATAATCAAAGCGGTCGCTAGAAAGAACACAGAGGCTATAATTAGCAATGTGAATGCACTGCTATCTGCAATTAAACCAAACAAGTTTATATCTGACATCAACTTTTAGTTAGTCTTTTAACTCTGATTGCAAGTTCGGCAAGACTAAAGGGCTTCTTCACGAATTCATCAGCCCCCAAGCGGTAAGCCTCTTCCACCATTGCTTCTTGCCCCATGGTAGAAAAGACAATTACTGGTATAGATTTGTTAGGCCTTGATTTTATGGCTCGTACAATCTCGAGCCCACTTATATAAGGCAGCATGATATCTGTTAGCACAATATCAGGATCAGTTGTTTCAAATTTCTCCATTCCATCTTTGCCATCAATGGCGACAACTACCTCGAAGCCTTCCTTGCGAAATTTCATTTCTACTGTTTTTCTGATTAGAACGTCATCTTCAACGATAAGAAGTCTCATAATTATACAAGTTTAAGGGTTTAGTTATTGCTATTCCGAAGAAGTCTTTTTCCATTCAAAGTAAAAGGTACTTCCAATTCCTGGTGATGAATTGACCCAGATTTTTCCATCTTGTTGCTCAACATACATTTTTGCGATATTTAGGCCAACCCCAGTGGAGGTCTCAATTCCTGTTGAGGGACCTGCAGTTTCAAAAAGTTCAAAAATTCTTTTGCAATCCTCCTCTTTGATGCCGCGCCCGTTATCCTTTACGAAAAATTCATAATAACGCTCTTTTTCAAGGCTTCCTATTTCAATTTTCATGGTTTGTTTATCATTGTATTTTATTGCATTACTGATCAAATTATGAAATACATGCTGCAATTTTATTCTATTGGTATGAAATATCGGAAGCGTCTCATGGATAATCGTTTCCGCTGGTCTTGTGGTAAACAGTAATTTTACCACTTCCGATACAAGGCTACCGGTATCTACCAAATCCAGAGTAACCTTATCATTAGCGACCTTCGATTCCTGTAGAAGATGGTCGATCATTTTTGAAGACTGCATAGCAGCATCTGAGAGCATGTTCAAGTACTCTGGAATGCCATCAAATACTAGGAGTCGTTCATCTTCAAGCAGTAACTCAACTAACGATATCATTCCTGTTAAAGGCGATTTTAAGTCGTGAGCCACAATGTTGGTGAATTGCTGAAGTTTGCTATTTACCTGCTCTTTTTCCGCCAAGCTGTCCAGCAGAAGCCTTTGATAAAAGTATAATTTTTCAAAGACTTCAACTTTCGATCGGGTAATGTCAACGTTCAGTGGTTTGAACAAATAGTCAACCGCTCCACGATCGTAACCTTTCATGATGAATTTTTCTTCTTTGCTAATGGCGGTAACAAAGATGATTGGTATTAAACTCGAAGGTTTATAAGATTTAACGTAATGGGCCACTTCAAACCCGTCCATATCGGGCATTTGTACATCAAGTAATATCAGCCCAATGTCCTTATTTTTCATCACCAGGTTTAAAGCTTCTGTACCACTGCCCGCTTTCAAAAACGTTCTATTTTCACTTTGAAGCATACCTTCAAGTGCCTCTAAATTAGCCGGGATATCATCCACCAGCAGAATTGGAAATTTCCTTGTGGACATAGTTATCTTATGTAGATGTTAATAGGCGTTTAATTGTATTTAGCAACTTTGATGCATCAACCGGTCGATGAAGTACTACATCAAAGTCTGCACTTTCAAGTTCTTCCGGTTGGAGGGCAGTGTCGGATAGCGCAACAACTTTCAATGTTTGTCTCTGGTCGCGTAATTGTGCTTTTAATGCATCTGAATCAACACTCAAGAGGTATAAATCCAGAATGAGAATTTCTGGGGCCTCAATCAGCAGCTCTTGTTTAAGTTCTACTACTGATGAGGCATGTTGGGCGAAAGCTCCACAATTTGTCAAAGTTGTACTGAATAAGAAAACCTCCCGGATGTCACCAGTTGCAACTAGAATTCTTCTCTGGTTTAATTCTTGAAATTCGGTTGGATCAAGTTCATTTTTCGGTTGTATTGGATTTGCCAAAGACGGAACTTGATTAATTAATACTTCCTCTGCTCTTTTCAAAGGCATTTCTATGATAAATGTACTTCCTAGCCCAAGAGTACTTTCAACTGCAATATCTCCCCCAAATCGCCATACCAGTTCTTTGCATATGGAAAGACCAAGTCCTGTGCCTCCAAAGTTTCTGCTTGTAGTTCCGTCTGCTTGTTTAAAGGCTTCAAATATTTCATTTTTCTTGTTGCTTTCGATTCCGATCCCGCTGTCCGACACGCGCACAATCAGTACTTCTTCCTCGAGTTTACAGTCGAGACTGAATTCTACGCTTCCACCTTCAGGGGTAAATTTGAAAGCATTTGATAGCAGGTTTTTGAAAATCTGACTCAGCCGTAGTCTATCGGTTACTATGAAATCAGGAAGCAGCGGTGATACCTTGATGCTAAAGTTTATATTCTTTGAACGCGCCACCTCGGTAAATAGTCCTTGAATACTTTGCACCATTTCTTTGGTACTTTCAGCTTCCAGATTCAGGTCCATTTTGCCGGCCTCAATTTTGGCAAGATCGAGAATGTCATTGATAAGGTACAGTAAGTCCTTGCCAGCATTCGAGATTATCTTTGCATATCCAACTTGTTTGCTGGTATAATTACACTCATTATTTTCCGCCAGAAGGTTCGCTAAAACGATGATGCTATTCAAAGGGGTGCGAAGTTCATGAGACATGTTGGCTAGGAACTGTGACTTATAATCGCTCGCCCGCTTTAGCTTGATGTTAAGATCATGTATTTCCTGGTCAGCAAAATGTTTTTCTGTGATGTCGTCGAACATCCACAATACCCCTTGTATACTCTTGGATTCCACAGGGGTACAATAAACATTAAACACGCGGGGTTCAGGGTCTGAATAGATCCATTTCCAATCACCTGTAACCTTGCTACCTTGCTGAAAGAGTTCCATTCCGCGCTCAAATATTTCTTCGCGATTACTTGCCAGACTCCTGAATGCTTGCATTTTGCTCGCTAGTAAGCTTGGCTCTACAATGCCAGAGGGTAAATCTAACAAGTGTGAAGCATTTTCATTAACCCAGCTTCGCCTACCGGAATTGTCAATGAATATTATGCTTTGCGGTACTGTCTGTAGAATTGCATTAAAGTAGACTTCAAGTTGTTCAATTGAATATAATACCGTAGAAACTTTTGCTATACGTCGCACCACTGAATAGCATATTTCAATAAATTCTTTGAATTCAGAACTAAACTGGATTGGTTCGTGCCATATCAAAATTACACAACTACGAGGATTATTTCCTATTAATGGAAGAATCACGGTACTTCCCGTGTCACTGTTTCCAGTATTTAACTCTGGAAACGGTTTGCCACTAAAGTACATTGGCATTGTCCCGGAAATGTTTTCAAAGAATCCGGGATCAATCATACTCAGAGGCGCAGGGCCAGGAAAAGCATAGGTAACGGTAGCTGTAACTGGATCTTTTAACTCAATAAAGAAAATATCATTGGCATCAGATAGCTCCTGAAGTTTCAGGATTGGGATTCTTAGGATATCTTGTGCGTCGGCGTTTTCTACCTGATCCAGGCAACGCATGAAATCAACTATTTTCCGAAGCCAATATGTTTGATCAATGTTGTTCATTTAAGAAAGATTCGATAGCTACACTCAACAAATCTGGAGCACTCAGCTGAGGAAAGTGACCTTCTACATCAATTTCGAGTAGCTTGCTATGCTCAATATGTGCATGGAGGTAACGTCCTACTGCTTCAGGTACGGCAACATCGTTTTTCATCTGTATTATTAGGACATCATTTTTTAACTTAGGTAATGCTGATCTACAATCCGATTGAAAAATAACCTTTGCCACTGATAGTGCTATGTTAGGTTGTAATGCGGATAGCGTGCTCCCAAATTCTTGTCCGAGTTCAGGTTTCTCATAATTGCGCATTGCCATAGAAGAAAATCCACTTGCCCACGCATAGTAATTTGCTGTCATAGATTTAAAAAGCACATCTAGATCTTCAGTTGAAAAACCACCGATATAATCCTGGTCGTCCAGGTAACGCGGAGAGGCACCGACAAGAATTAATTTAGAAAAAGCGGACGGATTCCTTATTGCTGCTAATACCCCAATCATCGAGCTAACAGAATGGGCAATTAACACAGCTCCATTCAATTCAAGTACGTTTACGATTTCAAGCAGATCAGAGGCATAAGCGTTAAGTTCCTGATATCTGATCGGACTAAAGGCATTTGGGTCAGATTTACCGCCACCAACATTATCGTACAAAACTAACCGATAATCTGCCGAGAAGGCTTTCTTGACGAAGCGCCAGGATGTCTGGTCAGTTCCAAACCCATGTGCAAAAACAAGCGTTTGCTTTGCTGCTAGATTTCCTTCAACTTTTAAGTTGTATTTATTTACAAGTGACGGTGGTAATTCCAAGGCTATTGTCTCTAGATTTATAGAATGTATACTGATTTGTGTAATTTAGAGAACTACAGAGAAATAGCCAAATTATTTTACAGTTGTTATGCAAACAGGCTAACTAATGGGCAATCTCCGCTATACTGGTAAGCGGGATATATTATTTGGTCTTGCATGCTAAATCAACGAACTCTACTTTTTGCAAGATTGATTTAAAAAGTCAGAAAGGGTTAGAAAGGATCAGAAAAGCAATCAGCGTTATTTTACGAAAAGCATATAGGCAAAATAAATACCTGTAGAGTGTATAGAAAAGGGCAGCTATTCGGCTGCCCAATCCAAAATTAACGCTCTCAATACAAACATAAGAAATATACTTTGAAACCATCAGAGGTGAAGCATAATGTGAAATCGCGTCGTCCGCTAATTTCTCTTTCTGGGACTGATGTTCTTTTTTGGATAAGGCATAATTTAGTTTTAGATTATATAGATATAAAAATATCATGATTTCTATTGTACTAACCCCCTAAAAGACTGGACTAGATTTTAAAAACAATTTAGAACCATTAAATTAGGGTATTATGAAAAAAGAACGGAGATCATTCAGTCCGGAGGATCGCCTGGCTATCGTTCAGGAAGGTC
>NZ_BMIL01000015.1 GCF_014642175.1 Pedobacter quisquiliarum | reverse complement strand
TTAATTAGAGCTAATTCGGCGGATTATGGGGTACCTCAAAAGAGAAAAAGAGTTTTTTTTATCTGTTCAAAAAAAGCGTTTAAATTTGATGAACCAATCAAGACTCATGGAAATGCCAAAGAAATTATTGTAAATCCGTTGCTAAGACCTTACGAGAACGTATTTGATTGGATGGGTAAATTTGGCTCCAAAGAATTTTACGAAAAGGAAGAGTCAGCTGAAGGAAAATATTATGAAGATCTTTGTATTGTACCTCCAGGCAAAAACTACATCGCTTTAACAGAAAGGGCTGGTTTTTCAGATCCAAAATTCATTGCAGGAAAACGATATTGGACTTTTTTATTAAAACTTGACCCAACGCTACCATCATGGACAATAATATCTCAACCTGGACATTGGGAAGGACCTTTTCATTGGACCTCTAGAAGACTTCGGATTCCTGAATTAGCAGCTATACAAACATTTCCTGAAAACTATTTTTTTAGTGGTTCAAGAAGATCCGTACAAAAACAAATTGGGAATGCTGTTCCTCCTTTATTAGGTAAGGTAATAGTTGATTTTTTAATGAAAAATATTTGATTACATGCCAAATATAGTTAGTGTTTATTCTGGTTGTGGTGGATTAGACCTTGGTTTTCACCAAGCAGGCTATGAAACTATATTAGCTACTGATAATTGGAAGATAGCTTGCGAAACTTTAGAAGCTAATATGATTGCAGATGAAGTTAAATGTGCAGATATAAGAGAAATTGATTTTAAAAGTATACTTATAAAAAGAGGTCTTAAAAATGTTGATTGCTTAATTGGAGGACCTCCATGCCCTCCATATTCTCAAACACGACATTATTTAATAGACAAAAAAAAGGGTGTAGAAGATGAAAAGTATGGTTTCACTTTAAAAGAATATTTTCGCGCAGTTGAAGAATTAAATCCAACAATTTTCTTTTTCGAAAATGTTGATGGTTTCTTACATAAACTGCATTTATATGAATTTGAATATTTACGTGATCAAGCTGAATCATTAGGGTATAATATAACATATAAAGTAGTTAATGCAGCAAATTATGGAGTTGCTCAAACTAGAAAACGCTTTATATGTGTGGGTGTAAAAAAAGAATTACCAGCTTTTGTATTTCCAACCGAAACTCATGCCGATCCAGCAGTAATCAAAAAATTATCGTTGTTAACTAAACCATGGGTTACATGTGGAGATATTTTGAATGAAATAGATTATGATTTACCAGAGGATGCTAATCAATCAGCTGGTTCTAAAGACAAACATTTGTTGCCACTGATTCCTCCTGGAGAAAACTACTTGTTTTTTACAGAAAAACGGGGTTATCCTAATCCCTTATTTAAGTGGAAGTCTAGATATTGGACTTTCTTATTAAAACTTTCTCAAAATCGTCCTTCTTGGACAATTCAAGCTAGCTTTTCTAATAATCAAGGTCCTTTTCATTGGAAAAATAGATTTTTGAGAATAGCTGAAATTAAAAGAATACAATCCTTTGATGATAAATATAATTTAAAAGGATCTTTTCAGGAACAGTGGAGACAAGTTGGAAATGCAGTACCTCCTTATTTGGCTTTTGTATTTGCTAGTAAAATTAAAATGACTTATTTTACTAAAAACAATTCTACTAAAAATATAAAAAGTAAATCTGAATTATTATTACTCTAAATGAAGTGGGAAGTAGATCATGATGCAAAGCTTATAAAAGCTGATCAAGCATTAGCAAGCCAAATTGATAATTTATTAAAAGATATTTTAAGTGTATACAAATGGCAAGTTACTCACACTAGTAGTTCTGGTAGCTTAAGAGGTTTTAAAATAACTCACAATGCTTTAGGATCATTAGACCTTAATATATATGTTGGCAGTGTAAGAAAGGAAGAAGATCGGCGTAGTGATAAAGAAAAGCGAATACAGCTTGGCAATAAAGATCCAAGGAGTACAAAACAAACTGATTCATTTGTTTCAAAAACTTTAATACTTGGAATATATGTATTTAACCAAAATGATAGTTGGGAAGAAACTATTATTGTAGCGTGGCCAATTATAAATACATTTAATTATCCATCAAATCCTAGTTTAAGAACTAATATAGATTTATTGCAAAAAGCCAAAGCATTAGGTTTTAGCTCTATGAGAAACGAAGCTGGATCATTGATATGTGCATTCCGTCCGGAATTTATTCACTTTTATATTGAGAATAAAGATAGTTTGCATAATGGTACTTTACCAGTTTCTGTTGTCCAAGCAGTTACGCCGTCCACAATGGATAGTGATAACCTTTATCGAAACAAAATTATATATGGAGCACCTGGAACCGGTAAAAGCTTTGAATTACAAAAGCAAGCTGATAATGCGGGTTTTATTAGAGACAATACTATTAGAATAACCTTCCATTCTAGTTATTCATATCAACAGTTTGTTGGAACATATCGGCCTGTACCTATATACAAGCAGGGTGATCAACAAAATGATAAATTATTTAAAGCCGATAAAGTAACTGAACTTATTGGTAATGATAATAAGGAACCATTGATTGATTATGCTTTTACTGAAGGACCGTTATTAAAGCAACTTATTAACGCTAAGATAAACCCTGGTAGTAATTATTTAGTTATTATCGAGGAAATCAATCGAGCGCCTGTTGCATCTGTATTTGGAGATATCTTTCAACTTTTAGATCGAAATAACCAAGGAGAAAGTGAATATGAAATCACTTTTAATAATGATATTTTAAATTATTTGAAAAGTCAAGGTATTGATGAAGAGAAAATAAAGCTACCAAGTAATTTATTTATTTGGGCGACTATGAATAGTGCGGATCAAGGTGTAATGCCTTTAGATGCTGCGTTTAAAAGAAGATGGTCATTTGAATACCTGCCTTTAGATAAACAATCTGCCATTGTGGAAGATAGAACTGTAATCTTTCAGCAAAAGGCTTATAATTGGAATAAGTTCAGGTTTTTCATTAATAATAAACTCAAATTACTTGGTATTGCAGAAGATAAAATGATTGGTCCATTTTTTATGAATACAAAGGAGTTAGAGGATGAAAGTGCTATTAAAAATAAATTGCTTCTTTATCTGCGTGATGACGTAGTTCGGCATAATCCAGAAAGCATATTTAAGCATAAAACATTTTCGGAAATTATTAAAGCTTACGATGATCCTGATCAATCCGTTTTTGCCGGGGATGATTTATCCTTAATAGAAGAATAATAAGACAATAGGTCTATTAAATGCAAAGGTTTTATAATTTCATTTTTGTCATTGAAAACGAATATCATTCGGAAGATGAGATACTTTCGCTTTTAAACTATGATGATAAATGGCATGCGAAATTGCTTTCTGAAAAATGTATAAATAGAAATTATCTTGGCCAACTTTCATTTTCCTTCGTAGGTATCATAACTGTTGAGGATTTATTGATTTGTATACTTCCAAAGTATTTCGAGTTAGATAGTCTAGGTTTTGATGATTTGATTGATGCAACTTCAAAGATTATTAAAGTACTAAAAAAAGCAAGCTATATAGATAGAGTAACTCCTGATTATGATAATTTTTCATTTAGTTCCCAAAATTACTTTTCCGAATTAGTATTAGCTGATAATTTAATTAAGGATTATCTTGATAATGGAATATATATCAAAGAGAAGGTCTTATTGAGTGTTAGTCAGGAGGGAGAAGTTGATTGGAATAAAACGATAAATACATTTGATCCCATATTTTCAAAAGGATATCCAATCTATACTGAAACACTAGGTTATTCGACCTATATAGATGATAATTTCATTATTTCAGAAGTACATAAATGGTTAGTTAAATTATACATAAACAAATATGGGAAGCTACTAACATACAACTTTACTTTTAGTGAAGATACTATTCAAGATCTTACTTCATTAGGAGCGATTTCTTATATTAAGGATGTTATATACAAGGAGTTAAGTCAAGTTTATACAGATCGTCAAATAAATATTCTAAAAATATTAATAGCTGGCTTAAATAAATCGTATGATAGCACAATAAAGGGATTCTCTATTTATGGAACGAGTTATTTTCACATTATATGGGAGTTAGCCTGCAGTAATGTTTTAAATAACAAAATAGGAGACTTTAATCAACTTATTCCAAAGCCAGTTTGGAATAACTTAAATGAGGAATCAAAAGATAAAAGTTCACTAAAACCAGATATTATTTCGGTTATACCAAGTCTTGAAATGCTTTTTATCATTGATGCAAAATATTATGCTATTAAATATGAAAACAACCCTGGGTTTAATGTAATCAATAATCCAGGGATAGCAGATGTAGGAAAACAATTTTTATACGAGATGGCATTTTCCAATCTTCCTTATAGAAAATATAATGTTTTCGTTTTTCCTAGTGCTCAAACAACCTTTATAGAAGTATTTGGATTTGTTACATTTAGTTTATTCCTTGAAAGTAAGATATGGCTGGTCTATATTTCTCCTGATCATTTATTTAGTAGCTATTTAAATAATGAAATTTTTGATCTTTCTAGCCTAGGCCTTACAATAGATAAAAAGCTTAATGATAATTGAAAATAATACTGTACTTTTGATGCTTCTAAAGAATAGATTGTTCTGGTTATCAAGATAAATAAGAATAAAATTATTATTTATGCCATTTTCAATTTTGCAATAATAATTATATAAGATAATGGCACATCCAAAAAGAAAAATTTCTAAATCTAGAAGAGATAAGCGTCGTACTCATTATAAAGCGGTAACTCCTACTTTAACAAGTTGTATTAATACAGGAGCTGTTCATCTGCCCCATAGAGCTTATAATGTAGATGGTAACTTATATTTCAACGGTAAAATTTTAATTGAGAATACTCAGATAGCTTAATTGCTCTATAATTCTTTAAAAACTTTTATTATTCTATTTTTTTTCATCCAATTGCTGAGAGTAGGTTCTGTCACTTTATAGCGTTTAGCAATAAATCTTTGTGTAGATCCATTGTTTAGTAAGGCTTCGATTTCAGTACGCACAATGTCAAGCTTACTTTTTCCTGGTCCTTTCGGCCTGCCCAACTGGACCCCGGATAAACGGATTGAATTCAAGGCTTCTTTTGTTCTTTTGCTGATGAGGTCACGTTCAATCTCGGCAGCCATAGCAAAGACCATGGCCAATACTTTGCTTTGAATGGTATCATCCAATTGCCACCCACCTTTTACTGTATATACTTTAATACCCTTTTCCATTGCAATAGATATAATCTCCATGCATTCAAGCATACTTCGTCCAAGACGAGAAAATTCACTAAGCAATATTGTATCACCTTTTTTAAGTTCAGAAAGAATCGGTCCGATTTTACGCTGCCTCCACGAGACTTTTCCTGATATCTTTTCTTCAATAAATTCTACTTTGCCTAAGTTTTTATCATTAGCAAGGTGTAAGATATCAGCTTTATTCTTTTCTAGATTTTGTTCTATTGAAGATACTCTGAGATATGCTATTGTACGAGTCATTTTAGGATTATAAGAAAACCTAATTTAGTAATTAATTTATAATAATGGTTATCATATAAGTTATGACTTTCATCTAATTATAGTTATTATTTATATGATGGTTTAAATGATAATATTATCTCATTATATTTTTATTTCGAAACAGTAAAGCCTAGTGAACCTAATTATTCAAATTAGATGTAATATCATTATATTACACGAAATGCGCATTTCAGGAAATGGATTATAAGGAATATAAAAAAGCTTCAACCCGGCACTTACTAACTTGTAAGTATCTATTAAACAATCTTGAAACTGATAAAAACAATAAAAATCATCATCTTCATAACATTTATTATCTAAGTGGTTATATAATTGAAACGGCACTTAGTTATGCATTTTTCAGTAATTTGAAACATAAAGGTCATGTGGAGGATAGTGAACATTACCACTTAGGATTCAAAACACATAGTTTCTATGCTAAAATAGATTATATGAACAAATGTAATAACGGGCCAGATCTTAGCGCATTACCATTTATATACAATAAGATACAGGATAACAAGATTACCGCGCTCTTTAATGGCTGGAGTACCGATCTCCGATACTTCTATGGAGATAAAGTCCGCGTAAAAGACATTGATCAAGAACTTCTATCAAAGTATTTAAAGTATGTTGAAGAGTTTTTAACCCTGATATTGAGAAGATTTTAATGATACAAATTTATACTGGAATCGAAAGACTTGAAAAGTCTTTAATCGAATTACAAAAAGCTAACGAAATAATTGATTTTAGAATTTACTTAAAATCTAACAATACTATTACTATCTACATAATAGGACCCGAACACCTATTGGATAAAATAACGAAGATATGGCCCGATACTAAATTAGAGGTCGAGTTCTTTTTAGAAGAGGATGAAGACAATTTTCTAAAGAACTTATATTTTAATGAAGGGGATAAAGTAAATACTACTGATTCAGACCGTCGTTTAGTCAATTTATTGGCAAAAGAACGCCTAATTGATACTGGTCGTAAATCTGAGACTCCCATTATAACGTTTTACAGTTATAAGGGTGGAGTTGGAAGATCAACGACACTAGCATCTTGCGCTGCCTATTTAGCAACACATCATAGTAAAAAAGTAGTTATAATAGACTGTGACTTTGAAGCCCCAGGATTCACAAACTTTTTCTTAACTGATTCAGGAGCTCCATTTTACAGCAATGGAGTTGTAGAGTATCTATTAGATTCTGATCTTGATAATAGCGAATTAAGTATACGAAATTATTTATGGGAAGCTTCAAAGGAGTATAGTGGCAAAGGAGAAATTTTTGTTATGCCTTCTGGGAATTTGAACGACTTTCAAACTGAAGACGTACAAGCTTCAGATAGAGATCATTATTTAAAGGGGTTAGCCCGCATAGATTTCTCAGAACGCCAATTTATTGTTAATAAATTTAATAGCTTAATTTATAAAATTAATGAAGAAATTAAGCCAGACCTGATTTTACTGGATTCTAGAACCGGATTTAATGATGTGTTTGGATTAACAGCTTTTCAGCTTTCAGACATAGTAATAGGCTTTTTTGGAAACAACATACAAACACTTCCCGGAATTCATTTTTTTATAGATTCAATTATTAAGCGCCAATACTTGGTTGGAATTATAGTTAATTCAATAATTCCTGCCAGCAATAAAAGAAGGTGGTTCAATAACTTCAAGGAAAATGTTCAGAGCTATTTGTCAAGGAAGTCATTGGCTGTGAGTAATGGCGTTATAATAAATGATGATGAGATCAATATTGATATGTTTCCTATTACTCGGAATGAAGTGCTAGAATCAGTTGGAAATAAAGATAGCGATAGATTAGATTTTATTGACCTTATAAAAGAAAAGTCCTCTCCAGAACAAGCTGAACTATTCGAAAAAATAAATTCATTACTCTACGACTATAATAAATATGCTATAAAGGAAAGCGAAAATTCAGAGCATAATGAAGAAGACTTATACATCGAAGACACGGATCATGAAAATATAGAAGAAAACTTCAATGAACTTTCTGAACTAAACAAAATTGACAGTGAATATGAAATTTTTGACGCTCAAAACGATAATGTATATGAGGTCAAAATGCGCGTACTCACAACACTTAAGGAAAAGATGCCGGAATTATATGCAGAAGATATTGAAGACTTTCAATTAGAATATAATCAAGGAAGGTATTTTTACAGGAATTGCATGCTGGACTTGTTCAACTTAGACAAGTTTATTGTGCTCGGAAATAAGGGAACAGGTAAGACCTATATATATAAATCACTGAAAAACAATGATATAGTTAGCCACTTAAAAGGAATAGCCAATAAATCTGAAATTGAATATAGATTCATTCACATTATTTTCAAAAACAAGTATTTTATTGATACGACTAAATTTGACGGCCTAGAAAAATATTCAAATGAGAAATACTATGAAAGATTTTGGCAAGTATATATATGGAATGTTTTAACAAGAGAATTAGATAAAGAGCTAAGCTTAACTTCAACCATTGAAACATTTCCTGTTGAAGATAACACAATAACATCTCTGCGATTTAATCAAATTATATCAAGTGATGATATGATGATAGAAGTAGAACTTGGATTGGAGAACATCGATAGATCTCTAAAGATTAAAGGCGATGAGCATGTTATTATAATTTTTGACGAATTAGATCATGTAGTAAAACCGCATCTATGGTCTGAGCGAGTTGCACCTCTAATAAATTTATGCAAGAAATTTACTTATTCAAGAATATTTCCAAAGATGTTCCTTAGAAGCGACTTATTTGAAAAAATTTCCAATGTTAACAATATTCAAGCTTTAAATAACAGGTCTATTAACATTGAATGGAATCGAGAAGAATTATTCGCCTATTTTTTCAAAATAATTCTATCTCACTCCAAAGATGATTTTTATTTTTTGATGAGGGAGTATAAGGACTTTCCTAAAAATCATATAGCAAAAATAAGAAGAGAAATTGACAAACAAGATAAGCAACCAGCAACTGAAGAATATATACTTAAGCATTTAACTGCAACATTTTTTGGTAAGTATGCCGATGTTAATAATACCCCTAGATATGGAGAAAGTTATGACTGGTTTTTTAAAAATCTTAAGAATGCTAATGAGACGATTAGCCTTCGACCTTTTATAGATTTATTGTCTGAATCAGTTAAATGGGCAATTATTGGTGAGGATCGACGTCCAAAGCCAATTTTGCCTCAATATTATTATACACATGGGCAAACTAGAGGAAAGGCGGTTGAAAGGCACTTTAAGGATTTAGCAAGTGAAAAAGGAAATGGAGATTTGACTTACATCTTTCAATATATTAGAGATGATGCAGATAGTAGGTTTAAATTATTAGAACTTCAACAGCAAGATTTTTATAACTTATTAGATAATGTTATTGAAAAATATTCTAGTGCATTAGAGAATAAAACTAAGGAAGGTTTAATAGAACTATTGAAAGTAAATGGAATTATCTTAGATAGATTTCAACGAGCTGGCGCAACAAACAACGTACAGAAAAGATATCAATTTGCCTTACTATATAAATACTATTTGGGTTTAAAAAACAAGATCAGGAATTAATGTTTTATAACCATATACCACGTCACATTAGGTTTTTCAATCAGTGAATTCCCAGTGTATCCCTATATACGAATATCTGTATATTCGTATATAGGATAGTTGCCCATCAAACCAAAATGCCCTCGATGGGCATTTTTTGTTCTCGGTCCGCTCCAAAGACATAACCTTCCGGTTATGCTTTTTCGCCCCTAAGCCAGCTTCGTATTTAGGATTTTGTCAAATCCTAAATTCTCCCTACCTTAGGGTTGATCGTAAAGAAGCGAGGGGGGGCAGATGTATATACATTTCGTTTCACTACATTATATACTATCGCCAACCCTCGCAAAAAAGCTTAACGCTGCGCTACTTTTTTGGCCAAAGATCCCAAGGGACAAAGCGCTTCGCTAATGCCCCAAGGTCTTTCATTAAAGATGAATTTTGAAGATGGAAAAGGAAACCAATATTATCCTCCGGGTCAGTCCGTCGGATAAAAAGATCATCCAGGATAAGGCTAACGAGGCTGGCGCATCGGTGAGCGAGTATGCCCGGAAGATGCTGCTTTCAGGAAGCATCATTAAGATCGAAGGGGACGAAAAAAAGATCCTGAACGGGATCGCAAATAATTTAAACCAGCTCACCCGGCACGCCAATTCCACCGGTATCATACCGGTGGAAGTTGCTGCTACCTTAAGGGAACTGATAGAGAAAATACGCTATGCCTACCGCAAACGCTAACACGGGAAACGGCTTTGCCAAGGCTATATCTTACGCCCTCCAGGAAACTAAAAAGTATCCTGAAGAGACGCGCGCAAAACTGCTCGAGCTGAACCAGGTTTACGGCTCGAGCAGGGAGATGGGAAAGCAAATGCGGGAGGTGGCCGATGAGCGGAAGACTGCGCAGAAACCGGTGCTGCATGTGCAGATCAATTTTCATCCGGATGAAAAATTGAGCCGGGCCCAGGCGGAGCAGGCGATCGACAGTATCCTAAAGGATATCGGGATAGAAAAAGACAACCACCAGTATGTGGTGGTGCAGCATAAGGATAAGGCGCATGACCATTATCATGTTGTAGCCAATAGGATCGGGATGGACGGAGAGCTATTAAATGACCACCGAATCAAAGACCGTCTGCAGGTGGCCTGCGATAAAGTTGAGCAACTGCAGCAACTCCGGCCAACGACCGGGAGGACGGTGGTCTATGATCCTTCCTTAAAGAAAGGTTTCCGGTATGTAAAGACCCAAAAACAGCAAAAAGAACAAAAGCCGGTCAGAGATAAAAACCCAGCTATTATGGATACAAAAAATGAGATCCGGATTGCCCTAACGGAGGTACTTTCCAAAGAAGAAGTAAAGAACCCGGAGCAACTGAGGGAAGCTCTTGGTAAAAGGGGGATTGATGTGCAGTTATCCCAAAATAAGAACGGGATATCCGGGGTTAGTTTCCGGAAAGATGAAATTGCAGTAAAGGGATCAGCTGCCGGATACCGGTGGGCCGATATCAGCGAAGCTTTATCAGAAAACCAGGCTAAGTCCGAGCGGTTAGAGAATGTTAACCCACACCGCCTTAAATCTTCGCTGGCTGTTCACCTGGAAGGTCAGAAGGAGCAAAGCTTATTTATAAAAGGCGACAGCAAAACACCAGGCATCCAGGTGCCAAAGTTTGAAAGCCATTCTGCAGGGATCAGACCAGAGGTTAAGGATCCATCTGCAGGTTTACAGCCCACCAAACAGGAACAGCAGGAAGTAGATTTTGCAAAAGAGTATAATCCAAAGGCTCAGGGGGCGATCAGGGAAATCAAAGCTGAGCTTGAAAAGGGTAATACCTCTTTAGATGTAAACAGCGTTATGGCAAAGCATGGATTTAAGGCTGAGCAGGATCAGTTTGTTTATTCAAGCGGAGGAATGCAAAAAGGGATCCCTAATAATGCATTTGACCATGCGGTCAAAGGGGTAAAGCAACAACAGCAGATTTTCAAGGGCATTGAATCTAAGTACAATGACCTGATGAAAAAGGCGCCTGAAAAAATTGGTCTTCTTGATAAGCTATCGGGAAAGGCAAGCGAAAAGGAGAAAGCAAACAGCAACCTGGAAAGAGAGAAAATCAACGCTATAAAGCCTGAGTTTAAGCCAAGGGTATATGGCCTTGAGGAAAGGGATTTTGAGGTGAGGCCCAAATTTGAACAACGGCAGTTTGAACATAACCGGCAGCAGGAGTTTAAGAAAAGTATATCACCATCAAAGGAGCAGGACCAAAGCAAAGGATTAAGCAGATAAATAAAGAACCATGAAAGAAATCAACCATGATTACCCGAAACCGGCACAAAAAATTTCCATCGTAAAAATTATCCTTTACTGGGCGCTTGGTACTACCGGACTCAGCTTTTTCTTTTTTGCCTTTACCAGGCTTCCTGACTGGCTGGTGGTCCTTATTTTTCTTTCTGCTACAGGATATGGCGCATATTGGATCTATAAGAAAGTTAAAGGTGCGGTATCAGGTGTTTCTGCTTCTACGCCTTCCAGGCAGGAGCCTGAAAGGATGGATCTGGATCTAAATAACAGTGTAAAGATCCTTAACCCTTATGCCGGGGTATTTGTCTGTGGAGGTGCCGGAAGCGGAAAGAGTAAAAGTATCGTAGAGCCCATTATTTATGATGCAGGACGGAAGAACTTTGCAGGTGTGGTCTATGACTTTAAATACCCGGAGCTTGCAAGGTATGTAGAGAGCGCCTACCAGAACAGTCCTGTGAACCGGTACTATGTAAACTTCTCAGATCTATCCACCAGTAACCGGGTAAACCCTATCTCTCCGGAGATCATGAGGAATGCATCCTTTGCCCGCGAGTTTGCTCATACGATCTTGGCCAACTTGAACCCGCAGATGATCTCTAAGCCGGATTTCTGGTCAGATAACAGTTTAAGCCTGCTCAGTGCAGTATTCTGGTATTTAAGGCAGGAGCAGCCGCAATATTGCACGCTTCCCCATGCGATCAGCCTGGTACTGCAGCCCAACTATGAGGCACTGATCAGACTGCTGCAAACAAATATGCAATGCGCAGATATGGTGGCACCGATTGCAGTGGCCATGCAGACGGGAGCAGGGAACCAGCTTGCCGGAGTGATCAGCAGCCTTCAGATCTCTCTTGGCAAAATCAATACCCCTGAAATCTATTATATCACTTCTAAAAGTGACTTTAGCCTGGATCTGAATGATCCTGGTAATCCTGGAATACTAACCATTGGAAATGACCCGATACTAGCTTCTACCTATGCACCAGTGATTGGCCTTATTCTTACTGCCATTACCAAGCAGTTAAATCAGCAGGGAAAACAGAAATCCATGGTGTTGCTTGATGAGTTTCCTACTGTGTTTGTGCCTAACATCGAGCAGTTACCTGCAACAGCCAGAAGTAACAAAGTTGCCACTGTCCTTGCCTGCCAGGATATCACGCAAATTGTTGACAGGTATGGTAAGGAAAAAGCAGAAGCAATTTTATCAAACCTTGGAAACCAGTTTTATGGCAGAACAACCAATCCGCAAACTGCCCAGCGGGTAAGTCAGATGTTTGGTAAATCTGATAAGCTTATGAAAACGGACAGTCAGAACTTCAACCGAAGTATCATAGGAGACATGAGAAATGGGAGGGGTGAAAGCTATGCTTACCAGGAAAGAGATCTTGTAAAAGTTCAAGAAGTTGCAACTATTGAAACAGGGTCATTTTACACCCTTTTGAGCGAAGGGAATGTAAGGCAAGGCAAAACTTCAGTAGCATTGAATAATTCCTTTATGCAAGCAGATTTACCTAGAAAATCAGAGGTATCAGAACATACATTAAATAGCGTATTTAATAATATAAAGATTGATAGTAATAGTATTCTTCAAGCAGTAGCAACAAATTAAGAAGCTGCAGTCCTATCCTTTAATAAGATAGGCTGCAAATGCGCTTACAAGAACTTTTATTAGGTCTATTGTCCAATTTATTACGTCTTTCGTTGTTATTTTCTCTTTTTGCTGAATCGTATTCGATTGTTTTTTCATAATCTTTTTTCTTATAAATAGTCTGCAATTATAAATAGCACTCAACTTTTTAGAAAGGACAGGCAAATGGCTTATCAATCCAAAATTAATGCTATCTCCATCGGCTTTAAATCACATAGATTTACTAAGTGATGGTAGTATATTACTTACCTGATCAAGTTTGTTGCAGTAAAGCTCAAAAGAAATTGAGAAAGCGTAAACGACAAGAAGAAAACCGACTTTAAATAGCTTACTGCGTGCTTGCCATGCTTTGCATTTACGATATGAATATTAAAAATTAGCGAATTGACTTGTAATGTGGTTCTAAAAACTGTACATTCGTGTCAATACGTAATAATGTCAATACGTATTGATATATTTTTTTTAATGACTAAAATAATTACGATTGCACATCAAAAAGGCGGTGTAGGAAAAAGTACATTGGCTTTAAATCTTGCTTATAGATTCAGTAAGGAAGTAGCTACAGGATTAACAGATACAGATCCCCAAGGATCTACGATGCAATTAAAAGATATTGTTGAAGGTATTGATATTATAAAATATGAGGGGGTGAAACATTTAAGAAAGCAACCCTATGAAGTTATTTTTATTGATACCCCTCCTTATTTAACTGAAAATATGGTGCCTATATTTTTAGAATCAGATTTCGTCTTGATACCTACAAAAGCAGGAGTACCTGATATAATGGCTATACGTGATACCATTGAATTAGTTAAAGAAGCACAGCGAAAAAAACCAGAATTAAAAGCGGGTATAGTTCTTAATATGGTAAAACCAAGAGCCAGTATAACAGAGCAAGCCAGGGAACAATTAGAAAACTATGATTTGCCTATTCTTGCAGAAATTCGTGATAGAGTTGTCTTTAATAATACTTTTCTCTCCGGAGGAATAAGCACTGGTACTGATCAACAAGCTATACAAGAACTGGAATATTTAACAACCCAAATACTAAACCTATTATAATGGGAGCATTCGATAAATTAAAACAAATAACGCCTAAAGAAACACCAAAACAAAAGATCGTACCTGTTAAAGAAAGGAAACGAGATGCTGAAAGTAGCTATACACTTTGGTTGGATAAAGAGTTACTTAAGTCTTTAAAACTTAAAGCGGTTGAAGAAGGTGTAAATGTTAAAACTCTAGTTGAAGAAGCAATAAGGGGATATTTGAAGTAATAACGTATTGACGTCAATACGTTATTACTATTTAGAATAAGTAAATGGAAACTGAAATTAATGATTTACGACACGCTATAACCCAGCTTGTAAATAGTCCTTACATATCTTTTGCAGATGTTAAAAAGCAGAAGAATATTATGGGCGTATATATGATCTATGATCAATTTGATAGCCTTATGTATATTGGTAGTACTAACAAATTTAATGTTAGGTTTGGAACTGATCTAAGGCACGAATCAACACATACATTAATGAAGAAATTAATAACTCTCCAGGTACACCTTGACAGAGCAACTGCTCAGGATCACTTTTCAAATCATTATAAATATAAAGTACATATATGCTATAATAAACGTGAAGCCGAAGCTTTAGAACACTTAGCTATTTGGATTTTAAATCCTAAGTATAACAAGTAGCAGAGTTTAAGACTTCATAGGTATAACTCCTTTTTTCTGAAACACTCCAACTATAAAGGCAGCCGGATCATTAATAGCTGTTTTTCCTTTTTTCATTTGCTCTATCAGTTTAAGAAATTCGTCATAATTTTTGTGAGCAATGAGTTTGGCCATATCCTCAGAAACGCCATAGGCAGTAACAGTTCTTACTGCCTTCTGAAATTCAATAGATTGATTAAAATCGATAGTTAACTGTTTTTCTTTTTTAAAATCTACATAAATAACAATGAGTTCATAGGAGCGCCCCCGCTTTTTCAGATCATAATCAAACTGTACATCTGTATGTTCATTTATCTGCTTTTTTGCTATATCTAGTACTTTAGTTTGAAACTCGCTAATTCTCTCAAATTGCTCCTTGGTCTTTCCTTTTGGGTCTTTTAAACTAAGCATTTCTTTAAGATCCGAAATAGTCATTTTAACTACGCCAGCTGACCTCCATTGACAAGCAAGAGCATATAAACGTTTAGCATATTTTGATGAACAAGAAAGCACCGCTTTCAATTGCATTCTGGTAAAATTGTTTTTTAACTCAAAAAAGTAGGGTCTAGCCTTATCATTGATTGCAACTGTAAAATATCCTTTGCCGGTATGGTATGTAAAGCTTTTAAACAGCCACAATTGAATATATTTTTCTGTTGTTTCTATCTCAAACATTCGAGAACCAATATCCTGGCTAGCTTCCCTAAGTTGTTGATAATTCCATTTTCTACCGGTAATTAATTCAATGTCTTGTACATGAATATCATACTCTTTGTCTTTATCATCACCTTTTTCTAAACATGCTAGAAGCATAAACAGGATATCTAATTGACAAGCGGTAAAATCATAGCGCCCGCTTGTAATCATATTATGTTGCATGATTACTTTATTTGCCGGGATTTGATAAACTTCCATAATCCAAACATAAGCATAACCACAATTAAAAACAACATATGTTTATAATTGTGGTTTTTAACTTATAAAAAGTGGTTTTTAACTTATAAAAAGTGGTAATTGACTTATAAAAAGTGGTAATTGACTTATAAAAGGTGGTTTTTAAGTCATATAAACCACTGTATATCAATATATTAATCATACCTAAAATAAAGAAAATAAATAAAATATAAAAAACATTGTTATGCCCCCTCCAAAAAGCTTCTACGATAAAAAAGATTATGGGAATCGCAACAAAAAAACAAAGAGGGGGATTAAATAAAAAAAATCGGGTTGCGCCGTGATGTTATAACATTTAATCTTAATTTGCGGTTTAAATAGGGTATTGGTTATAACATGAAAACAAACATTATAAATATTGGCAATAGCTACGGAATCATACTTCCTACAGTGCTTTTAAAGCAATTAAAATTATCTAAGAGATCCACTGTAGAACTTACAATAAGTAATGGAAGCATTATTATTAAACCTGAACCACGTCAAGGATGGGCCGAAGCTGCTTATTCCATAAGTACTACTGGAAATGATAACAAGCATTTACCTAACGAATTTGAAAGGGAAGAATGGACATGGTAAAAATTAATCAATATGAAGTTTTCTTGATTTCTTTGGATTCTTCACTAGAAAGTGAAGTAGCAAAGACGCTACCATGCGTAGTAGTAAGTCCGGACGAAATGAATGGATTTTCAAAAACTTTAGTTGTCGTCCCCATAACATCTAAAATTACGAGCTATCCTTGGCGTGTACCTTGCGTTATTGCCAATAGATCTGCCTCTATGGCTACCGATCAAATAAAAGTAGTACACAGAGCTTGTATAGGTCTTAAAATTGGGAAACTATCTAAACACGAAATTATTTCTTTGAAAGATGCTTTACATAAAATGTTAATAGATTAAACTTTATATATGAATATTCTGAAAAACCTCAGGTACACTTACAATGATTTTACTGAACTATCAGAGCAGGGCCTCAATAAATGAGGTTAGCCGTAATGATCTTATTGAATGACTCCAATGGAAATGGAATATATGAAGATGAACAGTCATTAAAAAAGTTTAATATACTTACTCTTGAAGAAGGACAAAAAATAATGCTACAATAACTTAGAAAAAATAGAATTTGAATAAAAAACTAAAATTATTAGCTAATGCACAGTAATTTTCAATACTTTTGAAAAAAACGTCAAGACGAAAATTTCAAGACAATGCGGGAAACACTTGGAGAATATATTAGAAATTTGAGAAAAGAACATAATATGACTTTGACAAAGCTAGCTGCAGCGTTGGATATTGATCAATCAAGTCTTTCTAAAATTGAAAATAATAAAAAAGTGATTTCGGAAGACATCCTACCAGCATTAGCTCAAGTTTTTAAACTAGATGTTAAAATATTGGAGAAGGAATATTATAGCGAAAAAATTGCAGAGTTAATTTACAGAGAGTCAGATTCATCTGAATTATTTAAGCTGGCAAATGAAAAAGCCAGCTACCTTCGAGCCAAATATACTCATCAGGGTAACCTAAACCTTTAAAAATGAAATTAGATCTAATCCAAGAATATTTACCAGAGATGGTTTTTAAGGAACCATGTTTACCAATACTAAGAGAAAAAAAAGGAACCTGTCTAACGATAGACCCATTAAATGAAAAGAATTATTTTATTACTAAAGAACTTACAGAGCAAGTAATTGAAAGTAAAATACAGGCCCTAAGTTTTTTTAGTGGAGCTGGAGGACTAGATATTGGAGCTCAGCTTGCTAAAGCAAAAGTTATATCATCACATGACTTTGATAAAGATAGCATAGCAACTCTTTCCAATAACAATTTTTTTAATCATACTAAGCATAATTTAGGAAACATAACCGATACTGATGCTTTGCTATTTAAAGAAACTATAAAAACTAATAACCCTGAAAAACTAATTATGATTGGTGGGCCTCCATGCCAACCCTTCTCAAAAGCTGGTTATTGGCTTACATTAAAAAATAGGCTTAGTCATGAAGATCCCCGTAATATGATTGGCCATTACTTAAAGTTGGTTTCAGATATTCGTCCTGACGGGTTTATATTAGAAAATGTAGAAAGTTTACTTCATCCCCATAATAAATTTGCTGTAGATAACCTGGTTGAGGCTATTGATAAATTAGGATTTAAATTGAAATTAATTAGAGCTAATTCGGCGGATTATGGGGTACCTCAAAAGAGAAAAAGAGTTTTTTTT
>NZ_BMIL01000014.1 GCF_014642175.1 Pedobacter quisquiliarum | reverse complement strand
TTACAACTATACCTTGATGTCTTTATAAAACAATGACCGCATGAGACCATATTTTTTTTTAATCACTGTACTAGTTTGTTTGTTTTATATTAATCCAGCAAAAGGACAAAGTAAAGTGATCCATTTTAGCGGCGCTAAGGCAACTAAAAGCCATTATAAAGTATTGTATATCCTTAACAACGGTGAAGACAAAAGAATATCTGCAACGCTAAGAAACATTAACAATGCATTGGATGACCCCAGATTGAAGGGGAAACTTGAGGTCGAACTGGTTGTATTTGGTGACGGTGTGGTTCTTTTCAAAAAAGATGGAAAATACCGTGAAGTGCTTATGACATTAAGGAATAAAGGTGTGCTTCTGGCACAATGTGAAAATACCCTAAGGGAACGTAACATTGGAAAAGATGAACTATATGACTTTATTCATTTTGTACCTAGTGGTAATGGTGAGGTCATCATTCGTCAACAACAAGGCTGGTCTGTTATCCATCCTTAAACGGCATTAAATCCGGTACTTTTTGCCAATAAATAAAAAACACTACTTTTGCGCTTGATGAAGAAATTACTCCAACATATTTTTGACCTTTCCAATAGCAAGACAGCCAAGTCTTTGTCTATAGGTATGCTCGTCATTTTGTGTTTGGTATCCTCATGTTCCATTAGAAAAGGGATAGAGTCATTCTTTTCTGACGGGGCTACTACAGCACTGGGTTTCAATAAAGCTTCTAAAGCAAGTTTAATACAAAAGCAGGGCTTGAAGTTTAACTCTATCAATTGTAAGTTATTAGGGCAAGGGTTTGAGGATCAGCAGGTGTCTTTGAAGCAGGCCTCCTCACCGGTCGCATTGGTTCCACTTTTATTTTTCGTTCTACCGGAATTTCTAATTTCGCTTTTAACTGGTTTTAAAACCCCAACAGTACTCCCAGTTCCAAACTCATGGCTACGTTGGTCTTATTTACCTTTGTTTTTACAAAACAGGCTTCTTCTGATATAGAATTGTTTTAAAACAGCGCCCGCTGTTATTTACGCTGACATCAGCGAAACATCAATTCGACAATATCTAATTTCAATTCTTAGCGATGAAGTATTTTCTTCAAATGTCGCTTGTGCTGTTTATTCTATGGAGTAAATCATCACAGGCACAGCAAATTCATACCCTGTCTTTAAAGGAGGCATGGGAACAGGCAAATGATAACTATCCTGGTCTTCACGAACGAAAGTATCTGATTGAAGAGTTTAAAATCAGAAAAAAGGAAGCTCAAAGTCAGGCTCTCCCACAAGTACAGCTTCAAGCACAAAGTTCCTTTGGAACCTTGAATGGCAGTGCGGGAGCGTTTTTCCCTGTTCCTGGGGTTTTTAACGTATCAGGTAGCAATGCAATCTTGAACCCAGACTTAAATAACGTTTATAATACTTTCGGGTCAGTCTTGGTAGACTGGACAATTTTTGAGTTTGGACGGCAACGCAGTGCAGTAGAAGCAGCTCAGTATCAGGTACAGGCTGCAGAAAGTGGTTATCAAGCTACCGGCCTTTCTTTACAAAGTAAAGTAACCAGGTTATACATTGATATCTTGTACAATAGAGCAAACCTGCAATGGGCCCAGGCAAATGCTATTAGGCTAAATAACATCAGGGAGGTGACTACTAGCCTGGCGCGGGCAGGTATAAAGCCCGGAGCAGATACGTCATTGGCGGCATCATCATTCTTACAAGCAACAGCCAATCAGCAGGAATGGCTTGGCAAATTAAATGCAAGTAAGATTAATTTCACTGAAGTGGTGCCGGTGCAAAGCTTCAACCTGTCCGAAAATGGATTTCTTAAATCTGATATACAGCATCTAAAAACAGATTCGGTGCCAATTACTCATCCTTATCTAAAGGTCATTAATGACCAGATATCCTATGAGCAAACGCAGGAAACCTTAATTACTAAGGAGGCATTTCCTTCACTTTCAGTTCTGGGTGGGCTGTCAACAAGAGGAAATAGTATCAATCCGGATGGATCCATGACACCGGGACTTACATCTGGCTTTTCCAATTATGCAAACAACTACTTGATTGGCTTAGGACTTAGCTGGAATATCTCCGGAATTTACACGAGTTCATTAGGAAAAAGGCGTGTTAAGCAAACCATTAAGGGAGTGCAGGCTAAGTACGATATGCAAAAACTGCAAATGGAAACGGCCCTGTCGTCGGTTAATTCACGAATCAATCAACAAAGAATACAGCTGATTCAAAATAGGTTGGCAGAACAGGAATCAAGAAAGGCTTACGATCTATACCTGGTTAGGTATGAGGGCGGATTAATTAGCTTAACAGAATTGCTACAAATTCAATCTTTCCTGCAAATAGCCGAAAAGGAATTCATTGAGGCCCAGCAGGTCTTGTGGAATCTGCTGATTACACAAGCAGAAGTATCTGGCAATTTCAACTATTTGGCTACTCAATTTAACTAACATTATGAATATGATCAGGTTTGCATTAAAGAAGCCATTATCAATTATGGTAGCTGTTATAGCTATCACTTATTTTTCCTTTACAGCAATACGCAATATCAATGTTGATATTTTCCCAAAGGTCGAACTTCCTGTTATCTATATAGCGATGCCCTATGGCGGCTTAACGCCGGCATATATGGATGGATTTATGGCAAATGAGTTTCAAAAGGTACTCATATTTGTTAGCGGAGTAAGCGAAATTGATTTTAAAAGTGTTCAGGGTTTTACCCTGATGAAACTATCTTTCTATCCGGGTACTGACATGGCCCAGGCCTCTGCAGAAGTTTCGACCCAGGTTTCAAGAGCTATGGGGTTCCTCCCCCCTGGTGCAGTTCCGCCTCAGGTTGTTCGGTTTGATGGCAGTTCTCTTCCAATTGGTCAGCTGGTCTTCGAAAGCCCTAAGCGGTCCATTACTGAACTCCAAAACCTCGCCATGACTAAAATCAGGCCTATGTTCGTAACTATTCCCGGGGTAACTGCGCCTGCACCATTTGGTGGTAATGTTAGAACCATGGTCGTTAAGGTTGATCCAACCCTTATGCAGTCATATGGACTTTCTGCAGAGCAGGTCACTATGGCTATTGCAAAAAACAATTTTCCTTCGCCTGCCGGAAACATCAGGATTGGCGATCAAAATTTGATGAGCCCGGTTAACTCCATTGCTACCGGACCTGAAGACTTTCTTAATATTCCAATAAAGTCAAGTTCGGCAAATACCATTTTTGTCAAAGATATAGCCTCTGTAGAAGATGCAGCGGATGTCACAACAGGTTATGCCATTATAAATGGTAAGCGCTCAGTCTATTTGCCAGTCATTAAAAAGGCCGATGCCTCTACACTAAAGGTCGTAGAGAATTTGAAAGCAGCAATTCCAAAACTTAAAGCTGCCATGCCCGAGGATGTTGATATCAAGTACGTTTTTGATCAATCTGGTTATATTGAAAGTTCTTTAGAAAACCTGATACATGAAGGCATATTAGGGGCGGTTTTAACTGGCCTGATGATTTTCCTGTTTTTAGGCGATTCAAGAGGGGCGCTGATTGTGGTACTTACCATACCCATTGCCATACTCTCGGCGGTTATTATGTTATATCTGTTCGGACAGACCATAAACGTCATGACCCTAAGTGGACTTGCATTGTCAATCGGTATACTCGTCGATGAGGCCACGGTAACGATAGAAAATATCCACCAGCATTTTGAAATGGAAAAGCCAAAGCAACGGGCTATTTTAGACGCTCTTTTGGAAATCTCCATTCCGAAAATTCTTATTCTTCTTTGTATACTGGCAGTACTGATCCCTTCATTTATGATGAGCGGGATACCAAAGGACATGTTCATGCCACTATCACTAGCCGTTGCATTTGCGATGATTGCATCCTTTATAGCTTCTCAAACATTTGTCCCGATTATGGCTAACTGGCTAATGAAGCCTGAGTTACTTGTCCATCAAAAAGTAAGCTTTCAAAAAAAGAAACTAACCAGATTTGAGCAATTCAAACGAAAATATCTAATACTGACCCGTTACAGCCAAAACAGAACCTGGAAAGTTATTGGTATATATACACTACTTTCCCTTACAATTCTAGTTGCCGGAGGCCTAATTATAGGAACCGACATTCTACCGGCAAGCAATAATGGCGATGTGCAAATGAGGATTGTTGCCCCAGAAGGCACCAGGCTTGAGAAATCTGAGGATTACCTAAAAAAGGTAACCAAAATTGTTTCAGATCAGCTACCTGGAAATGCGATAAAGATCACATCTGCATATGTAGGTTTACAGCCTTCAGCTACGGCAATTAACCCAATATTTCTATTTACCAGTGGCTCTCATGAATCTGTCTTGCAGGTCTCTGTAGATCAGGATCTTTATACAGGTTCCATGACCTTACTAAAAGAAAATATCCGAAATGAAATTGGTAAACAATTGCCAAAGCTAAAGATAAACTTTGAGCCTATTGAGATGGTCGAAAAGATCATGAGCCAAGGGGCTATGACGCCTATTCAGCTTAAGGTCGCAGGTAGCCAGTTAAAAGTTGCTGAGCAATTTGCAAAGAAATTGGAGGCAGAGCTAATAAAAATGCCATTTCTGCGTGACGTTCGTATTGCTGAACCCGTTAATACCCCAGGAATTCAAATTAACGTAAACCGGGAGCTGGCCGCTCAATTTGGTTTAACTATGGAAGATGTAGCCAGAACAATGACTATGGCCACTTCATCCACGCGTTTTACAAACAAAAACCTATGGGTAGATCCGAAATCGGGTTTAGTTTTCCAGGTGCAGGTACAGATACCTGAATCGGATATGCAATCTCTGGAGAATTTACGTGCGTTGCCTTTAAAGGCTGGACAGCCTCGACCGGTACTCGAGGATGTTGCTGAACTGCGATCTGTAAAGATGCCTGCGCAAGTAAACAGGCAGGGACCAAACAGGTATGTAAGCGTGCTTGCAAATACCTATCAAACAGACTTAGGTGCCGCTTCAAAAGCGGTAACCGAAGCAATTAAAAATGTAGGAGAACCTCCACGTGGAGTAAGAGTATCCACTGAGGGTTTAATGCAACTGTTAGATGATACCCTTTCAGGACTTCAGACCGGCCTGGTGGTAGCGATGGTCGTTATCTTTTTAATGCTGACTGCATACTATCAATCGTTTGCCGTTTCAGGACTAATTCTATCTGTGGTCCCTGCTGTAATTGGGGGAAGTCTACTACTACTACTGCTTTCTGGAAGCACATTAAACTTACAATCGTACATGGGAATCATTATGTCGGTCGGAGTTTCCGTTTCCAATGCTGTATTAATGGTCAACCAGG
Organism: Pedobacter quisquiliarum; assembly: GCF_014642175.1. GTDB lineage: Bacteria > Bacteroidota > Bacteroidia > Sphingobacteriales > Sphingobacteriaceae > Pedobacter > Pedobacter quisquiliarum. The sequence goes on along the minus strand of NZ_BMIL01000014.1, from coordinate 54,128 downwards.
CAGAGGTCAATCGTCTAAAATATGGATTGTCGGCACGTCAAGCTTCCTTTCTTGCTGCCTCTTCCAGGTTAAGGCCAATTATCATGACCACATTAGCGATGATTGCAGGAATGATTCCAATGTCGCTTGGCCTGGGAGATGGTGGTGACCAAGTCGCGCCACTCGGTCAGGCCGTAATTGGGGGACTATTACTGTCTACTCTAACAGTTCTGCTGATTTTGCCACACATCTATGCTCTTGTTATGAAAAACAAATCAAGGTTTAGCCCAACTCTGGATCCTGATGATCCTGAAAACAAAAGTTTGATAATACAATACTAATTCCCACCAGACCCATTCGCTAGAATTATGAAAATGATAAATTTTAAATACATGAAGGTTGCCAATTTTGCCATCCCGTTATTACTGATTATGGCGAGCTGCAGCCAGAAAAAGCCGAGCAAGCAGGTTACAGCTGATCAAAAGCCCGCCCCTGCACCGCAGGTTGAGGTAGTCCAACCTATTCTTGATCAACCAAATTATGTACTGAATCTCCCTGGAGAACTGCACCCTTTTGAACATACTGACTTGTACCCAAAAGTGAAAGGCTTTGTGAAAAGAATATTAGTCGATCGGGGTACTCGCGTAAAAAAAGGGCAACTATTAGCCATATTAGAAGCACCAGAAGTAAGTCAAAAGTACCTATCAGAGAAATCATCAGAAAACAAACTTTACGAAGATTACCTGTATAGCCGGCAATCTTATGAACGCTTTAAAAAAGCGGCCCTGAAGGCAGGATCTGTAGCTGAGATTGAACTTGATAAAGCAAGAAGTAAATTCAAAAGTGACAGTGCCGCTTATGCTTCTGCCAAAGCCAACACGGGTATTTCTGCTCAGCAAAAGCAATATCTACGGATAACAGCGCCGTTCGATGGAATTATAGTCGATAAAAATGTATCAAATGGGGCTTTAGTTGGCGACAATTCTCAGATACCAATGATCACCATCGTACAGACAAACCAACTACGCTTAACTGTCGCCATTCCAGAGAAACATTCACAATCATTGAGCGAGCATACTCCGGTATCTTTTACCGTAAGCAACTTGCCAGGAAAAGTATATCAATCTAAACTGTCCCGAAAAAGTGATTTTGTAAAGCAAGAATCCAGAGCAGTGAACGCAGAATTTGATGTACCGAATGCAAAAAATGAACTCCGGGGAGGTGAATATGCGCAGGTCAAACTGAATCTACGCAGACCATATCAAACATTGTGGTTACCTATGACAAGTATTATACGATCACAATCCGGGATTTTTGTTCAGAAAGTGATTAATGGAAAAATTGAACGGGTTGATATCAGTTTGGGCATTCAACAGGGCAATTTACAAGAAGTTTTTGGCGAGTTAAACATTGACAATCAGTACGTAAAAATTGGTTCTGAAGAACTAATAAACGGAACAAACGTAAAAATTAAGAAATAAAATGAAGACAAGTAATCAGCAAAACAGCAAAACATTGAAAAGTTATATCACCTTTTCAAACGTCAGCAATATAGTGGTGTTACTACTGGTAGTAACTTTGGTATTTAGTGCAGATGCAAAAGGCCTGGTAATTGAGGGCTTAATGAAGATCGGGCTATTCCAACCTGATGTACCTAAGGTAGAGTCCAAGTCAAAAGCTCCAGCTGCCAATACGACCTCACCAACTCAAGATGTAAAATTTATGGACAGCAAGGGTAATACCATCAACCTTTCTGATCAAAAAGGTAAGGTGGTTTTTATAAACTTTTGGGCTACATGGTGTCCCCCATGCATCGCTGAAATGCCAACCATAGATCAACTGCATGAAAAATATAAAGATAAAAGTGATATCATGTTCTTGATGGTTGATGTAGATGGGAAGGTTGACGAATCAACCACCTTTATGAAAGATAAAGGCTTCCATCTTCCGGTTCATATTCCTGCAAGTGAAATGCCCAAAGCATTATTTGCCGGAAGCATGCCAACCACAGTCATCCTTGACAAATCAGGAAACATTGCCTTTCATCATGTTGGCGGTGCAGATTATAGTAATCCTAAGATTTCAGAGTTCATAGATCAACTTGTAAAGCAGTAATGTAATAAGTTTGGAAATCCAGGTATGTCATTACCTGGATTTTTAATCTTTTTTGTATATCAGAATTCGTAACTATGTTTAGCGTCTAATGCTAGACCAAATAAGGTATTTGCTTTTATCATTATTCCCTGGAATGTTGCGAATATGACCGGAACTATCATTATTTCACAGTTCTTATAAGCTTACTTATTATCTAGCTTCTATTAATACTTGCGCAAATTCATCTGGCAAAGGACTTTCCAGTATTCCCTTAGTAGCCTTGTCAAGGTCATAAGCGACTCTTCTAAATTCGACTTTGATACTTTCCAGATTTAAAAGAGAACTGCTTTTATTTATAGTTAGCATAACATAACACCCGCGCGTGTCCCCATCCTTTGGTTTTCCAACCGAGCCTAAATTGATTACATGCTTAGAAACACCGGCATTGCTTTCCATGATCCTGTGATAGGGTTTATGGGAATGTCCAACAAATAAAAGGTCAGCACTTGCTTCTTCCATCATTTCCAGCACATGTTTCTCCTCGGTGTCAAACAAGGTATATTCATCTACGCTCCGGGTACTTCCATGGGCCATTACGATATTTAGTTTTTCGCTATCTGATTTAAATTCCAGTCTGATGTGTGCAGGAAGTGTTAACAAGTATTCCCGATGATGTTGTTCAACTAAGTGATAAGCATACTTTTTACCTGACTCGGTTAAGCTCTGGGGCGTGGTAATTAGGTTTTCGACTTTTAAGTCATGGTTTCCGGCAAGGGTAGCAATACCTCGCCTACGAATTTCAGCAATGACTTCATTTGGCCACACGTTATAACCTATCAGGTCGCCAAGGCAGTATACAGCATCAGGGGCCTGCTTGTCCAGGTCTTCCAACATGGCTTTAAAAGCCGGTAGATTAGCATGTACATCTGAAAAAAGTGCAATTTTCATTATTGTATTATTTCCAATGTCTTAGAGGGATAGTATTTTTTTCTGAAGTAAAAAGCAAGGTTCACCAGGGCGATCAGTGCAGGAACTTCTACTAAAGGTCCAATCACTCCGGCAAATGCCTGACCTGAATTGATTCCAAATACGCCGATGGCTACTGCAATAGCAAGTTCAAAATTGTTTCCTGTCGCGGTAAAGGCAATAGAAGCGCTCTTGGAGTAATCTGCCCCAAAATAACGTCCGGCAAAAAAACTCATGACAAACATGATGGAAAAATAAATGACCAGTGGAATGGCAATTCTAACTACATCCATTGGGATGTCTACAATTAGTTCTCCTTTTAAACTGAACATGATCACAATGGTGAAAAGTAAAGCAATAAGGGTAATGGGCGAAATTATAGGTACGAAGACATTATTAAACCATTCTTTTCCCTTAAGACTGATCAGCGCATATCTTGAAAAAATTCCAAGCGCAAAAGGCAACCCTAAATAAATCGCAACACTTTTAGCTATTTCACTAATCGTAATATTAACCTCCAAGCCTTTCAATCCAAAATAAGGAGGCAATACCGTAATAAAGATATAGGCAAATACACTGTATAATAATACCTGGAAAATGCTATTCAATGCAATCAGGCCTGCTGCATATTCCCGGTTTCCTTCGGCAAGTTCATTCCAGACTACCACCATGGCAATACATCTGGCAAGGCCAATCAAGATCAGTCCCACCATATATTCCGGATAGTCTTTTAAGAAAATAATGGCTAGAAAAAACATCAGTATTGGCCCAACTACCCAATTTAATATCAGCGAAACGCTTAATACTTTAGTGTCTTTGAATACTTCACCCATTTTTTCATAACTCACCTTTGCAAGCGGAGGGTACATCATCAGGATCAGTCCAATGGCTAAAGGAATGTTTGTAGTGCCACTAGAAAAGGAATTGATAAAACCGGAGGATGTAGGCACGAAATATCCTATGCTCACCCCGAGAGCCATTGCAATAAATATCCATAAGGTTAAATACCGGTCAAGGAAACCAAGTTTTTTTCTTTCGGCCACAGGGGCACAATTATTTGCGCTCATTAAATCTTTTGGTTTATATGTTCGCTGATAAAGTCAGCCGAGTAAACTTTGATCAGGTCTCTTACCCTTCTGAATTCGTCCATGACTTCTTCCGCAGTTCCAGTCGCTTTTGCAGGATCCGGAAAGTTCTGATGAAAGCGCTCCACCTTGCCAGGAAAATAAGGACAGGCCTCGTTTGCATTATCACATACGGTGATCACTGCGTCGAAGGGAATAGATAGATATTCATCCACGTGGTTGGAGGTATGGGATGAAATGTCAATATGGTCTTCTGCCATCACCTGCACCGCTTTTGGATTTACACCATGGGTTTCTATTCCTGCACTATAGATATTGGCTTTACCTTCTGCATAATGACGCAGATAACCTTCAGCAAGCTGGCTTCTGCAGCTATTTCCTGTACACAGGACTAATATATTTTTCAATTTTCTTTAAATTATAGTTTGACTTCTTCTTTCTAATAGTACGGTATTCCGCCAAATGCCATGTTGTTTTCCTATCTTTTCCCTGACACCAAGAATCCTGAAACCAGCTTTTTCATGGATTGTTAAGCTTGCTGCATTTTCTGGAAAAATTCCAGCTTGCAACGTCCAGATGCCTTCCTGTTCACTTGCTTTGACCAACTCATGGAGTAGATTAGATCCAATACCTTTTCCACTGAATGCCGGATCAACGTACACACTCACTTCTGCAACCCCGGCATAAACGCATCTGGAAGAAACAGGAGTTAATGCTGCCCATCCACGCACAACACCATCATGATCATCAACAAAGCGACAGGTTTTTAAATGTGAATCGTCCCATTCCTTAAAGGACGGGGCCGTGGTTTGAAAAGTAGCATTACCGGTTGCAATGCCCTTTTCATAAATTGATTTAATCTGCTCCCAATCTGAAGGATATAAATTCCTAATACCCATATTCTTTTAGTTAGCAGCAGCCACCTCCTGGAGTGCATGTATTTGCAGCGCCTGCCAGGTTTACCATTTCAAGTTTTTCTTTTTTTTCTGGAATACCGCATTTGTCCATGGCAAGGCAAGCAGTGGTTTTAGAGATTAAAACAAAGTTATCTCCATCATAGGCTAAGTCATATTTACCAATGGTTTCCGATTGGTATTCTACTTCTATATCCAGATCTTCCATACCAATAACCTGCTCTGACAAGGAAATAATATTTAAAAGTTTTCCTGCTTTCAAACGGTGCTCATAGTCATTGGCGTCCCAAAGCTGGAAATTTGCTACTTTCTCATGGCGTACAGTACCGCCACAGTCGATAAAGTCTTTTGTGATCACACCAACTTCGGTAACATGAAAATGTTCAGGCACAACCTGCCCGTTCTCTAATTTAAAATTAACACTTTCTCTTTCAGCCAGGATTCCTTTAATTTCTGATAATTTCATAATGGTCTATTTAATATTGCAATTTAACGATTGATTTAGCCTTTAAAAAAACTAACAGCAGTCAGCTTCTTGTTTGTAAGCGCCTAAAAATGCGCCCATTTGGGTCTCTATTAGTTTCCAGGTTACCGGATTGATACAATAACATACACTGACCCCTTCAATGGTACCCTGAATAATTCCGGCATTCTTAAGCTCTTTTAAATGTTGAGATATAGTTGCCTGAGCAAGACCGAGTTCTTCTACCAGGTCGCCACAGATGCAGGTATTAGAAGCAAGAATCCTCTGCAAAATTGCAATACGGGCAGGGTGGGCCAATGCTTTTAATAACGTCGCCAATTGGTTTTGTTCGGTGCTGAATATTTCTGTTTTAGTAAGTCCCATAACTATGTATTGCAATATTACGATATATAAATTAAAGCCTGCAAGTAATTTCTAATTATGCCATATGAACCATTCTCATTATATCCTCGATTTTTGGGAAGGACCACTGTTTTACCAAAATTTCACCGTTTTTTTAATAATCGCCTGATGATGCCACCTGATATTACATGCTTACTATTCCTCAACTTTTAAATCGATCCTATCAAAATTTATCAAATAATATAGTGCGCAACTGCCCAACAAGACTAAACTGAATAACAAATAATAGTGCGCAAGAATTAACCACATTGAAATAAAGAAGAAAAATAGAAGCCACCTTAGATAAATATCCATGTTTAACTTTACGAAATATAACAAGGTTAACAGAAAAAGTAATCCAGCCAGACCAAATACGAAGCCATTAATAATTGCATATACGTCGTACTCCGATGATATAATCAAAAACGTCCATTCGGGTAACAGAATGATCGATAAAGTCCATAACCAGCCGAGTAATCTTTTATAAGTTGATATTGGCAGACTTTTGCTGAAGTTCAGATACGCTATTTCAAATTTCAACAATGTGAAGACCAATACAGCATGGCATAAAACAGATGCTAATAAAGCCACTAATAACACTCGCGTGTCATGGCCAACATCTGCGAACATCCAGAGCATGCATTTAAAAAAAACCAATGACAAAGCTTTGCACATCAATAGCATCAATGGCTGCTCATTCAGTAAATAAAATAACGGCCAGCTGAAGAATGGCCTTTTAACTTTAATAAATGGATTGATTTGGTATCTTTCTTCCTTTAAAAAACCAAACGTTACTGATCGATAGGAAAGGAATGATAAGCCAATTGCCAGCGCAGCAAAAACGGCCAAAATAAAAATCAGGCTGAGAAAAAAGCGGTTATAAACACTTATCCCAATTAAAGCAAGAACATATATAATGATGGGTAAAAGAATTACGCAATATAAAGCCAGCCATAATTTTAACTGAGGCTTCTTGTCCAGGGTGCCTACTTCGTTAATGAAATTATACTGAGCTAAGGCTAGTTTTTGTTTGATAAAGTAATGAACTTTAACGCAATATAATATCCAGGAAACAAATACTATTGCAAGTCCGACTGGAGATGAAACCCCGGCCAATAATAAAGCTTTATGGTAACTGATTAATTGTGAGGGTTCGACTACTCCAAACAGAACATAAAATCCCATGAGGAAAAAGCCCGCATGCTGCTGATAGAACTCTTTCGCTAAACTGTTTATTAATAACCTCAACATTTAAAGTTGAAAAATTTGTTTATTAATGATTTGATATACCTTATCTAATTTTAGTTGATCATTGCTAACTTCCTGATGTGAGGAAATAAGAAAACTTTTTCCTTGTGAGGCTTTCTCTGTAATCAGCTTATTCAGCTTACCTGCTGATAGAATATCAATTGTTATTAGCGGTTCATCTAAAATGAATAAATCAGCATCACCGACAAGTGCACAGATCAATGAAAGTTTTTTTAGCATGCCGCTGGAATAACTTCCTACTACATTGTCGAGGAAAGGTGTCATTTCGAAATGGTCAGCAAGATCTTTAGCTTGTTTTCTATCCGTCTTTCGGGTTTCAGTATAAAAATCAATCAGTTCTTTTCCTTTGATAAATAAGGGGTATTGTGGCTCAGCCTCAGCAAAACTAATCTTAGAGCGAAATTTTACCGGTTCTTTTCTTAAGCTAACTCCATTCAATTGTACTTCACCTATAAATGGTATTTGCCCAGAAATGATTCGGAATAAGGTTGACTTGCCGGTGCCATTTCCTCCTTTTAACCAGTAAATTCCCTTATTGATATTCCACTCACTGAAGTTTAGTACCTCGTGGCTACCGTATCTCTTGTTAATGTTAGTTAGTCTAAGCAAATCGGATTTTAGGTTATGATCAATTAAAGCATCATTTGTTACTTAATTTATGAAAACTGGAATAAAGTCAATAGAACCATTCTCAATATTCCCTCGTTTTTTAAGATGGTACTTATTAATAGCCCGTACCAGCGTACGGCAAAAAGAGAGTTCTTCCCTTTGTAGACAATTCTAGCTTGTGACTATTTTTTGCATTCTCCATTATTCCCACCATTTTCATTAAAGGTTTAGATTAGCTATTGAATGTAGTGTTGTTTATGAACAATTCCTAAAAAAGTCAAGCTATGAGTGGTGTCTCTACTCAAACGAGTGTAATGCTAATTAATCGTCGAATAATGATTAACGAATGGTTCAAGGAAAACTACCTGCTTGGATTTGTCTTTTAATTTTAATCTAGGCCATAATGCTGATAAATCACTTAAAAATTCACCTGCATTGTCAATTTCCTGGTCTTCCCATCTTTTAAGCACGATAGGCAATAAAGCTATCTTATTAGTAAATTCATTGTTAAATTTTATGGAATTGAGTGCTTTGGAGAGGTTATAAAGGTTTGAACCTGAATTAATAATTTCTTTTAAATTGCTAGACATGTTTTCATTGAAGTATATAGAGTCAATTTTCCCTTCTGCATTAAACGCAAGGCTAATAGAAAACACATGTGCATGATTTTTCGGACTTTTTAAAAGACGATCAATATCCATATGCTTTCCAAGAGCTTTGATGATTGGAATTCTATAGTCAATTTGCTTGGTTGGAGGAAAGACACTAACCTGTGTTGGGGTCTCAGGAATAATATTCTGACTTTTAACGCGGTTAACGTTACAAGTCAAAATAAGCAGAATAAAGATTATACTTTTCATAATTATAAGATAGGTTCTAGTCCGCGATCTTGTGCATGTTTTTGCGTGAAAATCAATTAACCGTGTCCATTCTCGCATATTTAATGTATCGATAGCAGGTAGCGATGGGTATCTGTAGCCTTTTGGATATTTCCAAAATGGAATATTTCCCCGTATCATGAAGATCCAAAGCAGTCATTGCCAACTGAAGCTTTTCAGGGGATAAGCCTGAAGGACGGCCTCCCTTTTTACCTCTTGCTCTTGCTGCAACGAGCCCCGCTTTAGTACGTTCCCGGATAATTTCCCTTTCAAACTCTGCTAATGAAGCAAAAATATTAAATGTAAATCTACCTGTAGCTGTTGTAGTATCAATGTGATCATATAGGCTAACAAAATTAACTCCTTTTTCATTGAACACAGCAACCAGATCTACCAGGTCACGAAGAGAACGACCAAGACGATCCAATTTCCAAACGACCACCCGATCACCCTTACGAAGAGTCGCCAAAAGATTTTTTAGTTCGGGTCTGTCTGTATTCTTGCCGGATATCTTTTCCTGGTATATTGTCGTGCATCCATAATCTGTCAGCGCATTGAATTGAAGATCTAAATTTTGGTCTGCGGTACTTACTCTTGCGTAGCCTATTTTCATGTTATTTTTATTATCAAAAACTCATTATCAAAAATAGAAAAATCATTTTGATTAATGGAATGGGTTTATGATAATCTGCAAAAAGAGAAAAGATATTTCAGGGTTAATGAGGATAGGTTTGATTTGTTTAAGGGCATCGGTTTATGCTTAAGATAGATTATCGAAAAACGAGGGAATATTGAAATGCACGAACGTAACTGAGTAGTGCCAATTACAGCATGTTGAAAATGGAATATCTTTTTAAAATTCGATATGTGGTCACTTGTGACATTCAAGATCTTAGAATTGTTAATTTTTGGAATCTTTATTATCTGCAATGATGGTCCTGCTGGCAGACGCAGGTTACTCCAGATGGCTCGAATTACAATATCCTGAAACAAAAAAGAATTACAGATTGGTTACCGGTACTAGGATAACCTAGTGAAGAGGCCAGACCAAAAATTGACATGAGAATAGACTAACAAGGTCATATGAGCAAAAAGCAGGAAAATCATGATACACCAATTCTAAAAATATCAGACTGGTATTTACATGTTAAAAAATGGAAAATCCGTTTAGGAACAGTGTTGATACTGCTTTTAGTAGGGCGATTTATTTATGGAGCAAGCGAAAAAACCATTGAGAATTATCGTCTAGCTAATAATGGTAAGCTTAGCAAAGGTGTAGTTACTTCCAGAATGAAAGTAGGCGCGAAAGGAACAATAAGTATGAATTATAAGTTTCACGTAGATAATGTAGAGTATACAGGGGAAACTACAAATGAAAGGTATGATACTGGTGATACCTTATACGTTATATACTTACAAAAAAGGCCTACAATCAACCGCTCATATACATTTATAAGAGAAAACTATACGACACAAATTGCTCCATAACAAGAAAGCCAGGTTAAAGCTTCGCTTCTTATTTGGCCAACTACTAAATATGTTGTTTCGTTATTAAAGCATCAATAAAGTTTTTTACAAAGTGCTTATTCAAGAGCTTAATAAATCAACCTATTTGAATTACATTTATCATCAACTTGAGAATAAACGTTGAGTATTTTACCTGCATTACCAAAAAATGGGTGGAATTCTTGGACACTGTCGTGCGCATCATCAAATTTGGAGGGGATAATGATAACTAATATTGGCAAATATTTCCGAAAAACTTAGCACTATATTCTATCATTCAGGTGGGAAAAGAAAATATATTTAATGTATTACTTATCTTCACATGAAGCAAAACATCTAAATGAAACTCTTATTCATCTCTTTAATCTGTATTTGGTTTTTTGCGATTCAATTAAATGCTCAAAATGCACCTTTGAGTATAGAGAATAAGAAAATGAATACTCAGCTGGTGAACCGAAAACCGGCAACCTTGACCATTACCCTTAAGAATCTTCCAGATAGCGTGGAGAAAGTAGGAATCACCTATACACTTGTGCAATTAGGATCTACAATTCAAGCTGACCATTTTGCCGAAACTAATAAGGCCGGTGTGGCCAACATTGTTCTTGAGCAGAATTTTCCTTACCAGCAAGTTTGGTTAAATGTTGGAGCGTATTTATATGCTGGAGTTTACGTGAATACAGGTTTGACTGTTTCGCTTGATGTGAGTAAGCTGCCAAAGGATGGTGCATATATGATAGATGAGGGAGTAGTCTATTCAGGTAAAGATGGAGAGTTGAATACCGTACTGAATAAAAACGTACTATTTAAAAAAAACGAGAGAGAGACCCTTTTCGATACGCTTAGAACTGTATGTCAGTCAAGGAAGAAATATGCTCCTGAAACTTTCACCAAGAAGGTAGATTCTGTTAAGAAGGAATTGACGAGAATAGATCATGAGTTCACAGCTAATTTTAAAAATTATGCCTGGGCTGTTACTAATGAAACTTTATCAGATTTTTATGGAAATGTTTGCACTGCGTATTGGGGAGACGTAATGCCGAGCCCCATTTTTAACGAAATCAAAAATCATCAACCTTATTTCACCAGTAACGATGGGGTTTTATTTTATAGTTATCTGAATACCTACACGCGTGTTAGTACTAAGCAATATGGCCTTGATCACCATTTGGTGCAATTAGACAGTTTATATAGTCAAGAGAAAGCCGATATTTTAAAATTAATGCTTTTGGGCATTGAGAAAGACATTTTTTCTAAGTCTTATTCCAAAATCATCAATAATATCCGAACCCAATGGGCAATTAAAACAGCAAACGATGAGCTAAGTAAAGCAAATATCAACCAAAAAAGGGTTGACAGCTTGTTTGCGTTGTCTACAAAAATAAAGAATGCAACAATTGGAACACCTCTTTTAAAGATGCCTTTTGACGCTGAGCTGTATCAAATTGATGAGCTTAAAAATATCGACGATTTTGTCTTGAGTCTCAAAAGGAAATTCCCTAACAAGGCATTAATCATTGATTTTTGGGCAACCTGGTGCGGGCCTTGCCTATCAGATTTGCCATCTAGTAGAAAGTTGCACGAGAAGAATAAGGATCTAGCTATTGAATATATTTACATCTGCACGTCAAGTGGATCTAACTTGGATAAGTGGAAAAACAAGGTTGCTGATCTCCAAATTCCAGGTGCTCACTTTTTTGCTAGTGAAAAAATCATTAACCAACTAAAAAGCATGTTTAATGCTACTGGGGGATATCCCGCTTATGTAACAATCGATATAAATGGACAGATAAACCCAAAAATCATAACCCGGATGGAAAATTTGAATAGAGAAACTTTAAAAGCATCTGTTGGCTTAAATTAGTTAACCTGAATTGGCTGTTCAGTATATGAAAATCAATGCGCATGCATTGATAAATATGTTATCAAAAATCGGTCGAATAATGGAGAACTAAGATTTGGCACAAGCCAGATTTGTCGCACAAACCGAAATTTTTCTTTTAGCAGTAAAGCCTTGATTAAGATCAGCCAGGACCGTCTTTTTATATGAGGAATATTAGAGAATGTATTTTAATTTTCGAGCTATGCGTTCTTCCCGGTATTGTCCCACATATTTTTCAATGAGGTGGTGGCTGTTACAGCTTAGAAAAGTAGCCTTCTTATCAGATCTTTGTTAGAGGAGTTTCCATCATCAATTGTGAAGAAGTATTTTGTCTGCCAGGTTTGAGTTTTCTCCGCTTGTTTACTTGCAACAGTGTCCCAAGGTGGATAAACTCTAATTCCACGTTTTCCCTCTTTGTTATTATTAGTAATAATACCCTTTTCTGCCAAGACAAATTTTGGGAAAATAAATTGGCCAAAGTTATTTCCTCTTTTCGCTGCAATTATTATAAAATCAAGGTCATCGGATATGTGAAATGGTTCAGTTATTCCGTTCTTATTTCTTTGCCATATGGTCACAAAATGACCGGACTTTAATGGAGTGATTTTTGCCACCCGGTATTGAATTTTCTTATTATTGAGTTCAAAGGAACAAGCTCCATATTCTAAACTTTCAGTACTAAACTTCAGGTTTGTCAAGTTCAACCCGTGATTGTCATAAATTAATTCCTTAACTGTTTTTAGCTCGTTTGGAAGTGTGTTTACATTTGTTGATGTATTGGCACTTTTCATAATTTACTAGGATATGTTCGCTGTTTCCAAATATACCTGCTTTATTGATTTGCCCGTCAGTGTAATCATTTAAAGGCGACACACTATCACTGTTTGAAGAAATTAATAAAACATTGTCAATTACTAAGAATAGGAGCATTAGCTTTAATTAAGGTAGATCACGAGGACCGTCTTTTTAAAGGAGGGAATAATGAAAATAAAATGAATGGAATAAATTTGCCTATTTATAAAAATGAAAGGGCAACTAGAATGCTGCCCTTAATCAATTAATGCTCACGGTGATTGGCAACTTAAGCAGCTACTCCTGTCATTCTTCTGCATTCTTCCGCACAAGCCTTACAAGCATCTGCACATTCCTGACAATGCTGGGTATGATGATTACTACACTCATCTCCGCATTGCTGGCAAATATCTGCGCAAATACGGCAAATGTCTTGAGCAAAAGAGCTACCCATACTCATCAATTGAGCGGCAGAGTAGCAGATGGCTGCACATTGCATATCAAGCTCAATACACCGCGCCATCATTTTCACGTCTTCTTCCTGAGTGCATGAACTTGCACAATGATTGCAAATTGAAGCACACTTTAAGCATGCATCAATACAGTTTTTCCATTCATGGTATCCCATAACTTTAATTTTTTAGGGTTATAAAAAAAATTCCTATATAGATAACATGGTTATTTCCAGGCGGTTTCATTTTGTTTAAGAAAAGCTTTAATCCCGTGATATGATGCTTGTTTAAACGGTAGAAGAATAAGAAACTGGTTCTCGTATTCAAATAAGGAGGAATAGTGATAAATTAAATTCTCAACACCTACTTTAAGATTTTGCACATCATTTTATTAGTATTATATTTGCAATACGGAAATGGTGTCCTTCCGATTCAACCGCTTTTTTCAAAAGCTGATGGCGCCTACAATAGAAATTCCAGCAGGTGATAAAATCTGCCGGTCAAAGTATTGTAGGTGAAAAAATTAAAAATAAATTCTCAACTCTTATTGCTGGCAGCTATCTTAATTGCGCTTGTCTTACTTTGTCTGTCTGCCAAAGTGAGGTCAGTGTTAGCAATGGTCCTGCCGGTTGAAACTGAATGGTTCTTGTGGATAAATCAGCACCATAATGCATTCTGGGATACGATCATGTACTGGGCCAGTGATAAGCGTTTTTGGCTTCCTTTTTATGCCTTCATTATTTATTGCCTCTTCCAGAATTTCTGCAAAAAAAATTGGCAGGTTCTTATTACCATTGCGCTACTAGTTGCTAGTGCAGATCAGATTGCTTCAGGACTGATTAAAAACACCGTTAAGCGTCTACGCCCTTCCCATGAACCGAATCTAACTACGATCATTCATTTAAGTAAAGCAGGTGCGGGTGGGATGTATGGATGGCCATCCGCTCTTTCATCACCTATCTTCAAAAGCATTCTTTCCGCTGGTTCGGCATTTACCGGATCATTGCCGGAGCAACGGTTCTTGTACTCATTTACTTTGGAATTATTCAATAACGGAAAATTAACATAAAACTATGTGGTGGATCTACGCGCTATTATCAGCTTTCTTTGCTTCCCTTACGGGCCATCTTTGCAAAAGTCGGCGTAACCAATGTCAATTCTGATTTGGCTACTGCCATACGAACGGTGGTAATACTGATTGTAGCCTGGGGGATCGTAATGGCCAGAGGCGAACTTAAAGGAATTACGGAACTGTCAAAGCATAACCTGCTATTTCTTTTTTTATCTGGCCTTGCCACCGGCTTGTCCTGGATATTCTACTACAAGGCTTTGCAGATCGGGAAAGTGTCCCAGGTCGCCCCTGTTGATAAGTTGAGTGTTGCCCTAACTATTATACTTGCAATGGTGTTCCTGAAAGAAGCCCTTACCCTGAAAGTATTCTTTGGTGCCCTGCTGATCATTGGGGGAACACTGGTTTTGATCTTTTGAGAAACTCAATTATTTGTAAGCAACCGAAATACTAAAAATCAATATAAAACAAAAAACTATGAAATTAACTAAAATTCATGCCCGTGAAATTTTGGATTCCAGGGGCAATCCGACAGTAGAAGTAGAAGTCACTCTTAACGGAACAACAGCAAGGGGTATTTCTCCATCCGGGGCAAGTACGGGTGAAAAAGAAGCCGTAGAGCTTAGAGATGGTGATCCAGAGCGCTATAATGGTAAAGGCGTGGAAAAAGCAGTAAAAGGGATTAACGTCGAAGTCGGCAAATCAGTCACCGGCTTATCCTTTGAGGGTCAGCAGGCCTTCGATGATCATATAATTGGTCTGGATGGAACCGAGAATAAATCAAGGCTCGGCGCAAATGCGATGCTTGCGGCCTCAATCGCCTTCGCCCGGGCTTCGGCCGTTGCAAAAGGGATTCCCTTGTATAGGCAGCTAGTGGAAAGGGAAGGTTACGTAATGCCCGTACCGTGCATGAATGTCATTAATGGGGGAAGGCATTCTGATAACAACATCGATTTTCAGGAATTTATGATTGCCCCTCATAACGCCCCCTCGTTTAAGGAAAGTATCCGTATGGGCGAAGCTGTTTTTCATTCCCTGAGAAGTCTGCTAAAAGCGAAAGGCTATTATACCGGAGTTGGTGACGAAGGTGGGTTTGCGCCAAATCTGAGTTCTAATGAGGAAGCCGTCCAAATCATCATGGAAGCGATACATATTGCCGGTTTTGCTCCAGGCAAGGATATTTCCCTTTGTCTTGACCCAGCGACCAGCGAAATGTGGAATAATGGAAAATATGAATTTTATAAAAGTTCTAAAGAACGGATCACAACAGATGAAATGATTGGCTTTTGGGAAGGATGGTTAAAAGAGTACCCAATTATCCTGTTGGAAGACGGGTTGGGCGAAAACGATTGGGAGGGATGGAAAAAGCTGACCAGCCTTTTGGGAGACAAAGTGGAATTGGTTGGAGATGATATATTCTGCACCAACCCGAGTATTATCCAGCAGGGAATCGACCAGGGCATTGCAAACAGCGTACTGATTAAATTGAACCAGATCGGTACAGTTTCCGAAACGCTAAAGGCCGTAGAACTAGCCCAAAAAAACGGTTACAATTGCTTTATTTCTCACCGCAGTGGTGAAACTGAAGACACGACAATTGCGGATCTGGTTGTCGCTACCGGTGCGGGGCACATCAAAACAGGAAGTGGCTGCCGCTCTGAAAGGGTATCTAAATTTAACCAGTTGCTTCGGATAGAAGAAGAACTTGGTGATAGGGCATCATTTGCAGGAATCAATACTTTTTATAAAAAATTATAAATCAGCCGCTAACCTACAATGAAACATAATAAATTTTTATTTGAACACCTTTCGGTTTTTAAATATGCGGTTCGATGGACGCTGCTTATACTTCCTGTTGCCATTGCAATAGGAAGTATGGTTGCCTTGTTCCTTTGGCTGCTAGGCTGGGCCATTCACTTTCGCTTTCAGCATACCTGGCTCATTTTTCTGCTACCTTTAGCAGGTATTGTGATCCACCTGATTTATCAGTCAGTTGGTAGGTCCTCAGAAAAAGGAAATAACCTGATCATGGATGAAATCCATAGGCCGGGTGGTGGAGTGCCCAGGCAGATGGCGCCAGTAATCTTAATAACTACAGTGATTACCCATTTGTTTGGCGGATCGGCTGGAAGAGAGGGAACCGCGGTACAAATCGGAGGAAGCATCGCAGGAATGTTTAGCCGCTGGTTTAAGCTAAATGAGGTAGACACCAAGATGCTCCTTACCGCGGGAATTGCAGCCGGGTTTGGGGCGGTGTTCGGAACACCGCTCACCGGTGCCATATTTGCAATGGAAGTTCTGGCCATTGGAAGAATAGAGTACAAGGCTTTACTTCCCGCATTAATTGCCAGCGTGCTTGGTGATCTTACTGTCTCTGCCTGGGGCATCCATCATACCGCTTATCACATCGATCTCATAGAGAAAAGTGCCTACTTTCTATCTGAATACCTGCCGGTAAACCTACTCCTGCTTAGTAAGGTTATTCTAGCATCCACATTGTTTGGTCTGGCCAGCTACCTGTTTGCTGTAATGGTGCATGAGATCAAGGCCTTTTTTTCTAAAGTATGTAAGATCCAGTGGCTTATTCCTGTTATCGGTGGTCTGATTATTATAGGCTTGACTTACGCCATCGGGAAACCGGATTACTTAAGTTTGGGCGTGGATAGCGAATACCAAGGAGCCGTTACAATTCCCTCTGCTTTTCAGCCTGGCGGAGCAGATACTTGGAGCTGGTTATGGAAGACCATTTACACAACTTTAACATTAGGAACTGGATTTAAAGGTGGTGAGGTAACGCCTTTGTTTTATATTGGCGCAACATTAGGCAATGCACTTTCGACCTTATTAAATGCTCCAGTTAGTTTGTTTGCTGCCCTTGGATTTATTGCTGTTTTTGCTGGTGCAACGAATACACCCCTTGCCTGTACGATTATGGGTATAGAACTTTTTGGTAGTGAATACACCATGTTTTTTGCGGTAGCCTGTTTTACAGCCTATTTTTTCAGTGGCCATTCAGGTATATATTCTTCACAGCGTATTGCGGTACCCAAAATATTTACGGGAACATAAAATATTGACTTATCCTGTTCCTGTGGATTATCATAAAGAGGTGAAATTTTTATAAGATCCTTGACCAATGCAATCAGCAATTTATATCAAAAAACAACGCTATATCGACCGCTTTCCTTCCTCTCTTTTCTAAAGCATCAAGTACAGATGATTTAACTGCCTATGTTGTTTTAATAAGGTAGAGCAGTAAAAGTATACTAGCTATGAAAACTAAAGCGGTTAAAACTTTAACAAAAAGTGTTGAATGGTAATACACCCCCTGATTCAATTGTTCTTTCGTTGAATTATATCTTAAGTAAGAACAAATGATAGTAATTGCTCCCAGGGCAACTAGAAAAATCCCGATAATGCGGGAATCTCCGGTTTGGTGCAGGGGCACTTTACTCCCCAGTGCGGCACTGATCTGCTTGATAAATAGCGAGAATTTCATCACCACGAAGCCAAATCCCATGATACCAATACTGGTTCTGATCCAGGCCAAAAATGTTCTTTCATTAGCCAAATGGTCTCCTGCATGCTGTTTGGTGTTTTCCTGATCTTGAATTTTCATCTTGTTCTGTATCGGTATATTACAGCAATATATTTGCATGTTATGTCAATATCGATGCCAGTTTGGAGATGATAACCCTGGTATCCCGGATGCAAGTAAGCCTGTTTGATTCAGTGCCGGCAGGATAGCAGGTAACTGCAATTTCTTCGATAAACGATAAGCCTGATAGGTCAATAGATTCTTTAACCTCTTGTTCAATGCTTTTCATTAGGATCATGATTAATCGGGGTTGATATGTTCTGATTTTATGAGCTAATTGCTCTATTCCCCCCTGCCTCTGGTTCTTTCTGATTTTAACTGACGATTTATCAATAGGTGTACAAGTTAGATGTTCCAAAAAGCATCCAGTGCCTTTAAAGAACTGCAAAAAATCTTCTACAGATTTAAAATCGCCAAATACCTCACTAAATGCAAGATAAATTGTTCGAAACAGATTAGTATTTCCCAGGTAAAAATGTTTATCGCCACCTCCAGGAGCTTCAGAAACAAAGAGCAGCAGCACTTTAGCTGGCTGATATTGCCTCGAAATTTCGGTAACACTATACATTATAGTTGTAGCTTTTAGCGAAGCGCATAAATAGTTCCGCCAGAGCGTCCTGCTGACCATGAAGCTGAATGAAATGAAACGGCCTTTCGATAACCATATCCTTGATATCTATGATGCGGCATTCATTATTCTTGAGCTCTTTCAATATGGAGTGGATAGATAAAAAAGCCAGGCATTTGCTGTGAATCAGATAGGATTTAATGCTTTCGGTACTACCTAACTGCATTTCTATATTTAAGTCCCCCACCTTTATCTGGTGTGCTTTTAAAGCATATGCAATAACATCTAGTGTACCAGAACCAGGTTCACGAAGTAATAAATCATAATCCTTCAACTCATTCGGTTTGATCATTTCCTTTTTCATGGCATAATTGTGACCAGAACACACCAGCACCAGCTCGTCTTTTAGATATTGTTCGTATTTAATCTGTGGGTTCCGGGAGATGCCTTCAATGATTCCAAAATCTATTTCCCTAGCAATCAAACGCTGCTCTACATCTTCTGTGTTTCCGGTAACCAGTTGAATTTGTATATCCTTAAACTTATTGTGAAACTGTGCCAATACAGGTGGAATGATATATTGTGCCACAGTACTGCTGGCACCAATCCTTAATATTCCTTTATGCTGTTTAGTAAGTAGATTCATATCATATTCCAGTTCCCGGTAGGTTCCAAAAATCTGTTCTGCGTAATGCACCAATAATTCGCCGGCTGGGGTGAGGCTGATTTTTTTGTTTCCACTGCGTTCAAATAATGACATTTTGAACTCCTGCTCTAATTCTTTAATGTGTTTGGTTACAGCAGGCTGACTGATAAATAACTCTGCCGAAGCCTTTGTAAAATTCAGCCTTTTAGCGACAGCATAAAATACTTGCAAACGGAAATCTATCATACACAGTTTTAGTAGATAAGCTAAAATAAAAACAATTTGTTTCAACAGGTACTGACATCATAACCTTATGTTATCATCAATAACTTTTTATGCTTTTTCTGATGTGTAGACTAAATGCACATTTGTAACAGAAAAACATTGATTATGAATAAGGAATCAACAGAAAAAGAAATCAAACAAGCACTTATATATACAGCCAGGACAACGGCTATCATTGCGTTTCTATTTGTTGCTTGTGGAACCATTTTCATCTGCACTTTATTTTTTAATGGGCAGCCAGATGTAGAATTGACAGCAAAAACCAAACAGGATGTGGAAACCGGTATAGCTGCTGTTAACGTCAAAAGCCAGGTTGTACCTGCTGATGCCTGGAAAGCGCCTGATGAAAATACGATTCCGGCGGATACCAAGTACGGCCAGATGATCAGGTATGGCAAAGAATTAATAGCACATACGAGCAAATATTTTGGGCCAAATGGATCCATAGCCCGTATTACAAATGGTATGAATTGTCAGAATTGTCACCTCGACGGTGGAACCAAACTGTTCGGAAATAATTATGCTGGTTTTATTTCCAGTTTTCCTAAAATGAGTGGCAGATCAGGAAAGGTTGAACCTGCATCGGCACGTATTGCAGAGTGCTTCAATCGAAGTCTTGCAGGCAAAGTACCAGACGAATCTGGTAAAGAGATACAGGCAATGCTGGCTTATATGAAATGGCTTGGAACAGGTGTAAAAAAAGGGGAGAAAGTGTTTGGAACGGGAACCGAAAAATTAAAATACCTGGATAGGGCAGCGAATGTCAAACATGGAGCGATTTTATATACCAGTAAATGTCAAAGTTGTCATGGTGCAACTGGTGAGGGAATACTCGAAGAAGACAAACTAACTTATGTTTATCCGCCATTATGGGGCAAACACAGCTACAATGATGGCGCAGGGATGTATAGACTCAGTAACTTTGCGGGGTTCGTAAAGAACAATATGCCATATGGTGCCAGATATGGAGATGTGCAGTTAAGTGATGAGGAGGCCTGGGATCTAGCTGCTTTTGTGAACTCACAGCCAAGACCACATAAAGATCAAAGAAAAGATTACCCTGATTTGTTAAAAAAACCTTTTGATGCGCCATACGGACCATATGCCGACAACTTTTCTGAAAATCAACATAAATATGGTCCATTTGCACCAATTGTAAACTCCGAAAAACAAGTAAAATTAACAACTAAATAAATTGTCAAAATCTAAAATCATGAAAAAAATAACCTTAATCTGTACACTATTTTTGCTGATCACAGCAACCTCGGCCACTTTTGCCCAAACTACACCTGCTAATTTTACAGGTGCAAAAGCCACCCTGAAAAATTATAAGGCACTGTATGTAATCAATAACGGTGATGAAAAAAAGATTGCAGGAACACTTCGAAACCTAAAAAATGCACTCGACGATCCCAGGTTAAAAGGGAAAATCAATGCAGAACTTATTGCCTTTGGAGATGGCGTAGCTGTTTACCAGAAGAACGGATCTTTTGAAAAAACATTATTAGAACTGCAGTCCAGAGGAGTAATTCTTGCACAATGTGAAAATACCGTCAGAGAAAGGAAGATCGAAAAAAATACCTTATTTGATTTTATCAGTTATGTGCCCAGCGGCAATGGTGAAATCATCATCCGTCAATATCAGGGATGGGCAGTTGTACATCCTTAAACCAAATAATTAAAAAATCATGAAATATATAAATCACACCTTTTTAGCCACAGTTGCATTTTTATTGCTTTGTGGAAATGTTAAGGCCCAGGATCATCGCTTTGATCCGCCCTGGAATACTCCACCTGAAAGTAAAGTTCAGTTCACAGTACCTGGAGTAGACAATGTGCCTGATCTTTTTGGAGACATTAATGATCCCCAACTGGTGGTTTTCTTTGCCGGTAACCAGTTTATGTGCATTGACGAATTAATTGCAGCCTTTAAAAAGTCATATCCACAGTATCTGCGGGTATTTGCCGAAACGCTTCCCCCAGGCATTTTAGCCCAACAAATAAAAACCGGTAGCATTGTGGTGGGCAACATGAGAATTACCTTAAAGCCGGATGTTTATACAGCTGGTAAGAACCGGATAGACATGACCCCTGAATGGTTTAGCAAAACGACTTTATATGCTAGAAACAGGTTGGCAATCATGGTCCAAAAAGGAAATCCGAAGGCATTGAAGTCACTCAAAGATTTAGCAAATAAAGAGCTGAGGATCAGTATGCCAAATCCAGAGAATGAAGGGATCGGTAAACGTATTGAAGAAGCCTATGTGAAAGCTGGAGGAGAAACATTAAAATCTACCATCATGGAAGATAAAGTTAAAGATAAGACTACTTATCTTACCATGATCCATCATCGCCAATCACCAATGAGGATACTATACAACGAAAGTGACGCCGCTCCAGTATGGTATACTGAGGCCTACTATCAGAAAATGATTGGCCATCCTGTTGAGCTCATTGAAATTCCTGAAAAAGAGAATATCCATGCGCAATATATAGCCGGACAGTTAAAAGATGCGCCACATCCGGCCGCTGCAAAAGATTTTATGGATTTTTTGATCAGTCCGCAGGCTGCTGCCATCTACAAAAAGTTTGGTTTTGATTTACCTTAAACATAAACACAATGAAAAATATATTTTTAACCATATTGTCAGTCGTTGCTGTAGTGACCATTGGGAATGCACAAATTCCAAATGATACTTTATATGTCTATGGTCCCGGTGGGCCGCTCGGACCGATTAATGAATGTGCGAAGGTTTTTGGAAAGCAGCATGATATCGTAATTAAAGTCACTGCCGGGCCAGATAATGAATGGATGCCGGATGCAATGAAACATGCAGATTTGTTCTTTGGAGGCGCAGAATACATGCTTTCAAAATTCATGTCTGACCACCCAAACATGATAGTGGCGAACTCTCGGACAGAGTTATATAAACGTGCTGCAGCGATCCTGGTACGGCCCGGCAATCCTAAAAACATCAAAAATCTGGGCGATCTCTGTAAACCAGGTGTGAAAATTCTTGATGTGAATGGGGCTGGGCAAATGGGGCTTTGGGAAGATTTAGCAGGTCGACAAGATCTGATTGCAAACATACAGCAGCGTATAGCAGGTACATTTGCAAATTCGGCATTGGGTATTGCTGCCTGGAAAAATGATCCTCAATATGATGCCTGGATAACATTTGGCTCCTGGCATAACCGTTTACCAGACCTCACCTCAATGGTTAAGATTCCTGTTACACAAACAGTCTATAGAGGTACACCTGTAGTGAAGAGTAGCACTGGTACGCATAAGTCGGAAACTGAGCGTTTTATCAAGTTTATGCAATCCGATAAAGGACATCTCATTTTCAAAAAATGGGGTTGGGAATAAATAATGTCTAAAACTTATCTTCTATAACATGAAGTTATGGAAGATAAGTTTTAGTAATTTGATCCGGGTTTTTTAGTTATGGATCTTTGAATCAGAAAACAAAGACAATGAAAACCATAACACAAATCAAAGACAATTCAAATTCTTCTAAAATAAAAGCGAGTAACCTGCTAAACTTAAATTTATACACCCGTAAAATTATCTTCACCCTGGCAGTTTTGCTGTGCCTCTTTCCATTTATGTCGCCTCCTTTAGCCTTATTGTTAGGATTAGTATTGGCGCAACTAATGGAACATCCCTATCTGCATTTAAATCACAAGGCTACAAACCTGCTGCTAAAAATTTCTGTTGTCGGGCTAGGATTTGGAATGAATGTATTCAGTGCAATGAAAGCAGGAAAAGAAGGCGTAATGTTTACTGTAGTCTCTATTTTCGGAGTACTTATCATTGGTTTTATCCTGGGAAAAGTATTTAAAATAGAACGTAAAACATCTTTTTTGATATCAGCTGGAACGGCGATCTGTGGTGGAAGTGCTATTGCTGCATTGTCGCCTGTAATGAACGCAGAAGAAAAACAGATCTCCGTTGCAATGGGTACTGTTTTTATACTCAACTCGGTGGCCTTATTTCTTTTCCCTGCTATCGGACATGCGCTTAACTTGTCACAGTCACAATTTGGTATGTGGTGTGCCATTGCTATCCACGATACCAGTTCTGTTGTTGGGGCAGCCAGTAAATATGGTGAACAAGCACTACAGATAGCCACAACTGTTAAGTTAGCCAGAGCACTATGGATTGTTCCTGTAGCATTTGGTACATCTTTCCTGTTCAAAAGCAACAATAGCAAAGTTAGTATACCCTATTTTATAGGGCTATTTATCCTGGCAATGATCGCCAACACCTACTTACCCTTTATTAAGCCTTTTGCGCCCTACTTTGTAGCATTAGCAAAAGTAGGCTTAACTTTAACATTGTTCCTGATAGGAAGCGGACTCTCATTTACTATCTTGAAAGCAGTGGGGGTAATGCCACTGTTACAAGGCGTAATTTTATGGATAGTAATTTCAAGTGCTGCATTGTGGGCAGTAATATCTTTGGTTTAAATTACATTAGTTACTGATCATCACCAGCTTTTTTGAAAGATCATCAATAAGAATCACATGTTTATAATCGGCGCCACTTGTTCCTACACTCTTAATAATCCCCGAGGATTGACCGCTAAAAGCTCCTTTTTCATCGGTCTTAAAAGAAT
Organism: Pedobacter quisquiliarum; assembly: GCF_014642175.1. GTDB lineage: Bacteria > Bacteroidota > Bacteroidia > Sphingobacteriales > Sphingobacteriaceae > Pedobacter > Pedobacter quisquiliarum. Next base: position 30,049 of record NZ_BMIL01000014.1, on the reverse strand, counting down.
TGATGACATAATCAGCGTTAAACGTATCATTTGAGGAGTTGGTTAACGCTAAAGTATACGAAGTATTTGGCTCGAGTTTTTTAAAGTCCTGTACGACAAGATCAGTCAAGCCTACGCTTCTTACGTTTAGCATGCCTGATGACATTGAATTATCCTTATTCATCAATTTAATCACCTGACTTTTGTCTGCAAGATTAAGCGGGGTTAAATTTTCTTTTGAGGCATTTGCAGGGCTGGCATTAGCAGCGTACAACAATGCTTGCGGACATTGTCCAATAGCAATGGTTTTTACAACGGCCATTTTTACCAGATCAACCACTTGTACCTGGTCATCATTTTCCAATCCGACATATGCAAATTTACCATCTGCTGAAGTCCAGACGCCATGTGGCAATGATCCTGTCGCAATGCTATCAGTAAGCTTGAAATCTTGTGAAACACTAAATACTTTTAAGCTGTTTTCTCCGCCAATGGTTGCCAGCATCACAGGTGAATTATTAACTAAAGTAAAAGTGACATGGTTGGTAATTGGACCTGTATTTAGTACTGTATGTATAGTATTTGTCTCCGTGCTGATGACAGTGATCTTCCCTACATCCTTATGTGTCAATGCAATCCATTTCCCGTCAGGACTACAGAATATATTTGGAGAAAATGGACTAACTACTGGAATACGCTTTACAATAGCATAGGAAGTTGAATTCACTACATCCACTTCTGCAGTAAAGCTGGAACAAATATAAGCCCATTTTCCATCTGGAGTAAAAGCAACCATTCCCGGGCCGTCGGCTACTGGAATTTGTTTGATTTCAATCAGTTTATTTGCATCGATTACGCTGATATACGATTCTCCTCTTACCGATATCCATGCCTGTGATCCTGAAGGGTTAAAGGTTGCCTCATGCGGTGAACGTCCGATATAAACAGTTTTTAATACTTTATTTTTTGCTGTTGAAATAAAGGTTACTGAATTTGATCCAATGGAAACCGCTGCTAGTAATTGCTTTTTAGGGGAATAACCCAGGCCATGAACCAGGGCCTGTCCCTTATATAGAGGACTTAAGATATCAGGTTGGGGTTTACCAAGAACAATATTTCCTAATAAAGTTTGTGTTGAGGGATCTAAGACAGAAACCGTATTAGATATCTGATTGCCTGTATAAACCCTGTCTTGGGCATAGATTGATTGTGCTTTTGATTGTAGGGCAAAACTGGATATAAATATCGTAAACAAGGATATCTTTTTCATATGTTAATGGGAGGTTGTAAATGTCTTCATTTGTTGGATTTCTATCTGTTCATCTGAGATAATATTCTCGGCCAGTCTTTTTACATTTTTATTTTTTCCATACCGCAACTCAACTTTAGCCATGTCGATGGCAGCCTGATGGTGAGGAAGCATTATTTTTGCAAAGGACAGATCAGTATCCGACAATTGTTTTTCTTCAGGCATTTGCTCCATCATCACTTTCATCATCTTCTGGTTAGCGTTTTGATGTTGGTTGCCTGTAGCGATAAATCCTTCAGGATGGCTAAGCAGGAGTTGCATTTGCTGAATCTGAGTTTGTTGCTCAGCTTTGATACTTTTAGCTAGCTGAATCATTTCTTTATTTTTTCCGGCCTTAATCTCTTCTTCTGCCATATCAATAGCTCCCTGGTGATGTGGGATCATCATTTGTATGAAATCTCTGTCTGCAGATGTGGTAGCTGATATTTCATCCATCTTCATCATCATATGGTCCATTTGCCCAAGGAAGACATTTTTTTTAGTTGCCATTTGCATGTGTTCATGTTGTGCTCGTGCAGAGAAACTAGCAAATAGTAAAAGTATAGACGTGAATCTGATCATGGTTTGATGTAGAATATTAAATGTGATAAACTGTTTATGGCAGACAAGCCTTATGCGATAACCGCAAGATCCTGAAATTTGTTCTTATTGAGCTATATTACATCTACATCAATTGGCGAGATAAAATTAACCATGTAAGTTCTTCTGTCTAAATCATGCTCCATGGGTTGCGTTTTGCCATTTTGATCTGTCGCTCTAGCCATTAAACTATATCTTCCAGTCTTAGCAGGAACCACCCATTCAAATTCAAATAGCTGCCAGGCGAAAGGGATAGCAGGACCAATTAATTTTGCTGGTTGCCATGAATTGCCTTTATCCGTGCTTATTTCTACTTTCGATAGGTTACTATCACCTGACCATCCTGCACCCCTTACTTGATAAGGTTTTCCAGCCGGCACCGCTTCAAACAATACCGGCCTTGATATTTCAGACTTAACCAATGTAGTGGTTACGGGCGTCAAGGTAGGTAGTCCTTCAACACGCTTCCAGTAAGCATATTCAATCGTCTGCCAATAGCCATCAAACGGCTTTTCAGATGCAGTAATTTTCATCAGCCATTTCACAGATGCCATACCATACCATCCTGGAATAATTGCCCTTGCCGGGAAACCATGTTCAGCACTCAATGGTTTTCCATTCATTTCATAGGCGATGATGATGTGATCCTGCATTGCTATATTTAACGGAATGCTCCGGGCGAATTTGATTTTTCCTGGTGATTTCGGCTCTTCTGTAATCATCCCCTCATCATTCCCTTCCAAAATAATGTCTACCGTACCCACCTTTATCCCAGCCTTTTTTAACAATACGGATAAAGGTACTCCTGTCCATTCAGCATTGCTGATCCCACCTTGTTCCCATCCTAAACCCTTCACTTTTGGGGCGAGGTTAGCACGTCCGTTTCCGGCACATTCTATAGTAGCCATTACCTTTTTTGCAGGAAGCTTTTTAAGTTCGCTCAGATTGATTTTTATGACACGATTGGTGTTGCCGCCAATCTCTAATTCCCAATTTGCAGCATCAATATTGGGAATGTTAAAATGACTCCTGATGAAGAACTGGTTATTTGGAGTAATCCTGTTTTTTAACGTAGGAAATGGAAACTCCATATTTAATGGCTTTTTCTCTCGCGTGATAAGTCCTGGAAAGTCATTGTCTTCTCTGGTTTGTTGACTCTCCTTCGCCGAAGCCCAGGATGGTATTGTTGCGCCAGCTATCACCGGGATAATTCCAGTAACAAAATTACGTCTGTTTAACGTGTAGTTTTGTGATGTTTTGTCGTTTTTCATTTCAATAAATGTAGGTGATTACAATATAGCCAAAAATCTCTCATAGGATAACTTGTATTCTTCCATTTTCTTGATGGTTGAGAGGAAACAACTGTAGACTTTACTTCATCGCTGGCCTGCTAGAAAAGACACAATAATTCTATAACTGTTTATCAAATACTCATCTCAATTTCTATCAAAAAATGGTGGAATACTGGAGTATTCAATATTTGGCGAAAGCTAGATCGGCGTCGAACAAACCGCAATTTCTCTCTTTTGCCGTAAAGCTTCTATTGAGGTCAGACAGCCAGGCCGTCTTCTTAAAAGAGGATTTAATGATATTTCCGCTTATAAGTTTTTATGTTAGATATGTCACTGTTGGAGAACAGCTAAACTTTAATGGTATTTTAGTCCAATGGATATAGTAAGGTCTTTATGTTATTTTATAATCGCTGGCATATTTGAAATTGGGGGTGGTTACCTAATTTGGCAATGGCTAAAAGAAGATAAGCCATTTTGGTACGGTATACTTGGTGGGATAATTCTTGCTCTTTATGGAGTCGTTGCCACTTGGCAAACAGCCAACTTTGGAAGGGTATATGCTACATATGGAGGTGTGTTTATAGTTTTAGCTTTAATATGGGCGTGGAAAGTAGACGGATTTAAACCTGATAAATATGATATAGTAGGCGCTTCAATTGCTTTGATCGGCGCCTGTATTATAATCTACGCTCCGCGAAATTAATCGCAAATTGTATTCAACTCTCTCGAGACTTATTTATTAATGCAACCATTGCATGGAATGTGTCTTAAAGCATTATCATGAAGCCGTCATTGAATTTAGAATGAGTAAACACCTTTAAACGGTATCCAGATCAGATTGCTACAGGCTAATCTTTTGAATCCTTACCGCGTTTAAAATAGCAAGCAACGCAACACCAACATCAGCAATTACGGCTTCCCACAGATTTGCAACCCCTCCAGCCCCAAGTGCTAAAACAATAATTTTTACTGCCATTGCTAAAATGATGTTTTGCCAAACGATGTTCCTTGTAATCTTACCTACTTTAATAGCCGAAACTATTTTAGAGGGCTGATCATTTTGAATAACAACATCTGCAGTCTCGATCGTTGCATCGCTTCCTAGCCCACCCATGGCTATGCCAACATCAGCTAGAGCAACTACTGGAGCATCATTCACACCGTCTCCGGCAAACGCAATTTGTAAACCCTGATCTTTCAAGGATTGTACTTTCTCAACTTTTCCTTCAGGAAGAAGATCCCCATATGCTGCATCGATTCCAATTTGTTTTGCCACCGCATCCACTACCGATTGTTTGTCGCCAGATAACATTATTGTTTTTATATTCAAGTCGTGCATTGCCTTGATAGTGGCAGCTGCATCTTCTTTAATTTCATCAGCAATAGTGATGTAACCGGCATACCTATTATCAATTGCTATCACAACAATGGTGTACACGATTTGCTCAATTTCTGGTGGATAGGAAATGTCAAATTTCTTGAGGAGTTTCAAGTTCCCTGCAAGCACTTGTTTGCCATCAACTTTTCCTTTTAAACCATGACCAGCTATCTCTTCAACCTCACTTGCGGTTAAAGTGCCTAAGTCCTCCCCTGCATACTCTACCACTGCTTTTCCAACCGGATGGGTAGAATTTTTTTCTAAAGCCGCTGTTATTCTTACCAATTCCTGTTCGCTAATACTTTGGGCAACTACTTGCTGAACCTTAAATACCCCTTTGGTGAGTGTTCCGGTTTTATCCATCACAACAGCATTTACTTTGGTCATAACATCAAGAAAGTTTCCCCCTTTAAAAAGAATTCCGTTTCGGGAGGCTAAGCCAATACCACCAAAGTATCCCAGGGGAATTGACACCACTAATGCACAAGGGCAGCTTATTACTAGAAATACAAGTCCCCGATACAACCAGTCTCTAAAAACGTAACCTTCTACAAAAAAATAGGGAAGTGCAACCAACGCTAAAGCAAGAAAAAATACAATGGGAGTATAAACCTTGGCAAAGCGTGAAATAAAAAGCTGTGTCTGAGACTTGCGAGCAGTAGCATCCTGTACCATTTCAAGGATCTTGCTAAGCTTACTGTCCTTGAATAGGGAACTAACTTTAATCTGCGCTACAGTATTTAAGTTGATCATTCCCGCTAAAATTGGTTCGTCTTTGTACTTGGTGTCTGGTTTACTCTCGCCAGTTAAAGCTGCTGTATTAAAAGATGCATTCTGGGAAACTAAAATACCATCTAAAGCCACCCGTTCTCCGGGTTTGACCTGTATTGTTTCTCCAAGTGACACTTGTGAGGGCGTTACTATCTGGTCAACTCCATTTCTAAGTACGGTAACTTCATCTGGTCTGATATCCAGTAGCGCTTTGATATTACGTTTTGCCCTACTAACAGCCGAATCCTGGAACCACTCGCCGATTTGGTAAAAAACCATTACTGCTACACCCTCTGAATATTCACCGATATAAAATGCTCCCAGGGTAGCTACACTCATTAGGACAAATTCATTAAAGATATCTCCCCTCCGTGCTTTGCGAAATGCAAGATTAAGTACGCTTCTGCCAGCCAGCAGATAAGCAATGGAATTAACAGTGAAGCCAATGGGGTTGCTTAGTTTATAATTAAAACCAAATTCCAAAATCAATTCGGTGGCCAACATTAACAGGGCAAGGATTAAATCCCAATGTGCAAGCACTCCGTTTGTTTCAGTGTCTTGTTGCCCGTGATCATGCCCGTCATTCTGAGAATGTGCACTTTCTTGGTTAATTGGATTTGGCATAGTTGCCAAATCATTAAGCTGCTTATTTTTAATTTCTTCCATTATTGTTGTTTTAAAAACTCCTCCATGATCTAAGTCAACAGGGGGTAGTTATGAAGTATTCTAATTCACAAAGTTACCTAAGCATTGCATGCAATAGGATTGCATTATCTATTTGAACAGCCAGGACACACACCCTTAACAATAAGACTTAACTCTGCAGGGACAAAACCTTCAGGAAGCTTTAATTCCGGTACACTTGTATTAGGCAGACAAGTGGTCTGTTTGCAAATGTTACAGTTAAAATGTACATGGAGGTCATGATGACCTGTCGTACTGCAATCCTCTACGCAAATCGCATACTTAGTTGCGCCACTTCCATCATCAATTGCATGAACCATTCCCTTCTCTTCAAAGGTTTTGAGTGTTCTGTATATGGTGATTCGATCAGCGGGGTGGAGTTCACTTTCCAATTCAGTCATAGGAGTGGCCGATGATTGTTTAAGCAAACAATCCAATACCAGCATGCGCATAGCAGTGGGTTGGATTCCCTTTTCGATCAGCATTGTTTCAATATTGGGACTCATATTTATTAGTTTATTTGCAATACAGATTGAGACTGGTTTTCAGCAGGCCAAATACATTAGTGGTGCTCCTCGCCACCTCCTGAAGCTTTGGACTGAATATAAAAAGCACCTTTAGTTACAATTAATGCATTTGATGGAATAGTTGTCAATGGGATGATCTCTATATAGCCTAAATCGGAAACGCCTGTGGCTACTTCAATAATCTTAAAATGAAACTCTTTGTCCCGCACTTCTTCCTTTTCTGAATCGTTTTTTTCGCCTTCAGCATGCTCTTCATTTTTGATCATTGAACTATCTACTATGAAAATATAGCTTTTGCCCTGAGCACTTACTACTGCGTCAAGCGGGACAGCTTGGGTAGTTTGATTTCCGACATCAATTAATGCGGAAACATACATGCCCGGTATCAGGTTCCTATTTGACCGGTTATCAATACGTGCATGGGCAATCACCGCTTTGCTATCATTTTCAAAGGTTTTATTAATGCCATAGATCTTTCCTGTGATTTGCTGGTTATTTTGATTTGTTAAAACAAAATCAACCTGCTGTCCGGACTTAACCTTAAATAGGTCCTTTTCATATACCAGAAGGTCACAATGTATTCGGCTGTTATCAGTGATGTTCAATAAAGGTTTATTTATATCGGCGAAGCTTCCAGTAGTTGCCATGATATGACCAACTACACCGCTTATTGGAGCTGGAACTGCAATCTGGGTGATGACAGCACCCTTATCCAAGGCTTTAAAGCTTATTCCCATTTGTCCAAGTTGACGCTTCAGTGTCCTAAAGCGGGACTGTTCTGCAAAATAGGTAGCCTCAGCTTGTTGAAAGACTTTGCCAGTACCGGCTTTTGCATCCATCAGTTCCTTTTGCCGTTCATACTCTTTCTCAGCAAAGGAAAGTGCACTTTTCGAAGCGAGATAGTCCTGCTGCACCTGGGCAAACTCAGGATTCTCCAGCGTCACTAATGTTTGACCCTTTTTAACGTAATTACCTTCAAGCACGTGGATCTTTTGTATCAGCCCACCTATTAATGGGTGAACTTCCGCATTGTTTTGTGGAGGAACTTCCAGGTGCCCGTTAGCCTTGACCACACTTTTCAGATTTTTTAATTCAATCTTTCCAAGGGTTATTCCTACAGCTTGCATCTGTTTTTCAGTTAAAGATAAAGCGTCTGTATGTTCCTCCTCTTCAGATTCAACCTCAGTTGTTGGATTACTACCTTTACATGAGATTATTAATAGCACAGCTAGCATCAATAGCGAACTGATCAGGTATTTATATAGTTTAATAGTTACGGCTTTCATTATAATTTTCCTTTTAGATAGTTGAGTTGAAGTGTTGCTTGATTAAGAAGATGAATCGCTTCCAGATATCCCATTCGAATATTGATAACATGGGACAAATTTTGAAGATGTTCGACATACCCAATCTCACCTTTTTCGAAAGCAAACTGAGATATTCTTAATATTTCAGCAGCTTCATCAAGCGCTGAAGACTGATAATATTCCAATGCGGCAAGCTGTTTAGATACTTCATTGCCCTGCTTTCGATAATCTGATTCTAGCGTGTTTTGAAGATTAGCAAGATCAGCTTCTGCAATCTCTTTTTGAATAGCAGCAACCTTGACTCTGGCACGCTGTGCGCCTGAGATTAAAGGAATACCAACACCTAGCTGAAATCCAGCGATACGTGTCCCAGGAAAATATTCCCGGTTTATATTAGCGGGGTTAAAGCCACTTACTAAAAATTGGTGAGAGTAGCCAGCCACAAGGTCAGGCAGCAACTTTCTTTTCTCCAGGCGAATGCGATCATTACTTAGCCCGATTTGTTGCTGTTGTTTTAACAGCGATAAATTTGACTTTAAAGAATCCAGCATTAGTACACTTGGCTTCAATGGCCTTAGTGCTTCAGCTATAATCAATTCTACGCTGCCAGTTAGCTTGTGCAATTCTGCCTGAGCAATTTGTAAGTCGCTTGCAGCCTGCTTTTGCAGCATTCGAATTTCTTTCTGTCTGCTTTGAGCAGCCAATTTTTCCAAATAAGAAGTTTCTCCTGCTTTATACCTTATACCTGCCCTTTGATCGAAGTTGCTGTAGATACTATCTAGTGACTTAAGTAGTGATCCTTTTTGTTGAATAAAAGCAAGCTGCTGGTAGGCTAAACTAATATCACGAATCAGGACTAGTTTTGCTAAATCAAAGTTCGTTTCTGCAACCTTGCGTTCTCCATTCAGTACCCTTTTCTGGGCTGAGTAAACTGAAGGAAATTCTATGGTTTGGCTTATGTTTAAGCTGTTGTCATTTCCTCCCCCGGCTGTTGGGTCTTGTGATATGCTCAGCTGGGTTTTGTCCGGATCGAAAGCAGTACCCTGAAGAACCCGCGCTTGATTTACAGCCAGGTTTCCTGCCTTTAAACCTGGGTTATTTGCTAATCCTATGTCAATGACCTGCTGTAAGGACTTCGGGGTTTGCGCAGATGCGTTTTCTGTCACCATACTGAAAGCCAACAGCAAAAATAATGGTAATAAGCCACCTTTAATGCCCGTCTTAAGATTACGCTCCTGTTTTTCAAAAATCAGCACATACAGGGCTGGAAGAATAACTAAAGTCAGAAGGGTTGCAGTGATCAGCCCACCAATGACAACAGTTGCAAGTGGCTTTTGAACTTCGGCTCCCGCTGTATTGGAAAGGGCCATTGGTAAGAATCCAAGGGATGCAACTGACGCAGTCAATATGACTGGTCGCAGGCGCACAAAAGTTCCTTTTCGTACCCTTTCATAGATGTCAGTAATACCTTCTGATTTTAACTGATTAAAATATCCAATCAGTACAATTCCATTTAAAACAGCAACACCAAACAGGGCAATGAAGCCAACACCTGCGGAAATACTAAAGGGCATACCTCTTAAGGTTAATGCAAAAATACCACCAATAGCAGATAATGGCACGGCAGTAAAAATAAGCAAGGTCTCTTTTACTGACCGGAAAGTAAAATAGAGCAGCGCGATAATTAAAAGTAACGCAGCAGGTACAGCAATTGTGAGTCTTTCTTTTGCCTTATTTAGATTCTCGAATTGACCACCATAGGTGGTATAATATCCCGAAGGTAACTTCAGCTCTCTTGATAGCTTTTGCTCAATCTCAGTTACAACGCTTTCGACATCTCTTCCTCGCACATTGAATCCGACATAAATTCTTCTGCGGCCATCTTCATGGGAGATTTGAGCGGGTGCATCCTTAAGTTCTATTTTTGCAACCTGATTCAATGGAACCTGATTGCCGGAGGGTAGCGAAATGTAAAGATTTTCAATGTTGCTGATATCTTCTCGAAGATTGCGTTGCAGTCTCACCACTAAGTCAAAGCGCTGATCACCTTCAAAAACCACTCCTGCTACATTTCCTGCAAAAGCTGTTTGTAAAACAGCATTGACCGCTTCAATCGATAGTCCATACTGGGCTATCATGTCTCTGTTATAAGTGACCAAAATCTGGGGAAGACCACTTACCTTTTCTACGATCGGCTCACTTACGCCGTCAACATCTTTAATAAGGGATGCAATTTTATTCGCGTTTTCCGATAGCACTTCAATGTTTTCCCCGAAAATCTTTATTGCTACGTCCTGCCGAATTCCAGTCATTAGCTCATTAAAGCGCATTTGCATTGGTTGTGTAACCTCCACATTAATACCTGGTATTGCCGATAGTGCTTCTTCAATTTTTTCAGATATCTCAGCCCTATCTTCAGCACTTGTCCATTCCTCTTTTGGTTTCATAGAAAGCATCATGTCTCCCCGTTCAATAGGCATAGGATCTGTTGGAATCTCTGCGCTCCCAATACGGGTTACAGCTTGCCTTATTTCCGGAAACTTTGCTATCAATATTTTTTCTGCTTTGCTAAAGGTTTCAATTGTACGGGTTAATGAAGTACCCTGCATCATGCTAATTTCCACCGTCAAATCCCCTTCTTCAAGTGTTGGAATGAATTCTCCGCCCATACGACTGAATACCCAGATGCTTATAGCAAGAATTACAACCGAAATCAACACCACAATACGCTTCATCCTTAGCGTTAGATCTAGCACTGGTCTGTAGATCCGATGAAGAAGATCCATAATCCGGTCGGATAAATTGCGCTTATGTACAGTCTTTTTACTTAGGAATAAAGCACTCGCCATTGGCACATAAGTGAGCGAAAGAATAAATGCCCCTAGAATAGCAAAGGCCACTGTTTGCGCCATAGGCTTAAACATTTTCCCTTCAATACCAACCAGGGAAAATAAGGGGAGATAAACAATCAGAATGATAATTTCGCCAAAGGCTGCACTATTTCTAATTTTAGAGGATGCCGTATAGACCTCCTCGTCCATCTGCCTTTGATTAAGCTTTGCAACACCATTCAGGTGAAAATTCCCTGTAGATATCCGGTGAACGATACTTTCCACAATGATTACAGCTCCATCCACAATTAATCCGAAATCAATCGCACCAAGACTCATTAGATTTCCCGACACCCCAAATAATCGCATCATGGCAAGGGCAAACAGCAGTGCCAGGGGAATAACTGAGGCAACCACCAGACCCGCTCGAAAGTTTCCAAGGAGCAGCACGAGTACAAAAACTACTATCAGACCACCTTCTATTAAGTTTTTCTCAACTGTTCCAATAGCCCGTCCAACCAGTTCAGTTCGATCAATAAAGGGTTCAACAACCACACCTTCTGGCAAAGACTTTTGAATCTGGGCCATTCGATCTTTAACATTCTTTATTACTTCATTGAAGTTTTCGCCTTTAAGCATTAGAGTAATACCAGCTACAACTTCGCCCTCTCCGTTTCGAGTGACAGCCCCATATCGGGTAGCGCTTCCAAACTGTACCTTCGCTACATCACGAATGAGCACCGGAGCACCCTTGGTATTGGATATCACTATCTTTTCTATATCTGTAAGGGTTTTAACCTGGCCAAGACCTCTGATGAAATAAGCACTATTTTGCTGCTCAATATAAGAGCCTCCGGTATTTGCGTTATTTTTCTCTAAGGCATTGTAGATGTCTGTAACAGTAAGTCCAAAAGCATTTAACTGGTCATTATTAACAGCCACCTCGTACTGCTTAACATACCCACCCCAGGCGCTAACTTCAGCCAGGCCCTTGGTGCTTGTTAGCTGTCGGCGGATGATCCAGTCCTGGATGGTTCTTAAGTCAGTTGGCGAATATTTGGTTTCATAACCAGGCTTGGTATGAACAACGTAATGGTAAATTTCTCCAAGGCCAGTACTTATCGGCCCCATTGAGGGTTCTCCCATTCCATTAGGAATTTGTGATTCAGCTTCCTTTAGTCGTTCGGAAACTTGTTGCCTTGCCCAATAAATATCAGTATCGTCTGTAAATACCACAGTGATAACAGAAATACCTGAACGAGAAGTGGAGCGCTGCTCGACAACATTGGCAATGTTGCTCAAAGCAAGCTCAACAGGATTTGTGATGAATTGCTCAACTTCCTGAGCCCCAAGATTGGGTGCCTGGGTAATTACCTGCACCTGGTTATTTGTAATATCCGGAACAGCATCAATAGGTAGCTTTAGAGCTGAATAAACGCCCCAAATAATCAACAGCAGTATACCCACAGCAATCACTACCTTATTCCGGATGGAATAAAGAATAATTTTATCTAACATGAATAGTTATGATTAGTAAATAAGAAAGTATCTCAAAAAGAGATCATCAAGAGAATGGCCTAAGCAATTCAGAGCAGAAGTTTAGCTCAAACGGGGAGGTTGCCATACGGCAAACATACTTTCTATTACTTTTCCGGGAAGGTGCTTTCCGTACAAGCGGTCCGGACCTTGAGGTGACTTAATTGTAAAAGTATTAAATAATGTCAGCGTCGGGCTTGTACAGCAAGAGCACTGGCAAAAAGGAGAACAAATATCTAATGTGTGCTTTGCTGTATTATCAGTACTACTAATTTCAACCTTCCCTTCATCAGAAGAAAGGTCCAAATCCGTACATGGCATCAGGCATAAAACCAGTACCATAAAACTTAATATGTAGCTAAGTATCCTCACTCGGTAGCAAATATAAAATTTAATGCTCACAAATTATGTTCTTCAACAGTAAACAAAAGTAAGGGCATGTGGTATGCAATGATATTGCAAATAAATATCACTTCTGAATTTTGCATATTGTATTATCAAAAAAGGGTCTATTTATGAGAAATTAGTGTTAAGTCACTAATATGAACACTGGGCGGCAGATAACCACCGTCTCAGACAGCAAAAAGAAGAATTAATACCTGTGCCCAGGAAAAAAGCGGACTAAAAAAGAAAAAATGTTAAGGTGCTTTTGGCGGTGGCTAAATACCAGTAAGGAATGATCTTTTTAAACATAAAGAGACGTGATAGCTTTTGGTGACCTGGTTGATTGGCTTTAAAGGGGACTATCTTTTTAATCCGTTTTTTCGATTCTGGTCCTGTTCATTTTTCTTAGAAAACATTTCTCTTAACTGCTCCTGCCTTTTATGCTCATATACCCTATGTTCAAATTTTGAAAGAAGCGTAAGATCCCGGCTTTCCATTCCTCGTACTTGCGGCTTAAATTCCGGCTTAATGGCTTCCCGCTGCTCCCTTTTTAGGTTATCATTAGCTTTTTCCTTCTCCTTAGCGGCCCCTGTCAGTTTATCAAGCATATTAATCTTTTTAGGCTCCTGCTGCATCAGCTGACTATACCGCTTTTCGCTGTCCTTAAACCGTTCAAATTGCTCTTTGACATCTTTTACAGACCAATCAAAAGTGCTTTTTTTGATGCCTATTTGAAGCCCGGCATTTGAATAGATGAAACGGTCCTTTTCTTCCTTGAACCCATTTTTCTCCATGATACCAGAAACATTGCCTCCCATATTTCCCCGTTGCAGTTCAGCTTTAATTTCCTTAATGGCACTTTCTATCCGGAGGTTATAATCCTTTACAAAATCGTGCTCTCTCTTTTCTTCTGGAGTTGGCTGTAAACTTTCCTTTTTTACCCCGGCTGAATGTGTCTCAAATTTCGGAGCTTCAATGTTTCCTTTACCTGGTGCGTCTGCTTTGAAAAGGCTTGCATCCTTCTGCTTTTGTACATGTTCTTTCAGGGCCGATTTAAGGAGATGTGGATTAACATTTCTAAGCAGCTCAACCTTTACCCTGTTTTCTTCTAGTGCCTTGCTTATCTCGCTCCATTTATAGTCTATAGCGGAGCCTTTTACAGAAATATTATCTTTTTTAAAGCTGATACCCGATATCCCGTTTTTATTCTCTGAAAGTTGAACATCTACTCCTCGCCTCTCTAGTTCCACCTTCAATTTTTCAGGACTATCAATCTCTTTTTTAGATAGTACTTCCTGCAAATGCTTGCGGATTTCATTTTTCTGTTCTTGGATTATCGGATTTTTATCTCGGACTGCCTTATTTTGTTTTTGCTGTTTATTGGTCTGCTTTTCCTGTTCATTTACATACCGGAAACCTTTCTCCTCCCTTGCATCATAGACAACCGTTCTGCCCTGCGTTGGTCTTAGGCCCTGCTCCTTTTCTACCTTGTCACAGGCAACTTGCAGCCGGTCCTTGATCCGGTGATCATTGAGTAGCTCCCCGTCCATACTCACCCGGTTGGCAACAACATGATAATGGTCATGGGCCTTGTCCTTATGCTGCACCACTACGTACTGGTGATTATCTTTTTCAATGCCGATATCTTTTAAAATACTGTCGATCGCCTGCTCCGCCTGAACGCGGCTTAATTTTTCATCCGGATGAAAATTAATTTGCACATGAAGCACCGGTTTCTGAACCGTTTTCCGCTCATCGGCTAGCTCTCGCATTTGCTTCCCCATTTCCCTGCTTGAGCCGTAAACCTGGTTAAAGTCGAGCACTTTCGCGCGCATCTGCTCCGGATACTTTTTAGCTTCCTGAAGGGCGTAAGATATCGCCTTGGAAAATCCGTTTCCAGTATTAGCGTTTGCGGTAGGCATAGCGAATTTTTTCTATAAGTTCTTTTAATGTACCACTCACCTCGGCTGGGATAATGCCGGTGGAATTGGCGTGCCGTGTCAGCTGGTTGAGGTTATTTGCAATCCCGTTCAAAGTCTTTTTTTCTTCCCCATCTACCTTTATAATACTGCCCGAAAGCAGCACCTTGCGGGCATATTCGCTCACCGAAATGCCGGCCTCTTTGGCTTTGTCCTGAATGATTCTTTTATCCGAAGGGGACACCCGAAGGATAATGTTGGTCTCTTTTTCCATCTTCAAAAACTTTGGTTTTTGTTTGCTTCGCTTGGACATAAGCAGCGCGTTTTGTCCTTGCGTTGCACTTCCAAAAAGTAGCGCAGCGTTAAGCTTTTTGGCGAGGGTTGGTGGTGGATATAATGGAGTGAAACGAAATGTATATACATCTGCCCCCCCTCGCTTCTTTACGCTCAACCCTAAGGTAGGGAGAATTTAGGATTTGGCAAAATCCTAAAGACGAAGCTGGCTTAGGGGCGGAAAAGCATAACCGGGAGGTTATGTCTTTGGAGCAGACCGAGAACAAAAAATGCCCGTCGAGGGCATTTTGGGTTGAAGGTCAACTATCCATATATACGAATATCTGTATATTCGTATATATGGATATCTTAACTGATAAGCCTGATTTGGCTTCAAATCAGGCGGTGTGTTTTAACTGCGAAAATGTACTTACAAGCAAGGACCAGTATGATATGGTTTTATGCTCATGTGGAGCTATGGCTGTGGATGGGGAATACCATTTAAGGATTATAGAAATCAAAGAAAATCCAGCTCATAATGGTGGCTTACCACCTTTGGCTAAAAATGGATTTATAATGAAATTTTAACTTGTCTTATTTATCCGATAATTAAACGCAGCTGCGCTTAATTATTATCATACTAATTGCTGGTAAGTCAAAACACAAATCCTTCATCTATTGTCTTCCAATAATAGGATTGTAAACCTCACGAAGTTTAGATTCCAATGCAGGAGCAATCATATCATAGTTAGTAACATCTAATGGAATCCATCTAACTCTAAATTTCCTTCCATATAAATTAGTTCGGCTTTTAAGCTTCATTGCAAAGGTAGTAGCATCAATATTCTTAATAATGTGTTCATTGATCCTATTTCCTACTTTTCTACTTTTACCTATGTATATAGGTATCCAGTTTTTTAAACTTTTATGTTTTGATACACGTATTCTTTTGATACCAGGAACCCATGAAATTGGGAATTTTTTCCAGTCATCTGAGAACTGTGACATCCAATCATTAACACTCAAACTTGTATCATGGTAATGCAATTCAAAAATATAAAGGCCATTGCGATTATATGTAGAATCACATATTTTGGAAATTTGCTCGGATAATTCAAACTCTTGTATAGTTACAAATTCGAGTTTACCTGCAATTTCATCTAGTTCAATATCGATCTTAGATAAAAACTGATCTATTTCAATAATTCTATTTAATGCTTTGTCTAAATTTATTTTAGTTTCTAAAGCTTCCTGGATTTCGCTCATATTCGAATTTAATTTATCAAGTTACTACTGATATCCCTTACGAGCTGGTTTTGGACGCTCATCCTCTCTTGTTCGTAAGTACCATATTTCATTGTTGTTCTTACTTATGCCTTTTATTGCTCCCAATTCAGTCAATAAAAGGCGCAATTCATCATCAGTAAACGCACCAGTTCTTTTACGCAAGGTCGAAAATTTCCGATCTGTATATGTCTTGTGATTTAAAAGTTCTAATAGATAGCTTTTTGCTTCCTCCTTACTAAGATTCTGAAGGCGATGCATTTCTATGTTATGATTAAACTGACCCTTCTGCAGTAGATAGTTGATACATCCAGTAGCTATAGCACCAATAAGAACACCAGATAAGGTCCAAAAGGGAGCATCGGATCCTGAATTAAAATTGAATAGATTAATGTCAAGTATAAAGGTTAACATATAATAATTATGCTATTTTATCATTAATAATCTCAACTTCACTCTCTTTAAACCAACCATATTTAAGTAGATTTAATTTGACGGTGACTGGATTATCTGAGTATGCAACTATAGCTAAGCTATCTTTTGCTCTTGAACATGCTACATAAAAAAGTCTTTTTGTTCTGTCTATTCCAGTCTCCTTTCCCTCATCCATATTTTTTTGATCTCCAGGGCTTAATTCACGAGAACCAAATAATTTGTCATAGCTGAAAAGAAATCCTTTTGCCTCTTCATCATCTATAATAACCATTACCCGGGAATATTCAAGGCCTTTAACTCCTTGATGAGTACCAAAATTTGATTTTTCACTTAAATACCTCTCATAATAAACTATCTGTGAAAATGGAACCTCTAATGCCCTTTCCCATGCTTTTAAAGTAGTATCAGTACTGATTTCTTCATCTTCTTCATTCAAACTTTTAATAGAACTTACATTATTGCTTGCTAACGGATAAAGTGCCTCTGGTATAGGAAATAAGCCTGAATCTTCAATATTTCTTACTATCTGCATAAGACTGGGATCTTGGTTACCATTCCATAAGGCACATAAGTCCCGGCATGCTCGATTTGTTAACTTTAATGTTTCACTTGGGTCATTGCTTTCTATCAGTTTATTTCTTTGCAACAAAAGCGAATGGCTTTTTACAATTTTAGCAAGAGTAAACTTGTCTCCATCCTGGTGAGCTTTGATAAGTGGCAGTATTATTCTGGTGAAAAATCCAATAGTAGAATTTGATCCATCGAGAAGACCTGTTTTTATTTTATCCTGTTCATATAGTGGTTCAAAAAACTCAAAAAAACCCATTCTCCTAGCAGCCATATGATGTTCCAGGATCAGCATTTTTACTTGATTAGAACTTAATGACCAAAGAGGATCATTAGTTGCTATGGCCATTTTTTTTGCTACCTCACTTTCTATAAAAGCCTTATTAGCATCCCGGGTTGATATAAAAAATTTAACTATACCTTCTTGTTTTTCTGGCCTTGGAACTTGTATTTGGTTATCTACTGTTTTACGAATATCATTTACAAGGTTAATAATTCGTTTATTTGACCTATGGTTCATCACTTTTGAAGGTGTAATCCATTCAGTAGGTAGATTTTTGTCAAGATTTTCTTTTCCATCGGAATAAATGCGTTGCATAGTATCACCAAATAAACCCAAGGAAAAAATTTTGCTTTTACGCTTTTGTAGTGCAAACAATGCGTCTATTAAATCTTTTTTTGTATCCTGGCTTTCATCAACAAGAATAATAGGGAACCGGCAGGCAACTATATCCTGCATTAGATGCTTATTTTCTATAAAATCAGCTGTAATTGCTATAACCTCAGAATGATTCAATGAATCTTTAGTAAGATTATCTCCATTTGGATTATACGTAAATCTTAGAATATTAGGCAATGAATTAAGCCTTCTAGTTTTTGATTCAATTTTGCGGGCTCTTTCAACAGATGTTTTGTTCATTAAATTCTTGCTTTTACCTTGAGCAATAGCAATTTCTGCAATTTCCTTGGTTAAATTTATCCTTAACCAAGCTTTTATATCTGAAGTTAAGTGGCTAATAAGTTCCCAGCTAAAGCTGTGGATTGTACTTACATGAAAAGCCATATCATAATCTAAGCGGTGAATAATTTCATCACAGGCTGCATTCGTATACGTTATAACAGCTACTTTTTGGCGTCTAAGTTTGAAGTATTCACCATATAACTCCTTAAAACGAGTTAACACATTCACCAAGGATCTCGTTTTTCCTGATCCGGCTCCTGCGAAGAGAAAAAAACTCTTTGGAGAATCCGGGTTTAAACAACTAAAGATTTGATCGTCTACCCCGGCATCCCGATCATTACCTGCATTGAATTCACCCATTTCAGATTGTCAATATAGATTTATCAGCAACCAACTTTTTTTCAAGCCAACTAAGCCCCTCTGCAATATATTCAGGAGCAGTTAATTTTATCGGTTCTGCTAAGTAAAGAAGTTCTAAAGCAAACTCAGCCTTTTTAGCACTACTAGCTGTTATTGCCTCATACATTTGCTTAGCAGAGTTTGCTATATCAGTGTCTTTAGCTGCAGTTGTCATTTTTTTCAACAAACCCGTACATTCACTCAATTCAGCAAATATTTGACGGTTAGTCATAACTAATGAATCCTCAAATGTGTAAGGATAAACTTCTACTACGCCCAATTCACCCTTTATCTTAATTGGAAGTTGGTAGGAAACTTTTACAAAGGACCTAGCGTCTGCTCTACCCCCTACATCTAGTTTCAAAAGTTTATCAATGCTAGAAATTTTCGGTATCCAGTTTTTCAGCGTATTATTTCCAGAAAGAAGTCCTTTACCTAAATCCGGCTGTACTTTTGATTTTCCCTCAGTTGAATCTATATCAGTAATGATCAAACAGAATATACTTAAGTTTTCTACCAGTTGTTGTAATGTATGTGCATGACTACCACCAATTTCTAAAATTGATAAGTAACAGTTGTCCAACTTACTATGGTGCTTAATAAAATACGGAACCAGCATTCGTTCAGCTGGACCTTCTACCATAATTACTGCATCAGCAAAAAACAGATCACAATGGGTGGTTTTTAAATAGCGTTTAGCAAAACGTGTTGTAGCATCATCAGTTCCAAACGTTTTCGAAAGATTTACAACTGTAGACGTAGTACTTTTACCTGAAATAGCTTCTGCTCTTTTGAAATAGCGTAGTGAAGTAAAACTTGCTTCATGTGCAATGTGGCTAGAGTGTGTGCTAATTACTAATTGAGTTCTAAATTTGGAACTGCGGAGTTCTTTGTGGTTACGAAGCACATCATATGCTTTATTAATAAAAACCTGTTGTACCTGAGCATGTAAATGTGCCTCCGGTTCCTCTATTAATACTAGATGAAGAGGCTCGAAGTCAGCTGATTCCTTGCTTGCATTATTGATATAATTTCTACCTACCTGCATCCACTCATCGCGAAAACGGATGAGTTTGAAAATGATTGATATTAAATTTTGATAACCTAATCCATTGTATTTCTCTGGAAGAGACAAACCATCATCAAGAGCATATTGCACTGCAGATTCGTGATTCAACCCATCCAACGTGTTAAAACGGCTTGAAAGATTAATTGTAGGATTTCCAAATCCAGGATAGTTTAAGAGTTCGAGTTCTTTAAGAGAGGTGCTAAAACATTCTTTTAAATTTTGGTCAAATATTTTTTTTGCATCATTTATCGCTCGAAGTGCTTTGATGTCATCACTAGATGGGTTTACTGTAGGGTTTAAGTGTTTGTCGTAATAATTTCTTAATTGACTTGAAAGATTTTTGACAGTGGCAGTATTCTCCGAACTATCAGAATTTACGTCAGAGAATCCCCTTTGAGCATTGATAATATCTACTTTAATCAAACCACTAAAAGCATCTCCTTCCACAGGCAAATCAAATTCGCTTAGAACTTGCGGTACTTCTCGCTGATCTGGATCAAGTAAATATGTATGAACAGAGAAATACCTATTTAAATTACTTTTTTCGTCAAGAAAATCCCACAAACTAGTTGGCCATATTTTAAAATCGTCAACAACATCGTTTTCTAAGAGCGCGCTTGAAGTTTTGTATGATGAAGTAAATTCTTTAAATAATTCCTCCATATTTGATGGTTCATACCGTAATCTTATTCCTAATAAGCCCCCAGTCCAATCGAGAGTAGGAATTAAATGATGGATATAATGGAGTTCGGAATTTTCAACTTTTAACCAGATATCTAAAGATGGTAAACTCTGTAACCATGAGTCTAGGCTTAAGTCTATTTCATCGAATTCAGTAGCAAGATGCCATTTTTTGCCAATTTCATTTATAGCGGTCCAATTAGATAGTGTAAAATCTCGTGTAGTGAATTTGCTCTTATACTTAAAAAAAAGTATGAGAGCATCCATAGCCGTCGTTTTTCCACTATTGTTTGCACCAACAAATAATGTTTGATTTTCAGAGAAATCAATTCGACAATCCTTTAGTTTTCGAAAATTCTGTACATGTACAAAGCTTATTTGCATTCTGAGAAGCATTAATTTAAAAAATAAATATACTATTTCTCATCTATATTAATTGATACTGCTAGGCTTCTTTCAGATTTTATCTACGATGAGAATCTTGAATAAATTATTAAGGCTAATAAACACTTTAATGAATTATATTATTATTTAAACCTTCGTATTTACAGTAACAATAATTAGATAAAACACATACTTTTGATATAATAGTAGCTCTTAGCAATGATGCTGTCCATTCAGGAAACCGAGTTCAAGCTTTGATCCTAGCTGATATTAAGTCATCAGCATAATAGGCTAACAGGTTAATAAGATTTATATTAAATATTAAGAGGATGTGCCCGCAAGCACAATATATCCAGGCGTTATATTATATGGGGTAGGGTTGCTGAGAGTACCCGTCTCCTTCGTAATCAATAGGTAATGATTCGTACGTAAAATAGCAGATCAGTATGTCTGTTCTTCTATTACGAATAATTTCACTCGGTTTTTGCTTGAAAGATAGCTCTATCAAATATCTGCCGGTTTGCACGATTTCTAAGAAGGACAAATTTAACGAATATCACTTCATCCATTATTACCTTATGTTATAATAGTGAGATGACAGTATAATAGAAAATTCCGTTACTTTATTTCAGATAAATATTTATCCAATGCTAAAATGGCGATATCTTTTTGCGTAAGTTCTTTTTCTACACCAAATGATTTCATTCTTTTGAGCAGTTTTTTTGGAATCCAAACGTTGAGCTGCCCTTCAGGCTCTTTTTCTTCTACCCTACCCTTAACGGGATTTACTTCTTGGATGGGCGTTTTTGGTTCTTCTTTTTTTAATCGGTCGGCAAGGTTGCCCAACTTATCTTTATAATTAGTCATAATCTTAAATTTATGTAAATACAAAATTACATATTTATGTATCTATGCACTAATCGAATTTACTATTTCTTCAGCTAAAGCGGTTATTTCTTCTTTGGCTTTACTATCTACTCCATTTAATACCCCTCCCGTTATTGGCGATCTGGTGAAGCTTACCCGGTCATGGATAACTGTAGTCAATAAAGGCACATCAAAGTTTTTTAAGAGTTCTTGTACCTCAGAGGTTACCCCTGACCGGGGCTTGATCATATTTAATACAATGCCCGCCTTAAGCCCGGCATGTTTAATTTGAGCTTCCCTAACTAAGGCGACAGTAGAGCGTATGGCCATCACGTCAAAAAATCCTGCCTTTGTAGGTATGAGTACATAATCAGAAATCAAGAATAATTCCGGCAAGCGGTTGGAAAGATACGGGGGGGTATCAATAATGACTAGCTGATGTGCCAAATTACGGATAGCTTCAAAATTATCTTCCTGAATGATAGAGAGCTCCGGCAGATCATGCTTGAGATCTGCTATACTTCCTTGTAGATCGGTATCCACCAGGGCTACTGTTAGCTGATCCTGAAAACAAATGGCTAGATTTAGAGCTAATGTACTTTTTCCTACGCCGCCTTTTTGATGTGCTATGGTAATTATTTTTGCCATATACAAATATACATAATTTTGTATTTATTCATTTATATATATATGTATTTATGTAAATACATATATACTAAGTATTATTTAATAGAGAGACACTTCTCATATTCGTTAAATATGTCACCCATAGTAAGCCTAATGATACTCTTTATGATTAAATATGATAGACGTAATTTCGTTAAATTTGTCCCGGATAGTTTTTCGGAGAAGGCTATGGTGTACAAAATTAACGACTTTAAGCCGCCCGCGATATAAAATCCTTGGATTGATAGATTTTCTTTCCGTTTTTCAATTTCAAACTGCCTTTTCTTGTTTATAATAGCTGTGAAGGACTTCTTTTCCGTAAATGCTTTTTTATTGATTAATAATTGTTAATCAAATTGATTATATTGAAGCCTCTGTATATTCTTGATTTACAACAATATACAGAGATACATAGGGACAGATATAACGATTAAAAGCGACAGATATAACGACTTTATGGGACAGATATAACGACTTATAGGGGACAAATATAACGGCTAATTTTCCTATGGGGGACAGATATAACGACTTTTTAGGGCATACCCAACTAATCTTGATTGCCGTATTCATTTTTTAATGCTTGTATAACATATTCCGGCACCTTTTTAATCGCAGTCTTAGACGATTTTCCTGCTTCATGAATAAAAGTGTATACTTCAATGATTTTATTCCTTAGATCGCCTATAATATCGTCTCTGTAGATAATGTGGGCAATGGAATTTATATGTTCGGTCCGAAATCCTAAATGTGCCTTTAGTAGATGAATGTTGTCTTCCTTCAAGCGGATTAGCTGCACGTCTTCTTCATGCAACGTCTTTTTATGTTTTATGACAAAATTAAATTTTGTTATTTTCCTTCCAGTGAGGGTGGTGTTAAAAATAAAGAAAACGTCTGCTATTTCTTTCAATTCTTCCTCAGCAGGCTTAATGACACGTCGGATAAGATCTTTGGTCTGCGGGTACTTATCAACAAGAGAGAGCCTTTCGCGAAATTCCTCCGGACTAATAGAAAACACCTCTTTATCTTTCCAATGGGAGATCATTTCGTATAGCTTTTGGGTATAACTATTATCAGTCAGGTACATGATGTTTTCTGCAAATTGCGTTAACCCATTAGTTGCTTTTACCAGTTCCTGAGCAGTCGCCTTGTGGATTACCACGGTTACAGTCCGAGAGTGTTTGGTTAGTACCGCACGCTCTATCAGCCCGGTCAATATTGTTTCTTCCTCAGGGTGTTTGCTTTTTTTACTTTTGGTGGCGGGTAGCACAATTTGAACGTTAAAGCTTCGTAACTCCTGCAACGCATTTTTCACGTGGGTATAATTATTGGAGTTCTTGACAATATCATTTAATGAAAATGTGAGCTTGATACTATCGTCCAAGTTGGAGAATATTTCAAGTTGACCTATAGGCATGCCTTTCGCCACCAAAGAGATTTCCTTTTGTAGCAAAGAAATTATTTTAGTTAGGATACGTTTCTGCGTAACCGTAAAATCCCATTTAGCCATCGTAATACGATAGGGCTGCCGGATAATTTTATAGTTAAGGATTTCTTCGCTTATCGCCATAATATCGATTCCGAATATAGGGATTATATTTAATTGTTGAAATACATATTTACATATTTATGTAAATATGTAAAATCTAGATAACAGCAATCCTAAACTTTTAAAATCCTATTACTATATGTTTAGACCAGTCAAAGAATAGGAGGAGGGCCTCTAGTTTAAAGGCGGTTATATCGTTTAATATAATCATTTTTGTTACCTTTTTTTGAATTTTGGTAACACATAAACTTACTTAAATTATTATCTTTACACAAACGGCAACATGGGTAAAACACATTCAGAAATTGAGAATACTCTCAAAAGAAAGAAAAAAGGAAATCTTATTTTCCCTACTGACTTTAGGGGAATGGGAAGTGAGGCCGCAATTAAAATGGCACTAAACCGCTTAAATAAAGAAAACATTATTAAAAGGATTGCTCATGGCATATATCTTATACCTAAGATTGATCCGCTTTTCGGTGCTATATCACCATCTCCGGAGGAAGTAGCAGAAGCGCTGGCAAAAAAGGAAAAAGTTAATATCAAGCCAACTGGTGCATATGCGTTGCACAAGCTCGGGTTGACTACTCAGGTTCCAACAAAACTCGTTTACCTTACAGATGGGTCACCACGAGAGATCAAAATGGGTAAGACTATTATTAAATTTAAAGCCACTACTTCTAAGAAATTAGCTATGGCAGGGCCGTATAGCAGCCTCATTATCCAGGCTCTAGAAGAACTTGGAACAGACAATATAGATGAACAAACCGAAAGTAAAATTAAAGCCTTGTTAAGGAAAGAAAGTCCGGCCCTGCTCCTGAATGATTTAAAACTGGCGCCGGCAAAGATTAATGATTATATAATTAAGCTCCTATAATGACAGATTGGTTAAACCTTACAGACGCACAGCGCAAAACAAGTATAGATCAGGCTGCAATTACTAGTGGAATAAATTCAAAATCCATAGAAAAAGACTGGTGGGTAACGCTTACGCTGAAAGCGCTGTTTCAAACTGAATATGCTCAATTCCTAGTTTTTAAAGGAGGAACGTCATTAAGTAAATGCTGGAAGGTGATTCAAAGATTCTCAGAAGATATTGATATCGTTATAGACACTGAGTTGTTTGGTATACCGTATGTAGATGAACCGACCAAGAGTTATTTATCCAGACTAAAAAAGAAGGGTTGCAAATTTACCAGCAACGAGTTAAAAAAAGCAATAGAAAAGCAGTTTATAGAACTCGGTGTTACCGAAGGAACATTAGAAATCATAGCTGAGGACGTAGATCCAACTATGACCGATAAAGATCCACAAACCTTATTCATTAAATATAAATCACTATACGATCCCAATCCCTATTTGGCTGACCAGGTCAAAGTTGAGGTTGGTGTACGTTCCAAAATTGAACCCTATACTAGAAAGGAAGTACAATCTATTTTAACAGAAGTATATCCTAATGATGTTTACCCAGAAAAACCATTTACGGTTCAAGTGGTAGAAACCCATAAGACGTTCTTGGAAAAGGCATTCCTTCTACATGAAGAATTTAAAAAGCCAAACAGACATAAAATACGTACAGAAAGAATGTCCCGTCATTTCTATGATCTGGAGAAACTAATGGATACCGAAGCATGCAAAAAAGCACTTGCTGACCAGGACCTTTATGCAACCATTATACATCACAGGGCGCAATACAACAAATTGAATGGCATCGACTACACGCTATTAAATAGAATAACTATTTGCTTTGTGCCACCAGAGGAATTTGTTGAAGGATATCTCAGTGACTATGCGACTATGAGAGAACATATGATTTATGGAGAGTCCCTAGAACCAATTAAACTGTTTGAAAGAATTTCGGAGCTGCAAAAAAGATTTAATTCTTTCGAATAGGCCGCCCAGATCCGTTACCGGTAAAACTCGTATTTAAGAATTGGTAACGTTAAAACGAATTCATGAATTTGGCCAAAATGAAATCATGAACAGCCTATTCGTACATTCCAAGAAATAGACCGTTTTTTGATGTATAATGAGACGGGTTTTTGATTCGCTTTTAGTTAGAATGTTCCCTATTATACGCCTAAACCAAGTCAAGGAATTAGTAACCATTTAGATAATATGTTTACTATCAGTTCATCACATGTTGAATAAAATAATTATGCTGATCTCCATCAATGCAAGACCTTGATATTCTTAAACAGATACTTAGCTCCATTGACTAATAATATTTACATTCAATCTCATAAGTGAATATTAATCAGCAATTTTGGTTTATTAGATACTTACACGCATGGATCAGAGCCTAATCAAACAATACTTACTTGCATCCTTTCCTCAGTTTGAAGCGCGGTTAATTGAAACGCTAATTGATAATGCCTTTTTGAAAGAATTCAATGAAGGTGATTTATTGATGAATACCGGGCAGAACATGCGTTTTACAATGCTGGTCGTTGAGGGATTGGTTAAACTGTACCGTGAAGGTGAGGATGGGAGTGAATTCTTTATGTATTATATTCATCCTGGAGGCGCTTGTGCGCTGTCTATGATTTGCTCTACAAAGCAACAAACTAGTGAAATCAAGGCAAGTGCAGTAGATAAAACTACTGTCCTGGCAGTTCCTACTACGCTGATGGACGAACTAATGAAAAATTATAAGACGTGGTACTACTTTGTTTTAGAAACCTATAGATCAAGATTTGAAGAATTACTAGTTGTTATTGATCATATATCTTTTAAAGCGATGGACGAAAGACTAGAATTCTACCTTGAAAAGCAACATCATGATCTCAATACGAGGGCATTAATGCTAACACATAGCCAGATTGCAAATGATTTAAATTCCTCAAGAGAGGTAATTTCCCGTCTTCTAAAGAAAATGGAACAGCAAAAAAAGGTTATCCTTCATCGCAGCTACATCGAATATCTCAAATAAGCTCCAGTGTGACTCAAGTCACCATTCTGGTATGTTTTACAGCCCATATTTGTACTACACTTTACAATATGGAAATCATTGCTTATTTCGCTTCTGCATTAATTGGTATATCGCTCGGACTTATTGGTGGTGGTGGGTCAATTCTCACAGTCCCTGTAATGGTATATCTTTTTGGCGTTAATCCCCTTCTTGCCACATCCTACTCCTTGTTTATTGTAGGTACAACAAGTTTGGTAGGTGCATATCAAAACTTCAGGAATAATCTGGTCAGCATCAGAACCGCCCTGTTATTTGGTCTATCTTCAATAATCACCGTATTTGTTATAAGGAAGTTCTTAGTCCCTATCTTACCTACACAATTGTTTTCTATTGGTGGCTTTCAGGTTACCTTAAATATGATGACCATGGTGCTTTTTGCGCTACTAATGCTAGTAGCTTCCTTCTCCATGATCAAGGATAAAGCAATCATAGAAACAAAATCTCCTGCCTATTCGGGACATACGCTGAGGCTATTGATTTATGGTGTAGGAATTGGTTTTGCTACGGGACTTCTGGGGGCAGGCGGTGGCTTCTTACTTATACCTACTCTTGTGATTCTGCTGGGCTTGCCAATGAAAGAGGCTGTTGGAACGTCCTTAATGATTATCGCCATGAATTCCTTAGTAGGTTTTACAGGTGACCTGGGACACTTTCAAATTGACTGGCTCTTTTTATTTAAAGTTACCGGAATAGCGCTGGCCGGGCTCTTTTTTGGAATATTTTTAAGTAAAAAGGTTGACGGATCAAAACTAAAGAGGGGATTTGGCTGGTTTGTTCTAATCATGGGTGGCTTTATCTTGATAAAGGAACTTTTACACTAAAGGCTGAAGGATTTTAATCTGTTGAGTGACAGAAGTCACCGTTATAAGGGCCTGAATCTTCCGAAATTTGTTCAATTAACAAGTTAACTTAAATTAATCATACAACATATGCTAGAACTACTCAAACAACAGTGGCCATGGTATACCTCTGGTGCCGCCATTGCCTTTATCATGGTTTTACTTTTATACTTTGGAAAATCGTTTGGTGTTTCCTCCAACCTGCGGACGATTTGTACCATAGCTGGTGCAGGTAAGAAAGTGAAATTTTTTGACTTTGACTGGACTACACAAAAATGGAACTTGCTATTCATATTTGGTGCAGTATTGGGCGGGGTGATCTCTTCCACACTCTTAAAAAATGATCAACCATTACAACTCTCAGAAGCTACCATAGCTGATCTAAAGACCATTGGGGTAGGTTTTGAAGGTGGCCTAAATCCGTCGCAATTATTCAGTCTTGATGCAATACTTTCAATAAAAGGTTTTTTAATTCTGTTAGTTGGAGGCGTACTGGTGGGATTTGGGGCCCGCTATGCAGGTGGTTGTACATCAGGCCATGCAATTTCAGGCTTAACTAATCTGCAGGTACCATCTCTGATTGCAGTTATCGGTTTCTTTATTGGTGGGCTTGCCACAACCTATTTAATACTTCCATATCTCTTCTAATCTATAAAATTCAAAAAAATGAAGTCTTTAAAATTTATAGTAGCTGGCATTTTGTTCGGCATAATAATGAGTAAATCTGAGGCGATTTCATGGTTTCGTATTCAGGAAATGTTCCGTTTTCAATCTTTTCACATGTATGGGCTTATGGGGACTGCTGTAGTATTAGGTTCTCTTGCTGTGTTCCTCATTAAACGGTTTAAAATCAATGATTATAAAGGTAATCCCATTGCTTTTCAAGATAAGGATAAAAGCTTTCCAAGATATATACTGGGAGGGACCATCTTTGGGTTAGGTTGGGCACTAACAGGCGCTTGCCCGGGTCCAATGTTCGTAAATATTGGCCATGGCTATTTTGGAATGTTGATTGTAATATTTGGAGCATTAGCAGGGACATACCTTTATGGGGTAATAAAAAATCGGCTTCCTCACTAAGGATCAGGGTTGGTGACTTAAATCACCGTATAGAAAAAGTAATTGTTAGAAATTTGTATATCAAATCAGAAGAACATGAAAATTGAACAATTTGAAGATAAGAATCTTGCTCATTACAGTTATGCCGTTTTGAGCGAGTGTCAGCGTGAGGTTGTATTGATTGATCCTGCCCGCGATCCTAAGCCATATTATGACTATGCAGATAGACATGCTTCAAAAATTATCGGAGTTATAGAAACACATCCACATGCAGACTTTGTAAGTAGTCACCTTCAGATTCAACAGGAAACCGGCGCAAAGATATTTGCGAGCAAATTGATGAATCCCGACTATACCTTTATACCGTTTGATGAAGGTGCTGTGCTTGAAGTTGGCAAAGTCAAATTTAAACCAATGAATACACCTGGACATTCTCCAGACAGCATCTCTATTGTCCTGGAACACCAGGGAGAAGACAAAGCCGTATTTACGGGGGATACGCTATTCATTGGCGATTGTGGAAGACCTGATCTGAGAGAAAAAGGTGAAGATTTAGATTTGAAACGTGAAGAGCTTGCAAAAAAAATGTACAGCTCGCTTCGAAACAAGCTGATGTTGCTTGATGATGACGTAATTGTATATCCCGCTCACGGAGCTGGCACATTGTGTGGAAAGGCCTTAAGCAAGGCTAGTAGCAGTTCTATTGGCGCTGAAAAAGCAGCAAACTGGTCTTTACAGGATATGCCTGAGTCTGAATTCATTAAAGAATTAACTGCCGATCAACCATTTATACCAAAGTATTTTCCTTACAACGTTGATTTAAATAAAACAGGCGCTCCTGTATTAAAGAATAGTTTGGATAAGGTTATAGTGGGGCAAAAAGTTGATGATCTGAAAAAAGCAGCTCTACTTGATAATCACATAACCATTGTGGATACACGAAATTCTGCAGCCTATAAAAGGAAACACCTGAAAAATTCCATTAACATCATGGATGGTGAGAAATTTGAAACATGGTTAGGTGCATTGGTTGCCCCTGGTGATAAATTCTACCTTGCAGCAGAAAACGAAAATGCTTTAAAACTCTTGAAGGAAAGGACCGCTAAAATTGGATATGAACCATTTATCAAAGAGGCATTTGTGCTGGATTTTGGAACTGAACAATCAGCTGAATTAGACTTTGAAGATTTTAAGGAACACCCTTCGGCGTATACGGTTGTTGATATTCGAAATCAGCCAGAGGCTGAAAGCCAACCTGCTTTCCAAGGTTCAATCAATATCCCATTGCCAGAGCTGAGCAACCGGTCAAACGAGATTCCAACTAATAAGCCTATTGTTGTTCATTGCGCCGGTGGCTATCGAAGTGCTGCAGGAAGCAGTTTACTGGAAAATAAGCTAAATGCTAATGTGTTTGATTTAAGTGACCGAATCAAAGAATTTATCGGCAAGCACTAATCCAATTAGGTTCGCATTCCAAAACATCAAGGTATATTTACAACTATACCTTGATGTCTTTATAAAACAATGACCGCATGAGACCATATTTTTTTTT
>NZ_BMIL01000013.1 GCF_014642175.1 Pedobacter quisquiliarum | reverse complement strand
TTGTGTTGCCATATTCATGTCGATAGTTTAAAGTTACACTATTGACACAGTTTGTGAAACACCCTCTTTGATAATGAGTAAATGATAATCCAAATTGCCCATCCAATACCGCCGTCTTTCTAGCCGATCGATCAAAATATAGCTAACCATCGTCCGTTTCATCACCTATTTCTATCCAGCATTTATAACGAAAATGTCTGCTGCTTCCGTCTCAACAATCAACGTCATAATTTCTTTCATTTTTAGGTTTCTTACCATCGAGTTCAAATTCCTTTTTCTCAATTGATCCGCTAAGGATCTAAACCCAAAATTAACTGGAAACAACTTATTTCCAAAACCCGCAAAGTCAAATGACTCTAAAAACCCTCATACAAAAAAAGCGTCTGTAAATTGCTTTACAGACGCTCTTCTTTATGTATTGAAAAGAAACTAGATTGTTCCTTCTAATTGCATATTTTGTTTGTAGATAGCATGTCTTACTTGCATGCGACGAGCTACAGATTTTTTCTCGTATGCCTGACGACTACGCAGTTCTCTCAAAACTCCAGTTTTCTCAAACTTCTTTTTGAAACGTTTTAGCGCTTTATCTAATGATTCGCCGTCTTTAATATTAATGATGATCATAACGTTGAAATACCTCCTCTCGTTGTTTTTAGGACTGCAAAGGTAGCATAAAATATTTATGAATCAGCACAATAATTAAACGTACCTAATATTAAATTCGTAAAACAACGGGCAAGGTTCATACCAGCGTCGTACCAACATCGTACCAGCTTCGGGATTGATCCGGCATCTATACGGCATCGACCCGCCCTCTACCCGGCACTAGACGGGTACAGCCGTATCAACACCGTGTTTACGCCGGGTAGACCCCGGATTGACCTGCAAGTTGAACCGCTATAGCCGCCGTGTAGCGTCCACATTGTGCCGGAGAAAAATGAGCACAAAAAAAATCCGGCACCTCAAATGGAAAGGGCCGGATTTACAAAATATTTGGTTAGAATATGTTTGATGGATGGTATTCGTGTTTATGCATTTAAAATTTCCCGTGCGATAACAATCTTCTGGATCTCTGAAGTACCCTCGCCAATCGTGCACAGCTTACTGTCGCGATAAAACTTCTCTACCGGGAAGTCTTTCGTGTAGCCATAACCGCCAAAGATCTGCACCGCATCGGTACTCACCTTTACGGACACTTCTGAAGCGAAGTATTTGGCCATTGCCGACTCCTTCGTCATCTTTAGTCCACGGTTTTTCATGTCCGCAGCTTGTCTGATCAATAGGTCCGCAGCTTCGATCTCCGTAGCCATGTCCGCCAGTTTGAAGCTGATGCCCTGGAAGTTTGCAATAGGCTGTCCGAATTGGTGGCGCTCTTTAGCATACGCTACTGCTGCTTCGTACGCACCTTTGGCAATACCTAAAGATAATGCAGCAATGGAGATCCTACCACCGTCAAGCACTTTCATGGCTTGTTTAAAGCCCTCCCCTTCTACGCCCAACAGGTTTTCCTTTGGAACCCTGCAGTTGTCGAAGATCATCTCTGTGGTTTCCGAAGCACGCATGCCCAGCTTGTTTTCTTTCTTACCTGCAGAGAAGCCCGGTGTACCGCGCTCTACTACAATGGCAGAAATACCTGCAGAACTGCCAGACTCACCGGTACGTACCATTACGACGGCAATGTCTCCTGAGTTACCATGGGTAATCCAGTTCTTGGTACCATTGATCACGTATTCGTCGCCTTCCAGCTTGGCTGTGGTCATCATCCTAAGGGCATCAGAACCGGTATTGGCTTCGGTAAGTCCCCAGGCGCCAATCCATTCAGCTGTAGCCAGCTTAGGCAACCATTTCGCTTTCTGCTCCTCGTTACCGAAAGCAAGTATATGTCCTGTACAAAGTGAGTTGTGTGCAGCTAGTGAAAGCCCTATGGAGCCGCAAACTTTAGAAATGCCGACAATGACATCTACATATTCCTGGTAGCCGAATCCGGAACCACCATAGTTTTCAGGTACCAAAACGCCCATTAAACCAAGCTCACCAAGTTTTTTGAATACGTCGACAGGGAAGGTTTGTGCCTCGTCCCATTCCATCACATGTTCGCGGATGTGTTTCTCCGCAAAGTCCTTAACCATACTCCTGACCATCATCTGGTTCTCTGATACAGAAAAGCTGTATCCCGTGGTTTCACTTAATGTTTCAAGCATGTTGTTGTGTTGATTTTGACAATGATAAAGAAATATTACAACAGCAAATGCAACAAAATATTTGCCCCAAAACAGAATGAAATGGTATTTAGTTCATTATATCGATTGGATAATCCCTCAACGCGTAAAACCTATCGGTAAGAAGCTAATGAAAAAGTAAGGGGCCTAAATTCTTCCAGCTTTTCCCGACCGTTAAGAAAATCTAAGCCGATGATAAAGGAGAAAGCAGTCACTTCAGCGCCCAGCTGCTGGATCAATTTTGAGGCCGCTACAACGGTTCCTCCAGTTGCAAGCAAGTCGTCATGAACCAGCACTTTTTGTCCCGCTTCCAATGCATCTTCATGCAATTCCAGTATTGCACTCCCATATTCCAGGTTACACGCTTGCTGAATGGTTTTAAAAGGTAATTTACCAGCTTTGCGGATGGGCACGAATGGCACTTTCAGGGCTTGTGCCAGCAACATGCCGAACAGGAAACCGCGACTTTCAATTCCGGCTACTACATCTACCTGAACACCGGAAAGGCGTTCAGCCAGGGCCTGCGTGATTTCTGCACAAAGTGCAGCATCTTTAAGGATTGGCGTAATGTCTTTGAAAATGATGCCTGGCTTTGGGAAATCAGCTACATCTCTAACGGTGTCTTTAATTTTGGACTCGATCATATCTAAAAAGAAAAATACGGCACCAGCTTGTCTACAGTTTCTGCAGGCAGAATTGCTACCTTTTTTAAGTCTGCAAAACTACTGTAATTTCCGTGTTGTTTCCTATATTCTATAATCGCATTCACCTGTTTATACCTGAGGTATGGATGTTGCCTTAAGGTTTCAAAGTCTGCAGTATTGATGTTAATCTTCCTCACCTGGCCTTCATCAATCTTAATTTGTGGCCGGATCTGCTCATAATGCGCACTGTCTATACCAAACACTTCCAAGAGCTGTTCTGGTCGTGCAAATCCCCCGAGACGTTCCCGGTATTTGTAGATCCGCCTTGCAAAGGTGGGTCCGATTCCGTTAATGGCCTGCATGCCCATTGTATCCAGTCCATTTAGTTCGTAGACAACCACAGCGCTTGTATTGGCTGCTCGATTTGCCTTGGTGGTTGAATACGTTCTGAAACGAACTTGCGAAATGCTGTCTTTGATCTGCACATAAGGCTTTAGTTGCTGATAGATCTCGGGCCGTATGGTGTACATTTTTTGTAAATCTTCCGCTTTGCGGAACCGCCCACCCTTCTGCCGGTACTTAATGATCGCACCTGCCTGCTTCGGAGAAAGTCCAAAACCCTGCCAGCCCTGCTGGTCTAAGGTATTCGGATCAAAAGCATGTAGCTTGATTTTAGGGCTAGCCGCTTTCGCTTCGTAAGCATTGTTTTGCGCCGCTGGGTTCTTAATTGTGCCTTCCAAGTTCAAAGCCTGAATTTCCTGAATTTCTGCCTTGGTAGGCGCATCAGGACGAAACCAATTGTACATCCTGGGCAGGGCAAGACAAAGCGTTATGACCACTAACAAGGTGCAGATGCCATTGAATTCTGCCTTTGTAAAATTAAAGTAGCTATTGATCCATTTCCTCATAGACTGGTAGTATAGTCCGGGATTTCACTTTAATAATCATATTTTTGAAAAAAGCTTTAATACCACATTCATGAAGATCATTACCACACAGGAATTCGCAAAAGCCACAAAGATTGACAAACTAGGGGTACCTGGCTTAGCCGCGTTGCTGATGGAGGTTATGAAACTGAATGATATCAACGAAGTGTTTTCAAAAAATGAACACTTTGTGGGCTTGGAGTTCGTGGACAAGATCCTGGAAACCATTGGCGTAAGCATTGAGTTTGATGAACAGGATCTCCGGAATATTCCGAAAACAGGTGCTTTTGTTGCGATTGCCAACCATCCTTATGGCGGTGTAGAAGGCCTTGCACTGGTGAAATTGCTCTGTACCGTAAGACCTGAAGCGAAGGTGATGGTGAACTTTATTTTAAAGAAGATCCCTAACCTGAGCGAGTTCTTTGTGGCGGTGAACCCATTTGAAAATGTACAGCATTCTTCCAGCATCAGCGGCATTAAGGCAACATTAGACCTGCTTAGATCCGGTACGCCAATTGGCATTTTCCCAGCTGGAGAGGTGTCTACCTTTTCACTGGAAAAGCAGGAAATTACAGATCGCCTTTGGCACCCGGTAGTAGGTAAACTTATCGCACGCGCAAAGCTTCCGGTGGTACCTATTTATTTCCACGGCAATAATGGGGTGTTGTTTAACATCCTTAGTTTCATCCACCCCACCCTGCGGACGGCGAAGCTGCCTTCAGAATTCTTGAATAAAAAGGGCTTGAAAATTAAAGTCCGGATCGGGAAGCCAATTGATATCAATGAAATCTCTTACAAGAACAATAGCAACAAGCTGTTGGATTTCCTGCGGGCAAGAACCTATGCCCTAGGCACGGCATTGGAAGAAGAGCGTAAGTTATTTAACCCGATCGGCTTGTTTAAGATCCTGAAGACGCCTAAGCCTGTAATTGAGGAAACTTCAAAAGTGGCAATCTCACAGGAGATTACGCAATTAGAGGATTTCAAGGTTTGGACGGAGAAGCACTACGAGGTGTACATTGCGCCGACAACCAATATTCCGAACATTTTACGAGAGATCGGGCGACTGCGGGAAATTACCTTCCGCGAGGTTGGTGAGGGTACCAATAAGAAAATAGACCTGGATAATTACGACATCTATTATCACCACTTGTTCATCTGGGATAAAGAAGCGCAGCTGATTGTTGGCGCATATCGGATTGGTAAAGGAGATCAGATTCTGGACACCTTCGGCCGCCGGGGCTTTTACCTTTCTGAGTTGTTTAAGATTAAAGAACCATTCTACCCATATTTAAGGAAAGGCATTGAACTTGGCCGCTCCTGGATCAGGAAAGAATACCAACAGAAACCTTTGCCGCTATATCTACTATGGAAAGGTATTTTGAAGTACCTGTTGGACAATCCACAGTATCGTTATATGTTCGGGCCGGTGAGCATCAGCAATAACTTCTCGCAGTTCTCTAAATCGCTGATGGTTGATTTCATTACCAAGAACCACTTTGATTATGATCTTGCAACTTACGTGAAGCCGAAGAACAAGTTTAAAGCAGATTTAAGTCCGATTGATGCGCAACTTCTTGTGGATAGCAGCGATAGTCTTAAGGATCTGGACAGCCTGATTTCGCAGATTGAAAAATCGCACATCAAAATTCCGGTTATGTTAAGGCAGTACCTGAATTTGAATGCAAAGATCATCTGTTTCAACATCGATCCGAAGTTTGCAGATTGCCTGGATGGATTTCTAGTCGTGGATATGCAGAATATCCCTGCAGAGATGCTGGAGAAGATTGGGAAGAATATGTAGCTATTCTAACACAAGTTCTTTTGATTGATATACACCTTAATTTTATAACAAAAAAACGCGCAGGTCTCTCGACTCTGCGCGTTCTAGTTTTAGATTATTTAACACACAATGTTCTAGAATGAAGCACCAGTGGCAGCAGCTGATCCAGCTTTTACCGTGAAGTTAGGTGCTGTAAGGCTGTAAGGTGCATTTAGAAGTGCATCAGCAGCAGTCTTGTCAATGATTACGTTACCTTTTGAAGTTAAGTAGGTTTTTAGAAGATCTACGTTAGCGAAGGAAGGTGTAGAACCACTTACCATAACTTCAGGATTCCCTTTAGTAGTTTCTGGAAGATCTCTGACAGTTGAATATATGTTATTTTTGATCAATGAAGTTCCATCAGTTAGGGCATCTCCAGTTTCCTTATCACGGATATCGATTCCATATTTGGCATTGATGAAGATCGAATTTGCTAATACCATTTTAGAACCTCTTCTCCAAAGGTTTGCATTCTCATGTTTACCATCGCTCGGTGTACCCGGGCCGATTAGGGTAAGGTTTGAAATTACCGGACGCGTTCTAGGCTCAGTTGTGAAAGCTTTTTCAGAGTTGTCTGATTCAATACCATTAGATTGTCCAGCCTGATCTGCTAAAGCAGGATCACGTTGTGCAACTAAGTACTGTAGTTTACCTGAATAACCATTATCGAAGTCAAATACATCATCAATATTAGCGATTGAAACCAAGTGTTTCGCATTAACGTTTCCACCAAACCATTCGTAGGAATCATCACCAGAATAAGAAACTTGTAAGTAGTCTACAGTAGTGTTTTTCCCAACGGAGCCAAAGGTGATTCCATTGATTTCATTTCCTGGCTGAAAAGCAATACCAGGGAATTCTACGCGAACATATTTTAATGCGCCAGAGTTATCATCGTCATTCGTACCGCCGTGTTTACCTAAAGGTTCTGTGAAACCACCTTCAATGATTCCTTCACCACCTGGAATATTGTTTTTCGCTTTTCCGAGGATTAGTAACCCACCCCAGTCACCTGGCGCTCTTGAACCGACTGCTTTGTTTGACGTGAAAATAATTGGCTTAGATGCAGTACCCTCAGCCATCAATTTTCCACCTCTGGTTACAACTAAAGAAGCTTTTGATGCCTGATCACCACGGATGATGGTTCCTGCTGGGATCGTCAATGTCACGCCATCCATCACATACACGAAGCCTTTCAACAAGTAAACTTTAGAAGCATCGAGGGTTCTGTTTGCTGAAATTGTACCTTCAAGAGTCTCTGTAGTTGCTGGGTATGTGGTATTTTTAGGATCAAAGTTCGTCCAGTCTTTTGTCCAGTCGGCAGTTCCGAAAGCACCTTTGTAGGCAACTTTATCAAAGAACGAGTCTGCAAGCGCTGTATTCGATTCAGCTGGTGGCGTAACTACTGGAGGTGCAACTGGACCAGCTATAGGATCGTCGCTTTTTGAACAGCTGCTAAATAATGCAGTTCCTGCCACCATTGCGGCTATAAGACTTACGTTAAATTTACTTTTCATGTCTGATATTTTGTTTAATCAAAAATAGAATCGCCTTGTTACGAAGATGTTAGCAATGTGTTACCAATACCTTTGTTTGATGTTAACTTAACATGAACAATTACCGATAAACGCACATACTATTCTTGCCTGAGAAAGCACCTCTAGAAAAACGCTTTACAAAGCAGAAGAGCCTGATCATTATTCATGATACAGGCTCTTCTGCAAAGGTTTTATATGCGTTTACCG
The DNA here is from genome assembly GCF_014642175.1 of Pedobacter quisquiliarum. Lineage (GTDB taxonomy): Bacteria > Bacteroidota > Bacteroidia > Sphingobacteriales > Sphingobacteriaceae > Pedobacter > Pedobacter quisquiliarum. The sequence goes on along the minus strand of NZ_BMIL01000013.1, from coordinate 63,469 downwards.
GGCTTATTTGATTCGGTAAGAGAAGCCGATGGTTAAGGTTGAGCCAAAGGTATCTGCGATGTTTATCCGATCTGTTTGCTTATCAAAGGCTGCGTCCGGATCAGATCCTTTTGCCTTCTGATAGTAAATCGCACGGTTGTTAAGGATGTCACTATAATTCAGCTTAATCTCGGCTCTGGAGTTTGCAAAACGCTTTGAGAATTGTAAGTCAAGGATGTTTCTTGAATTTTCATAGATATCCGGATCAATTACGTTACCAACTGCCCAGATGCGTTTTCCGATCCTGTTGAATAGTAGACTTACACCAGTTGCATTTTCAACTTTCGAGTTGTACTGCAAGCCTGCATTGATCAAATATGGTGATTGGCCCTGAAGCGGACGTTTACCTGTGCTGTTTACCGTGGTCGATACCTTTACTTCTGATTTCATGTAAGAAGCATTCGCACTGAAGGTAAAGTTTTTCAAGCGCTCGCTGATTAAATCCAAAGGTCTTCTAAATTCCATTTCAATTCCGTACAACGTCGCGGACTCAGAATTTCCATATCCGAAGATTCTTCCGGTGCTACCCAACTCTAAACGTTGTTCTATCGGTAGATCAAAGTTTTTGTAAAAGGCAGATACCGAGAACACCTGGCCTGCAGATGGGTAAAGCGCATAGCCAAGATCCACGTTGGTGGTTTTTGATTGCTTCAAGTTCGGGTTACCCACAACAGATACGTTCTTATTGAAGTCATAAAATCCGAATGGCGCAATCTCTCTGAACTCTGGGCGACCAACCGTCTGTGAACCAGATAATCTTAAACTGGCTTTTTCAGTTAAATTATAGATCAGGTTTGCAGAAGGTAAAAGATTAACATACGTTGTATCTACGTTGATTGCTGTACCAGCATTGTCGGCACTGTTTAGTTTCTGGTTATAGGATTCTAACCTTGCGCCCAAACCAACCCGTAGCTTTTCAGTTACAAATCCGTCGAACATTGCATATCCTGCATTCAAGAAGGAGTTTGCATCGTAGATATCAGAACCATTGGTGATGTCACTTAATACAAAGCCGTTTTCACGAATGTTCTCCGGTGCAAAAATCTGGTTTTGCGGTAGGGTAAGCAGGTCCGTATCAAACTGACCGTTTCTGATGAAACCAAGTACGCGTGCTGCAAAGTCGCGCTTCCTGTATTGACCGAAATAGCCGAGTTTAATTTTATTTTTATCTTGAATCCATTTCACTGGTATGGTCACATCGAAAGCACCACCATATAGGTTTTCGTTTAATGAAGAGTTGAAATCACCGGCAAGTCTTGGATCAGCCTGTCCTGAAGAAGGGATACTTACACGGGTGTAACCACCTTGTCCACTCTCCTGCTGATATTCCATCCGCTTGAAGCCTGGCTCTTTACGGTCTGTATTTGCAAAGTTTAAGTTCCAGTCTAATTTGATTTTGCTGTTTTCTGATAACTGGTGGTTACCGCTAAGCTGGGTAGAGATCAGGGAACGTTGAAGCAGGTAGTCTGCAGTTCTGAAGAAGCCACTGCCGGAATCGTCAATGCCTTCACGAGCGGTGAACTGGTTTTCAAGTACACGGTTGTAGATGTTTTTCAACGCGATCTTGTTGGTTCCCCATGAATACGCAAAGTTCGCTAAACCACCAATGTTGGTGTTGTAGTTATATACGTTATCATTGAATATGTCACCTACAGCATCGCCCATATAGGCAATCTGCTCGCTTTTACGTAAACGTTCGTCGTAGCGGTAAGAAAGGGATAACACGGTACCAAACTGGCTGTCATCCTTAAATCTCTTGCTGGTTCCGTAGTTCGCCTGGAAGATGGGCCCTAATACAGACTTTACGTTGTTGTATCCCCAGTTATTTGAAAATTGCTTGGAAAGTGCAACACGCTCCGCAATTGGTAGCTCCAGGTAAGTACTTCTTGAAGGGAAATTAGCTGGGATCTCCCGGTTTTTGCTGGCAAAGCCGAAGACTTCACCGCTGCCTCTTTCGGACCGCTGGAAATCTTTGAATGCAGACTGGAAGTTATATGCTGTACCTAATGAGAAGTTCAGGAATTTGGCATCCGGAAAATCCTTGGTCGTTACTTGTACAACGCCGCCGGAGAAATCGCCAGGGATATCCGCCGATGCGGTTTTATTTACCACGATGGCATCGATCAGGTTAGATGGGAGGATATCGAAGGAGAATGCTTTTTTGTCTACCTCTGTATTTGGAAGCACGGCGTTGTTCAGCATAGCTGAATTGTAGCGGTCTGAGAGTCCCCTTACGACGATAAACTTGTTGTCCTGAATACTTGCACCACTCACACGTTTAAGTACTTCTGAGGTGTTTTTATCCGGACTTCTGCGGATAAGTTCTGCAGAGATTCCGCTGGAAATGTTGATGCTGGCCTTTTGATTCGCATAAAGGTTGTTTACCGATTCCTGGCTGGCCTTAAAGGTGATCTTTACCTCTGATAGGTTGTTGTCTGCGGATTCTTCAAGCACCACGTTCAGTGGCGTTGTGGCGTTCTCTTTAATTTCTACATCTGAGATGGTCTGGGTCACATAACCTACGTAGGATACCTCCAGGTTATATTTTCCGGTTGCCAGTCCGGCGATCATAAATCTGCCTTCGATGTCGGTTGAAGCACCCAATCTGGTGCCTGCAATTCTAACGGTGACCCCTACCAGGGTTTCGCCGGTTTTCTTATCAACCACGGTTCCGGAAACTTTCCCAATTGGTGCAGCAATAAGGATATTGCTGATAAAAAGAAGTAGAAGGGTTAATACGCCAAGCGTATAATTAACTTTTGCTTTCAATTTGCTTAATTTTAATTTAAAGCAAAAGTAGTTGGAGCTTGTTAGCTCAAAGTTAGCCCAGTATTACCATTCATTTAATGGTATGTTAAGTAGATGTTAAATCGGCCTTGACTAGTATTTCAGGCCTATTTTTTTGCAAATGAAGTGTAAAAGCCAGATTGGGCCGATTAACAGAAATTTAACATCATCCAGAAAGGATGGTTTTTTACCTTCTACTTTGTGTCCAAAAAACTGCCCTGCCCAGCTTAATACGAAGATTACGAGTGCAGATACCCACATCGCCGGGCCTCCACTTTGCTCCCATTTCTCCAGCATAACGATGAAAAAACTCATGATAAACACCGCAAGCAGCATGAAATAAGACATTACCGGCGAAAGTTTGTAGTAGTAATAGATGGCAAAGGCAATGAGGAAGGATGCCCAGTTCACAAAGCCATTGTACTTGCCAAGAAAGGCCAGCTGTGGGAAAGGAATGGCCCAGACAAGCGCCAGCAGGCTAAAGACAATCAGCGGAACGCAGATCCAGTGGATAAGTTTATTGGTGGGGTTCTGGTGACTCTCCGCGTACTTGTCGAAAAGTACATCGATTTCCCTTTTTGGTGCTTGTTTTACTGCGGTTTGTTTCTGGATTTTGGCCATGGTGTAAAAATAAAAAAAGCGGCAGATAAACTGCCGCTTTCTAAGTTTAATAATTAGGATTGATCTGGTTTTTACTGCTTGATCTGCCTTTTGTGGCAGATTACCTTAATCCTGTATTGTTGTTAGTCTTGTATTGTTGTTAAACCTGTATTGTGGTTAATCCTGTACTATTGCTAATCTTATCTATTTTGCAAAAGATACGGAACGTGTTTCACGGATTACCGTAACCTTGATCTGACCTGGGTAGGTCATCTCCGTTTGAATGCGGTTCGAGATATCAGCAGCAAGCAGTTCTGCTTGTTGATCTGTTACGCGTTCGCTTTCTACAACAACCCTTAACTCACGACCTGCTTGGATAGCGAATGTTTTCTCTACACCTGGGTACGAAAGCGCAAGTTCTTCAAGTTCTTTCAAACGTTTGATATAACTTTCCACAACCTCGCGACGTGCTCCCGGACGTGCACCAGAGATGGCATCACATGCCTGAATGATTGGAGAGATCATGGAAGTCATTTCAATCTCGTCGTGGTGGGCACCAATTGCATTACAAATTTCAGGGTGTTCCTTATATTTTTCAGCTAGCTGCATACCAAGGATTGCGTGAGGTAGTTCTGGATTATCGTCAGGCACTTTACCGATATCATGTAGTAGTCCTGCACGTTTCGCCATTTTTGCGTTTAAACCTAGTTCTGCAGCCATGGTTGCGCAGAAGTTCGCAACCTCGCGAGAGTGATGCAACAGGTTTTGTCCATAAGAAGAACGGTAACGCATACGGCCCACCATACGGATTAACTCCGGGTGTAAACCATGGATGCCAAGGTCAATCACGGTACGCTCACCGATTTCAACGATTTCATCTTCAATCTGCTTTTTGGTTTTAGCAACGACCTCTTCGATACGTGCCGGGTGAATACGTCCGTCGGTTACCAGGCGGTGTAATGCAAGTCGTGCGATTTCTCTTCTTACCGGGTCAAAACCCGAAAGAATGATGGCTTCCGGGGTGTCATCTACGATGATCTCGATACCGGTAGCGGCTTCAAGCGCACGGATGTTACGGCCTTCACGACCGATAACGCGGCCTTTGATCTCATCGCTTTCAATGTGGAACACAGAAACGGTGTTTTCTATTGCCGCTTCTACTGCAGTACGCTGAATGGTTTGAATTACGACTTTCTTAGCCTCTTTAGTTGCAGTAAGTTTTGCTTCATCTACAATATCTTTAACCTGAATCATGGCTTGTGCCCTGGCTTCAGTTTTCATGTTTTCTACAAGTTGATTTCTGGCTTCTTCAGCACTTAGACCTGCGATGGTCTCCAGCTGCTTCACGTGCTGGGTTTTCAGGTGTTCTACTTCTTCCTGCTTCTTAACCGCGATGTCTGTTTGTTTCTCCAGGTTCTTGCGCTGATTGTCAAGTTCCTGCTCCTTACGGTTCATGTTTTCCAGCTTCTGGTTGAGAGATTGCTCCTTTTGTTTAAGGGCATTCTCACGCTGGTTGATCTGATTGTTTTTGGTATTAACTTCCTGCTCGTGTTCACCTTTTAGTTGAAGGAACTTCTCCTTAGCTTCAAGCAAACGGTCTTTCTTCATGATCTCCGCTTTGGTCTCTGCGTCTTTGAGCATCTTTTTAACCTTCGTTTGAGCAGCGACCTCCTGCTTTTTTAACAAATTCCGCAACAGGTATCTTCCTGTTATAATCCCGACTGCAAGGCCGGCGAGTATGTATCCTATTATTCCTACTATTTCCATTTTATTTATTATATAAAAAAACCGTTATTAAATTTAAATTCCTTGTACATACCAGTAAAAGGAGCAAGTCTGTTGAACTTTCACCTTTTAAAATTATAATAATGAAACTTAAAATTTAACAACGGTTAAATTTCTTTGCTAATGTATAAAGAACACCCTATTTCGAAAAGAAGTCGTTTAATAAATTATCCAGCTCTTCTATTTTTTCAGTCACGGCCGTATCCTGATCCTGCACCTTTGATTCAACCCTTAAAGCGGCTGTTGCATAGTGCAGCAAGGCCATAGAGAGTAAATCCTGCTTATCTCGTACCGCATAATTTTCCTGATAATCTTTGATACGCTCGTTGATAACCTTGGCGGCACGCCTAACGATTTCCTCCTCTTCCGTAGCAACCTTTAAAGGATAGATACGGTCGGCAATAGATATTTTAATCGAGATTTCTCCCATTGCTTAGCTTTGTTTCACTATTATGGTATGGCTCATTTCTTCAGTAATACAACACACTTGTCTATCTCCCGTACAAATTCATTGATTTTCTGTTTGATGTCAAGCGACTTCTCGGATGTACCTTCCAGGCTTTTGGCAAGCTTTAAAACCCTTAGCTTATCCTCCAGTTCGGTATTCTTGTTTCTTGAGCTTGTTAAAGCAGTTTTAACAGATTCATTCTCCTGTTTCAGCAGATCATTTTCCTCCTGAAGTGCATTACATAGCTCGATCAGGCGAGTAGTTTTATGTAGTACGGAATCTAATTGTTCTGCAACGGTGGACATTTGATTTCTGTTTGCTAACTGTTAAACCTTGCTAAAATAAAAAAATATATTATTTCCTTATCTCTGCTTTTGCTGTTTGGGCTAAGTTAGAAATAATCTTTTGCATCACAGCATCGATTTGCTTATCGGTTAATGTCTGCTGCTCATCCTGTAAGGTGAAACTTAAAGCATAAGATTTCTTGCCCTCTGGTATCTTATCGCCCATGTAAACATCGAATACCTGAATGTTTTTGATCAGCTTCTTCTCTGTTTTGAAAGCAATGCCTTTCAGGTCTTCAAAAGTAACCGCAAGATCAACGTACATAGATAAGTCTCTTCGCACAGCCGGATATTTTGGAATATCCTTGTTTACGATCTTGTTTTTCTTAACCATATCCATCAGTAGCGCCCAGTCAAAATCTGCATAGAAGACTGCTTTGTCTACATCTGCAGTCTTCAGGTCCTTCGCTGTCGCGGCTCCGAAAGTCACAATGGCTTTGTCGCCACGGAAATACTTCAAGCCATAAGCGAAATTCTCATCCGCAACTTCTGCCACCTGATAAGTGCCTAAACCAAGTCTGCTCATCACGGCGTCAACAGTTGCCTTCAGGTGATAGAAACTTACTGCACGCGGTTTCTGATTCCACTGCTCGGTTTCCAGGTTCCCGGAGATTAACACCAGCAAGCGTGGCCTTTCGACGTATTGCGCATTGATCAGGTGGTAAGTTTTCCCAAACTCGTAAAACTTCAGGTCCGGGCGTTTGCGGTTCTGGTTGTAAGCAACACTTTCCAATGCCGGCATAAGCAGGCTCTGGCGCATTACATTCAGGTCGGCGCTAAGTGGGTTCAGGATTCTTACGGCCTCGTCTTCGTTTTTAGAATAGGCGGCCTTTGTTAAAGAGTTGCACCAGATTTCAAGGAACCCATTGGCCGTTAACATATCGGCGATCACATGCTGTGTGAACTCGCGACCCGGTTTAACACCATAGGACAAGCTGGCGTTGACCTTTGTTGGGATTGGAATATTGTTGTAACCATAAATTCGAAGTACCTCTTCTGTCACGTCACACTCGCGGGTAACATCAACTTTGTAAGCTGGCACCTGAAGTGTTAAACCACCTTCAGTTTCTGCAGTAACACGCATGCCTAGTGCTTCTATGATTTCTTTGATTTGCGTCTCTGGAATTTGAACCCCGATCAAAGATTGGATGTTCTCGTAGCTTACTTCAACGTCAAAGGGGTTAATTGAAATTGGATATAGATCTCCTACCTGACTGCTGATGGTGCCACCAGCAAGTTCCTGGATCAGGAGCGCTGCGCGTTTTAAAGCATAAACGGTGATCTCCGGATCGGTACCACGCTCATAGCGGAAAGACGAATCTGTCTTCAGGCCGTGTCTTTTGGCAGTCTTACGCACGCTCACCGCGTTGAAGTAAGCACTCTCCAGGAAGATGTTTGTGGTTTGTTCCGTAACACCCGAATTCTTACCGCCATATACACCGGCAATGGTCATCGGTCCTGCTTCATCACAGATCATCAGATCTTCAGCGGAAAGCTTGCGTTCTACACCGTCTAGCGTAATGAAAGGCGTACCCTCCGCACACTTCTGCACGATTACACCACCTTTGATCTGGTCGGCATCAAACGCGTGGAGCGGCTGACCAAGGTCGTGCAACACGTAGTTCGTAATGTCTACAATATTATTAATCGGACGGATACCGATTACCTTCAAACGGTCCTGTAACCAATCTGGTGAGGGTTTAACTGTTACCCCCGAAATGGTCACACTGCTATAGCGTGGACACGCAGTCTCATCCGTTACACGCACAGGAATACTTAGGGATTCGTCAGACACCTGGAAGGCTTCTACTTCCGGCATCTGAACAGACGATCGGAAATAAGCAGCCAGATCTCTCGCTACACCAAGGTGCGAGGCCGCATCTGCGCGATTAGGTGTTAACCCGATCTCGAAGACGTAATCATCTTCCATCTGGAAGTGATCTTTTGCTGCAATCCCGATCTGGGTACTATCATCCAGCACCATAATGCCGGCATGCGAGCCACCAAGTCCGATTTCATCTTCAGCACATAACATGCCTTCAGAAACTTCGCCGCGGATTTTAGATTTGTTTATTTTGAAAGGTTCGCCTTCATTCGGGTATACGGTTGTACCTACCGTTGCGACCACTACTTTCTGACCTTCAGCAACGTTCGGGGCACCACAGACAATCTGCAGCAGCTCCGGCCCGCCTACATCTACCGTCGTAACCCGCAGACGATCTGCATTTGGATGCTGTACACAGCTCATTACTTTTCCGATAAGCAGTCCTTCTAAACCACCCACAATCGGCTGTACTTTATCGACATGCTCAACCTCCAAACCGATGTCCGTCAGTATCAAAGAAAGTTCCTGAGGTGTTTTATCCGTTTGAATGAATTGCTTTAGCCAGTTATATGAAATTTTCATCGTTATTCAGTATAAAGCGCAAAGATATAAAATTATGCTGTTGATGGTCCATCAGCCATTAAATCAGCCCTTCATCGCAAAAACTATAGAAGCCATTGTCGGTCAGAATCAAATGATCTACCACCAGCAAGTCGAGCAGCTTCCCTGCTTCAACCAGTTTCTTTGTGAGTTTCAGATCTTCGTTGCTCGGCTTCAGGTTTCCTGAGGGATGATTGTGGGCGAGGATAATGTATGCCGCCTGATGTTCCAGCGCGGTTTTGAAGATGACCTTTGGGTCGGCCACCGTGCCGGATTGTCCCCCTTTGCTGATCAGGTGTTTGGAGCGCACATGGTTGGCGCGGTTCAGCAGCAGCACCCAGAATTCTTCGTGATTGAGATCTGCAAAATCGGATTGGAGACACACAAAGGCATCTCTAGAACTGCTTACCTTGATGATTTCGGGTTTCGCAGTTTCTTTCCTGCGACGTCCAAGCTCCAATGCGGCCACAATGCCGATCGCCTTGGCCTCCCCGATCCCCTTGAATTTGGAGAGTTCTTTAACGCCAGCCTTACCGAAGGCATCCAGATCATGCTGATAAGCACCAAGCATACGTTTACTAAGATCTACAGCGGTTTCATTGCGACTGCCGGAGCCGATCAATATGGCCACCAGCTCTGCGTCCGTCAACTGCCTTCTGCCATGAAGCATCAGCTTCTCCCGGGGCCGGTCGGCTTCGGCCCACATCTTGATTCCTAACTTTTGTTCATATAAATCCATAAACAAAAAAACGGGATAAGCAATGCTTACCCCGTTCGGAATATCGTATAGTATATACTTAGCTTAAGCCATTAACAAATTTAGTTAACTTCGATTTGTTGTTAGCTGCTTTGTTTTTGTGTATAATATTTTTCTTAGCTAAACGGTCTAACATAGAGATCACTTTAGGTAGTAATTCCTGACCAGATTTTTTATCTTCTGCAGCGCGTAGTCTCTTGATGAAAGTACGAGTTGTTTTCGCCTGATACCTGTTGCGTAAACGCTTTGTTGCGTTTGCTCTTATTCTTTTTAAAGCTGATTTATGATTTGCCATTGTTTTTAGCCTATATTTTCTATTTTTTTCGGACTGCAAATATAGAACTAATGTTTTTAATTTACAAAACCCTGGGAAGAATATTTTTATTAACCAATTAAAATACCGGCATTTCCTTCCTATAAAACGCTAAAATACTACTTTTGGAAAAAAGAATGATCGTGAAAAAACGAATTGCCATTTTTGCCTCCGGTTCAGGTTCCAATGCACAAAAACTGATGGAACACTTCAAAGGTAGCACAGAAGCAGAAATCGTGCTTGTGCTAACCAACAACCCCGATGCGTACGTTATACAACGTGCCGACAACTTTGAAATTCCCGTACACATCTTCGACAGAAATGAATTCTATCATACAGAGCATATCTTAGATCTACTAAATGATCTGGGCATAGATCTGATTGTTTTAGCAGGTTTCCTATGGCTCATTCCTGCAAATCTGATAAAACGCTATCCAAACAGAATTATTAATATTCATCCTGCCATCCTACCGAAGTTCGGTGGCAAAGGCATGTATGGTGATCATGTCCATCATGCTGTCATCGCCGCAGCGGAACCAGAAGGCGGCATCACCATCCACTACGTGAACGAAAAGTACGATGAAGGTGAATACATCTTTCAGGCGAAATACAAGATTGACAAGACCGATAACCTGGAAATGATCAAATTCAAAGGCCAGCAACTGGAGCACCTGCACTATCCTAAAATTGTGGAAAACATCATAAAAAAGCTACCTGCGTAGTTTTATTGCGGCGCTCATAAATAAATCATCAAAAAAGGCTACTTTTGCGGCTCAAAATTCTTCACAGATGAGTCAATCAATAAAGATCAAAAACGCTTTAATTTCAGTCTATTACAAAGATGGTTTAGAACCTTTAGTACGTCTGCTGGCAGCCCAAGGTGTTCAACTATTCTCTACCGGTGGTACCGAGCAGTTTATAAAAGACCTTAATTTACCCGTTACAGCAGTCGAAGATTTAACCGGATACCCTTCAATTCTGGGTGGCCGCGTAAAAACTTTGCACCCTAAAGTTTTCGGTGGTATTCTAAACCGCAGAGCGTTAAAAGAAGACCAGGAACAAATCGCATCTTATGAGATTCCTGAGCTTGATCTTGTAATTGTTGACCTATACCCATTTGAAGAAACGGTGAAAGCTGGTGGAAGCGAGCAGGAAATCATCGAAAAGATTGACATCGGTGGCATCTCCCTGATCCGCGCAGCAGCTAAAAACTTCAACGACGTGGTTATCCTTGCTTCAAAAGATGACTACAGCAGCCTGCAACAACAACTGGAAACGCAAAATGGAGAAACAACCTTAGCACAGCGTAAAGCGTATGCTAAAAAGGCTTTCCATGTTTCTTCAGGTTATGATACGGCCATATTCAACTACTTCAACAACGAAGAGCCGATCAACGTATTCAAACAAAACATCTCTTCCGCACAAGTGCTTCGTTACGGCGAAAACCCACACCAGCAAGGTGTATTCTACGGAAACCTTGATGAGATGTTCACCAAATTAAACGGTAAAGAACTTTCATACAATAACCTCGTAGATGTTGACGCAGCAGTTGCATTGATTGATGAATTTGAAGCACCTACTTTCGCGATTCTAAAACACACCAACGCTTGTGGCGTAGCCTCAAGAGCGACCATCCTGGAAGCATGGAACGATGCGCTTGCCTGTGATCCGGTTTCTGCATTTGGTGGCGTGCTGATCGCAAACCGCGAGATTGACCTTGCAACCGCAACAGAGATAAATAAACTCTTCTTTGAGGTGTTAATTGCACCTTCATACCAAGCTGAAGCTGTCGAGCTTTTCCGTGCAAAGAAAAATCGCGTCATTCTGCAAAGAAACGAAGTGGCTTTAGCCTCAAAACAATTCAAAACTTTACTAAACGGCGTAATTGAGCAGGACAAAGATCTAAGCATTGAAGGTCCGGAACAGATGACCGCCGTTACCGATAAACAAGCGACCGAGCAGGAGTTACAAGACCTGTTTTTCGCGAATAAAATTGTTAAACATACCAAATCAAACACCATTGTTTTCGTCAAAAACCAGGTACTTGTTGCCAGCGGCGTTGGTCAGACTTCAAGGGTTGATGCCTTGAAACAAGCCATCGTTAAAGCGGAGTCATTCAGCTTCAGTTTACAGGGTGCGGTGATGGCTTCAGACGCGTTTTTCCCTTTCCCGGATTGCGTTGAAATTGCAGCTGAAGCAGGTATTACGGCCGTATTACAGCCAGGTGGATCGATCAAGGATGCAGATTCTGTGAATATGGCAAATGAGAAAGGTATAGCGATGTTAACCACTGGAATCAGACACTTTAAACACTAAGTTTTTTTTCCGAGGATACAATAAAAAGCTGTAGTTTTACATTACTTATAGTACACAGAATTTTTCATACTTAAATTATTACCTATAAATGGGTTTATTTAATTGGTTTACACAAGAGGTTGCCATTGATTTGGGAACCGCAAATACCCTGATTATACATAACGATAAAGTAGTAGTTGACGAACCTTCTATCGTTGCTTTCGACCGCCAGACAAACAAAATTATAGCTATAGGACGCCAGGCCATGCAAATGGAAGGCAAAACCCACGATAACATCCGCACTGTACGCCCCTTAAAAGATGGCGTAATAGCCGACTTCAACGCGGCAGAAGCCATGATCAAAGGCATGATCCGCATGCTTAATGGCGGTAAAGGCTGGATGTTCCCTTCCCTTAGAATGGTTATCTGTATCCCTTCAGGCATCACTGAAGTAGAGAAACGTGCTGTACGTGACTCTGCAGAAATTGCCGGTGCCAAAGAAGTTTACCTCATTCACGAACCCATGGCTGCTGCTGTAGGTATCGGTATTGACGTGGAAGAGCCTATGGGTAACATGATCATTGATATCGGTGGTGGTACAACAGAAATCGCGGTAATCGCCCTTTCAGGTATTGTATGTGACCAAAGTATCCGCGTTGCGGGAGATAATTTTGACTCTGACATTGTAAACTACATCCGTCGCCAGCACAACATCATGATTGGTGACCGTACCGCGGAGAAGATCAAAATTGAAGTTGGTGCAGCACTGCCTGAGCTTACAGATCCACCTGCAGACTTCGCCGTTCAAGGTAGAGATCTAATGACTGGTATTCCGAAGCAGATCACCGTTTCATACACTGAAATCGCGCATTGCCTGGATAAATCCATTTCAAAAATTGAAGAAGCGATCCTGAAAGCGCTGGAGATTACCCCTCCGGAACTCTCTGCAGATATCTACCAGACCGGTATTTACCTTACTGGCGGTGGTGCCTTACTTCGTGGTTTAGATAAACGTGTTGCAGCTAAAACCAAATTACCGGTGCACATTGCCGAAGATCCACTTCGTGCAGTTGTTCGTGGTACTGGTATTGCCCTTAAAAACATTGGTGGATACAAATTTTTAATGCAGTAAAAAACGTGGTGAACCTCAACTATGCGTAACCTTTGGATTTTTATAAACAGATACAACGCATTTTTTCTATTCATCATCTTTTTCTCTGTAGGCCTGATATTAACCGTTAAAAACAACATCTATCAGCAAAGCGCCGCCGTAAACTCTTCAAATGAGGTGATCGGCAATGCTTATGAAAAACTTAATGTTTTCAAGAAATACATCAACTTAGGTCGTGTTAATGATAGTCTGGCGGCAGAAAACGCCAGACTGCATTCGGCCATCTTTGCTTTGCGCAACATCGATTCTGCAAAGAATACTGTTGTCGAAGATACCGTCACCAACTACCAATACACCTACCTGGCGGCGAGGGTGCTCAAAAACTCCATTACCCTGCGAAATAACATCATCACCATTAACAAAGGTGCCTTGGATGGTATTGAACCAGGTATGGCTGTGATTGCCTCGAACAAAGGCGTTGTTGGATTTGTACGCGATGTGTCGCCGCATCTGGCCACTGTGCAATCGCTCCTGCACAAAGACACCAAGATCAGCGTAAACATCAAAAAGAACCAGGCACTCGGCTCACTGGTATGGGGCGAACGCAACGTTGATTTCCGTAAAGCTTACGTGAAAGAAATACCAAATCAATACAAGATCAACCTGAGAGATACCGTTGTAACCTCAGGGTATGGCTCCTTCCCCCCAGGAATTCCTGTAGGACGGGTTAGCAATACCGGCATTGCAACGGGCGACAACTTCCTGACCATTGAAATTGCTTTGTTTAATGACTTTAGTACCCTTCAGTACGTAAACGTCATCAAACACAAGTATGCTCATGAAGAAAAGGCTTTAGAAGCGAAAATACCAAATGAACAGTAAATTAGTTTTCATCAACATCGTCAGGTGGTTGCTCCTCCTTTTCATTCAGGTATTCCTGTTGCGCAATCTGGGTTTCTATAACCTGGCAACACCTTTCGTGTATGTCCTTTTCCTGCTGTTACTGCCCTTTAGAACGCCCAACCTTCTACTCTACCTCATCGCATTTGTAACCGGCATCACACTAGATGCCTTTTATGATACCATTGGTGTACATATCGCCGCCTCCGTAACGTTAATCTATGTACGTATCCTTTTCATCAGCGTCAGCGTAAACCGCGATGGCTTTGATGAACCTGAACCCACCCTGGGAAATATGGGATTTAAGTGGTTTTCCCTTTATGCACTACTTTGTATCTTTGCACATCATCTGGTACTTTATGTGCTGGAAGCCTTTAAATTAACAGAGCTCTCTTACACCTTAATGCGGTGTTTATTTAGTGGTTTATTTACCATGTTAACTGTTCTACTGATAGAATTCGTTTTTTATAATAGGAAATTACGCTAATGGACAATTTGTTCGACAGGAAATATACGATCCAGGGCTTGTTTATCCTGGTTTGCCTGATCCTTATGGCCAAGCTGTTTTACATACAAGTTGGGAGCGACAAATACTTCATCTCCGCAGAAAGCAATGTGCTGAAGAAGATTTACACCTTTCCTGCCCGTGGAGTAATCTATGATCGTAAAGGAAAAGTGCTCGTGCAGAATGAGCCCGTTTACGACCTCATCGTTATCCCCAACCAAGTAAAAGAGTTTGACACACTGGATCTTTGCAATACCATTGGTATTGACATGAAAGGCTTTCATAAGCGCTTTACAAAAGCAATGAACCAGTCGCGCTACCAGCCCTCCATCTTCGAGAAACAGCTTTCGGTGCAGATCTATGCTTCCCTACAGGAGAAACTCTCCAGGTTCCCAGGTTTCATGGTGCAGAACAGAACCATCAGGCACTATCCTGATAGTGTTGCCGGACAGTTCTTTGGCTACGTGAAGGAAGTTACAAAGAAGGATATTGAGGAGCACGAGGGTTATTATCGCCCTGGTGATTACATCGGTAAAGCGGGAATAGAAAAGCAGTACAATGACGTGCTGCGTGGTGAGCGTGGCGTCATCAACATGCTCTATGACGCCCGTAACGTACCACAGGGTAGCTACGCTGAAGGAAAGTTTGATACGCTGGCCAAAGCCGGTGAAAAAGTTTATTCTTCCCTGGATATGGACATCCAGAAGCTTGGCGAACAACTGCTGCAGAACAAGGTTGGCAGTATCGTTGCCATTGAACCCTCTACAGGTGAAGTGCTGGCCTTCGTCAGTGCCCCCGGATACGATCCAAACCGCATGGTTGGCCGTAGTCAGGGGAACAACTACATGGAGATTTTCGGTAACCCAAACCGCCCCTTCCTGGTGCGCCCGACCTCGGGTTACTATTCTCCCGGCTCCGCCTTTAAGCCTGTAAATGCACTTATCGGATTGCAGGAAGGTGTTATAGATGCAGAAACACCATTTAACTGCCCGGGTGGTTATCGTGCCGGTAATCACACGGTGAAATGCGAACACGTGGATGGAAACATCAGTCTTCGCCGCGGACTTGCCCGATCATGCAATACCTACGCCTGTAATGTCTTCGCCCGCATCATGACGCAGAAGAAGTTTAAGAGCAAAGTTGCTGCTTACAACAACTGGGAACAGATGGTGCGTAAATGGGGTATCGGTCAGAAACTGGATATCGACATTCCGTTTGAGAAAAAAGGTATTCTTTTTAATTCCGATGAGTACACCAAGCGATTCGGTAAATATTGGGGTTACACCACGGTAATCTCCCTGGCGATCGGTCAGGGTGAGATGAACACCACTCCACTGCAAATGGCGAACATCATGGCCATTATCGCCAACAAAGGCTACTATGTTAAGCCGCACCTGATTAAAGCCATTGGCGATAAAAAAACCATCAGCAAGGAATACGTACAGAAGAACTACGTGGGCGTTGATGAAAGACATTTTACCCCGGTAATTGATGGTATGCAGGAAGCGGTAAACAGTCCCTGGGGAACAGCCGTATTATCCCGCGTTCCAAACATCATCATGTGCGGAAAAACTGGTACGGTGCAGAACCCGCATGGCAAGAACCACTCGGTGTTCATCGGCTTTGCGCCGCGCGACAATCCAAAGATTGCCATTGCAGTGATTGTGGAGAATGCTGGCTACGGAAGTACCTATGCAGCGCCTATCGCAAGTTACATCACCGAAAAGTATTTAACAGACTCCATCTCGAAAGGCCGTCAGGCACAGGTAGAGTGGATGAAAAAACAAGTGGTGCTACCAATTATGCCGAAGCCGAAGGTTAAATACCAGCCGAAGCAAACGGAAGACACCACAAAAAAACAATTACCTGCGAAACTGGAAGCTACACCGGTGACGGACATCACGGCGCAGCCAAAACCAATTGAAATCACTAAATGAGTACACAACAAGGGAACAGATTCTTTTTTAACGTTGATTGGATTACCATTCTCATCTTTGTTGCACTCTGTGCCATTGGCTTTGTAAATATTTATGCATCGGTCTACAACCCCGATACGGCAGATGTTTTCGACTTCAGCAGCAACTATGGCAAGCAGCTGATTTTTATATTAACGGCGCTGATCCTTGGCTTTTCCATCTTGCTGGTGGATGAGAAATTCTTCAGTGTGTTCTCCCCCATTATTTACGGCGCCACGATCTTACTGCTCCTCGTGGTACTGATCGTCGGGCGAAATGTAGCTGGTAATCAGGCCTGGATCCCCATAGGAAGCTTTAGGTTGCAGCCTTCAGAGTTTGCGAAATTTGGAACGGCATTACTGATGGCCAGATACATCAGCACGTTTAACCCTAAACTGCGCGATTTTAAGTCCATCGCCTTTGCGGCCATGATCGTGCTCCTGCCACTTGGACTCATCATGCTGCAGCCCGATACCGGGTCGGCATTGGTATTCCTTTCCTTCATGTTTCCGCTATACCGCGAAGGGCTTTCGGGCTATTTCCTACTGATTTTCCTGGGCATGATTGTGCTGTTTATCGCGGATTTCCTGATGCCCATCGGACTCATCATTTTCATCATCGTGATGATCTCTGCATTTTTCATCTACCAGAACAGACGAAAGCAGAAGATGATCTTTACCATCGTTATCGCTGCAGTTGTCTCCATCGCCTACTTGTATGTGGTGAAACTAACCTATGCGAAAGTTCTGGAACCACATCAGCGCAGCAGGATTGAAATTATGTTAGGGCTTAAAACGGACCCGAAAGGGGCCGGATATAACGTGATTCAATCCAAGATTGCAATTGGTTCCGGACAAACCCTGGGCAGGGGATTTTTACAAGGTACACAAACTAAATATGGCTACGTACCTGAGCAGAGTACCGACTTTATATTCTCTACCATTGGTGAAGAATGGGGTTTTGCCGGATGTAGTGTGGTTATAGGGCTATATTGCTTCCTGCTGTTGCGCGTCATCAACCTTGCCGAGCGGCAACGGTCCAGCTTCTCCAGGGTGTACGGCTACTGTGTGGCCAGCATCATCTTCTTCCACGTGTTCATCAACATCGGAATGACCATTGGTATTATACCCGTAATTGGTATTCCATTGCCTTTCATCAGCTATGGTGGATCTTCCCTATGGAGCTTCTGTGTACTGCTTTTTATCTTCCTGAAACTGGACTCTAACCGAATGGGCTTTATCTAGGGAAACGCTGGTGCAGCAATTCGTAAAACTGATCTGCTGTACTTTGTTTTGCTGCCCAATTGTGTTTGCCGGCATAATGCTTCTGCAGAAAAGCATCGGCTGTCTTGAAGTCTGGCATTTTATTGATCAAATCAATCGCCTCGGCATACGCCAGATTGTAGCCATCAAATAAGTCTTTCACAAACAACAACTTTTCATTCAGGCTGATTGCACGCTTCAGGTCTATAATTTCAGGTCGCGCCTGCTCTTGCTCCGGACGTGCTTGTCCAGCATTTCTGCCGGCAGCAAGCAACTCATTTAGCGTTGGCTGATGGGCCGATGCTGCTGGTGTACTGGTTTGTTGCGCGACAGGTTCTGTATACCGTGGAGCTACTGGCTCTGTATATGTAGGCACCACAGGTGCTGTATATCTTGGGGCTTCCGGCTCAGTATACGGTGTACTTGCAGGCGGGGTGAAAGGCTTAGCTTCTGGAATAACAACGGGCTCTGGCTCAAAAGCTGCTGCTGGGGCTACCGCTGGCTCAGCCTTTGGCGCAGCTGCCGGTGTAGGCGCTGGTACCTGCTCAACAGCCGGTGTTGGTGTCGAAAAGACTGGTATTACTGGCTCGGGCACTGCTGCTGCGATCGGCGTTGGTGCTGGTGTTTCCGGCTCCTGGGATACCAGGAAGGGCTCCGGACCAACTTCATCCTCCTCTTCAATAGCCTCCGTTTCTGCAATTGGCTCGTCATGTGCAATCTGCTCCGGCGGAATGCTGCTGATGTCCATATTGCTGTAAACAGGATGTACGTAGCGGTTCAGCGGCTTCGGTTCTTCCACAGGCTCCTCAACGGGTGCCTGCTCATAGGGTTCCTCCTCCGGCTCTTCAATCTCGTACAGTTCCTTTTCCGGATAATCATCATCCTCTTCTTCAGGTTCTTCCGGATTGATCTGCTGACTGGTGCTTTCCGCAACGAACTGCGGTTCATCCTTTCGGTCGTTCACAATAAACTCGAAAGTAGGCGTCTCCTTGTCCGGCGTAAAAAAATCATCAAACACCTGTGTCGGCGCAACATTAGTATCCGCTGCGCTGGATGGCTGTGCATGTTCCGGCAGGGCTTTAACCGGTTGATAATTGCTGATTTTTTTCAGGATCTGCACATGCTCCGTTAAGAAGTTCGCATTGGCGAGAAACAACTCCAGTTCCAATTCACTGATTTGCTGTGGTTCCTGCATCATGAATTCATACTGTTCCTGAAGTTCATTCAGAATGGCACCAGTTTTTTTTAAAAGATCTTCCTGCTTCATCATGATTATTAAACGGTGATTTAAGTTTTATGTTTTTTGGTTATTTCAAATATAAGTGAATGGAACTAACAATATCAAAGGCGGGGGCAAATCGTAACGGTTGTTACAAATTTTGTTACTTTTGCAGCCGCAAGGCAACAGCCTTTCCGATCAAATAAATAGAAGATTTCAAATGTTATTTAGTGAGCAAAATTACAGACGGGGCGAGTTCTGCGGCAGCATAGAAGTAGTTTGTGGTTCCATGTTTTCCGGGAAAACCGAAGAGCTGATCCGTAGATTGAAACGTGCACAGATCGCTAAATTAAACGTCGAAATCTTCAAACCCAGAACCGACATCCGCTACGATGAATCGGCAGTGGTTTCACACAACGCCAATGCCGTGCAATCTACACCCGTAGATCATTCTTCTGCCATTCTGCTCCTAGGTGCAAACACACAGGTCGTGGGTATCGATGAAGCCCAATTCTTTGATGATGACCTTCCGGAAGTTTGTAATAAGCTTGCCAATAAAGGCATCCGGGTGATTGTAGCCGGACTGGATATGGATTTCTCTGGAAAGCCCTTCGGACCAATGCCTGCCCTGATGGCCATTGCAGAACACGTGACCAAAGTAAACGCCGTATGTGTCCGCTGTGGCAGTCCGGCGATGTACTCCTACCGCACCATAACCAATGACGCTAAAATTCTGCTCGGCGAAAAGGAAAGCTACGAACCACGTTGCCGCTGCTGCTTCTACAGTAAAGATTAAGTGCCACTGGCATAGTTTTTAGTCTTCAATCAGACCGGAAATTATTATGCCATCAACTGTAATACAAGCTTACACGTACAATGCCGCAGATCATACCCTGCGCATCACCTTTGTTTCCGGCAAAGTGTACAACTATAAAGCAGTGCCGAAACAAGTCTACGTTGGCATGCGCGGCGCAGTGTCTAAGGGAAAGTACTTCAACAGTTACATCAAAGACCTGTACGAATTCGAAGAGCTTGCGTAACCCGCCTTAACGAAGCATAATTAGTCGCCAACATTCAAGATCCGGAACAGCTCTTCAATAAAAAGCGTTGCAGACTTCTTCTTGTTCACCCCTTTCTGCCAAAGTATAAAAGCTTGCTTGAAGTATTCCTTCCCTGAAATTGGAATTGCGACCAGGTCTTCCCAGGTCAGGATGGCTTTCTCGTTGATGATCGTTGCCCAGTTGCCCTCGTCTACCATCGATAGCAAAGAATGCACATCGTTCATCTCAATCTTAATCAGTGGCTTGATTTTCCCACGACTAAACAGGCTATCCAGCAAATCCCGGGAGCTAAAACCCTTGCTTGGCAATATAAGTTCTACGTTCCCGAGCTCTGCAAGGGAGATCTTTTTCAAACTCGCCAAAGGATGTTTCTTAGAAACCACCATCATGATGCGCGAAGCGTACAGATGCTGCATCTCCAGGCCAAGATCATCCGTTTCCGATTGCTCATGGAAAGCCAATATCACATCCAGCTCCGCCATCTTCAGCTTTTGCTCCAACTCCCCCGCCGTTCCATATTCCACCACGATCTTTATACCTGGGTATTTTGCAGAAAAGGGCGGCAATGCCGGCAATAACATGGAACTAAAGGCATAAGTAACCCCGATCCTGAGCTCACCGGTAACGAGGTTATTCAACTCCGAGATCGACTGCTTGGCGCGTTTTACCTCCAGCTGTATCTGCCTGGCATGCGCCAGAAAGGTCTTGCCGGCTTCGGTAAGCCTCACCTGCTTCCCTATGCGGTCAAACAACAGCATCCCCAATTCATCCTCCAGCAACTTAATTTGCTGCGACAAAGTTGATTGTGTGACGAATGAAGCTGCCGCAGCATCCGTAAAGTGCAGCATTTCGGCTGCCTTGATGAAGTAATTCAGTTGGCGCAGTTCCATAATCTTCAAAATATCGATCGCTAAAACTAATCAAAGTCATTAAAACAATCAATTTTACCACTACAATCATAATCCGGATATTTGTAAGTGTAAAAACAACACTAACCTATGAGCATATTCAGATCTTTAAAGTACCGCAACTTCAAGCTTTTCTTTTACGGCCAATCCATATCCCTCATCGGAACCTGGATGCAAAAGACAGCAGTAAGTTGGTTGGTATATAGACTGACAGGCTCCGCCCTGCTCCTTGGACTTGTTGGTTTCGTAAGTCTGATCCCCTCACTAATCTTGTCTCCCTTTGCGGGAAGCCTGATCGACCGTTACGACCGCTACAAAATTCTTGTGATTACGCAGGTGGTATCCATGCTGCAAGCTGGTGCACTCGCAGCTTTGATATTTTTCGAGTACTACAATATCCCCATGATTATAGCACTGAGTCTGGTACAGGGTATTATCAACGCATTTGACGTTACCTGTCGCCAGTCGCTCATGGTGGAGATGGTCGACAATAAAGAAGACCTGCCAAATGCCATCGCTTTAAATTCAACGATGACCAACCTGGCGAGGATTGCCGGCCCGGCCCTTGCAGGTATGCTCCTTAGCGCCTTTGGTGAAGATTTTTGTTTCATCGGAAACTTCCTGAGTTACATTCCTGTGCTCCTGTGCCTATTCATGATGCGATTAAACCTCACCGTCAGTGCTCCGAGCCAGAAAAGCATCTGGGTTGAACTTGAAGGGGGATTCAGATATGTAACTGCGGATAAAGGCCTTACCAGCATGATCATTCTGATCGGTATCAGCAGCCTGTTTGTGATTCCATTTAACACCTTAATGCCGATCTTTGCGAAAGACATCTTCAATGGCAGTGCGAAAACCTTCAGCTGGTTTGAAAGTGCCGCAGGTTTAGGTTCAGTAGCCAGTGCGATGTACATGGCTAACCTGAAATCATCCAGGTTTCTGGTGAAAATCACCATGGTTGCCAGTGCGATCTTCGGCGCTAGCCTGATCTTTCTTTCTTTGTCGGGCACGCTCGCCGTTGCACTCTTCTTCATGACCATCACTGGTCTGGGTATGATGGCCCAAACGAGCTCCATCAATACGTACATACAAACGCATTCCATTCCCGAGATGCGCGGAAGGGCAATCAGTTATTTTGTTATGGCTTATCAGGGAATGATTCCTATTGGAAGTTTACTCATCGGCTGGACAGCCAATGCTTTCGGGCCAAGGATGGCCGTGACCATTGCAGGCGGAATCGGTTTACTTGCAACAGCGGGATTTATGTTTTACAAACACAAGGTGAATGCAACCAAACACCTTGCGTTTGAATAAAATGGTTTAGCGGTCTAGGTTGGATTGTTGATGTCCCTTAGCGGGCCGTCTAATGTATCCAGGTCATCTTCGTGAACGTTGGTCACATCGTCGTCGTCATCAAAATCCTCATCGTCATCTGCTAACAAATCATCGTCATCATCGAAGTCAGCATCCAGATCATCCGGGATGTCTCCGTCTACCAGCTCGTCGTCATCATCATCGTCCAGCGGTGTGCCGATATCTGTTAAATCATCATCGTCATCATCCAGTGTTTGCGCTAATGGACCATCTGTTGGAAGGGAGCGGTTAGATCCTGTTCCTGTCGTCAGTGGCGCTGAGGGTGTATATTCACCGTTTTCTAAAGTGCTTTTTTCTTGGGTTTCCATAGTTTCTATTTTGATAGGTCCAACAATCAATTGCTTTGGTTTATAGCATAAACAATCAACCGGAGTCTTTGTTAAATATTAAAACAAATAAAATGATGAAGCAATTCCGTATAGAAGTTCCCGAAAACGATACCCTTCAGATTTTCAGCATCACTGAACTGGGCGATAACAATTACGAAATTCATAAAGCAGGTGATAGAATTGGCATGATCCACATTGACGGCGACAGCCACGATCATTGCAAAGCGGTGGACTGTGAAATTGACCTGCCGCTGCTTAATTCCATCCGCGAAGGCATCCTCCTGCACCGTGACTTAAACTAAGTCGACTTCCAGCACATTCACAAATAAAAAGTAATGCTTGCCAGACAGTAAACAGGCATGCTGGCGGCCCACAAGGAGCCCAGTAGGGCACTACAAGGCAACGGCCCTGTTAACCCCCTGTGGACCCCCTGTGGACCCCCTGTGGGGGGCCTGTCGGGACCCTGTTATCCCCTGTGTTTTCCCGTGGCCATCTCCGGGCTTTTCCGAAACAGTTTCACAAAAAAATCCAGTCTTTCGGACTGGATGCGTTTGGATTAAAAATGCTTTAGTTCTTATCATTCAGACGTGCCACGAGATCGCAGATCACGGTGTCCTTAACTTTATTGGAGGACTGGTCATGTTCATAGAAGTGGTCCATTTTGCGTTTCATGTTCACATCGTCACCCCGGCCACGTTTCATCTTCTCCTCATACTCTTCCAGGGAGCGACAGTAGTAATGATTCAATTGGATCTTATGTACACTAGGTGGAGAAAAAGCAGTATTAACCTGCTCAAAATTTTCATTAACGCAGTACTTGCCGAAGCGGTACTTAAGGGCATGTGGATCTTGAAACCTTTTCACATATTTGGGCTGCACAATGCTTTTGATGTGGCTGTTTGCCGCAAATTGCACATCAGAGCGCATTAAAAAGCGGCTCAGCTGCGGCTCATCTGTTCTGTTTTTAAATCCGCTGGAACCAAAGATCAACCAATTCACACCGAGGCCGGCATACGCTTCATAATCCTTTAGGAAGGCCTGCATATCACCATTGGTAGATTTTGGCACCAGAAATTCATCCATATCGATGAAGCCAATCCAGAAGGATTTAGTACCAAAACGGTTCAGACAGTTTTTGTAAGCTGTAAGCTGCATGGAGGGTCCGCTTATTGGAATTACGGTGACATGTTGCATAAGGCCAAGTTCCCGCAGGGTTTCTGCAACTGGAACAGCACTGTCATTATCATAGATATAAAAGTGCTCTACACCAATTTTAAGATGATAATTAATCCATTCCTTCAGGTAGCGGTTTTCATCTTTTATGATGCAACATAAGGAAAGGTAGTACTTTGGTTTTACCAGGAAGGCAAGTAGGGGGCGATAAAGTCTTTTAGGCATCAAGGAGTTTACGTTATTGGGCAAAGGTAATATTAAAAATCTAGTTTCAACTTGATCCCCGTTCCGATTAGTCGGAGGTTATCAGCTGCCGTTTCTTTCATCGGGAGCTTCACGAAAGGTTCAAACGAGAGGGTATTCTTTTTAGAAAGCGGCTGTCTAACCCCAAAAGATAGATTGTAGAAGCCGATGTACTTATCCCCAACCGATGGATCAGGTGCTTTCTCCGTTACCCGTTGGTTCATCACCACGATTCGCATTTCGCCTGCAGTTCCCGGCGCAGTGGAAACCGTCTGCATGGAGGTCTCCTGAACATAAGTGTTGTTCTTGCGCTCATTAAGCACGGCAAATGCAGATACACCAACATTCGCGTACACTTTTTTACTCAGGTTGTATTTAATGCCCAGCGGAATATCCAGTCCGGAAACACTTGCTTCAACGGATTGCAGGTTTTTAGATTCGCCAGAAAAGAAAGCGGCTGTATTTAGTGGTGGCTGTGCGACCTGATTGGAAGCATGCATATCATTGTAAGTAATACCGGATACCACTTCTACTTTTTTGGATAATGCATAAGCCATGCTCACCCCGTAGCCGAGATTAAGCTTGTTGTTGTTGCCGATTGATGGCGCAACCATTAGTCCCAATTCCCATTTATCCTGCTGCTGTGATGCTGGTTTTTCAGCAGCTTTCATCTTAGCGGTTGTTAACAACGTTTCTTGTTCCAGAAAATGCTCAAAGCCGCGTGCGGTTGCGCTTTGCTGCTGTTCCGCAGGAAGTGGTGCAATGGTCGGAGCTGCAATTTTAGCGCTCAACGATAAGCCCCTGTTCAACTGAAGGCTTCTGCTGGTGGCAAGATTCTGAAGTTGGTTATCCTGTTCAGGTGCAGTCAATATCGCGTTCTGTTGAAGTATAGCAGCGGAATCGACGGCTTGGTATACGTATGCTTGCTCCAGCGAATTGTCAATTACAGAGTCCATTACCTCACTGGCAGACTTGCTTCTCGCTGTGTATATGCTTCGTTCAAGCTCCGGAATGATGATGCTTTCTTCCGGGATTTCCGGTAGTGCAACTTCCGGTTGCTGTTGCTGCTCTGTAGGGGTAATCTTCTTTTTGCTGAGGTCTGTTTTCGGGTTTTCCACAACTTTATCCACATACAGAAACACGAAGGTACAGACCAGCAGCATGGCTGCGATGCTCAGGATTTTGTAGAGGCCAAAGACTGGCTTCTTCTCCGCTGCTGCACGCTCATTAAACTTTTCCCATGCACCAGGAAGGTATGGCTCCTCATGCGAGGCCATCGTCTTCTTTATCTGGGAAATTAAATCATCTTCTGACGGTTTCATGCACTTAGTTGGTAGGTATGGAATAAAGTTCTCTTAGTTTATTTTTAGCTCTGGTCAGGTAAACCCTGCTGGAGCTTACCGGAATATCAAGTGTTTTAGCAATCTCATCATGTGAAAATCCTTCAATCTCATACATGTTAAATATAATGCGGTGCGTATCGGGCAAAGCATTCAGTAGTTTCAGGATATCCTGTGCATTCAACTGCGCAATTGCGCTTTCAGACGTTGCCCGATGCTGATCCTCAGAAATATCGTCAATGTTCAGGTACACCTTCTTGCTGCGCAGGAAGTCGATCGCCGTACGTGAAGAGATCCTGGAAGACCAGGCTCTGAACGCATTTTGCAGTTGCTCCGGATCTTGTGGGTGGCGGAAGGTGTGTATGTTTTTAAAGATCTTGATGAAACTATCGTTCACAAGTTCTTCCGCATCTGCACGCTCCCGGACATAACGCAAAATAACGGCAATCAGGTAGCCGTAAAATGATTTGTAAATCATTTCCTTACTCTTATTGTCCTGCTTTAAACAACCTGCCAGGATTTCCTCAAATGTAGACATAGAGACCCTTGACAGCAGCGTATACGATCATAGTGATGCGCAAACAAATTAACGATGGATTTTATTTAAGCCGGTCCGGTATGCTGGACCGGCTTAAGGGTCAAACTTAGTGTGTAAAAATGGCAAGTCCAAGTTTTGTTGAATCTGTTGCGGCTTTAAGCCCCTTTGCCCATACGGTGTAGGTACGGCCAGCTTCAATATTAACGTTTGGCAAGGTCGCTTCAATTGCGCCTGTTGTCTTATTTTTAGCAGTTAGAGTTACTTTCGAAGCAGCATCTACCGCTAAGAATTCACTGTATTGTCTGAAGGCTTTGTCTGTAACCAGGTCTGCCGCTGCAGTTCCAACCATCAGGTTTAGAGCAGGTGCATCCGGGCTTGCGTTAACAAAACGGATGTTCGCTTTTCCTGAAGCTGGCAACGAAACGCTATCTTTCACCATAAGGTACTTCAGAGAATCTACTTTACCAACGATAAACAGGGAGTACAAACGCTCTGGCTGGAAGTTGAAGTTCTCACCGATGAGTGGCGTTCCACTTCCTTTTTTAGTTACAGATATCTTACTCGTACCTGAATACACTTCGTAGTATCCAAAACGCTGCGTAAAACCGAAGTTCTGATTATTTCCCCTGGTGTTGTTCACATAGAAGTCGAGCAATTCTGTTGTTGGGGAGGCATGGATGATATTAAAACCTGATACCGCAGGTGCAGGCGTATTATCAAAATCCTTTGAACAGGAAGCCAGCACAGCAGATAATGCAAGCCCCGCGAACAATAGTTTAAAGGATGATTTTAGATTAGTTGAAATTTTCATATTCGTTAAATGATTAAATGGATGAATGTTACGGCCTTAACATTTTAACCATATAACGGAGGCACTCAGGCAAACGCTACACGTTATGCAAAAATATTGCAGCAGGTGCTACGCAGCCCTTGTTCTAATCTTTTGCTGCAAAACTCCTTATACACAAAGCGGCGCTTCCGCTATAGCAGAAGCGCCGCCCGGCGACTATATTGTTTGCTTATGCGCGACGAACCACTTCTGAAAGTGCCTTTGCTGCAGCAGCAGGATCTTCTGCGGCATAAATTGCAGCACCTGCAACAGCAACCTGAGCACCAGCTTTGATTACCGCTTCAATGTTCTCCAGGTTTACCCCTCCAGCGATCGAAACTGGTACACCTACGCGTGCAGCTTCATCGATAAGTACCTGAATGGAATAACCATCTGCCCATTGCTCATCAAGGCCAGCGTGAAGTTCCACGAATGCTACACCAAGTTCAGTTACTTCCTGTGCTCTTCTTACACGGTCAGGGTGACCAATGGTATCTACCACCACGCCTTTGCCATGTGCTTTTGCTGCTTTCACTGCACCAATGATGGTTGCATTTCCAGAAACACCCAATACCGTTACCAAGTCAGCACCAGCTTTGAAAGCGATGTCTGCTTCAAGTTCACCAGCATCTGCAGTTTTCAAATCTGCAAAAACCAGTTTATCCGGATGTGCTGCTTTCATTGCGGTGATCACGCTTGAGCCCATATTCTTGATCAGGGGTGTACCCAATTCAATGATGTCTACATAAGGTGCAACCTTTGCTGCTAATGCTAAAGCTTCGTCTGTTGTTAATAAATCTATTGCTACTTGTAATTTTGCCATTGTTCTATGTTTATTATTGATGTTTTAATGTTATAACTGCTTGTTTACTCCAGGTTTGCGTGCCTTTTCCAGAGTTCTTCGGCAGGGATGCCGGATGCCTTCCACAATTCATGGAAGATGGCGTCGCTTAGCAACAGCAGAAACTGCTCGAACAGGCCACCTGCATACTGTCTGGATTTGCTGCTATCGTGATCCTGTTTCTCCGCAGCGGGTATGTTCACGATCAGGTCTGCCGTTTCACCCAGGGGCGATTTAGGCTGCGTGGTTAGTGCAACCACCTGGGCACCTACACTTTTTGCCTTTTCTGCAGCCTTCACGATGGTACTTGTGGTTCCTGAGCCGGAAGCCGCAACCAGCAGGTCGCCAGCCTGTATCGCCGGTGTTGTGGTGTCCCCTACAAAGTACACCTGAAAACCGAAATGCATCAGTCGCATTGCTGCTGATCGCATGGCGAAGCCAGATCTGCCCGCAGCGGTAATAAAAATGTGTTCTGCTGCCTGCATCTGGTTCATCAGGCCTTCCACTTCATTGAAGTCGATCTGATTCAGAAGCCAGTTGTTCTCCACCAGAATCATGTTCAAGTGCGACTTCAGCTTTTTTGCCGTTTCCGTTTGCTTGATTATCGTTTGCATGCTCATTTAGTTTATGCATCAAAAGTAATCTGGATCGCAGGGCATCCGGTTGAACGATATGCCCCTGATGTGGTACTATTTGGAAATAGAAGTAAGCCAAAAGTCATAAACGGATCTGCTTTTTAGCGGATTTCCAGATTGTGCACCATTATTGCCTGATCATCCAACACGCCCTCATTACAGCAATTACCTTTGTAAAACATGAACACCACAAATCAACCGCCTTTACAGAAGTCTGTTATTTACATCAGAAACTTAGCAAATTGTCCACCTAGCTATCTTAATGATCCCAGCAGGAAGGAATTTTTCGAGATTGTATGGCTCAAGGATGAGTTTCCATTGCATGCACTGAAGAACCCTGCCATGCAGCAGAAGGGCGACTGGATTTATCTGATTCCACCCTATCGGGTGCACCAGCTGAACAAGGCCGGTAAGAATGGTGTGCTGTTGTCTTTCAAGCAAGAGCTGCTGGAGGATGAGGACAAGGAATTCCTGCTGGATCTTTTCAAAGCCTTCAATGTGCAGGGCGAATTCTCCTGTTTACAGCTCACGCCCGACGAAGCAACGGGACTTGCCAGCGTTTATGCGCTGCTGGAGCAGGAATATCAGACCGCCACAAACAGCTACCTGATTGTAAAAGCATTGCTGAAAGTGTTCCTGTTGAAGTTGATGCAGGTAAAAGAACAGCAGTTTACCAGCCATGATGTGAACCAAAAGCGGGTATATGCATTTTTTATGCTGCTGGAGAACCACTATCAGGAAGTGCGGAATATTGAATTTTATGCGGAGCAGCTGGGCATCAGTGCGAAGCGGCTGAACCAGATTCTGAAAGAAAATCTCGATAAAACGGGGATGCAGTTGATCCACGATCGGGTCATTCTGGAAGCTAAACGCAACATCATTCATAGTGAGCGGACCATTAAAGAGATTGCTTACCACCTTAACTTTTCAGACCGCCCATATTTTAGTAGATTCTTTAAGAAACAAACCGGACAAACACCGGAGGAATTTCAGAAAGAAGTGCGTAATCACATATCCTCAAAATTCAACACCCTGGTTTAAAGATAAACCAGGGTGTTGAAGAAATTGGAATTCGGAAAAAAAGTAATGGTTAGGGCTTCAGTTGAATGGCTACCGTTGCCGACTGCAAGCCTACACTACTAGCCGTTAATGTTACATCGGAGGCTTTCTCACCAGCTTTAATGATGGCGAGGGCAAGTCCATTGAAGGCTTTCCGTTGGTTGGCCTGAAAGGATTCGTGACTGATTGGACTACCATTATCCACCGCAGCAATTTCCGCCTCACCTTCCAGTTTGAAGCTGATCAGCTGATCCGCATTCGGGATCAGGTTACCATCCTTATCCAGCACACGTACAGTTACAAAAGATAAATCTTTACCATCCGCTTTGATCGTGCTACGATCCGCAATTAGTTCCAGCTTTGCTGGAGCACCTGCCGTTCTGATGATTTTCTCCAGCACGATTTTGCCAGCCTTACGCGATACTGCTTTAAGTTCTCCAGGTGCATAGGTTAAGCGCCACATCACTTTCATGTCCTGACCCTGCTTACTTTTCTTACCCTGTGACACACCGTTAAGGTACAATTCGGCCTCGTCTGCCTGACTGTAATAGCTAATTACATCAATTTCCTGTCCTGCTTTCCAGTTCCAGTGCGGTAAAATATGCAACACTGGTTTATCGGTCCAGGCACTTTTATAAAGGTGATAAACGTCTTTAGGAAATCCGGCAAGGTCCATAATGCCGAAGTAAGAACTTCTTGCCGGCCAGGTATATGGTGTCGGTTCACCAAGATAATCAAAGCCGGTCCATACGAACATACCCGATACGGCTGGATTGTTTTCAAAGGCTTGAAGGGTTTGTTCATGCGACGAGCCCCATGGGGTATAACAGTTGTCGTATGCAGAACAGCTGAAGTCTGCATTTCCCGTCAGCAAGGGCAGGTCCCAGCGCACTGGCCAGATGCGGGCACTGTCTGATTTCATGTCGTAACTACCTCTGGTCTGCAGTGCAGATGTGGTCTCCGAAGCGATTAACTTCTGCCCTGGATAAGTCTTATGGAAGTCTTTCCATTTATCATGGTTGTAATTGTAACCAATCAGATCCAGTGCACCGGAAAGCACAAGGTTGTTATTCGCTTCAACATTGTTGTTTCCTGTGGTTATCGGGCGTGTTTTATCCAGGCTTTTCACAATCGCCACGAGCGAACGGGTGATGACCCTGCCGCTGGTGTCCGCCCCTGTTCCACCCTGCTCAGGAATTTCATTCCCCACGCTCCACATCATCACAGAAGGATGATTGCGATCCCGCAGGATTTGATCTTCCAGATCCTTTTTGTGCCATTTAGCCCAATCCAGGTGGTAGTCGAATTCACTTTTCTTTTTCTCCCACATGTCGAACGCTTCATCCATCACGATGAAACCCATTTTGTCGCAAAGCTCCAATAATGCTTTTGCAGGTGGGTTATGTGAAGTTCTGATGCCATTTACGCCCATGGACTTCAAGATCTCCAGCTGTCTTTCCGCAGCGCGGAGGTTGAATGCTGCACCGAGTGCGCCTAAGTCATGGTGCATACAAACACCCCTGATCTTCATCGCTTTGCCGTTGAGCGTAAAACCCTTATGCGAATTAAAGCTGAAGCTGCGAATGCCCAATGGGGTGTCGTAACGATCCAGCAGCTTGCCATTCACCAGAATCTGCGACTGCACCGTATACAAATATGGATGATCCACGGACCAGCGTATTGGATTTTTAATCAGCAAGGTGGTGTTTATGGGCTGCCCTGTGCCAAGCTGAACCTGCTGTGTATTTGTGGCAAGCACCTTTTTATCGGCATCAAGCACAATCGTTTTTAGCACTGCAGTTTGTTTGTTCGTACCCGAATTAACTTGGAGGGCGACATCCACTTTTACCGATTGGTTGCTCACTTCGGGTGTGGTTACGTAGCTCCCCCATTGCGCCACATGTATCGGGTTTAGGGTAATCAACTTCACATCCCTGTAAATACCTGAACCGCTGTACCAACGTGAATTCGGTTGTTGAGCGTTGTCCACCTTCACGGCGATGGTATTCAGACCGCCATAGCGGAGGTATTTGGTTAGTTCGTAGCGGAAAGCGATGTAGCCGTTTGGTCTTTTACCAAGGTAATGTCCGTTGATCCAGACTTCACTGTTCCGGTACACCCCATCAAAGTCAATGGCGATATATTTACCTTTGGCCGTTGCTGGCACCTGAAATTGCTTCCGGTACCAGCCTGTACCGCCTGGCAATGCACCACCACCCACTGTAGCAGGATGCTTCTGATCGAACTTACCCTCAATGCTCCAGTCGTGCGGCAAATTGAGTGTTCTCCAGGATTTATCGTTGAAATCTGTGGCCGACCAGCCCGGCTGATCGCCCAGAGCGAACTTCCAGCCTTTGTTGAAATCCACCTCCTGGCGTGGATGCTGCTGTGCAAATAAATTGATTCCCCCGCTGCTAAACGCAAACAGGAGAACCAAATATGTCATGAACTTCTTCAAATGTTTTTTCTTCTTATTTATGCAATGATGATTGATTAAAGCACATAGTGGAATGCGAACCACTCGTCTTTTTCTGCATTGTAATCTGTTCCGAACCAGATGCCTTTAGTCTCCACTTTTCCTGGGAATGCTTTTACCACCTTGAAAGTGTTTTTAGCAGGCGACATAAAGTTACCCGGGTTCTGAATTAGGAAGTTTCCATTCAGCGTAACTTCATTGGTTGCTTCGTTTATGGTGAAGGTACCCGTGGTTACGACGCCATTCTGGTTACGGGTGTACTTCTGTCCACCAACACGGTCGAACAAGATCCAGGATCCTGAAGCCACAGCGTCCCAGCTGTTGTTCCATCCCCAGTCTCTGGAGTCCGCGTGTGATTTGGTCCAGCCTTTGCCTTTGCCAATCCAGTCTACTGGATTACCAGTTGCATCAAGCTTCCAAAGTCTGCCAGATGTCGTACCGGTTAACATGTTCAGCAATTCACCTGCTTTGAATGTTGGATCGAAGCCTTCATCCGGTCCTGTCACTGGTGGCACATAGCTCTCTTTAAAGGCTGTGGTGATGAAGTTATAAACCAGCATTGCAGGTCCTTCACCATCCACATCACGATCACGGATCACACCCAGCTGCATGCTGTTCTCATCCAAAGAAAGCACCTTGTAAGTGGTCCAGTTGCTTACCCCGGTGATGCCGTTTTTAGCAGGCTTATAGCCTCTTAGAATTGACGCATTGTTAATGGTCAGCGTTTTTGCAGCAACATTCAGGTAATAAGAACCATTTTGGGTAATGTTATTCTCCATTGGCTTTACCGCTTTATAAGCAGCCGTGCCTTTCAGGCCGAAGGTCATCATGCCGTAGTTGCCAGCAGTCATCATGTTTGGATAGATGTCCGCTGTTCCGGGTCCCCAGGTCCAGCAATCACCACCATAGCAACCAGTCGAGTTTGCACCATCTGCCCATGCACCACCTTCTTTCAACCAGCCGTTGTTTACGCCGTAGAACGCAAGCGGACCAGAGAAGAAGATGCCATCGGTATCCAGAATCCAGTTTTTCTCCTGGCCTACCCCGCCAGATAAGGCTGTCCAGAGTGGATCATTCACATAGTTCAGGTTGTCTTTGGTAACCTTCACTACCACGGAGTCCATCTTTACAACTAGTCCGCCGGTTACTGCCGAGAATTTAATTACATAGTCACCCGCGAAAGCAAACTTTACGGTGTCCACCTTTCGGGTGGAGGTTCCGGTACCGTAGTCCCAGATGGACAGGGTGCCCGGGGTATTGTTCTGCAGGATGACGGTGTTACCGCCGGCATCTGCCGCCATGTCTTGCGTAACGCTAAAGCTTATGGCCAATTTATCAAGCACAGGCTCAAGGCGGTGCTCTTCTTTTTTACATGCAAGGAATGCCATGGATAGCATAAACATTGCAACTATTTTATGATGTAATTTCATTGACTTAAGTTATTTGATCAATACTACCAACCTGGATTTTGCTTCAGCGTGCCATTCGCCAGGTTGATCTGGTTGTATGGGATTTGCTGTAGTCCCTGCGTTGCAATGATGTTTGCTGCAGAAATTGTCTTTTGTGTGCTTACACCACCGTTTAGCACGGTTGTGCTTTCTGCAATCTGCTGTGCAGCGCGATCTATACCCTGACGAAGCAAGTCATAATAACGGATCCCTTCAAACGCAAATTCAAGTCGACGCTCTCTGATGATGTTGTCCAGCGTAGCGGTTAGTGGTGTAAAAGCATCCTTCAAAGCACGTTGTCTCACCTGATCGAAATAGGTCTGTGCATTTGCACTACCAAGTTCGGCAGCCATCAGCAGTACATCTGCATAACGGATGGACACGTAATCCTGAAACTGTGCAATCTGGAAGTTGGTATTACCATAACTCTCCGGCAGTGGCTTACCATCTTCGGTAACCATCGGACTGTATTTCTTGGTATAATAGCCGGTATATTCTCTTGCTTTGCTCTGGTTGGTGAACGGAAGTTTTTCATCAACGATGGAGATGATGGAAGCCACTTTACGGGTATCGTTAGCAGCATAGGCATTCCAAAGCTTTGGATTTACGGTTTCAAAACCCCAGCCGTTTCCATAAGGATAAATGGCTTGCTCGCGCATACCACCCATGATCATCCAATGATTACCGTCGGTATTACCGTTGTAATCGCTGGTGTAGGTGTACTTGATTGCGAATACGGTTTCTTTGTTGTCTTCCTTGGCATAGTTACCCAATGAAGCCGCTGGCCAAAGGCTTGCGAAATCTTCAACCAATCCGTGACCGCTATTGCTGATCACATCTTCAAGGTAAGTTAAGGCCTGTGCTTTCGTAACCACACCAGCAAGGTCTGCCTTACCGTAGTAACCGGTATAGTATAGGTAAACACGGCCAAGCAAAGATTCTGCGGCGTACTTGGTTGCACGGCCTCGCTGTGCTACTGGTTGAGCGTTATAGCTTACTGCAGGCATATTGTCTGCTGCAAACTTCAAATCTTCAGCAATGACTTTGTAAACCTCATCTGGCGTCGCCTGCGGAACGGCTTCTGCAGATGCAGCGGTTAACAGTGGAATGTTGCCCCAAAGGCGCACCATGTCAAACAACAGGTAGGCACGCAGGAAACGTGCTTCTGACTCATAGGCAAGGCGTGTGGTGGTATCATCTCCCCACTGGATCTGGTCCATTTTACTTAGCAACATGTTGCAGCGGTACAGCGCTTTATAGTACAGGATCCAGTTACGCTCGTAAAGGTTCTGATCTGATGGGGAGCGGTTCTTATCGAACTCATCAATCATCTGGTAGTTGTATCCGTCGGAAGCACCACCGCCGCCAAAAGTATTGTCGGACATTACTTCTGCAGCAACCGGAAGCGAAACACCCTCCGACCACACGATCTGTAGTCCGTCATAACAACCGACAAGTGCGGCATAAGCATCCTTTGGTGTTTTATAGAAGTTTTCATCTGTCACTGAGGTAATGGGTTCAGTATCCAGAAAACTTTTCTTGCATGCGCCTGCAGATAGTAATACCAGGGCGATTGCACATATTTTTATAGCTTTCATAATCGTAAAATCTGTTGATTAAAATCTAAAGTTTGCACCGAACATAAAGGTTCTTGGTCTTGGGTAATAACCCACATCCACACCTGAAGAGAAACCTTCAGAACCGTAACCGATTTCTGGATCCATACCATCGTATTTGGTGAAGGTATAAAGGTTAAGCGCTGACGCATAAAGCCTTACTTGTTTAAGATAGCTCTTTTTGAACACCCTGCCGAGGTCATAACCTAAGGTTACGTTGCTGATACGCAGGAAGTCGCCCGACTGGATATACAAGTCGGAGAAGTTTGTCCAGTTGCGGTTATCTTCGGTTACTCTTGGCGTTGTGTTGGACGATCCTTCACCATGCCATCTGTCTAAGATTCTGCTGGTGTAGTTACCGTATGGATTCGCCTGGTTGCGGTAAGATTGAACCAGTTCATTCCCCGCAACACCAGAAGCGACAACAGAAAAGTCGAAGCCTTTGTAGTCGCCTGATAGTGTGATACCAAAAGTATAGTCTGGATTCGGGTTACCGATCATTGTGCGGTCTGAACCATCAATCTGGCCATCGCCATTCAGATCTTGGTAACGTACATCACCAGGTGCTGCAGTTGGCTGGATCAAGGCACCGTTGGCACGATAGCTTTGAACTTCCGCTTCATTCTGGAAGATACCAGCGGTTTTCAGACCCCAGAAGTAGCCGATTGGAAATCCGCTTTGCGCACGATAGAATTCCTGTGCGTTATCGAAAAGCTGATTGGTTAAACCGTGGACAATACCATCTGCAGTAGGGATATTACCTACACGATTCTTATTGTAGGCACCGTTAACACCAATGCTGTAGTTGAAATCGCCGATATTGTTTTTGAACGTTAAGGCAAGTTCCACCCCGGTGTTCTTTACGTTACCACCGTTGATGAATGGCGCATCTGCTCCAGCTGTTGCCAGAATTGGTGCAGAGATCAACCAGTCTTTGGTGGTTTTCTGGTACCAGTCGAAGTTAATGCTCAACATGCCTTTAAGGATATTCGCATCGAAACCGATGTTGCTTTGCTCGGAAGTTTCCCACTGCAAACCTGGATTGGCAATACGGCTTGGGTAAGCTCCCGGTACCAATGCACCCTCTTCAGGGCCGAAGATGTAATTGGTATTACTTAGCATGATTGGCGCGAGGTACTGGAATGCCGCGATGTTCTGGTTACCCACCTGGCCCCAGCTTGCACGCAGCTTGAAGAAGTCTAACCAGTTTTTCTGGCCTTCCATGAATTTCTCGTTGGTGGCTACCCAGCCTGCCGAAATAGAAGGAAAGTATCCCCAGCGGTTTTGTGAAGAGAATCTTGAAGATCCATCTGCACGGAAAGTGGCGTTTAACAGGTAAGTCTGTTTGTAATTATAATTTAACCTGCCGAAGTAAGACATTCTGCGGTCCTCATCATAAGGTGCACCGCCTAAAGAAATCCCGGCAATGTTTTTACCCGTAGCATTGCTTAGCCATGCATGATCCAGGTCTTCGAAGATCAGGTTGGTATTGGTTCCAAAGATGTTGGAGCCGTCAGCTCGGTAAGCTGAACTACCAGCCATAACTTCAAATTCGTGGTCGGTTTTAACATTAAACTTATAGCTCAACAAGTTATCCCAGATCAAAGACTTGCCCTTGTTCATGGATTGGCTGGCACGTGTTACCAGGTTGTAAGCATAAATAGAAAGTTGATAGGTCGGCACGAAAGAACGGCTTTCACCGGCATTGTAGTCCATACCAAGGCTGGTCCGGAACCTTAGGTTCTTTATCGGTTCCACCGTTAGGTACACATCACCCAAGAGACGTTGATTGTTCCTTCTGTTCTGGTTGCCATAAACCATCTGCGCGTAGGGATTGGCTTCGCCATTGTTCCAGCTGGAGTTCGAGTTATCGAAGAAATTTCCGTTCTCGTCATACATCTGTACAAATGGACTGGTGTTGAATGCACCACGCAAGGCGTTGTTGTACTGATTACCTACACCGATACCGTTATTATTGATGTCGGTATAAGTCAGGTGTTGTCCGATTTTAAGGATGTCTTTGTAGAAGTTATGTTCAGAGTTGATCCTGAAGCTATAACGCTCATAGTTGGAGAGGTCTTTACCGCCAACGATACCTTCCTGACTGGTGTAAGAGAAGGCGGTCGAGAATACCGAAACGTCCGATGCGCCTGATGCACCAAGGGAGTAGTTCTGGGTCAGGGCATCTTTCACGAACATTTCATCAAGCCAGCTGGTACCTTCGCCGTAGGCAAGGATCTGGTCATTGGTAAAGATTGGTGCTTTACCACCGTTGATTGCAGCTTCATTCATGATGGAAGCATACTGCGTAGCGTTCAGCATTTCTGTTTTCTTAGCTACGTTCTGAACACCTGCATAAGCATCAAAGGTGATGGCAGCAGCTTGACCACGTTTACCGGTACGCGTGGTTACGAGTACCACACCATTTGCAGCCTGTGAACCGTAGATTGCCGCAGAAGCGGCATCTTTAAGCACATCGATGGATTCGATATCCGCAGCATTCAGGTACGTGATGTCGCCGGTTAAAACCCCGTCAACCACATACAGCGGTCCGGAGTTACCGATGGTACCAAGTCCACGAATGGTTACGCGCATGGCCTCCCCCGGTTGTCCCGAGGTAGATGCGATCTGCACACCGGGTGTCTGACCTTGCAAACCCTGAAGCGCATTGGTGGTACTTTGTCTTTGCAATGTTTCCCCTTTCACCTGCACTGTCGCGCCGGTTACGAGTTTCTTTTGCTGCACGCCATAACCGACAACAACAACCTCTTCAAGTTCCTGATTGTCGTCGGCCAGGCTGATGTTGATGTTGCCGGATGCGGCTACAGTAGCTTCTTTGGTGGTAAAGCCGATGGAGCTGAATTGCAAAACATCTCCGGTTTGTGCCGGCAGCGTATAGTTACCATTGGCATCCGTGGCCGTGCCACCAGTTTTACCTTTAACTTTGATCACCACCCCTGGGATGGGCTGTCCGTCTCCGGCTCCGGTCACTTTACCACTAACTTGCCTTTGCTGTGCAAATAAAGGGGGTGCCAGAACAAGCAACGAGAGTAGAAACAGCAGGTAAAAGCCTGCTTTTTTAATACGGGGTTTCGTCTTCATTCCGTTCATAACGATTGAGTAAATAATTGATTCATTTATATTTGGTTGGTTTTGTGCTGTTTATTTCAGCTTCAGGGAAGTCGCCTTACCTGAATATTTAATCACATTTTCTGTTTTCTGATCGAAGTCCAGTGCTTTCGCATTGTTGGCTGTGATCAGCACCACGCGGATGGTCCGGCTTGGCAACATCCCCTTAAAGCTTCCTTTTCGGTCTGCAATACTCAAAGTTTTGTTTGCTTCACTGTAATTCATGGTGATGGTAGAGAAAGCGCCTTTTTCGTAGTTGTAATTGGTGCCTTCATCTTCGTACAGCGTGAATGATGCATCTTTTCCCCCGTAAACGAATACGGTTAGTGGATCGGCTTTCTTTTCAGCAGTGTATTGCAACTCCGGTCCGGTCGGGATGATGGATCCTTCTTTTACATATACCGGCATTCTTTCATAAGGTGCATCGGCATTGATCTGCTGGCCACCTTTCAGGTATTTCCCTGAATACAGATCATACCAGCCTTGTCCAGCAGGCAGGTATAAGCTCCGCTTGGTGTCTTCATAGTTATAAACCGGGTTGATCAATAAGGAAGGACCGAACATATAGGCATCGTTAAGATTTGATGCTTTCAGATCCTGCGGAAAGTCCATCATCAGACCACGCATAATGGTGTAATCGTTCTGATAACTCATACCGGCAAGTGTGTACACGTAAGGCATCAGGCGGTAACGCAGTTTGTTGTAGTACAACATAGACTGGTAGGCCTTGTGACTTTCTGGTGCGATGTTGTAGATTTCACGGAATGGATATTGACCGTGCGCACGGAACAGAGGCACAAAAGTACCAAACTGGAACCAGCGTGTGTTAAGTGCGCGCCACTCTTCCAGGTTGGCTTCATTGGGCTTTTCATACCGGCGTTCTACGGAGAAACCACCGATATCCATGGTCCAGTAAGGCATTCCAGATAGCGAGAAGTTTATACCAGCACCGATCTGTGCTTTCATATCTTCCCAACGGGAAGCAATATCACCGCTCCATGCTGCTGCTGCATAACGTTGCAGACCGGCGTATGCAGAACGTGTTAAGATGAATACGCGATCCTGTGGGTTCGTTTTACGCTGCCCTTCGTACACACCTTTAGCGTTTACAAGAGGAAAAGCATTGAAGTAGGTTGTTGCAGAACCCTCATAGGTCGGGGTCATCAGCTCCTTACGGATCTCTACAGGCAGGTTCGAGTGCATGTCTGGCTCAGTCGCATCCATCCACCAGGCATCAATACCTTTACTGTACAGGCGCTTGTTCATCAGGCTCCATAATGCCTCACGACCTTTCGGGTTGAAAGCATCATAAAAGGTGTTTGAATAACCTTTACCGATCCAGTCTTTACGACCATCTTCGATGTTGCGCTTATATAAGTAGTTGTTTTTGTCGAACTCATCATAGATGTCGAACCCTTTGTTGAATTTTGGCCATACCGAGATCATCAGGTTAACATGCTGGTTGTGGATGGTTTTGATCATCTGATCCGGGTCTTTGAACCTCGCAGGATCAAAGGACTGACTTCCCCATTCTGGTTCTTTCCAGTACGACCAATCCAACACGATGTTGTCCAAAGGAATTTTACGGCTGCGGAATTCCTTTACCGTAGCGAGGATTTCGTCCTGCGTTTTGTAACGCTCGCGACTCTGCCAGAAGCCCATAGCCCATTTCGGCATCAATACAGCTTTGCCGGTAACGGTACGGTATCCGGAGATCACCTGATCCGCATCATTACCCTGAATGAAATAGTAATCTAATGCACTGCCCGATTCGGAGCTTAGTGCGAAAGTGTTTTTATGCGTCTCGGGTGCTGGTGGCAGCACTTCCAGTCCGATATAAGATTCGCCACCATCGGGAATCCACTCGATCTTTACTTTTGTCTTTTTATCTTTTTGCAGGTTTAGGTCAAGCACTGCAGAACCGGCGTTCCATGCCTGGCGCCAGTAGTCGGCAACCAACTTGCCATCAAACCATACTTTGATGTAACCGGCATATTTAAGTTGCAGCTGGTACAAGCCAGACAGCCCGCTGGAAACGGAACCTTCATAGGTAACCAATGCATCTTGTAATTTGATGCGGTCGGATGGAAACTTGTGCTGATCTGTAAGCCAGTTGATCGAAAGCTCAGAAACTGCCGTGGTGAATAAGGGCTTATTGGGTTCTGTTTTATTAGCATAGCTGGCGGTTAACCAGCCTTCTTTATTGTCTTTTGAAAAGAGCCGCATGGCGCTCAGCGGTTCATAATCGCGAATATCACCAGCGCGGGTGATTGAATAGTTGTCCCATAGGATGCCGTAGTTCTTATTAGAAATCACGAATGGCACCGCAATTTCTGTGTTGTATTGTACCAGGTCTACCCTTCTCCCGCGATAATTAACAATACCCTGTTGGTGTTGTCCCAAGCCGTAGTAAGCTTCATTTTCCTGTGCATCGAAGATTTGCGTGATCTGATACGAGGGTTCGCCATTGAATACTTTAGCCTTTAATGCAGGTTCTGCGATTTTGCTTTGCGCGAGTAAGATGTTGTTGTTGGCATCGCGGTAGGTGATCAGACCCGTTTCTTTAGAAACTTCGACCTTAACAGCTGCAGTGCTTAGGGATACGCGCTGCGCGTCTGATGTTGCGCTGAACTTTACGTCGCTATTGGTTTTGATGGCCATTAAAGATTTACTTTCCGGAAAGCCTTCCGCAATGGCGGAGATTCCGCGAACATGGATGATCTGATCTGTGACCGGCTCGAGTCTTAACTTTTTGATGCCGGATAGGGAGTGGCCAAGGGTGACCTCTATGCCTTTAGCGGTTTTAACATAGTCTTTACCTTCCTGGGCAGATACGTGGAGGTACAGGAAAAAGCTGCCCATAAACAATAAGGATTTCGCCTTAAAATTATTCATAAGAATACATGATGGTTTACATTCGGTTTATTAACCTAAAAGTATCTTAATGGAGCTTTAAAGAAGGGATACAAATGATAACAATATGGTATCAAAATGTTAACAAAGCGGCCTGATTTTACCCTACGGGCGTCTTTGGCTGTCGCGACTGTGCGTAAGCAGAAGGGAGAATACCGAATTCCTGCTTGAAGTATTTACTGAAATGTTTAGGGTTGCTGAAGCCAACCTGGTAGGCAACTTCGGCAATGCTGAGCTGTGCTTCGAGCAGTGCTTTGGACTTCTGCAGCCGGCAGGAACGAATCAGCTCCACAGGTGATTTTCCGGTTAAAGGCACGATCTTTTTATACAAACCTACGCGGCTCATATTCATATCTGCGCTGAGCTGATCAACACTATAATTGCTGTCTCCAAGATGTTTTTCAATTTGCAGGTACAGCTGTCTGATGAACTTATCGTTTACAGACTCCACTTCTGATTCCTGTGGTTTGAAGTCGACCTGCTTTTGGTAAGTCTTCTTGCTGAGCGCCTGCTGGGCAAGAAGATTTCGAATCTTGGATAACAGGATCTCGAAATTAAAGGGCTTGGTCATGTAGTCGTTTGCACCAGTCTCCAGTCCCGTAAGTTGTTCATCATCCGTGGTCAGTGCCGTTAACAGGATAACCGGAAGATGTGCACTGCGCTTATCTGATTTAATTTTCTTACAGAGTTCAATGCCATCCATTTCAGGCATACTCACGTCGCTGACGATAAGATCCGGATGCAATGCCAACACTTTTTGCCAGCCCTCCCGTCCGTTTACGGCCTCAACGATCTGGTAGAACTCCTTAAGGTTGTCCTTGAGGTAGAAACGGAAGTCGTCATTATCTTCTACCAACATCAGCACTGGCTTTTTACTTTTCGGGTCCAGCGCATGCTGCTCCTTCCGATCCTCAGCTTTGCCGCTGATGAATAAGGCATGTTGCGGCAGGGCGCTGTTGTATAAGGCGTCCTGTTCTGCAAAGCTTAAGGTGATGGTGAAGGTACTCCCTGCATTCACAATGCTTTCTGCTTTAATTTCACCGCCATGAAGTTTTACAAACTCCTTCGTGATGGAAAGCCCAATGCCACTGCCCTGATTAACGATAGAGTCTGGGACTTCATTCTGAAAAAAGCGTTCGAAGATGCGGTCGATCTTATCTGGTTCGATGCCAATGCCTGTATCAATAACTTTTAAGACCAGTTCTGTTTTGTTCTGCAAAGTATACCGGGTGCTTATCGCCACGCCTACACTTCCGCCTTGTGGCGTGAATTTGAAAGCATTGGACAAGAGGTTGAAGAGGATACGTTCGATCTTGTCGTGATCAAACAGCGTGATCAGGCTGCTCCGGTCTGCTTTGAAGTTCAGCGAGATGTGTTTACGGTCGGCAACATCGGTGAAAGAAAGGCATAGTTCCTTGATAAAGGCGATGATGTCGCCTGTTTTTGGGTGTAACTTCAGTTCATGCACCTCCATGCGACGGAAGTCTAACAACTGGTTTACGAGGTTGAGCAATCGCCGTCCATTGCGCTGGATCATCTGGAGTTGCTGTTTCTCAGAGTCGTTCGCCTGTTTGATCAGCTTCTCCAGAGGGGTGATGATCAGGGATAATGGCGTCCGAAATTCGTGGCTCACATTGGTGAGAAACTTGATTTTCAACAGACCCAGCTCGTGCAGGCGTTTGCCTTGCTGGCGCTCCTGTTCAATCAGGAATTCCTCTCTCGCCCGTTTTATGCCCCGGTGCCGCAGGTAAAGCAAGGACCCGCCGATCAGCATGACATACATGATGTAGGCGAAGTTGGTTCGCCAGAGGGGTGGACGGATGACAATATGGACGCTGGCCGGATTGTTCAACCAATTGCCCGAAGCATCCGTAGACACGACTTTGAATACGTATGTTCCCGGATCTATATTGGTGTAAGTGGCGCGCCTGATGTCTTCCTGAAGCTCCTGCCATTGTTTATCGAAACCCTCAAGCTTGTACCTGTATTTGATTTTTTGTGGCCCAAAGTAATTAAGCGCCGCAAAGCTCAGGGTAATGCTGTTCTGACTGTATTTTAGCTGCAAGGTATCGGTGAAAACGATGGACTTGTTCAGCAGCACGCGGCCATCCAGCGCTTCGCCAATGCCGACGGTCTTATTGGAGATTTGCAATTCGGAAAGCACAACCAATGGTTTGGTATTGTCCGTTTTGATGTCGTCGGGATTGAAGAGATTAAAGCCATTGGCACCTCCGAACAGCAACTCCCCTTTTCGTGTCTTATATCCCGCATTGGCGTTAAAGGCGCTTCCCTGCAGCCCATCATCTTCATCAAATTTACGAATGGTGTATGCAAAGCGGTTCTGCTGGTCTTTTTGCACAATGATTTTGAAGAGTCCGTTTGATGTGCTTACCCAGAGGTTTTTATGTTTGTCCTCTATAACTTTTAAGGTTGCTTTTTCCATCAAGGCATTTGGCCCATCGAAGTTTAGGAAATCCATCGTTGCGGGGTTCAGGCGACTTAAGCCATCTTTTGTAGCGATCCAGATGAAGCCATTACTGTCTTCCATCAGA
Organism: Pedobacter quisquiliarum; assembly: GCF_014642175.1. GTDB lineage: Bacteria > Bacteroidota > Bacteroidia > Sphingobacteriales > Sphingobacteriaceae > Pedobacter > Pedobacter quisquiliarum. The sequence goes on along the minus strand of NZ_BMIL01000013.1, from coordinate 20,260 downwards.
TCATAAACGGTATTGTTGAGTAAGGTGCTTTTCTTACCTGGCTGGGCAACGATATGTTCAAACTTACCTGTCGGTGTTAGTTTATCGATGCCATCCGAGGTGCCGACCCAGATGTTGCCAGCACGATCTTCAAGCAGACAGGATATAAAGTTGGAGCCAATGCTGTTCTGCATGCCCGCTTTATAATGGGAGAACTTACCCGTTTTACGATCCAGTAAATCCAATCCACCACTTAGCGTGGCTACCCAAAACCTTCCCTTCCGATCTTCCAGAATATCCCAGACGCGGTCGTCCGCAAGACTGGCCGGGTCCGCTACATTATGTTTATAGTTGTAAAAACGTCCGTTCTCAAACCGGTCAAGTCCGCCGAAATAAGTCCCGATCCAGAGCGTTTCCGACTTGTCAATATACAAGCTAACGATGATGTCGTTACTTAGACTACCCGGGTCGGCTGCATCATGCTGAAAACGCTTGAAGGTGCCGGTTTTGCGGTTGAAGTAAAACAAGCCGCCCCCATTAGTACCGATCCAAAGATTCCCTTGTTTGTCTTCCACAAAGCGATTGATATCATCATACACGAGTCCCCCTGGATTTACTCCCTGATGGCTGTATAACGGAAACTTCAGGATCTTTTCATGGTAATAGCTTAGTCCACGTTTAAAAGTACCGATCCAGATAATACCTGTAGGATCTTTGTAAAGACTAGTGATGCTATTCTGGCTAAGACTTTTCAGATCATCTTCTTTGTTTAGCAGATACCGGACTTTAAAGTCCTGCTTCGACAGGAGGTTTACGCCACCATGATCTGTTGCAATCCATATTAATCCACGGTCATCCTGTAGCAAACCTGCAATAAGGTTGTTGTTTAATACACCGGGACGCTTATCCAGGTAACGACTCACACCCGTTGAAGGGGAATAGTAATCGATGCCATGTTGAGTATTGATGGTGTAGATCCAGAGATCAAGGTCCCGATCTACAAAAAGCCGGAAGTCCTGATATTGAGAAGCTTGTTTCAGCTGATGGTTCTTAAACTGCTTACGCACCTTGCCGGTATTGCGGTCCAGCAGTTCAATGGTTTTATTACGGTGGATGACCCAGATGTTGCCGTTCACATCTTTCTGAATGCCAGATACCGGCGCCCGGTCCAGTGCACTCGTACCTTGGCCCAAGGTGTTTAGGTGTAATGTTGTTTTCCTGAGCGGATCATACTTGAAGATACCATCTTCAAGACCATTAAACCAGAAGTTACCCGCATCGTCACGGATGATGTCGCGAATAGCATCGGCGTTAATATTCAGGGATTTCAGATAGCCTTTTACATCCCTTATAAAACGCTGATTAACGTTATTGTAGATATTGGGGCCACCTCGGGTATCTATATACAGTTTATGGTCGGGCAGCTCGTAAATGCCAGTGACAAAATCATCCACAATGGATGTGGTATCACGGGGATCATTTCTGAAGGTTTTAAACTGATAGCCATCGTAGCGGTTTAATCCGGAGAGGGTTCCGAACCACATGAAGCCTTTGGTATCTTTTAGGATGGTGTTTACCTGATTGTGGGAAAGCCCGTCGGAGAGGTCCAGCCTGGCGAACTGTATCTGGTTCTGTTGGCCAAAAGCCGCAGCATAGGTAAAGAGCAGTGTCAGGAAAACAAGTAGTCTTTGCTGCAACATTTATATTCTGGTGCTAACCCATTAGGTATATTTGGATCAACGAAAATAAAAAACTTAAGCCCTGAAACAAGCATATTCGGCAAAGAATTTACTTGCTTCAGGGCTCAAACGCTGCTACTTAAGCATAATTTCCAAATCCATATCCCTTGTTTGTAACAGGTTCAGCTGGAACTTCCGGTCCTTGATGCGATATGGGCTTACCGTAAAACCATTGATTTTTAAGCTTTCTACTTCTGCCGGCATCACCAGCGTCAGCGTACGCCTTACCCCAGACTTCAAAGTCACTTTGATTTGTTTACCGGCCCATTCCAGGTTCTTCAGCTGTACATTTCCACGTAGTAGCGCGCCTTCCAGTTTACCTTTATTCCAGGCTGCAGGTAAAGCTGGCAGGAGTTTAATCATGTCTGGTTCAGCGTAAACCAACATCTCCAGAATTACTGCAGGCAGTCCACCGCTGATGTCTGTGTTGAATAGTTCAGCGACGTTGTGAAAGGAACCCATACCTGTAGACCAGTACTTGGATGCCAGAAAGTCTACCGCTGTTTTTGCTTTCTCCGCATTACCAATGTGCGCTGCTGAAAGTCCGAGTTGTACAAGTCCGAAGGACATTTCACCACCGCCTTCTGCTTCCCTGAAGTTCATTTTCCCCTCTATGGTCTTGTTTACGGCAGCAAGTAGTGCCGGATTGCTGATGATGTCTGCATCAGCTTTGTTGTAAAGGGAATACAGCTGTGAAACATGTCGGTGCGGCATGTTTTCTTCCAATCTCGGCCATAGCCATTCCCGCAGGGTACCATCGGTGGCAACTTCATATTTCGGCATTTTGCTGAGCATCTCCGACCAGACCTTCACTTTGGGTGCATCGAGGGAAAGTGTCTTTGCTGCCGCGATGCAGTTGCTGAGCAGTTGCCGTGCAATCATCACATCCATAGTGGCGTTGATCACCGCTTGTGACTTGGCATTCCCCGGATTGTTCTCTGGCGAGTACGAGGGGTTGAATACGTATTTTCCATCTTCACCTACAACTAAGAAAGACTCATAAAAAGCAGCAGCTTCCTTCATAAAAGGATAGGCACGCGTTTTCAGGAATTCCCGATTTTGCGTGTATTGATAATAGTCATAGAAGAAATCGGCAGCCCATCCGGCTGCGCCGGTCCAATAGGTAAGGCACCAGATATCTCCGAAGTCGGTATCCAGGCCGTTATTGCTTGTATGCGCAGGAATATGGATGCCCGCTGCGCCGTAAAGCATTTTCGCATTTTCACGGAAGGTCGGCAGCTTACTTTCCATATAGCGGAAGTAGGCATCCATCAGCTCGGGCATGTTGCTGCTAAGCACGCTGGCAATGGCGGAAGGCAGATTGCCGTCATGCGTGAAGTCGGCCGACCATGGCGCGGTCCAGGTGCCGGACCAGATGCCCTGCAGGTTTGGTGGGTTGGTGCCCATGGCACTGATGATGTTATACCTGCCCGCATCGTACACTTTCTCGATCAATGCCGCAGGAACACTATCCTTCGCTTGAAGTAATAATGCTTCGGTATTTAGCTGCATGCTTGCCGGATCTGCATGAAGCGTTAGCTTTGAACGACTAAAAAGCTTGTTGTGTATCGCCGCATGGCGATCCCGCAGTTCTGTATAGGTACTGTTTATGGCATTTAGCCGGGTCTTGATGGACTCCAGTTGCGAAGCTTTCCAGTTTGTAGATGGTTTAATTTGAATGAGCATCAACACTTCGTCTGCATCGGTAATCTGAAGCCTGGTGCCTTTAACTTCAGATTTTCCGCCTTTGAGAATCAGTCGTCCTACACCTTCATAGCCCTGCAAACCGTCTTTGAAGTGGTTTTTAAATTCAGACTGGTAAGTCAGGTATCCGGCTTCCGCAGCTGGCTTTACCGTTGCTATACCAGCCTTGACGAAATCTGCCTGATCTGGCTGGATGGATCTTTGCGCAAAGTCGATGCCCATGTTGATCTTTGCGTCACCCTTGATGGAAACCACAATGATGCTGTCGGCCCTGGATACAAACACCCGGCGCTCGAAAGTGCCGTTATCATCAGTCCAGGTTACCATTGCTTCCCCGGTTTCGAAGTTTACACTCCGCTGGTACCGGCTTATTTTTGCGGCCGTTTGCGACAACTGCATGTCAAAAGCTGGAATAAAGGGATCGCGGCCGATGTTGAAACCTTCTTTATTACGTTGGTCTACCGGAATCTTTGCCGCAGCTTCACCGTTACCCTCCAATAGCAACTTCCGGATTTCCGTCAGGCGACTCGCCTGATTGATTGGTGGTTTGGGTTCGTTTAGCGGGATATAAAGATCTGCCTGACTGAAGATGAGGGTTTCTTCATGCGGCTGCCCCATGACCAATGCGCCCATCGTACCGTTCCCGGTAAGCAGGGCATGAGACCAGTGTGGGGCGGGCTCCAGACTCACAAAGCCGCGTGACGGGGTCCGAAAGCTTGGTGTTGTTTGCGCATGTACAATTGTAAATGGAGTAAGCAGCGTGAAAAAAAGTAATAGTCGGAATTTCATATCAGGTACCTGGCTTAAAGTATCAAAGGTAAAAATATCAAGCATTAACCAAATGCAAGGTATTCCGTTGAGTACTTGAAGGTACTCAAATGTAAACCGTTACTTAATTCTCCTGGATAATATGGTGGTAAACCTTGCGGAACAACTCATCTGGCAAAAAGGGCTTCACCAGAATATCATCAATGCCTGTTTCTGCCAGTTTGGTTTCAATTTCCGAAGGCAAGGTTGCTGTTAACGCTACAATCGGAATCTTTATGCCTTTCGCCCGCATGGCAATAGAGGAAGTATAGCCATCCATAACGGGCATGTGCAAGTCCATCAATATGAGCTTATGCCGTGCTGTGTCTACCTTCTCCAGTGCGTCACCCCCGTCTACGGCGACGTCCACCGTTGCCCCCCAACGTTTAAGGAAGGATTCTGCAACCATGACGTTCATGGGGTTATCCTCTACCAGCAAGATTTCCAATCCGGAGAATGGCTTGTTGTCACTCACTTTGAAATCTTCTGTCTTCTTCGGCTTAATCAGGATACTTGTCTTCTTGAAAACATGATAGAAGAAAAAGTTCGATCCCTCTCCGGGTTGACTCTTAACCTGCAGGGTGGAGTTTCGCAGCTCCAGAATTCTTTTGGTGATGGCCAGGCCAAGCCCAGTACCACCGAAACTCCTCACCGTGGAAGAATCCGCCTGTGTAAAGCGCTCGAAAATGCGAAGCTGGTTTTCTGGAGATATGCCAATCCCCGTATCTTTTACCTGGAACAGGATGGTTACATTTTCATCATCAACATCCGTAACATTGATGTGCAGGGATACCCCGCCTTCCGCCGTGAACTTGATGGCATTGTGCACCAGATTACTGATCACCTGAAATACACGGGTTGGATCGCCGATTACGCGGTAGTTAAGGGATTCATCCAGATGTAAGGTTAGCGTAATGCCTTTATCCTGCGCAGCACTGTCCAGACTGGTCACCAGGTTGTTTGCCAAGGCCGGGATGTCCATTTCAATTTCCTCGAAGGTGATCTTGCCAGCTTCTATCTTGCTGTAATCGAGAATATCATTCACAATATTGAGCAAGTTGTTCGCGGAAAAAATGATCACGTCCAGAAGCTTTGTTTGATCTGGTCGGGGGTCATTTTTAAGCATCAGGTGACTCATACCGATAACAGAGTTCAGCGGTGTGCGGATCTCATGACTCATGGTGCTGAGGAATTCCGATTTGGCCACCAATCCTTCTGCTGCCTGGTCACCCGCTTGTTTTAGGACGAAAGAAACACGGTGCGAGAGCACCAATGATTGCAGGAAGAAAAAGGCGATGTAGCCGAAAAAGCTCAGGAGTTGTAATTGTGGGATCAATCCGCAGTAATGGAGCAATGAAATCGTAAACACGGACATCAGGGCAAATGCACTTGCAAGCGCATAGACGGAGCCCTGCCGTTTTTTAAGACAAGCATGAATATAGAGGTAGGGCACGTATAACAGGCAAAATACCGTGACAACCAGAAAAGGGTTGATCAGACTACTGAAGAACATTGGCGGCGTTACCAGGGCCACTGCGGCGAAGCCAAAGCAAATGGTGCCTATCGCATACACCACGTATTTGTTAATATCCTCAGGATAGAGAAAGCGGCTATACAAGCCAAAAAGGCCGATGGCCGCAAACAAGCTTACATATTCGATACGGATGGCAAAGTACCAGTTGATATCAGGGAAAAGGCTATGGAGCACATAATTGTCGGCACCAATCATGCGGTAGCTGTATACCACTGCGAAAAGGGCGAACAGCAGGATGGCTTTATCACGATTACCGTAAAGGTAGAGGCCCAGGAAAAACAATCCCCCCATGAACAAGCAGCCACTTAAGAGTAAGTCGAAAGCCTCTGTACGCTTACGGTCCAGCTTGGCGAATTCCTTGGGACCTATAAAAATGGGCTTGGCAATACCTGCTTTGCTGTGCGTGAAGTTTGATATCTGAAGCAGCATATTCAACGTATCCGCGCCGAGTTGAAGATCAACATCTTTGTTTTGCCACTGCGGCTCCGAATCGGTGGCCGTCTTCCCTACCCTGCCATTGGTTGATACCACCTGGCCATTAATAATCAATTTATAAGATGTGTACACCTCAGGCATACTAATGCGCAGTAATCCTGCATTTTTCGGCAGTAAAACGGTGAGTTGATAGGTTGCAAAGCCTGCTGAAGGGTAGGACTTTCCATTGATATCGTATTTTGTCCAGATCTTCGGGACTGGAACTTTCAGCCCTGCTTGATTGATCTGTGCTGGAGATTCCAGGAGCTGGTTCCAGTAAAACAACCATTCACCATTTAAGGTTATGTTTTCTGTAATGTTATGTTTGCGAAGATCAAGGATCCCATTTTGAGCTTGAGGGGTGGGTGTTTCAGCTGATGCAGGAGCGCAGAGAAACAATATCAAACATGATAAGAGCAGTGTAAAGCGATAAGTCAGTCGTCCGAGAAACATTGGCGGCGTAATGATGCGCCGAATATAAAGATTTTAAATGGATGATTTCCTTACAATCGGCTTTGCAGGCCTAACAATGTTGTCGATCATCCCCCTGAAAATAAAACCATGAAATGGCAGTACGGAATACCAGTAAATGCGGCCGAACAAACCTAAAGGTCTGAAAGTTGCGGTTTGCGTAAGCACATCCTGATCATCCATCCGGAACTCCAGCCATGCTTCGCCGGGCAGTTTCATCTCTGCATACAGCAGGAGCCTCCTTTCCTGTTTATTGGCGATGAGTACGCGCCAGAAGTCCAGCGCATCTCCGGCAAAGATTTCCGAGTCACTCTTCCGGCCCCGCCGCATGCCTACACCACCAACCATTTGATCCATGATCCCGCGGATCTGCCAGAGAAAGCGACCGTAGTACCAGCCTGTTTTCCCGCCAATAGACCAGATCCGTTGCAATGCCAGCGCTGGATCTTCAGCCTGCCGAACCCGCACATCTTTGAAACAGCCATTAACCGGAACATCCAGGTAATGCGTGAGGCTGTTCTTGAACAAATCGCTGGTTTGCGCGTCTTTCCAGCTGGAAAGCACCTGGTTTTGTTCAATCTTGTCGAATGCAAGTTTGATCGAGGTATCGTAATCCAACAACTGAATCCCGAGGCGTTCTGCCAGGTTGTTAGGTGTGCAGATAACCTCCACTTTCATGCTGTTCACCAGGTTCTTTGCGAGTACATATGAGGTGGAGGTAACAAAGTAAAGCCAATAGGAAGACAACCGCGGCGTCATGACTGGGACAATAAAGATGCTCCGCTTTAAACCTCTGATCTTCGCGAAGCGTAAAAGCATTTCTTTATAGGTCAGGATTTCCGTTCCACCGATATCATAAGATTGATTGTAGGTATCTGAACGGCCCAGCACCCCACATAAGAACTCTACCACGTTGCGGATACCGATGGGCTGGCACTTGGTTTTAAGCCATTTCGGAGTGATCATGATGGGCAACTTTTCAACCAGGTCACGGATGATTTCAAAAGAGGCACTACCAGAACCAACAATGATGCCCGCGCGCAGTGTCGTTAAAGCAAAGCTCCCCTCACCCAACACATCTTCGACATTCTTGCGGGAGCTCAGGTGTTTCGATAACCCGGTATCGTTAACAATGCCGCTGAGGTAAATGACCTGTTTCACTGCTGTTTTCTCCAGGCCAACCTTGAAGTTTGTCGCGCAGATCTTTTCCATTTCAGCGAAATCCGCAGCCTGTGTAGACATCGAGTGGATCAGGTAATAAGCAGCATCAATATCTTTGGGAATGTGCTGTAAAGTCTCTTCTTTAAGGAAATCTACTTCTATAATCTGGAGCCTGGAAGTTTCATAAACAGAATTGAAGCGGTGTTTGTCCCGCACGCAGGCAACCACTTCATGGCCCTGTTCCAGCAGCACAGGTAATAATCGTTGGGCAATGTAGCCGGTTACGCCGGTCAGGAGTATTTTCACAGTGTCGTTTTAGATGATATATACGCAAGCAGTGGCGTTTGGGTGCAAATAGACTTATTTTTTTGTGCTAGGCTGGCTGATGTTTCCTACGGAAGATCTTCAGAAACTCACTTAAGAACAAGGGCACTAGTCCGAGTGCAATAACCATCACCCAACCTTTGAGATCCAGCATCTGTAATCCAAATGCATCCTGCATGAAAGGAATGCCAATCACCAATAATTGCAATGCTAAACCAAGTACAATCGCGCTGGCAAGGTACCTGTTGCTGAACAGCCCGATGCTGAAGATTGATTTCACATGATTTCTAATGGCCAGGGAGTAGAAAAGCTGGCTGGCTACAAGCACCATAAAGGCCATAGTCCTTGCGTATTCCACAACGGCGGCATCTACGCTGTGATCAAAAGGACTTACCCCATGTTCGTAATAGCCGTACCAAAAGGCAATTACCGTAAGCATCCCGATCAGCAAACCACCTACAAGCACGTTCCAGCCACTGCCACCAGCGAAGAAGCTTTCGTTTTTGCCACGGGGCTTTTCCTTCATCACATCCGGATCACCGGGATCCATACCCAAAGCCACAGCTGGCAGCGAGTCGGTGATCAGGTTAATCCACAACAGCTGCGTGGCCACGAGTGGCACTTCCCAGCCAATGCTGAGTGTTACGAACATCGTGATAACCTCACCCAGGTTACAGGTCAGGAGAAAGATCACAGACTTCTTGATGTTGTTGTAGATGTTACGCCCTTGTTCAATGGCGACCACAATGGTAGAAAAGTTATCATCCGTAAGGATCATGTCTGCCGCGCCTTTGGCAACATCTGTCCCGGTGATGCCCATGGCGACACCAATATCAGCGGCATTGAGTGAAGGGGCATCATTCACGCCATCGCCGGTCATTGATACGATGTTACCATGGGATTTCAGCGCACGCACAATACGCACCTTATCCTCTGGCGATACCCTTGCAAAGACATGATATTGTTCAACGTTGGCGATGAAATCTGCTTCAGCCATGGCATTTAATTCCTGACTGGTCAGTGCTTGTTTCATATCATCGGCAATGCCGAGTTCACGTGCAATGGCGAAAGCGGTATTCTTATGATCGCCAGTGATCATGACGCAGGTGATGCCTGCCGCTTTCGCGCGCTTTACAGATTCTATGACTTCAGGTCGTGGTGGATCGATCATGCCGACCATGCCGATCAGCACCAGATCCTGTTCCATTTCATCCGCCGGCAAAGGGCCATTTACCTGTTTATAAGCGACACCCAGGGTACGCAGGGCAAGGTCAGACATCTGGTCTGCTGCATTCAGGAAGGTCTTTTTATGTGCATCTGTGATGGGTTCTTCCTTTCCGTGTTCAAGTACGTGGGTACATTTGTCTAGCAGGTTATCTATGGCTCCTTTTGTATAAACATGGAAGTTTCCGTCTGACTCAATCAGGGTCGACATCAGCTTACGGTCGGAATCAAATGCAAATTCCCCAATCCGCTTGTTTTCTTTGGCCAGGGCTTGCCGACTTACATTCAGGTTATCGGCATATATGAGGAGTGCGATTTCCGTAGGGTCTCCGGTGCCTTCCTCATTTTCATAGGTTGCGTCTGAGCAGAGAACCATAGCTTTTGCGAGCAGCTGCGTGTCGGGCGTACCCTCCTGCTCCCCGGAAATTTCCTGCTCTCCATCAAGGGTAAAGCTTCTGGTGACGGTCATTTTGTTCTGCGTGAGCGTGCCCGTTTTATCGGAGCAGATAACGTTCACAGAGCCCAGGGTTTCTACTGCCGGCAACTGCCTGATGATGGCATTGCGCTTAGACATGCTGGTGACGCCGATGGAAAGCACCACAGCCACGATGGCCGCAAGGCCCTCCGGGATTGAAGCTACAGCCAGAGAAACTGACGTTAGGAACATCTCCAGCAACTCGCGCCCTTGAAACCAGGCCACGATGAAGATGAACACACAGATGCCAATCGCCAACAAACCCAGGGTCTTCCCAAGCTTGTCCAGCCTTTCTTCAAGTGGTGTTTTAGATTCCTGCTCATTGCCGATGATGTTGGCAATTTTGCCGACTTCCGTTTCCATGCTTGTCGCAGTAACGACCCCTATCCCACGGCCATACGTGACCAGGGTAGACATGAAGGCTGAATTGTTCCGGTCACCCAGGGAGGTATCTTCATCATGCACTTCATCGGCCTCTTTGCTAGAGGGAACAGATTCCCCGGTCAGGGAAGATTCTTCCACTTGCAGATTCGCCGATTCAATCAACCGGATATCTGCAGCGATAAATCGGCCGGTATCCAGCACTAAAATATCTCCTGGGACGAGCGTCTCAGAATCCACTTCTTTTATGTTGCCATCTCGTTTAACAATCGCCTTTGGGGAGGCAATTTTCTGCAAGGCTTCAATGGCGTTTCCTGCTTTAATCTCCTGCACCACACCAAGTACCGCATTCAGGATGATTACGATCAGAATGATGACTGCATCGACGTATTCGCCCATAAACAGGGTAATAACCACGGCCACAAACAATACGTAAATCAACCAGTCCTGCAGTTGTGCGACGAACAATTGAAGGATGCTCTTACGCTTTTTGCCAATCAGTTTGTTTGGCCCGTACTGCTGCTGCCGCTTCGTAAGTTCATCGGTTGAAAGGCCTTTAGCAGGATCAACATTCAATTCAGAGAGCACGTCTTGGATGGATTTGGCAAAATATGACATAGGTGCGGTAAGGTATAAATAGGGCGCTGGTTCAGCAATATTAACAAACAAATCCGAGAGTTGTTGGTCGGAATGATTCTTATCCAGAATAAGCATATGGGATGAAGTTATAGATCAGATTTGCAATAGATTGCACTTTTTTCTACATTCAATGTATGTTTAAAATTAACGCACTCCTCCTCACCGCTTTCATGCTTTTCTCAGTCCCAGCGCTTGCGTGTGACTGTTCCTTTTCCACCATCACCAGGAACTTTGAAAATGCCAGGTTCGTCGCCAAAGTCCGACTGCTCGATATCCGGCCGGACGCGACTAACGAAGAATACCATGATGCAGATATTCAGATTCTCGACGTGTATAAAGGTCCCAGGCTATCCACCATAAAGATTCATAGCAATCTTAATAGTTCCTGTGCTTTTTTGCCCAAAGTAAATTCAACCTGGATCGTGTTTGCAGACGAGTTTCAGGGTAAACTCAGCTTTCATTATTGTTCAGGTAGTGTTGATCTCACCAGGAGAATTACGGACCCGGAATATCCGAATGCCGACCGCAACTTTAAGAAAGAAATGAAGATGAAAGCGCAGGTGCTGAATTTCTTTTACAAGCAGCGGATCGTAAAGCTAAATGCTGAAGGGCTGAATGTATCGCCGCAAGGACTAGAACTGATTAAAGGCTACAGGAACAATAATCGGTTTGCGGTTTTCCAGGTAGATGTAAATAACAACCTTTCCATCACCAAAGTGAGTAGTCTGAAGAAGTTCCAGAACAGGAACCTTCAAAAGGCAGTTTTAAGAAGCCTTGAACAAGCTGCGGTGGGTGTCGATGTAGCAGACCGCCTGAACCAAAATACACCTACACCTGTAATCCTCGTGCTGTATTTCTATGACGATGGGAAGTCCGATAAGAGCTTCGTCAGCATGTCTTCACTTTAAGGACCGCTAACTGGTTTATTTTCTTTCGTGGATTCTTTATGGAAAAGCGCCATACGAGACATCCTCAATTTAAAATAAATCTATTTACCTAATCCTTAATGTTATGTTTGGTTCCAAAATTAAGTTGCACAGAGCAGCGTGGCTTGACGTGATCTTCGATCAGAAAAACAAAAGTTATGGAGCATATGCGCTGCGGCGTGAAAGTGATGCGAACACTTCCAAATCACTGCTTTATGCCGGAACATTCTTCCTTCTCCTCTTCCTCAGCCCACGAATTATCAGTTTAATCAAAGGACCCACACCTGTAGAGGTAACAACCAACCCGGTAGAAGTTGTGGTTGCGCCGCCCCCTGCTGTAAATCCGGAAACACCGCCGCCACCAGCTAATGAACCGCCGGCTGCAAGGCAGGATCAGGTGAAGTTTTTACCGCCTGTAGTGCTTCCAGATCCGATGGTCAGAGACGTCGAACCACCGCAAATTAAAGAACTTCAAAACGCAGATCCGGGGCAGAAAACTATTGCCGGTTCTCCTGATGCGGAAATCGTGATTGTTGAAACTGCCGGTGAGGGGCCAAAAAAGGACGCTACAGCAGTGGTTGACGATACGCAGGTATATGACATTGCAATTCTGGAGGTGGCGCCAGTATTCCCGGGCGGGATGGACAAGTTCTACAAGTATCTGAACAGCGCTATCAAATACCCGTTAATGGCTGCGGAGCAGAACATTCAAGGAAAGGTTTTCGTCTCCTTTGTCGTGGAAAAGAACGGCGCATTAACAGACATCAAGGTTTTAAGAAGCCTTGGCAGCGGAACAGATGAAGAAGCTGTGCGCGTTTTAAAAGCAAGTCCAAACTGGATACCTGGCGTGCAGAATGGCAAGCAGGTGCGGGTAAAGTATAATATCCCAATCAGCTTTTCACTAGCCAATTAGCATGAAAAGACAGTTTTCACCTGCAAGTTACAAGTAGGTGGAAACTGTTCATTTTACACCAGGTGCGGATTACCTTTTAAGAATGTAGAAGTTCATGACCGATCGCTGCACAAAACCCATCTTAAGATAAAGCGCTATCGCATTTGTATTATCAGCACGAACATGCAGATAGGGCAAACGGCCTTTCTGCTTGATGTTCTCAATGACACGGGTTAAAATTGCGTTTGCAAATCCCCGACCTGCATGATCAGGATGGGTGCATACTGCGCTGATTTCCGTTGACAAGTCCCCCTGAAGCCTTTCACCACCCATTGCAACAAGCATTTCCCCCTCGAAGATGCCATAGTACCCACCGAATTCAATGGTACGCGGCAGGAAAGGGCCAGGCTGTGTAAGACTCGTCAGCGCCAGCATCTGCGGCACGTCCTTTTCCCTTAAGGGTACAGTCCTGTTTTCTAGCGCGGACGGCACAATAGCTCCTTCAAACACCATCTGAATGCCTGGCACTTGATTGATCATCGTCCATGGGGCAGGATCCAACTGGTCCTTTGGTGAGAACAGCACCACAACTTGTTCCGCAGCACAAAGGTCATACAGCGCCTGGAAGTTCTCAAACGTATCCTCCTGCACTGCTCCGAATGGTGCCACATCCGGGAGAAAACATTTGGCCACCTGGGTCCCGTTACCGAGCGGTTTGCAGTCTGAAGTTAGGGCCGACCAAATCGGATTATCTAGATGAGCAGTCATAATTGTAAATCTGGCGCCAAAGATAGTACATCTGCGAGTACCCGGCTTTACCGCCTTAAACATTCATTCGTCAGCTTTGTTAAACTAAAAAAACAAACATGAAAATCCAGCAACAGCAGCAAACCAGTACACTCCAGAAAGCAGCAAGAATCCTGCTTGGCACATTCATGGTCTTCGCCGGCCTCGGACATCTGACTTTCCAGCGGAAGGCATTTCAGGCGCAGGTTCCAGACTACCTGCCCTTACCCAAAGACTTTACGGTGGTATCCTCCGGCTTTGTTGAAATCGCGCTGGGTTTAACCCTGATCTTCTGGAAAAAGCAACGAGTAAATACAGGTTTGTTTCTGGCGGTGTTCTACGTGCTGGTATTTCCAGGAAACATTGCGCAGTATACCGGGCACAAGAGCGCTTTTGGATTAGATACTGATGGGAAAAGATTAGGAAGACTATTTTTTCAGCCCGTGCTGATCTTATGGGCACTATGGTCTACTGGGGCATTGCGCCAGCTGCGTAAATCGAATCAGCTGATCAGCTAGCACATTCGCAAATCTAACTAGCTTTAAAATAGTTGCGTTAAAATGGTGATCTATCTTTTAACAGTCTATTCGTGTTTATAGAGTTAACCGCGCCCTGCGTTCCCGCCAAATCTGCTTGTATAAATCTTTAAATTCATTGCTAAGAAATGAGCGGTCAATTAATTCAAAAACCTTATCCTGCGCACTTGTGAATTTACCTATCACGCGCTGGAATACTTTCTCTGAGAGACCTAAAGATTTCGCAAGATTTTCAAAGTCTATAAGTTTGATTTTACTCTTCTTTGCGCTTAAAAGCATCGCAACGTCATCCTTATCCTTTGGATAAACGAGCGCACTGTTGATCAGGTCGTAAGCCGGAGAAAGTACAATCTCATCCCCCTGGTAAAGGATGGAAAAGTTTTTCATGTGCATATCGCTGTTGCCGCTAAGAAAACAGAAAACCAAAACCTCAAAGTAGGTCAACAAATCGAGCCCACTATTGCTGCAATATTTGGTGATCAGTTTACCACATCGCTCATAGGAACTGTCGTACTTCTGCTCAGTTTGAAATCCGCCGAGTTGGCAGAAATCCTCCATGTGGATTTTTGTATTTCCGACCCGGTCAAATCTTTTTGCAATATAGGCAAGAGCTCCATCTCCCATTGGTATGAGGGCATGCTGGCAGGTGTTGATTCTAAATAGCTCAGCCAGATGCATGGTTAGGTCTTCAACTTCCGGCATTGCCTTCAGTTCTGTGTTCTGAGGCTTTAGAATATATCTTCCCCAAAGACCGACAATGGTGAGCCGCTGACCGGCGGCACTATGCTCTAGATCCAGAGACAACTTCGGTTGGACGCCTGTTACAGCGATACGTTTATTCACTGTCTCTTCGGCAAGTTCATCCAGCATTGCCTGGTTTATATCCAAGTCGGGAAGTATCTCTGTCCCGAAGAACTTCTTGCAACATTTGGCATGGTATGCTTTTGCTGGTTCTAATTCCTGGTAACAAAAGAGACAATTAGCCATTTACAACCTCCTCCTCAATTGGTTCAACTGTTACAGCACCGATGGTATCCCGGCATAAGGTGATGAGCAGTTCAAAGCGGTCCGATCTGTCAATTTTCCAGTGCTTACTTGCGACGTTAAGCAACCATCCTTCTGGAATCAGACCGTCAAAGAAGGGGAACAAAATGCGGCTGGTCTGTACATAAGGACTCAGCGGCAGTGTTTGACTAACAGGCTTGGGATTTTGGCTCTTCAAATACGTCTGATCATACGTAAAGCTGTATCCATTATCTGTTTTTTCGAGGTATGCTGCCAGCTGACCACTATACAAAACTTTTGCTTTATTGATCATTTTCCCGCTGTTTATCAGTTACACCTAATTCTTTTCCGAATAGATTTAACACATCATTCACCTTGTCCAGGCGGACAGTTGGTTTCCCTCTTTCCAATTCGCGAATGAAACGTAAGCCAACCCCAGCTTTGAAGGCCAGATCTTCTTGCGTCATACCGTTCTTCTTCCTGGACTCCTTTATATATTCGATAATTGATCGCATAACTATACCCTTAGGGGTACAATATACAAAATTACACCTAAATAGCACCCGTTAGGGTACAAATACTACTTAAATGGCTATTAAAGACCCGAAAGGGTATAATAATTAAATCAATTCTGTCCTAAGCAGCCTTATTATTCACCCCATCAAAGAAGGTATTAACAAACTTCTTGACCTTCTCCAGTACACGATCTATCGTATTTCTTCTTGTCAGAATCTTAGGCTTTTCTTCAAGCATATTCACAATCTCGTCACCTAGTGGCTCCTGCTCCGTATACAGATAATTCTCAATAACAACCTGAAGTTCCTTTGGCTTCAAACGCTCCTCTGCCACCAGCTGATCAAATGCACCAACACGCTCTTTGTCCCAGAAGGCGGCGAACGTTGGTGTTACATTGTAAGCGTTTGTAATATGCGGCATGTTCTCCGCGTATAACGCAAAAAAGCTCCAGATTTCTCTGAAGCTTTTTCGTGGTGCGAGCTGGGATCGAACCAGCGACACAAGGATTTTCAGTCCTTTGCTCTACCGACTGAGCTATCGTTTAAACACCGATTTTATGATGTAAAGAAGATTATGCGCCAATATATGCGCCAAATTATGTTTACTGAACCTAAAATTATTTTAATCATGGACCTTTCTCAGAGGGGCTATGTAACTTACTATTACGATGGTAAAAGACAAAGAGAGTATAATGGTAAAAAGATCAATCTGGAGATCAATCCTAATAATTGCAAGTCATATAATGATCGACTGAAGCAGTTCCGTAAGCTCGCATTTGAAATTACCAAGGCTTTGGATTCGGGTTGGAGTCCTTTACAGAGTTCACCTAAGACAGATCAACCAACTTTGCAGAATGCATTGGAGTTGATTCACTCCACAAAAATGAATTCGGATTTAAGCTTGACTTACAAAAGAGATTTAGCGAAAGTCTTGCAGCAATTCTTGTCCTTTCTTCCGGCTGAGCAACTATCTGGCAGTCCATCAGCGCTAAATCCAAGAGAAGTTGAACGCTTTCTAAATCAATTTAACACATCTGCAACACATTACATGAACAAACGTAGGACACTTAGCGTGTTATTCTCTGAGCTTTTAAGAACGAAACTGATAACCGAAAACCCGGTACAACTTTCCTCAAGAAGGAAACAAAAAGCATCTCTACATAAAATATATAGCAAAGAGCAATTACAATCAATATTAGAGTTCTTGAAACCTAACTACCCGAACCTTCACCTATGTTGCCTTTTAGCCTACGGATGTTTCTTGCGTCCACATCAGGAATCCAGATTACTTTGTATCGGACATATAAGCGATGATTGTACGAAAATCAAATTGTCTGGTAGCGAAAACAAAAGTAAAAAAATCAGGATTGTTAATGTTCCTCCTTATGTCCAATCAGAACTGAGACATTTGGCAAATATAGGGCTCAACCCACATACTAATTTGATGAGTAGGTCGGTCGAGCCGTATAATGTTAGCTACTTAAACACGCAGTGGTCTAGAGCAAAAGCAAAGATGTTTAATATCGGGCTAATTCAGAAGGACCAGACAATCTATTCATTTAGACACACAGCAGCGGTAAACGTTTATAAAAAAACAAAGGATCTGCACATTCTTCAGGAACTTCTTCAACACTCAAACATGGTGGTAACACTCAATTACTTGAGGGGCTTAGGAGAGGTTAATGACGAGCGACTAAAGGAATTTATGCCAGAGCTTTAATTATCTACAATTTGCAATATCCAAAAAATAAGATAATCTCTCTTTTTAAGGGGTATTACCAGACTTTGGATATTGCTTTAATTGCTTGTGCTTCGGAAGTTGGCCCTCTTAATGAATGAGGTACAATGACAAATTCTTGCAAAAATCACTTTTCCTTGTTTTACTAGGGATAGCTGCAAGCATTATTAATAAAATTGTATTGTTATGTGTAAAAAATCAAGTATTTATTCGCTTGAGTTTGAAAGACCTTTCAGTAAGCCATTCAATGTTAATTTCTAAATTTCTTCTTTTCATTATCTCCGCAAAAAGCTTTTTGTTGTAATTCTGAGTGTCCTTACGTTCGTCAATTACAGGAAGTAGAAACTCAGTTTTGTCGAATTTAATGATTTCTTCAATAAAGTTTTTTGACTCATCATATAGTGAAAGATCGAATGGGAAACTATAGATGTCTCCATCAATATCTCTACCCATATATGAAAGATAAGCAATGAAAAACTCAAAAATCGATTTATGTGAGAATTTGTAATCGCCTAAAGAATTCCTATTCAATAATGAACGACTTTTAATTTCAATATCGTCTAAGTTTATCTGAAAGGATTCAGCTATGCTGACAGCTTTTTCAAGAGGTATATATAAGCCGTTTGTTTCATAGTTAGAGTGTATATATCTAACTACGGAGTATGTAAAATATACTAGATTATATTTAAACTCATGTCTTTTTGAAACTTCATATTTATTGGATTCTCTGTTCATCCAAGAATCGATAAGAGACTCATAAACTTCGAAGTTGCTCCTTAGCTTTTGCCGATTAATCTCCGTTAAATCAGTTATATATGAAAGCAGCATCGGCCGAACCATTAGATCGCCTGTGTTGTGTATTATTTCATATGCAGTTTTCTTCCTACGGAACTGATAAATTCTGAAACTCTTATTAATATATTTCCTTATGTCAATTTCATCAAATGGAGATATGTATAGTTTTTTTACCTGATGGTATCCATTACCATTTGTATTGAACTTCTTGACTTTAAGTTCGAAGGGTTCATCTAATTCGGAAGAAAAAAAATGAGTTCTGCATGTTATAATCACAGTCTTGAAATTTTTAACTAGATCAATGATATGATCAAACTTCTCTTTTATATTATTATTGTTGTCGACAGTAGGGATTTCATCAAACCCATCCAAGAGCAGAATTGTATCATGCTGGTTTTCGATTCGTTGTATTCTTGCAGTAAGATCTGGAAGATTTTCGCCTAATGGAAACAGTTTAATTTTGCTTTTTATTGAAAACCAACTCATGAGCGATGTAGCTCTTGAAAAAAGGTTTAACATAAACGTTGACTTACCCATCCCTGAATCTGCGAGTATCAAATAGAATCTTGTCTCGTTATCTTTAATCTTAAAAACCTTATTTAAGAAAAATGACAACAAATCCTCTTTCGTACTAAATGCAAAGGTACTTTTATAATTTAACTCGTTTGCGGGATCTATATTTTGGCATTTAGTTCTGATGTAATTTTGCTTAGCATATTTTATAGTTTGCGAACTATAAAATGGGTGTAGGTTTCTTTTCTCATTCGCGTCTTTGATTTTTTTGTAAATCCATCTCCAACCTTTTGTTATAGCAACATATAACACAGGTAGCGTTAGCGTCTTAATAAATAAGTTTGATTCATTAATAACCCAAGAAAAAGCTATATCGAAAATAGATTTTATATCAATCATTTATAAGAATGAGTTTGTGACTGGTTGAATAGCAAGCCCAAAACTCGCCTCGTTGCATTTTCCGTGATTAAAATTAAATATAGAAAATTCAGCTGACAAGATCGTTCAACTAGTCGACATCAAATAACAGCTGCCCTTGGAAAGATAAGATAGGAGGTAGTTAGAACAGAGCGTTACCGACATCTCCCTTTAATTAAAAGATAATAGAAACCTAGGTATGCTTGTATATAAGATAATGGAAGCAATGTAAATTTTTTCGTTATTTCTCCAAAATCTATCCTCTATTCTTAGGAGGGCCCGCCGCAGGCGTTATTAAAGTAACTTATAAACAGAAGATAAAGAAGAAGCAAAAAGGTAAAGTGACAGTATTGGTATGGGCGAAGTGGCACATGAAGTTACGAACTTCATTAGATACTTTTAATGAAACTGAATTCTTTAAATTAAAAAGGATTATTTTTTATAAACAAATGTTGTAAAATCCGAAATTTAGGGCTTACTCCCTTTTTAAAAGGCTTTCCCGCAAATTGTATACTGCATCAATTAGTTCAGATATGCGTTGCCTCGATCTATTTCAAACATATTACCCTTTCTATAATTTACTTTTGTGTTTCTTAAATGGTTAATATTGTCGGTAATGTACTTGTCATGAAATAAGGTATTGTGAGGTAGATTGTGAATCATACCATATTCGGCGAAAAACGAATTTTTATCATTTTCCCAATTATTTCCAAATCCACCCAGCCAGTTGTAAAATAATAGGACTTGTTCATGATTGGAAAGCTGTGCTCTTAATATTTTTAGAAACTTCATTTTTTGTTCATAAGAGGGAATTAACTCACTATTGGCAATTGTTTTCACTGTTAAAAACAGATGGCGAAAGTAATGGCCGAGCCTTTGCTCATGCCCGGAATAGGGCTTGTAATTAAAATAGAGCTGTGCGGTTTGTGAAAACTCCTTTCTAGCCTTGTTAGTAGTAATTGATTGTTTCGACGGCTGCTCATGATTTCTCCTAGCATTATAGAGAACTTCGATGAAACTAGTGTCATGAGGATACGACTTCTCAAATTCAGTTAAACCAAAAAAGAACAACTTGTAACATTTCTCAAAACCTTGTCTATCCATTTGATTGCCATTAGAGTATATGGCAAGGATAGTTTCAAACTCCTTTTTCATAACTAGGGAGTGTAACGGGAACTGTGTCATTTAAATTAACGCCTCTCAGAAGCCTCTATTCTCCTGAAGA
>NZ_BMIL01000012.1 GCF_014642175.1 Pedobacter quisquiliarum | reverse complement strand
TCTTCAGGAGAATAGAGGCTTCTGAGAGGCGTTAATTTAAATGACACAGTTCCCGTTACACTCCCTTATCAAAAACTAGAATATATCATTTGATTTATGGAATGGGTTCTTGATAATCGGGGGAAGTGTCGATGCATGGGAGAGGAGCGCGGACACTTTTATTCCAACGTTTTTTAACTGATCAAAAATTGAGGAAATAATGATAATGCCAGTTTCAGCTGTTATAAAGTTTATTTGTACCGTTTGGATTGTCTTGCAATTAATTTTAGATCTTCTATTTCTAAAATATTTTTGTTGTATCCAAGTGTCAGCGTCCGCATTAATGCAGTTCCGATTTCATCATAAGTCAAGGTTTTATTTGGAAAAACAAAAGGGTAGATCAGGTTAAGTCCTTTATAAATCAATCTCACATTTTTTTGTGCTTTCAACGGAATAATAAAACCTGGTCGGAAACTGTAAGTGGCTTTAAAATGTAGCTCTTTTAATGCGTTCTCTGTTTTGCCTTTTATCCTTGCCCACATTATTTTTCCATTTTCCGAACTATCTGCATACACTCCAGATAAGTAAAAGAAAACCATATCCGAATTGAAATGGGCAAGTTCCTTTGCAAACATTATTGTGGTATAAAAAGTGATGAAGTTATATTTCTGCTCATTCATTCCAAAGGAACTTATTCCTGCGCAATAAAAACAGCCATCGTACCCAGTCAATTGAGTGCTATATGCGGCTAAATCTGTAAAATCTTTTATGATCAATTCAGAAAGTTTAGGATGCTTTAATGGAGAAGCTCTTCTGTTCACCATCAATACCTCAGTAATATTGGGATGAGCAAGAGAAGCGAGCAAAATGCCTTCCCCTATCATACCGGTGGCTCCTGTAATTATTATTTTCATTTTCTCATTCCTATTACGTTGCTCATCAGCGTTCAATCATTTTCCAAAACATAAAGAATGTATCCTGAATGATGTTGTGCTGTTCTTTTTTTGTGAATTTATTTGCCGAAAGGAATTGATTTACACCAAATACTTGATTACTAATCAATGCATACAATAGATTTACATCAATATCAACGACCTGTTGTTCCTCGATAGCCAGACGAAAGTGTCGTAGTACGGGAGCTATCTGAGCCGAAATTTCATCAGCACCAATTTTTTTTAGATAGGGCGAATTGGAGAACTGAGCAAGAAATGAAAATTCGTTGGGATTACGAAGCGACCATTTCAGCGATTGTTCATAGTAAGTTTTGATAACCTCCTTTGTTGATTTAACTTCTGGTAGTGCAACATTTATACTTTCTGTCGCCTGCCCTTTTAGTTTCAAGTAAAGTGAAATAATCAACTCATCTTTAGTCGGAAAAAAATAAAACAAAGTCCCTGTTGCTATACCTGCCTCTTTTGCTATTTTACTTGTTGGTGTATCATTAAATCCTTGTTTTACAAATAATTCTAATGCTGTTTGAAGTAGCTTCTCCCTTTTATCCATAGATTCAGATTGCATTCCTACTGTTGTTAACTATTACTTTTTTATCATCCATCGGGCCACAGAATAATTCATTAACCATAATGGTATCCAAATACTCATAAAGCCCGGTAATTAAGCCGTCCTTGAAGGTTAAAAGCAGTATCACATTGTTTTTGTAAATACGACCATCCTTTCTAATTCCTACGATATGAACATAAAGTGCTGCCCGCTCTTCGTCTGCTGTGATAGATCTAAGTGTCATCTCCATTCCCCCCGGAAACCGTTCTGCTACGGTTCCCCATAATTTTGCTTGGTTTTCTAACGATTGGTAACCTCCAAATGCCCACGATCCATCACCACTCAACCAATAAACACAATCAGGCGTTTTTAATTTGGTCAATTCATCGAACTTTCCGGCCACCATTGCATTGAAATATTTTTGTGCAACTTCTTTTGTTCCCATATTTTATAATTTAAGTGACTGTTTAGTCAGTCGACGCAAATGTACAATTAACTTATGGAATAACTAATAAAAAGGTTCAAAGCGTTTACCTTAAATTTTATGCTAAGTCGAATTATAACAATGGTTTCAATTTAATAACCAAATTAATGCTTATGATATTTACTGTTTTTTAGTTCAAAAGTTATGGGATAAAGGTATAGCGCCTATAAAAGCCGCTTTTATCAAGAAACGGTGAAATAATGAGAGAAGGCATGCACTTATCAATTATTCGAAAATAACAAGACAAATATTCATAGGATACAATTCTCTACGTCAAAATCAAGAAAAGTATTTATATTAAAAGTATTATCTCCTTCTATCGAATGGTTTATTCCTGGCAAACATCTTTTAAGTGGTTAAAAATCAGGAGTGGACGAAGTGCTCAATTATTAAAAGCAACTGAGCACCTCTTTCTTTCAGTCAAAACCAATTGTTATGGGTTTAAATGATGACATGTTATTGACTGTCATTTAAACTGGAGCAACAGGCCAGAAGGCGAAAATCTGAAAGCGATGTCCTGCCTGCTTTGGAGTTTCCAAAATGGAAAAATCAACAAGGTCTATAACTTTCCCCAAGACCAGCATAACGTAGATACCTTCTTTAACAATGTTTACGGCAACCCTGACAATCCTGCACTCATTTAGTTTTTAATGCAATAAATAACAATGACAGACGAATTAATTCAAAATTATCCAATCAATTATGTTGCTATTGACCAAGCCACCAAACAGTCGGGCTTTACAATGGCGTCTGATCCGAAGACCTGCGCTTTATTGAAAACCTTAGCTGGCACGAAGCCAGGAGGCAAATTCTTGGAATTAGGTACTGGAACCGGACTATCTACTGCATGGATCTTAGAAGGTATGGATAATAGTTCTGTATTAACATCTATAGATAATGATCCTTTTTTCTATAACATTGCAGAACATTTCTTGAAAGACGATCGACTCAGTCTAGTTAAGGAGGATGCAGGTGAATGGATTCAAAACAATAAAGACAGTAAGTTTGACTTGATCTTTGCGGACACGTGGCATGGAAAGTACCTGATGCTGGACGAGGTACTAGATATGCTTAATCCAGGAGGACTGTATATCCTTGATGACATGTTACCACAATCGAACTGGCCTGATGGGCATCAGGAAAAAGCTATGAGGCTTCTTGAACTGCTCGATGAACGAACAGATTTAAACCTAACCAGACAGTGCTGGGCAACCGGGATTGTTATTGCAAGCAAAAAATAAAATCTTAAGCTTGTTAGCTGCTTTTAGATGACAATGAGTAAAGCATCAACTTTATAAGGGACTTCTTATTTTAAGACTTATACTTGAAGAGAATCGTTCTAACAGTCAGCCTATCAAATAACGGGGAAATAATGATAAACCAATTGCCCTTTCCCCGTTACACTCCCGGTATCTGACCCGTGCTACCGCTTTCGGCAGCAAGCATTTCATTCCAAAAACCAATAGACCAAACTATTGCTGCAGCAATTGGAGACATCCAATAGTACTATTGTTATCATACCCCAACCACGTCAGGGATGGCTGATAATTTCGAAAACAATACTATATTATACCGTATTCTTTCAAGGCCTGTTATTTATCTACAATGATCATTGTTCAAAATCTAAGCAAGTTTTTCCAACAAACTGCTGCAGTCAAAAATGTATCTTTTGAAGTTGAACAAGGAGAGACATTGGTCTTGCTCGGTACCAGCGGCTCTGGCAAGACAACTACTTTACGTATGATCAACCGTTTAATAGAACCTTCATCGGGTGAGGTTTTCATTAATGGACAGAATGCTTTAGCCTTACCTGCAGAAGTGCTCCGCAGATCTATTGGTTATGTACTGCAAAATAACGGCCTTTTTCCCCATTACACGGTTGCTGAAAACATAAGCATTGTACCTAAACTACTTGGGTGGGAGAAGAATACCATTGAGGCCAGGGTTCGTGAGCTACTTGTAGAACTACACCTCGATCCAAAGGATTATTCTAATCGATATCCTCGTGAGCTCAGTGGAGGGCAGCAACAGCGTGTTGGACTTGCACGAGCATTAGCAGCAAATCCTCCAATTCTGTTAATGGATGAACCATTTGGTGCCCTCGATCCTGTTACAAGAAGCAGTATCCGAATGGAATTCCTTAGACTTGATGAGCTAAAACGCAAGACTATTGTCATGGTTACACACGACATTGAGGAAGCTTGTGCACTTGGTGATAAAATTTGCCTTATGGATGGGGGAAGCATAAAGCAAATCGGCACTCCTGCCGAATTGCTGTTTAATCCAGAAGGAGACTTCTCCCGAGATTTCTTTGGTAGTGATCGCGCTGTCCTGGAGATGAAATCACTTCGGATAACAAACATTTGGCCTTATCTAGAAAGTGCTGAACCTGATTTGCTTAAATCCTCAGGGCAAGCAGATAAAGATGAAACTTTATGGATGGTTTTACAAAGATTGTCCGCAGGAGGTCCGCAGCGCTTGTTAGTGAGAAAGGATAATGAATCAAAAACGATATCGCTGGAAATCATATTCAGGTCACTTAAACAGCTTAAAGGAATTTTAGCATGAACGAACAACAAAGTCTATGGCAATTCCTTTTGCTGCACTGGGATAAGATACTTGACCAAACCATCACCCATATTGGATTGACCTTTATCTCCCTGCTCTTAGCAGTAATCATCGGTACGCCAATAGCAATACTAATTGCCAGAAAAAGAAATCTTGCGGCTGCAGTACTTGGAATTGCCGCTATCATGCAAACCATACCAAGTGTAGCACTGCTGGGCTTTATGATTCCATTGTTTGGTATTGGAACCGTACCTGCTATTGTTGTGCTGTTCTTTTATGCCTTATTACCCATCATCAGAAATACTTTTACGGGCATTACAGGAATCGACGAAGCGATAAGAGATGCAGCAAAAGGAATGGGAATGACTGACAAACAAATTCTGTTTAAAGTTGAAATTCCACTGGCGATGCCTGTGATACTTGCCGGAATACGAACGGCAACTGTCATCAATGTTGGAGTTGCCACACTTGCAGCCTATATAGCAGGGGGTGGTCTGGGTGAATTTATTTTCGGTGGCATCGCACTTAACAATACGAACATGATTTTAGCAGGAGCGATACCGGCGGCACTGTTGGCAATAACATTTGATTTTCTGCTTGGAAAAATTCAGAAGCAAAAACCGGAGGGTACTGGTAAGGCTATGCTGGTGCTTCCAATCGCTGTATTGCTGCTCTCAGGTTTTTATATCATTCCCTCGGCTGGGACAAACCTGCTTGCCGGATTTGAGCCGGAGTTTATGGGAAGGTCTGACGGTTACCTAGGACTAAAGTCCCGATATAATTTAAACATATCTTCAGTAGTGATCAGCGATGCAGTGATGTATGAAGCACTTTATGAAAACAAGCTTGACGTTATTGGGGGCTATAGCACAGACGGAAGATTAAAAGCATATGATCTGGTAACCCTTAGGGACGATAAAACCATTTTTCCACCCTATTTCGCTGCTCCATTAGTACGCACAGACTTACTAAAAAAGTATCCTGAACTCGAGGCAACACTCAACCTGATCGCTGGAAAAATTACGGATTCAGCGATGACAGATCTTAATTACCAGACAGACATTCTGAAGCGTACTCCAGAGCTGGTAGCGAGGGAATTTTTAAAAGCTAAAGGCCTTTATAAGCGCCCTCAAAATGGAAATAAAGCAACCATTCGGATTGGCTGTAAGATATTTGGAGAGCAGTATATTCTAACTGAAATATACAGGATGTTGATCGAAGGAAATACGGCTTTCAGCGTAGAAACAAAAACCGGTCTTGGCGGAACAAAGATTTGTTTCGATGCGCTTACGAACAATCAGATTGATTTGTATCCTGAATACACAGGAACTGGTTTTCTTGTAATTCTTCAACCACCTACTTCGGTGGTGGACAGCATCATCTCTGACCCGGATGATGTCTTCCGGTATGTACAAACCGAATTTAGTAGTAAATATGGGTTAACCTGGCTAAAGCCTATGGGCTTTAATAATACTTATGCATTAATGATGAGGCAGCAGGATGCCTCAGCCCTTCAGCTAAAAACCATAACGGATTTAAAAAACTACATAGATAAAAATGATTGATTCTCTCTTAGTTGAAGGTTGCCAACAAATAACACAGAGGAACAAAGAATTTTTTAAAACACCCGATTTAGCATGAAAAATTTTAAGTATTTACTAGCATTTGCTTAGTTGCTTTTTCTTGAGCCTACTCACATGGTTAAGTAAACATTTAGGGAAAATCCATGATCATTTGTGCTATCTAAGTCTATTCGCAATTTCACTTAGGTTGACCAGATCCAAATATTGATCTGGCAGGATTGAACTTGAAGAGTACGTGATTGTCGTTAGCAGGTTCCCATCTATGTCACAAATGACTTCAACAAAGAAATGATCTACCAAAAAGAGCATAGCAGGTGCTTCCTCGCTTGTCGCAAGATAATAAGCATGTGATAACACCTTGATCTTGTCCTGCTCAGCTAGAGCTGTAAATTCAAAATCTGTCATTGATCTAAAAAACTTATTTAAAGCAAGCTATTTGGAAATATGTTCTTACACAAGCGTTTATCTTCCTGATAATTTAATATACGTACTGAAATTTCTTATGGTTTTCAGGTAATTGTACCGGAGTATATTTTCTAGAATCACGGGGTTATTACTTCTGCGCTGGTGTTTTCCTAAGGCAAAGTAGGATTATCATTACATCATGTAAATTATTGGAGGGACTGATGATGCTGCCTCATTTAATCCTGGTTTTGCTTTGTTCTTTGACTGGCAATTTGTACCTTGATTTCGGAGATCAGAGATTATGTTGAAAGCGCGATTTATACAGTACATCTCAGAGCAAAAGAAATATTCAGCTCATACGCAGACGGCCTATGCACAGGATCTACTGCAATTTGAAGATTTCATTACGGAAAGATATGAGCTCTCCTTTGAAGGGGTGCAGCATCTTCATGCACGCGAATACATCGTTTACCTGATGGATCAGGGGATAGGTGCGAGTTCTATTGGTCGTAAGCTCTCCACATTGCGCAGCTTTTACAAATACCTTCAACGTCAGGGGCAAATCTCCCGTAATCCGATGCTGCTGGTTAAAGCACCTAAAGTGGCAAAGAAACTGCCGGTGTTTGTGGATGACCACAAAATGGATGAGCTGCTGGATTCTACCGTTCTGTTTGATGATAGTTTCCCTTCGGTTCGGGACAAGATGATGATGGAGCTGTTTTTCGGCACCGGGATGCGATTGTCTGAACTCATTGGGCTGCAGGAATCGGATTTTAGTTTCTACGAGCATACCGTTAAGGTTTTAGGTAAAGGGAACAAGGAGCGAATTGTGCCGATCAGTCCGCAACTTTCTGCACAACTCGAGGCTTTCCTGGAGCTGAAAAGGCTACAGCAGTTTGAAACGAAGGCAACCGCGCTGTTCGTTACCGACAAAGGGGAGGCCCTATACCCTAAATATGTTTATAATAAAGTAAAGCACTACCTGGCGCTGGTGTCTACACAGGACAAGCGGAGTCCGCATGTTTTAAGACATTCTTACGCGACCAGTTTGCTGAACCGGGGTGCAGACCTCAACGCAATAAAGGAGCTGCTTGGCCACGCCAGTTTGGCTGCCACGCAGGTATATACCCACAATTCCATTGAAAGACTTAAATCAATTTATAAACAAGCCCATCCAAAGGCGTAACAAAGGAGGAAAAAATGAAGATTACAATTCAATCAATCCGTTTCGATGCAGACATCAAATTGTTAAACTTTATTCAGAAGAAGTCAAATAAGCTGGACCAGTACTTTGACCAGATTGTGAGTGGGGCCGTTTACCTGAAACTGGCCAAAGTGGAAGATGAGGCAAACAAGATTTGCGAGATTAAACTCAGTGTACCTGGTGGAACCATGTTCGCAAAGGCGCAATGTAAATCCTTTGAAGAGGCAACAGATTTGTCGGTTGAGTCACTGATTAAGCAAATCATCAGGCATAAAGCAAAAAATCGTGCAAAAAGTTTTGAGCATAAAGATTTTTTAAGGACATATGAAGTTGCTGAGTATTAGGGATATATTTTAGCAAGCAGACAAAAAGGGATTGGCAGTACATAAACTGCCAATCTTTTTTTTGAAAAAAGTTTTGGACAGTTGAAATATGCGTGTATATTTGCATTCCATTTCAGGGACAGCGTTTCGCTTCAAAACAAGAAATGGATTGTTCTGTGAAATTATAGTATTAGCCTCCTTAGCTCAGCTGGTAGAGCAACTGACTTGTAATCAGTAGGTCATTGGTTCGATCCCGATAGGAGGCTCAATACGGGGAGATACCAGAGTGGCCAAATGGGACAGACTGTAACTCTGTTGTCGCAAGACTTCGAAGGTTCGAATCCTTCTCTCCCCACCATTAAGAAGCGGAAGTAGCTCAGTTGGTAGAGCGATAGCCTTCCAAGCTATAGGTCGCGAGTTCGAACCTCGTCTTCCGCTCTAAAATTGGATGGGCTGTTCGGCAGAACATAAGGAATTAAAAGCCGAAGTAGCTCAGCGGTAGAGCACTTCCTTGGTAAGGAAGAGGTCGTGGGTTCAAGTCCCATCTTTGGCTCAAAAAAGAAACAAGAGACTTTGTTAATCTGTAATAATACACAGCATGAACAAGGTCTTCTGCATTGAAATTACAACAACAAATAAAAATAAAAGTTAACCTACTAATAAGTATAAAAACATGGCAAAAGAAAAGTTTGACCGCAGTAAGCCGCACTTAAACATCGGCACAATCGGTCACGTTGACCACGGTAAAACAACCTTAACAGCAGCTATCACGAAAGTGTTATCTGATGCTGGTTTATCTGAGGCGCGTTCATTTGATTCTATTGACTCAGCTCCTGAGGAAAAAGAAAGAGGTATCACTATTAACACTGCACACGTTGAGTATTCAACTGCTAACCGTCACTATGCTCACGTTGACTGTCCAGGTCACGCGGATTACGTGAAAAACATGGTTACAGGTGCGGCGCAAATGGATGGTGCTATTATCGTTGTAGCTGCTACAGATGGTCCGATGCCACAAACTCGCGAGCACATTCTATTGGCTCGTCAGGTAGGTGTTCCTTCATTGGTAGTATTCATGAACAAAGTGGATATGGTTGACGATCCTGAATTACTAGAATTAGTAGAGATGGAAGTTCGTGAATTATTATCTTTCTATGACTTCCCAGGTGATGACATTCCAGTTATCCAAGGATCTGCACTAGGTGGATTGAACGGTGACGCGAAATGGGTTGCTAAAATCATGGAATTAATGGATGCTGTTGATAGCTACATTCCAATTCCTCCACGTTTGACTGACCTTCCATTCTTAATGCCTGTTGAAGATGTATTCTCGATCACTGGTCGTGGTACTGTTGCAACTGGTCGTATTGAGCGTGGTGTAATCAACTCTGGTGATCCAGTTGAGATCTTGGGTATGGGTGCTGAAAATCTTAAATCAACTGTAACAGGTGTTGAGATGTTCCGTAAGATCCTTGATTATGGTGAAGCAGGTGATAACGTAGGTCTATTGTTACGTGGTATTGAGAAAACTGATATCCGTCGTGGTATGGTTATCTGTAAACCAGGTTCTGTAACACCTCACACAGATTTCAAAGCTGAGATCTATGTATTATCAAAAGCTGAAGGTGGTCGTCACACACCATTCTTTAATAAATACCGTCCACAATTCTATTTCCGTACCACAGACGTAACTGGTGAGATCTCACTAGCTGAAGGAACTGAAATGGTTATGCCAGGTGATAACGTTACCATCAATGTTAAATTGATCAACGCAATCGCAATGGAAAAAGGTCTACGTTTCGCTATCCGTGAAGGTGGTAGAACAGTAGGTGCTGGTCAGGTAACTGAAATCGTTAAATAATTATTGGCGCAAGCTAATATCAAATAGAGCTTAGTACTTGGATACGGCGGAATTTGGCTCATTCAAGTACTAAGTTTTTTTAAACACGGGAATAGTTCAATGGTAGAATAGAGGTCTCCAAAACCTTTGATCAGGGTTCGAATCCTTGTTCCCGTGCAAAAAATAGAATAATGGCTAAAGTAGTTCAGTTTGTAAAAGAATCGTATGAAGAAATGACCCAAAAGGTTACCTGGCCTACATGGGGCGAATTGCAAAATTCGGCTGTGTTGGTTTTAGTTGCCTCTTTAGTCATTGCAATCGTTATCTTTGCAATGGATAAGGGTTCTGTATTCGTACTGGATACTTTTTATAAATCACTCTCAAATTAATAAGCTAGAATGGACGATCAGTTAAAGTGGTATGTGGTTAGGGCTGTTAGTGGAAAAGAGAAGAAGGTAAAACAGTACATCGATTCTGAAATCAGCCGTTTAGGTCTTTCTGAAAGAGTTCCTCAGGTATTGATCCCAATGGAGAAATACTACCAAATGAAAGAGGGCAAGAAAATAGCTAAAGAACGTAACTTCTACCCTGGATATGTGTTAGTCGAAGCTCAACTGGATGGTGAGCTTGAGCACGTTATAAAAGGTGTAAATAGTGTTATCGGATTTCTGGGTGACAAAAATGGTACTCCGGTTCCAATGCGCCAGGCAGAAGTTAACCGCATTTTAGGTAAGGTTGACGAGATGAGCCAGCAAAGTGAGGTCATGAGTGTATCTTACTATGTAGGTGAAAACATTAAAGTAATGGACGGACCGTTTAACGGATTTACCGGCGTTATTGAAGAAGTAAACGAAGAAAAGAAAAAACTAAAAGTAATGGTTAAGATCTTCGGTCGTAAGACACCGCTTGAACTTAACTACATGCAAGTAGAAAAAGAGTAATCCTCCAAAGGGGTTACTTCTCTATTATAAAAACCTTAAATGTTACTTGCTTCCAACTAATAACATTGAGTATTCAAATTAACAAAACAGAAAATGGCAAAAGAAGTCAGTGCGCTTGTTAAATTACAAATCAAGGGTGGAGCTGCAAATCCTTCGCCACCGGTAGGACCTGCGTTAGGTGCTAAAGGTGTGAACATCATGGAGTTTTGCAAGCAATTCAATGCTCGGACCCAAGATAAGCCCGGTAAAGTATTACCAGTTGTAATTACTGTTTATGCTGACAAGTCTTTCGAATTCATCATCAAAACCCCTCCTGTTGCGATCCAGTTAAAAGATGCAACTAAATTAGCGAGTGGTTCTGCTGAGCCCAACCGTAAAAAAGTTGGTTCGGTGACTTGGGATCAGGTTAGATCGATTGCTGAAGATAAGATGTCAGATTTAAATGCATTTACTATCGAGTCGGCAATGAGTATGGTTGCCGGTACAGCACGCAGTATGGGAATCACCGTTAGCGGTGATGCGCCCTGGACAAATTAATTAACAAAAAACAGTTTACAACAGTGGCTAAATTAACAAAAAATCAAAAAAAGGCACATGCTAAACTAGAATCTGGTAAAACGTATTCTTTACAGGATGCGGCTGCTTTGGTAAAAGAAATTACTACAACTAAATTTGATGCATCAGTAGATATTGATGTATCTTTGGGCGTAGATCCACGTAAAGCCAATCAAATGGTACGTGGTATTGCTACTTTACCACATGGTACAGGTAAAACTGTACGTGTATTAGTTCTTTGTAATCCTGATAAGGAAGAAGAGGCTAAAGCGGCAGGTGCAGATTTCGTCGGTTTAGATGAATATGTGTCTAAGATTGAAGGTGGATGGACAGATGTTGACATTATTATCACTACTCCTGCGTGTATGGCAAAAGTAGGTAAACTGGGCCGCGTTTTAGGTCCACGTAACCTTATGCCAAACCCTAAATCAGGAACTGTAACCAATGAAGTTGGAAAAGCAGTTAATGAGGTAAAAGCAGGTAAGATTGATTTTAAAGTTGACAAAACTGGAATCATTCATGCTTCGATAGGAAAAGTATCATTCCCAGCAGAGAAAATATATGAAAATGCTTTAGAAGTACTTCAGGTAATTTCAAAATTAAAACCATCTGCTGCAAAAGGAACTTATTTCAAGAGCATACATGTTTCTTCAACAATGAGTCCTGGAATTGCAATCGAAACTAAATCAGTAGCGGGGATCTAATTATGAACAGAGAAGAAAAACACGAACTAGTTTCAACTCTGCAAGCTAAAATGCAACAGTACGGCAATTTCTATATTGCAGATACTTCAGCATTATCAGTTGCAAAAGTGAATAATATCCGCCGCAAATGTTTTGAGAGCGGGATTGAAATGCAGGTAGCTAAAAACTCTTTAATCAGAAAGGCGATTGAAGGATTAGATGGCGACGCATCAGAGATCTTTGCAGCACTAAAAGGTCAATCAGCATTATTGTTCTCAGAACAAAGCAATGGTCCAGCTAAGCTGATCAAAGCCCTGAGAAAAGGATCTGATAAACCAGTGTTAAAAGCAGCTTATATCGATGCATCGGTATACGTTGGTGATAATCACTTAGATGCTTTGGTAAACATCAAATCGAGAGAAGAGCTTATCGGAGACATCGTTGGATTATTACAATCACCTGCTAAAAACGTTATTTCAGCGTTAAAATCAAGCGGTGGCAAAATTGCAGGAATTGTTAAAACTCTTCAAGAAAGAGAAGGTTAAGAAACACCTGATAAGTTTCATATTATAACAAATTATTTTACGTAAATTTTTAAAATCTATAAAAATGGCAGATTTAAAAGCGTTTGCTGAGCAATTGGTAAACTTAACAGTTAAAGAAGTTAACGAATTAGCTCAAATCTTGAAAGACGAGTATGGTATTGAACCAGCTGCTGCTGCAGTTGCTGTTGCAGGACCTGCTGCTGATGCTGCTCCGGCTGCAGAAGAAAAAACTACTTTTGATGTAATATTGAAAGAAGCTGGTGGTGCTAAATTAGCAGTTGTGAAGTTGGTAAAAGACTTAACTGGTCTAGGCTTGAAAGAAGCTAAAGACTTAGTTGATGGTGCTCCAAAAGAACTTAAAGCTGGTGTTGCTAAAGACGAAGCTGAAGCGTTGAAAAAACAACTTGAAGAAGCTGGAGCTGTAGTTGAAATTAAGTAATCACTTAATTTAACCACATTTTATTATAGACTCCGACTGAATAGTCGGAGTCTATACCTGTTTATAAACTTTTCATTTTGCTTGGTTGATGAAAATGTATAACGGCAAACCAAACAAATAGTTTATTCTTAAAGTAAATTAACTTTAGTCCATTGGCAAATAAAGTCGACCAAAGAGTAAATTTTGCACGTAGTAAGCATATCATAGATTACCCAGATTTTCTGGATGTGCAGTTGCAATCGTTCCGCGAGTTCTTCCAGATCGAAACTACCTCAGATAACCGTCACACAGAAGGCTTGTTTAAGGTTTTTGCGGAGAACTTCCCAATTACAGATTCAAGAAATATTTTCGTTCTTGAGTTCTTAGATTATTTTATCGATCCACCGCGTTATGATATACCTGAGTGTATCGACCGTGGATTGACTTATAGTGTTCCGTTGAAGGCTAAGTTAAAGCTTTCTTGTAACGATGCGGAGCACGAAGATTTCGAAACCATTATTCAGGATGTATACCTAGGTACCATACCTTACATGACCCCCAAGGGTACATTCGTTATCAACGGCGCAGAGCGTGTAATTGTATCACAGTTACACAGGTCTCCAGGTGTGTTCTTCGGCCAAAGCCGTCACACAAATGGAACTAAGCTTTATTCTGCACGTGTAATTCCTTTCAAAGGATCATGGATCGAGTTTGCTACTGACGTAAATAACGTTATGTACGCGTACATCGACCGTAAGAAAAAATTCCCGGTAACCACTTTATTGCGTGCTATTGGTTATGACTCTGATAAGGATATCTTAGAACTATTTGATTTAGCTGATGAAGTAAAAGTTAGCAAATCTGGTTTAAAGAAATACATTGGTCGTAAACTAGCTGCGAGAGTTCTTAGAAAATGGGTTGAAGATTTTGTTGACGAGGATACCGGTGAGGTTGTGTCAATAGATCGTAACGAAGTTATCTTAGACAGGGATACTGTTTTAGAAGAAGATCACATCGATATGATCATCGATGCTGGCGTAAAAACAATCATCTTATCTAAAGAAGACGGCGCCAGCCAGGCTGATTATACCATCATATATAATACTTTACAAAAAGATACTTCAAACTCCGAAAAAGAGGCTGTTGAAAACATCTACCGTGCTTTGCGTAACGCAGAACCACCTGATGAGGAAACTGCTAGAGGTATCATTGAGCGTTTGTTCTTCTCAGACAAACGTTATGACCTTGGTGATGTGGGTCGTTACCGCATCAACAGGAAACTGAAAATGGATACCCCGGATCACGTGAAGGTGTTAACAAAAGCAGATATTATCGCGATTGTGAAGTACCTGATCAAATTGATCAACTCCAAAGAAGAGGTGGATGATATTGATCACTTGTCGAACCGTCGTGTTCGTACCGTAGGTGAGCAATTGTACGCCCAGTTTGGTGTTGGTTTAGCACGTATGGCCCGTACCATCCGCGAACGTATGAACATCCGTGATAATGAGGTTTTCACACCTACAGATTTGATTAATGCCCGTACACTATCGTCGGTTATTAACTCATTCTTTGGTACCAACCAGTTGTCGCAGTTCATGGACCAGACTAACCCATTGGCAGAGATCACGCACAAGCGTCGTTTATCAGCTTTAGGTCCAGGTGGTCTTTCACGTGAGCGTGCAGGTTTCGAGGTTCGTGACGTTCACTATACGCACTACGGTCGTTTGTGTACGATTGAAACGCCAGAGGGACCAAACATTGGTTTGATTTCATCTTTGTGTGTTCACGCGAAAATCAATAACTTAGGTTTCATTGAAACACCATACAAACGCGTTGTTGACGGTGTTGTTTCTGTAGATGAGCCTGTTATTTACTTATCAGCAGAGGATGAGGATGGTAAAACCATCGCGCAGGCTAATGCGGAGTATGATGACAAAGGTAACTTCACCACCACTCGTGTTAAAGCACGTTATGAGGGTGACTTCCCGGTTATTGAGCCTGAGAAATTAGACTTAATGGACGTAGCGCCGAATCAGATTACTTCGATCGCTGCTTCCTTGATTCCTTTCCTTGAGCATGATGATGCGAACAGGGCTTTGATGGGATCGAACATGCAACGTCAGGCCGTACCATTGTTACGTCCTGAAGCACCAATCGTTGGTACAGGTTTGGAAGGTCGCGTTGCTCGTGACTCCAGAACTTTGATCAATGCTGAAGGTGATGGTGTTGTAGAGTATGTTGATGCGAATGAAATCACCATTAAATATGAGCGTAACGATGCAGATCGTTTGGTTTCATTTGAAGGTGACAGCAAGACTTATAGATTAATTAAATTCAAGAAAACCAACCAGAATACCTGTATCAACCTGAAGCCGATCGTTAAGAAAGGTCAACGTGTTGTTAAAGGTCAGGTACTTTGTGAGGGATATGCAACTGAGAATGGTGAGCTGGCATTAGGAAGAAACCTAAAAGTTGCTTTCATGCCTTGGCAAGGTTACAACTTTGAGGATGCGATCGTTATTAACGAGCGTATTGTTAGAGAAGATATCTTCACTTCGCTTCACATCGAAGAGTTTGAATTAGAGGTGCGTGATACAAAACGTGGGGAAGAGGAGTTAACACCAGATATCCCGAACGTTTCTGAAGAAGCAACCAGAGATTTAGATGAAAACGGTATTATCCGAATCGGTGCTGAAGTTAAAGAAGGTGACATCCTAATCGGTAAGATTACACCTAAAGGCGAGTCTGATCCTTCTCCGGAAGAGAAATTACTTCGTGCAATTTTTGGAGATAAAGCTGGTGATGTGAAAGATGCATCACTGAAAACACCTCCATCAATTAAAGGTGTGGTAATTGATACCAAGTTGTTCTCCAGAGCTAAGAAAACCACTAAAGCGGAAGAGAAATCTGCAATAGAGAAATTAGACAAGAGATACGAACTTGCAACAACTAACCTTAAAAATGAGCTGGTAGACAAATTGTTCCAGATTGTGAATGGCAAAACATCACAAGGTGTTTTCAACGTTTACAAGGAAATGTTGTTCCCTAAAGGAGCGAAGTTCACTCAGAAAAGTTTAGCTGATCTGGAGTATGCGCACATCAATCCATACAAATGGACTACTGATGATGACAAAAACGAGCAGATCAAAATGTTGATCCATAACTATGGTATCCGCGTAAACGAAGAGCTTGGTGCATACAAGCGTGACAAATTCGCCATCAGTGTTGGTGATGAGTTGCCATCAGGTATTGTACAAATGGCCAAGGTTTATGTTGCTAAAAAACGTAAATTGAAAGTAGGGGATAAGATGGCGGGTCGTCACGGTAATAAGGGTATTGTTGCCCGTATCGTTCGTGATGAAGATATGCCTTTCCTTGAAGACGGAACACCGGTTGATATCGTGTTGAACCCACTGGGTGTACCTTCACGTATGAACCTTGGACAGATCTACGAAACTGTATTGGCTTGGGCTGGTAAAGAATTGGGCGTGAAATTCGCGACTCCAATCTTTGATGGTGCGAAGTTACATGAGGTTGAAGAGTGGATTGCCAAAGCTGGTGTACCTGCTACAGGAAGAACCTACTTATATAACGGTTTAACAGGTGAGCGTTTCGACCAACCAACTACAGTAGGTATTATCTACATGCTGAAATTGGGTCACATGGTTGATGATAAGATGCACGCACGTTCAATCGGACCATACTCTCTAATTACACAACAGCCATTGGGTGGTAAAGCCCAGTTCGGTGGTCAGCGTTTTGGTGAGATGGAGGTTTGGGCACTGGAAGCATTTGGTGCAGCCAACATTCTACAAGAGATCTTAACCGTTAAGTCGGATGATGTTATTGGTAGAGCGAAAACTTATGAAGCAATTGTAAAAGGAGAGAACCTCCCTACACCAGGTGTACCAGAATCATTTAATGTATTGGTACATGAGCTACGCGGATTAGGTTTGGATATTACGTTAGACTAAAAGTTTTAAGAAAGAATGGTACGCTGCGAGGCGTACCATTTTAAGCTTATCACTTAAAACTCAAAAAAGCTATGTCTTACAAAAAGGATAATAAATTAAAAAGCAACTTCACCTCGATTACCATTAGCCTGGCCTCGCCTGAGGCTATTTTGGAGCGTTCGAGCGGTGAGGTCTTGAAACCTGAGACGATCAACTATCGTACATACAAACCTGAGCGTGATGGTTTGTTCTGCGAGCGTATTTTCGGTCCGGTAAAAGATTACGAATGTCATTGCGGTAAGTACAAACGTATCCGTTATAAAGGTATTGTTTGTGACCGTTGTGGTGTTGAGGTTACAGAAAAGAAAGTACGAAGAGAGCGTATGGGTCACATTAACCTTGTGGTTCCTGTTGCGCACATTTGGTACTTCCGTTCATTGCCTAACAAAATCGGTTACTTATTAGGACTTCCAACCAAAAGATTAGACCTGATCATTTACTACGAGCGTTATGTAGTAATTCAGCCTGGTTTTATGGCAGAAGAAGGTATTCAGCACATGGACTTCCTTACTGAGGAAGAATACCTGGATATCTTAGATAAGTTGCCTAAAGAGAATCAATATCTTGATGACAAGGATCCAAACAAATTCATCGCTAAGATGGGTGCTGAAGCTTTGGAAGACTTGTTGAAGCGTATTGATTTAGATACTTTATCGTACAACCTTCGTCACCAGGCAGCAACTGAAACTTCTCAGCAACGTAAAAACGAAGCTTTGAAACGTCTTCAGGTTGTTGAAGCTTTCCGTGGTGCAAGAACACGCATTGAGAATAATCCGGAGTGGATGATTATCAAGATTGTTCCTGTTATCCCGCCTGAGTTACGTCCATTGGTTCCTTTGGAAGGTGGTCGTTTCGCAACTTCAGATTTGAACGATTTATATCGTCGTGTGATTATCCGTAACAACCGTCTAAAGCGTTTGATCGAGATTAAAGCACCTGAGGTTATCTTGCGTAACGAAAAACGTATGTTACAGGAAGCTGTTGACTCGTTGTTCGATAACTCCCGTAAAGTAAACGCAGTTAAGACTGAAGGTAACCGTGCCTTGAAATCACTTTCAGATATCCTGAAAGGTAAACAAGGTCGTTTCCGTCAGAACTTATTAGGTAAACGTGTGGATTACTCTGCGCGTTCGGTAATTGTTGTAGGTCCAAACCTTAAATTACACGAATGTGGTTTACCTAAAGATATGGCAGCTGAGCTTTTCAAACCGTTTATCATTCGTAAGATGATTGAACGCGGTATTGTTAAGACCGTTAAATCTGCTAAGAAAATTGTTGATAGAAAAGATCCATTAGTTTGGGACATTCTTGAAAACGTATTGAAGGGTCACCCTGTATTGCTTAACCGTGCACCTACGTTACACAGGTTGGGTATTCAGGCTTTCCAACCAAGATTAATTGAAGGAAAGGCGATCCAGTTACACCCACTTGTTTGTACAGCATTCAACGCGGATTTTGACGGTGACCAGATGGCCGTGCATTTACCTTTAGGTCATGCAGCTATTTTGGAAGCCCAGGTATTGATGCTTGCAGCACACAACATTCTTAACCCAGCGAACGGTACCCCGATTACAGTACCTTCTCAGGATATGGTTTTAGGTCTTTACTACATTACTAAAGGCCGTAAAACTGATGAAGCGCGTGTGGTTAAAGGACAAGGTTCAATCTTCTATTCATCTGAAGAGGTGATCATCGCTTACAACGAGAAACGCATTGACTTACATGCTTTCATTAAAGTAAAAGCGAATGTTAAACAAGAGGATGGAACGATTGTAAATCAACTGATCGACACTACTGTAGGCCGTGTATTGTTTAACCAAATGGTACCGGAAGAAGTAGGTTACATCAATGAACTATTGACTAAGAAATCTCTTAGAGATATCATTGGTCATGTTGTGAAAGTTACCGGTATGGCCCGTGCAGCTAAATTCTTGGATGATATCAAAGAATTAGGTTTCCAAATGGCATTCCGTGGTGGACTATCATTTAACCTTCAGGATGTAAACATTCCTGATGAAAAACAAACATTATTAGCACAGGCATCAGCGGAAGTTGAAGAAGTAAGGAATAACTATAACATGGGATTCATTACCAACAACGAACGTTACAATCAGATCATTGATATCTGGACCCGTATCAATAACCGCTTAACATCATTCGTGATGACGCAGTTATCGAGCGATCAGCAAGGTTTCAACTCTGTATACATGATGCTTGATTCCGGAGCCCGTGGTTCTAAAGAGCAGATTCGTCAGCTTTGCGGTATGCGTGGATTGATGGCGAAGCCTCAAAAATCCGGTTCTGGTGGTGAGATTATTGAAAACCCGATTCTTTCGAACTTTAAAGAAGGACTTTCGGTATTAGAATACTTCATTTCTACCCACGGTGCGCGTAAAGGTTTGGCGGATACGGCCTTGAAAACAGCTGATGCTGGTTACTTGACCCGTCGTCTGCATGACGTTGCGCAGGATATGATCGTGAATTCTGAAGACTGTGGTACTTTAAGAGGTAGGTATACTACTGCCCTTAAGGATCAGGAAGACATCGTGGAGCCATTATACGACAGAATTTTAGGTCGTATCTCTCTACACGATGTTTACAACCCAGTTGATGGAAAGCTTTTAGTAGGTGCTGGTCAGGATATCGACGAGGACATCGCTAAAGCAATCGAAGAGTCTCCGATTGATGGTGTTGAAATTCGTTCGGTATTAACCTGCGAGAATAAACGTGGTGTTTGTGCATTGTGTTACGGTCGTAACCTTGCTTCTGGAAAGCGTGTTCAAAAAGGTGAGGCTGTAGGTGTAATTGCTGCACAGTCTATCGGTGAGCCGGGTACACAGCTTACACTTCGTACGTTCCACGTCGGTGGTACTGCATCAAACATTGCTGCTGAATCTCAAGTTGTGGCTAAGTTTGACGGTATTATCGAGTTTGAAAACGTACGTACCGTTGAGAATGAAACTGAAGATGGTTTACAACAAATCGTACTAGGACGTTCAGGTGAATTCAAAATTATCGAAGAAGGTTCTGGTAAAGTGTTAATGACCAACAACATTCCTTACGGTTCATTCCTATTTGTTGAAGACGGTGCGAAAATCACCAAAGGCGACAAGATCTGTTCATGGGATCCATATAACGCGGTAATTATCTCCGAGTTTGCCGGTAAAATCGAGTTTGATGCAATCGTTGAAGGTGTAACCTTCCGTGAAGAGTCAGATGAGCAAACTGGTCACCGTGAAAAAGTAATTATCGACACCAGGGATAAAACTAAAAACCCGTCGGTAAGAGTTGTTGACAAAAAAGGTGAACTGATCCGTGCATATAACATCCCGGTAGGAGCGCACATCGCGATTGACGAAGGTGATGCTGTTAAAACTGGTCAGATCTTAGTTAAGATACCACGTACAAGCGGAAAAACACGAGATATTACGGGTGGTCTTCCACGTGTAACCGAGTTGTTCGAAGCACGTAACCCATCTAACCCTGCTGTAGTAACAGAGATTGATGGTGTGGTAACTCTAGGTGGTGTGAAACGTGGTAACCGCGAGATCACCATTGAATCTAAAGATGGTGAAGTTAAAAAATATCTGGTACCATTGTCGAAACACATCCTGGTTCAGGATAATGACTTCATCAAAGCGGGTATGCCTTTATCTGATGGTTCAATTTCACCTGCTGACATCCTTGCAATTAAAGGCCCTGCAGCTGTACAGGAATACCTGGTGAATGGTGTACAAGAGGTTTACCGTTTACAAGGTGTGAAAATTAACGATAAGCACTTCGAGGTTATTGTTCACCAGATGATGCAGAAAGTTCACATCGAAGATCCGGGAGATACTATTTTCTTAGAAAATAACTCTGTAGACCGTTGGGACTTCATGATTGAGAATGACGAGATCTATGACAAAAAAGTAGTTGTAGACGCTGGTGATTCAGAAACTGTGAAACCAGGTATGATCTTATCTATGCGTAAGTTAAGAGATGAAAATTCTCAGCTTAAACGTAAGGATATGAAACAGATCACCGTTCGTGATGCAAGACCTGCTACTGCAAGTTCTATCCTTCAGGGTATCACACGTGCATCCCTTGGTACTAAATCATTCATCTCTGCAGCTTCCTTCCAAGAAACCACTAAGGTGTTGAATGAGGCAGCTATCGCTGGTAAACGTGACCACATGTTAGGCTTGAAAGAAAACGTTATCGTTGGTCACCTGATTCCTTCAGGTACTGGTGTACGTGGCTACGAGCGTATCATTGTAGGTTCTCAGGAAGAATACGACAAGTTGTTGGCTTCAAAACAAGAAGAAGTAGAAGCATAAGCTCCTGCATAATCATATCAAATCCCCCTTCAGCAATGTTGGGGGATTTTTTTTTGAATAATCACCAAATCTATACCTCCTGTAGCATTAAAAAAGTAGTTTTGTTATTATGGAAGAGCAAAACAACGAAAACCAGCTTAATATAGAATTGTCAGAAGAAGTTGCAGAAGGTATCTTCTCCAACCTGGCCATCATCACCCATTCCAATACGGAGTTTGTATTAGACTTCATCAGGGTAATGCCCGGTGTTCCAAAAGCAAGAGTTAAATCGAGGATTATCCTTACGCCAGAGCATGCAAAACGTCTTGTAGAGGCCATGCAGGATAATGTAGAAAAATATGAGGCTTTACACGGCAGAATTAAGACACAGGAGCCACCAGCTTTGCCAATGGGCTTTGGCGGACCAACCGCACAAGCTTAAGCACTAAATGCCTTAGCCCGTATAATTTTATAAGTTATCTGATCTGTATTGATCGATATAATCCAGGATTTCGGTGGTTTGTTCGGGCGCAAACCACTTGATTTCTTCATCTTTCCTGAACCAGGTGAGTTGCCGCTTGGCAAAACGTCGCGTGTTTTGTTTAATCTTATTTACCGCTTCCACTAAGCCACAAGTGCCATCAAGGTAGTCGAACAGCTCTGCATAGCCAACGGTCTTCAAGGCATTCAGTTCCCGGTGGGGTAGCAATCGTTTAACCTCCTCCAGTAAACCGGCGTCCATCATTTGATCTACCCGCTGATTAATCTGGTTATAGAGCTGCTGACGGTCTTTATTTAGCCCTATTTTGATGATGTTAAATGGTCTTGGCTTCTTGCTATTGCTCTGAAAGGAGGAAAGCTTCTTCCCTGTAGACAACACAAACTCCAATCCGCGGATGACACGTTGGGTGTTAAACTGATCTACCTGTGCATAATATTCAGGGTCTAGCGCAGCGAGCCTGGCTTTGATGCCGTTCAGTCCTTCCGCTTGAAACTCGTCGTTTAAAGCTGCCCGAATGGAAAGGTCCGTAGCCGGAAGATCATCCAGGCCGTTCAGCAGTGCATTCACATAGAGTCCGGAACCACCGACAAGCACCACCTGGTCATGTGCCTCGAAGAGGTTGGTCAGCAAGGCCATGGCCTGTACTTCAAAGTCGCCGGTAGAGAACAGTTCCGTGATGTGGTGGGAGCTGATGAAATGATGTGGCGCAGCAGCAAGTTCTTCCGGGGAAGGCTTCGCAGTACCGATCTCCATTTCCTTGAAAAACTGCCTGGAGTCGGCGGAGATGATCTGCGTATGCAGATGCTGCGCCACTTTAATGGCCAAGGCTGTCTTGCCGACAGCCGTTGGACCAACAATTGAAATGAGTGTCTTAGATGATGCCTTAGCTGGCATTAATAATCTTCTTTATCGCCGTACGTCTCATCCTCGTAGTTCTCGTCATCTGAGAACTCGTCAGTGTCTGTGCTGTCGTCCGAATCGTCGTCATCATCACTGGCTGCACCAGCATTAATACCACGACCGTCCATTGCTTCCAGCTCTTCTGTATCCTCCGGAACAAAGTTCATCTCGTTCAGGAAATCGAAGTCGCTGGACACCGGATTGCTTGAAACCGCCACTTGTCCGAAGTTATTTTTGTCGATGATCTTTGGTGCCTCACCGATCTTTTTAATAATCGCAGGGTATTCCACGTTCGGATCCGCCTGAAGGATGATTTTGATCAACTCCACATGGAAGTCGAAGGGGCGATCAAAGTTATATATGTAATAGAATTTCTGGTGTGGGTCTTCGATGAAGCTGCTCAGTTTGGAGTTCTCCATAAGTGCTACACCGCGGTCAACTTTACGTTGATTTGGAAGATAAGCGATTTCATCGCCTTTGATCCAGTGATCAGTACTGATATAAAAAGAAGAAGATTTCTCTGGATTATAGCCTGTAGAACGATGAATGGCCAGGTGCAGATCTACAAAAGTCTGATTGGACTTGATATCAATCTCCCGAACTACCTCATCAAAATCTTCAAAGCTTACCTTAAATCTATATATCGCCATTGGTCTATTTTCTTACTAAAATTAAAAAATAAATTTATTATTTATAAAGGTAATGTTGTCAGGGGTTTCAGCCCAAATTCACCGCCTTTGCGAAGCATGAACTTTAACGCCTCGTCGTAGCTATTTGGTATTTCACCCTCAAGAATAGCTTCTCTAATTGCATTTTTAATCAGGCCCACTTCTTTTCCGGCCTTAATGCCGAAGGTGCTCATGATGTCTTCACCCGTAATTGGCGGCTGCCAGTTGCGCACCTTATCGCGTTCTTCAACATCCTTAAGCTTTTGCTTCACCAGCTCAAAGTTGTTGCGGTATTTCTTTACTTTATATTCGTTTTTGGTGGTTACATCTGCGTTGCACAGCATCATCAGGCCCTCAATGTCGTCACCGGCATCAAAGAGTAAGCGCCTAACGGCGGAATCTGTAACCACTTCCTGCGCCAGTACGATGGGGCGCAAGTGCAGCTGCACAAGCTTCTGCACCAATTTCATCTTCTCGTTTAAAGGCAGCTTCAGCTGCGCAAAAATCTGCGGCACCATGCGTGCACCTTTATCCTCATGCCCATGGAATGTCCAGCCGTGCCCGTTTTCAA
Source organism: Pedobacter quisquiliarum (assembly GCF_014642175.1). Taxonomy (GTDB): domain Bacteria; phylum Bacteroidota; class Bacteroidia; order Sphingobacteriales; family Sphingobacteriaceae; genus Pedobacter; species Pedobacter quisquiliarum. The sequence continues at coordinate 83,941 of NZ_BMIL01000012.1, read as the reverse complement.
AACGCTTGGTTGCAGGCTTGGCAATATCATGCAGAATCGCAGCCCAGCGGAGCCAGAGGTCGTCCGTGTCTTTGCAGATGTTGTCCAGCACCTGAAGGGTATGGTAGAAATTGTCCTTATGACCTTTGCCGTTGATGATCTCAACGCCGTACAGGTTGGCCATTTGTGGGAAAATCAGCTGCAGCAAGCCCGTATCAAAAAGATACTTGAAACCCACGGATGGAACCGGGGAAGAGATGATCTTATTCAGCTCATCGGTAATCCTTTCTTTAGAAACGATGCTGATGCGGCTTTTCTGTTTAGCGATGGCTTCCAGGGTTTGCGCTTCAATGGCAAAGGAAAGTTGTGAAGCGAAGCGGATGCCCCGCATCATGCGTAATGGGTCATCGGAAAACGTGAGCTCGGGCTCCAGGGGTGTCTTAATGATCTTTTCGCGCAAGTCACTAACACCATTAAAAGGATCCACCAGCTCGCCATAATTGGCTTTATTTAAAGAAATCGCTAAGGCATTGATGGTGAAATCGCGACGAAGCTGATCATCTTTGATCGTGCCGTTTTCCACGATAGGCTTACGGGAATCTGCGCGGTAGGATTCTTTTCTGGCGCCGACAAACTCAATTTCAAGATCCTGGTAGCGCAACATGGCGGTACCGAAGTTCTTAAATACGCTCACTTTGGCGTTAAGCTGTTTAGCGGCCAGTTCGGCAAATTCAATACCATTGCCTAAAACAACGATATCGATGTCTTTAGAGGGGCGTTCCAATAGTAAATCCCGCACAAAACCGCCTATCACGTAAGCTTCAATTTGGTTTTTATCGGCAATATTGGCCAGCAACTTAAAAACAGGATGCCTTAAATGTTCTTCCATAGCGTATTCCTCGTGCTTTAGCCCTGAATTCAGGCAATCTGCGGAGTTTTGCAAAAGTAGTAAAACTTACTTTCTAATAAAGGAAAATTGCCCGCCAGCCCCGATTTTAATGATTGTAGAAGGGTTCTTTTCCGTCCGGTCATCCTGCTGGTGTTCCACGATATAGTCTACCTGGGATTTCACTTCTTCACTGATCATGTCAAAGTTTTTCGGGCTCGGTTCACCGGAAATGTTGGCTGAAGTAGAGACAATCGGCTTTCTGAACCGCTGTAGCAGCTGCTGCGTAAAATCATGGCGCACCACACGAATGCCGACACTGCCATCCAGATTCATCACGTTTTTAGCCAGGTTCTTTGCGTTATCAAAGATCACGGTCATCGGTGTTTCCGCATATTCAATCAGGTCGTATGCCACTTCAGGCACTTCTGAAACGTAACTCTGGATCTTTGCATCCGTATCCAAAAGGATGATGAAACTTTTGTCGGCCGCACGCCCTTTGATTTGGTTGATCTTTTCTACCGCCGCTTCATTGGTGGCATCGCATCCCAAGCCCCAGATCGTATCTGTAGGATAGAGAATTACACCACCTTCTTTCAACACGGCAAGACACTTGTCGATATCAGTTTTAAACATCTGGCAAAATTACGAATTGAAAAGGAATTATCGCTTTGAAGCAATGCCTTCATAGAAGGCCATAAGCTGTGCAGCGATCACCTCATTGTTAAATTTCTGCACAAATTTCAGGCCCTGATCAGCCATGTTGCGACAACTTTCAGGCGCATTCAAGAGTTTGTTCGTTGCATTGGCCAGCGCGGTATGGTCCTGCGGGTTGATATAGATGCTGTCTGGGCCGCCAGCTTCTTCCAGGCAGGAGCCTGTTGCGGCAATAACCGGCACGCCGGAGTATAAAGCTTCAATGATGGGGATGCCGAAGCCTTCGTATAGAGAAGGGTAGACAAATACTTTCGCCAACTGGTAAATGCCGGGCAGGTCCATGAAGGAGACGTCTTTCAAAAAGACAACGCGGGCATGTAAACCCAAGCGCTCGATCTCTGCATGTAGCTTTTTCGCATACGGTTGCTGTTTCCCGATGAGCACCAATTTACAGGCTTCAGGTAAAGAAGGTAGCGCCTTTATTAGCAGCAGCTGATTCTTCCGTTCTTCAATGGTGCCTACATTTAAGATGTATTGCTCCGGAAGGGCATATCTCACTTTAATCTCCGCAAGGCGATCCTGTTTGAAAGGCTGCTTGAAGCTGTCATCGCAGCTTTGGTAAATGACGCTGACCTTTTCTGCGGGGACCTTAAACAGCTCAATGAGATCCTGACGGGTTCTTTCGCTAATGGCAATCACCGCATCTGCTTTGCGACAGGCATATTGCCCTTTGAAACGGTAGATCTGCCGGTCTATGAAGGGAAAGTATTGAGGAAATCTGATGTAGATCAAGTCGTGGATGGTCACTATGGACTTAATCCCTGATGTGGCAATGCCGAAGGGAAGCTCCTGACTTAAGCCGTGGTACAACGTGATGTTGTCTGCTTTCAGTTGCTTCAATATCCCGAAGCTCCGCCATAGAAAGCTGCTCCAGGCAAGTTTTAGCTTTACGCCACGGGTTTTAAAGAAAGCCGTGATCTGGGGATGATCCTTAACCTTGGGGGCATAGACAAGATATTCGTTATTGGGGAAGTAATTTGCCAGTTGTAATATCAACGAGCGGCTATAATTACCTAAGCCGGTTAAATTATTGGCCGCTCGTTTACCGTCAAATCCGATTTTCATTAAACAGCTACGTTGTTTTCTCTTAACGCATCATTCAATGATGTCTTCTTATCTGTAGATTCTTTTCTCTTACCGATGATCAATGCACATGGAACCTGGTATTCTCCTGCAGGGAATTTCTTCGCGTAGGTACCTGGGATTACAACCGACCGTGCTGGCACAATACCTTTGTATTCTATAGGCTCCGGACCAGTAACGTCGATGATTTTAGTAGATGCGGTAAGGACCACATTAGCACCTAATACGGCTTCACTTTCTACACGTACACCTTCAACCACAATTGCTCTTGAACCGATGAATACGTTATCTTCAATGATAACCGGTGCAGCCTGAATTGGCTCTAACACACCTCCGATACCAACGCCACCGCTTAAGTGTACATTTTTACCGATCTGCGCACATGAACCTACAGTAGCCCAGGTATCTACCATTGTACCTTCGTCAACATAAGCACCGATGTTTACATAAGATGGCATCATGATTACACCTTTAGCCAGGTAAGCACCAAAACGTGCAATACCATGAGGTACTACGCGAACACCAAGTTCTTTGTAATTGGTTTTCAGCTTCATTTTATCATGAAACACGAAAGGACCAACCTCAATTTCGCGCATCTTTCTGATCGGAAAGTATAATATTACCGCTTTTTTAACCCATTCGTTGATGCCCCATGAATTCATAATTGGTTCAGCAACGCGAAGTTCGCCTCTGTCTAACTGCATAATTACAGTTTCAATGGCCTCTGCATACTCGCTATATTCTAATAAAGATCTGTCCTCCCATGCGGCCTCTATCAACTTTCTTAAATCTGCTATCATGTTTTTTATCTAATTTTTGACAAAATAAATCAATTTTATGTATTGCAGGCCTTTTTGTATGTAATTTTGCTGTTTTATGGCTGAACAGGAAAAACTGAGAATAGATAAATATTTGTGGGCAATCAGGCTCTTTAAAACACGTACAAATGCTACAGAAGCTTGCCGTGCAGGTCGGGTTAAGCAGAACGGCCAGAACGTGAAGCCTTCCGCGATCGTGAAACCAGGTGATATTTACCAGGTTTCAAAAGGTATTGAGAAGAAGGTTATTGAAGTGCTCGAACTTTTGCACCAGCGTACGGAGTACAAGATTGCCGTTACCAAGTATAAAGACATTACACCTTTAGAGGATACCATAGCCTACAAATCAGTGTTCCATGCGCCTGTGATGAAGCGCGATCGTGGAGCCGGAAGACCGACCAAACGTGATCGAAGGGAAATTGATGAACATACAGACAACTTCTTTGAAAAAGAAGGGGACCCCGGCGACTAAGTCTTACTTGTAATAATCAAAAGCTTATTGCATAAAAAATGCCCTCTCGGAGGGCATTTTTATTGTAACGTTAGCTAAGTAAAGCTTATTTCTTGGTTGATTTATAATCTTCGTTTAAGCCTTTAATAACTTCAGACGTGATGTCTAAAGATTCATCAGCGAATAAAATAGCGCTGTTACCTTTAGAATAGGTTAATACCATTTTGTAACCTTTAGTTTTTGCATAACCTTTAAGGTAGTCTGCAACTTTATCATAAAGTTTCTCTTGCTCTGTAGCTTGCTCATTCTGCAATGCAGCACCTGCATTTTGCTGATAAGCCTGCAACTCTTGTTGCTTACGTGCAAGTCTTTGTTCTGTAGATGCACGCTGATCAGCAGCCATGGTTTGTTGTTGTTGCTGGTATTGCGCTACTTCACGTTGGAAAGCCTGTGTTTTAGCGCCCATATCCTGCTCAGCACTTTTCGCTTTGCCGTCTAATTTGGTCTTTAAATCTTTAAAGTAATCGTATTTGGTTAACAATGAATCGGAGTTCACATATACAATCTGATCTTTAGTGCTTACGGTACCAGCTTCAGTGGTTTTTGCTGGGGTAGTGGTAGCGGTATCTTTGTTCTGACAAGCTGCCATTACTGAAACCAATGCAACTGCTGCTGCTACTTTACCGAATTGTAACGTCTTAATGTTCATCTATTTTGAATTGTTGATTTGAAATTTCTGGATTTGTGCTGCAAAGGAAGCAAATACAAGCAAGCATTACCTAAGCATGGTTTTAAAATTTAAGCAAATATAAAATTTCAAATTTAGTATCCTAAGAAACATCGTTTTTTAAGCCTTTTTTAGTCCTTATCAAGTCAAATAGTTGCTCAAATATTCGGCTTATTGGGCTAAAATCGCTATTTTTGAAGCTTATTGTATTACTAACAAATATGAGCGAAGAAAAAGATCCAAAGTCAAATTATTCGGCAGATAATATACAGGTATTAGAAGGATTGGAAGCGGTGCGTAAGCGCCCTTCGATGTATATAGGGGATACCGGTGTTAAAGGTTTACACCACCTGGTGTATGAGGTTGTCGATAACTCCATTGATGAGGCCTTAGCTGGTCATGCAGACACCATTACCGTAAATATTCTTAAAGATAACTCCATCCGCGTATCCGATAATGGTCGTGGTATTCCGACAGGAATGATGCAGAAAGAAAAGAAATCTGCATTAGAGGTGGTTATGACCGTGCTTCACGCCGGTGGTAAATTCGATAAAGACACTTACAAGGTTTCTGGTGGTTTGCACGGTGTGGGTGTAAGTTGTGTGAACGCCTTGTCTACGCACCTTAAAGCTGAAGTACACCGCGAAGGAAAAGTATGGGTTCAGGAATACGCAAAAGGTAAACCGCAGTACGACGTAAAAGTTGTTGGTGAAACTGAAAAGCGTGGTACCGTAATAACTTTCTCTCCAGATCCAGAGATCTTCTCGCAAACGGTAGAGTATCGTTATGATACCCTTGCTTCACGTTTAAGAGAGTTGAGCTTCCTTAACAAAGGCATCAGCTTAACGCTTACAGACGAACGTGAGGAAGATGAAGAAGGAAACTTCCTGTCAGAGCTGTTCCTGTCTTCAGGTGGCTTGAAGGAGTTTGTTCAATTCCTTGATGGCAACCGTCCTTCATTAATCGCAGAGCCGATTTATGTTGAAGGTATGAAAAACGGTATTCCCGTTGAACTTGCGCTTCAGTACAATGACAGCTATGCGGAGAACGTACACTCTTACGTAAACAACATTAATACCCACGAAGGTGGAACACATATCGCTGGTTTCAGAAGAGGGTTAACCCGTACCCTTAAAGCGTATGCTGATAAATCAGGATTGATTAAGAACTTAAAGATTGAGATTACCGGTGACGACTTTAGAGAAGGTCTTACCGCTGTCGTTTCGGTTAAAGTTGCAGAACCACAGTTCGAAGGGCAGACCAAAACCAAGTTGGGTAACTCCGAGGTTATGGGTGCTGTAGACATCGCTGTTGGTGAAGCTTTAAATAACTACCTGGAAGAAAATCCTAAGGAAGCCCGTTTAATCATCAACAAAGTAATCCTTGCCGCAACAGCTCGTGCTGCTGCCCGTAAGGCTCGTGAAATGGTTCAACGTAAGTCTGTAATGGGCGGCTCTGGATTGCCAGGAAAGCTTGCCGATTGTTCAGATAGTGATCCGGTAAAGTGTGAGCTTTACCTGGTGGAGGGTGACTCCGCGGGTGGAACTGCAAAACAGGGCCGTGATCGTAACTTTCAGGCCATCCTTCCATTGAAAGGAAAGATCCTGAACGTGGAGAAAGCCATGGAGCACAAGATCTACGAAAATGACGAGATCAAGAACATGTTCACCGCTTTAGGCGTGAGCATTGGTACGCCAGAGGATGATAAAGCGCTGAACATGACCAAACTTCGCTATCACAAAATCGTGATCATGACGGATGCGGACATCGACGGATCCCACATTACCACGCTGATCCTGACGTTCTTCTTCCGCTACATGAAAGCATTGATCGAAGCTGGTTACGTGTACATCGCTGCGCCACCACTATACCTTGTAAAAAAAGGTAAGGAGCAGGAATATTGCTGGAATGATCAGCAACGTGATGCCGCTGTACAGCGCTTAAAAGGTGCAGGTAAAGAGGAAAGTGTTCACATTCAACGTTACAAAGGTTTGGGTGAGATGAACGCGGAGCAGCTTTGGGAGACGACTTTGAACCCGGCTACCCGTACCTTGATGCAAGCGACCATTGAAAACGCCGCTGATTGCGACCGTACCTTCTCCATGCTAATGGGTGATGAGGTTGCACCAAGAAGGGACTTCATTGAAAGAAATGCAAAATACGCGAAGATTGATGCTTAATTCATAGATTCGCTTTGACATAAAAAGCCCTGCAGGTGTAAAACTTGCAGGGCTTTTTTATGGAAAAGATACTGGACAGCGCAAGAATGTGGTGTAGACAGATGCTGGGATAACAAGGTCCCGACAGGGCCCCCACAGGGTGCATACAGGGGGTTAACAGGGCCCATGCCTTGTGAACCCCTGGTCGGGACATTGTGGGCTGCGCGTGCCTGGCTTGTATGCTACCTTTCTATTCTATAATGATCTCGTATTTGGTAAGCAGCCCTGCCAAACTATGCGCTGCAAATCTTGCTTTTTTGATTAAATTTTGTTGCGGGTCGATGCTGAAGTTCCTGTTTGTTGTAAAATCCATGCCGGAGAGGTTTGTTCCATCAAATATGGCATCTACCAGGTCGCAGTCTTTCATAATGGCTTTTGAAAGGTCAGCTTTGCTGAAGTTTGCGCCATGAAGTTTACAGTTGTTGAACGTGCTTTTGTTCATTTTCTTTTTATCGAAACTTGCATAGTCCAGCAGGCAACTCTCAAAGTGCAGTGAAAAGCCGAAGTCCAGCATCTGGTGAAAGTTGATCCCGATGAGCTTGCAATTGCTGAAACTCAAGTCCTGGGCTTTTGCTTTGGCGACTTGTGCATTGCTCAGATTGCAGGAAGCGAAAAGGCAGTCCGTAAATGCAATGCCGCTGATGTCGTTGAAAGTACAGGAACGGAATTCGACAGATTCGTAAGCTCTTTCCAAAGGCTCATTTGTAAAATCAACTCTTTCGAATACGGTGTAATAGGTCTTTGGAGCTGGCGTGTTATTTTTTCTTGATGTCATCTGATCTCTGTGTCTAATTGGGGAGTAAAAGAGTTCCGCGGCTTAGAGCTGTTTCTCTGTGTACACCGGCAAATGTAACGGAAACGGTGTGAAAACCGTGTACACGGGAAATTCATTAACTATGTCAAGAGACCTTCGCAAATAAACGGCTCTTTCTTAGCGCTGAGGTACCCGCCTATCGGTATAAGTTGTGAGATGCAGCACTGCTATTATATTTTACAATATCCGGACCTTCGGGAAATTTAAGTAATTCAGCATTCCAACTGTATATCAGTGCCTGTGGTATCTAATTTCTTAACCTGGGTCAATGCGCCGCCAGATGCTTTTAGGTAATTTTGTATTAACACAAAAAGCAAAGATTATGGACAGTTTAAGATCATTCAAGACCTTCAGTGACGGACTACCCGAGCAGGAATATTTGATGCCGGTATTGTTTATTGGTCATGGATCCCCGATGAACGGAATTCAGGATAATGACTTCTCCCGGGGCTGGAAGGCTATGGCCGACAAGCTGCCTGTACCTGCTGCCGTGTTGGTTATTTCTGCACATTGGTTATCCAAAGGCACGCGCATCACTGCAATGGATTTCCCGGAGACCATCCATGATTTTGGTGGATTTCCACAAGCTTTGTTTGATGTTCGCTATCCCGCGCCTGGGCTACCAAGTCTGGCGAGAGAAACTGCTTCGCTGTTTCATTCTACACAGGTGGAGCTGGATCACGACTGGGGATTGGACCATGGTGCCTGGACGGTCGTTCGGCACATGTATCCGCAGGCGAATGTGCCTGTATTGCAGTTAAGCATTGATTATACTAAAGGACCCGCTTACCATTTTGAACTGGCGAAAGAATTATCTGCATTGCGCCGGAAAGGGGTGCTGATCATGGGTTCTGGAAATATGGTTCACAACCTGAGAATGGTGGCATGGGATAGGATGGATGAACCGGGATATGGTTATGATTGGGCCTTAAACATCAACGAAAAGTTTAAATCCTTAATTATGGAGGAGAACTATCAGCCATTATTCAACTACCAATCTCTTGGAAGTGATGCAATGATGGCCATTCCAACACCAGAGCACTACATGCCGCTAATGTATACCCTGGGTTTAAAACAGCATGGTGATGACGTTTCATTCTTCAATGATAAGGCTGTTGCGGGATCTTTAACCATGACTTCGGTGAAGATCGGGTAGTTTTATTTCCCTTTCCCGCATTAACCTTCGAGGATAATCATGGATATTAGGTGTAGTGTAATGCTGATCTAACCAATGTTCATGACCAACCTGATGAAAAAGCAACTCTTATTAATCCTGCTGTTAACCGGCAGTTTGCATGTTTTCGCGCAACAAGCGGCCAGTAAGCTACCTAAAGTGCTCCTCCGTTTTGATGATATCGGTATGAACCATGCCGTGAACACCGCTATTAATGAGGTTGGGAAAACAGGCATGCCTTTCTCAGCTTCGGTCATGTTTGCCTGTCCCTGGTACCAGGAGGCGGTTGAAGTACTCAAGAAGTATCCAAAGGTTGCGGTGGGTGTGCACCTGACCTTAACCGCGGAGTGGAAGAACTACAGGTGGGGTCCGGTTTTAGGGCAGTCTGCCGTGCCGAGCCTGGTAGATGGTTTGGGCTATTTTCTGCCTTCTACCACCGCTTTTCAAAAGAACAAATACAAGCTTGAAGAAGTAGAGCGGGAGCTCAGTGCGCAGATTGAACGTGCATTGGCGTCAGGCCTGCAAATCTCGTATATCGACCCGCACATGGGCATTGCATTGTCCACCCCACAATTGCGTAGCCTTACAGAGCGGCTCGCGAAGAAATACAAGCTGGCGATATCTCCGTTAAGCGAGGTAACATACTTTGGCGAAAGCTATAATGATATGTGGGGCGAGCCTGTTGCAACAAAAAAGCAGGCCTTTATGAACGTGCTGCAGAATCTCTCTACAACAGCACCCGCGAATATGGTGATCCTGCATATTGCGCAGGCGACGCCGGAAATGGATGCGATAAACGACATGAACAGCAGCATGATGAGCAGCAATGCAAGCAGTCATAGACAGGCAGAACTGGACATGGTGCTTTCAAAGGAGTTCCGGGATATGGTGGGGCAGCGGTTTGAACTGGTGACTTACCAGGATCTGATTAAGCAGTTTGGCTTGCGGAACAGTAAGCCGGTGCCGGCAGGCAAGTAATTACATGGTGTTTAGCACTTCCCTGACCCGATCTCTCTTACCTCTTGAAATGGGCAATTCCGTTCCGTCATAAAGGAGGAGGAAGTCGCCATATTCCCTTTTCCAGCTTTTAATATGTCTAACATTGACCAGGTGCGATTGGTGACAACGGATAAAACCGTAGTCTTTTAAGATTTCCTCGTACTCGTAAATGGGTATGGAGACCTGCTGATATTTTTGATCAAGGGGTTCTGCTGCGTGGTAATTGGACTTATGAAACCTATATTTGAGCATGATGATGAACTTACAGGAGTTTAAAAGCACATTAAGTAGTGGCGAAATGCCGGAAAATCTCTCCGTGTACCTGCAGGCGCTTTGGTATGATGGCCGGGGAGATTGGAAAGCTGCACACGACCTGATTGATCAACGCAGCGACAAGCGTTCGGCACATTTACATGCTTATCTGCACCGGAAAGAAGGTGATATATGGAACGCCGATTACTGGTACAACAGGGCTGGAGAAAAAAGGCCTGCCGTTTCGTTGGAGCAGGAATGGGAGCAGTTGGTGCAGGGGTTTCTAGCGGGGTAGTTGTCCATAGTACGAGTCCGTGCTCAAAGGTGAGCTGCTTAAAATGTATGAGCCAGTCCAGATTAACTTTCTACTGGAGGCGATTACGGTGAGCGATCATCTTTTCTATACATAAGATTTTAGGTATTGTTGTTTATTTGTATATTCGGGTATGTCAATCAACAGCGATTTATTTAAGGGCACCTTATCGACGATCCTCTTGAACCTGCTGGAACAGCATGGTAAGATGTATGGCTATGAAATCACCCAGAAAGTAAAGGCAATCACCGATGGAGGTTTTAATCTGAAAGAAGGCGCTTTATACCCTGCACTGCACAAGCTGGAGGCGGAGGGATTAGTGGAAACAAGTTCTGAAATGGTTGACGGTCGGATGCGCAAGTACTACGAACTTTCTTCAGACGGCCAAACTGCTGCCCTGAACAAAATGGAGGAAGCCCGAGCATTCATCAAAAGCTTACAGCTGTTGTTAAACCTTAAACCCGCGCTACAATGATCTTAAACGAAATACAAAAGCAGGAAATAGCAGACTACGTGAAATCCGTAACGCGCTATCGGGAGACGTATAATGAGGTTTATGATCATGTGCTTTCCGCATTGGAGCAGGAGGCGCAAGACAGCTTTCACCTGAGCTTAGCTGAAGAAGTAATCAATACTGATTTTGGTGGGCTGAAGCAGATTTTAGAGGAAGAAGAAAATACGCGCCAGGGGCTTTATGGAAGCTTCAGCAGGATGCTGAAACAGGAAATGTTGAACACCTTTAGGTTTCCAGCAGTGTTACATAACCTCTCGCTACTTAGTCTTGGGTTAATGTTCTATTTCGGCGAAGCGAACAGTGAGGCGATCGTTTCTATGACCATTATTGGCACCTTGATCGCTTTGCTGATACCGTTGCTGCTGTTTGTCTACAAATCTTACATCCGGGATAGGCGGCAAGCTAAGCCATCTATTAGTAATTACGCGCTCCGATACAATGCGCTATTCGGGCTGAATACCGCCACTTGTGTTTTCTATCTTTGTTTTGCCTGGGACGCAATGATTGCCCTGGAGCCCGGCATACTCGTAGCCATCATGTGGACTGCATACTTCTTTTCTAGTATATTCTTACGGGCCTTTATGAAGATGTACAACAGTGCTTTAAAACTGAAGCTTCGATAAGAGCCATGAAGTGCTTGTTTTTTTTAGCCATTCTGAGTTAACCGCTATCACCACTGGAGAGCGTGCTAAAGAGCTTAGCTGTTTTAACTGGGGATTCAACCCGTAGAGAATCAATTCAAGCGGCTAACAAGCTATCTTAGTTCGTACTTAATCAGGATGTCTCCACAATTTACCTATAGAACGTAACCCGCAGCCTTTTATAACTAATCTTTGCTTTGTACTTGATCAGGATGTCTCCTCCAATAATCCCTGCTACTTGTGGATGGCCCAGATGTTCATAAGCTTCATTCACACTCTGCAAGTCCAGTCCAACAACCTGATACTTCTTAATCTTCAACTTGCCAAGCTTCAATTTCGGCAGTGTTGCTACGGCGGTACTTGAGGTACTGAATAGCGTTGTTGCTACTGTATCTTCTTCTGGATTTATCGTTTCAATAGCTTCCGATGCGATGTTCTGCTCTAAAAGCGCCTTGTCGAACACCGACCTGGAAGCACCAGTATCCAGCACCGCCCAGTGCTTTTTCCCAAAAACAACAATTTCCACCAAAAGGTGGAAACCGTCGTCTTGTAAGTTTATCAGTTTTAATGGGACACGAATTGTTCTCATTCAATTAGATTAGTTTCATTTCTGTAAGTACGTTGTTCATGCTGCGCACAGCATCTGCACTTTTATCGAATTTAGCTTGCTCTTCTGTGGTAAGTTTGAAGTCTACGATAGACTCCCATCCATTGCGGCCCACAACTACTGGTACACCCAGACAGATGTCCGATTGGCCATATTCGCCATCAAGCGCTACACAGCAGGTAAAGATTTTCTTCTCATCACGCACAATGCTTTCTACCAGCGCCGCACCTGCAGCACCTGGCGCGTACCATGCAGAAGTACCCAATAGCCCCGTTAGCGTCGCACCGCCAACCATGGTATCTGCAGCAACTTTCTCGAGTGTCGCTTCATCAAGCAGGTTGCTTACTGGCAAGCTTTGGTAAGTTGCATACCTGGTTAGTGGAATCATGGTGGTATCACCATGGCCGCCAATTACAAAGCCTTGCAGGTCGCTGGAATTGCAGTTTAAAGCTTTGCTTAGGTAGTATTTGAATCTGGCACTGTCCAGAATGCCGCCCATGCCGATAAGTTGAGTTTTCGGGATGTTCAGTGACTTCAAGGCCAGGTAAGTCATGGTATCCATTGGGTTGCTGATCACCACAATAATCGCGTCAGGAGAGTATTTAAGGATATTTTCAGCAACACCTTTCACAATGCCCGCATTAATGCCGATTAATTCTTCGCGGGTCATGCCCGGTTTGCGTGGTAAACCAGAGGTGATTACTGCAACAGCAGAGCCGGCAGTCTGGCTGTAGTCGTTGGTTACGCCGGTGATTTTGGTATCGAAGCCCAGGAGCGCTGCGGTTTGCATCATGTCGATTGCTTTTCCTTCAGCAAATCCTTCCTTAATGTCCAACAACACAAGCTCTTGTGCCAGTTCCTTGCGGGCGATGTTGTCTGCGCATGTTGCGCCGACAGCTCCTGCACCTACTACAGTTATTTTCATATTTCTTTGATTAAGTTAGCAGTTTTATGTCCTTTAACCCTCCGGCAAGGGACCCGTTTGCCCGTTTGTAGGGCAAAAAGCGTACCTGGCACCCCGATCGAAGGTATCAATTTTGGGTGCTTTAAAAAATCGTTTTTAAAACTTTATTTATACTAAGGGGTTATTTATCTAGATTTAACATTCGGAGGTTAGGGGCTTAATAATAGAGCATATAGTTATGGAAAATACACCTGTAGAAAGGGTAGATATATTGTCATTTGCAGGGAAATGGTATACATTATATTCCATATCTACTTTCATGGATAAGCACTGGCGACAGACTACAGAGACCTACGTGATTCATCCGGACGGCTATTTTGCTGTATTTACCAACTTTAAAGTTGCAGGGGAGCAAACCCAGAAGTACATTCGCTCTAAGCTGTACGTCGTAAAGGGCACCAATAATGCAGAATTCAAATTACAGTTCCTCTGGCCATTTAAAGTAGATTACTGGGTCATTGAATTGGCTGAAGATTATTCATACGCCGTTATCGGGCATCCAGAGTGTAAATTCTTGTTCATCATGTCCAGAAAGCCTTATCTGGATCAGGAACTGCTGGATGATATCATCAATCGCTGCAAGCAGAAAGGTTATGATACCGCTAAGCTTATTTCTCAGGAACATCCCGTTCCAACTTTATCAAAAGAACAGTTGAATTAAGCTTGCCCTTCCGGCCTTAGCCAGTTCGAGCTTATTTATGGAATAGATCCTTAATATCAACGTTGTTTGCACAACAATCCAGGCTCACCTTTAGAATAGCTTAACTAAGCTGAGTTTGGCAATATGTAGATAAACAGCTTTACTAAGTATATCATTCAACTTTATCTGCGCAACAGATTATCCCATCTTGGCGTGCTGATGTCACCTAATCCGGCATTATCTACAGAACTCATTTAGGGAGAACAGCTTGCTTTTAAAAACCCGCGAGGTTTGTAAAATTCTATTTAACCTTACAAAGATTAGCCACTTTTATAATAGGTATTAAGTATTTTTGCACCTCCAACCCGGGTAGTAATGCGCAAGGTATTTACTGCACATCTGCCCTAAACGGAGCGACTCAGAATTCTCTTAACTTACCTATGTACTTAATCTTCGATACCGAAACCACTGGTTTACCACGCAACTATAATGCACCCGTTACGGACACAGACAATTGGCCGCGTTGCATTCAGGTGGCCTGGCAGCTGCATGATGATCTGGGTAAGTTGCTGGAAAACAAGAGTTTTCTTGTAAAGCCTAAGGGCTTCAATATCCCTTACGATGCGGAGAAGATCCACGGCATCTGTACCGAACTTGCAGAGGAGCAAGGGGAGGATCTGGAAGCTGTACTGGCGGAGTTCAACATAGCACTTTCGAAATCGCGCTTTGCCGTTGGTCAGAACATTGGCTTCGACGTGAACGTTATGGCCTGTGAGTTCCACCGCCTCGGCATGGAAACCCAGCTCATGGACATGCCGGTGCTGGATACCTGTACCGAAGTTACGGCCAGCTTGCTTCAACTCCCTGGTGGTCGAGGTGGAAAGTTCAAGCTGCCAACTTTAACTGAACTTCACAGCTATCTGTTCGGTGTGCCTTTTTCTGAAGCACACAACGCGACGGCCGACGTGGAGGCGACATCCCGTTGTTTCCTGCAGTTGCTGAAGTCGGATGCGTTCCGCCCTGAAGAACTTGGCCTGGATCAGGAGTACATCCGCAATTTCAAGCAGGCTAATCCGGGTGTCATCGAGTCCGCAGGACTAACGCACATCAACCTTAAATCAGCTTCTGAGGAAATCAAACGTCGCTTGCAGAAGCCGGCGGAAGTGATTTCCCGTGCTACGCTGAACGACAATAAACGTGAGCTGAGTAATGCGAACTTCATCCACCTGCACAACCACACGCAGTTTTCCGTTTTACAATCGACCATAAACATCCCTGGCCTGATCAAAGCTGCGGCAAAATATAAGATGCCTGCAGTGGCGATGACCGACCATGCAAATATGATGGGCGCCTTCCACTTTGTGAGTCAGGTGGCCAACCACAATAAGGCTGCGGAAGCAAAAAACAATGCTGCCATTGAGAACGGTGAGGAACCTACAGAAGTAATGCTGAAGCCAATCATTGGCTGTGAATTCTTCGTATGTGACAATCACCTTGACAAATCGAAGAAAGATAATGGCTACCAGATGGTCCTACTTGCAAAAAACAAGAATGGCTATCATAATCTGGCAAAGTTATCTTCCATAGCGTATACCAAAGGTTTCTATTATGTACCAAGGATTGACCGTGCGTTAATCTCGCAGTACAAAGATGATCTGATCGTACTCTCCGGCAACCTTTATGGAGAGATCGCAAGTAAAATCCTGAATCTGGGCGAGCATCAGGCTGAAGCCGCATTAGAGTGGTGGAAAGCGGAGTTCGGTGATGATTTCTACATTGAAATTATGCGCCATACCCAGGAAGATGAAGATATTGCCAACAGAACCTTGATTCAGTTGGCTCGCAGACACGGCTTGAAGGTGGTTGCAACAAACAACACCTATTACATCGATAAAAAGGATGCGAATGCCCACGACATTCTACTCTGTGTTAAAGATGGGGAGAAACAAGCGACACCAATAGGGCGCGGTCGCGGGTACCGTTACGGTTTGCCAAACCAGGAGTATTACTTCAAATCACCTGAAGAGATGAAAATGCTCTTCAATGATCTGCCGGAGGCCATTTACCACACGCAGGAGATTGCCGATAAAGTAGAATCGTATAAACTTGCACGGGAGGTGTTACTACCTAAATTCGACATCCCGGAACAGTTTATTGTTGCGGAAGATGACACCGACGGTGGAAAACGTGGAGAGAACAAATACCTCAGACACCTTACTTATGAGGGTGCCAAACGCAGATACGGCGTAATCACGCCAGAGATTGACGAGCGACTCGACTTTGAACTAAAAACCATTGAAAAGACCGGGTACCCGGGATACTTCCTGATCGTACAGGATTTCATTGCGGAAGCCAGAAAGCTCGACGTATCCGTAGGACCGGGGCGTGGTTCTGCAGCAGGCTCCGTGGTTGCATACTGTTTGTGGATCACCAACATCGATCCGATCAAGTACGACCTGCTTTTTGAACGTTTCCTAAACCCAGACAGGGTGTCCATGCCCGATATCGACATCGACTTTGACGATGAAGGCCGAAGTCGTGTCATGGACTATGTAATCAACAAGTACGGTGCGAACCAGGTGGCACAGATCATCACATACGGTACCATGGCTGCTAAGTCGTCCATCCGGGATACCGCGCGGGTACTCGATCTGCCGCTTTTTGAAGCGGACAAGATCGCCAAGCTGATCCCGAATATGAAGCTCGCCAAGATATTCTCCCTGGACGAAGCCGCCCTAAAAGGCGGGCTGCGTGCAGATGAATACGAGCGGGTGCTGGAGCTTAAAGCAGTAGCTTCAGGTGCAAACCTGAGCGGGGAGACCATCCAACAGGCGAAAATCCTTGAAGGATCACTGCGTAACACCGGTATTCACGCCTGTGGGGTGATCATTACACCAGATGATATTACGAACTTTGTTCCTGTAGCTACAGCTAAGGATTCCAATCTATATGTTACCCAGTTCGACAACTCGGTGGTTGAAAGCGCCGGATTGCTCAAAATGGACTTCCTGGGTTTAAAGACCCTGACCCTGATCAAGGACACGGTAAAGCTGGTACGTTTACGTACAGGCATTCAACTTGATCCCGATCAGTTCCCTATTGACGATGTGAAAACCTATGAGCTTTTCCAGCGGGGTGAAACGGTCGGTATCTTCCAGTACGAGTCCAGCGGCATGCAGAAGTACATGAAGGAACTTAAGCCAACCGTATTTGGTGACTTAATTGCCATGAACGCACTATACCGCCCGGGACCTCTGGAGTACATTCCTAGTTTCGTGCGCCGTAAAAACGGTGAAGAAGAAATCAAGTATGACCTTGATGCCTGCGAAGAGTACCTAAAGGAAACTTATGGTATTACTGTTTACCAGGAGCAAGTGATGTTGCTGTCGCAGAAACTGGCGGATTTCACCAAAGGTGAAGCCGACGTATTGCGTAAAGCGATGGGTAAAAAGCAGAAAGACGTGCTTGACAAGATGAAGCCTAAGTTCGTGGCGCAAGCTGCAGCGAAGGGGCACTCGCCAGCGACGCTTGAAAAAATCTGGAAAGACTGGGAAGCTTTCGCGTCATACGCCTTCAACAAGTCGCACTCGACCTGCTACGCCTGGATTGCCTACCAGACTGCGTACTTAAAAGCGCATTACCCTGCAGAATACATGGCCGCAGTGCTATCCAATAACATGAACGACATCAAGCAGGTCGCCTTCTTCATGGAAGAGTGCCGCCAGATGGGCGTTCAGGTACTTGGCCCGGATGTAAATGAATCGGACATCAAGTTCTCCGTTAACGATCGTGGAGAAGTGCGCTTTGGACTATCCGCCGTGAAAGGCGTAGGGGAGAAAGCTGTGGAAAGCATCATAGAAGAGCGTAGAACGAACGGTCCATTCAAGAGTGTGCACGACTTCGCGAAACGCGCAAACACTCGTACGGTAAATAAGAAGGCCTACGAGAGCTTTGTCTATAGCGGCGCCTTTGATGGCTTCAGCTACCACCGGGCGCAGTACTTCTTCATCGGTGTAAACGATAAAATGAACGGCATCGAGAAGCTCATCAAGTATGCGAATGACTTCCAGAATAACGAGTCCTCTGCGCAATCATCGTTATTCGGCGGTACTGTCGCAGATCTGATTCTGGAACCAAGCTTACCGGTGGCTCCAGAGTGGACGCTCATTGATAAACTTAAATACGAGAAGGATGCCATTGGAATCTTCTTGTCTGGCCACCCGTTAGACAACTATCGCTTTGAGCTGAATAACTTCTGCCAAAACTGTGTTAAACACTTGTCCGTAATCAATAAGATCCGGACCGGCGATACCAATGAAGAAGTACTCGCAGAATTCGAATCACTTAAAAACAAAGAGCTGGTTATCGGCGGGTTGGTTGTTGCTGCGGCGCAACGAATCACGAAAACCGGAAAGCCTTTCGGCACCTTTGTGTTTGAGGATTACGATGAAAGCTGCGAACTGGCGTTGTTCGGTGACGACTTCATCAAGTTTAAACAATTTCTGACTGAAGGCTACTTCCTTCAGATCCGCGGACGGGTAGGAGAGCGCTTCCGCAAGGAAGGCGACTGGGAGTTCAAAGTAACCTCCATAAACCTGCTGTCGGAACTACGTGACAAGTTGACAAAGTGCATCACTATTCAGATCCCGATAGAAGGTATCAACGAAGATATCATGGCCGACATTGATGGCATCATTGAAGAGAATAAATCCACCACGGAACAGCAAAACTGCCAGCTACACTTCGCTGTGTACGACCGGGAGCAGAATGTTGTGCTGGAATTACCTTCAAAATCATTGCGCATAAATCCAAACAATGCATTCCTCGAAAAGGTTACTGCATTGAACAGTGTTAGCTACAAGTTGAACTAATGTCATAAAGCCCTGAAAGCATACCGTGGCATAAGTATTGATTATTATCTTTGTATAAAATGATCCATTTAGGATACTGAAAAACTTAATTAGAAATATAAATTATGGCTTTAGAAATTACAGATGCAAACTTCGAGGAAGTTGTATTAAATTCAGATAAACCAGTGTTGGTAGACTTTTGGGCAGAATGGTGCGGTCCATGTCGTATGGTAGGTCCAGTTGTTGACGAGATCTCTAAAGAATACGAAGGAAAAGCAATCGTTGGAAAAGTTAACGTAGATAACAATCCTCAGATCTCAACCAAGTTTGGTATCCGTAATATTCCAGCTTTATTGTTCTTCAAAAACGGTGAAGTTGTAGATAAACAAGTTGGTGCAGTTCCAAAATCAGTACTTTCAGGAAAGTTAGATAAACAACTGTAATCAAGTATATACACATAAAAAAAGTGTTCATGAAAATGAACGCTTTTTTTATGGCCGATAGTCTCTACTCTTTGTTTGGCTGGTTTCTTCCCCTGCCAAAGCGGTTCAGCAGTTCCTTCTTGAAGGTTTCCTGTGCCCTGTAGTACTTTCCAACCACCTTCAGCGGTAGGCTGGACTTCAACCTGTTGTAGTACTTCTTTTCAATATTCAGGTTGCGCTGTTTGTAGTTAATTTCATTGGTAATCAGCGCGTGAATTTCATTGTCCGACAATGCTTCAATTTCCTCGGTTTTGCGGAAGCTAATGACATTCTTGTTTCGCTCCGATCGCAAGGCGCTCAATTCCTTCTGCCAGTCGTTATAAATTGGCCAGAAGATCTTGGCTTCTCCTGAAGAGAGATCAAGCTTCTGCGTGAGGTAAGCAATCTTGTAAGATTCAATTTCTTCATTGCGGTTGCCACGATCCTGAGCATTAAGCAATGCGGGGATGAACAAGAGTAGCATTGCAATCCAAATATTTTTCATAGTATTCAATTTTCTATTTAACACCATAAGTCCAGCACTTACAGGTTAGATGCAATTTCATATTGCGTATAGTGGTTCAAAATATAGTCTTCAAGTTCTGCAGAAGTCGCAGAAGTATTTGTGCTGTTCTCTGATGTGCCGCTTTCCATTTCATCCATGATGGTCTGCTCATCAATGTCCCACAACATCGGATCTTCAGCTACAGAAGCCGTAGCATGCTGCGGAGCCGATGATTTAAACAGGCTATCCTGGTTCAGGTACACCGCAAAACCGGATATCAACGCTAAACAAGCCGCTGCGGCATATTTCGTCATGCGATTTGGCCACAGCTTTCTAACCTTGGGCGTAGTGGCCTGAGGTTGTTCAACCTGCTCAAGAATTTTGTGGTTTAGTTTTTCGAAGTAACCCGCTGGTACAGCAAAGCCATCTTCTTTAGGTAGGTTCAGTTGCTCAAGCGCGATCTTAGCCGTAATGTCCGCTTGTAGCGATTCGAAGTAACCCTCGGGAACCGAAGGTTCATATACACCAGCGTTTGTCTTTAAATCATCAACAAATACACTTGCGCTAATTCTTTCACTTAAGCTATCAAAATACTGCTCAGGAACAGCAAAGGGATTTACCTTAGGCAAACGGGAGAGATTCGGTGCCTCATCTTTCCAATCATTATGTTCTAAATTATTATCCATTTCGCTTATATAGATGCTATTAATCCTAAAAGGTTTAAAAACGGATGTCTTCATTTAACATGAAAGTCTCAATTTTCTTTACCGCAATATGAAATGATGCTTTTAGCGCCCCGACGCTGGTACCAAGTACCTCAGAAATCTCCTCGTACTTCATATCATCGAAGTACTTCATGTTGAAGATCAGCTTCTGCTTTTCGGGTAATGTCTGGATGGCACGCTGGAGTTTGAGCTGGATCTCCGTACCATTGAAGTAGGAGGGCTCAACCATGCTTTCCACCACTTCAGATGATACTTCATCCAGTGGCGTATTGTTCTGCCGTTTTTGTTTATTCAGAAAAGTAATGGATTCGTTTGTGGCAATGCGATAGATCCAGGTGTAGAGCTGGGAGTCGCTCCTGAAGTTGCCCAGGTTCTTCCAGACCTTCACAAACACGTCCTGCACAAGATCGTCCGTATCATCATGATTGATGACCAAGCGGCGGATGTGCCAGTAGATCTTTTGCTGATATTTATTTAGAAGCAGGCTGAAGGCCTCCTGTCTGGTTCGTTCAACTGAAAACTTTTCTAGTATCTCTGCGTCTTCAACCTGCTTCATAGATTATTTCTTGCGTTTTAAAACAGCTTGCGCCGCTTCAACGATGTTAACGGTGTCTAAGCCGTATTTAGTCATCAATTCATCTGGCGTACCACTCTCTCCGAAGCTATCGTTAACAGCAACGAACTCCTGCGGTGCAGGGAACTGTGTGCTCAGTAGACGGGCAACACTTTCACCCAAACCACCAAACTTATTGTGCTCTTCAGCGGTAACTACACAGCCTGTTTTCTGCACAGACTTTAGAATCGCTTCTTCATCCAAAGGTTTAATCGTGTGGATGTTGATGATTTCCGCATCGATACCTAGCTTCTCAAGTTCCTCACCAGCTTCAATCGCTTTCCAAACCATGTGGCCAGTCGCGATGATCGTTACATCTTTACCTTCGTTCACCATCCATGCTTTACCGATCTGGAAGTCCTGATCCGCAGGCGTAAAGATTGGTACGCTCGGGCGCCCGAAACGTAGGTACACCGGACCTTCGTAGTCTAAAATAGCAAGTGTAGCCGCTTTAGTCTGGTTGTAATCACAAGGGTTGATTACAGTCATGCCCGGAAGCATTTTCATCAAACCGATATCTTCCAGAATCTGGTGCGTTGCACCATCTTCTCCAAGCGTCAATCCTGCGTGAGATGCACAAATTTTAACGTTCTTGTTTGAATAAGCTACGGACTGTCTGATCTGGTCATAAACACGACCAGTAGAGAAGTTTGCAAAAGTTCCAGTGAAAGGAATTTTGCCGCCGATGGTTAAACCTGCAGCCATACCAATCATGTTTGCTTCCGCAATACCCACCTGAATGTAACGGTCAGGGAATTCATTTGCAAAGTCGTCCATTTTCAATGAACCCTTTAAATCGGCACATAAAGCAACTACGTTTTCATTGCGTTTTCCTGCTTCATGCAGGCCGGCACC
Source organism: Pedobacter quisquiliarum (assembly GCF_014642175.1). Taxonomy (GTDB): domain Bacteria; phylum Bacteroidota; class Bacteroidia; order Sphingobacteriales; family Sphingobacteriaceae; genus Pedobacter; species Pedobacter quisquiliarum. Next base: position 62,134 of record NZ_BMIL01000012.1, on the reverse strand, counting down.
AAAGCCTGATCTGGTGTCTTTCTTTTCTGTATATGTATACTTTTTCACGTTGATTCTGATTAATAGTCGGATAATGAACTGGAAATTTGACCCAATGCGCTTTCTAGCTGTGCATCGTTTGGCGCAGTGCCATGCCATTTGTGTGAGCCAACCATGTAATCCACACCATAACCCATCTGTGTACTCATTAAATTCAGGATTGGTCTGCCTTTTCCGGTAAGCGACTTCGCATAATGTAGTGCTTTCACAATATTATCCATGTCATTTCCATCAGAGGTAATTACATGCCATCCGAAGGCTTCGAACTTCGCCTGTAAGTTATCTAAGGACAATACTTTTTCCGTAGGACCGTCAATCTGCTGACCGTTATAGTCGATCGTAGAAATCAGATTGTCAACCTTGTTAAAAGGCGCAAACATAATGGCCTCCCAGTTTTGGCCTTCCTGTAACTCTCCATCACCATGTAACGTATACACTAAAGAACTATCCTTGTTCAGCTTCTTAGCTAAAGCCGCACCAATAGCTACAGAGAAGCCCTGACCTAAAGATCCAGATGCGATTCTGATGCCTGGTAAATGTTCATGTGTAGTTGGGTGACCTTGCAAACGGGAGTTCAGCTTTCTAAAAGTGGCAAGTTCCGCAACATCAAAATAGCCTGATCTCGCAAGTACACTATAGAAAACCGGGGAAATGTGTCCGTTCGAAAGGAAGAAAAGATCTTCACCTTTGCCATCCATATTGAAGTCGGTGTTGTGGTTCATGACTTCAAAATATAAAGCGGTCATGAAATCTGCGCAACCTAGTGACCCACCTGGGTGACCTGATTGACAGCCATGCACCATTCTTACAATATCCCTTCTGACTTGAGAAGCGATATCTTCTAATTCTTTAATTGTATGTTTCATTTAGCTGGAAAAGTTAATATTTGTAAAGGTATTATTTAAGCCTTAATAATTTAATTAAACTGAAAGTAGTTCAAGTACCTGCGCAGACGCGTTTTTAGTATCTACCTTCTTAATTACATCCTTAATTAAGCCGTTTTCATCAATAATGAATGTTCTGCGGTTTACACCCATATACTTCTTGCCGTACATGTTTTTTTCAACCCAGACACCGTAGTCATTTACAATCTTGTGGTCTGTATCTGCCAACAGCGGAAAGGGTAAACTGTGCTTGCTGATGAACTTCTTATGAGACTGCTCATCATCTACACTTACGCCTAAAACAACAATCCCTTTGGCAATTAAATTCTGATGATTGTCTCTGAAATCGCATGCCTCTGCCGTACAACCCGGGGTATCATCTTTTGGATAGAAGTACAAAACCACGGTCTTGCCACTAAACTGATCTAAGCTGATGGCGTTGCCATCCTGATCTCTGGAATTGATTGCAGGTGCCTGCATACCTGCCGAAAGTTCTGTCATAATGCTTATTTATAAAATGATAGCGTCAGTGTCTTCGAGTTTTCTTTCATGTCTACAACAATGAGCGCTAAGTTATGTTTCCCGTTTGATAAGGTACCATCAAAACTGTGCGATAAAGTTGCGGTCTTAGCATCAAACTCCATTAGAACCCAGCGTCCATCAATGTAACCGTTAAAACTCTTAATGCCTGATAAGTTGTCTCTGATCTTGAAAGTCATTCTGCCTACGCCCCGCATGTTTTTACCTTCGGAGATGTTTACCGGCGTTATCGTCGGTGGTAGCGTATCTACGGCAATGTAGAAACTCCCAAAGGTCCTCGGCTTTGCTTTCACGAAACCATCCTCAAACTTACCGCCTTGCGATGCACCGCTGGTGCTTACAATAAGCGCCTTGCTCTGCAATTCTCCAAGATCTGCCATAGGCTTAATCCATAAATCAAAGCCGGTATGTAGTGGAGTCAGGCGGTTATGCACCTGATGCACCGCTGAATACCCTCTGGCTACACGCTGCGCGCCAGCTTTGTACACAAAGTCAAGATCGTTATATAAGTTGCCCGGCTGAATCTGGACAAACACGCTGTCCGTCTTAAATTCATTAACCTGATTGTATGGGAACAAGATTCCTTTCATCGGTCGTGGACTGCTGGTGGAAGGCGTAGCTGAAGCTTGTACCTGAAAAGTAATGGTGCTGGTGTTACCACGAACATCTGTCACAGTGTATTTCAGATCGTGCAGAAGCCCATCGTTAAAGCTAATGCGACCTCTGTTTTCAAGGTTGGTGTAAATCTGTAATGGATTACCAGGGTCCACAAAACTCTTCTGAATGCTTCTTTTTGTATTCAGGTAGGTCGGATAGTCGATATGCGAATTGATAGCCTTGCTGTTTTCAAATGAAAAGCGTTCAAGCGCCGAGGTATAGACGCGTCGGCCGTCTATTTCAAGCATAATGGAGTACACTCCGTTTGTACCCGATAACCCAGTGTGGCGATCCGTGGTTACGATACCAAAACCAATTTCGCCACTAAGGCTCAGCGGACTTGCCACGCGGTAAGCACCTGCAGCACCGCTAAGTGGAATCGGAATCTTCGGTGTAAACTCACTAAAAGGCTGTCCATCCAGGCGATAAGCATACATCGCCGAAATAACAGGTTTAACCTGATCTGGCACTTCGATGCCGAAAAGCTGCGGATTGATTGTCGCTTCTGTTTTAGTGTCGCGAGTTTCGAAATGTAAATGCGGACCACCCGAACTGCCGGTATTTCCGGAATAGGCAATGATCTCACCTTTGTAAACAGGAATCAGGTCTGCGGCGGGAAACTCGTCTATATCGAACGACTTCTTTTCGTATTGAACAGCCTTTGCTTTTGCAGAGAGCTTTGCATTATAGCGTTGCAAGTGGCCATACACAGACGTATAGCCATTTGGATGGTTGATGTATAAGGCGTTACCGAAGCCACTGCTCTGTATTCTGATCCTGGAAATGTATCCATCTGCAATGGCGTAAACCGGAAAGCCTTCCCGCTGATTGGTACGCAAGTCTATACCAGAGTGGAAGTGGTTGGACCTGAGTTCGCCAAATGAACCCGATAGGGCAGGCGGACTGATGCTCAGCGGTGGCCTGAAATCCACCAGCGGATATTTGTTGTTGCTGATTAAAAGTTGACTGTTAGCAGTCGGAAGTAGTGCAAAATACAGGAATAGGAACAGGATCGGTCTATACATCAAGCTTATTTAATTTCAAAATTCAACAGTTGTTGCCCTTCTAACCAGGCTTCTAACCTGTCACCAGCATGAACCGGACCAACCCCTTCAGGTGTACCCGTAAAAATCAGATCACCCTTTTTTAGCGTGATGTATTTGGAAACAAAGGCAATGATGCTTTCATAAGAATACAACATGTTCTTTGTGTTGCCTTGCTGACGGGTTTCCTGATTGATTTTAAGTTCAAAAGGAAGTTCATAGAGGTTCGAAACGGATGACTTCGGAACGAAGTTACTTACGGCTGCGGAATTATCGAATGCTTTGGCAAGCTCCCATGGAAGGCCCTTTTCTTTATGCGCACTCTGGATATCGCGGGCAGTAAAATCAATACCCAAGCCAATCTCTTCATAGTAAGTGGATGCGAATTTTTCCTGGATGTGTTTGCCTTCTTTGCAGATTTTCAATACCACTTCAAGTTCGTAGTGGATGTCTGAAGAAAATTCAGGTATGTAAAACGGCCGGTTGTCCTTAAGTACGGCAGTATCGGGTTTAAGGAAAATTACGGGAGCGCTCGGAAGCGGATTGTTCAATTCTTTAGCGTGCGCAGCATAATTGCGCCCAATAGCGATGATTTTCATGACCGAAAGTAAAAAAGATTAACAGAATTATAAAACGGAGATTCGTTTTACTGACGTTTCTGCACCAGCAACGATCCGCACGAAATAGATTCCGCTGCTTAAACGGTTGGCAATAGAAAAGGTTTTGGTCTGTTCGCCACTGCCAGAACGTTCTGTCGCAAGGGTGGCCACTTCATTGCCAAGCAAATCCATGATTTTAATGGAGATGTTGCTTTCCCTTTCCAGTTTGTAGACAACCGTAATCTGGTCATCAACCGTACTTGGAGACACTTTAATAAAGGTCAGGTTCTTCTCGCTTTTTTGAGCACCACCTTTTGTTGCCAGTACGTTGTTGTACGGAAGGAAGGTGAAACCATCAAATAAGGGGCGGTAAGAAGGTAGGTTTGGCTTGATGGTAGTCGGCTTTGGCGTCTTTTTAGACCTGCTGAAATAGTTCAGACTATCCGACTTTTGAGCAAAAACACTAGCGTTGCATAAAATACCAATGCATAGTATGCAAAAGAATTGAAGCAGCTTAGGTTTGGTTATGTTTTTTCCCATCGATAGCGCCAAAAGTATAAATAAATAAACAATAAATCCTGCGGAAATGTTTCGAAAGAAGATTTTTAACAAAAATTAACATAAAGGCATTTGTTATCGTAATAAAGTGCATTTTTGACGACGAAATTTACTTCAATCTTTCTTCAGTGTCAAGTACAACTAATATTCAAAAGCTCTCCGGAGCCGGTCTATTAATCAGTCTGGGAATTGTGTACGGGGATATCGGAACTTCCCCTCTCTATACTTTACGAGCCATCTTTAATACAGTAAGTGAATCAGGACAGCCAATCAGTCCCATGATCGTGCTGGGCGCCCTATCTTGTATTATCTGGACCCTAACCTTACAAACGACCATCAAGTACGTCGCCATTACGCTTCGAGCGGATAACAAAGGGGAGGGTGGGATTCTATCGCTCTACTCACTTGTGCGTAAGAAAGCCAAATGGCTCGTGGTGCCTGCCATACTCGGCGGTTGTGCGCTGCTTGCAGATGGAATCATTACGCCCAGTATCACAGTTACCACCGCCATAGAGGGACTACAGTTTAAGTTCCCCGCGGTGCAGGTCATCCCAATCGTAATCGCCATTATCACGGGCCTTTTCATCATCCAGCAGTACGGTACCAGCCTGGTGGGCAAAATGTTCGGGCCAATCATGCTGTTATGGTTCGCTACCCTTGGTGTGCTTGGTATGCTGTACGTTGTTCAGGATTTCAGCATCCTGAAGGCATTAAACCCTTATTACGCAGGCCATTTACTGGCTACGAACCCTATGGCCCTAGTGATCCTCGGTGGTGTGTTTTTATGTACCACGGGAGCTGAGGCCTTATATTCAGATCTTGGCCACTGCGGTAAAAAGAACATTCAGGTGAGCTGGGTGTTCGTGAAGCTGACTTTAATCATCAACTACCTGGGACAAGGTGTCTGGTTGCTAAAACACCCGGACTACAACGCTAACATTAATCCTTTTTACGAGATCGTACCGCCGCAGTTCCTGCTGTTTATGGTTGCCCTGGCAACATTAGCGGCGATTATCGCCAGTCAGGCGATGATTACGGGATCTTTCACACTCATCTCCGAAGCCGTACGATTGAACCTTTGGCCAAAGGTCCTGATTTCTTACCCAAGCAATCACAAAGGGCAGATTTATGTGCCTTCGATCAACTGGCTATTATGTGCAGGCTGTATTGCCGTCGTACTCATCTTTGAGAAGTCCATCAACATGGAGGGGGCTTACGGTCTGGCCATCAACTTAACTTTCCTGGCCACAACGATTCTGATCGCCTATTACATGAAGTCGAAGAAGGTGCCGATGTACATCATCCTGATCTTCCTGGTGATTTATGGTGCGCTTGAACTGTCCTTCCTTGTGGGTAACATGACCAAGTTCCTGCATGGCGGATTTGTAACCCTGTTGATCGGTGCCGCATTGTTCAGCATCATGTGGGGCTGGTATGTCGCAAGAAAGATCAAAAACAGATTTGTCAAATATGTTGGTATAGACGACTATTTCGAACTGATCAGCGAACTCAGTGAAGACACGACAATTGCAAAATATTCATCTCAATTGGTGTATCTGACCAGTGCAAACTTCAAAACCGAAATCGAATCCAAGATCATATATTCCATCCTGCAGAAAGAGCCAAAACGGGCAGATATCTACTGGTTGGTGCACGTAGATGTGGTGGATGAACCATTTACACGTGAATACAAGGTGGAGTTCCTGATTCCGGGTAAACTGATCCGCATTGACTTCAAACTGGGCTTCCGGGTGGAGCAGCGTATAAATATTCTATTCCGTAAGGTGGTAGAGGATCTGGTTGCCAATGGCGAGGTCGATATTACCAGTCAGTATGCATCCTTGAAGAAACACCGGATTGCGGGGGATTTCCGTTTCATTTTGCTGGAGAAACATCTATCCAGGTTCACAACGCTGAACTTGTATGAGCGCAGCATCATGATGTATTACTTCCTGTTGAAACGTCTGAGTCTTTCCGAAGAACGAAGTTTCGGTCTGGACTCCAGTTATGTTGATGTGGAAAAGGTTCCACTGATCTTTGTGTCTACAGACGATATAGAGCTGAACAGACTGCCAGTGTAAGTTTTAATATACATTGGGATAGCCGCTTCTTGTTTGAAACAGGAAGCGGCTTTTTTTTGTGCTATAAGGAAGGCACCAGATTTTTCTGGATGAACATAGTTGTGCGTCAGCGCTAACGCTGATCAGATAAAGAACAAACGCACAGGAAACGCACACTTGATGTGCGCCAGTTGTGGGTTAGGTGTGCGTTAGGTGTGGGTTTGATGTGCGTTTGACCTAAAGTTGTCTTGTCCGTGTCTTGTCAGTATATCGCTGTACTTGTGTGTATTAATTCTGAACTAGTTATACACGATGTTTTATTAACCCTAAGCTGATTATACACCTTTAAATCTTCAACTCGCAAGAAATACTGGCCTTAAGTCTCTAACTTAGGTCCTTAGAATTCTAAATTAATGAAGAAGGTTTTGCTCTTACTGTTTTGTTGTTCTTGGTTTTTCACCTCGTGTAAAAGCGTTGATAAAACATCGGTCGTGATACAAGGTGAAGGCTTTGATCAGCGGGTCAGGATGGTTTACCTGGCGGAAGCGGGTAAGTGGGAAGACTTATTAGACTCCGCTGTTTGCAAGGATGGAAAATTCACTTTGAATTACAAGCAGATTGGATTCGAACCGTTTAAAGCGATAGTAATGTATTTAGATTCGAATGGAAGAAAGCAAAGCTTTTTTGTGCTCAATCAGATTCAAATAGATGAAGACGGGCAAAATCATGCAAATGACGCCTTTATGCTCGACTATGGACTTACAAGGCTCGAATATCAAGAGGATAAGAAATCTGGTGCCGGACAAAGCCTAAACAGCCCGATACAGGTGAAAATCGATGCAGGTCGGGAAGAAGCATTGTTCCAAAAATATGAATATAAAAATCTAGGCTACATTCCAAAAACAGGTGGAGCGCGGCAGAAGCGATTTGAAGCATTGAAGGACGTCATCGATGATCATTCGTTTTCCTATTATCTTCTTGGCAATGTGTTCAAATCCAAATTACAGTACTCAAAAGCAGAGCTGGTTGCGCTATTAGATTACTTTGATGAAGATGTGCAACAATCCAAACTTGCGGGCAGGCTAAAAGACCACATCGCAAGTATGCTTGACGTTGGAGAAAGTAGCAGGCCCTTAGCGCTGGAATCTAGTCTGGGGATTATAAAACATAACATCAATAGATTTGCAGATGTCAACATGTTGGTGTTCTGGGCGAGTTGGTGTGGTCCATGCCGGCTGGAGATTCCACAGCTTAAACAGATACACCAGACGTTTAAAGATAAAGGCTTTTACATGGCAAGTATCTCCCTGGATGACAATCGATCAAACTGGAATACGGCGCTATCGCAAGAGCAAATGAGCTGGGATCAATACATCCTGAACCAAAAGGAGAAGGATGCGATTAAAGCTGAATATGCCTTTGAGTCTATTCCACTTGTTGTTTTCACCAATAAAGAAGGTAAATCCTTAGGTCGATTTTCGGGTTACAGTCCGGCGCACATTGAAGAATACATCAAGGTCATTGAAGCGAACCTCAACAAATAATGGTTACGTAACTACCTGAAGAGGATTAAACGACATTAATGCCTCAGCGCTTTATCTATCTCCAGTTTGAGAGCTTCAAGGTCATTTTTGCTAAGAAGTCTTGAGGCGTAAGAAAGCTTGCCAGACTTTATACGGCTAACTATCCTGCCCATAAATAGAATTCTGCCATTTACAAGCAGCGCAAGACTGGTTGTCCTATCCAAATTTGGTGAAAACCTGGAGAGGGCCTCCGTTCCAATTGCATCCAGTGAGATTGACAATACATAGCGCAATTCTTTTGAGCCAATCATCTTGCTGACATCTGTAGACACGATATGCTTGAAGGGGATGTGTCTTAAGGTATCCAGGTACACTGCTTTCTTAGTGGTTTGGTCATACATCTCAACGCCTTCTGAGGCAGTTAAGTAGTAGCCCGGCGGCAATGTAGCGGCGACATTTTGTGCATATAGCTTGGGTGAAGATATAAAAACGCATACAAATAGTAGGATGGAACAGAGGGCTTTTATGGAATGCATTTCTAGCCAACGTCCTTGTTCAGCTTGCTGTGTTTATATCCATAGCAGAAATAAACCACAAGCCCAATAATAAGCCAGATACCGAAGCCGATCCAGTTGGAGATACCCAACTCACACATCATGTATAAACACGACATCAGGCCTAAAACCGGGATTAAAGAAAGGTTCTTTTTTATGCAGAAATAGGTAATGGCGCAGCACATCATAAAAAAGATCCACATTGGGATTTTATGTTTGAATAAGCTCCAGCCATATTCGTATTTCTTTTCCTGATCTACATTTGCGCGATCCACAAAATCCTGGTACTGCGCATTGTTCAATCTGTTCAAGTAGGCTTCTGTGTCCACATTCTTCTCAATCAGGTTGGCTTTTAGCTCGTCCTGAACAATCTGCTCCTGCACTGCCTTAAGTTCAACGGCGTCCAGCGAAGTCACGAAGCTTACAGGCGTGTAGAGTTGTGCTTTATTGGTGAGGAAGGCCATGCTTTCCGTACGGAAAACAGTGAAACACAATATCAGTGCTGCAATAATTGCCGGCGGTATCACGTACTTACTGTTTGCGTAAGGAATTTTAAACTTACGTTGAATATCTTTTTTGTCCTGCAGCACCAATACACCCGCACACACCAAAACGAAGGCGAACAGTGTGCCGATGGAACAAAGGTCCGTAACGATGGTCAGGTTCATGAATAGTGACGGTACAGCAACCACGAATCCCACAACGATCGTTGCGAAAGAGGGGGTCTGGTATTTAGGGTGTATCCTTGAAAAAGCTTTCGGCAATAAACCATCACGGCTCATGCTCATCCAGATTCTTGGTTGTCCCATTTGGAAAACAAGTAAAACACTGGCCATCGCAAAAACGGCACTTACAGCAATAATACCACTCATCAGCTTCAGATCAATCTGATCAAAAACAAAGGCCAGGGGATCGCCCACGGCAAGCAGGCTATAGTTCACGATGCCCGTAAGCACCAAAGCAATAGCAACATAAAGCAAGGTACAGATGATGATGGCCCACATCATACCTCTTGGAAGATCGCGCTGCGGGTTTTTACACTCCTCTGCTGTAGTGGATATTGCATCGAAACCAATGTAGGCGAAGAATACTGCTGATACGCCCTTTAGAATTCCGCTAACACCATTGGGTGCAAATGGATCCCAGTTACGAACATCAACATAAAACACCCCTACGGAAAGCACAAGCAGGATAACGGCCAGTTTGATAACCACCATGGCATTACTTGCGTTTCTGGACTCCTTCATGCCGCGGTATACCAGCCAGGTGATGAAAATAATAATACCCAGTGCAGGCAAATCCGCTACGATATGGAAATCACCGATTCTTGGTGCAGTGATCCAGGCGTTGTTGGCGATCCTTGTTGCATCGTCCAGGTTGGAATAATCTTTACCGGCTTTCACCAGTGCTTCCGCGTGTTTGTGTGCGTTGGAAGCGGTAAGGTAGTCCATCGTCATCCAGTCCGGCAGGTGTATGCCGGTGATGTTTAGCGCTGGTATGTGTATGGAGGAGAGCAGCCCCGTGAAGTAGTCGGACCAGGATATGGCTACGGTAATGTTCCCTACGGCGTATTCCATGATGAGGGACCAGCCGATGATCCAGGCCACGAGCTCACCGAAAGCCACGTAGGAGTAGGTATAAGCGCTACCTGAAACCGGCACCATAGAGGCAAACTCGGCATAGGCAAAAGCGGCGAAACTACACGCAATAGCTGTAAAGATGAATAGAAAGATTACCGCAGGACCGCCATCAGCACTGGCTTTCCCGATTGTACTAAAAATCCCTGCGCCGATGATCGCTGCTATACCAAATGCAGTAAGGTCTCTAACGCCAAGCGTTTTATGAAGTGAAGTGCCATGTTCTCCATAGCCCTTTTCTGCATCTTCTAAGATTTTAGTAATGGATTTCTTTCTGAGTAATTGCTCAAGCATATTTCAGTATGGGTGTAGTTTATGAGTTCAAACTTAAATAAATTGTGGTATTACTAACCCAACTTGGCCAATTCATTTTTAATGAAGCTGGCAAGCTCTGCAACATAGTCCACGCTGAAATCGAATTTAATGCCCGCAGTTGCATAAATCTCGTTCATTGGTTTGGTATAACCAAGTGCCAGTGCATCAAGATACTGCTTCAACGCTTTCGCCGGATCTTCTTTGTAATTCTTATAGATGGCAATGGCACCAAGTTGTGCTATTGCATATTCGATGTAGTAGAAAGGCACTTCGAACAGGTGCAACTGCTTTTGCCACAGGTTTCCGTATGAAGCGTCAAGCCCTTCCCAGTCGGTAAAGCCTGCGCCAAATCTGCTGTAGATTTGCTTGAAAGCAGTTTCACGTTCTGCAGCATTGTGCCCAGGATTGGTGTAGATCCAATGTTGGAACTGGTCGATCACCGCTACCCAGGGAAGGGTTTTCAATACGTCTATCAGCTGTTCACGTTTCGCACGGATGAGGTCCTCTTCTTTGTCGAAGTAAACGTCCCATTGGTCCATCGTAATCAGCTCCATGCTCATGGAAGCCAGTTCCGCAACTTCTGAAGGGCAATGTTTGAAGTCGTTCAACTCCAGGTCGGCCGTTAAAAACGTATGGACCGCATGTCCGCCTTCGTGAACCATCGTGGTCAGGTCGCGCAAGGTATTTGCAGAGTTCATGAAGATGAAAGGCGCGCCGGTTTCTGCAAGTGGATAGTTGTAACCGCCTGGTGCTTTGCCCTTGCGACTTTCCACGTCGAACAGCTTGTTTGCTTTCATCGTTGCAAGCATCTGTCCGAGTTTCGGATCGATGCGCTCAAAGCAGCTGATGGTTTTATTCACAAGCTCTTCGCCGCTGGTAAAAGGCTTTAAAGCAGGTTTACCACTCGTGCTCACGTCCATATCCCATGGTTTAAGTGGCGATATACCCAAATCTTCAGCACGTTTATCTGCCTGTTCTTTAAGGATTGGTACCACCTCTTTTTCAATGGCTTCTGCAAACTTGTAGCAGTCTTTAGGGGTGTAGTCGAAACGCCCCAGAGCCTGGAACATATAATCTCTGTAATTCTCAAAGCCCGCATTCAGGCTCACCTCGTGACGTAAAGTGATCAGCTCATCAAAAAGCACGTTCAGCTCGTCTTTATTTACCAGTCTGCGTTGTTGAATGGCCTCCCATGCTTGCTGACGAACCCCGCGGTTCACATCCTTCAGGAAGGTTGCTGCTTGTTCCAGGGTATATTCCTGATCGTTGATTACAACACTCATCGCACCACTGATGGCTTGATATTTTTGTTGTGATACCTGAAGTTTGGTGAACAATGGAATGTTCTCCTCACGGTAGATTTCCAACGCTTTTTTTATTGCACGCAGGTACACGAAATACTTGTCCTGATCCAGTTCATCAACCAGCTCATGATTTACGAGTTTGATGTTTAGTTCATTGTTTATCGGTGCAATTTTCGGTTCAATTTCCGTAGCGAAGTACTGGAAGGATTGAACCAGCGCTTCATTGTTGGTGTCGCATGTCATTTTAATATACCGCCAGGCAAAGTCTTCCTCCAGTGCAGCTTCCAGCTCACTTTTATCTTTCAGCCATTGCTCTAAATCAGCAACAGTTGGCAAAGGGCGGTTCTTTAATTCTTCGAAGATGGGACTTAAATTTTCCCATTTAATTTCGAGTTCTTGTGGAATATAGGTTCTGGTTTTCTTCGGTATAATTAAATCGATCATGGTTTAAAAGTTATAATTGGTTCTTAAAAACGCATCAAGCAGAAAGCATAATGCGAAAACAACGGAAGCATAGCCATTTGTGGTGGCAAATGCACGGTCTACCTTGCTGATGTCCGTAGGCTTTACCAGTAAGTGCTGGTAGGTTAGCATGAAGCAAAAGAAGGCGACGCCGATATAATAAACAAAACTAAACTGCGAAAAGAAGATGGGCAGGATAACGCATACTGCAGAGAGTACATGCAGAAAGACAGACAGACGCAAAGCGTTCTTGATACCCAATGCTGCGGGTATGGAATGTAAGCGCTCGGCGCGATCAAAATCTTCATCCTGCAGGGCATAAATGATGTCGAAACCACTTACCCAGAACAACACAGCAAAGGAGTAAAGCACAGGTACGATATCAAACTTTCCGGTAACGGCGATGTAAGCTCCGATAGGTGCCAAGGATAGTCCCAGGCCAAGCACCAGATGGCATAAAGCGGTAAAGCGTTTGGTGTAGCTGTAAAAGAGTACGACAAACAACGCGACTGGCGAAAGGTATAAACACAACTTGTTGATGAATGCGGTTGCAGCGATAAAAAGCAGGCAATTTACCACAACAAAGATCAGCGCCTCATTTGCCGATACCCTTCCTGCAGGGATGTCGCGCATCACAGTTCTCGGATTCTTCGCATCGATGTCGCGGTCCAGGTAGCGGTTAAATGCCATGGCGGCATTCCTTGCGAACACCATACACAGCAGTACCAGCAGCAGCAGGAACCAGTTGAATGGTTGTGTTGTGGTGGTTACGCCAAGGAAGAAACCAATCATCGCAAATGGTAATGCGAAGATGGAGTGGGCAAACAACACCAGCGAAAAGAATTTCTTCATCTGCTATAAATCTTCTTTTGGCGTTAGCACAGGCATGACGAAGTCTTGGTTAACTTCTTCAATGAACTGAAGCAAAGCTTCTTTACCCTGGCTTTTTTCGGCCGATGTTACGAAATAAGGTGGAATCTCCTCGAACCAACCGGATAGCTGTTTCTTGAACAAGGCTACATTTGCGTCTGTTTTTGGCGCAGACTGTTTATCGGCTTTGGTAAATACAAGCGCAAAGGGCACCTGGATTTCGCCAAGCCAGCAGCAGAATTCAATATCAATCTTTTGTGGTTCCAGACGGCTGTCGATCAATACGAAGATGCATTGCAGACTTTCCCGTTTGGTGATGTAGTTGCGTATAAACTTTTCCCAGGCCTCTCTGCTGGACTTGGATACTTTGGCGTAGCCATATCCGGGAAGATCGACGATATACCACTTTTCATTTATCAGGAAGTGGTTGATAAGCTGGGTTTTTCCGGGTTTCTGGGAAGTTTTGGCTAATCCGTGCTGATTGACAAGCATGTTGATCAGGGATGATTTGCCTACATTGGAGCGCCCGATAAAGGCATACTCAGGCATATTTGCGATGGGCAATGCCGATACCTTGGTATTGCTGCAAACGAATGTTGCTGATTTTATAATCATTTCACAAAGGTAGAAAATTAGTTTTCAACAATTACTTATCTTTGCCAATCACCATGAATGAAAAAATAACTCCGTACAACAGTGAGACGGTTACCAAAAAGGAACAGGTAGCGACCATGTTCAATAACATTTCCGGTACCTACGATTTCCTTAACCACTTCATGTCGCTTGGCATTGACATTCTATGGCGGAAGAAGGCCATCCGACAGCTGAAGGCACAGCAGCCTAAGTCCATTCTGGATGTGGCAACCGGTACTGGGGATTTTGCATTTGAAGCCATCAAGATTCTTAAGCCAACACAAGTTACCGGTGTTGACATCTCCGCAGGTATGTTGGAGGTGGCTAAACGCAAGATAAAGGAACGCAAGCTGGATCATGTATTCTCGGTAAGACTTGGCGACTCGGAGATGTTGCCTTTTGAGGATAATCAGTTTGATGCGATTACCGTAGCCTATGGCGTAAGGAATTATGAAAACCTGGAAAAAGGACTTGCCGATATGCGGCGGGTGTTGAAGCCGGGTGGCAAGATCGTAATTCTGGAGTTTTCAAAACCGCAGGGTTTTCCGGTGAAGCAGCTTTATAACTTCTACTTCAAACATATTACACCATTTTTTGGAAAGGTGTTCTCCAAAGATGCACGTGCGTATCAATATCTCCCTGAGTCTGTTGCGGCTTTTCCGGATGGTGCCGCATTTACACAACTCATGGAAAGGGTTGGCTTCAGTCAAACTAAACAGATTACTTTAACGTTTGGTATAAGTTCAATCTATACTGGTATAAAATGAGAAAAACCTTAATACTCCTGTTTGCATGCTTTGGTACAATGATGAGTGCAAAAGCGCAAAACTGGGGCGGTGGTGTTGACGAAAAAGACTTTAACTTCGGATTTACTTTTCAAGTACTCTCCTCGGAATACAAGACATTAAAAACGCGGGACTGGCGCGATCCGTACTACGACCTTACACAAAATCCTCCAGGGGCACCCCTGCATAATGGTTTCCGATACATCAATGCGGAGAACAAGGTAGGCTATGGACTTGGTTTCGTGGTAAACAAGCGTATCAGCAAGCATACCGATCTTCGTTTAACACCAACTTTGGTTTTCAATGACCGGATCCTGAACTACCAGTTTATGAGGGACGAATCCGTAGCAGATGCACCTGCGCGTGCGGCTGTGAAGCAAGTCATAGAAACGACCATGATTGATGTGCCGCTTAGCTTTAAGCTGAAGTCGGACCGTAGAGGAAACTTCCGTGCCTACATGATTGGCGGGTTGAAGTATTCTATGGACATCACCTCTGCCAAAAAGCGGAGCAACGAAGGGAAGACGCCTTTGGAAATGCTGCTGCAAAACAAAAAGAACTTCCTTTCCTATGAAGGCGGATTGGGTATGGACCTTTATTTTGAGCACTTCAAAATGTCGCCAGAACTTAAATATTCCTCCACATTTAACAGCATCCTTGAGCACGACAACAATAACCCATATTCAGCACCGCTGAATAAGTTGATGTTACGTCATGTGACATTTAGTTTGTTTTTTGAATAACCGCTAGCTGGAAATAATTCTAGCTTTGTGAAACAATAAAACATATGAATTCAAAGATAGCATTGATCACAGGCGCTACTTCGGGCATCGGCGCGGCTTGTGCACGATTGTTCGCCGCCCAGGGTTTTGATCTGGTGCTGGTTGCCAGAAGACAAGCTTTGCTTGAGGAAATTTCCAAAGAACTTGAGGAACAACATCAGGTGTCTGTACAAACACTGGTGGCAGATGTGCGCGATAAAGCGGTCATCACCACGCAGCTGGAGTCGCTGCCAGCAGCCTGGAAAAAGGTAGATGTTTTAATTAACAATGCCGGACTTAGTCAGGGCCTGGACCCCATTGATAAAGGTGATACCGATGACTGGGATACCATGATTGACACCAATGTTAAAGGTTTGCTGTATGTGACTAAAGTTGTTTCCAACTGGATGATCCAGCACAAAGCCGGGCACATCGTGAACATTGGCTCCATTGCCGGAAAAGAGGTTTATCCGAATGGCAATGTGTATTGTGCGACCAAACATGCCGTTGATGCTTTGAATAAAGGCATGCGCATGGATCTGCTGCCACATGGCATCAAAGTAACGGCGATAAATCCAGGGATGGTGGAAACGGAATTCTCGCTGGTGCGCTTTAAAGGTGACGAGGAACGTGCCAAAGGCGTGTACGCAGGACTTGAGCCGTTAATGGCGCAGGACATTGCAGATGCGATCTGGTTTGTGGCCAGCCGGCCGGCACACGTAAACATAAATGACATGCTGATCATGCCGACTGCACAAGCATCGGCATCATTGACGCATAAAAAATAATCTACATTAATATAGAACAATATGCTTTCCAATACTATTGATCAGGAGATCAAAAAAGCAATGCTTGCTAAAGATCAGGCACAACTTAGGGGTTTACGTGCTATAAAAGCAGCTCTACTACTTGCAAAGACCGAGAAGGGTTCTGCAGAAGAGATTACCGAAGATGCTGAAGTAAAGATTATCCAGAAGCTGATTAAACAAAGAAGAGAATCATCAGACATTTATAAAGCGCAAGGCAGGGAAGACCTGGCGAAGATTGAAGATGAAGAGATTGAGGTGATTGGCAACTTTCTGCCTAAACAGATGGATAAAGCGGAAGTAGAAGCTGTTATTGCACGTTTGATTTCGGAAAGTGGCGCCAGCTCTGTAAAAGATATGGGAAAAGTGATGGGCCTGGCAAATAAAGAACTTGCAGGTAAGGCAGACGGCAAATTAATTGCGGAAACCGTTAAATCGCAATTGGCATAAATTGTGCTCGCAATTAAACACGTGATTGGACAAAAATGTGACTTTGATGCCGTATTGTAGCATATGTCTGTTAACTTAGTGACATATCTTTATCGCGGCAGGTATTTGTTTGAAGAACTGTTTAAACTATAAGATACATTTATGGGCCGCTTGTGGTTCAATGCGTGGAAAACTAATACAAAAGATGAAATACGAAGTAATAGAAGACAACGGGTTTAAATATATAGAAGCAGGAAAAGGCGAAACCCTGGTATTACTTCATGGATTGATGGGTGAGTTGAGCAATTGGGAGGCAACCATTGATTCTTTCAAAGATCGTTATCATATTCTTGTTCCCATTCTCCCGATCTATGAACTCCCGCTACTAACATTGGGGGTGAAGAGCCTTTCGAAATACGTTTTCAAATTCATTAAATATAAAAAGCTGAATCAGGTTGTCCTGATCGGTAACTCACTGGGTGGCCACGTCGGACTATCCTTCACGGTTGCACACCAAGCCTATGTAAAAGCATTGGTTTTAACCGGTAGCTCCGGTTTATATGAAAATGCGTTCGGGGGATCTTTTCCGAGACGCGAGAGCTACGAATACATCAAGGAGAAAGTTGCTTATACTTTTTATGATCCCGCTACGGCGACCAAGGAATTGGTTGATGAAGTATTCAAGTCGGTAAACGACCGTTCACGCGTGATCAGAATTCTGGCGCTGGCGAAGTCCGCCATTCGTCATAATATGTCTAAAGAGATCCCGAAGATCACCATTCCCGTATCTCTTATTTGGGGTATGCAGGATAAGGTGACACCGCCGGAAGTTGCGCATGAGTTTCATGAGCTGCTCCCCAACTCGGAGTTAAACTGGGTAGATAAATGTGGGCATGCGCCAATGATGGAGCGCCCGGAGGTATTCAATGAATACCTGGGTAAATTTTTGAACCGAATATTACTGAAGTAAATGGTAGCTGCAGAACTCATATCTAACGTAATTGTACCACTAAGCCCGGCCGACAATATTCAGCGGGGATTGGCAAGGATGAATGAGTTCAAGGTTTATCAGATGCCGATTGTGAATGATACGCAGTACCTCGGTGTGGTTACCGAGGAAGAACTGCTCGAGATCCGTGATCCGGAGATCCGCATTGCGGACCAGCCACTGGCACTTCTGAATCCCTTTGTTTATCATGATACACACATTTATGATGTGCTGCGGTTGATGGGGCAGTTGCAGCTTTGCATTTTGCCTGTACTTGATGCCGCAAATGGCTTTCTGGGTACCATCACTGAACGGGATCTGATTAAATATACCGGCGAACTGTTTTCATTGCAGGAACCCGGTGGAACAATTGTGCTTGAAATCAGTAACCGCAACAATTCATTAGCGCACATGTCACAGGTTGTAGAAGCCGACAATGCACAGGTGCTCTCTTCCTTCGTGCGGGCATTCCCCGACTCTACAAAACTCGAAGTAACCCTTAAGATCAACAAGACGGAACTGTCGGGCATAACCGCCTCCTTTGAACGTTACGACTATGAGGTGAAGGCGGTTTACAACAACACAAAGATTGATAACGGTTCGGAAGATCGTTTCAACTCTTTGATGAACTATTTAAACGTTTAAAATCCTCCATGAGAATTGCAATTTACGGAAGAGCATTTAATGACACGGTTTTACCCTATGTACAGGAGGTTTTTGATGCCCTCGAGTTCTACAAAATAAAAGCGGTTATTTATCAGGAATACCATGCCTTTATAAAAGAGAAATGTACGCTATGTGCGGATTTTACCACTTTTAAAGACAATGCAGAGCTGATTGAAAAGGCTGATTTGCTGATTAGCCTTGGTGGTGATGGTACCTTGCTGGATACCCTGGCACTGGTGCGGGATTCGGGCATTCCGGTGATTGGAATCAACTTTGGACGGTTGGGATTCCTCGCAAGCATCAATAAAAATGAGGTCCGCACCGCGATTGCGGCATTAATTAACAAAAATTATACGCTTGATAAACGGAGTGTGTTAAGCCTGGCGTCAAAGTACAATCTCTTTGGAGATGAGAACTTTGCGCTTAATGATGTGACCATTCACCGCAGGGACGACTCTGCGATGATGATCATCCATGCTTACATGAACGATGAGTTTATCAACTCTTACTGGGCAGATGGCTTACTTATTGCTACACCAACCGGGTCTACAGCTTACTCCCTGAGTTGCGGTGGACCGATTATTTTACCCAGTTCACAAAATTTTGTTATTACACCTATAGCTCCCCATAACCTGAACGTGCGACCGCTTATTGTTCCTGATGATGCAACTTTGACTTTCAAAGTAGAGGCAAGAAGCGCCAAGTTTCTGGTGTCTTGTGATTCGAGGACGGAGACAGTAGACCGTTCTGTTAAGATCAAACTATCAAAGGCTTCATTCCACGTCAATTTGGTAAGGCTTAATGGTGAAACTTACTTAACGACCTTAAGAAATAAGTT
Source organism: Pedobacter quisquiliarum (assembly GCF_014642175.1). Lineage (GTDB taxonomy): Bacteria > Bacteroidota > Bacteroidia > Sphingobacteriales > Sphingobacteriaceae > Pedobacter > Pedobacter quisquiliarum. The sequence continues at coordinate 43,183 of NZ_BMIL01000012.1, read as the reverse complement.
GCTCTGGGGCATAGACACCCGTAATTATTAATATGAAGTTTACAAAAAAGATTATAAGTTTAGGGATTACACTACTCTTTACCAGCCTAAGCTTACAAGCACAGGTGTGGGAAGTAGGAGCGAAGGTAGGCGGAGCTGCATACATGGGCGAGTTAAACCTGAACAATCCTGTTAAATTTAGTGGTCTTGCAGCAGGCGCATTCGTGAAATATAACTTTGACCCAAATTGGGGATTAGGTCTGCATTATATGCATGGTACCATCTCTGGTGACGATGCCAAATCCAACCTTGCAGAAGCGAGAGCAAGGAACATCAACTTCAAGACGCCACTGGATGAAATCAGCATTCAGCTGGATTTCAATTTTCTGGATTATTTCAGCGGTGGTGGAAGACGCAACTTTAGTCCTTATGTATTTGGTGGTGCGGGCGGCCTGGTGTTTAAGCCAACGGCAACGTACGATCAGTTTTACAGAACCTACAAGTGGCAATCTGAAGGGCAGTCACAACGCTATCGTACCTACACCTTATCTGCTATATATGGTGGTGGTGTTAAAGCCAGAATTAAAAACACCAGCTTCAGTGTACTTGCGGAACTTGGCTTCCGTACGCCGCTGACAGATTACCTGGATGATGTGAGCGGGTTTTATGCTACAAAATTCGCTACTTCGGCTGACAAGCCTTTGCTAAATGAGTACGAGCATTCCTTCAACGTGATTGCAGACCCGTCGCCCAACCAGATTGGGGCTAAAGACACCCAACGTGGGGATGGCAGAAGTCGAGACAGCTACATGTTCGGCACGATAGGGCTGTCTTTTTCATTTACAGAGGACTGTTTTAACTTCTTAAAACATTAAAAACTATCATATTGTCTGCTAAGGTTTTATCGGTGCAGAACTTGACATTAACAATTTGGAACGTAAAGGCATATCTTATACCTTTGCAGTTCCAAAATCAGTTCAGGGCTTCGGCGTTTTCGTATATAAATTAATGGGATTTAAAGAACAAATTGACTTATCCAGGTTACCGGAACATATTGCCATCATTATGGATGGAAATGGACGCTGGGCCAAAAATCAGGGGAAATTTCGTGGCGTAGGGCACGAGAGTGGTGTCTTATCTGTTAAAGACATCATGGAGGGCTGTGTGGAAATCGGCGTGAAACACCTGACCCTGTATGCATTCTCAACGGAAAACTGGAACCGTCCCATTGAGGAAGTGAATTTCCTTATGGAGCTGCTGATTTCGACCATCAATCAGGAGACAGAAACCCTGACCAAGAATAACATAAAACTTAATGCCATCGGCAACATCGCTTCACTACCTCAACGTTGTATTGACGACCTGAATAGTGCGATGCAGAAGACGGAAAATAATACCAGCTGTACCCTTACGCTTGCGCTGAGTTACAGTGCGAAATGGGAAATTACAGATGCCGCCCGCAAGCTTGCCCAACAAGTTAAAGACGGCCTGATCAGTGTAAATCAGATCAATGAAGAAGCCTTTGCCGCCCAACTTACCACCACCAACATTCCTGATCCGGAATTGATGATCCGCACCAGCGGGGAGCACCGAATCAGTAATTTCCTCCTTTGGCAGATGGCTTACACAGAATTATATTTTACTGACACCCTTTGGCCGGACTTCCGCTCGGAGGATCTTTATGAAGCTATTGTTGATTATCAGAAGCGTGAAAGACGCTTCGGGAAGATTAGTGAGCAACTGAACTAATTTTACTTTTAACACTTTTTAACATGTGTTTAAATTAACTTAGCATCGTTTTTTAGAAATAAATGAAAAGAATATACCAACTTATATTACTGCTATTGTGTGGGTTTCCGGCAGTAGCACAGATCACACGTCCACCTGCCGCTCAGCAAGCCACACCATCCTTAAAAGTCTCCGGTACTGATCTTGATTATTTCAATCCAAGAGAATACATCATCGGCGGAACTACATTAAGTGGTACAAAATATCTGGATAAAGATGTTATCATCACCTTATCTAAATTGATCAAAGGTGAGCGCGTAACCTTGCCTGGTGATGCGACTTCTAACGCCATAAAAACGCTTTGGGCAAATGGTTTGTTTGATGATATCGAAATTAATATCACCAAAATTGAAGATGACAGTGTTTTCTTTGATATTCAAGTGGTAGAACGTCCGAGATTAAGTTCTTTCGAGCTTAAAGGCATCAGTAAATCTCAGAACACCGACATCCTGGAGCGCTTAAATGCGAAGTCTGGTAAATCCATCATTAACGAGAACCTTTACAACAGCACTTCTGCAACCATCAAAAAGTACCTTTCTGATAAAGGTTACTTCTTTACGGATGTAAAGTTTGAAACGAAAGACGATCCGAATGCAGAGAATAGCCAGATCTTACAAGTTGATATTGACCGTGGCCGTAAGGTGAAGGTCCGTAAGATCAACTTCACTGGAAACAAGGAGTTCTCGGATGCGAAGTTGCGTAAGTTTCTGAAGAAGACACACCAGCAAGCATTTTACAAGATCTTTGGTTCTGGAAAGTTTAACAAGGAAAAATACGAAGAGGATAAACTTGCCCTGGTTGAAAAGATGCAGGACAAAGGTTTCCGCGATGCGGTAATCATAAGAGATAGCGTATATCAATACAGCGATAAAGCCGTAGCCATTGATATTGAAGTTTTCGAAGGTAACAAGTATTACTTTGGTAACATTAACTGGGCTGGTAACGCAAAATACAGCACCGAGTACCTGGAGAAAGTTTTAGGTATTGAGAAAGGCGATGTATTCAGTGAATTGAAACTGGAGAAGAAATTAAGAGGTGACGGGAACAGCGATGATGTTTCCAGCATTTACCTGAATGATGGATATCTGACTTTCAACGTAGATCCTGTTCAAACTAAAATTTACAGCGATACCGTAGATTTGGAGATGCGCATCTATGAAGGTCCGCAGTACACCAACAACAAAATCACCGTAAAAGGAAATACCATTACAAACGATCGCGTAGTATTACGTGAGATCCGTACGAAACCGGGAGAGAAGTTCTCGAAAGAGCAGCTGATCCGTACCGTAAGGGAGATTGGTCAGTTGGGCAACTTCGACGAGTCGAAAACGGTGCCTACACCGAAGCCAAATCCGGCAGATGGTACAGTAGACATCGAGTACACCGTAGAAGAAAAACCTTCAGATCAGATTGAGCTTTCAGGTGGTTTCGGTGGTGGCCGTGTAATCGGTACCCTGGGTCTTACGTTCAACAACTTCTCGCTAAGAAATATCTTTAATGGTAGTGCTTACAGACCACTTCCAAAAGGTGATGGTCAGAAGTTGAGTCTTAGAGGTCAGACCAACGGTTCATACTACCAATCGTACAGCTTCTCGTTCTCTGAGCCTTGGTTGGGTGGAAAGAAACCGGTGAGTTTCGGATTAAGTGCATTTACTTCATCACAGAAGTACAGAATGAGCCTGAATGAAAATCAAAGTATCCGTATGAACGGTGTAACCGTGAGTTTGGGTAGAAGATTGAACTGGCCGGATAACTACTTCCAGCTATCACACTCCATCAATGCACAGCAGTACATTCTGGAGAACTACAGTGGTTTCTTGTTTGCAACCGGTACTTCATACAACTTTAACCTTACACAAGAGCTGAGCAGGGATTCAAGGGATTCCCCAATTTTCCCGACAGGAGGTTCTTACTTCAGATTCAGTATTCAGGCGACGCCACCATATTCGTTATTAAATAATACGAACTATGCAACAGCATCTGATAAAGAGCGTTATAAGTTCACCGAATATCACAAGTGGAAGTTCGAATCGCAGTGGTTCCAACGTATAACCGGTAAATTGGTATTGAAAGCACAAGCACAATTTGGTTTCTTAGGTTCATACAATTCAGCGGTTGGTCAATCACCATTTGAGCGTTTCAAGTTAGGTGGTGACGGTATGCAGGGATTTGACTTCTTACAAGGTTCTGAGCTAATCGCAATGCGTGGTTATTCAAACAACTCGGTTATCCCGGTTGGTGCGAATCAGAATACGGCAAGACAATCCGGTAGCCCGATCTTCAATAAATACGTATTAGAACTAAGGTATCCTGTTATTGCTTCACAATCGGCGACAGCCTTCCTGGTAACGTTTGCAGAGGGTGGTAATACCTGGGATAACTTCAGCGACTTCAATCCTTTTAACATCAGAAGATCCGTGGGTGTGGGTGCGAAAATATTTTTACCGATATTTGGATTACTTGGCATTGATTATGGTTATGGATTTGATAAGATACCTGGTATCCCAGATGCTAACAAAGGCCAGTTCCACTTTAGTATCGCACAACAACTAGGGGGATTTAACTAATTGATTTGAAGCCATCAGTGTACGGTGGGTTCATCAGGAAACATTAAACATTAACAAATGAAAAAGTATCTTTTATTAAGCTTCTTGCTATTTGCCGGAATCGGTGCTTTTGCACAAAAGTTCGCTTATGTAGATTCTGAATACATCCTTAAGCACATGCCGGAATATAAGTCAGCACAGAACCAACTTGACGTGCTTGCTCAGCAGTGGCAGAAGCAAGCCGACAGTCAGTTTGCAGAGTTGGACAAAATGTACAAAGCGTACCAGGCAGATCAGGTATTACTTACTGACGATATGCGTAAGCGCAGGGAGAATGACATCATTGAAAAAGAGAAAGCTGCAAAGGAATTTCAGCGTTCTAAATTCGGCCCAGATGGGGATCTTTTCCAATCTCGTGTAAAGCTGCTTAAACCTATTCAAGAAAAGGTGTCTAACATCATAGCAGATTACGCAAAAGGAAAGCTTCTGGATGTAATCTTCGATAAAAGCAGCGCCGCAACAATGATGATTTATTCTGGAGCAAACTATGATGTGAGCAATGACATCATCACCAGATTAGGTTACAAGCCCGGCACAATAGTTAAGTAAACACAAAATCAAATATAAAATCACAAACAAGAATAAAATGAGAAAGTTAATTAATGTATTCTTTGTAGCAGCAGGTTTGGTATTCACTGCTAACATTGCGAATGCACAACAAAAGGTTGCACACCTGAATTCACAGACTATTTTAATGGTAATGCCTGAGGCAAAAACAACACAGACAACCTTAGAAAATCTGAATAAAACTAAATCAGCTGAGATTGAGAAAATGCAGGCTGAGTTTCAAACAAAATATCAGGCAGCGCTTGCTAAACAAAAAACTTTGAGTGAAGCAAATAAAGAAGCTGTAGGTAAAGAGTTACAAGCGATGGACACTGAGCTTAAAGATCTTGATACCCGTATCAAAGATGCTTCAGTAAAAGCGCAGCAAGAATTGGCTCAAAAGCAAGGTGAGTTAACTGAACCTATCCTTAGAAAACTAAGCAACGCGATCAAAACCGTAGCTAAAGAAAAAGGATTGGCTTACGTACTTGATGTTGCTGCACAACAAGATGGTAACAACGTTGTTTACTTCGACGGTGGTGATGACATCACGGATGCTGTAAAAGCGAAGTTAGGTATCTCTGCATCTGCAACACCAGCTCCAGCTGCTGCGCCTGCTAAGAAATAATCTTAAAAATTAATGTAAATTGCGGAATCAAGCCCAGGCTTGATTCCGCTTTTTTTTGCCCTGATGAGAAAGAATTCTATTGGTATTTTTGATTCCGGATATGGTGGCCTCACCGTCTTTAAGTCCATTATTCCGGAACTCCCAGCATACGATTACATCTATTTTGGAGATAATGCCAGAGCGCCTTATGGTGATCATTCTTATGAAACGGTTTACCGCTATACGCTGGACTGTGTGGAGTGGTTGTTTGCACAAGGTTGCAGTCTGGTGATCCTGGCCTGCAATACCGCGTCGGCAAAAGCACTTCGGTCCATTCAGCAAAATATTCTTCCGAAGAAATATCCAGGTAAGCGCGTGCTTGGCGTAATTCGCCCTACGGCGGAGGTTATCAACCAGTACACCACATCCAATAAGGTCGGTGTTTTCGGCACAAGGGGGACGGTGAAATCTGCCTCCTATCAGATTGAAATCAACAAGCTTTACCCTGAAATAGAAGTCGTACAGCAGAGTTGTCCAATGTGGGTACCCTTGATTGAGAATAATGAACACCTGAATGCAGGTGCTGATTACTTCGTGAAGATTTACCTGGAAAGGCTTTTAGCCAAAGCGGAAAACATCGACTGCATTCTACTCGCCTGCACGCACTATCCGCTGATCGTGCCCAAGCTGGAAGCTTATCTCCCGGAGGGGATTAAACTGCTAAGTCAAGGGGACATTGTAGCGCAAAGCCTGAAAGATTATCTTTCACGGCACCCGGAGATTGAAACGGAACTTCGCCACGGAGGAGGTCAGACTTTCGTGACCACTGGTGATCCGGAGGTGTTTAACACGCTGGGTTCGTTGTTCTTCGGCTCGTCCATAAAGTCGACAGCGGTGAGCTGCCCAGCGTTGTAGCATTCCCGAATCATGTTTCTTGCCGCAGGCGGTGTTAAAATATTCAGCTAATTTTTACGATGAACATACCGAAAGGAGAAATTCTTGTTAGGTTCTAATGGTTATTAGCGGTAAATTTGCGGCTCAAACAACACCTAATGAGCGACCAGATCAAACACGAGTGCGGAATTGCTTTTATTCGTCTGCTAAAGCCCCTATCTTATTATCAGGAAAAGTACGGAACAGCCCTTTACGGGTTGAACAAGCTGTACCTTTTAATGGAGAAACAACACAACAGGGGGCAGGATGGGGCAGGTATTGCAACCATCAAACTTGATGTAAAGCCGGGCCACCGCTACATCAGCAGATACAGATCAATGGCACAGAATGCTGTTGCCGATATCTTCGGTTATGTGCAGAACAAGTTTGTGACCATCCAGAATGAAACGCCGGAACTGATGAAAGATGCGGAATGGCTTAAAGCCAATGTAAGTTTCATCGGAGAAGTACTGCTTGGCCACTTACGCTATGGTACCCACGGCCAGAACAGCATTGAAAATTGTCACCCTTTCCTACGCCAGAACAACTGGATGACCAGAAACCTGGTCATTGCCGGTAACTTCAACATGACGAATGTTGATGAACTATTGGAGCAGTTATACGAGCTTGGTCAGCATCCAAAAGAGCAGGCAGATACCGTAACGGTTCTTGAGAAAATCGGACACTTCCTGGATGATGAAAACCAAGACCTTTTTGATGCTTATAAAAAAGAGGGTCTGGACAACGTCGCCATCACACACCGCATCTCCGAAGGCCTGAACATCGCGAACATTCTGCGTCGTTCTGCTAAAACATGGGACGGTGGTTATGCTATTTCCGGTATTGTTGGTAATGGTGATGCTTTCATATTAAGAGATCCGGCAGGTATTAGACCGGCTTTCTACTACGCGGATGATGAAATTGTAGTGGCCGCTTCAGAGCGCCCGGCAATTCAGACGGCTTTCAATATTCCTTTCCGCGACGTGAAGGAGATCAAACCTGGTCATGCGCTGATCGTTAAAAAGAGCGGAAAAGTTACGGAAGAAATGATTCGCGAACCTTTAGAAAAAAGAGCATGTTCTTTTGAACGCATCTACTTCTCCAGAGGCAGCGATGCAGATATCTATAAAGAGCGTAAACGTCTTGGTGAATTACTATGTCCACAGATATTAAACTCCGTTAATCACGACTTTAAAAATACGGTATTCTCCTTTATTCCAAACACGGCAGAAGTTTCCTTCTACGGTATGGTTGAAGGATTGCATAAACACATCCGGAAGGTGCAGAAAGATACGCTCCTTGGAAAGCAAGGCGAGATCAACGATGCGGACCTTGATGAATTGCTATCCATGAGCCCACGGGTGGAGAAGCTGGCCATCAAAGATGTGAAGTTAAGAACCTTCATCACGCAGGATGCGGATCGTAATGACATGGTTGCCCACGTTTATGACACCACTTATGGCGTAATCAAGAACCATACAGATACACTTGTTGCCATTGATGATTCTATTGTGCGTGGTACAACACTTAAGCAAAGCATCATCAAGATCATCGACAGGTTACACCCGGTGAAGATCATTATTGTTTCTTCAGCACCTCAGATCCGTTATCCGGATTGTTATGGTATCGACATGTCGAAAATGGGTGAGTTTGTTGCTTTTGAAGCAGCGATCCAACTGCTAAAAGCACGCGGCATGGAGCACATCATTGATGAGGTTTATGAAAAGTGTAAGGCATCGTTGTTGTTGCCGAAAGAGGAAATCGTGAACCACGTAAAGGAGATCTACCGTCCGTTTAAGCAGGAAGAGATCTCTGCTCAGATTACCAAAATCATTACACCAGAAGGCATCAACGCAGAGGTAGAGGTTATTTACCAGACTTTAGATAACCTGCATGTGGCATGTCCGGAACATACCGGAGATTGGTACTTCTCTGGAAATTACCCAACGCCAGGGGGCAACAAAGTTGTCAACAAGGCTTTTGTAAACTGGAAAGAAGGCAGTAACAAACGAGCATACTAAATTTATATTATTCAAAGAAAAAGCGACCCTGTTCATGACGGGGCCGCTTTTTCTTTGCTTATGCAAGTAAGTTCTTTTGCTTATGCAATTAAGTTGTGTTGCTAATGCGATAGGTTCTTATGCTAATTAGATTAAGTTCTTTTGCTAATGCAATTTGGTTTATTGGCGTAGGCAATAAGTTTTTTAGACGTATGAAATTCGTCTTTATGCCCTTTCCAATTAAGTTTTATGGACAATATATTACTGCTTATAAACCTCATAAAACAGGCGCAGCGCGAAGATGATGATCACCGCACCGGCGAACCGGTTCAGGTTCTGTATGGACTGCTCTTTAATCTTGTACCGCAGTTTAGCAGCATAAAAAGTCTTCACCGCATCCACGGTGAGTTGCGTACACATAGCCATAACAAAAAAGCCGATCTTCTCGGCTGTTTCAAAATGGAGTTGTACGGAAACAATACCGCCAACCATGATCCAGAACATTAGGGTGGTTGGCGAAAGCAGGCACATCAGAAATCCCTTAAGAATATAGCCGCTGCGCTTGATATTCTCCGTTGCTGCCAGATCATAATTCACCTTTACCTTGTTGATGACGTAGTATAACCCCACGCCCAGCAGAAATAATCCACCTACGATACCGATGTACTGATTGTATTTTGAGTTGTAGACAACGAATTGTGCGCTGAAGATGGTCGCCGTGATGAAGATGATGTCGCTCAACACAACGCCAATGGCTAAAGAAAAACCAGCTTTAAAACCTTTTTCAATGCTGGTTTTAATCATGGAAAAGAAGACAGGCCCTGTCAAAAAAGAAAACAAAACGCCCGCAGCCATCCCTTGTAATATTGCTTCAAACATTAATTTTCGTGTGTGTGTATAATATGCTAATATGCGAATTTACGCAAAAAAAGCCGAGCTGGCTTTAAGCTTTCTCCCGCAGCGGCCTCCCGACCGCCTTTATACAAACGCAGAAAGCGTGAAATATTTCTCAATACATCTATCTTTTAGGATACATTCAAAGATTGTACAGGCATTGCAACCAGTTGCACAAATTTTTTATTTATGTTTATCGCACAAAACATATCACTAACCATAACATGAAACAAGACGAACAAAAAAATTATGGAACGGCGCTATACAGCATCATCACCGTTTTCTTTTTCTGGGGTTTCGTAGCTGCGTCGAACGGGGTTTTCATTCCTTTCTGTAAAACGCATTTCAATCTGACCCAATTCGAATCTCAATTAATTGACTATACTTTTTACGGTGGATACTTCATCGGTTCACTGATCCTTTATTTCGCATCTCAGGCCAGTAAGGTGGATATATTAAACAAAATAGGTTATAAGAAAGGGATTATTGTCGGACTGGTCATGTCTGCAGGTGGTGCCTTATTGATGGTTCCGGCGGTGCATTCAGGCTCCTTCGCCTTTATCCTGATCGCCTTTTTCGTTATTGCAATTGGATTTTCATTGCAACAAACTGCCGCAAACCCCTTTGTTGTTGCATTAGGTCCTGAAGAAAGTGGTACACACCGCCTAAATCTTGCAGGCGGGGTAAACAACTTTGGTGGTCTGATGGGCCCGGTAATCGTGAGCATTGTGCTGTTCGGCTCCGCGAGCGACGCGGTGCCAAAAGCAGTAGACATTACCTCGATTAACAACCTGTATTATATTCTAGCTGGGTTATTCCTTGCTGTTGCCGTATTCTACGCTTTCACAAAGCTTCCGGAAGTAACCAACTCCGATAAAATTGAGACCAGTCCAAAATCTAACGGTCCTATCGTTGTTATGATTCTTGGTTTCTTCATGATCCTTGCTGCAAGTCCTTTAGCACGTATGACACAGATCAGCGAGTCCATTTTTGTTTACTCTTCATTGGTCATCATCGTAGGATCTTTATTGTACGCTTATTTAACCAAGAAAGATCATCCCGAAGATTGGGGTGCAATGCGCTATCCACAGTTGATCCTGGGCATGCTCGCCATCTTTATCTACGTAGGGGTGGAAGTAACCATTCAAAGTAACCTGGGTACTTTATTAAACCTACCAGAATTTGGTGGGCTCGAAGAATCTGACATCAAACAATACATCTCGCTTTACTGGGGAAGTATGATGATTGGCCGTTGGACAGGTGCAGTAAGTGCATTTAACTTTACCAAATCAACTAAAACGATCTTGACCGTTATTGTTCCTTTCATCGCTTTTGGTGTAATCTTATTGGTAACCCATGCAACTGGAACTGAAGTAGACAACCTTTATGTTTACGCGATTTCTGTTGCCATCATGATCATTGCATTCTTTATCGGGCAGGAGAAACCAGCCAAGACCCTTGCCATTTTTAGCGTGCTGGGTGTGATCGCGATGATTACCGGTTTAGTGACCACTGGTCCGATTGCAATTTTTGCTTTCATCAGTGGTGGTCTTTGCTGCTCTATCATGTGGCCATCTATTTTCGCACTTTCAATCACCGGTTTGGGCAAATACACCAGCCAGGGTTCGTCATTTTTGATCATGATGATCTTAGGTGGTGCGATTATTCCACCGATCCAAGGTACACTGGCAGATGCGGAAGGCATCCACGCTTCGTATATTGTTCCATTAATAGGCTTTGCATACCTGATTTTCTTCGCATGGCGAGTAAGTGCTGTTTTGAAGAATCAAGGCATCAACGTGGAAGAAATCGCGGCAGAAGGAGGACACTAAGACCATATGGGTTCAAGACCTGGTTTCACCGACATATACATGAATTTAGCAACCGATCTTGCTGCCCGTTCACATTGTGTGCGGGCACAAGTAGGTGCTGTACTCGCTAAAGATACCCGCATCATCTCCATCGGGTATAACGGCCCGCCTGCGGGCACACACAACTGCGACGAAGAATGGCCGGAAACGGGCTGTGAAAAAGACTCCCGTGGAAGTTGCTTACTGGCACTTCATGCAGAGCAGAACGCAATCCTCTTTGCCACAAAAAACGGCGCCAATCTGGAAGGGGCAACTTTATACTGCACCCTTTCCCCTTGCATTGCATGTGCAAGACTCATTCTAACATCAGGAATCAAGCACGTTATTTTCAAAAACTCCTATGCCGAATATAAAGGCCTGGACAGCGATGAAGGCGTGGATTTCTTAAAAAGATTCGGCGTTGAGGTTATAAAATACTAACTTTGGCCATGCTAGAAAAAATCATAATTCTCGATTTTGGATCCCAGTACACACAATTAATTGCAAGAAGAGTTCGCGAGCTAAACGTTTACTGTGAAATTCATCCCTTTAACAACATTCCTGAAACAACTGCTGACGTAAAAGGTATCATCTTTTCCGGTAGTCCTTATTCCGTAAGACAAGACGACGCACCTCAGATCGAACTAGAACGCTTCATGCAGAAGTATCCTGTTCTGGCAGTTTGTTACGGGGCACAATACATCGCTTTACATTCCGGCGGTGATGTGCAACCATCCTCCACAAGAGAATATGGCAGAGCCAATCTTGGCTATGTTTCCCAAAGCAGTAAGCTATTTAAAAACATTAGTGAAACCTCTCAGGTATGGATGTCACACGGTGATACCATCACAGAGGTGCCTGATAATTTTGAGATCATCGCCAGCACAGACAGTGTTCGCGTAGCCGCTTACCAGGTTAAAGGTTCTGAAACCTATGCCATCCAGTTTCACCCGGAAGTTACCCACAGTACAGATGGCAAGCAATTGCTTGAAAACTTCCTGGTAGACATCTGCGGATGTAAACAGGAGTGGACACCAGATGCTTTCGTGGAATCTACCATTGCGAACCTAAAGGCACAGCTTGGAGATGATAAAGTAGTGCTTGGACTTTCTGGCGGTGTTGACTCCAGCGTAGCGGCAGTATTGCTGCACAAAGCGATTGGCACAAACCTGCACTGTATCTTTGTAGACAATGGTTTACTAAGAAAAGACGAATACGAAGCTGTTTTAGAACAGTACAAACATATGGGCTTAAACATCAAAGGTATTGATGCTAAAGACCGTTTCTTAAGTCAGCTTGCTGGCCTGAAAGATCCAGAAATGAAACGTAAAGCCATTGGCCGCGTCTTCATTGAAGTATTTGACGATGCTGCACATGAAGTGCAAAACGTGAAATGGCTTGGTCAGGGTACCATTTATCCCGATGTAATTGAGTCCGTTTCTGTAAAAGGACCATCAGCGACGATCAAGTCGCACCATAACGTGGGTGGTTTGCCTGCATACATGAAATTAAAGGTTGTAGAGCCACTAAATACCTTGTTTAAGGATGAAGTTAGACGCGTTGGTAAAACCCTTGGTATAGACGATGTGATCCTGGGCCGTCACCCTTTCCCTGGACCAGGTTTAGCCATCCGTATTCTTGGTGATGTAACCGCTGAAAAGGTGGCCATTCTGCAGGAAGCCGATGCGATTTATATAAACAATTTGAGAGAAGCCGGGTTATACGATCAAGTATGGCAGGCGGGTGCGATATTCTTGCCAGTGCAATCTGTGGGTGTCATGGGCGATGAGCGTACCTACGAAAACGTGATCTGTCTGCGGGCTGTAGAGTCTGTTGATGGCATGACTGCAGATTGGTGTCATTTACCTTACCCTGTACTCGCTAAAATTTCTAATGAAATCATCAATAAAGTAAAAGGAATTAATCGCGTTGTATATGATATCAGCTCCAAACCACCAGCAACGATTGAGTGGGAATAAATTATGGCTAGTCTTTGTATTCGGACTGCTGATTTCTGCCTGTTCTCCTAAGATACAGCCCAAGTCAACGCCAGCGCCTGCAAAACCAGAAAAGGAGCAGGAGCAAGTAGTGGCGGCCCCCGAAGACAAGAAATTTAAGGAAGCAACAATCTCTATGTTGCTTCCTTTCAAACTCAACCAGATCAATGTTAAAGCACCTACAAAGGCTGAAGTAGAAAAGGCTGCACTCGCAATCGAATTCTACCAGGGCTTTATGCTGGGCATTGATTCCGCAGCATCTTCGGGCATCAATTTCAAAGTTAATGTTTTAGACACCCGTGATTACAACGCGCAAATTGAGACGTTCCTGAAATCTCCGGAGCTTGCCAAAAGCAATCTGCTTGTTGGCCCGGTTTACCCGGATGGACAAAAGTACATCAGCAAGTACACGCTAGCGAACAAACTTCCAATTGTTTCTCCCTTAGCGGCTTCTATGCCTCAGGAGTTCAACAACCCGAACCTGATTTCCGTGGTTAATAATATCACATTGCATGTAAAGAAGATCGGTGACCACATCAGCAAGAACTACAATTCTGAGCAGAACGTCGTGGTACTGATCAATCCAAAAAGCAGTGATGATGAGGTTTTTGCGGCACCTGTAAGGACGTACTTCGGCACGATGAAGAACAAGAATTTCAGCTTCCAGGAGTATGCTTCGGTGTTTTCCATGGAAATGAAACTGCAGAAAAACAAAAGGTACGTTATCCTGCTTAGCTCCTCCAACAAGAACTTCGTTACCGCAAGTATCGACAAGTTGCTTAAAATGCAGCGTGCAGGCTTAAACGTAAGCTTGTACGGACATCCGAACTGGACCAAACAAACCTATCCGGCAGAAAAGCTGCAGGCCTTGAATACGATTGTCAGCAGTTCTTATAAGGTGGACTACCGCCGTCCCGCGGTCATCAGTTTTGTGAAAAAATACCGGGCAAGCTACCAGTTCGAACCCAGCGAATACGCGTTTAAAGGCTACGATATCGGCCTTTTCTTCGGCGGATTGATTGCAAGATCAGGTCCGGATTTCCTGAAGCAAATTACCAAGCACAACTACAGGGGCTTACACAATAGCTTCCATTTCGTACATGATGAGCAGTTTGGCTACATCAACACCAGCCTCATGTTGCTTCAATACAAGAACTTCGCCCTAAATACCATTGAATGAAAGTAGAGCATCAGATCAGAACGTTCGAGAAAATCCTGAAAGAATACGATGGCGCATTGCCGTTGCACCGTTTCCTTGTCACCTATTTCAAGGCAAATAAGCAGATGGGTTCTTCAGATCGTCGTTGGGCATCCAGGTACCTGTACAGCTCCTTCAGAATCGGCAAGGCAATGCCTGCGCGCAGCCTGCAGGAGCGTCTTACCGTGGGTGACTTTCTCTGTAATTCAACCAGCAGCCTGGTCCTGCAAAGCTTGCAGCCGGCATGGAATGAACAGGTAAGTTTACCCGTTGCCGCGAAGCTGGTCCTGGTGAAAGATGCCTATCCGGAATTTGTGCTTGAGGACGTTTTTCCTTTTCAGGAAGCACGCTCCAACGGTATAGATGAACAACAGTTCCTGGAATCTTTCTTCACACAACCTGATCTTTTCATACGCGTAAAGGCGAAGCATGCCGATGAGATCCACCATACCCTTTCAGAAGCCGGCGTACACGTAAAAGCGCTTTCTGAAAACATCCTTTCCTTACCAAATGGCACGAAGCTGGGGCAGATCCTGCCAAGTACAGGGCATTATCAGGTTCAGGATCTTTCCTCACAGCGTACGGGCAATTACTTTCAGCCTAAACCTTATGAATACTGGTGGGACTGCTGTGCAGCATCCGGCGGGAAATCGTTGCTGCTGCATGAGTTGGAGCCTAAAGTACAACTGCTGGTTAGCGATGTACGGGAGCACAGTCTGATGAACCTGGACGAGCGCTTCCAGGAGGCAGGATTGCATAAGTATCAGAAGAAAGTACTGGATTTGCTGGTCGACAATGAGCAGCATCTGCACCATTATGAATTTGACGGCATTATACTCGACGCACCGTGTTCCGGATCCGGTACATGGGGCAGAACACCAGAAATGCTTTATTATTTCAATGAAAGGAAGGTGAAGCAGTTTCAGGGCCTACAAAAAGCGATTGCTGCCAACGTACTCAAATACCTGAAACCAGGACAACCTTTAATTTACATCACCTGCTCGGTTTTTCATGCCGAAAATGAAGCGGTGGTAGAACACCTGCAGCAAGCACATGGATTGACACTAGAAGCTATGGAAGTGATAAAGGGTTACAACGAGAAGGCAGATACGATGTTTGTAGCAAGGCTGATTAAACCCTAACTTACCTTAATTAGCATGCGTCTGAAACCACGCGCGCAGCCTGTACTTCAGATGCCTTAGCCCTTCAAACAAGATGGCCAGCAAGCCAATGATGACGGTATATTCTTCGAAGCTGTTCATTGTTCCGCTTTTCTGCTTAACAACAATTTACTAAATATTGTTTACAGGCCCGTATTGTTTCTGAATAATTTGATTGCAATAGCGAGTAAGATGATCCCGAAGGCTTTACGAAGGATGTTTAAGCCCGTTTTACCCAAAAGTTTCTCAAGCCTGTTGGTGTTCTTTAGCACAAAGTAAACAAACAGCATGTTGACGATTATGCCCACGAGGATATTCTGACTGGTGTATTCTGTTTTTAAGGAAAGCAGGGTGGTCATGGTACCCGCACCAGCAATGATTGGAAATGCCAGGGGCACGATCGACACCGTCTCATGCGCTTCCTCCTTGAATAAGGTTAACCCAAGCACCATCTCCATGGCCAGGGCAAAGATCACCAATGAACCCGCAATGGCAAAGGAAGCGACATCAAGTCCTATAACTTTAAGCAAGCTTTCACCTGCAAAAAGGAAGATAATCATAAGCACAGTTGCAACCACAGTTGCCTTCTCTGATTCGATATGACCCGCTTTTCTGCGCAGTTCAATGATGATCGGAATGGATCCAAGGATATCAATCACGGCAAAAAGTACCATAGAGGTGGTCAGGATCTGGCTAACGTTAAATTCCATCAGTTCATTTTTTTAAGGCAAATGTAATTCTATTAAATCAATATAAAACAAAAGCGGCTATCTTTTGGACAGCCGCTTTTGTTTTAAGAATATCTAGAGATCTTATTTTTGACCTTCTCTATGTTTTCTTCTTACAACCGAATGCCTGCGGCTGTAACCGTAATAGATTGCAAAACCTAGTGCCATCCAGATTAGTAGACGCTCCCAGTTGTGGGCACCTAAACCAACCATCATCAGGATACACACACCAGCACCTAAGATCGGGACAACTGGCATGAAAGGCGTTTTGAATGGTCTTACACGATCCGGATCCACCTTACGCAATACCAATACACCGATACATACCAGTGTAAAGGCGAATAAAGTACCAATACTGGTCATATCACCAACCACGTCTCCTGGAACAAATGCAGCGAATAAACCTACAAAAACAAGGAAAATCAGGTTAGACTTGTACGGCGTCTGGAACTTAGGGTGTACTGCAGAGAATACCTTTGGTACAAGTCCGTCTTTAGACATCGAGAAGAATACACGTGACTGACCTAAAAGCATTACAAGGATTACGGAAGAGAAACCAGCAAGGATTGCTACTGTGATCAACACAGACAGCCAGTGATAGCCATGCATATAATTCTCAATCGCATAAGCAACGGAAGCCTCTTTACCAGCATTTTCAAACTCTGAATAGTTGGCAACACCAGTTAATACGTGTCCAAATAAGATATATAAAGCGGTACAAACCGCTAAGGAAACCAAGATACCAATTGGCATATCTCTGCTCGGGTTTCTAGCTTCCTGTGCTGCAGTGGAAACCGCATCGAAACCGATGAAAGCAAAGAAAACAACACCAGCACCAGCGATGATACCAGAGATACCAAAATTACCAAAGTCCTGCGTAAAGAATTCTCCGAAACTCTTCTCTCCGTTGGAATAAGCAATCTCACCAGCATTAACAGGAATATATGGTGTGTGATTAACCGGGTTCATATAACCCCAACCGATGGCGATAAATGCAATTACGATAGCGACTTTAAGGATAACGATAATTCCGTTTAAGGTGGCAGACTCCTGGGTTCCGCGGATCAACACGAAGGTTAAGAGTACAACAACGAATAAAGCAGGGATGTTAATGATACCCTGTATGCCATCTACTGAGGTTTGGAAAGGCGAGTGACAATAAGCGTAGGGAATGGAGACCCCGAAGGTTTCCAGGAGCTTATTGAGGTATTCAGACCAGGCAATCGCTACTGTAGCCGCACCAACGGCATATTCCAGTACCAGATCCCAGCCAATTACCCAGGCAACAACTTCACCCATGGTTGCATAAGAATAGGTGTAAGCACTACCTGCAATAGGGATCATGGATGCAAACTCTGCATAACATAATCCGGCAAGCGCACAACCAATTGCAGCCAGGATGAAAGAAAGCGTAACCGCCGGACCTGAGTGTTCTGCCGCCGCTGCAGCAGTTCTAACAAAAAGTCCAGCACCGATGATCGCACCAATACCCAACGCAATCAGGTTTCCCACCCCGAGCGTACGTTTCAGTGTACCTTCGCCACTCTCAGTAGACTCCTGAATTAAAGAGTCTATCGATTTTTTAAATAACATAAATTAAAGTTTAGTTAGTGTGTTTCGATAAATTAGAATTTGTTTTATTTTTTTTAATATGGTTCCAAACCTAATTAAAAATTATTTAATAATAAAAAGGGATTTTCAATGAAAATCCCTTCTCTGGTAACAATTTTAACCGCTTCATAAATTCCTTTTCAGGTTCCGCTGAAGCTGGTTCAGTGTCAGCTTTGATTTAACGACTTTTTCGGTTTTAACTTTCAGATTAACACTAGATTGCGGTGCTGGCCCAACCGCGATATGTGGTGCAATAATCAAAGAGACAATGGACATCAGTTTTATCAGGATGTTCATCGACGGGCCGGAGGTATCTTTGAACGGATCACCTACAGTATCCCCGGTAACCGACGCCTTATGTGCATCAGAACCTTTGTACTCCATTTTCCCCTGGATCATGACGCCCTTTTCAAAGGACTTCTTCGCATTGTCCCAGGCGCCACCTGCGTTAGACTGGAAGATGCCCATCAACACCCCGGCAACCGTCACCCCGGCGAGCAGTCCGCCCAGGACTTCCGGGCCGAATAAGAAACCAACCAGTAGCGGCACGATCAAGGCAATAGCACCGGGCAGCATCATCTCCCGAATAGAAGCCTGCGTAGAAATGGCCACACATTTATCGTACTCGGGTTTTGCTTTGTATTCCATGATGCCAGGAATCTCCCGGAACTGCCGGCGCACTTCCTGCACCATCGCCATCGCGGCGCGGCCAACGGCGGAGATGCACAATGCGGAGAATATAAATGGAATCATACCGCCCACAAACAAGCCGGCAAGTACATCCGCCTTATAGATATCAATGGTGGTGATGCCGGATATGCCAGCGAAAGCCGCAAAGAGCGCTAACGAAGTCAAGGCTGCGGAGGCAATCGCAAATCCTTTCCCTGTCGCAGCGGTGGTATTCCCCACGGCATCCAGGTTATCAGTGCGCTCCCGAACTTCCTTCGGACAACCGCTCATTTCCGCAATACCACCAGCATTATCGGCAATCGGTCCGAAGGCATCGATCGCAAGTTGCATGGCCGTCGTCGCCATCATACCTGCAGCGGCAATGGCAACACCATAGAAACCCGCAAAGTGGTAGGAGCCGTATATACCGGCAGCAAGTACCAGGATGGGCAATACCGTAGACTCCATGCCAACCGAAAGGCCGCCAATAATATTGGTGGCGTGGCCGGTTGAGGACTGCTGAATAATCGAATTTACCGGACGTTTACCCATGGCCGTATAGTACTCTGTTATTAAACTCATGAGCGTTCCAACAACAAGGCCCACTAAAATGGCATAAAACACGTTTGCTGCCGGGAATGAAAACCCACGGATCTCCATGCTTTCCGGTAGCAGCCAGTGCACCGCAAAGTAAGAAGCGACCGCGGTTAGAATTATCGACAACCAGTTGCCAAGGTTCAACGCATTTTGTACACTATCCGTTTCTTTGGAGATTTTTACGAACCAGGAACCGACGATAGAGAATATTAAGCCCAGTCCGGCAATGAACATCGGCAGGAGTATTGGCGCCATACCGCCGAAATTATCTTCCGAGCTAATCTCCTGACCCAATACCATGGTCGCCAGAATTGTTGCAACATACGAACCGAATAAATCCGCACCCATGCCAGCCACGTCACCGACGTTATCACCTACGTTGTCCGCAATAGTTGCCGGGTTCCGCACGTCATCTTCCGGGATGCCGGCTTCAACTTTGCCGACCAGATCGGCACCAACATCTGCCGCTTTGGTATATATACCGCCGCCCACTCTGGCAAAAAGGGCGATGCTTTCCGCACCCAGCGAGAAACCGGCAAGTACCTCAATGGTCTTTTTCATTTCCGGACCTGTTGCTGCGGCAGCAGGATTAACGAATGTATAATAGAGCACGATGAAAAGACCGCCCAAGCCAAAGATGGCGAGGCCCGCCACGCCGAAGCCCATAACTGTGCCACCGGTAAAGGAAACTTTTAGTGCTTGCGCCAGACTCGTTCTTGCGGCCTGTGTGGTGCGCACGTTTGCTTTTGTCGCAATCCGCATCCCGATGTATCCTGCGAAAGCAGAGAACACTGCGCCCAAAAGGAAGGCAATGGCGATAATGGGACTTGAATGAATCGGATTTTCAGCTGTGCCTTCCATGGTGCCAGACCAGGCGAGCAGCGCTCCGGCAATGATCACAAAATAGGAGAGGACCTTCCATTCTGCTTTTAAAAAGGCCATTGCCCCGTCGGCAATATGCCCGGATAGTTCCAGCATGTTTTTGTCGCCTGCATCTTGCTTACTCACCCACGCACTTTGTACCGCCATAAAAAGGATTCCAATGAGCCCGAAACCCGGAATCATGTAGATCAGGTTGTTTTGTAGAAACTCCATACGATATATTTGGTTTAATTGGTTAGCAAGGCAAGCCTATACAAAAATAAAATAGTTTAGCACTTTACCAAATTTATAATTGGCTGGCAATGAGTACGCCTGTTTTAATATTGGATTTTTTAAATATATTCGCCGGCAACCAAACTATTTATAAATCTCAATGGAAAAAGAAACAGAGGATCAGCACTTCAAACGCGAACTGGGCTTGCTGGACGGCACCATGCTGGTGGTCGGCTCCATGATTGGATCCGGAATATTTATCGTCAGTGCCGACATTGGACGCCAGGTCGGCTCCGCCGGATGGTTGACCCTGATCTGGGTGCTTACAGGACTGGTAACCGTAATAGCAGCCGTAAGTTATGGCGAGCTGAGCGCCATGTTTCCAAAGGCTGGTGGCCAGTACGTTTACCTTAAAGAAGCCTACAACAAACTTATCGCTTTTCTTTACGGCTGGAGTTTCTTTGCGGTCATCCAAACCGGCACCATCGCCGCAGTCGGTGTGGCCTTCTCCAAGTTTGCAGCCTACCTTTTTGAGCCGTTAAGCGATGAGAACATCTTGTTTAGCTTCGGCGACTTCAACATCAATGCAGCGCAGCTGATGTCCATCTTCACCATCATTGTGCTCACCTATATCAACAGTAAGGGCGTTAAAAATGGCAAGTTGTTGCAGACTTTCCTGACCGTGATCAAAATTGTATCTCTGTTCGGCCTGATCATCTTTGGTTTTACGCTTGGCGCAAAGGCCGAAGTCTGGAACGCGAACTGGGCGGATGCCTGGAGCCCGGCCAACTACAACGCGGCTACAGACAGCTGGATGCCAATTGCTGGCTCTGCTTTACTTGCTGCAGTATCTGCGGCGATGGTCGGATCACTATTTTCAAGTGATGCCTGGAATGGCGTTACTTTCATTGCTGCAGAAATCCGAAACCCTGAAAAGAATGTGGGTTTAAGCCTGTTCCTTGGGACCTTCATCGTGTCTGTAATCTATATTCTGGCCAACCTCATGTATTTATCCGTAATGCCATTGCATGACATCGCTTTTGCCAAATCAGATCGTGTGGCCGTTGTTGCTGCGCAAAACATCTTTGGCAACACGGGTACATTGATTATTGCGGTCATGATCATGATCTCCACATTTGCATGTAATAATGGCTTAATCATGGCTGGTGCACGTGTGTATTACACCATGGCCAAAGATGGTTTATTCTTCAAGAAGGCCGCTTTATTGAACAAGTCCAGCGTACCAGCATGGGCACTATGGTTTCAGTGCATTTGGGCATCGGCGCTTTGTCTTACCGGAAAGTACGGCGATCTGCTGGATTACGTAATGATCATTGTAATTATCTTTTACATCCTGACCATCTACGGTATTTTCATCCTTCGTCGTAAAATGCCTGATGCCGTACGTCCTTACCGTGCTTTCGGCTACCCGGTACTGCCATTTCTGTACATCATTGTCGCTGCAGCAATCTGCATATCGTTGCTGATCACAAAAACCAGTACTTGTGGCTGGGGCGTTGTAATCATGCTTGCCGGGATTCCAGTGTATTACCTGAGTAAGCCGAAAGAAACGGCTGAGTAGCGCATTCATAAAAAAGGCCAGCAGCTTTCCGGAAAATACCGGGACAGCTGCTGGCCTTTTTTTATGCTTAAAAATGTGGTTAGTTCATCAATTCCAGAAATTTCGGAACCTCTTTGTCATTGCTTGAAAACTTAAGCAAGCGCTTGCTGGTGTTGTAAAGGTACATGGAAGGGTATTTATCTGGCTTGAAAGTCGGGATAAAGATCGAATGCTTATCCTGCAGCACGGTTACATTTTTCATGGTCATCAGCGGTTTCGCGAAGTTGGTCATGAAGTAATCAATAGAGCGGAACTCATCCATGGAAACCAGGTAGATGTTTGAATTTGCTAATCTGCCGCTTTGTTTAGACAGCTGCCTGGCTACTTGCTGGCAGTGATCACAGGTTGCATCGAAGAACATGATAAATGCTTTTTTCGTGGTTGGGATCTGCACGGTCGAGAATGTCTTCCCATCTTTCTTATAGAATACCGCGTTGGGAAGTACTTGCGGCTGTAGCTGTGCGCTGGCCTGGTTAACAAACAGGCAACATATAAAGGCTATAAAGAGTTGTTTCATAGGCCTAATATCCATAAATAAAACGTAAACCATATACAGCAGCAGGTAAAATTAGGCTGCAGGTGCCGCGACGCAGCTGCATGGTAGAGCGACAAATGCTTATCACATCAATCGCCTTTTGTTCGCCTATTGTTCGCCTTTCGTTCGCCTATGCTTCGCCTCCAGCCGAAGGAAAGGCGAACGAAAGCTGGATGAAAGCTGTATGAGATCATACCTGGGCTTTGTTGCTGGTCGGCTGCAGGTATCATTCTTTATCTTGTGCTTCATCGTTTGAAATTTCCACCCAAAACCTAAATTAGCAAAGCTTGTTATTGTGGTAAATTGAAGCTTATTATGGAACAGACAGGATTAATGGATTTTTTTATTACCCGATTGGTGGATCTGTATCATGCTGAGAAGAAGTTTATAAAGAGTTTCGTGGCACTCTCCATTGCAGCATACACCGAGGAGTTACGTACGGCGCTTAATTCTCCATCTACAGAGGCGGAGGCCCATGTAAACCGATTAGAGACAATTATGAAGTCCCTAAAAGTGAAGGCCACCAAGCAGGAATGTAACATTGTTTCTGCGCTGGTCGAAAAAGCAAGGGATCTGATTGTGAAGAATGAAGCTGGAACGCCGATGCGCGATGCAGCGATCATCTATGCGGCACAACATGTTGAGCATTATAAAATCGCGAGCTATACCGTGCTTTTTGAAGTTAGCAAAGAGCTGAAGCTGGAACAGGCGAACGTGCTTTTGGAACAATGCCTGAAGGAGGAAAATGACACGGCAGCTTATTTATCGCAGATTGCGAGCAACATCATCAACCCGGCGGCAGCCAAAGCAGATTAACCGATTGAATGTAAATAAATGGTAAGGAAAGCCACGGAATTCCAATCCCCGCAAAAAAGCTGTATTTTTGCAGCAAATATATAGCGATTTGGGAACTCCATTAGATTCAGGCATAAAAGGTTATAACAACTACGGTACACATTTAAAGGCGAAGTACAAGGGACAGCGCGTGTTTAAGGTTATTGTAGACGGTGGGTTTACCTGCCCGAATCGTGACGGTTCTAAAGGTTATGGGGGTTGTACGTATTGTAACGTGGACTCCTTTACGCCGGAACTTTCCCGCAAACTGCCCACCATACGCGAACAACTGGAGCAAGGTATGGAGCGCGGGAAAGGCTTTTACAAAGCGGATAAGTTCATCGTTTATTTTCAACCCAATACAAATACCTATGCGCCTACGCATTATCTCAAGATGATGTATGATGAGGCGCTTTCCATCAACCCGGAAGATGTGGTAGGCTTTTCAGTCGGTACACGTCCGGATTGTATAGACGCGGAAAAGATCGCCCTACTGGAAAGTTATGCAGATCGTTTTGACGTGGATCTGGAAATGGGCATGGAATCTATTTACGACGAAACGCTTAATCAAATCAACCGCGGCTGCAGTCACGGGGAATTTGTAGAAGCGGTAAAGCTGCTCGAAAATTCACCCCTGGATCTTTGTGTGCACACCATTTTCGGCTTCCCTTGGGAAACTGAAGAGATGATGCTGAAGTATATCGATGAGATTAACCGTTTTCCGCAGATCAAGTTCGTTAAGTTTCACCACCTACATATTGTAGAAGGTTCCATTATGGGGGCTAAATACAAGAAGAATCCATTTAAACTCTTCAGCCTTGAAGAATATACCGATTTGCTGTGCAAGCTGATTCCTTTGTTAAGGCCGGATATCGTCATCCAACGATTGTTCGGGATTTCCGATTGGGACCTTTTAATTGCGCCAAACTGGGGCCTGAACAAATCTGCTATTCAGACCTATATCGACAAAGAAATTGAGCGCAGAGGGGTAGTTCAGGGCTCCGCCTATGAAGTAGGCGTACTGTAGGTTCCAAACAGCGCCTCCACTTTTTCTTTCCGGTAACTGAAGATCTGCTGTAGCTTGTCTGCTACAAATATGCCATTTGCCATTTGACCGAACACGCCGAAAGGCATACCATAGGTCAGGATGTCATTCATCAGCACACCACCTGGTATCTCCTGAAAGTGATGCTGGTGGTGCCAGAACTTATATGGGCCAAATCGTTGCTCGTCAATAAAGTATTTTTCATGTTGCACCTGGGTGATTTCCGTCATCCAGTCTATTTTAATCCCCAATACAGGCGAAACCTTGTAGGTTATGATCATGCCAGGATACATTCTGGTGGTTTCGGTGGTATTCGAAGTGACGGTAAAGGCCATCTCTTTAGGGGTAATCTTCGCTAAATTTAAGGGTGAAGAGAAGAATGCCCATGCCTCTGAGAGGCTGATCGGCATTTTCTGGCTAAATTCCAGGTGATATGATTTCATATTCCCATAACAATCTTTTTTGCTACATGTTTATTTGTGTTTTTGAGCAAAATTGCTGCTGTTAAATGCAAAATTTAGATTATCAAGGCGTGTAAATATTATCTTTTTGTAAGTGTTGCGTCTATGATGGTGTTTTTTGTGAAAATAACTTTGAGATTTTAAGATTAAAGACTGTATTTTTGAAATATAGACCTCAATATTTCTACTATTGTTGGTGTTTGTTAATAATTCGCCTGTTTTAAAATGGATAATATGAAAAATTTAACCCTAAGACAAAGCCTTCCATTCGTTTTGTTGCTGCTAATTGGTATTTTATGCCTCTACTTTCCGGTAATGCCGAATTTTGATGAAGGAACGTATAATTCGGCCGACATTGCATGGATTTTAATTTCAGCAGCACTAGTGTTTTTAATGACACCTGGCCTTGCTTTCTTCTATGGAGGTATGGTACATCGTAAAAATGTGCTTTCTACGATGATTAAGAGTGTGGTTGCCGCGGGCGTCATTACGGTGATGTGGGTAGTGGTTAGTTTCAGTCTTGCATTTGGAGAGAGCATTAACGGCATCATCGGTAATCCAGCCACCTTCGCATTTTTTCAGAATGTAAATTCTGGGGCGCCATGGGCAGCAGCACCAACCATTCCGCTGACCTTATTCGCGGTATTCCAGTTGATGTTTGCCATCATTACCCCAGGATTAGTTGTAGGTGCAGTAGCAGAGCGGATTCGTTTTACTTCTTATATTCTCTTTATTGTACTCTTCTCGGTTTTTGTGTATTCTCCACTGGCACATTGGACCTGGCATCCGGAAGGATTCTTGTTAAAAATGGGTGTCCTGGATTTTGCTGGCGGGACGGTCGTACACATTTCTGCAGGGATGGCGGCACTTGCTGGTGCGCTGGTATTGAAGCGTCGTAAATCCCATATCGAGAACAAGGAAATACCACCAGCAAATATCCCTTATGTATTAATAGGCACTGGATTGCTTTGGTTCGGATGGTTTGGCTTCAATGGTGGTTCTGCCTTCGGCTCTGGAGCGCTAGCAGTAAGTGCTTTCGCAACCACCAATATGGCTGCAGGTGCCGCAGGCCTTTCCTGGATGTTTTTCGATGTGTTGCGTGGTAAAAAGCCTTCCGTACTTGGCTTCTGCATCGGTGCCGTTGTTGGCTTGGTGGCCATCACGCCGAGTGCAGGATTTGTGGCCATTCCGGTAAGTATTTTCATTGGTGTGGTTGCAGCGATCATATCCAACCTGGCTGTGATGTGGAAATCCCGTACCAGCCTGGATGATACATTGGACGTATTCCCTTGCCATGGAGTAGGTGGTATTGTTGGTATGATCTTAACCGGGGTGTTTGCGAGTAAACAGATCAATCCTGCTGGCTTTGACGGTCTCTTTTATGGAGATGCGACGTTCTTTCTTACCCAGCTTAAAGGTGTCGCGATTGTAGTAACCTTCAGCTTTGTGATGTCTTACGGTATATTCAAGCTGGTGAACCTGATTCAGCCAATCCGCGTGAGCTCTGCCGAAGAAGAAGAAGGGTTAGATGCCTCGCAGCATAATGAAAAATACTACCAGGGCACGCTCTTCGTGGAAAATAGCCCGGTTGAAACCATTATCGAAGTAGATACGCTGCATAAGATAGATACCTTGCATAAAGTTCCAGCCTAGCTGGAACTAGTGTACCATTTTATCTGCGCAGGTAGAACTTGCAAAAGCTTCGGGCTTCGCTTTAAAGATAAAGCCCATACTCAAAATGTAACCCATCGCTTCATTAAGCGCCTTGTTTGATTTGAAAGATGGACTGGTATTGATGTCGGCATGAACCTCCAGTCCGACATCATAGAGGTCCAGTAAGTCGCAAATGGAATAAGCGGTTTCGATGGATTTCTGCACCTCCGCGAGCATGCGCTCCTTAATACCCATCCTATGGGTAGACTTTTCCTGATGAATGTACATGAATCCGCCATGATGCGCACGCAGCAAAACGATGACGGTCGCGAAGTTTGTGATGGGTCCCTTTACCTGTGAATCTGTACCAATACAGATCTTTAGTTTGTACCCGTTTTCGGTTTCCCGGATAATAGCCTGTTCAATTTCTTTTAGTATCGGCTTGTGGATAAGCTCGCCGCTGAATTTTTTCCAGTTCATTGGAGTAGATTTAGAATGTCGCTACCCTAAGATAGGTGTTTCGCGATTAAATAGATGTTAAATCCACTACTTAATTCCTTAATATCAGGCGGTTACGGGAATTAAAGACTAGAAAATGTAAGGTTTGTGCTTTGTGAAATCTCGAAAAACTCAAAACAATAGCCTTTCATAAGGGTAGTAATAGTACATATGACAAAGAATAAAACCATTATTGTTTCCAACCGTCTTCCTGTGAAAATTGTAGAAAAGGATGGGGTTTATGAACTAAGTCCTAGTGAAGGGGGCCTGGCAACAGGTTTAGGCTCCATATACAAGACGGGCGATAACGTTTGGATTGGCTGGCCGGGACTGGAAGTTCCGGAAGACCGGCAGCAGGAAGTTACCGAGAAACTCGCAGAGTTGAATTTGATTCCGGTATTCCTCAGCAATGAAGAGATTTATCAATACTACGAAGGCTTCTCCAATGAAGTGCTATGGCCGGTGTTCCACTACATGACCACCTATGCCAACTATGAGCAGAGTTACTGGGATTTTTATCAGACTGTAAATACCAAATTTGCAGATGCTGTTGAAGCGCATTTGCATGAGGGTGACACGGTATGGGTCCATGACTATCAATTATTATTGTTGCCGGGTCTTGTACGCGCGCGACAGGCACATGTTACGATTGGATTCTTCCAGCATATTCCATTTCCATCTTATGAAATCTTTCGCCTGATTCCGTGGCGAGAAGAACTACTTGCCGGCATGTTCGGCGCAGATTTGCTGGGCTTCCACACCTTCGATGATGTGCGACACTTTCTAAGTGCAGCAAGCAAGCTGTCCACCTCCAAATACGCCAACAACGTCATCACCTACAACGAACGGCAGATTGTAGTGGAAGCATTCCCTATGGGGATTGATGACGATAAATTTGAGCGTTTAGCTGATAACGAACGGGTTAGTGCACACATACAGTCTTTCAAAGAATCTAAACAGGGTTCGAGAATGATCCTTTCCATCGACCGCCTGGACTATAGCAAGGGGATTATCCCGCGCTTGCAGGCCTTCGAACTGTTCCTGCATCTTCATCCCCAATATATTGAAAAGGTAGAATTGTACATGATTGTAGTGCCTTCGAGAGACACCGTGCCGCAGTATAAAGAGCTGCGGGAGCAGATTGATCAGCTGGTTGGCAACATCAATGCAAAGTTCAGAACGCTGAACTGGGCGCCCGTGCACTATTTTTATCGGTCTTTTCCGATTGAGTTTTTATCCGCATTGTATAGAACCGCAGACGTTTGCCTGGTTACACCGATGCGCGACGGTATGAACCTGGTGAGCAAGGAGTTTGTTGCATCCAAGACCGACAATCGGGGGGTGTTAATCCTGAGTGAAATGGCAGGTGCTTCTAAGGAATTGAACGATGCGCTGATTGTGAACCCGAACAACATTGGCGAAATCATGCGCAATCTGTTGCAGGCGCTTAACATGAGCGAGCAGGAGCAGGAGCACCGCATGAAGAGCATGCGGGCTATTGTGAAGAAATTTAACATACATCTTTGGGTAAAGAATTTTATGGATAAACTGAACGAGGTGAAAGAAATGCAAGCAGCCTTGCTTACTAAATACGCGTCGGCATCTATACGTGAAGGAATTAAAACTGCATATACAAACGCTGGCGAGCGCTACCTGTTCCTGGATTATGATGGAACCCTGGTTGGCTTTAAAGGAGATATTGACAAAGCCTCCCCAGATGAAGAACTGTTACAATTGCTTACTGGCCTTTCCAACGTACCAGGCAACAAAGTGATTATCATCAGCGGAAGAAGACACCAGACGCTCGAAGATTGGTTTGGGCACCTGAAACTGGATATGATTGCCGAACATGGTGCATGGCAAAAAAAATCGGGCAGCGAGTGGAAAAGCCTGCCACTATTAACCGACAAGTGGAAGCTTGATATCCGTGCAGTACTGGAAACTTATACCGATCGTACGCCGGGATCTTTCATTGAAGAGAAAAGTTATTCGCTGGTGTGGCACTATCGCAAAGTGGAAGAAGGTCTTGGGGAGCTGCGAGCGCAGGAAATCATCAATCATTTGCGCATCATGGTTGCGGATAATGGATTGCAGTTGATGCCTGGAAATAAGGTGCTTGAATTTAAAAATATTGAGGTTAATAAAGGTAAGGCAGCTTTAAACTGGATGCATGATAACCATCCGGACTTCATTATCGCATTAGGCGATGACCATACAGACGAGGATATCTTTAAAGCCATTCCGGAGGAAGCCTATACCATAAAGGTTGGCAGTAACATTTCCGCTGCACGGTATTATTTAAGGAACCCGACCGAAGTCAGGTCCCTGTTAACAAGTCTGATCAGTTAAAGAAAAACTGGTCTATCTAATTTGATGGCGATTCGGTGGGCAGCATTCATCAAACCTACATGGCTATAAGCCTGTGGGAAGTTGCCCCACTGACTACCGTCATGCTCATCAATATCCTCACTAAATAGATCAAGGTGATTGCCATATTGCATCAGGGATTCAAACTCCCTGATGGCATCATCTATGCGGCCAACACAAGCTAATGCTTCCACATACCAGAATGCACAAATCAAAAAGGTCGATTTCGGTTTTCCAAAATCATCGGCATGTTTGTAGCGGTAGAAAAGACCGTTTGGTGCTTTCAGCTCCGCTTCAACAGCAAGCAGGTGATCTTTTGCTTTTTGCGATTGCGGATCCAGGTAGTTCATCAGGATAAGTTGCAGTGTGCTCGCATCCAGGTGTGGGCTGCCAACGCCGTGCGTGTACACTTTACGTATGGGATCATAACAATCTTCAATATATTTAGCTGCTTTATCAATTAAGATTTGGGCACGTTCCTTACTCTTCTCGTCGTTGATGGTTGTTGCCATCTTCAAAGCAGCATTCGCACCTGCCCACTGGAATAAGTTCGTGTAGCAATGGTGATTGGCAATGTTACGGAACTCCCAGATGCCGGCATCTTTTTCGTCAATGGTACGTTCAATCTTCTTCAGCAGATAGTCCAGCCACTGCGCAGAGCCATGACGTTCATCAAAGATGAAACGGTTATCATGGTAAAGCGGTAGCATAGATATCAGCACCTGGCCATATATGTCATTCTGGATGTGCTCGAACGCTTGATTACCGATCCTTACCGGTTGGTTACCCTGGTAGCCTTTGATGTGGTCCAGAATGCGTTCGGTAAGCTTGCGTTCTCCGGCGATGCCGAAAAGTGGCTGGTAACGTTCATCATTGCGGAAAGAAATGTCCGTGATGTAATTAAAATAGCGCTCCATTTCTTCGAAATGGCCGATGTGGTTTAGCGCAGTGATCACGTAGTACGTGTCGCGCATCCAGCAATAGCGGTAATCCCAGTTTCTCACGCTTCCCGGATGTTCCGGAAGACTGGTTGTACTCGCCGCGATGATGGCGCCAGTGTCTTCGTATTGGTGGATCTTCAAAACGAGCGCAGAGCGGATGACCACTGGCTGTTGGAAGCCCGCGATAGAAGAATGTTTAATCCAGGTACGCCAGTATTGCTTCGTGCTTAATAGGAAGCGTTCTGCAGTACTGTCTATTGGTGCCTCAAGCTTGTAGCCGAAGGTGGTGATTAAATATTTGGGTTCATTAAGCGCGAAATAGCGTTCATCTTCGATATAACTTAAAGAGATGTTGGTGCTTAACTGTAAGGTTTCATTGCCAGATTCATAAAGGATATGATTGCTTCCGCGGCTGCGGCTAAATTTGTCTTCACCATAGTTGTAGACAGGTCTGCATTTTACTTTTACGCGTGGGTTGCCACTGATAACCTCCACTTTTCTGATGAACATTAAAGGTTTATAATAGCGTTCATATTGACGAAAACGCGGCGCGAAGTCGGTAATGCGGTAAGTGCCTTCAGGGTTGGTGATTTCTGTGCAAAGAATATTGGTGTTTTCCAGATAAAACTGTCTGGAGGTATATTCACCTGCCGGGCGGATGGAAAACTCTCCGCCTTTTTCGTCGTCCAGTAAGCCTCCGAATACAAAAGAGCTGTCAAATCGTGGCCAGCAAAGCCAGTCTACATTCGTGTTTTTGTTGATGTGCGCCAGGTAAGCACAGTTGCCTATGATACCCGTTTGATAGGTGTGTCTATCCATTTAATTCGTGTTAGTTTATTTTGTTTGTCAATATTAAGAACAACTTATTATGTGAATTGTTGTTTATGCTATAGTTGTAAATGGTTGCATCAATAAAAAGCATTCCAATGAACACGATTAACACAGATTTGATGAACGAATTCTATTTGCTACAAGCAAGCAGATCAAATGAAAAATATCTTGAATTATTGGATGACCATCTTTATACGCCAATCCAAAAGGCGAATACTTATGTAAGCGCATTGGTAAGAAAAAGAGGGGACATGCTGATGCATATGGACGCCAGGGTTAACAGAACCTTGCGCCGCTTCAAAAAGCGCTACCTTAAGTTTTAAGGTGCCGGTCGGTGCTTACCGACAGATTTGTTACCTTTGGAACTTATGGTAGAAAAAGTTCTTGAGAATCTAAATATCACCGCCTTAAACCAGATGCAAGTTGCTGCGACTGCAGCTGCTGCAAAAGGCAAAGACATCATCCTGCTAGCGCCTACGGGCTCCGGAAAAACGCTGGGCTTTTTATTGCCGGTATTTCAGCTGCTTAATCCTGAGGTTAAAGGCGTTCAGGCGTTGATCCTTGTGCCATCCCGGGAGCTGGCCCTGCAAATTGAGCAGGTGTTCAAGGCCATGGGGACAGGCTTTAAGGTGAACTGCTGTTACGGCGGTCATGCGGTGAAGATTGAGCGGAACAACCTGGCACAAGCACCAGCGGTGCTTATAGGCACGCCCGGGCGAATTGCCTACCACCTTAAACATGAAAACTTCGACGAATCGACCATCACTGCTTTGGTGCTGGATGAGTTTGATAAAGCCCTGGAATTTGGTTTTCAGGACGACATGTCATACATCATCGGGCAACTGCGTTCACTTAAGCAACGCTTTTTAACCTCTGCAACCAAGATGGACGTTATACCAGACTTTGCCGGTGTACGTAATGCCGCAGAGATCGACTTCCTGAACAGTGCTGCAGTTACGCCAGACTTGAAACTGAAGAAGGTGATGACCACCGCAGAAGAGAAACTGAATACTTTGTTTAAACTGATCTGCAGGATTGGTGACGAACGTACGCTGATTTTCTGCAACCACCGGGAGACAGTGGATCGCATAAGTGATTTATTGATTGACAAAGATCTTGCGCATGACATCTTTCATGGTGGTATGGAGCAGGACGAGCGCGAACGTGCGCTGCTGAAGTTTCGTAATGGCAGCATCAAGCTGCTTATTACCACTGACCTAGCCTCCAGAGGTCTGGACATTCCTGAAGTGCAGTACATTGTACACTACCAACTCCCTTATACCGAAGATGCCTTTTTACACCGTAACGGCCGGACCGCGAGGATGAATGCCAAAGGCACGGCATACCTGATTATGGCGGATGATGAGAAATATCCATTCTTATCTGGTGACATTGAGACCGAAGTTTTAAAAGACAAGGGTTTGAAGCCGCCAAAAGATAGTGAATGGCAGACGCTTTACATCGCAGCCGGGAAAAAGGATAAGGTGAATAAAATTGATATCGTAGGTTTGCTGCTGAAAAAAGGTGGACTGCAGAAAGAGGATGTTGGCTTGATTGAAGTTAAAGATCAGAGCAGCTATGTGGCGGTGAAGCGGAAGATGAGTCATAAGGTACTGGCCGCTTTATCCAATGAGCGCATCAAGAACAAGAAGGTGAAAATAGAGATAGCAATGTAATATGAGCAATAACGATATATTTAAAAAGCTGCGTGTGGCGCTGGAGCTTAATAACGACGAGATCATCAAGATCATGGAACTTGTAAATTTTAAAATTACGAAGAGTGAGCTTGGTTCTTTTTTCAGGAGTACCGACCATCCAAACTTCAAACCCTGTGGAGATCAGATCCTGAGGAACTTCCTGAATGGATTGATTATCTATAAACGCGGCCCCAGAGCACCGAAAAATGAAGACCAGGCATAAGGCATTTAATGCCTTATATAATTAGTCATATTTATCAATTTTCACTATGTTCGCATAGCAAGGAGCTGTTATGCGCATATTACTATTCCTTTTGTTCAATCTTTTTTGCTCTGGTTATGCGATTGCTCAAGCTACGAATAAGGTAAGTGGCACGGTTAAAGATTCTGCAAACAGGGTCTTGCCAGGTGCTTCGGTCCGGATTGTCTCAGGCAAGGATACATTGCAGGCAGTTACTGATTTCCGGGGCAAATTCAGCATTTCCGGGATCGTAGCGGCAACTGCGTTGCTTAGCATCAGGAGTCTTGGTTTCAATTCGCTCGACATACGACTCGATTTTAAATCCGGGCAGAAGCATACCAACGTCCCCTATTTCCTGCAAAGAGATAAAAACACGCTGAAGGAAGTCGTAATTACGACCCAGGTCATCCCCGTTAGGGTGCTTAAAGATACGGTGGAGTATAATGCTGCGGCTTTTCAGGTCCGGGAAAACGATCGCGTTGACGAACTGCTCCGGCAATTGCCTGGGCTGCGGTTTGATCGCGACGGGCGGCTGATCTCCATGGGGCAGCCGACGACGAAGCTGCGGGTGAATGGGGAGGACTTCTTCACCAACAACGTCAAAGATTTCATTACACAACTTCCTGCTGATATCATTGCGAAAGTGCAGATCATTAATGATTATGGTGATGAATCTTCGTTCACGGGGAATAAATCTGGTGAGTCGCAGAAGATGTTAAACCTGGTGACCAAGCCAGGGCGTGGGAAGGGGAATTTCGGGAACACGGCGCTTTATGCTGGGACCAGTGAGCGTTATGGCTTGCAAACCAATGGGAACCTATGGCGTGAGAAAAAGCAGGTGGGTATTAAGGGGAATATAAACAGTACCAACAATCCGGCAGGGATAAACCGTAACATTTCTGCGGGGATGAACTATCGCGACAAGCTGAGTGAGTCTGTTACCGGGAGTCTTGCCTATGTTTACGACAACAACAAGAACGATAATCACCAGCTGGATTATACGGAAACCCTAAACCCTTCGGGTTCACTTTATACCATAAACGACTATAACCGCAATACGAATACAGGCCGGCATAACTTGAGCTGGAACCTGCAGTCTATTGGCAAACAGACCTATTTACAGGCGGCGGTTACAGGGAACTTTCTAAACAGCAATACAGCCTATCGTGCACTGTCGGCACAGACCGGGGTTATAAAGCAGGATTTATTCAACAATACTTTCAGTAGCCAATACACACCAGAGTTGAATGGAAATCTCGCTTTGTCGCACCGCATGACCAAGCCGGGGCGAACGCTATCTATTGGGATTTCTGCCAAGAACGGCATATCGCAGCTGGATGATGACATGGATAACCGGATAAGGTATTATAATCCGCAAACAGGACTTTTTGCAAAGGATTCCTTGCTGAACAGGTTAATGGATACTAAAAACAGGCTGAGGAGCCTGGCTGGAACGATCCGTTTTTCAGAGCCCCTGTCTAATGATGAGGACTCGTTGGTGAGTAAGAACCTGGATTTTGTGTATACTTATGAATTGGAGGATAATGCTAATACGCTGGTGACCCGGGTGAACAATGCACAGGGCCGCAGGCGCATTGTAGATACGCTGAGTACAGATTATACTTCCAGGTTCGGTTCGCATTTGTTCGGTGTGAACTTCAGGTATGGCGCAGAGGATTTGAGTTACAACTTTGGGATAAGTGCCCAGCCGAATGTACTCACCGTGTACAATAAACGGCCATTCGGGAACATCAGGCATGTGGGTTTCAACATTACGCCAGTGGCAAATGTGAGTTACAACGTTTCTGATCGTACCAGTTTGACTTTCCTGTATAATGGAACGAGTGCGGCGCCAAATCTGGCGCAATTGCAGCCTGTGCCCAATACCCGCAACTTGCAAAATGTGATCATCGGTAACCCCAATTTGAAGTCTACGTTCAACCAAACCGCCAGTTTGTCTTTCCAGAACAGTAACCTGCAAACCGGGAGGGTGATTATGTTTGCTGTTAACGGTGAGGTCGTGCAGAATCAAGTGGTGAGTAATGTGTTCCTGCGGCGTGATACCTTGAATGGCTTGAAACAGGAAACGACGTTTTTGAATGCGAATGGCGCTTATAACGTTGATGGAATCTACTCCTGGTCGCAGCCCTTTGTGGATAATGTGGTCAACCTGGAAGTTCGGGGTACAGTTGGTTTCGGAAACACGGTTTCTTATTCCAACAACGTGCTTAATGAAAACAAGAACTTTAGCCTCTCGCAGGCGGTTTTGCTGCGGATGAGTAAAAAGGCATTATCTGTTACGGCGGATGCCAGCTATAATTACAACAGTAATAGGTACTCTTTAGGCTATAGCAACCTGAAGAACATACAAGTTTATGAGTTTAACCTGAGCATGAAGACGACCTTGCCGCGCAGGATCATTCTTGGCTTTGATGCTTTGAAACGCATTAATATCGGCTATGCCATTGCATCGAGTAATCCGACGATTGTGAATATGAGTCTGGAGAAACCTTTCTTGAAGCGGGAGCGGGGTACGTTTAAGATTCAGGCTTATGACATCTTGAATCAGGGGAATTATTTTATCCGTAATGTGTCTGACAACTCGATTATTGATAGCAAGAATAATCAGAACACGCGGTATTTGCAGGTGAGTATAAACATCAACCTCCAGCAGTTTGGAGGTTGATGTTAGCAGCTTGATTAAGGTTAGTGTTAGTAGCTTTAATAAGGTTGCGTTAGTAGCCTTGGTAATCTAACGTTAGCATCGCTAGAAGCTAGTATTAGTAGCCTTGGTAATCTAAATGTTAGCAGGCTTAAGGGCTAGTGTTAGCAACTTGATTAGGGAAGTGTAAGCGACCTTAAGTGCTAATATTAGCAGCTTTATTAAGCTAGTTTTTTGTATTTAAGGCGGTGCGGAGTGACATCGCCAAGGCGTTTCTTGCGATTTTCTTCGTAATCGCTGTAGTTACCTTCGAAGAAGTAAACCTGCGAATTGCCTTCAAAAGCAAGGATGTGTGTACAGATACGATCCAGGAACCAACGGTCGTGACTAATAACCACGGCGCAGCCGCCGAAGTTTTCCAGTGCTTCTTCCAATGCACGCAAAGTGTTTACGTCGATATCGTTGGTTGGCTCATCGAGCAGGAGCACGTTAGCGCCTTTCTTCAGCGTAATGGCCAGGTGCACACGGTTTCTTTCACCACCGGATAATACGCCTACTTTTTTCTGCTGATCACCACCATTGAAGTTGAACTTAGACACATAGGCACGGCCATTTACAGCTTTGTTGCCAAGTTGGATGTTATCCAGCCCGTCTGTGATGTTCTCGTAAACAGTTTTTTCGGGTTCCAGGTCATTGTGGTTCTGATCTACATAACCAAGCTCTACGGTTTCACCTACTCTGAAGTCGCCAGTGTCTGGGGTTTCTTGTTGGGTGATTAAGCGGAACAGGGTGGTTTTACCAGCGCCGTTTGGACCAATAATCCCTACGATGCCTGCTGGAGGTAGCGAGAAGCTGAGGTTTTCAAACAGGATTTTATCACCATAAGCTTTGGTTACGTTGTTGGCTTCGATGACTACATTACCCAGACGTGGACCAGCAGGGATGAAGAGCTCCAGTTTGTCTTCACGCTCCCTCGAATCCTCTGAAGCAAGTTTCTCGTAATTGGAAAGCCTCGCTTTGGACTTTGCATGTCTGGCTTTTGGCGCCATGCGTACCCATTCAAGCTCACGCTCAAGGGTTTTCTGACGTTTACTCTCCGTTTTTTCTTCCTGTGAAAGGCGTTTCGCTTTCTGGTCTAGCCATGAAGAATAATTGCCTTTCCATGGAATACCTTCTCCACGGTCAAGTTCAAGGATCCATCCGGCAACGTTATCCAGGAAGTATCTGTCGTGGGTTACGGCAATAACGGTTCCTTTGTAATCTTTCAGGAATTGCTCTAACCAGTCGATACTTTCCGCATCAAGGTGGTTGGTAGGCTCATCAAGAAGCAAGACATCTGGCTCCTGAAGGAGCAGGCGGCACATGGCAACCCTTCTGCGTTCCCCACCCGACAGTACACCGATCTTGGTTTCTGGATCAGGGCAACGTAGAGCATCCATCGCGCGCTCCAGTTTGTTGTCCAGCTCCCAGGCATTGGTCGCATCGATTTTATCCTGAAGTTCACCTTGCTTGTTCATGAGTTTCTCCATCTCATCTGGATTCTCATAAACTTCCGGCAGGCCGAACTTCTCATTGATCTCTTCGTATTCTTTCAGGATGGCGGTGATTTCAGACACACCTTCCTCAACAATCTCACGCACAGTCTTTTCGTTGTCTAGGATTGGCTCCTGAGCAAGGTATCCGACAGAGTAACCCGGAGAGAAAACAACCTCACCCTGATAAGATTTGTCAAGCCCAGCTATAATTTTCAGTAGCGATGACTTTCCTGAACCATTTAGACCGATAACGCCTATTTTAGCACCATAAAAAAAGGACAGGTATATATTTTTTAATACTTGTTTCTGTGGAGGGTAAATCTTATTTACCCCGGCCATCGAGAATATTATTTTTTCGTCTGACATAATTGCATATTGGATTACAAATATCGGCAATAAAGTCAAAATACGCAGCGTTTTGTGAAATTACGGCACCGGTCATATTATAATTAGGGGGGATGGCGTAATTGTTGATAAATTAAAAAAAATGGTCTCGCTTATTTAAACATAATTTATAGTTTAGAGCATTCCGGTAAAGAAAGGTAGATATGGAAGCTAAGTTTTCACCACAAGTTAAAGATGTGATTTCATTTAGCAGGGAAGAAGCCCTGAGACTTGGTCACGATTACATAGGCGCAGAACATCTATTATTAGGCCTGATTCGCGAAGGCGATGGTATGGCCATTAAGGTTCTAAGGTCACTTGGAGTAGATACTTCAAAGTTACGACGTGCCATTGAAGATGCCGTAAGAGGTACTTCAAGTGTAACGGTAAATCTGGGAAACATCCCACTTACGAAACAAGCTGAGAAAGTTTTAAAGATCACTTATTTAGAAGCTAAGATATTTAAGAGCGACCTGATAGGTACTGAGCACTTGTTATTGTCAATTCTTCGCGATGATGATAACATTGCCTCACAGATCTTATTGCAATTCAGCATCAACTATGAGATTTTCAAGCAGGAAGTTGAAGTAAACAAAAACAACTTCAGAGATGATATTCAGAACAGTGCCTCTGCAGGCAGTGACGATGATTATCGTGAAGAGGAGAGCTTCAGCGGCCCGAAGAAAGTTTCTGACATTAAATCTAAAACTCCTGTGCTCGATAATTTCGGCAGGGACTTGACTAAAGCTGCAGAGGAAGGTCGCCTTGACCCGATTGTGGGCAGGGAAAAAGAGATCGAACGCGTATCTCAGATTCTTTCACGTAGAAAAAAGAATAACCCAATCCTTATCGGTGAACCCGGTGTGGGTAAGTCTGCCATCGCAGAAGGACTAGCATTGCGTATTGTTCAGCGTAAGGTTTCAAGGGTGTTGTTTAACAAACGCGTAGTAACGCTTGATCTTGCCTCTCTTGTTGCGGGTACAAAATACCGTGGGCAGTTTGAGGAGCGAATGAAAGCAGTTATGAATGAATTGGAGAAATCTACGGATGTGATCCTGTTTATTGATGAAATCCACACCATTGTTGGTGCAGGTGGTGCTTCGGGCTCTTTAGATGCTTCGAACATGTTTAAACCAGCATTGGCAAGGGGAGAAATTCAATGTATCGGTGCCACTACACTAGATGAGTACCGTCAATACATTGAGAAAGATGGTGCACTAGATCGTCGTTTCCAGAAGGTCATGATCGAACCAGCATCTCCTGATGAAACCATCGAGATTCTTAATCGTATTAAAGAAAAGTATGAGGATCACCACGGTGTGACTTATACCGATGAAGCGATTAACGCTTGTGTGGCGCTAACATCAAGATACATTACAGATCGCTTTTTACCAGATAAAGCCATCGACGCATTGGATGAAGCGGGCTCAAGAGTGCATTTAACCAATATCCATGTTCCGGAAAAGATCATTGAGATCGAAACCAAGATAGAAGACATCAAGGTTGAAAAGAACAAGGTGGTAAAAAGCCAGAAATACGAGGAAGCCGCAAAACTGAGGGACACTGAAAAGAATCTTCTGGAAGAACTTGACCGTGCAAAATCCGAGTGGGAAACAGAAACGAAGACTAAACGTTATACCGTAAGTGAGGATAATGTTGCTGAAGTTGTTTCCATGATGACTGGTATTCCTTTACAACGTGTTGGACAGACGGACAGTCAGAAACTGTTGAACATGTATGATACGGTTGCTAATAAGATTATCGGTCAGGATGATGCAATCAAGAAATTGACAAAAGCCATCCAACGTACAAGAGCAGGATTGAAAGACCCTAAAAAGCCAATCGGTTCATTCATCTTCCTTGGTCCAACTGGGGTGGGTAAAACGGAGCTGGCGAAAGAGCTTGCACGCTTTATGTTCGATAGTGATGATTCACTGATTCAGATCGACATGAGTGAATACATGGAGAAATTCGCAGTGTCACGTTTGGTGGGTGCGCCTCCGGGATACGTTGGATACGAAGAAGGTGGTCAGTTAACGGAGAAAGTTCGCCGTAAACCGTACGCTGTAATCTTACTTGATGAGATTGAAAAAGCTCACCCTGACGTATTCAATATCCTTTTACAGGTACTGGACGAAGGACAGCTGACCGATAGTTTAGGTCGCAAAGTGGACTTTAGAAATACCATCATCATCATGACGTCGAACATTGGTGCACGCCAGTTGAAAGATTTCGGTCAAGGTGTTGGTTTCTCTACTTCCGCTAAGACGAGTCAGGTTGATGCGCACTCCAGAGGTGTTATCGAGAACGCGTTAAAACGTGCTTTCGCACCGGAGTTCCTTAACCGTGTTGATGATGTGGTTGTCTTCAATACTTTAGGTAAAGAAGAGATCTTCAAAATCATTGACATTGAACTCAAATCACTGTTCGGCAGAGTTCATAATCTTGGTTATGAAATCAAGCTTACTGACGCTGCTAAAGATTTCATCGCTGACAAAGGGTTTGACATCAACTTCGGTGCACGTCCACTAAAACGTGCGATTCAGAAGTACCTTGAAGATCCAATTGCTGAGGAAATCCTAAAAGGAGATGTAAGTGAAGGTGATGTTCTGGAGATTGATTACAACAAAGAAAGTGATCAAATTACCGTAGAGAACAGAAGCCCAGGTAAGAAAAAGAAAAAAGAAGAAGGTGCATAACCTTTCAGAATAAGTAAAAAGCCCGTTGGTCATTGATCAACGGGCTTTTTTTACGCATAGATATTAATATCAGGTTACACGGTTGATAATCATAGGAGTTAAGGAAGTGGAAAGGTCTCGAATATTCCTTCACTTGAGAAGACCAACGTTCTTTAACAATCATGCCCTTGGGTGAGGCAAAATACTTTACCAGGCTCAGTTTAAAAAACGCAACGGTCTTTTAAAAACTATACTTGCGGGCAATAAGACAGCTTTTAAAAAAGATTGAGTTGTGCCTTCGGTACCAGGAACTTACTTGAATCAAGTTCTATAGGTGCTAAGTTTAGCTTATTCAGCCTGCAGTGCAGTTTGAATGTATCGCTAATCAGCTGCGCAATATTCCCTTTCCCTTTCATGCGTTCACCAAAGCGACTATCATTAACCTGACCGCCATGGCAAGACTGGATCATGTGCCATACCTTGTCAAAACGATCTGGGTAGTTCTTCTCGAGCCAGTCCTTAAATATCCCGCCGATTGCGCCGTTTAGCCGTACAACGGTATATCCCGCCTTTACAGCGCCACGCTCGGCTACCGCTTTTAAAATTGCAGGAACTTCGTGGTCACTTAGACCAGGTATGAGTGGTGCAACCATAACGCCAACCGGGATGCCGGCAGCACTGAGCTGCTCTACTACTTTCAGCCGTTGCACAGCAGTCGCTGTTCTTGGTTCCATCTTTAGTCGCAGGTCTTCATTGAGGCTGTTTATAGATACATACACCATGCAGAGCTTCTCCTGAGCCATCTCCTTGAGAATGTCTAGGTCGCGCAGTACCAGTGCATTTTTGGTAATCATGCCAATGGGCTGTTTGTACTCGCGTGCAATTTCCAGCAGCTGTCGGGTGAGCTTAAACTTCCGTTCAGCGGGTTGATAACAGTCCGTATTACCTGAAAGGGAGATGATTTCTGCAGCCCAGCCTTTCTTCTCCAGGAACTTTCGGAA
Source organism: Pedobacter quisquiliarum (assembly GCF_014642175.1). GTDB lineage: Bacteria > Bacteroidota > Bacteroidia > Sphingobacteriales > Sphingobacteriaceae > Pedobacter > Pedobacter quisquiliarum. Next base: position 1,941 of record NZ_BMIL01000012.1, on the reverse strand, counting down.
GAGCTGCGGCGCATCCTTTTTCACGATGATCTTCCTTTCGAATTCCAGTCCGGCGCTAAAGCCCCAGTATTCATGACTGTTTCGTGCATAACAGTATGTACAGCCATGTTCACATCCTTGGTACGGATTGAGGGAGTAAGCCATACCCACATCAGGACTGTCCACTTTGTTTACAACTGACTTAGACTCTCCAAAGATGAACGATGTTTTTTGATCCGATTCTTCCCAATCATCAATGCCTTCCGCATGTTCCTTTACATAATCATTTTTCAAGAAGCGATTATGCGGATTTAGCTGCGCACCGCGACCTTTAAAATAAATTGAAGATTTGTCTCCCTGTAAGTCCATGTTGTAAAAATACTAATATATTTAGCAACTAACAAAGGCATAGAAATAAAAGTATAAGAATAATATGCAGAAGATCAAGGAATTACTTCCTAGGTAAGGGTACATTTTCCATTGGTAACATTCTGCAATTCTTTCAAATGCCTAATGAACAATACGCATTAAATCAGGAAGTTACTTCCTAGGCCCTGGTATATAGTCCATGAGAACCATGTCTGCAATTTTATCAAATGCCTAATGAACAATACGCAGTAGAGTAGCGTGTTACTTCTTAGGCAAGGGTACATAGTCCATTGGAACCATGTCTGCGATCTTCTCAAAGGCCCAGAACCCTTCAAACAGCAGCGATTTAGGTTCGTACACACCCCCATGTTCATAGAAGTGAACTGGAGATTGCAACATGTTCACGATTGAAATCTGATAGTTGGGGATATCCAGAGGTCTGCTTACCGCATGACCAGACATATTACTATACGCTGTACTTTCCCGTTCCTTCGTATAAATCACGTAGAGCTGATCTTTAAACCTTAAAGTCTTAAGGTCACGGTATTGCTGCTTCACTAAGGTGTCGAGCAGTATCTCCTGTCGATTAAGGGTGCTAATTTCCTTGGGCATCTCCCGAATCTTCATCCAGTAACGGAGCGAGTCGTTTGTAGGCGTATTGATGCGTATAACTACATTCCTGTTCTTTGTCAGTTTCGTAATCTCAGCATTAATTATAGCATCAGAAGGACGCTGGCTATTTGGAATCTTAATCAGCTTGTGCAGCATAAATCCTTCTCCCTTGCTTGTACCCGCATACAGCGATTTGAAAAAGTGCTGCGTGGATCCATAATACGCGGTCTCGCGTTTTTGAACCCAACGATTGCGTGTGCCCTTACTACCCTTCATCTCTTCAAAGTTTGGCAAGCCACTGTAATAAACAATGCGCGTGTTATAATTGTACTCGAAGAACTGTAGCATATAGCGGAGCTTATATCCCAGGGCTTTATTCTCTATGATCAGGAAGTCGTCAGATTTAACCGTCAAGATCTTTCGCTCTTTATCGTAATCCACGCGCAGAACCGCAGGATTTAAGATCTTGCACTTTTCTGCATTTGGCGTCTTGCCGATGAAAAACTCCTTAAATACCTGCAAATATTTCTCCCGATTGGGATCAGTGCGAATCACCACTTCATCCAGCTGAATCGGATTCTCCTGTAAGATCACCTGAATACTTGTCGATTTATCCGACAGAACCACATTCTTTGTGTAGGGGAGGTAGCCAATCATCTGCACCAATACATCGTAATTACCGGGCTTCAGGTTCCCAAGCGTAAACTTGCCCTCCGCATTCGTGGATGTTGCATTCTTATAATTACTCAGGTAAACACCAGCACCCGGTAATTCAACACCTTTTTTATCTTTCACCACACCAGTGATGGCTAGGTTCTGCGCATAAAGGCCACTAGAAAGCAGCAGGAAAATAAAGCAAAGGGTAAGGTGTCTCATCATCATATCTATCAACTAATATATTAGTTTTAAAGGCAATAAAAAAGGTACTGTTTTAAATTCCAAACATTTAAGACAAAAAAGTATTTTTGTATTTCAAAGAAG
>NZ_BMIL01000011.1 GCF_014642175.1 Pedobacter quisquiliarum | reverse complement strand
ACAGTCAACACATTTTGCATAACAACAATATATTGACCTTTTTAAAATTCTCAGTAAAAATAAAAGCCCCCAGGAAAATCTTCCTGAGGGCTCTTGAATTATTTAACGCTAAATCAACTTACCTGCCTGCAGGATTTGGTTTAGGTAACTCCACACGAGGCATTGGCGCTGCGCGCTCTGAAGTATGGTAAACAAATGCCGCTACGATTGTCGCAGATCTTTGCAAATCCTGCGCAACCAGACGGTCGTATGTATCCATGTTGCTATGGTGTGTTCTGGTGTCATAATCCATTGGATCCTGAATGAACTGGAAGCCCGGAATACCAACTGCATGAAATGCAAGGTGATCCGTACCGCCGGTATTGCCAATGGTAACAGTTTTCGCTTCGATGTCGTTAAAAGGCTTCAACCACTCCTGGAAAATTGGCGCTACACCAGCATTCCCTTGAGCGTAAATACCTCTGATTGCACCAGTACCGTTATCTAAGTTATAATAAGCCGTAACTTTTTTCTGATCTGCAGTTAACTGCATGGTCTTTGGATCGCCGAAATGCTTCGCAACATAGCCTCTCGAACCATGTAAACCTTGCTCTTCAGAGCTCCAAAGCGCAATGCGGATGGTACGTTTCGGTTTGAAACCAATGGTTTTAAGGATACGCATCGCTTCCATCATTACAGCCGAGCCAGCAGCGTTATCTGTTGCGCCGGTACCTGCATGCCATGAATCGTAGTGACCACCTAACATCACCACTTCATCTTTAAGTTTTTTATCTGTACCAGGGATTTCTGCAATCACGTTATATCCTTTAGGATCCTGATCATAGAAAGAAGTTTTGATTTCCGCTTCCATCTCTACTTTCTGTCCGGCTCTCAATAATCTTAAGATACGTAAGAAATCTTCAGAAGAAACTTCAAGCTCGGGAGAAACGGCTGGTGCATCCAATGCATAAGAAGCGCCATTGCTGGTGAAGAAAGTACCATAGCTACCACGAGCGTAAGTCAGGATTAAGCCTGCCTTTTCCTCTTGAATTCTTTTGGTCATTTCCATTCTTGCTGCACGCATTTTCATCATGGCCGCCATCGCTGGGTTTGCAGCTCTTGCTGGTGCCTGCGCACCCGGGGTAGGCGCCTGTGCTTTGGCCATTTTGTCCAACTCCTCTTCCGTGTAGCGCTTTACATCTGCTTTGTAAGAGTTTTCCAGCATGCGGATGCTGCTGTTATCGAACATTACGATTTTACCCGCAAGTTTACCTTTATACTGATCCATTTGTGGCAATGAATCTGCTTTGATCAATACGATTTCGGATTTAATTACACCGTTGGTGCCTGGCGTCCATGCTTTTGGAGAAGCAATGATTGGTCTGTAGTATGGCGTCGTGGTTGCCGCATAATACTTGTCAACCTGCCAACCTTTACCGAAGGTTCCCCAGGCTTCAAGCTGCACATTCTTCAATCCCCACTCATTGAATTGCTTCATTGCCCATTCCTGAGCGCGCTTCAACCCAGGAGAGTTAGAAAGTCTTGGTCCAGCTACATCAGTCATCTGGAAAGCAAGGTCCATAACCTTTGAATTCTCCAATCCCTCTTTCCTGATTTTCTGTACCGCCGCCATATCAACTGCTTCCTGCGCCAAGGCAGTAAAGCAAAAACCAATGGCAAAAATTGTCGTAGTAAATCTTTTAATCATTTTCATTTAAATTAATATCTGAATATAGATTAAATCTCCATGATAATAATTCTCTCACGACAATTTTACTTAATCGGTATTCAAAACTGAGCAAATAGCACTAGAAACATGTTTTGAAAAGGACTAAGTCCTTATTTTATGCTCTTTTTAGCTACAATAAAGTACCCGATTACAAAAAATACAACCGCATAGGTTAAGCTGCTGTAAATTTCCTGCGTAAAGATCTCCACAGGTCCAGGTTTTTTGAGCGAAAGTGCCATTACCGGATGTGCATAGGGGATGGTATAAGCATATTCCCAGCCTTTGGAAGCCGTGATCAGACCGCTGATGAGTCCGATAAATCCAAAACCCATAGGTTTCAGAAAATCGGCCCAAACCAGACTGATGAAGAACTGCAGGGAAAGGATGCCTAAAGAAGCTAAAAACAGCTTCAGATATAATCTGGAGAGTAGCGTCCAGGGTGAGTAAGCGTCGAATTTCAATCGCGGTTCCAGTGCATGTAACAACAACCCCGAGCCATAGGTCAGCGGCAGAAATAAAAACAGACAAATGAAAATCAGCAGCACTGCAAAAAGGTACTTCGCTGCGTAGATGGAGAACTTGTTCAGCGGCTGTGCGAACAGGGTCTTCCAGGTGTCGTTCTTATGTTCGATGTTGTTCACCGAAAAAGCCATGAAGATCACGTAAAAGGGCAGGATCAAGCTACCCATAATGCCAAGTGCTGCGCCGGCATAGTTCAGCCACAGTACGTTCGGCGGATAATTGCGTTGCAGGATTTTCTCCGCCTGTAAGAAAGTTCCCGAGGCAATTAAACCACAGATCACCAATGGCAACAGGATGGCTGCCCAGAATGCCAGGGTCTTCCTGGATTTGTAAAATTCAGATCGTAGAGAAATCAGGAGCGCCTGCATGTTAGTTAGGGTTGGTTATATCAAGGAACAAATGTTCAAGATCTTTCTTCTGCAGTTGCAGTGCGGACACTTCAAAGCCGTTCAACACCAGCATCGAATTAACTTTCGCGCTTTCTGCAGCGGAGGTATAAGGTAGCTGCAGGCAATTTCCAGCAATGCTGGTCTCATAGCCTTTGCTGTTCAGGAATGTGGCGGCAGCTTCAAGCGCCGTCACCTGTACCAGTAATGTTGGTTTATTAAGCTCCTGCAGGCCTTCAATATGGCCCTGGTATAGCATTTTGCCTTTATGGATGATGCCCAGGTGCGTGGCGGTCCGTTCAATTTCAGACAACAGGTGACTGGACACCAAGATGGTTTTATCGTGTTTGGTGGTCAGTTCCACCATAAGGTTTCGTATTTCTATAATGCCGTTTGGATCAAGTCCGTTGGTCGGTTCATCAAGCAGCAGCAATTCCGGGTCGGCAAGCAGTGCAAGTGCGATGCCCAGCCTTTGTTTCATACCCAGCGAGTACTGGGAAGCCTTCTTGTTGGCCGCATCGCTTAAACCCACAAGTTTCAGCATGTCCAATGCCCGGCTGCGTTTTACCCCGAGCAGTATGCATCGGTTGTACAGGTTTTCCTTGCCAGACAAGTGGCCGTAAATTGCCGGTTGCTCCACAAGGGCACCCATGCGCTTTAAACTAGCGATCCGGTGGGTGTTTAACTCCTGGCCGAATATGAATACCGTGTCTGCGGGCGACTTCAGCAGGTTCAGCAGGATCTTAATGGTGGTGGTTTTACCCGCACCATTTGGTCCTAAAAACCCATATATGCTGCCACGTTGCACTTGCAACGACAGGTCGTCTACTACCTTCTGGTTTCCAAAATGATAGTTCAGTCCTTTGGTTTCAATGGCCAGTTCAGACATCCTATTTAGCTAAGACGTTTGACACGTTAACAACTTTTACCTTGTTCGCTTTTACAGCCATTTCATCGTTTGGATTTTCTGAAGCTACAGGTGCAGCAAAAGCTAAAATCATCATGAAGAAAACTGGAACTAATAAAAGTATAAATGGCGAGATGTTGGATAACCTTTTCATATCTGTATCGTTTTGTTGAATCAAATAGACAGAATAAAAGTTGCCTGTGAAAAACTGTTAGACCAAGGCGATTTAATTCTCGACCAATGGCAATATTGAATAGTTTTGAAGAAAATAACCGATTTTACCCGTTGGTAGAAAAAAAACGTCTGTTCGTCGAATGAAAATTCCTTCAGCTTATAGTTTTTTTACTTTGGATCTGATTATATAAATAAAAACTGAATGGAAAATAAGGGATCATTCATTGTCAATGTTCTTTTCTGGTTGTTCATCACTTCCATCTGCAGCCTGCCGGTGCTGTATTCCAAAACGCCACTCACTGGCTACCACATGCTTGTCTTTTTCGGCTATTATGGTATCATCAACGTTTCCATCTTCTACATCAACTATACACTACTGATCCCGCAGCTCATCAAAAGGCGCAAGCAGTACTGGATGTATATCCTGGCCATCACAACGCTGATTGTGCTGATGTCTGCCGTAAAAACCGTCATCGGCACCCTCAACCCGGAGATCGTACTGAACTATACGGATGGCGCAACCACCAAGAAAGTCTATGAAAAGGTGTCCACCTATATCATCAGAGCCATCTTCATGTCGGGCTTTTTCGTGGTCATCAGTTGCCTGCTAAAGTTCGCGGCAGATTGGTTTGCGAATGAACGCGTAAACCGCCACCTGGAAACGGAGAAAAAAGATATGGAACTGCAGTTCCTCAAATCGCAGCTTAACCCGCATTTCCTTTTCAATTCCCTGAATAACATCTATTCGCTGGCTTACCAGAAATCAGATAAAACTGCGGATGCTGTACTGAAGCTATCCGAGATCATGCGGTACATGATCTATGAAAGTAACGACGGCTGGGTATCCCTAAGTAAAGAGATCGAGTACCTGCAGAGTTATATAGAGCTGCAAAAACTGCGATTTAAAGATGGTGCGGCTGTAGATTTTACGTTGAACGGGGAAATAGACGGACAGATGATTGTGCCTTTAATTCTGATCTCCTTCGTTGAAAATGCCTTCAAACATGGTGTGGCCAATGACCCGAATGATCCAATAAAGATCAACATCATTGCCAACAAGAAGATCCTGCATTTCAGCATCACAAACAAAAAGCACAACCACAACAAAGATGAGATGGGCGGCGTAGGGCTAAGTAACGTTGAAAGGCGCTTGCAGCTCCTTTACCCGGGTAGATATAAATTAAATATTGTAAATTCGACTAGCCATTATACCAGCGAATTAATGCTTGATATATGATAAAACTGAAGTGTATTGCCGTTGATGATGAGCCACTGGCACTGGACATTATAGAAGATTATGTTTCCAAAGTGCCTTTCCTGGAGCTCGTTAAAAGAACAGAAAATGCGATTGAAGCGCTGCAGCTTGTGCAGGCTGGAGATATTGATTTGGTGTTTCTGGACATCCAGATGCCCGAACTTACCGGTATTCAGTTCCTGAAAATTGCAGGCGGAAAAGCTAGCTTCATTTTAACCACAGCATACTCCCAGTATGCCCTGGAAAGCTACGACCTGAACGTATCCGATTACTTGTTGAAGCCCATTGCATTCGACCGTTTCTACAAAGCCGTAGAAAAAGTACATAACTTGATTAAGGTTCAGGATTCTGCCCGCCCGGTGCAGCCCGTTATTAAAGAAACGCCTAAGCCACAGCCGGTACAACCCGTGCAGGATTTTATCTTCGTAAAAACGGAGCACAAAATTCAAAAAATTGAACTCGATGACATCCTGTACATTGAAGGTTTAAAAGATTACATCTCCATATTTACCAAAAACGAAAGAATCATCACGCTGCAGAACATGAAAAAGATGGAAGAGACGCTGCCATCATCACAGTTCATCCGCGTCCACAAATCTTACATCATCTCCTTAGACAAGATCGAAAGTATAGAGCGCAGCAGGATCACCATTTGTGGTAAAATGATTCCCGTAGGCGATACTTACCGCGATGAGTTCTTCCGTCGTATTGAGGGGAACAATATCTAAGCTTCAAGCGGCTGTTTAAGCACGCTGTGGATCGCTTCTTCTGCTTCAAGGGTAATCTCCTCCGGCGTTTTGCCCTTCGTGTCTATGGGCTTTAAAACCGTCCAGCGTAGCTTTTCCCCAACACTCAGCGGAAAAGCACCATACTGCACCAGCTTCCAGGAGTTTTCAATGGCAACCGGGACTACCAGGGCATCTGGCGCAGCTTTCAGCAACGTCGCAATACCACCTACTTTAAAAGGCTTCAGTTTGCCGTCTTTTGCCCGTGTACCTTCGGGAAAGATCACGGCCGACCAGTTATGTTCTTTCAACCGCCTGCCCAGCTTGATGATCTCTACTGCAGCCTGTTTGGTGTCCTTACGGTCGATGTTGGCGCCGCCACCATACTTCAGATTGAAAGAAATGGAGGGTATGCCTTTCGTTAATTCGATCTTGGAAATGAATTTCACATGATGTTTCCGCAGGTGCCAGAAAAAGGCAGGGATATCATACATGCTTTGATGGTTGGCAATAAAGATCTTCGGAACACCCGCCGGGAGGTCCTGCTCATTTTTAAAGCTCAAAGAGGAGCCCAAAAAGATCTGGCTGTACTGCAGAAAGAAGTTCAGGTAATCCACAGATTTTTTGTGCGCTTCATAGCCAAACCAGCGATGGCAGATCCATTGTATGGGGTGGAAAATAACCAGGCTTAAGCCAAAGAAAAGATAAAAGATTGGGGAGAGTAGGTAACCCAGTATTTTGTTCATGCGGTGTCCTGAATATTTAAATTTTGCCTTCCTGAATCAGGATATAAGTCTTCATAATGCCTGCAACACTCATGCTGTCGGTAATCTCACCGTTCATCACCATGTTGAAAGCTTCTCTAAAGGGTAGTTTGCGAAGTTTAAGTTGCTCGGTTTCTTCGGGCTGTGCTTCACCCATCGTTAAACCCTTCGCCACATAGATGATGGCGGCTTCATCACTCACGGAGTTTGACAAATGCATACGCTGTATCTCCGTCCAGTGCATTGCGGTCATGCCCGTTTCTTCAAGCAATTCTCGTTTTGCACCATCCAAAGGATCATCGCCCAACGGACCGCCACCTTCAGGGATTTCCCAGCTGTACGCATCCAGCGGAAAGCGGTACTGCCCCACCAACCAGGTGTTGTAGGCCTGATCCAGCGCAACAACGCCGATGGCGGTATTCTTGAAATGCACTTTCCCATAGATGCCCTTGCCACCAGAGCCATTGATCACATCAAATTCTGTTAAGCCAATCCAGTTGTTGTCATACACCTGCCGCTGATCGGTTATTGTCCATGGGTTTGTTTCTTCCATGCCGCAAGATACAAATTCGCCACATTCTATTCAATCTGCTGATTAAACCGTGGTGCAGTTCTGCGCTTGAAACATTATCGGTATGTTAGCGCTTATTCAAGTTGTTTCAAACTAACCGAACACTTTTATGAGCCAGGATTTAATTAGGCAGCACTTGCTTGCCGCTTTCCCCCAATTCGAACCGGCACTTGTGGATGTTCTTGCAGCACATGCGGCCTTAAAAACCTTTAGCGCCGGCGATCTATTGATGAACACCGGGCAGAACATGCGCTTTACCATGCTTTTAGTGGAAGGTCTGGTAAAACTCTACCGGGAAGGTGAGGATGGGCTTGAGTTTTTCATGTACTACATCCAGCCTGGTGGTGCCTGTGCGCTGTCCATGATTTGTTCCACCCGGCAGCAGACGAGTGAGATTAAGGCGAAAGCCGTAGATAAAACAACCGTCCTTGCAGTACCTACGGCTTTGATGGACGAATTAATGAAATCCTATAAGTCCTGGTATTACTTTGTACTGGAAACTTACCGGGCAAGGTTTGAAGAGCTGCTGGTGGTTATTGATCATGTCTCTTTTAAGGCCATGGACGAAAGGCTGGAGTTCTACCTGGAAAAGCAACACCGGGATCTGAATACCAGAAATCTCCTGATCACGCATGGTGAAATTGCCAGGGATCTGAATTCTTCAAGAGAAGTCATTTCGCGCCTGCTCAAAAAAATGGAGCAACAAAACAAGGTGGTCCTGCACCGTAGCTATATTGAATACCTTAAATAAGCGAAGTGTAACTCAGGTCACCGTTTGCGAATAGGTCGGTCTCCATATTTGCACCATAACTAAAGCGTATGGAAATCCTTGCTTATCTCGCTTCTGCATTAATTGGCATATCACTCGGACTGATTGGAGGGGGAGGGTCCATGCTCACCGTTCCGGTTCTCGTATATCTGTTTGGCGTTACCCCGCTACTGGCTACCTCTTATTCGCTGTTTGTTGTGGGCACCACGAGTCTGATTGGTGCTTTTCAGAATTACAGGCACAGGCTCGTTGATGTAAAAACGGCTTTGTTGTTCGGCTTGTCGTCAATCACCACCGTATTTCTGATCCGGATGTTTCTCGTTCCGGTTTTACCTGCAAATCTGTTTTCCATTGGAGGGCTGCAAGTGCAGTTAAATGTGGTGACGATGTTGCTCTTTGCAGTGCTTATGGTGGCAGCTTCTTTTTCCATGATCCGCGATAAACAGAACTTCGCTGCTGAGGTGCAAACGACATCCAATTCTGCTGGTAAAATGCTGATCTATGGCATAGGCATTGGCGTAGTTACGGGCTTCCTGGGTGCTGGGGGAGGCTTTCTGCTGATACCCGCGCTGGTGATGCGCCTGAAATTACCCATGAAAGTGGCCATTGGAACTTCTTTAGCAATCATTGCAATGAATTCACTAATTGGCTTCATTGGCGACCTGGGCCATTTCAACATCAACTGGTTCTTTCTCCTGACCGTAACCGCAATTGCGATATCCGGGGTGTTTCTGGGCACTTTCTTAAGTGCAAAGCTCGACGGCACAAAACTCAAGAAAGGGTTTGGCTGGTTTGTGCTCCTGATGGGGAGCTATATTCTGCTTAAAGAACTTTTAGGCTAAGCTAAAAAACGGTGCGTGACAGAAGTCACCGTTAGCGGCTTTTAATTTGCTGAAATTTGTTGCTGTTCATTAACAAAATCTAATCTTAAAATATATGCTTGAACTACTTAAACAACCTTGGCCATGGTGGACCGCCGGTGCTGCAATAGCCTTCATTATGGTGCTACTGCTTTACTTTGGAAAATCCTTTGGCGTTTCATCCAATCTGCGCACCATCTGTACCATCGCTGGTGCGGGTAAACGCGTCAAGTTCTTTGATTTCGACTGGAAGGCACAGCGTTGGAATCTACTGTTCATATTCGGTGCCGTGTTAGGGGGGCTGATATCTTCCACGCTTTTAAAGGACGATCAACCATTGCAGCTGGCTGAAGCGACCATCGCAGATCTGAAGGCGATTGGCCTGGCCTTCGATGGGCAGTTGAATCCCGGACAACTGTATGGCACAGCGGCGATCTTCTCCCTTAAAGGCTTTCTGATCCTTATACTCGGCGGTATGCTTGTTGGGTTCGGTGCACGTTATGCTGGTGGATGTACTTCGGGGCATGCCATCTCTGGTTTAACGAACATGCAGCTGCCCTCCCTCATAGCCGTAATCGGCTTTTTCATCGGTGGTCTTGCCACAACTTACCTGATTTTGCCACACCTGTTTTAAACCAAAAGCGACAACATGAAATCTTTAAAATTTATACTCGCCGGCATCCTCTTCGGGATCATCATGAGTAAATCTGAAGCCATCTCCTGGTACCGTATGCAGGAAATGTTCCGCTTCCAGTCCTTTCACATGTACGGATTGATGGGTACTGCCGTTGTATTAGGATCCATTGCGGTATTCCTGATCAAGAAATTCTACGTTAACGACTACACTGGAAGTCCGATTGTAATTCAGGACAAGGACAAGGGTTTTGCCAGATACATGCTCGGCGGCACCATCTTTGGTCTTGGATGGGCTTTAACCGGCGCCTGCCCGGGTCCGATGTTTGTGAACATTGGCCATGGCTATTTCGGCATGTTGGTCGTCATCTTTGGCGCACTAATTGGCACATTCCTGTACGGTGTATTCAAAAATAAACTCCCACACTAATTATCGCCCTCCTGAATAGATAACTAAATCATTGCGACATGAAAATTAAACAATTCGAGGATAAGCATCTTGCACATTACAGCTACGCGGTCTTGTGTGACACCAATGCTGAAATGATATTGATCGATCCTGCAAGGAACCCGAAGCCTTACTATGACTTCGCGCAGGAGCATAACGCGCAAATTATAGGCGTCATTGAAACACACCCACATGCAGATTTTGTGAGCAGTCACCTGCAGATCTATAAAGAAAAAAGCGCCAGGATTTTCGCCAGCAAGCTGATGAACCCTGAATATCCTTTTATTGGCTTTGATGAAGGCGCAATGCTGGAGATGGGAACTGTAAAGCTGAAGTCAATGAACACGCCAGGCCACTCGCCAGACAGCATATCTGTTGTGTTGGAACACGACGGCAAAGATCGGGCGGTGTTTACCGGAGATACGCTGTTTATCGGCGACTGTGGAAGACCGGACCTCAGAGAACAGGGGGAAAACCTGGACTTGAAAAGGGAGGAGCTTGCCAGAAAGATGTACAGCTCCTTAAGAGATAAACTGATGTTGCTTAACGACGATGTGGTGGTTTACCCTGCACATGGTGCCGGCACCCTATGCGGGAAGGCCTTAAGCAAAGCAAACAGCAGCACCATTGGTGCCGAAAAAGCCAGTAACTGGTCATTGCAGGCTATGTCTGAGGCTGAATTCGTGTCGGCTTTAACCGCCGACCAGCCCTTTATCCCCAAGTACTTCCCTTATGATGTAGATCTGAATAAAAAGGGTGCCCCTGGATTTCAGGAAAGCCTGGAAAAAGTTGTACAGGCGCAGAAAGTTGATGCTTTTGACAAGGCAGGGGCACTGGAGGATCAAATTATCATTGTCGACAGCAGGAATGCGGTCGCCTACAAGAAGAAGCACCTGAAAAATTCCATCAACATTATGGATGGCGAGAAGTTTGAAACCTGGTTAGGTGCACTGGTCGCTCCCGGTGATCCATTCTATTTAGCCGCTGAAAATGATGATGCTTTAGCGATCCTGGTGGAAAGAACGACCAAGATTGGGTATGAACCTTTCATTAAAGCCGCCTTTGTACTGGACTTTGGCGCGGAGACATCTGCAGACCTTGATGTTGAGCAGTTCAAAGCGCATCCATCCGCATACACCATTGTAGATATCCGTAATAAGCCCGAAGCGGAAAGTCAGCCTGTATTTGACGGCGCCCTCAACATTCCTTTACCGGAACTATCGAAGCGGATAGATGAGATCCCGACAGACAAGCCAATTGTGGTGCATTGCGCTGGTGGGTACCGGAGCGCAGCAGGAAGTAGCATTTTGGAAAATAACCTGAACGCAACGGTGTACGATTTAAGTGACCACATCAAAGCATTTGTTAAATAGCTGCAGCATGGTTGCCATGGTGTTGATAAGGGTTTGCTTAGGTAGAAATTAGCGCATAAAAAAACGCCTGCATTTCTGATGCAGGCGTTTTCTTATTTCCGCTAGGCGAAATACATTATTTTCTAGAACTGCTGCTCATCATCGCCACCACGCTGCTCTTGATCTCTCTTCGGCTTTTTAGCCGTAAAAGTGGTTTTACCAAAGCGGTAGGAGTAAGTTAGGTTGGCCATGGTGCCTTGCATATATCTTTCAAAGTCAACAATCGAGTTGTTTGCCTCTGTTGTCATGCTCCATCTTCTGGTTGCGAACACGTCTCTCACGTTTAAGCTCAGTGATGATTTCTTATCTGGGAAGTCGTACTTCGCGCCAGCATCTACGCCATACATGGCGTTACGTTTACCTTGAGCCATAACTTCCGGCGCGCGGTAATCTGCTCTCAACTGCATCGTGATGTTGTATGGCAGGTTGAAGTTGTTGGTTAAGTTTGCATTCCAGGTAAAGCCTGAACGCTCAATGATACCATATTCCGGTGCGCCATTGATTTTGCTCTGGAACAAATTCACGTTGGCTGTAAAGTTCCACAGTTTGGCCACATCCACACGGCTAATCAACTCCAATCCTGTGGCCAGGTTGCGCGTTAAGTTCTGCGGTGTAGAGATCGTTACGCCTTCACTGTTCGGCTCTGAACGTACACGCTGAATCAGGTCGTTGGTCTGACGGTAGTATAATGAACTGATGATGGATACCTTTTTGAAGTACTTGCTGTAGCCAAAGTCAAAGGCATGAACATCTTCTGGTTTCAGGTTTGGATTACCCTGGTTCCACATTAGTGGATCAGATACATCCAGGAATGGGTTGGTGTCCCAACCCCTCGGACGGTTTACACGGCGGGTATAGCTTAACTGTACCTGTTGTTCGTTTTTCAGCTTCTGACTTACGAATACACTTGGATATAACCTGGTGTATGCAATTTTACCCGGCGTATAAATGGTACCACCAGCATTCTGGAACCTGCCAGAGGTGGTGTTCAGCTCTGCATCTTCACCACGAAGGCCCAACTGGTAACCGAAGTTGCCGATCTGGTTCTGGTAGTTCAGGTAGATGGCATGGATCTGCTCGCCGCTTTCGAATTCGTTGGAAACGCGGTAGTTTGGCAGGTAAGTGCCAGTAGAATCACTGAACGTACTTGCGTCTGTTGCACTTTTCGAGTCTCTGAACTGTGAACGGTATCCCGCTTCAATGCGACCTGTTTCGCCAAGTGGACGTACATAATCTGCTTGTACGTTGTAGTTGCGGTTCCAGCCGTCTCTCAAGTTGCGTTCCAGGAGTACATCATTCGCCAGCTGTCCACCAAGGTTGTAAATGTCGGTGTCGTAAAACTGGAAGTTATCGTTGTTACCTTCGGAGTAGTTCAGGTTGAACGTTAGCTCCTCTTTAGGTTTTTTAAATTTCTGTACAAAGTCGAGGTTTAAATCGAAGCTGTTACCCTTACCTTCATTGTCGTTGCTTCTGTTGCTCAGTTTAACGGGCAGGTTTGCAGCGTTGAACTGGTTGATGTACAACATCTCATTACGGTCGTTATCTCTAACGTTTAATCCGGCAGAAAAGCTCACAACGCTCTTCGGTGCAATGGTATAATCCAATCCTGCTTTAACGTTGTGACCTTGATCATGCGAACGTGAATCGGTGTTCTGGTCTGCGAAGGCGGTACCGCCTGCTACAGTGTTCAGGTATTGAATGTTGTTGAAACCACCACCTAAACGGTTTCCAGAGCGGAAGCTATAGTTTCCGAAAAGGTTTACCTTATTGTTCTGAAAGCTTAAGCTGGTGTTTGCATTATAGTTGTCGCGGTTACCGGCACTTAAAGCCACGTTACCGTTTAAACCTAATTTGGTGTTTTTCTTTAGCACGATGTTGATGATACCCGACTGACCTTCCGCATCATATTTTGAGCTTGGGTTGGTGATCACTTCTACGCTTTCAATGGAGCTTGCCGGGATGGATTGCAGGATTACGGATACATCGCCACCGCCAATAAGGGATGGTTTACCGTCGATAAGCACACGTACGCCAGAGGATCCTCTAAGGCTCACGTTGCCGTCCATATCGGTTTGCACCGAAGGTACGTTTGCAAGTAAATCTGTAGCCGTACCACCTTCACTTACCAGACTTTTATCTACAGAAAAAACCTTCTTATCGATGCCCAACTGCATGGCCGCTTTCTCGCCCTGAATCACCACCTCATTAAGTTCGGTACCTTTGGAAGCCGACATTTTAATGGTGCCCAGGTTAACCACCTGATTGTTCAACAGCGTAATGCCATCGCGCACCATGGTTTGAAAACCCACATAGCTGATTTTGAAAGTATAGGTGCCTGCAGGGAGGTTTTTCATGGATAGATTACCTTCCATGTCTGTTTGTGCCGCACGTACAGTGGCTTTTGTCTGGCTGCTTAAAACAACAGCAGTAGCAAATGGAACGGCTTGGTTGTTACTTGCGTCAACGAGTTTAGCGTTAATCTGTGCAGTGCCGGTATTTTGGGCGAGAGATTCCAGCGTAACTGCGGAAAGGGTAATGGTTAGTAATAAAAATTGGTATAAGAACTTCTTCATCTAATCGGAACTTTATCGTGTCTTTTAAAGGTTGACAAAGTAACGGTGGTTAAGTTTAATAACAGACGGGTAACTATTTTATTACAGCTATAATGGCCCTTATTCAGGTAATATTCTTGTTAGTGAAAAGAAAACCTAATCTACTGTAACGGTGAGGCCTTCCTGCTGCAGAATCTTGCGGTAAATTTCCATTTCGGTATAGGAACCTTCAAGTACGGAGCACTTGCCTTTGTTGTGCACTTCCCATGCGATTTTCTCGGCCTGACTCTCGGTATAGTCCAGATATTTCATCATGCAGTAGATCACATGATCAAAAGTATTTACATCATCGTTCCATAAAATTAAACGGTTGGTCGTTTTAATCGAGCTCAGGATCTCTTCTAAGGTAAATGTTTCTTCTTTTGTTTCTGTAGCCATAAAACAAAAATAAGGTTAATTCGAATTAATGTGGTAGTTAATGTATTTTTAACATTAAAATCAACATAAATAAGCTAGAATGCAAAGCTCCAAAATCGCCGGAATCGGGTACTACGTGCCTAAAAACGTCTATACAAATGATGATCTGTCTAGGTTTATGGAAACCAGCGACCAGTGGATCCGGGAAAGAACCGGGATCCAGGAACGCCGTTTTGCTGACCGTTATGCTGAAACGACGACCACGATGGGCGTGGAAGCGGCGAAGATTGCCATTGAACGTGCAGGTATAACGGCACAGGACATCGATTTTATCGTTTTTGCAACGCTATCGCCGGATTATTATTTCCCGGGTTGTGGGGTGTTGCTGCAGCGGGAGATGAAGATGAAGGAAGTTGGTGCGCTGGATGTTCGGAATCAGTGTTCAGGATTTCTGTATGCGCTTTCTGTGGCCGATCAGTACATCAAAACCGGTATGTATAAGAACATCCTGGTGGTGGGTAGTGAGAAGCATTCTTTTGCGATGGATTTTGAAACCCGGAGCCGCAATGTGTCGGTGATTTTTGGCGACGGTGCCGGTGCGGTGGTGTTGCAGCCGGCTGCCAAAGCAGGGCAGGGTATTCTGAGCACGCACCTGCATAGCGATGGTGCCGATGCGGAGCTGCTGGCGATGTACTACCCCGGCTCGCATGCGAACAAGTGGATGCCGGAGCAGCCGGGTTATCCGGAGCAGGAGCTTGGTGGTTTATTTATGACTTGTGAGCAGCTGGAGAGCGGTGCGGCATTGCCTTTTATGGACGGCCCGGCCGTGTTTAAGAAAGCGGTGGCCAAGTTCCCGGAGGTGATCAATGAAGCACTTGCCGTGAATGGCCTTAAGGCTGGGGATATCGACCTGCTGGTGCCACATCAAGCCAATTTAAGGATCAGTCAGTATGTGCAGCAGTTGCTTGGCCTGCCGGATGATAAGGTTTTCAATAACATTCAGAAATACGGGAATACCACGGCCGCTTCCGTTCCGATCGCGCTATGCGAGGCGTGGGAAGCGGGCAAGGTTAAAGAAGGGGATTTGGTATGCCTGGCGGCATTTGGCTCCGGATTTACCTGGGCGAGTGCATTGATCAGGTGGTAACAAAAGGAAGTATTAACTTCCTTTTGTCGCTCTGGTCATTTGCTCCAGCATGTCCCACATGTCGTTTGGTATGGCTTCCAGTCCGTTAAACTGACCTGCACCCTGCAGCCATTCGCCACCGTCTATCGTGATGACTTCGCCATTGATGTAGGCGGAGAAGTCGCTGACCAGGAATGCGGCAAGATTTGCCAGCTCCTGATGATCACCCACGCGTTTTAAGGGCACACGATTTTTGAAGTCGAACTTCTCTGCAAGATCGCCAGGGAGCAGTCTTTCCCATGCACCTTTGGTCGGGAAGGGTCCCGGCGCAATGGCGTTGGTACGAATGCCGTACTTGCCCCATTCTGCAGCGAGGGATCTGGTCATGGCCAGTACACCGCCCTTTGCACAGGCCGATGGTACCACGTAAGCGGAACCTGTGAAGGCGTAGGTGGTGACGATATTGAGTACGCTGGCGGTTTGTTTTTCCTTGATCCAATGTTTTCCGAAGGCCAGCGTGCAGTTCACGGAACCTTTGAGCACGATGTCTATGATGGAAGAGAAGGCATTTGCCGATAATCTTTCTGTTGGGGAGATGAAGTTCCCGGCTGCATTGTTGATCAGGCTATCCACCTGTCCGAAGGTCTTAATGGCTTCTGCAAGTACATTTTCCACCTGACTGTATTCGCGGACATCGCAGGCAACGGCCAGCACTTTGCCGCCGGTGGACTGCTCCATTTCCCTTGCGGTGTTCTGGATTACATCGTCCTTTCGGCTCGTGATCACCAGGTTGGCGCCGAGTTGCAGGAAGTAGGTGCCCATGGCTTTGCCGAGACCGGTGCCACCGCCCGTGATTACAATTGTTTTCCCTTTTAAGGCATCATCCCTAAGCATTGGTTGGTTGTACATGCGTTATTTCTTTTGAAGGTTATCAATGATTGTCTTTAGGATGCTTCTGGTTGCGGGCGACCACCACTGCGCGAGCATATTGTTCAGCGTATCGGTTTGATCTGCAGAAATGGTATTTATGAGTTCTTGCCGGATGTTCAGCTTGCTTTGCTGCCAGGTATTGGCCTCAAAGGCCATGTATTTGCGGACGCGTCGTTCGGCAGCGGTCAGGATGCTGTCGTGGTTTACGACTTCATCTACCAGCCCGATTTTCAATGCTTCTTCCGGGTTGAATAGCTTGCCTTCGAGTAGGCTTCTGGAAGCATCGGCTTCGCCGAGCCAAAATGCGTATAGTTTGAAGATGCTGTGGGGCACAATGATGCCGACAGGCACTTCATTTAAGCCAATGATGTACTTGCCTTCCGCCATGATGCGGGCATCGCAGGCGATACCGATAACACATCCGCCCGCAGGGCTATGGCCGTTTATGGCTGCCACAAGTGGCTTTTTGAATTTGCATAGGTTTGCGGTAAACTGGAAGAAGAGCGTCCAGAAGGAGCGCGTTTCAGCTTCGTCGTAGTTGTACAGCTCGATGAGGTCGAGGCCTGCAGAAAAGAAGTGGCCCGTTCCGGTGATCATGGCGCCGCCAATGCTGGCGTCTGCGTCGATGTTCAGGATCATGTCGTTGAGCTCGGTAATCATCTCCCGGTTGAGGGCGTTCGACTTGCCGCGGTTCAGGGTGATGATGGCCAGGCGGTCCTTTACCGTTACTTTTATGGTGTTCATGATATTTGGCTTAAATAAGAAAGCCTCAATATACAATTATTGAGGCTTTAGCTTATATAAGAAAATATTTAGGTTTTCGCTTTGACTACCGAGTGTGCCTGTTAATAATCCCGTGATGCGAGTGTTAGATGCTTGTAGCTTGATGCTTTTAGAACGTGTTCTTGAACATCATGCTCTCGACAGGTTTCGTTGTCTTGTTGGCGTATTTAGGGTTTTCTTTGCTGTTGTACATGGTTTCGATATCGCCCTCTACGGCAAAATAGATGAGCTGGCCGATGGGCATGCCCGCATAGATGCGTACGGGTTGTGCACAGGAGATTTCAAGCGTCCAGGTGTTGCAGAAGCCTACATCGCCTTTTCCGGCTGTTGCATGAATATCGATACCCAGGCGGCCCGTACTGGATTTGCCCTCCAGAAAAGGCACATGGGCATGGGTTTCGGTGTACTCTACCGTCACGCCGAGATACAGCGTGCCGGGTTGCAGTACAAAACCACCCTTCGGAATTTCAAAATGAACCACCGTATTATGCGCCTTGGCATCAAGCACCCGGTCTTTGTAAGTCGCCAGGTATTTGCCTAAATGCACGTCGTAGGAATTGGTGCCTAAACACTCCGGCTGGAACGGTTCAATGATGATTGTACCCTTCTCAATTTCTTCCAGTATGCGCTTGTCTGATAGTATCATTTATTAAGATTTGCGCTAAATTATGGTTAATTTAGATACTTTTACATTGATTTTCTAAAATAGAGATGCCTGTAATTCTAAACAAGATCATTGACGAACATACCAGACTTGCGGTTTGGAAAATTGAAGAAACGGAAGAAGAACTCTTCGGCGGTCTGCAGTTAAAAACACATGAACTTGATTTTATTGCTTCCCTGAACAACGGGAAAAGGCTGCTGCACTGGCTGAGTACGCGCCTGCTTTTACGCAGGATGCTGCAAACAAACGATTACATCGACAGCCGTATGGATGACCAGGGGAAACCTTACCTGGTGAATGGCGACTATCAGATCTCTTTCAGCCATTCCTTTGATTATGCTTCTGTGATGATCAGCAAAAACAAGCAGGTGGGCGTTGATATCGAGCTCATCAAAGACAAGATCCAGAAGATTAAGCACAAGTTTTTGAAACCTGCTGAGCTTGCCGGGCTTGCGGATAAGAATAATACGCTTGCTTTGTACATCTGCTGGTGCGCCAAAGAGGCGATTTACAAGTGGTATGGCAAGAAAGGCCTGGAGTTTAAGAAGCATATAGACATTTATCCATTTACCCCGCAGGATGAAGGTGTTGTGCAGGCCAGAGCGGTTTTACCCGAAGGGGAGGTGCTACTGGAAGTGCCATATTTCAAAGTGGAAGAAAATTATATGCTGGGGTATGTTGCTGCAGCGTTATAGCATTTAGGCATACGCCATTGGATTTTTCAACATGAACAAAAAAGTAGAATACATAGACTGGGGCCTGATTGATTATCAGGAAGCCTGGGATAAACAGGATGAGATTTTTAGTTCCATTGTGGCGCTGAAGGGGAAAAACCGCACGGACAACACGTCGCTGGAGACACCGAACTACCTGATTTTTTGTGAGCACCCACATGTTTATACGCTTGGTAAAAGCGGTCATCAGGAAAACCTGCTGCTTGATGAAGCAGGACTAAAAGAAAAAGAAGCTACTTATTACAAGATCAATCGCGGCGGAGATATTACTTATCACGGCCCTGGACAGATCGTTGGTTACCCGATCTTAGATCTGGATAACTTTTTCACGGACATACACCTTTACCTCCGCACGTTGGAAGAGGCAGTGATTTTAACACTTAAAGACTACGGAATTATTGCAGGCCGCTATCCGGGCTACACGGGTGTGTGGCTGGACGCGGATAATGAGAAAGCACGCAAGATTTGCGCGCTGGGCGTGCGTTGCAGCCGCTGGGTAACCATGCATGGCTTCGCATTTAACGTAAATGCCAACCTGGATTACTTCAGGAACATCGTGCCTTGCGGCATCGATGATAAGGATGTAACTTCTATGGAGCGCGAACTTGGTCAGCCTTTAAATCTTGATGTGGTAAAGGAGCAGCTAAAAATGCACATCGCGGCATTGTTCAAAATGGAACTGTACACGAAAGCACAGGGCTAAACTTCCTGCCGGTGGTACTCATCGGCTTGCTATTTTAGGATTACCGCGGCGTTAGCACTCTGGCAAGCTGATCGGAATATTCTTGGTTGCTAAGCCACCATCAGAAGTTTCCTTGTACTTGGAGTTCATATCCTGTGCAGTCTCCCACATAGTGCTCACCACGGCATCCAGACTTACTTTCGCTTTATCGGGATTGCTTTGTAATGCCAGCTGACTTGCGGTGATGGCTTTTATGGCACCCATTGTATTTCGCTCGATGCAAGGGATTTGAACAAGCCCCCCTATGGGATCGCAGGTCATGCCCAGATGGTGCTCCATAGCGATTTCAGCCGCCATGAGTACCTGACGCTGTGAGCCGCCCATAACTTCCGTAAGTGCTGCTGCAGCCATCGCAGATGATACTCCAATTTCCGCCTGACAGCCGCCCATTGCTGCGGATATGGTTGCGCCTTTCTTAAAGATGCTACCGATCTCTGAAGCACAAGCGATAAACTGAACGATCTTCTCTTCAGTATACCCATCACAGAAAGCCATGTAGTACTGCAGTACGGCCGGTATGACCCCTGCGGCGCCATTTGTTGGTGCGGTAACCACGCGTCCAAAAGATGCGTTCTCCTCGTTTACAGCAAGTGCGAAGCAGCTTACCCAGTCCAGGATGTAGTTGAAGCCGTTGCCGCCCTTGCGGATGGCTTCCAGCCAGCTTGCATAATCATCATACGGCTGCCCGTTGATGAGTCGCTTGTTCAGCGCTGCGGCCCTGCGGCCAACATTCAATCCCCCAGGAAGGACACCTGCGGTATGGCATCCGCGGTAGGTGCAGTCTTTCATCACATGAAAGTGCTGTAATATACCTTTGCGGGTTTCTTCTTCCGTTCTCCAGGAGAGTTCATTCTCCATAACCACCTCTGAAACCTTTAACCCGGTGGTTAAACACCAGTGCAGCAGGTCAGCGGCTTTCTCTACCGGGAAAGGAAGTTCTACGAGTGTTTTCTCCCTTCCGGCTTCGCCTTCTTTAACCACGAAACCGCCTCCAATGGAGTAGTAGGTCTCGGAGAAAGCCTTTCCATTTTCCAGGAATGCCTGGAAGGTTACGGCGTTCGGATGGTAGGGTAGACTCTCGTTATATAAGAAAATCAGGTCTTCATTATAGTCGAAGCCAAGATGCTTAATGCCTGCGAGGTTTAAGATCTGTTGTTCTTTGATATTGGCAATGGTGCTGTCGATGGCGTTTACGTCGAAGGTTACGGGATCTGCGCCGGTTAAGCCGAGTAGGATGGCGACGTCCGTGCCGTGGCCTTTACCAGTCTTCGCAAGGGAGCCGTAAAGCAGAATCTTGATCTGTACCACCTGGGTGAGGTAGTCCTGATTTTCCAGTGCAAGGGTAAATTGTTGCGCTGCGCGCCAAGGGCCAAGGGTATGGGAACTCGACGGACCTACACCAATCTTAAATATATCAAAAACAGAGATTTCTTCTCGTAGCATAAGCTATAAAGCTAAATAGTTTATACAATAATAACGCAAAAAAAAGCCCCGCAAGGTGCGGGGCTTTTCGATATGGTTTTTTTGAAAGATGATTACATCATACCACCCATACCGCCGCCGCCCATTGGAGGCATTGCAGCGCCACCGGCGTTGTCTTCAGGATCATCAGCCAATACACATTCAGTAGTTAATAACATCGCTGCGATTGAAGCTGCATTTTCTAATGCTACACGACCTACTTTAGTTGGGTCAATAACACCAGCTGCAATTAAGTTCTCGTATACATCAGTACGGGCATTGTAACCGAAGTCAGCAGTACCTTCTTTAACTTTTTGTACAACGATTGAACCTTCGATACCAGCATTCTGGCAAATTTGACGAAGTGGCTCTTCAACTGCACGTTTAACGATAGCAATACCAGTAGTTTCGTCATCATTGATGCCTTTCATACCTTCTAAAGCTTCGATAGCGCGGATGAAAGCAACACCACCACCAGCAACGATACCTTCTTCAACAGCCGCACGGGTTGCATGTAAAGCATCATCAACACGGTCTTTTTTCTCTTTCATTTCAACTTCAGAAGCTGCACCTACGTAAAGTACTGCAACACCGCCAGCTAATTTAGCCAAACGCTCTTGTAGTTTTTCTTTATCGTAATCAGAGGTTGTAGTCTCGATTTGCGCTTTGATTTGAGAAACGCGTGATTTGATATCGTCAGTAGAACCAGCACCGTTGATGATGGTTGTATTGTCTTTGTCAATCACTACTTTCTCAGCAGTACCTAAGTAAGATAGGTCAGCGTTTTCTAATTTATAACCTCTTTCTTCAGAGATCACGGTACCACCAGTTAAGATTGCGATATCTTCTAACATCGCTTTTCTGCGATCACCGAAACCTGGTGCTTTAACAGCAGCAACTTTCAGAGAACCACGAATCTTGTTTACAACCAAAGTTGCTAGTGCTTCACCATCAAGGTCTTCAGCAATAATTACAAGTGGTTTACCAGTTTGAACTTGTTTTTCTAGTACCGGCAACAATTCTTTCATGTTGCTGATTTTCTTGTCGTAAATTAAAATGTAAGGGTTTTCTAATTCCGCTTCCATTTTATCAGCGTTGGTAACGAAGTATGGAGATAAGTATCCACGGTCAAACTGCATACCTTCAACTGTTTTAACTTCAGTTTCAGTACCTTTTGCCTCTTCAACAGTGATAACACCGTCTTTACCAACTTTGCCCATAGCTTCAGCGATTAACGCCCCGATAACTTCGTCGTTGTTAGCTGAGATAGAAGCAACTTGTTTGATTTTGTTGTTGTCTTCACCAACAGTTTGAGATTGTTGTTTAAGGTTTTCAACGATCGCAGTAACTGCTTTATCAATACCACGTTTTAAGTCCATTGGATTTGCACCAGCAGCAACGTTTTTGATACCAGCAGTAACGATCGCTTGCGCTAAAACGGTAGCAGTAGTTGTTCCGTCACCTGCAATATCAGCAGTTTTAGAAGCAACTTCTTTCACCATCTGAGCACCCATGTTCTCGATTGGATCTTTTAATTCGATTTCTTTTGCAACGGTAACACCATCTTTAGTGATCGCTGGTGAACCAAATTTCTTGTCGATAATTACGTTACGACCTTTTGGTCCTAAAGTTACTTTTACAGCATTCGCTAGAATATCAACACCTCTTTTCAGGGCGTCACGGGCTTCAACGTTATATTTTACTTGTTTTGACATCTTTGTATATATTAAAAAATATTATTATTGAACTACAGCGTATATATCGTTCTCACGCATGATCAGGTAATCTTTACCGTCGATAGGAAGCTCAGTGCCACCATATTTTCCGTAAAGAACAACATCACCAACTTTTACAGTAGGTTTTTTGCCTTCTGAATCTTCGTCTGAAACAGATACTACAGTTCCTTTGGATGGTTTTTCTTTCGCAGTATCAGGAATGTAGATACCAGATGCAGTTTTTTCTTCAGCCGCTGCAGGTTCAACGATAACTCTGTTCGCTGTGCCTGAAATGGGTTTAAGGTTTAATGCCATAACTTAATATTAATTATTTTTTAGTGTAAAAATTTAAATGTTATACCAGCCTATACACAGTTTCTATGCCAAGGGGTTTTAGCTTGACAAATTTGCATTTGCTGTCAGCAAGCCCTAAAAATCCCGCTGATCTCGTGTCAGACTGTCAGAAACGAAAAAGCCCGTTAAGAGCTGGTCTTAACGGGCTTAAATTCTTTATTGCGAACTACGGTGCTGGTTGCGCTGGCGTTTCTGCTGGTGCAGCATTGTTGTTTGCAGGAGCAGAAGTAGCAGGAGCGGTTGTCGCTGGTGCATTTCCAATTGGAGATGGAGCAGGAGTTCTGTTCAGTTGTTCCTCGATTTTAGAACCTCCTGTTGAACCGCCGTTACCGGTTTTAGCAATGGTTGTAATAGATAAGGTAATTACAACAACTACTGCTAATAAGATCCAGGTGCCTTTTTCTAGAACATCTCCTGTGCGCTGTACGCCGAACATGTTACTGGCTGACGATCCTGTTGCCAATCCACCACCTTTAGGGTTTTGGATCAATACAAAGATTGCTAAAGCGACACAAATAATGATCAATAGAATAATTAAAAAAAGCATAGTCTGTTATATGGTTAAATTTTCTTTTTTATAGATTGGATAAGGTCGGCAAAGTAACGGCTTTTTTCCGGAAACTTCAAACTTAATTTTTCATAAGTATCTATGGCCTTGTGGTAAAGCATCTGCTCGATGTAGATCTTCGCCAAGGTCTCCGAAACCAGATCATTGTGGTCTTCCGCACTGCGTTTGGCCTTGTTCTCATTGTCGATCTGCTCCGGCCTCGGTGGCGTAATCTGCGGGTCTTTCTTAATAAACTCGTCAATGATTTTAGCGTCCTTTGGATCGGCCTGATGTTCGGGCACATTATTCAGGATTTCCTCTGCGTTGAAAGGACTCTGGATGTGAAAGATGTGCTCTACATACTGCTGATGCAGCTCATTCTGGGTCTGCTTTTTTGGCGTGGCGTAAGGCTGGAAGATCGTGGAGTGCTCTTTCCTTGTTTTTGCAAGCCACCACAGGAAGGTGTAAGGAAGGGAGTCATCATCGTAGTTGGTGATTTCGTTGGTGTCCTTCTCCGCCTGACTGCTGCCCGCATCGGGGATCCAGCTTGCTGCACGGGATAGGGAAAGCCCCTGGCCACCAAACTGCGGCTCCGGTTTCCTGTCAGCCTGCTCGGTGGTCGGACCGGAATGCTCCGCTGACGCTTTATCTTCCGCAATGAACTTTTCTTCGAAGGTGAAGAAGTCCGTCGCAGCAATATTTTCTACAAAATTATCTTCTAAGGTTTCAATTACAGGCGCGTTTCCAGCACCGGGTTTCTCATGAGAAGAAACCTCGTAATCATGAATATTAACTTCAGAGATCTCCTCGAATGTAGATTCTTCGTTATCTGCTGAAGCAGGATCTTCAGGTGAATTCAGGTTTTCTAATGAAGTATAATCATCAGCACTGTTGTGATCTACGGGCCTGTCGTAATCATGAATATTGATTTCTGCAATTTCCTCGTAGGTTTCCTGATCGTCAGCAGGGGAATCATTTACTTCCTCTACACAGTGGATTTCTTCAGGTTGATTAGGATCTGTATCTCCGAAGGCATAAACTTCTTCAAGTAAGCTTGCCGCTTCCAGTTCTGCTGCCTCGTCAAAGATCGACTTGCCCTCAACAACGTCCTCGTCACCAGAACCCGCTGCAATTCCGCCCGGCGCTGCAGCCAAAGGCACTGCTGCAATCCCTGATACTGCTTCCGCCTGAACAACCGCTTTGCGGTGTAAAAACTGATGCAGCACTGCGCCATTGGTATAAAGTGCAGTGGTGGTTAAGGTTTGCTCCGCATCCTCGGTTTCCATGGAAAGCTTCGCAAGAATTAACCGCAGCGGCTGGAAATAGGGGTACTGTGCAACCAGTTCCTTCAATAAAGGAATGTCCGAATGCCTCAGGCGATCCGGATCATTAATGATAGAACTAAGCTGTTTATGATGGTCTAATTCCTGCTCCACGTTGCTAAGATACAATTATTACCATTGAGCAAAAGCCCTGTTAAAAATATCCTCCGTCAACTGGGCATTGATATCTTTGATCAACTGCGGCTCAAGCGACTGCAGGCTGTTGCCCGAAAGTACAAAGTCTTTAGACCTGGTAAATGACTCTTCAAAGCTCTGTTTCGCGTCTATATTGTTCGTGTACTTTACCTGCACTGTAATGGAAAGCCTGTTAGATCCCTGCGTTTGCGAGTTCTGCTGGCCATTGTCTGTCAGTGTTACCGGACGGATCTCATAGTTCGAAATCCGGCCTTCGAAGATTGCATTACCATCACTCTGAACAATGCTCAATCTCGACTGATTTCTGATCCTGGTACGGAAATCCTCCGTAAACTGCTGACTCAGGTAAGGTACCACTAAGGGCGCATTATTCTCAAAGAACTGCACCGTTACCGTCTTCATTTCCGGTGGAATCGAAGCGCCATTAAATTTTATAGAGCAGGAATTGAACAGTGCAACCACCGTAAACAGCAGGATATATAGCTTCTTCATTTAATTTAAGTTCAATTCTTTAATCTTGCGATACAGGGTGCGCTCAGAGATTCCGAGTTCCTGTGCAGCAAACTTGCGCTTGCCTTTATGCTTTTTCAGTGCTTTTTTAATCAGATCAGACTCCTTATCCACCAGCGACAATGACTCTTCAACTTCCTCCGCCTCATGTGCGTAGTTGTATTCCATTGGCGTGTTTGGTGCCGGTTTATTGATCGTTAGCGCCTGGGGTTCATACTTCGGACGGTCAATTTCCTGGTACAGCTGATTGATGTAATGCGGATTGTCTTCCATGATGTGCGCGGTATTGCCGCCACTCTGAATAATCTCCGCAACGAGTTTCTTCAAGTCCACCATGTCCTTTTTCATGTCAAAAAGAACCTTGTACAAAATATCTCTCTCGGTAAAATCTTCTTTATTCTGGTTGCCATTGATCGCCATCGGCAGATTTGCCCCATTCTCATTCGGAATGTAGTTCATCAATGCCGCTGCAGTCACGTTACGGTCCTTCTCCAGCACGCAGATCTGCTCTGCAATGTTCTTCAGCTGCCGCACATTTCCCGGCCAGCTGTAATTGCTCAGCACCTGAATGGCATCTGGCTCCAGCTGTATCCCCGGACTGCGGTACTTATCACTAAAATCTGCTGAAAACTTACGGAAAAGCAGGTAAATATCTTCCTTACGTTCATGCAAAGCCGGAATTCGTAAAGGCACGGTATTCAGCCTGTAGTAAAGATCTTCGCGGAACTTGCCATTCTTCACACGGTTGTACACGTCCACGTTGGTCGCTGCGATAATCCGGACATCCGTTTTCTGCACCTTCGAAGAGCCCACGCGCAGGTACTCACCACTTTCCAGAATCCGCAGCAGGCGTGCCTGCGTACCCAATGGCAGTTCTGCCACCTCATCCAAAAAGATCGTTCCGCCATTGGCCACCTCAAAGTAACCCTTCCGTGCCTCATGTGCACCGGTAAAGGATCCCTTTTCGTGCCCGAATAACTCCGAGTCGATGGTGCCTTCGGGAATGGCACCGCAGTTTACGGCGATGAAAGTACCGTGTTTCCTTGCACTCATCTGGTGGATGATGTGCGAAAACACCTCCTTACCACTACCACTTTCGCCGGTAATTAAAACCGACATATCCGTAGGTGCAACCTGCCTCGCTATATCTATCGCCCGGTTTAGCAGCGGCGAGCCGCCAATGATCCCGAACCTGTTTTTAATATCCTGTACGTCCATATTTAATCCACAATTCTACCCAATAGGGTCGCTGATGTGCAACGTTCAACCAATACATTCAAATATTGCCCAGGCTTAATCTCCTCCGTCGCCGGGAAAACCACCATAGCATTCTGGTCATTACGACCACAATAATCTGTTTTTGACTTCTTAGAAGTGCCTTCTACCAAAATGCGCAGTGTTTTACCAACATTCTGCTGCAAACGGTATAAAGAGGTTTGCTGTGCCTTAACCAGTATTTCTGCAAGGCGACGCTTCTTAACTTCTTCCGGTATATCATCCACCAGTTTCCTTGCAGCCAATGTACCCGGACGCTCCGAGTAGCTGAAGGTAAAGGCGAAATCGTAACCTACATAATCCATCATGCTCAACGTCTCTTCATGCTCCGCTTCTGTTTCTGTGCAGAAACCGGCAATGATGTCCGTAGAAATGGCACAGTCCGGAATGATGCTCCTGATCGCGTCCACGCGGTTCATGTACCACTCGCGGGTGTAAGTCCGGTTCATCAGCTCCAACACGCGGGAATTGCCCGACTGTACTGGTAAATGGATATAGTTACAAATGTTGTCGTATTTCGCGATGGTATAAAGTACCTCGTCTGTAATGTCTTTAGGGTGGGAAGTTGAAAAACGGATCCGTAAATCCGGGCTAATTAAAGCCACCATCTCCAGCAACTGCGCAAAGTTCACCTGGATGCCTGCAGCTTCAGAATCATCAGCGCCCTTCCACTTGTAAGAATCCACGTTCTGTCCAAGCAAAGTCACTTCCTTATAACCACGGTCAAAAAGATCCTGTGCTTCGGCAACAATCGACTGCGGGTCTCTGCTGCGTTCACGACCACGGGTAAAAGGTACCACGCAGAATGAGCACATATTGTCGCAACCGCGCATGATGGAAATGAACGCCGTGATGCCGTTTCCATTCAGGCGCACCGGACTAATATCCGCATAGGTTTCCTCGCGGGATAGCAGTACGTTAATTGCTTTCTGGCCATCTTCCACTTGACTAATCAGTTGTGGCAGGTCGCGGTAAGCATCCGGACCAACAACCATATCCACCAGCTTCTCCTCGTCCAGGAACTTAGACTTCAGCCTTTCCGCCATACAGCCCAAAACCCCAACAATCAGCTTTGGATTTCTGCGCTTTTCCACGCCAAACTGCGACAAACGGTTACGCACCCTTTGTTCTGCATTTTCACGGATGGAGCAGGTATTGATAAAAACTAAATCCGCTTCTTTATAATCACCGGTTGTTTCAAAACCGTTATCTCCTAAAATCGAAGCCACAATTTCGCTATCTGCGAAATTCATCTGGCAGCCATAGCTTTCAATGTACAGTTTCCGTGCATTCCCACGCTGAGGGGCGTCAATTATTAAAGCCTCTCCCTGGCGCGCTTCATCATGTGTCTTATCTGCTAGCTCTAATTCAATCATTACGGTATGCTTTATTACTGAAATACAAAATTAAGCAATTAATTTTTAAAATGACAAAGTGTCAGATTTAAAAAGGCTTGCCAAACATTTTGCTTTACATTTTCCTTATAGTAGTACAATTCAACTCTAGCGGCTTCATGACGAATCTTAACCCAAAGAAAAAAAAGCTCCTGAAATGGATCGCAGGTGTCTTAATTGCCCTCCTTGTCCTTGTAATTGCTTCTGCGGTTTACATTGCCGCGAAGTGGAAACCCTTTCTAACCGAGAAGATTAAAACGGGTGTTTATGAAGCTTCTGATCACTTATACAACATAGATTTTACAGACCTGAACCTGAACATCCTTACGGGTACCGTGAGCATGGATAGCGTGAAATTATACCCCGATACAGCCGTGTTCCATAAGCTTAGAAAGCAGGATCTGGCGCCTGTGCACCTGTTTGAGATCAGACTTGATGAACTTAAACTCACCCGCATCAGCATCATGGACGCCTATTTCAAGAAACGGATCAACATGAATGCTATTGTGCTGGACCATCCTTCCATCAACATGTTGCGCTTCAATGTTAAGCCGCAGCCTGACACGGTGAAAACCGCCACCAACTTATACCAGAAGATATCCAAATCACTGGAGTCCGTGCACATCAGGAGCATCAAGGTGCTCAACGCGAACTTCGATTACATCAAGGGTGAGAATGGAACGGTACTCAATGCCGTCAAAAAGCTAAATGTCAGCATCACAGACGTGCTGATCGACAGTGTTTCCCAGCATGACAAAGAGCGCTTCTACTACAGCAAAGACGTCGCCTTTGAACTCATCGGCTATAAGTCGGTCAGCAAAGACAAAATGTACACCATCAAGGTCGATACCTTAACTGGCTTCGCGAACAGTGGTGACATCCGACTGAAAGGCTTTCAGATGATTCCCATGTACCCCGATCTAACGTTCAGCCGTAAGTACAGTACGCAGCGCGACCGCTATGACCTGAAGTTTCCAACCATTTCCTTCCGGGGGCTGGATATCGAGCGTTTCAATGTGGAGGGTCGTCTGTATGCGGAAGCGCTGACTATTGCTTCGGCAAAAGTGAAGATCTTCATGAACCGCGAACTGCCACCGTCAAAGGCCAACAAAAGCCGGAACTTCCCACAGATCGCCCTGCAAAGGGTGGAGCTGCCGCTGATCATTGATACGGTAAACCTAAAAAACGTTGATGTTGCCTACACCGAATACAACCCGATTGCACAGGAACGTGGCACCGTCAACATCGATAACCTTACCGGAACCATCAAGAACGTGACAAACGACTCCCTTCAGAAAAGCAAAAACGCCTTCATGGCGGCAGACCTTAAAGCGAAAATCATCAAAGCAGCAGACCTGGATGCACACCTGCGCTTCAACCTGAATGCAGCAGATGGCGCATTTACTTTCCGCGGTAGCATCGGCGCCATGAACATGCCAGCGCTGAACCCACTTGCATCGGCATTGGGCCTGGTGAAAATAGAAACCGGCAACATCCAGAAGGTGGAGTTCGATGTGAAAGGTAATGCCGTCGGTTCAACCGGAAGCATGAAGATGTACTACACCAACCTGAAAGTGCAGCTGCTGAAAGAAGGGGAGGATGGCGCAGCACCCAAAAAGAAAGGTTTACTTTCCTTCCTTGCCAATAAATTGGTTGTAAAAGATGCCAATCCGGAAAAAGGAGAGCCCTTACGCGTTGCCCCAATTCAATTCACCCGTTCCCCTTCACAATCCTTCTTCAGCCTACTCTGGAAGAGCGTCTTTTCCGGTATCCGGGAGACGGTGGGTATCGGCTTCATCAAACCGAAAAGCGCGGAGAAGTCGTACGAGAAAATAGAGGATAAGCTGGAAGAGCGTAAGGAAGACCGGAAAGAAAAACGTGAGGAGCGCCGCGAAGCGCGTAAGAAGGAACGCGAGGAAAAGCAAAAAGCGGATGACAAAAAAGAGAAAGCTGGTAAAAACTAGTTGACAGCATCGAAATCCTTCCCCGGATAGTGTATATTGTTAGCAGCTTTTAGCCGCTTATGTCAGAAAACGCGCATCGAAACTTCCGGATCGTAAAATATATCGCAGCCATCCTGCTGCCGATATCCATTATGTCCACCGCGCTATCCTGGTATTATGCAGAAAAGCTTAGGCCTACCATCACCAAAGAACTGAAAGACCTGGTCTATACGGCAACGGATAGCCTCTACCGCATTGAGTTCTCCACCATCCGCACCAACTGGATCACTGGCAATGCCTCCCTGTACGATGTGAACATCATTCCGGATACCCTCGCCCTCAAGCGGCTCAACCTAAAAGAAACCGGGCCCAACAACGTCTACACCATCCGGGTGAAGCGATTGATGATCCACGGATTCCACCCAATCACGCTTTATCGCAAGAATAAGTTGCACATTGATCAGTTACTCTTTATCCGGCCGGACATCACCATGAGCAACAGGCAGCAGGTTTACAACGAAGATAAGCCACCCAGACCAAGGTATAACCCTTACGATTACATCTCCAAGTACCTGACGGAACTGCATGTGGACAAGATCAACCTGCAGGAAATCAAGTTCAAATACATCAACAATAATGGTGAAAGGCCAGTGGCAGATTCGCTGTCCAACCTGAACGTCACCCTGGAAGACTGGCTCATTGATCCGAATTCCGCTGCCGACCCCAAGCGATTGTATCTGCTTAAGGATGTGGTGCTGAATATGAACGACTACCTGTACAAAACTCCCGATAGCCTGTACCACATCAAGATGAACAGGCTTGACTTCCGCGCTTCTACCGGAAGGCTAAAGGTGCGGCAGTTCGCCGTGGTGCCGAAGTACCCTGAAATGGACTTTGCTAAAGCTGCCGGATACGCGAAAGAACGTTTTAACATCTCCTTCAATGAGATCAGCCTGGGCGGGATCGACTTTCCGCTGTACATCTCGAGACAGGAGCTTTTCGCTAAAGAAATGCGGGTAGATAATGGTTTTGTATCTGTTTTTACCACAAATGAACTGCCGGGCCGCGGAGAAGCCATAAGTGGTAAGTTCCCGCACCAACTCCTGCAAACACTGCAAGGCGTGGTTACCGTGCAGAAGCTCCGGCTGGAGAACATCGATTTCAGTTATGCGGCATACAATAAGCGCAGTAAAGAGAAAGGGCGACTAACCTTCAACAATACCGCTGGCACGATTACAAACTTAACCAATGCCCCTAAATACAAGGCTCTAAACCCGGTGATGTCTGCTAACTTGCATACCAAATTCATGAATAAGGGGACGTTGAATGTAGATTTCAAGTTCCACCTCAGTGCCGACAATGGCTTCTTCAATTATAAAGGAAATTTAAAGCACCTGGATGGCAGGCTGCTGAACAAGATCACCCGGCCGCTGGCCATGCTGCAGATCAAAAGTGGGTATGTTGATGAACTCCGGTTTGACATCCGTGCCAATGAAAACCTGGCACTGGGTACGCTCGACTTCAAGTACCACAACCTGGGTGTCCGGCTCCTCGAACCTTCAGAAGATGATAACAGGCTGGTCACAAAAGGCTTCATGTCTTTTCTTGCAAACAACCTTATCATCAACTCTTCAAACCCTGATCACGAAGGGAACTATGTCTCTGCGAAAATCAATTATCAGCGGCCCCCAACCGCATCCTTCTTTAGCTTTCTGCATAAAACCCTATTCCAGGGCATAAGGCACAGCATCGGTTTCACCCCACAAAAAGAGAAAGAAATCAAGATGCAGATAGAGCAGTTTGAGCAGCGCAAAGCCGACCGTGAACAACGAAGGGAGAACCGGAAAAAGCGGCGCTAAAATCATCCAACGGTTATGCTGGACCTGTAAGGAAAACCTTGTCATGCAAAAGTTACCGTATATCGCTTTTGATGTGCGATCCTTAATATTGGATTAATACTTCAGCGATACTTTCGCAACATGAATTAAGCAGGTAAAAAAGATGCTTAAGTACCCTACAGCTAACATATGGATTCACGTAGAGATTTTCTCAAAAAGGCAGCCTTCCTATCCGGCGGTGCCGCTATGCTCAATACCTTACCCCCTGTACTTCAAAAAGCCCTGGCCATAAATCCTGCAGTTGGAAGTACATTCTATGATGCTGAACATGTCGTTTTCCTTATGCAGGAGAACCGGTCCTTTGATCATGCACTTGGCACCTTACAAGGTGTGCGTGGTTTCAATGACCCGCGAGCCATCAATCAACCCAACAAGAATAAAGTCTGGCTGCAATCCAACAAAGAAGGCAAAACCTATGCGCCTTTTCATCTGAACATCAAGGAAACGAAAATCGCATGGATGGGATCTACCCCGCACAACTGGACAGATCAGACGGATGCAAGAAATGGTGGTAAATATGATCAATGGCTGGATGTGAAAAAGCCGTACAAAGCCACTTACGCACACATGCCTTTAACTATGGGCTACTGTAAGCGGGAAGATTTCCCATTTTACCATTCCCTGGCAGATGCATTTACCGTGTGCGACCAGAATTTCTGCTCTGTCATCGCGGGTACCCATCCAAACCGTTATTACTGGATGACTGGCACCATCAGAACGGAGAATAGTCCTGAAGGCATCGCACATGTCTGGAACAACAGTAATTATGATAAACCGGTCCTAAACTGGAAAACCTACCCGGAACGTCTGGAGGAAAATGGTATCGACTGGAAGGTGTACCAGAATGAGCTTACCATGGGCTTCGGCCTGAATGGCGAGGCAAGTGCCTGGTTAAGTAATTTCGGGACGAATGTCCTGGAGTATTTCCAGCAATACAACGTGCGCCTGCATCCTGGTGCAATTACCAACCTGGCTGAAAAGAAGAAGGCTTTGCTCGCGCAAATTGCGGAATCACCCAAAGAAAACCTGGATGAGGAACAGCTGAAGAAAATTGATGCCATCAAGAAGCTTTTACAGAAAACCGAAGCAGAAGAGCAGCTCTACACCATGGAAGCATATGAAGCACTGTCCGAGTCTGCTAAAAAACTAAATAAAAAAGCCTTTAACATCAACGCTAATGACCCGGACTTCCATAGCCTTAGCTCCTTAACCTATGAAGACAAGGGCACAGAACGGGAGTTGAACATCCCAAAAGGTGATATCCTGGATCAGTTCCGCAAGGATGTAAACGACGGTAAACTGCCTACAGTATCCTGGTTAATGACGCCGGCGAATTTCTCTGACCACCCCGGTGTGCCTTGGTTCGGATCCTGGTTTGTAAGTGAAGTGATTGAGATCCTAACTAAAAACCCGGAAGTCTGGAAGAAGACCATTTTCGTGCTTACCTACGATGAGAACGATGGTTATTTCGATCATGTGCCGCCTTATGTTTCCACACACCCCTTTAAAGAAAACGCGGGTAAAATGTCGCCAGGTTTAGACCCTAAGCTGGACTTCATTACTAAAGATACACAGACAAACCCTTCTATGAAGGCAGACAGAATCCGGGAAAGTCAGATCGGACTCGGATACCGGGTGCCAATGATGATCATTTCACCCTGGACCCGCGGCGGTTATGTATGTTCAGAACTGTTCGACCATACCTCGTCCCTGCAGTTCTTAGAAACGTTCCTGGAGAAGAAGTTCAATAAGAAGATCACGGAGGAGAACATCACCCCATGGAGGCGAGCCATTTGCGGTAATCTAACTTCCGCATTCAGGCCATACAATGGAGAAAAGATTGAAGAACCGCAGTTCTTAGATAAAAAAGCTTTTATGCAAACCATCTATTCTGCCAAGTTTAAGGAAGAACCTGACAACTTCAAGGCCTTAAATGCGGACGAGATTAACCGCATCAATGAAAATCCAGCAATCTCGCCTGATTTCCCACAACAAGAAAAGGGGATCAGAATGGCTTCTGCATTACCTTACGAGCTGTACGTAAATGGTGCGTATGAGAACAGTAGATACCGGATTGATTTTAATGCGGCGAATAAACAGTTTGGCAAACAGTCCGCAGGCGCACCCTTCATTGTGTACGCACAGCAACCTTTCAAAGCAGAGACGCTTAAAGTGTGGGATTATACCGTCGCCGCAGGTGATGTGATCCAGGATGAGTGGGCAGTCCAGGATTTCCAGGACGGGGAATACCACCTGCATGTTCATGGTCCAAATGGCTTTTTCAGATCTTTCAAAGGCACACAAGAGAATCCGGCCATCAGCATCCTGTGCCGCTATGAAGAAGACCCAAAGAAACCGGGGAAACTTACCGGCAATATCATGGTCACGGCCGTTAACAAAGGCAATAAAGCCGAAGAAGTGCTCATCAGGGATGTGAGTTACAAAGCCGGTCCAAAGCAGCTTAAAGTTCCAGCGAATGGCAGGAGCAGCATCAAGCTTGATCTTAAGGCTAACCACAATTGGTATGACTTTATCGTTGAAGTTGATGGATACAAACAGTTTCAGGAACAGTTCGCCGGGCGGGTAGAAACGGGTGCAATAACCAGGACGGACCCGCTTATGGGCAGGATGGTCTAATAGCTAATAAAAAAGGCGTATGCATCAATCGATGCATACGCCTTTTTACTAACCGGGTTTACCCCGTATTTAGTTTGCCAATGAAGCTGGCATTGGCTTATTCAATAGGTTCTCGTAATAGAAACGGAAACGTTCAGCCCTGTCGTGCGGCGTTTTCACACCACCCCAACCATGACGGCCTCCAGGATAGATCATCAGTTCAAAATGCTTATTTGCATTTTGTAGCTTGTCAATAAACTGGATGGTATTCTGCATGTGCACGTTATCATCCATATCACCATGCATTACCCGTAATAACCCTTTGTACTGATCTACGTAAGTCAACACGGAAGCACTCTTGTAACCTTCAGGGTTTTCCTGCGGCGTATCCATGAAACGCTCTGTATAGTGACTGTCGTACAGCTCCCAGCTGGTCACCGGTGCACCTGCGTAACCGAAATCGAATACATCAGAACCATAAGTCAACGCCATACAAGTCATGTAACCACCGTAGCTATGGCCGGTAATCAATAGCTTTTTACCATCCACCCAAGGCTGTGCTTTCAACCAGCGGCCCGCGGTCATATAATCTTTCATCTCCCATTTACCAAGGCTGCGGTGCATCAAAGCAACGCCTTCCTTGCCAAACTGGCCTGATGCACGGTGATCTACCGCGATCTGAATCACGCCCTCATTTGCCCAGTATTGTGGCGCAGTGCCTTTCCAGGTGTTGGTAACGGTACCTGCATTCGGTCCGCCGTAAATGCTGAATACCACAGGATATTTCTTCGACTTGTCAAAACCAGTGGGGTATGTAATTACTGCCGGCAGATTATAGCCATCATCTGTAGGGATGGTGATCATTTCGGTCTGACCAAACTCGTAAGCTGCGAAATCTGCAGATTTGCTGTCCCCGAGTTCTTTGATGATCTTACCATTATTGTCCACCAAGGTTCTCTTTTGCGGCGTAGCAACGTTTGAATACGTGGTGATGAACTTGCTGCCATCCGGTGCCATTTCCACCTGATTGCTGTATTCACCGAAAGTTAAACGCTTCAGGTTTTTGCCATTGTAACTAACACGGTAGAAGTCGGTGCGGGTAGAAGCCTCTTTACGGGCCATAAAGTAAACCACTTTATTCTTTTCATCTACATGAACCAATTTGGTTACCTGCCATTTACCAGTAGTAAGTGGGTTGAGTAATTTACCACCTAAAGTGTACAGATAGTAATGCGACCAGCCGGTCTTATCACTTCTAAGGATGTAATGTTTTTTATCTTCCAGGTACGTGATGCGCTCATCAAAGTCCAGGTCAACCCACGATTTCTGTTTCTCATCATAGATTTCCTTTTTAGCGCCCGTAAGTGGGTTCACCGCATAGAATTTCAGGTTATCCTGGCCGCGGTTCAACCATTGCACCATCATGCTGCTGCCATCATAGCTCCAGTAAGGCGTGCCGAAATACTGATCATCTTTCGCGTTGAAATCTGCCCAAACCACTGCACCACCAACCGCTGGTACAAAACCGATCTTTACTTCAGGGTTTTCATCCCCTGCTTTAGGGTAGCGGGTTTTTTCGGTATAACCATGTTGGCCAGTAGAGCCATAGATCGGGAACATTGGTACTTTGGTATCATCAAAGCGCATGAAAGAAATATGCTTGCTGTCTGGCGACCACCAGAAGGCTTTGTATTTGGTTGCGCGACCTAAGATCTCTTCAAAATAAACCCATGAAGAATAACCGTTATAGATCACGTCCGTTCCATCATTGGTATAGCGAATTTCTTTACCTGTGGTCACATCCACCGCGTAAAGGTCGTTGTTGCGGGTAAAAGCAACATATTTACCGTCCGGAGAAAGGGTAGGGTTCTTCTCCTCGTCTTTGTCGTTCGTTAACCGTTTTGCTGCATCTTTTCCGTACTGGATAAATACATCAGCATCCTTCACCATTACGTTTACATTGCTCTTTGGTGGTGGCGTATAGCTTTCCTTCTTGCCGGTATTCACGTCAACAGACATCAGGCTACGGCTTTTTACATCCATTTCAATGTAGTGCTGTGCATCGGCCCATCCGGTAACCGGGTTTAAAGGGGTGGTAAGGGAGGGTTGATTACCCAGCGTTTGCTGCTGACTTAGTCGCTTAAGCTGCGCCTGGGCAGTAGACATGCAGAAAATGCCGGCAGTTAAGGTAAACAGTAAAGTTTTATTCATATTAAACAATTTAAAAGTTGAAAGTAAGAAGTTAAAGCCATGCTGCAAAATATGTTTGATAGATGTTACCAAGAATTCAGGCGCGCCATCCCGGCATACAGGCATAAAAAAAGGCATCCGCAGGGGATGCCTTTTCAATAAGGTATAAGCTGGGCTTAGATGGTCCAGTTCCAGCCAAATTCGTCAGGCACAAGGCCATAGCGGATGTCATTTACTTTTTTCGCAATGGCTGCGGAAACCGGGCGATTTGCCGGATCATTTAAGGTGTGAATGGTGCCTTCAAAGCCAATTTCAGCAATCTGTGTGATCGTTGCTGCAGTACCTACGGCAAATGCTTCGGTAAGGACGCCACTGGCAATCTTCTCCAACACTTCTTCAACAGAAACACGACGCTCTTCGATGCCGTAGCCAAGGCTTTTGGCAACTTCCAGAACCGTATCGCGCGTTACACCATCAAGGATGGTTTCACGAACTTCCGGCGTTACAATTTTGTTGTCCATCACGAACATCAGGTTTGCAGTACCAGACTCTTCCACATACTTGTGCTCCTTTGCGTCGGTCCAGATCAGTTGGTCATAACCTTCCGCCTGTGCCTGCTGTGTTGGCAACATAGACATGGCATAGTTACCAGCGGTTTTCGCTGCACCAACGCCACCGTCTGCACCACGGGTATAATGGGTTTCTATCTTTACACGTAAAGGCTTGTTGTAATAAGGACCAGCAGGCGTGGTTAGTACCACAAACTTGTAATCTGCAGAAGCTTTTACCCCAAGAACAGCGTCCATCGCAAATAAAGTCGGACGGATGTATAGCGAGTTATTGGCTGCACTTGGCGCCCAATCCCTGTCCAGGTTAATCAATGCAGCAATACCCTTCATAAATACTTCTTCCGGAATGTTCGTCATGGCCATTCTGGTTGCGGACTTGTTGAAACGGGCGAAGTTTTTGTCGGCACGGAAAACGCTGATGCTGCCATCAGGAAGACGGTAAGCCTTCATACCTTCAAAAATAGCCTGACCATAATGAAGTGCAGAAATCGCCGGACTCATCGGAATGGGACCATAAGGTAAAACTTCGAAGTTTTTCCACTCGCCGTTAATATAGTCTGCAACGAACATGTGATCGGTGAAAACCTTACCAAAAGGAAGGTCCGTCAACTCGGTTTCAGCGAGTTTCGACTGACTGGTTTTGGTTATTTTAATATCTAAAGTGTCTGTCACTGCGGTAATTTTAATTCGGTACAATATTAGGCAAAAATATATTCCGATGCAGGTTTATTTCAGATTTACAGGTGTTTGGGATACACTAAGCTGCTGTCAAGCATCTGTGAGATAGAAAGTTTGCCATCCTGCAAGATTGTCTGTTTGACAGGGTCGTCATATCATGAGCTGAGTAATGACAAAACGTATAAATAAGCATGAAATTTTGGGGTTTTTAGCCTTATTTGTACAAAAGTGTAAAAATAAGCCTTTTAAAACTGCTTATTTTTACACTTGTTTCAAATTAGTAATACTTAAAGCCTAATACAACACCCTGAATTTGATGGTCTGCTCGATCTGTTTCAAAGACTTGAACAACTCCTTGTCGTATTCAGCATTGATATCTGTAATGGCGTAACCAATCTGTGCATTGGTCATCAAGAACTGCCCAACAATATTGATGTCATGTGCCGCAAAAATGGTGTTGATCTGCGCCATGATACCCGGAATATTCTGGTGGATGTGGATCAACCTGTGCGACTTCTCCATTCTTGGCAACTGCAGGTTCGGGAAGTTTACACTCAGGTAGGTCGCACCCGTATTCATGAAGTCGATCATACGCTGCGGTATAAAAGTACTGCAACGTGGATTGTTCCTCGGATTATCGAAAACCACGATGCCCATCTCTGTACAAGCCGTTAAATCCAAAGACTTGGCTTTACCCAGATGTCCGATGGTCTTCAGCTTGTTGGCACGCTTCAACTTCTCCAGGTCTATCTTCTCATCGGCCCCAAGTAGAACCATGTGCACATCGGCAACATACTTTTCTTCAAAAGTTGTTTTGTGACGTACGGAAAAGCCATCCTTCTTCAGCATGCTGATGCTGATTTCCGGAATATCCCCAATCACCAGGCATAAAATCCTGTTTTTAGGGTAGGAGATGGCGCTCGGCAGGTTATTTACATAGAGGAACTCATCGAAACTAGGGGTAACATGATCTGCGCGGCTCACAATGCTATCCCTGGCAATGTTCTCCGTGAAGGCGAAAAACTTTTTGATCAGACCGCTTTCACGCAGCTGAAAATCGGAGTAGCCATCGCCAATGCCAAATACGTTGCCTTCAAGCTTCATGCCTTGCAGCAACTTCACTTTTCCACCTTCTTCACTTAGTGGATTGTTATGGTCGTAGTCGATAATTTGCCCGGTTTCATCCGTGACAAAGGTATTCGCATAGATGTTTTCTTTTTTAATGTGGTACTTGCTGACTACCGGCGTGATGAATTCCTTGAACCCACCGGAAACGATCAGTACCTCATCAGCATGTTTTTTAAAGAACTCCGCATTGCGGGAAAAAGAGGCAGACACCTTCTTCTTCAAGCGCGTGATCAGCTGCTTCAGGTGATCCTGGTTCGCATTGAGCAGGCGGATACGTGCGGCAAGACTTTCCGTAAACGACAACTTACCTTCCATCGCCAGGTTGGTATAATCCTCTATCTGCTTCAAAATCTCTTCTTTTTGCGGATGATTTTTAAGGGAGATTTTAGCCATTTCATCTAGCGCCTCTACCTGTGTAAAGGTGCTGTCGAAATCGATGATGTAGTAGTTTTTTGTTGTCATGAATGGTTTTTTTGCAGTGCAGCACAAACCTCGCGGATACTTTCATCCAGTGGTTTGAAGTTTATGCCTATCGTATCTTTAATTTTTTTATTGCTGTAATAACTATAGCTGGTGCTGCTCCGAACGGTATCACTGGTGATGCCAAAGGATCTGCCGGTGAAGAAGGAGGCAAGTCTAGCGGCGCGCCAGGCAATACCCAGCATCCATGGTTTTGCCTCACGGGAAGGCGGTTTCTTACCGAAACCTTCGGCGATCTGCCCGAACATTTCTTTGAAGCTCAGGTTTGCTGCAGAGATGGTGTAGCGCTCCGCCTCGAGCGTGCTGTTCATCAGCTGGATCATGCATTTAGCAACATCTGTCACATCCACCAGCCCGGTAGAACCATTGGTGTAAAAGGATAAACCTTCCTGCACCAGTTTGAATAATGCACCGCTACCCTGGTAGCCGGCATTTGCCCCGATAATCACGGATGGGTTGACGATCACAGCGTTTAGTCCTTCAGAGATGCCACGCCATACTTCCATTTCGCCTTCATACTTGGAAATGGCATAAGTATGTACATGCGGACTGTATTCCCAGTAATCGTCCTCTGTAATTTCCTGATCTTTTTTCGGTTCCCCCAATGCAGCCACCGAACTCACATGAAGTAAACGGACGCCATATTCCACACAAAGGTTAACCACATTACTGGTGCCCTCAATGTTAACATGAATCATTTTGGCTTTATCCTTCGGATCAA
Organism: Pedobacter quisquiliarum; assembly: GCF_014642175.1. Lineage (GTDB taxonomy): Bacteria > Bacteroidota > Bacteroidia > Sphingobacteriales > Sphingobacteriaceae > Pedobacter > Pedobacter quisquiliarum. The sequence goes on along the minus strand of NZ_BMIL01000011.1, from coordinate 121,908 downwards.
AAGAGACCACAGCGGCGCAATGGTAAACCTGGGTAACGCCTGCAAAGGCCTCTTCAAGCGTCGCCGGTTCATTGATGTCTGCCGTAAACCATTCCAGGTTTAAATTCCCTTTCAGGAGGTCAGGGATGATTCCTGTTTCGCGTTTAAGTGCACGCACCTGGAGGCCCTGCGATGTTAACTGGTGTGCCAGTTCAGCGCCCAAAAATCCGGTGGCACCAGTGATCAGGATCATTTCATTAATTTAAGGTTGTGCATCAATATATGGCCTCAAAAATAGATATTTGAGCCCACATATTGACATTTATGAGCCTATCCGACTTCTTTTCTCCCTTATCGCTCGACAAACTTAGCCCTAAAAACGGATTCCTGACCAGCCAGCTGGGCATGAAAGCCAGTTTTTATACCGACAGGTTTCCAGAGTTGGAAGAGAACGCCTACGATATCGCCATATTTGGGGTGCAGGATGACCGCGCATCCGTAAACAATAGTGGTTGTTCGCTTGGTCCGGATGCCTTTCGAGAGCAGTTTTACCTGCTGAATGAAGGTGATTTCCAATGCAAGATCATCGACCTAGGGAACATAAAAGCGGGCGCTGCAATATCAGATACTTATATCGCCGTGAAAATGGCGGTTGCAGAACTGATGAAGCTTAACATCCTGCCGGTAATTATCGGTGGGGGACAGGATCTGACTTACCCGCAGTACCTGGCTTATGAAAGCCTGGAGCAAAAAGTGGATCTGGTTGTTGTGGACAATAAGTTTGACCTCGACGAAGATGATGAGGAAGGCATCGCAACCCGTTCCGACACCTATCTCAACAAAATCTTCCTGCACCAGCCGAACTACCTGTTCAATTTCAGCAACCTGGGTTATCAGACCTATTTTGTGAACCAGGAAAGTTTGAAGGTGATGAGTAAGCTTTATTTCGATGCCCATCGTCTTGGTGAATTTACAACGGACATCAGCTTAACTGAACCCATCGTACGGAACTCCAATATGATGAGTTTTGATATCTCGGCCATCCGTTCTTCAGATGCGGGTGCAAATGCCAATGCTACCCCCAACGGCTTTTACGGAGAGCAAGCCTGCCGCATCGCGCGTTATGCGGGCATGAATGATAAGCTAACGTCCATTGGATTCTATGAGTTTAATCCGGCATACGACAGTAATAGTCAGACGGCCCTGTTGCTTGCACAAATTGTCTGGTACTTCGTTGATGGTTTCTACAACCGTAAGAAGGATTTTCCATTAAGTCCGAAGTCGCATTACATCACCTACCGCACCACCTTAAGTGACGGGACAGGGGAGATGTTGTTTGTGAAAAGCAAGAAGTCGGACCGCTGGTGGATGCAGGTGCCTTACCCAACGGGTGTGTCTAAGAATGAACGATATCACCTGGTACCTTGCCGCTATGAAGATTACACGATGGCGGTAAATGGCGAAATGCCGGACCTGTGGTGGCGCACTTACCAAAAGCTGCTGTAAGCGGCACTTCCAGCTTCTGTCGAGATTGTAATTTTAGTGGTAAAGAATCGTTATGGTGTTATCAATATTTTATATTTGATAAGATAAACCAATCTGATTAACACCAACCAAATCACAATCAATGAAAAAATTAATTCTATCTGCTGCCATGATATTGCCTTTCGCTGCAATGGCGCAGCAAGGCTTTACCATCAATGGTAAAGTAGGTGCATTAAACGCACCTGCAAAAGCATACCTGATCTACAGAACACCAGGCGGACAATTTGCCGATTCTACCAATATTGTAAATGGTGCTTTCACTTTCAAAGGGCAGGTTGAAGTGCCTGTAAGTGCCAACATCCGCATTAAACATGCGCAGGCAACTGCAGCAAGAACGCCGCTTGACGTGCTGGGCTTCTACATCGAAAATAAAGCCATCAGCATCACTGCAAAAGACTCTGTGAAGCACGCGGTGATTACCGGTTCTCCGGTGAATGATGATAATGCCAAATTAACGGCGATGCTGAAGCCAGCAGTAGCAAAGATGGAAGCATTACAGGCCGAATATGCATCGAAGACAGATGAAGACCGCAAGAACGAAGCTTATATGCAGACCATTTATGCACGTTCTGAGAAAATAGAAAAAGAGATGCAGGACCTGAGCCAGGGCTTCATTAACATTAATCCAAATTCTTATGTAGCCTTGAACGCATTCCGTTCTGTATTGGGTTACGATATTGACCCAACAACTGCAGAACCGGCTTTCAATAAGTTTTCAGCAGAGCTGAAATCTACACCACTGGGTAAGAGCATCCAGACATCTATTGAAGGTGCGAAGAAATCGCAGGTAGGCATTATGGCGACTGACTTTACGCAGAATGATCCAAGCGGTAAGCCAATCAAACTTTCTGATTTCAAAGGCAAGTATGTGCTGGTAGATTTCTGGGCATCATGGTGCGGCCCTTGTCGCCGTGAAAACCCGAATGTGGTAAAAGCTTACAACACCTATAAGGACAAGAACTTTACCGTGCTTGGCGTTTCTCTAGACCGTCCGGATGGTAAGGAAGCTTGGGAAAAAGCGATCAAGGATGATGGTTTAACCTGGAGCCATGTTTCTGATTTGAAGTATTTCGATAATGAGGCTTCGAAGATGTACGGCGTACAGGCCATTCCTTTCAACTTCCTGGTAGATCCAACAGGTAAAATTGTTGCCAGAAACCTAAGGGAAGAAGCGTTGCAGACCAAACTGGCAGAGTTGCTGGGCGCGAACACTGCTGCCCCGGCTTCAAGTGCTTCAGCGGCTGCACCTGCAGGGAAAGCAAGCAAAGCTAAAAAAGCAAAATCATAAGGGTTTTATAGAACACTGCGGTGTTTTGAAATAATTAAAGGGCTGGTCATTATGACCGGCCCTTTCTTGTTTTATATCAAAGTTATTGATGGTCCTATTCAATAACGATCTGCCCGGTGTATATGCTTTTGGATACCTTTTTCCGGTCATCAGAGATGAAGGCGATATAAGTTTCGAATACCTGCCCGGGTTGTCCTGAACAAACCGCTAAAGTTTCCTGGCCCGTGCCACGTCTCGCACCGCTGGTGGTATAGAATGCCATTTCTTCTTCCGGGAGATAGGCGAGCAGCATCACCTGATCCTGACTACATTGATAGCTTAGATTTTCTGGCGCTTCCCAGGAGAACTGCAGGGTGCGGGCTGTCGTGCGTTCGACGCTGGGGTTTAATGCTTCCGGTAAGCTTCCATCTGCCACGAGGATGTTTTCGTAGTTGAAGTGGAAGTCCGGATTTTCTCCTGCAACGGCGCGTAGTGCCTGAGATACGGCAACATTGTGCGCGGTTTGGCCTTGCGCCCGGCTTACGGAGAAGCCGACGTTGAGAAAGGGGGTAGCGGGTTTTACGAACTTCATTGCGAAGCTGAAGCGGTTGTTGGCGGCGATCTGTTTTTCGCTGCGCGCTTTTACTTTTTCTGGATCTGGCTTCGCGCGGAGCACAGGTACGCCGAGGCGAATGTAGCCCGTAACGCGGGAAAGGGGTCCTTCTACAGGGCCGAGTATGCCGTTCTTTATTGTTGCCATTTTGATTGCGTTAATTGAAAGTATAAGATAAACAAAGATTAAGAATATGACGAATTTGTTTATCATTCAGGTTTTGGTCGGGCTTTGTCCGGGTATCGTTCGCCTGGAGGCGAAGCATAGGCGAACGAAAGGCGAACAATAGGCGAACGAAAGGCGGCTGATGGCCGGGGCAGGTGTGTGATCGGGGCGGTGATGTATTAGGTACATAAATGATTGTAGTCTTACTAAGCCTTAAAGAGATTTGGAGAGGCTGCAATGCAACAATACTTGACCATTCAAGCCCCACAGAATCTTTCTAAATTAGAATCAAATTGCCTGGGCTGCCTGTTATGTTCTACTTTTGAGTCTTAATTCAATTCAAATGGCAAAAACAAGACTTACCATCAATAATAACGGATCAGTGAAGATAGAAGGCGATTTTGAAATCGTTGATAGGAATGGCAATGAGTATGGCCTTCAGGGACGTACGGCTTTGGGCATCTGCCGCTGTGGAATGTCTAAAAACAAGCCATTTTGTGACGGTGCGCACAATGGTCATTTTGAGCATGAAGCCATCGCATTCGATCTTCCTCCAAAAAAAGTGTAAAACATAATCTTTATGTATAAAGCCCTGCAATCACACGATTGCAGGGTTTTTGTATTTCGGGGATTTGTATCTTCGTGGAATATAAAAAACCACCTTATGCCATTTAGTTCCCTTGGTTTATCCCCTGCTTTGTTAAAGACATTGGAAAATCAAAGTTTCACAGCGCCCACTCCTATTCAGGAACTTGCGATATCAGCTATATTAAATAAAAAAGACGTTTTAGGTATCGCTAAAACAGGTTCCGGGAAAACCGCCAGCTATGTTTTGCCTCTATTAATGAATTTACAAGGATCAATTATTGGGACGAACAATCGCCATGCGGATGTGCTTGTTTTAGTACCCACCCGTGAATTGGCGGAACAGGTAAAGGATGTTTTCAAAACCTTTAGCCGGACATTGCCTCAGCCTGTTAAAACAGTGGCGGTGTATGGTGGCGTGTCCATCAATCCACAAATGATGGGCTTACAAGGGGTAAATGTGCTGGTTGCTACGCCTGGCCGTTTATTGGAATTAGCAGGTTCCAATTCTGTTCACTTTTCGGGTATTCAGACGCTTGTATTGGATGAAGCTGATAAGATGCTGAACCTGGGTTTCAAAGATGAGCTGGACAAGATTATAGCACTCCTGCCGGAAAAACGTCAGAATATATTATTATCTGCCACTTTAAGCGACGATATTGAGCAAATCCGCCAAGTCCTGCTGAAGGAGCCAGTAGTGATTAAGATCGCGGCTGAAGAGGCTTCATTGGATTTGATCAGACAGCTGGCGTACGTTGTTTCACCAGATCAGAAAGGCCCTTTCCTACGTTACCTGATCAACCACCACGAAATGAAACAGGTACTGGTGTTTGCTTCTTCCGTGCAACTGGTCGACGCTGTTGTTAACAAGCTCCGGAAGAATAATATTGACGCCAAAGCTATTCATAGCAAAAAGAGCCAGGGTGCCAGAACTGAAGCTTTAGCGCATTTTAAATCTGGGAAGTTAAAGGTGTTGGTGTCCACGGATTTAATGGCAAGGGGAATTGATATCAACGCGCTTCCTTTCGTAATTAACTATGATCTACCACGGTCACCAAAGGATTATATCCACCGGATCGGGCGAACGGGCCGCGCAGATGCTCCTGGCGATGCCATTTCCTTAGTTAGTGAAAGTGAGCTGCATCATTTTGAAGTTATCCAGAAGAAAATGGGCAGGCAGGTTGAATTGATCACGAAAAACCTGAATGAATTATAGGGTTTCATTTTGCGGCTCAAATCCCTTATCTACTGTCCGGTACCGTACAATGGTTGTTCGATATCGAACATACATTTTGAATGATAAATGTATTTCGCTCATTTTTAGTTGTATAGGTGTGGCTAATTGTTCTGGCATCTTAATGGCAAAGCCAGCAAGAAAGATGATATGCTCGCACTGAACTTTAAAATAGCGGTAAGAAATATTCGTAAAAACCCCGGCTTCTCCCTTATTAATATCGGTGGACTGGCAATTGGCCTTGCCTCCTGCCTGATGCTGTTGCTATACGTTAATTACGAATGGGGTTATGATAAGCAATTCAAGGATATTGACCGGATCTACTTCGCGCAACTCAACTTAAAGCTTGGCGATAACATCATCACTTTACAGGCCACACCTAATGAGCTCGCAGCTGCCGCGGCTCAGGAGATCCCGGGTATTGAGTTGGCCGCAAGGGTTAGTGATGAAGAAAACAAGCTTTTCAGTTACGAGCAGCATAAAATTAAATTAGCTTTTAACTACGTTGATCCATCATTTCTGCAAATATTTGATTACGCCTTTCTCAAGGGGGATCCTGCAACAGCTTTGAAACAGCCCAATTCGGTTGTCCTGTCCGCAAGTGCTGCTAAAAAGTTATTTGGCGATCAGGACCCTATCGGAAAAAGCCTGGTATGGGACAACCGCAAGCCCCTCACCGTAACGGCTGTAATTGCAGATCCGCCTAAAAACCAGAGTATGCAATTCGAAGCGCTGCAGACCTGGGCCTTTCACGATCAGGAATATCCTGGTGAAATAAACGCCGGCTGGGGCAGTATCAATTGTTCCACAATTTTTAAACTAAAGAAGGATGCAGATTTCAGCGCGGCAGATGCCTCCTTAAGAAAGCTGATCAAAGGACATCAAGAGGATACTCAGATGGAAGTTTTTCTTTTTCCATACAGCAAGTTCCAATTGTATGACCAGTTTAATAACGGGCAACTTGTCGGGGGAAGAATTGATCAGGTCCGGCTTTTCTTTTTCCTTGCTTTCTGTGTGCTGCTGATTGCCAGTATCAATTACATGAATCTTTCTACTGCACGCTCAGAAAAACGGGCAAGGGAAGTCGGTGTAAGGAAAGCGCTTGGCTCAAGTCAGCGTTCTTTAATCAGTCAGTTCCTGATGGAATCGTTGTTGTTGTCCTTTTTAGCAATGATCATTGCCGTCGCACTAATCGAACTGACACTTCCTTATTTCAATGGCCTGCTCGAGATCGTCATCACCATAAATTATCATTCCCCATTATTCTGGTGCTTCCTGCTTGCGCTGGTATTTGTAACCGGCATCCTTGCAGGCTGTTATCCTGCTTTTTACCTCTCCTCTTTCACGCCTGTAAAGGTTTTAAAAGGCTTTACAAACATCGGTCAGGGTTCTTTATCAATCCGGAAGTTACTGGTGGTATTCCAGTTCAGTTTATCCATCGTAATGATTATTGGTGCGACGATCGTTTATTCTCAAATTCAGTATATGAAGAATAAGCCCTTGGGCTTTGATAAAAACAATCTTGTACAACTGGATTTGGAGGGAGAATTTGCTAACCCGAACAAGGTAGAGATCTTGAAGGCAGCACTGAAAAACGAGGGTGTAATTGTATCTGCTACGGAATATTCCGCCGACTTTACGGCTAATGGCGGCAGTATCACGGGTGCCTTTAACTGGCCGGGCAAGGGTGTTAAAGATGAATATATTGTCGGTTACCGGAGTGTAGGTTACGATTTCGTGAAAACAATTGGGGCAACAGTTATGAGTGGTGCCGACTTTTCACGTCATCTCTCTTCAGATACCGCCAGTGGTGTTCTTATCAATCAGGCAGCAGTAAAGATGATGGCGCTTAAGCAACCTGTAGGTACGCCAATAAGCTGGGGTACTCAGAAATTAAAGATTATAGGTGTGGTAAATGACTATAATAATGTGACAGTTACTCAAAAAGCAGAGGCGACAGTATTTTATTATAGTCCACAAAAAAGCAAGACTTTATTGCTGCGGTTGAGTCCTTCCCATCCTTTAAATGCCGCGGTGCAAAGTATTAACAAGATTAGCCGGCAGTTGAATCCCGCTTATCCGCCCGGATTGAAATATGTTAGTGAGGGCATGGAGCAAAAGATAAAGTCGGAGAAACTACTGGGGGTGCTATCCAATATCTTCGGAAGCTTCGCTATTGTTATTTCCTGCCTGGGCTTGCTGGGCCTCGCACTTTATATGGCTGAACAGCGTAAACGGGAGATCAGCATCAGAAAAGTACTCGGAGCTGATCTAAAAAGCATTCTACTCTTGCTGAATAAGGATTTTATTAAACTGGTATTGATTTCCAACGTCATAGCAATCCCTATCGCTTATATCTTACTGACGAACTGGTTGAAGACTTACGATTATAAAGTCAGCACAGGATCACTATGGCCGTATTTTATGGCTTCAGGAATTTCGCTGACCATTGCAGTTCTTACCATCAGCATGCAAAGTTTTAAGGTGGCTAAAGCAAATCCGGTAGATGCGTTAAAGTATGAGTAAGCGCAAAAGCTGCTAATACATTTTGGATTCGTGAAAATCTTCCAGTTTCGTCAGCAGCCTGATCAGCTCCAGCTTTTCATCATGGGATAGCGGTTCGGTTACGGAAACACCGCGTTCAAGAAATAAAAGTATCTGTCTTATCTTATGCATACTGAGTAGCTTATTTGCCATTCTACGTTGGGTTTGGTTACGAGCCAAACTTAGCGCAAACGGCAGTTAAGCGCTTCTTAGTGGTGTACTTTGGCGTGGAATAAGTGGTAACCTTTGTGTCGGAATGTCAGACCGCTACAAGCATTAATTCCTATAGCGAAGTGGCGTACTTTGCTCCAGAATGGGTGGCGTACTATGCAGCGGAATATCCAATTTTATTGAAAAATGCAAGACTGCAGTGTTTTAAGATTGTAACTAATCAAGTTACTTGCTGTTCTCATCATGGTTGTCAATGAACAGTCGGTTAATCCTCGGCTGAATAATCCAGATTCCAATTGGAAAAAACCAGATTAGAAAGTCACCTGCAAAATCACTAAAAGTTACAAGTCTATTTAATTCAACCGACCTCAATGCTTTTGCAATAAAGTAAATGCAATAGAAGAGACAGAACATGGATAACAAGTGCATTGGCATTATAATACCCATTGCTATGATGCCAGTGCTATCTCCACTTTGTGATAGAGAGAAGTGAAATATTCCAAAGAAGACGATAAATACCATGTAGAGAATTGGAATACTTCCACAGAATTTAAATTTAATCAAGTGCATTGGAATATCACTTGGCAATTTCTTATGGAGCGATATGCCAAGTGTGTAAAGCCAGCTACAGAATAGAACCATCAAAAGTAATGTCATAAATGGAATGATGATAATCGTGGCTGGGCTCAAAGTGTTTACTAACATAGATATAGCAACGAACTGTAACACCATAGGCAACCCAAACAAAAGTCCAAAGATTTACCAAGCTTTAAGCCTAAGAAAAAGGTTCATGTAAATTTGATTTAGCTGAAGGACTAAATGTCGTAGAAAAATTCTATGGGTTCAGTTGCTTTCTAATCATTAATATACATGATGCTAGTGAATAATTGGGGGTACTGAACCCAAATACCAAATAAAATCAATGTACTAAAGCTGGTTGGCCTAGTATTCTAGATTTCTACAATTTTTCAAAAACTACGATCTTTAAAAAACCACCTTGTTGAACTAAAATCGAAGTTTGGTAACCCCTAAATCATTTTTTGCAAACGTCGCCTCGGCGCCTAGTACAGCCAGGATCCCCAATGTATAAGCTAGCAAATCGCCCCAGGCAAAATAGGTTCCGATAAGTGTACAGGCAATTTTTGATTTTTCGAGTCCCAGTAGGTTCACGATTTGGAAGGACTGCAAAGTTTCTATCAGGTAAGAAAAAACAAGCACGCCCACTGCAGCAGCGTATGCGCTGAGATTAGTGAAGCTCTTAACAAGGCAATACAGCAGAATAACAATTAGAAAATCACCCCCATAAGGGCGAACTATAGCATCATGCATATAGAAACCAATGAAGACCTCAACGAGAAAAAGAATAACTGTGCCAATGAAGTAGTTTTTATGAAAGCTGAACATGCCAATGAATTTCGCTAAAAAGGATTAAAGTTTAAGAGAGTAGAGAAATCAGGGAACTCCCTAATTGGTTGGTGAAAACATTTATACAACCGACTCTGCAGATGGATCTTTGTTCCAGTCAATCCTGGCTGAAAGGAACATCATGATTCCTATAATAATAAACAAACCAACACTTCCAAAAAGTAAAGCCAGGTCCTGCAATTGAATGATCACATAAATAAAACTATAAAAAACGCTAAGGATGGTAGCAAAAACGATTGCAGGTTTTCCATTAAATGCTCGGAGAAGAGTTAAGAAAAAGTTTTGTCTCAAATAACGAACTGATTATTTTCGGCTTAAATTTGCCTTATTCTACAGAATACCTTAAAAGTCATTTATTTATGCGTTTTGAGACATCCTGGTCGAACTAAGTCTATAGGAATGGAGACTAATAAGTTATTACAACAAGTGGAGTTTATCAAAGAGATTGATAAGCTGAAATATATCCAGCGCAGAACCAAATTATTGAATAGCGACAGATGCGAGAATGATGCAGAGCATAGTTGGCATTTGGCAATGATGACAATCGTTTTAGCAGAGCACGCGAATCACCCAATCGATGTCTTAAAAGTTGTGAAGATGGTGCTGATCCATGATATCGTGGAAATCGACGCTGGTGATACTTTCATTTATGACACAGCTAAAAATCATGACAATACGGAAGAAGAGCTTTTGGCCGCGAGACGTATCTTTGGTCTTTTACCAGCTTCTCAGGCAAAAGAATTTATAGATATCTGGTTAGAATTCGAAGCAGGAGTGACTGAAGAGGCAAAATTTGCAAGATCTATGGATAGGTTTGAGCCATTGCTGCAAAACACCTCCAACAATGGTGGAACCTGGGCGGAATTCAATGTAAGCTATGATAAAGTCTATGATAAAAAGAAAGTCATTGAGAGAGGATCCGTTTCTATCTGGAAGTTCGCTGACGATTTGCTAAACGAAAGCGTTCATAAAGGGATTCTAAAAAAATAAGTAATTACTGCCAACACAAGCATTGTCTCAAAAAAGGAATATTTTGTTTCCTGACCTAAGGCGGCCGTATCCAGTATATGGACGTAAAAACTTTAATTATATTTAGATACCTTGTCTGAAGACTATGGAAGCCAAACCTTATTTACAAGAAATATGTTTTCAAAGGGACATTGTTCCATCCTTTCATTCATATCCCTTCAACATTCCTGCGATTTCGAGTTTGTCAACTCTAAAGTTTCATGCTGATGTGACTTTTATTGTAGGCGAGAATGGAACTGGCAAATCTACACTTATAGAAGCAATTGCACTAAGCCTTGGATTTGGGATTGAAGGTGGTACGAAAAGCGTTCAGTTTCAAACCCACAACAATGGTTCCGAGTTGTTCAAATACCTAAAGACTGTTAGAAGCTTTAAAAAGCCCTCAGACTACTATTTTTTACGGGCAGAAAGTTTTTACAACGTAGCTACATATATGGAAGAGGTTGGCTACTTAGTAGAATACGGAAACAAATCCCTTCACACCCAATCTCATGGTGAGTCCTTTATGGCTGCCTTAAGCCTAAAGCTTAAGGGAAAAGGTCTTTATATCTTTGATGAACCAGAAGCAGCCCTTTCACCTTCCAGGCAATTGGAAGCCCTTGCAATAATCAACAAGCTTGTATCTCAGCAATCTCAGTTTATCATAGCTACACATTCACCGATTTTACTAGCCTACCCAAATGCCACTATCTATCAACTTGATGAATCGGGAATAAATAAAGTAAAATACGAGGACACGGAACACTAAATGGTTACCAAATATTTTTTAAACAACCATCATGAAATGATGAAGGTTATACTAGATAATAAATAACAAGTGACTAGTTCTGATAAAACCGTTGGAAAAGCTTGATTAGGTCTAGTATGTATTTGTCTCATTAAACGAAGATTTCCTTTTTGCCCTAACCTCCAGAGCAACGCTCGATTAGCTGGTGCGATCTTAAAAATCGAGCCTTTTTTGGATCATTCCATTGATAATACATTTTGATTAAATACACGACATTCGCAATGGCGAGCGCTTTGAAGTTTGGAAGGCCAGATATATAGCAGCATATACATCGGTGAATGTGAAATTTTAAGCACAGGAGATTCTTTATTTACTATCTTTCTGTTATTAAATCAATTAACCTATTTCTTATGAAAAAAACCAAACTCCTAACAGCGGCTGTCGCTATCGTCTTCGTCTTTTCTCTAGGCTGCAAAAAAGAAGGCCCCAATAACCTTTCAAGTAGTGAAGAATTTAGTCGCATTTCAACAACACAGTCAACGACACTATCTCCTGCGATGCAGCAGGAACTTGAGGCTTTGTATGCCAAAATTCCAGAAAATGCCAAGGCAAAAGTAAGCGGGCAGGCAAAAATTAAGTTGCAATTTAATCCCCAATACCGTGACATCATACGGAAAACACTTAAGCTTGAAGAATCCACTTGCAACGATAACACAGCCTCCAGTCAGTGGCTAGATCAACAACTCGCGGATTGGAATAACACCATCATTAATCGTGTGCTTAATGCTGCAATGCTTGATTTGCCGACTTACGATGCATTGATCTTTGAAAACAGTAGTGCAGGCCATGAATTTGGATCTGATGGACAGTATACACAAAGGCTTACAAAGACGTTTAAAGATTTAAAGCGTTTCTGGAATATTGAATCACAAAATATTGTTTTAGCCCCTATGCATGGAACAATGCTAACTGACAGAGCTAAAATTTTACGGACTTATAAAGCTGCCTTTGGTCTGGACGATGCAAGTGCGAATTATTATGCAGATTTTGTATTAGCGACCGTAAAGGCGTATCCACAATTGAGAGGTGGTGATCATCCGCTGTTTACTTTCAATGCTTTTGCGCAATCTTCATTCAGCTTTCCACCTTATGGCGTAATTCCGGACAAGATCATTATGGGTGACGGAATTATGGATGCATTTGCCGCAATTGGCTATGCTGACGTGGCGCCGCAAGCCATCCTTGCTCACGAATTCGGACATCACATCCAATTCGATCTTAACCTATTTGGGAATACATCGGGCGCCGAGGCTACCAGAAGGACAGAATTAATGGCGGATGCTTATTCTGCTTACTATCTTTCGCATGCACGTGGTGCTTCTATGCAATGGAAAAGGGTGCAACTATTTTTAAACGTGTTCTTTAATATCGGCGATTGTTCCTTTACAAGTGAAGGGCATCATGGTACACCTACACAGAGAATGGCAGCAGCAAAATGGGGTTATGAAGTTGCAGATGCAGCAAAGAAACAAGGCCACATATTAACTGCACAAGAGTTTACGAAGAAGTTTGAAGCTCAGCTACCGAAATTAATTCAGCAGTAGGCGTCTTTATTGCTTTAATTAAGCGGTTGATCTTTAATGGTGATCAACCGCTTAATTACTTAACACCGATATTTCAAAAAATACTACATTTCTTCTTTTACAAGGTGGAACAGCTCCGGTGATATACCCCGGCGACGCAAAATTTCAAAAAAGATTCAGAATTTTTTATTACGATTATGGTTGTCCGGCCCCTATTGAACAAATAGCTATTGAGTACAATAGCGTTATGTTTAAGTGATTGACTCAGAGATATGGAAAAGAAATAGTTGAAGGCAGCGAGGAAAGATGTGCTTGGCCTAAAAGGCTATAAATAGAGTATCAGAGTAGATTGGTACAGTGAGGTCAAGAATAAACGCTAGTCAGAATTTGTCTCAAAAAAGGAAGATTTCTCCTAAGTGCAGTATTACTTTATGTTCCTTGAATTCTGCTAATTCCAATGGCAATATCCTCCTAAACTCCTTTTAAAAAGATCGGATCGCTATGCAAACCACGATCAGAGTGCTTGCTCTCTAAGTGTAATTGCTTTTGGATCCTGCAGCAATCAGTTAGTCAATCCTAACAATCACGATCTTTCATTCTTGTTACGGAAAAAATTTCATTCAGAAAAGCTTCTTTGGCCGTCTAACAATTAAAAACTTTGAATCAAATCACTTTAAACACCATTGAGGATTATATAAGTTCAAATCCACCTGCATTTCTGTCAAGTCACAAGAAACTTAGCTTGCCAATAATTAGGAGAATTCATAAAAAAATGTGCATCGGTATTAAGTTTGACGACATAAAGGTTTGTGATGGCATAATTATCGATGGGCATCATAGATACATAAGCTCTCTTTTAGCTAGTTATACAATTGGACAAGTCTCATCCAATAAAACATCAGCTACAGTGCCATGTGAATGGACGACAGTGGAATTTGTTGATGAGGAGTGGGATACTGAAGCTAAGATTGCCGAAATCAACAGGCAAGACGCTGAATATAATGGTGTTGAATTGGAGATTTTGATTGAGATGACAAATAATTCGTAACTTTGTACAAATGTTAATCTTATTAGACATAGACGGAGTGATGGTTCCTGGAACTTCTTGGAAGCGACCTGAGTTTTTATCAGATGGATTCCCTGTGTTTAGTTTTAGAGCTGTGAAAGCTTTAGAACGTATAATGAATGAGACAGGAGCTAGCATTCTGCTAACTACATCACATAAATTAAAATATGATTCCTCTCACTGGAATGATATATTTAGGAATAGAGATATTCGAGTAAATCATATTGCTAGCCTTCCTACAGACTCCAGCAAATTGAGCAGGAAGGAAGAGATATTAAGTTGGTATTATTCAAGTAATCAATCTGAACCATTTGTGATTCTTGATGATGATAAATGCTTAAACGATCTACCCGAAAATATCAAAGATCATCTTGTATTGACTAGCTCGTCTTTAGGTTTGACAGATGAGCTAGCAGACGAAGCCATTGAAAAGCTAACACAAGGAGCCTTAATGCATTAAATATTAGATAACAAAATGGCCTAAGTTTTTCGGCCTTTTTGTTATCTGAGCCTTACTGAAATCTATGGTGAAGGTAACGATATATACCACGGTTATTAAGAAGAGTTCATTAACAAATTGTAGGAGGGCGTTGCCATATTCATGTCGGTAGTTTGAAATGCCAGCTCTTTTTTAAATTCAATTATTCTCCTTTAAATCTCAATCCGATCGCAGCACGAGCTTTATCAATCATACTGATCATCCCTCTTGACATATTGTGACTTATAATTGGGCTTTCCATTGCGTTATTTCGGATTAAGTCGCAGAAATGATCGATTTCATAATTAAATCCTCCAGTAGTAAAAGGGATGTCTAATTCAATAACCCGGCCATCGAAATAGTCAATTGTAGCGCGATTAGGGTTCCACCAATTCTTATGAATCGTTATGTTCCCTAGTGTACCACAGATAAGGGCATCACCCTTACCATGGACTTCAAAGCCGGTATAGAATTGCCCGTAACCATTTTCATGTTCAGTTTGAAAGATAGAAAGAACATCTATTCCAGTTTGTCCGAGTTTCCCCATGGCCTGTACATTTTTGGTCTCACCAAGCCAATCGAGCGCCAGAAAGGCCTCATAAATACCAATTCCCATTAAACTACCACCGGCGAGATCAAGGCTAAAGTTAGGATGATCAGAACGTAAACCCACCACTGATGATCCCGCGCGGACATAACCAATGTCTCCAATGGAATCAGTGCGTATGTGTTCTTTGAGTTGCCGATAAAGCGGGAAAAATGGTGATTTCATTGCTTCCATGAAAAGCAACTTTTGTGCAAGCGCCGTTTCTAAGATCTCCTCTAATTGGGAGCTATTTACGGCTGAAGGTTTTTCACATAATACATGTTTACCGGCTTTTAAAGCTGCTATGCTGTAAAAAGCATGGCTGTCTGGTAAAGTGGCAATGTAAACGGCATCGATATCGCTTGCAAGCAGCTCTTCAAAGGACCCACAGGCGTTACCACCATGAGTATTTACGAATGATTCTGTTTGTTCAGGTCTTCTCGACCATACTGAAATTAACTCACTATTCTGCACGTTCAATAAGCCCTGCATAAACCGGTGCGATACGTCGCCGCAACCTATAACACCCCAACGGATGTTTCTATTATTCATCATAGTGAATTCGTTTAACGCTGATTATTTGATCATCTAAAGTAGCAAATCCTTCGGTAGGTACTAGCTAACGCCTGGTACAATACAATTGTTATGCTGCGATATCATTCAAGGGGAAAGCATTGACCACCAACTGCACCTCCAGCATATTCCAGCACAAGCATCTTGTTTATAAAGATATAATTGCATTTGTCGTTATAATGAGTAATCAAACTATCGGGAACGCCCTGGTCAAACACGTTATAAAAATACATGCCTAGGCCACTTCTTTTGAAGCCAATCTTTGCTGGCTCACCACTCTCAATTTGTATACACTCAGCTTTATCTAGTTTGTCTTTCAAAAGTTGGAGCGTCTTTTGAGTCCATCCTAAAGTTTTGATTACAGAATCCACTTTCGAAGATTTAACATGTAGATCCCATTCTAAGAACATTGTATGATAGTTCGACTTGCCCAAAGAATCTAAGGGTCCCACGCCAAGCCGATAAAGGGTACTATCATTTTTGAATTCTATTTCTACAAATTTATGCTCAGGAACTACTTGATTGAAAAATCGCTTTAGGTGTGCTATTTCCACTTTTCGCTTGTTGTAATTTGCAACTAATTCATCAGTTGTATAATTCTTATCAAATGCACCAAGTGCATTAAGCACAAAACCTAAATAGACGCCACAGAAAATGGCGAATACCCCAAGAATTACTAATGTTACTTTAAAGATTTTTTTTACCACGATAGTGTACGACGACGTATATTAAATTATGCAGGTGTATTGGCAGTTCGCTCAGTTTTATCTTCAATCGCTGATTCCAAAACAGCTCTGTTATTTTCGCCCCATTGCTCCAAACTTATTATTAAAGGTAACAGGCTAGTTCCCAGATCCGTTAACATATATTCGATCTTAGGGATTTTAGAATCAAAAGAGATTTTATCTACAAAGCCATGCTGTACCAACTCGTTCAATTGCTTGTTCATTACCCTCCTGTCTACCGATATTTTCTTCTGCAATGCACCTGGTCTTTTTATCCCATCAGAAATGTAATAGATCAACATCAGTTTCCACTTTCCATCCAGAAGTTCCTTGAATACATGCAGGCCACAATCCGTCCTTATGGGAATTTTCTTCTTGTACATCGCTTAGTCAATCTATTGTCAAAGCAAACAGGCACAAATTTGTGCGTACTTGCCGGGAGGTATGTAATGAAATAGGTTTGTCTCAAATAAAAAAAGACAATGATCAAATTTACATTTTTAGTGAATAAACTGCCAGGCATGAGCCTTGATGAATTTGTGGATTACCACAAAAATAAACATGCGCCTTTGTTTTGTTCTATCCCGGAAACAGAACTTTACGTTCGAAAGTATGTAATTAACCACCCTATGGTAACGGAAGGCTTTGCTAAGCCTTTATACGATGCAGTAGTAGAAATCTCGTTTGACTCCTTTGAGGATTTCAATGCCTTCTTCAAATCAGAAAATTATCTAACAAAGGTTCGTCCCGATGAACCCAAATTTTTTGATACTGAAAATTATATCGCAATGGCTACTAATGAAAGCTTAGTCAAGACATAGATTTCATAAAACATTGTTGAAAAAGAGGCGTTCAATGAACTACTATGGCAAAGCAAACACAGCATCTGAATAACAGTGTGACAGAATTCTTAAATAGCCAGATTCATCAGCTGAGAAATGAAATTGAAGAATTGCGGAAATGTATCTTATCCGCAGATGACGGCCTGATTGAAAATATCAAATGGAATGGACCTAACTATTGCTTTAATAACGAGGATAGAATCACAATGCGAATTCAACCCCCTACGCAAATTCAGCTGATATTTCACAGGGGAGCGAAGAAGCTGCAACAACCGCTGAACAGGTTAATCGATACTAAGAGTAAGCTGTTAATTTGGAAAGAGAACGATAGAGCTATAGCAACATTTAAGAATATGCAGGAAATTAGAGACGCACAAATAGATTTGGCCAAGATTGTTGTTGAATGGATTTACGCGGCAAAATCAACCTAAATTTCACATTGAATAATTATTAACGGGCCGCCTTTCAGCACCCCGTTAATAATAACATTGAGTTCATTAATATTCAAACTTTGTCCACTTGGTATCTGAATTCGCGGATTGTACCACAACATCAATAAAGGCCATTCCCCTTACACCATTTTCAACTGTAGGGAAGTCGAGCATTAATTCGCTTGGTTCTTCATCACGTTTTTTAGCATTCAAGGTTGCGGCGAAATTCTTATAGATGTTAGCAAAAGCCTCCAGATAACCTTCGGGATGTCCTGCTGGTACACGCGTATTATAAGTAGCGGCTGTTGACAAGTACTTTTCCCCAGTTCTATAGATTTGAATTGGTTCATTCTGTCTTTTTAAGATTAAAGAATTTGGTTCCATCTGATGCCATTCCAAACCACCTTTTTCTCCATAGATCTTAATCTCAAGCGCATTTTCTTCTCCTGCAGCAATCTGAGTGGCAATTAGCACACCATTAGCGCCATTGTTAAATTTCAGAAGAACGTTTCCATCATCATCAAGTCCGCGACCTTGAACAACAATATTTAAATCTGCGCAAACTTCACTGATCTCTAAACCAGTGATATATTCTGCCAAATGTGCAGCATGTGTACCGATGTCGCCCATACTTCCACTTTTTCCGCTTTTAGCTGGGTCTGTTCTCCAGGCAGCTCCGCTATTTCCTTCTTTTTCTGTTAAGGTACTTAACCATCCCTGAGGATATTGAACTATAACTTTACGAATGACCCCGATTTCACCATTTTGTACCATGTTCCTGGCTTGTTTTACCATCGGATATCCTGAGTAGGTATGTGTAAGGCATAAAGTCAAACCTGTCTCTTGTACTTTTTCTTTAAGTTGTAGGGCCTCACTCAATGACAAAGCGATAGGTTTTTCTATCACAACGTTGAAACCGTACTCCAGCGCCATCATCGCAGGAGCGAAGTGGGCGAAATTAGGCGTCACAATCGTAATAAAGTCAAGCCTTTCGTCTAGAGGACGCTGGCTTTCTTTGATAATCATCTCCTCATAATTACCATAAATTCTTTTTTCGGAGAGGAATAATTCACGGCCTGAAGCCAGGCTTACTTCGGGATTGATACTCAGTGCGCCACAAACTAACTCTATCTGACCGTCGATGTTCGCAGCAATCCGATGTACGGCACCGATAAAGGCATCTTTACCGCCACCGATCATGCCCATTTTAAGTTTTACATTGTTCATTAACTATTGTTTTTAATTGTTTACTGCTTTAATTTCTGTTCCGCACTTAGGACCAAAAAGTTGAGGAATGTATTTTTTCACCTAAAGCTACTAGAAATTGTAAGCTATGCTAAATAATGTAGATGTACAATAATCACTTTCAGCAATTCTATGCTAAGTTTTCTTAAAATAGCTACATTCTTATTAGGAACCAACGAGCGGATTGTCTCGCAAAACGAAGATCTGGTATAATGGAAGGCGAAATGCAGTTTAGAGGTTAACGATTGTGAGAAATCACTTTCAGAATGTCATAAATCACAATTCCAATGCATTATTGCGGTAAAAACTCGACATTGTACTGCAAACGTCCTCTCGCGAAATTTCAGATACAAACACCCTAATTATGGAAGTAAGCAGCACCTTTTGGATTGGTTTTAACGTTTTTGTTCTCCTTATGCTGGCCTTAGATTTAGGCGTTTTTAACAGAAAGGCACACGAAGTGACTGTTAAAGAAGCCTTGATTTGGTCCGGCGTATGGATGTGCCTTGCACTTACCTTTAATGGGTTGATTTACTATTGGTTTGGAGAACCTAAAGCAATAGAGTTCCTGACCGGCTACCTTATTGAAAAAACATTAAGCATAGATAACATTTTTGTCTTCGTATTGGTGTTTGGCTATTTTAAAGTACCATCGATCTACCAACATAAAGTCCTTTTCTGGGGTATCCTCGGAGCGCTTCTGATGCGCGTGATCTTCATCTTTGCAGGCGTAGCTTTAATTGAGAAATTCCATTGGACGATCTACATTTTTGGTGCTTTTCTGATTTACACTGGCTACAAAATGCTGACTCAAAAGGATAAAGAGATGGAGCCGGAGAAAAATCCACTGATTGTATTTGTCCGGAAGATTATGCCGATAAGCGACAAGTTTGAAGGTGGTAAATTCTTTGTCACACAAAATGGAAAGAAGTTTGCTACCCCACTGTTTCTTGTACTTATCGTTATTGAAACTACGGACCTGATTTTTGCTGTGGATAGTATTCCCGCGATTTTGTCCATTACACAAGACCACTTTATCGTTTATACATCAAACGTCTTTGCTATTCTGGGCCTTCGTTCGCTCTATTTTGCGCTTGCCCATGTTGTTAACCGCTTTGTTTATCTTTCTGTCGGCCTCGCCGCTATACTAATGTTTGTGGGCTTAAAGATGGTTCTCGCAGATGTTATCAAACTCCCGGCATTTGTTTCGTTACTCATTATCGGCGTCATCATCACGATCAGTATTGTATTATCGCTATTAAAGACAAAGGGTACAAGCAAGATTGATGGAGAATAGGTAGGAACGGAGTGCCTGAAGGTTAGTTTTTCTCCTTCAGAAGTTTTTCCAATTTTGCCTTGCTCTCTGGCACTTGTCCTAGCGTCAAGGCTTTCTTAAACGATGCGATTGCCTTTGATTTGTCTCCCTTCGCAAGATACAAGTCCCCTATAGAGTCATAGCCATTAGCATTATTGGGGTTATTTACAATGTTGAGTTTGAACAGGGCTTCTGCTTTTTTAAACTGCTTAGTAGCAATCATTTGGTAGCCCAAATTATTAACCAAGCTTTCATTTGGGTTTACGGTGTAGCCCATTTGCTTAGAAACGTTATTAAAATGTGCAATTAACAGGGAGTACAGGTTAAAGTCTGGGTTCTCGATTTCACTGTCGTAAATCCGGAGTCTATAGAAATCGAAAATATATCGAAGTGCATCATATGCTCCAATTAATCTTATTGATGGGTGGTTGTCATTTTCGTAGAACTTATAGCTGTAGCGCATTTGGTTCTTATTTGCTTTTTGAAGTTCTTTTATAAAACTTAAGTTCGACCGGATCAGACTTGTATTTCCCGTTGTATCGTTCTGGACACTTAATGTATCTACTCCTCTTTCCAAACGATTGGCCATGCCATGTACAGCGTCTTTCCTTTGTAGTTATTCCTGGATAACAACGATTTCGCTTCTTTTACAACGTTCGCTTCGTTCCACCACAATGCGCCGTCCAGAGAGACATAGGAGTTGAACATATTCGGTTTGTTAACATAGCGTGTTCATTACTGTTAAACCGCCCACTGAATGGCCTATGAACGTTTTATATGTCGTGGTGGGATAGGTAGAATCAATGTGAGGGATAAGTTCTTTTTCAACAAAAGACATAAACTTCTCTCCATTGCTTACAGCCCCCTTGTATTCTTTATCTGAGCCAGTTGTTAAATCACTTAATCTATTGGTATGCACAATTCCTACTACAATCGTTGGGGGACATAGGCTTGTTTCTTCCATGTGTTCAGTAATACTCACGACACTGTTGAAGTTTTCGTTGCCATCTAACAAGTAAATCACAGGATACTGACCTCGATCTTTTATTTTGCTACCTCCATTACTTTTAGGAATATGTATTAGGATTTCCCGGTCTTCCCCCAATATTTTTGAAGAGATCTTTTCTGAAAATCCGGTAGTAAAGCGTTGGTCTTCTTGGGCGTTTCTCCTCCTTCTACTTATTAGTACTAACTTATTTGCGTTTGCACAATATGAAAATGCAAAACAGGTTTTTGAAAGTCCAAAATTAAAAACTGCTGTAGCTTCACATAAGATAGTAGCCATCATTCCTTTTCAGACCAAAATTTCTTTTAAGAAACAACCGAAAGACTTCAATTTGGAAGCTCACGCTCAGAAGGAAAAATCAATGGCAACTTCAATTCAATCAAGCATGTATACTTTTCTGCTTAGAAAATCAAACGGTTATAGTGTTGAATTTCAGGATGTCGATAAGACAAACATATTGCTAAAAAAAGCCGGCCTGGTTGATAAATTAGATGAAGTTACCAAGGATGAGTTGGCGAAAGCTTTAGGGGTAGATGCTATAATTTCTGGTAAGTTTGAAACAGAACAAACAAGATCAGAAGCGGGCGCAATAGTGACCACGGTTTTGTTTGGTGGTCTTGGAAGCAAAACTGGCTCAGGCTCACTAACCATGGTGATTAATGACGGCGAGACAGGCGATATGTTGTGGCGATTCTTCAAAGCGATGAATGATGGAGTCTTTACTTCTAGCGATGAGCTAATTGACAGGATGATGAGAAAAGTTTCTAGGAACTTCCCTTATAGCAAATAGGAGTGCGCAGCAAGGGTAAACAACAAAAGCCATCACACATTCTCAGGGTCCTTGGTTTATCATTTTTTTTAATTTACCTGTAAAATAGAAAAAGGGACCATGATCAATGATCAAAATCCCTTTTATCTAAATTAACGCTCTCAAATACTAAAGCGTTTAAACTTTAATATTATTGTGCATCTACATATTTATTTTCTGAGTTATTAAGCTCTAAGAAGCTAAAACGCAACAATGTTCAATGCAAGTCTCTGTTTTACAATAGCTAAAGGTACTAAAAGACACCCCATTAGACCTAAAAATCGAATATATCTCCTAGAAATGATTTCTTCTTATATCCCTGCCGGTTGTTATAATTGTGATCGCCCTGCGGTTTGTTGTACTTATCATAATCTTTATCGTAGTTCTCTTTCTTAGAATAATGATCAGCAGAACGCTCAATGATCTTGTCCAATTCACCACGATCCAACCAAATTCCACGGCAATTAGGACAGTAATCTATCTCAATTCCGGTTTTTTCACTCATTAGCAACGTTTCATCACAAGAAGGACATTTCATATTTACAGGTTTAGTTTAGAATTCTGTCATAATTTATAGCTTCACAAGGCCAAGCGACATTAGGCGCCTGGATGGTGAAAGTGCACAAATTCTACGATCAAGGAATTTACACTTGAAACGGTTTATGAAGGTAAATATTACTTCTATTTAGTGGTGTCTACGCAAGATTAAAAACATAAAAAGCATGAAAGCATATTTATTGGTGACACTTGTGACTTTGGCAATCGCTATTGTTAGCTGTTCTTCAAAGCGGCCCGGAGTAAATACTGGGTCCTATTCAATCAACAAAACTCAAGATAGTTCTAGTCCTTTGGACCCTCTGGTTTACGGATACTTGTATGAATATGGCACGAAACTACCCTCAATTGTTCCGCGCGTATATGTAGGAATGGAATTAAAGTCAAAAGCTGATCCGGCTTCGGGACGCTATTCCTTTAGTATAAAGCCTGGAAAGTATAGATTTCTAGGGACGGGAATGGGTTATTATTCCACTAGAACTAAAAGGATGACGCTGCGCCAAGGAGATAGTATAAATATTGATTTCTATCTAAAGATTAATGAAACCCAATTAGTTGATTAGTTCAAGGAAGGTGCAGGTGCTCACATTCTAATTAAAAAATTAATGCCAGTGCCAGACCTAAAGTTGTGAATCTAAACATCGCAGGGCGTTTCACAAACAAGTGATTTGCTCCCTAGAACCTAGATTAAACTTTGCGCCATCAGAGATCAGCTTAAACAAATACCTGGTATTCTAGTTATAGGACCTTAAGCATTTCACATGGAAGCATTCCTGAATACTTTGTCCGATTTAAAACATACTGACTTCAGACTCCTTGCTACGGCGCTCAACGCATCAAGTAACGGCGTTGTTATAACCGACCATAGTCAACCAGATCACCCGATAATCTACTGTAACAGCGCATTTGAGGTGCTTACTGGATACAGTAAAAAAGACATCATTGGACATAACTGCCGCTTCCTCCAGGGACATGACAGAAGTCAAGACTCGCTTCTTCAGATAAAAGAAGCTGTTAGAAAAGGAGAACATTGCCAGGCGTTAATTCAGAACTATAAAAAGAATGGAAGATTGTTTTGGAACGAACTGATGATTTCACCAGTAAAGGATTCTTCAGGGAAGGTTACCCACTTCATCGGCATTCAAAACGATGTAACCAAGCGGGTTGTTGCAGAGTTAAAACTGGAGCAGCAGCGTGATCAACTTGATGAGAAAGTGCGGGAACGAACCAACACACTGGAGGAAAGTGAAGCGTACCTGTCCGCCATCGTAGAAACGATTAGAGAAAGTCTTCTGGTGCTCGACAGCGAGTTTCGCATTCTTAGTGCCAATCATAACTTCTGCGATTTCTTCAATGATCCTGAAGAAACCCTCGTGGGCCAAAAGCTCTTCGAAATTGGCTCAGGCAAATGGAATATACCTGAACTAAGAGACCTGCTTACCAAAATCTTACCCCACAATAATCCATTTGAAGGTTTCGAGTTAACCCACGATTTTCCCATAATCGGCAGAAAAACGCTGATGCTTAATGCGAGGCAGATGACTTTGAAAGGGAAATATCAGGAAAGGATTTTACTTGCTATAGAAGACATCACCGAGCGGAAAACAATGGAGTACAGAAAAGAAGACTTCATCAACATCGCCAGTCATGAGATGAGAACTCCTTTGACCAGCATTAAAGGTAATTTGCAACTGTTGAATAAAGTTGCTCAAAAGAAGGGTGATACGGACTATGCAAGAGGTTTCTCTGCAGCTGGGAAGTCGGTAGCACGGTTAGAGCGGTTGATATTCGAACTCCTTGATGTTTCCAAAATGCAATCAGGCAAAGTTGATTTTAACTTTGAACCTGTCGATATGTCTACGCTCATTCATGAGTCGATTGAAATTATTCAGCAGGAAACACCAGGCATAAAAATCATTTTAAGTGGCGTAGAAAATCAATACGTGGATGGAGATTACGGGCGACTTGAGCAGGTGATGATCAACCTGTTTTCTAATGCTGTAAAATACAGTCGTAGTTCATCAGAAATTAAAGTTCACGTGTCTTGCATGTCCGGGTACTGCAAGGTTTCTGTCACGGATAATGGCATTGGGATAAACATGAAGGATCACAAGCGCATTTTTGAGAGATTTTATAGAGCTGAAGATATTTCAGAGAAGTTTCCGGGTGTGGGCGTGGGGCTTTACGTCTGCAATGAGATTATTAAAGAACATAACGGAACGCTGTGGGTCGACAGTGAAGCTGGCAAAGGGTCGACTTTCAGTTTCACAATTCCGATCGCTAAAACAATTTAGTATCTTAATAGCACAAACCCATAGCTATGAGACCAACAATCATCACTGCTGTTATCATCGGCACCTGCGCAGTCATTGCTTTTGCTTTAGTCAGTAACGCCTATAAGTACCGGTCTAAGACCATGGAAACGATCGTTGTGACCGGGCTGGCAGAAAAGGACTTCAACAGCGACCTAATCGTATGGTCCGGTACATACGCCCGGAAATCCTTCGATCTGAAAGATGCCTACAGTACCTTAAAGAATGATGAAAATGCCATCCGCAGTTACCTCCTTAAAAAAGGCATTGCGGCAGGTAATATGCAATTTTCATCTGTGATGATCAACAAAGAATTTAGTCAGCAAACGAACGCAAACGGGCAATACATGTCCCAGGAATTTACAGGATACAATCTAATGCAAACCGTTACCATAGAATCTAGTGAGGTTGACAAGGTGGATAAGATTTCCCGTGAGGTTGCTGAGCTGATACAAAGCGGCATTGAATTCAATTCCAATCCACCGATGTTTTATAATACTAAACTTAATGAGGTGAAAATGGAACTGCTGGGTAAGGCTAGCGCGGATGCACGTGCCCGCGCGGAAACCATTGCTAAAAATGCAGGTAGCTCCTTAGGTGAACTGAAGAAGGCCACAATGGGCGTATTCCAGATCACAGGGAAAAACAGCAATGAGGCTTACAGCTATGGCGGGGCATTCAACACCTCCAATAAGTACAAAACGGGTTCAATTACAATAAAGATGGAGTTTGAGGCGGATTAGATTATTTTATCCGCTTAAGCTCTATTTCTGCACTGTAGGTAAATTCTGGGCTTTAGTGGTTGGACCATGGACGATGATTTTCCCATTTTTCACTTCCATTCGATCGATGAAAACGACCCTTTCAGCACCAGTGGCGATTGTTCTTCCATGATAAACACAGAACATTTCTTTGCCATCGGGCGAGTATACAATGCTGTTGTGCCCTGTTCCAGACACGATGCCACCTTTATCGGTGTTCTTATGCAGGATCGGATTGTCTGCCGACTTCTTATAAGGGCCTAGTGGCGAGGTCGAGGTGGCATAACCTACTGCGTAGTGCTCCCCTCCGAAATGATTTGCGGAATACATGATGTAATAGATGCCGTCTTTCTTGAACGTCACGGAACCTTCTGTCCATCGGCGATTAACTTCTCCGGTGGTTACAGAAAGACTTTCCCAGGCAGCCTGCTTATCATCCAGCTTCACCGGAGGCCGAAGTATGAGCTTTGGCTGGCCGATTACACCGGAGAAGTCAGACTTGAGTTCCACCCCATATACCCAGCTTTCTTCAATTTCTTTGTACTTGCCTTTTTTCCGCATCTGGCTGGCAATCTCACTCGCTATTGGATGCTTATAAGCTGCTCTGGAGTAATATAGATAGGACTTACCATCTGTGTCAAAGAATACGTTTGCATCGATAATTGGATACCCCGGATCAAATAGGGGCTTGGGGGCCAGGTCAATAAAAGGCCCAGTGGGCTTGTCGGCCACGGCAACACCAATCTTGAAATTCTCCATTTCTTTCTTTGGGTTTACCTTCCATTGTGCACTGTAAAATAGATAGAACTTGCCTTTTACTTCATAGACCTCAGGTGCCCAGTAGGCGCCATCCCAAGGGGTATTCGGATCGCTCCATCCGTTCTTGTTGTCATGAAAATACACCTGTCCGGCAGGTTTCCAGTTAACCAGGTCTTTAGAGGCGTATGCCGAAAAGCCCCGATCTTCCGCTTTGCCAGTGCCGTACATGTAATAGGTGCCTTTGGTATATAAAACAAAAGGATCGCCCAGTTGCACTTTTAAAGGGTTCGTGTAAACACCGCGCTGCGTGCCTGCCTGTTGTTGGGCAACGGTAACGTTAGTCAGGACTAAAATCAGGGAAACAGTAATTAGAAGTATTCTACTCATTTTATAGGTTCATCAATGATTAACAGGAAGCAGGTGCATGGAATAAATTGCCCTACCGAAATACATCCCTATCAAAATAGGAATATCCTCGCGATTATGCACAATGAAATGCTTTTTGTCGGCGTAGGCGCCCCAAAAGTGGGTGGCGTAATTGGATTATCGCCATTCTGATGTCATTTATAATACAATAAAGGCTGTAGGTCTTCACTCACCGCGCATAATTCTAAAGGTACATGTCAAATAAAAACTTTTGCCGTGTTTTTCGAGTTAGTTATGCCTATAGTAACTAAGAAAATTCAGGAAGTATGAAAATAGGAATTATTGGATCAGGGAATATCGGTACCGCACTGGTACATCACCTGACAAGACTTGGGCATGAAGTTAAGATTGCCAACTCAAGAGGGCCTGAAACGCTGCAAGAGATTGCCGCCGAAACTGGCGCAACGGCTGTAACAGCGGAGCAGGCAGCATCGGCAGAAGATCTGGTCATCATCACCATTCCGGAAAAAGCAATCCCGGAACTGCCAATCTCTGTTCTTTCCGCCTCGAAGGCCGTTATCGTGGATACGGGGAACTATTATCCGACCCGGGACGGAAATCTGGAAGATATCGCTGCCGGCACGCCGGATAGTACCTGGGTGGCAAGCGTGATTGGCCATCCGGTTGTTAAAGCATTCAACAACATCTTCGCAGCTAGTCTGGCCGAGAAAGGTACTCCAGCAGGAACGCAGGATCGGATTGCACTTTCTGTGGCAGGGGATGATGAGTCCCAAAAGCAGGTGGTAATGCAGTTAATTGATGACATCGGCTTTGACGCTATTGATGGTGGACAGCTTTCAGAATCCTGGAGACAGGAACCGGGCACACCAGCTTACTGCCACGATTTAGATAAAGCAGCATTAAAGGCTGCATTAGAAAGTGCTGACCTTAGCAAGCGTGCAGAGAATCGCGCGGCTGCAGATGAGCAGGCACGTGCATTCTTTTAGTATAGCGAGCGGTAAGCAGCCTTAATTGGTCAGCTTACCGCTTTTTCATTACGTTTCACATTCGTGATTCAATGATATTACGGTGCTGATTCGGTGATCTTGATGCGAATAGGGCCCTTGATATGATCCACATCGATCGTTAAGCCTTTTTGCGTGATGACAACTTCTCCCTGTTTGTGTAACCCAATGGCTACGTCTCGCACCTCAATCATATGCTTCCGCCAGTCGCCAGGAAATAGCATACGGGCAATTTCAGAGGGGCAGGTGCTCTTCCCGGGTCCGCGTTGCGCTGCTGTAGATATGATGGTTTCTGCGATATCAGGATGCTGTTGCATAGGCATGTAACAAGAAACTGTCGTATTTGCTTTGACCTTATTCATTTTCAACTCAAATAGTCTTTGTAGAACGACTGTGGTAATCGGGAAATTTGTAGATTCATGAAATTTTAGAGTATGGCAAACGGTCACATCAACTACATTGAGTTTAAAGCTAAAGATCTTGATGCAATCAAAGTTTTCTATAAAGCGGCTTTCAACTGGAGCTTTACGGATTACGGGCCCGATTACATTGCTTTTTCAGAAAGCGGCGTTGATGGGGGTTTTGAGAAAAGCACAGCCGAAATCACCAATGGCGTACTTGTCGTGCTCTTTCACGAAGACCTCCCTAAAATCAAAGACCAGATCATTCAAGCCAATGGAAAGATCACTAAGGACATTTTTTCATTCCCCGGCGGCCAGCGCTTTCATTTTATAGATCCTTCTGGAAATGAACTTGCAGTATGGACACATGATTAGGATGTACACGATCTATCTATCATGTTCAATCTTCTAAAAAGGTACATCACGAGCAGGAGTGAAGTTCAGGAGGAAACTTTAGACCTCATCTGCAGTCACTTCAGCCTTGTCAAGACGCGGCGGAATGAGATATTAATCCGTTTCGATGAGGTATGCAAAGGTTACTATTTCGTCAATGATGGTTGCTTAAGGTTGTTTACCTATAATGTCGATGGCAATGAAACCACCAAGGTCTGGAGCGTTGTGGACAAGAAAGTCACAGATGAACAAGGCAGGATCAAGGAATTCCTCGATCAAAGGCAACAGAACAAAGGGATTTACAAGCTTACCTTTTTTGTGAAAGACTATTTCGCCAGCAAGAAAATGGAGAGCTTTTATCCTTTTGTGGATGTGGTGTTTCAAATTCAGGATGACAAGCACTATCATGTGCCGATTACGCTTTCGGCATATGGCTATTCTACCTATAGAGGCAACTAGCGATTTCCACCCCGTGTATAAGCACACGGGGTGTTTTAGATGAAAGTATTTTATCCAAATTCTATTTATCTTGCCCTAAAAAGCAAGGATAATTTTTGAACGCATACCAGCTTAAACTAAAACACATTCTGCCGCCATTTATAGCGGTTACCCTTGGAACTGTCATTGCATTTGGCATTTTGAGATGGATCCTAAGCATCAAATTTTCTATTGTCGGCATTAAGGAAGATGTTTGGGAGTTCTGGCTTCCACTCCTTTTGCCATGGTTGCCAATCCGATTGTGGTTAAACGCTCGTTTAAAGAGGCTGACCTTTAAGGTAGAAAGCGAAATATCCAGGATTTTCTACCACTTTATCGCCTGGGTCACTATGACAGTGATGTTGTGTGTTTCGCAGGCATATCTAACCACAGCAACCGGATCTCTGAAAACTTTGTCGACCATTGAAGATATTGAGCAAACCGACGCAGCCCGATATTACAAAGTTGATGACTTTTCTGTAGCGCCATCTTATGGTGGCACACATGCGAAAGTCAGCAAAAGTGGCAAATACGGCACTGATTTAAATTTTGATGTTTACTTTGTTACGCCGATGGTAAGTGCCAATGCTGCTCGGCTTAGCAGGATACCCAAAGTTTGGTATGCTGTGCATTTTTCAGAACGGACGAGCAACTGGACCAGCAAGGCAGAGAAGGAGAAAAGGTATAAGGTGTTTTTTGATAAGTCCCTTGCCAAGATGAACAATTACAAATTCCATGACTTGGATCATTTTGAACGATTACCAGCCTCGAGCCATAGAGATAATTACCTAAAAGCCATTCAGTCGCGGGTAAATGCTCCGAAAGTTCATGATTTTATTGTGCTGAGACCCATTCAGGATAAGTATGAAGACCGGAACGGCCACAAAGTTGCCTGGATATTTCGTGCTTTCGCCATTGGCCTGGCAGTTCTTTTACTCGCTTTGATACGACCTTCTTTGAAGGATCCTGAATCCTGATTTTTCAGCTTTTGGCTACAAAAAGAGTGGATTCAGCTTCAAGCTGAAATTTAGTTCTGCTCACCTTTGAGTACTAAATATTTAGACCATGAAAGTAGTTATAACAGGATCATTAGGGCATATCAGTAAGCCACTCACCACAGAACTGGTTCAGAAGGGCCATGACGTCACGGTAATAAGTAGCAATCCAGAAAAAAGAGTAGCAATCGAACATTTGGGTGCCAAGGCAGCCATTGGTTCCTTAGAAGATGTGACTTTTTTAGCTACAACCTTCAGCGGGGCTGATGCGGTGTACACCATGGTTCCGCCAGGAAACTACTTCGATCCGAATCTGGATCTGTTTGCTTATTACACCAGATTGGGTGCAAATTATGCGCAAGCCATCAAATCTTCTGGTGTAAAAAGAGTCGTCAACCTAAGTACGATTGGTGGAAATTTAAGCGCAGGCAATGGAATTTTGATTGGCGCACATCATGTGGAGTTAATCTTAAATCAGCTGCCTCCAGAGGTGTCGATCACGCACATGCGCCCAAATTCATTCTATTACAACCTCCTTGGTTATATAGACATGATTAAGCACTATGGCGTAATTGCGGCCAACTATGGCGGGAATCAGGTAATTCCATGGGTTTCGCCGATTGATATCGCCGCTGCGGTTGCAGAAGAATTGCTGAGCCCATCCAGGGGGAGAAATGCAAGGCCCGTTGGAAGTGAGGATTTGTCAGGCAATGCGGTCGCAAAGATCCTGGGAGAGGCGATCGGTAAGCCAGATTTAAAATGGGTGGTCGTGTCTGATGAAGAAACGCTAAACGGGTTAGTTTCCATTGGCATGAATCCAAAGATCGGCGAAGGATTGGTGGAAATGTATGCCGGACTTCAAAGTGGTCTGTTGGCGCAATACTACTACGATAATAAACCAGCTAAAATGGGAAAGGTGAAGATGAAGGATTTCGCGAAAGACTTCGCGCGGACCTACAATCAGTCTGTTTAGGAATTACTCAACGGTTTAGCTGTAAAACAAAACTTTCTCCTTTGAAATTTAGGTTTATCCGAATTGCAGGATGATTCCTGCATTCGCTGTCCTAAGGTTCAAAGGAGAAAGTAATGTACAAGCGAATGGATTAATTCGCTTGATCTTTCAGCAGCAAGCCCGGGTAAAGTGTGCCGTCTGCTGAAGGTAAGTTAAGCTTTAGAAGCTGTGCAATGATTGGCGCGATATCTTCCAGGCCCATCTGTCGCACGACAACATTTTTCTGAATGCCCCTTCCAAAGGCAACAAACCCGGTTTCTATTTCCTTAAAATCTGGAAAATAACCGTGGGTGCCGCCTTTTACCGGACGCATGACTTCCCCTTCAGTGCTGCCGCCGAATGTTATGCCTTGCTGGGGTGCAAGTGCCAGCGCGACCGTCGGATCAGCGCCCACCTGGTCTAACTCCGCCCGCTCCACGATTCTAAACAGCTTACGCTGCCCTGCTGGCATAGCGCTCAGAATTTCCCTGACCTTTGCTAAACTTCGCTTGTCGTTCTTATCTTTCAAATGCAGAAAAGTCGAGCCGCCGCTGCTGTGGAAGTAAGCTTTCCAGTTTGCCTTATTGGCATTGTCTTGCAGGCCTGCTTTGGCCAGCAGCAAATTTGGGTTCAGTTGCGTGTGGATGTCCACGAAACCATGGTCGCCTGTAACAATCACCGTGGTTTGTTCCGAAATGCCTGCCTTTTCCACTGCATCCAGGATGGTTTTAATTGCTTGATCTGCCGAGGCTACAGCCGAACGAACTTTATCACCATCGCGACCTTGTTCATGCTCATAATGATCCACATCTGCAAGGTGTACCGCTGTGAAGGCGGGCTTGTACTTCGTAATCAAGTAGGCGGTCATCCTTGCATTGTTCACATCAGAAGTGAAAAGTTCAGCCGACATTTTGCCGCCAACATTCTCCTGGATTTCCTCATACAGTCCTGCAGGGTATGCTTCTTTTGACATGCCCCCGGGGTTATCATTTTTCCCTCCCTTTTCCTTAGGCAAGAACCAGTACTCCGGAATCCGGTAGTTTATGGGTGCATTTACCGTTACGGGCCACATTACACAAGCCGTGCTTAGTCCGGCGTCTTTCGCTGCGGTCCAGAGCGATGGTACTTTCAGCGCATCATATTCCCAGTACCAGCGACCTGTTGCACCAAGCGGTTCAGGTGGGGTATTGTAGTAAATGCCATGTTTGATGGGCTTTACACCCGTCACAAGCGTGGTATGAGAAGGGTAGGTTACGGATGGAAATACGCCACGCACCCCATCGCTGTAACTGCCTTTGGCCATTGCCTGGCGCAGGTGCACCATCCCCCAGGATGGGTCTTTATAGAACTCCGGTCGGAAGCCATCCACGGTGATCAGGATCACATGGGATTGCTGCGCCTGTGTAACAGAAAGACCGCCGATGAACAAGCCTAGTGCTATAATTATCTTTTTCATATCTGATAATATTTTATCGGTGATGACTATTAGAATGAGTAGCGCAAGCCAAGTTGTACCTGGAAAGGATTTCCATTTAGGTTGGATACGCCGGTAGTTGCATTCATGTTGTAGGTGTATTGCAGGGCTTGGGGATCAAAGCTTTTGATGTTATAAATATTCTGTTTGCCCAGGTTGTGTCCTACACCCCAATCCTTATTCAGCATGTTTGCAAGGTTGAAGATGTCCACAGAAGCCTCAAGACCATGTGATTTGTAGAAGTGGAACTTCTTCGCCAAACGAAGGTCGAAAACACCATAGAAGCTATTGATACCACCATTTCGTTCTGCAACTTTCCCGAGGTTACCATTAATGTAATCCTTCACGCTTTGCTCTGCATTCGGGTTTTCCAGAATTGCTTTGATGCCATTACTCAGGTAAGCCGGTGTGTTTGGATCATTAGGGTTGTATATGAATGCAAGATCATTCGAAGAAACAAAGTCTCCATTCATGTTCCCGCCCACTGCAAGGGAGTAACGCGTGCCGGCGATGCCGCTAAAACGTAGACCTACCGTAACACCGTAGAAACTTGGAGCAGTACCATAGAACACAGCCTTATGGCGGAACTGATTGTCTGCATAACTCATGGTACTTAAATCACGTGGGTCATCTTTTACCATTAGGGATAGGGTAGCGGTGTTTGCCACGTTTCCATTGTAAGAAGTATTGTCGCGGGTATCGTTCCAGGTGTATGAAGCGGTAATTTGTCCATCTTTGTAGTAACGGTACGTTCCGTCAACAACAAGGGTGTAAGCATTTACCTTTCCTTCACTGTTCATCTCCAATACGCGGCCGATTTTATCTGTTTTACGGCTGTTTACCCAGTTTGCCGCACCATTTGATGCATTGATGGTATTTGCTGGCACATAAACCCCTCTATTATCCTCTGCAGCAATTCTGAAGTATGGATTATCGACCATGTTGCGGTCTACATACATGTAGTTGTTCCGGCCCCAGGTTCCGTAACCGCTGATACCTACTCTAAGCGACGGTGTGAAAAAGTGGTTTATGGAGAAATTTGCTTTGTAGGCGGTTGGTACTTTAACATCAGCACTGTTGGTGTTAATCGTTACCAGTTTCTGAATGTTGGGATTGTTGATTAAATCACGTCCCGGCGATGTTGCAGGGTCATTGCGGAACGCTGCGAAATCAGGATTTGGCATTAATGTGCGATCCTGTATGTCAACTCCGGCAATGCGGGTTCCATCAAACAACATGTTGTTTAACATGGAGTATGGGTTAAGATTTGAACCAAAGATACCTCCACCAAAACGGATGATGTTTTTGCCTTTTTCACCAACGTTCCAGTTGAACTGCACACGTGGCTGTATCTGAAAGGTGTTGATGCCGTTATCAGTGGAAAGACCAAGTTCGTCAAATACCACCTGATTAAAGTTTGCTTTACGAAGGTAACGTGTATTGTCAAGACGTATACCAGCAACTACATCCAGGCCCTTGGCCAATCTTGTTTCCATTTGCCCGTATAATCCCGTAGCCAGGTTGTTCACTTTCGTGTTTTCTTCATCAGTCATATATACATCCCTTGCATAACGGTAAGGGGTCATGTTTTCATAGTTGCCAAGGCCTGTGAAATAGAAGCGACCGTTCATTTCACTGCCATAGCGGAAGTTCATGTCCGTGTACATGATGTCTGCACCAAAGGTGTACTTTACTTTTTCAGTGTTGTAATAGATGTTATTTACCAACTGCAGTACGTTTCCTCTGAACCACTCAGGTGCAAAACGTTGTCCACCCATCTGAATGGAATTGAAGTAGGTACGGTCACCATCTTTCGACTCCACATTCTCAACGATCGCGCGTGGAATACTTTGACTGGCACCAATACCCGCTACATTGTGCATTACATCTGTGCTTTCATAGAAGTGCTGGACTTTCAACTCGTTCGTCAGCTTGGAATTTACGGATGTACGCAGGGACGCCATCAGGCTGTTGTTTAAGTTTTTGCGGTTTACATACGACTCGAAAGCGTTTATCCCGCTGTTATCACCTTCCTGCTGGTTATCCAGATCATAGATGAAGTTGTTTCGGATGGTAAGCAAGTTTGTGGGATTGATCTGCCAGTCGAACCTTGCAAATCCGGCATCAGTCGTTTTCTTTTTGTCGAAGGCACCGAAAAGCGCGTCTCCGTTAAAGCCATATTTTTCACGGGTAATCCGGGTAAACTCATCTAGTGTGCCCTGCGTTACACGGTAGCGACCAATATCTGCCGGATTTTGAATGTCGGCGATGTATAAAGGGCGTGAATCTGCCTGGTGATCCCATACAACAAAGAAGTGTGCCTTATCTTTAATGATCGGTCCACCCAAAGAGAAACCGTACTGCGTAGTAGAGAATTCTTGCGAACGTCTTGCACCGTTCAGGTTATAGTTGCTGGATAGCCAGTTGGTACGGGTGAAGCCAAAAGCGCTTCCTGAAAGCGTGTTTGTTCCAGACTTCGTAACCGTGGTAATGCTACCGCCGCCGCTTCGTCCATTGGTAACATCATACTCGTTGGTTACAACCTTGAATTCCCTGATGGCTTCCATAGAAATGGCGTAAGCACCGCCGCTATTTCCACCTGCAATGGTACTTCTGGAGGTCATACCATCTACGGTGTAGTTGGTAGAGGATGCCAGCTGCCCTGCCAGACTACTTCCGTTACTCACTGGCGAGAGGTCTATCAGTGAAGAAAAGTTACGTCCATTCACAGGGAGTTTGGTCAGCTCTCTATCCGTAACAGCAGTAGACGCACCCAAAGTTTTGATGGCATTTTTTAGATTACTGCCCTGGATTACGACTTCCTGCAGGTCGTTCGAGCTAGAGGTTAGTGCGAAATCCACCACGAGCTCATCGCCATAGTTTAGGGTGTAGCCGGTTTTCTTTTGTTCGGTATAGCCCACATAGCTTACCGTTACGGAATAAGGTGATCCAAGTGGTAATTGCGGGAAGATGAAACTTCCGTTTTCCTTGGTTGTAGTGGAAACTTTAAATCCTGTGGATTCGTTGCGTACCAGAATAGAAGCGCCCGGTACAGGTTTGCCTTCGTCTGTGACCTTCCCGATGATATTTGCTTCCGTACCTTGTGCGAAAGCAGACATTGAAGTGAAAAGTAACAAGGCCAGAAGGGCTAGAATAAAACTACTTGTGGTGTTTTTTTTGTGTTTGTAGTTTGTCGTGACCTTAAAGGGTAGAAGTGAATAGTACATATAAGCTTGCCGTTTGTTTGATTTCCGGCAAAGCTAGAGGGGTCACATTTCCCCTTGGTTAAGGAATGATGAGCTTATCAGTATTGGATGTTAACTTTCCATGCACTGAAAGCACAACTACGTTAATGTAAACGCGGGTTGAGCGAATTGGCTTAGCTCAACCCGCGCAGATATTAGTTAACTTGTACGATCTTCTTTTCTATTTCCGTCAAAGCAGCTTTGATGCCGTCGCGCTGTTCGGTAAGTAAGTTAATGTGGTCGGCATGGTCTGCAAAGTCGGCAATGCAAGCATCGTACTTATCAATGGCAGCACGTTCTCCAGTTGTAATGGCGGTTAGTATCGCTTTATCTTCTTTGCTGCTTAAAGCCTGTTTAATGGTTAACCAGGTGCGGTGCAGGCCGCCTAAAATGCCGCCCTTTTCATTGTCTGCTTCTTCGCCATGCAAAGCAATATGTTCTTTAAGCTCTGCGGCATAAACGATACGCTCTCCTGAAATCTGCAGGAACAAGGCTTTTAACTCAGGTGTATCTGTTGATTCTGCAGCAGTTTGATAGCCTTCCTTGCCATCATTAACAAGTTGCAAAATGTCAATTAGATCGTTGATTACTTCTTTTTTAGTCTTTAGTGAAGACGATTGTATGTTTTCCATGGTTTTAATGCTTTAGCATCATGAGGCAAAAAGTTAGCCAAGTATCGTTGCAGTAGCTCAATATAATTCTAACTTGCAACTATTTCATTCTGGGCCAATTCACGCGCTTGCATTTACTGGCTCAGCTGATATTCTGATCACAAGCTTATTGACTTAAATACATGTATTATCTATTATATTTTAGTGTTGCAGCTAAAATGATGCAACAACCCGAACTGTTAGAGATTTTAGAACATTCCAGACGATCCAATAAGGCGCGGGACATCACCGGTTGCCTGGCGTATATCGAAGGTCGCGTAGAGGAGGATCATTTTTGCAGGTTTATTCAAGTGCTTGAAGGACCTGAACAAGCCGTATTGGATGTTTACGAGAAGATTGAAAATGACCCAAGGCATCATACCGTCACGCTTGTCAAGCAGGGCATCATTGACGCCCGCAACTTTGCTTCCTGGGAAATGGGCTTTGAAAAGGTCGCCTTAGGATCCAATTCCATGTTGAAAGGCTTTTTTGAGCTGGATCCGGAGATCCTTAGGCAAGAGGGAGACCTGGAAAGCAACTTGTTACTTGATTTTATGAAGTCTTTTAACCAGCAGATGTTCATGTAAGCCGGTTCGCTATTTCTTAACATAGGTCATCATCCAGCCAGTTACAGCGCTGTAACTTTGAGTATCGGCATGCGCCTGATCTTGAATGCTTACAAGCTAAATTAGAAGTTATGGAAATTGGAATTGACAGTTTTGCCTCGGCCATGTACGGCCGTAACACCCTGAGCAGCGTAGATGCAATGGAACAATTACTTGACAGGATCGCAATGGCCGATGAGGCGGGGCTTGATGTTTATGGAATTGGGGAGCACCACAAAAAGGAATTTCTGGATTCCGCGCCAGCGGTGATTCTTGCTGCAGCTGCTGCGCGTACCAAGCGCATACGCCTTACGAGTGCAGTTACGGTATTGAGTACTTCAGACCCCGTGCGGGTATACCAGAGCTTTGCCACCCTTGATCTGATCTCTAAAGGCAGAGCAGAACTGGTTGTCGGCCGTGGATCTGCTGTAGATGCCTACCCACTGTTCGGCTTTGATCTTCAGGATTATGATGCCCTGTTCAGGGAGAAGCTCAATTTATTACTACAAATCCGCGATCAGGAATTTGTGACCTGGTCGGGCCAGTTCAGGCCGGCACTTCAAAACCAACCGGTTTACCCACGTTCCCTACAAGAAAAGTTGCCGGTGTGGTTAGGTGTTGGCGGTACGCCGGAATCTTTTGCACGTGCAGGATCTTTGGGTCTGCCCTTAATGGTGGCCATCATAGGAGGCGAAACGGAGCGCTTTCGGCCGCTGGTGGATCTTTATCGGGAGGCGGGCCGCCGTGCTGGTTTCGCACCGGAACAGTTGAAGGTGGGCTTGCATTCTCCAGGTTATGTTGCAGCGACCAATGAGCAGGCCGTGGCAGATTATTATCCGGGATATGCAGAGTTGTGGACGAAGCTTGGTAGAGAAAGAGGTTGGCCACCGGTAACAAAAGCGCAGTTTAACAACCTCATTGCACCAAGAGGTGTGCTGGTGGTTGGCGGACCGGAGCAGGTAGCTGAAAAGCTGATCAGACACAGCGAAGCACTAGGTGGTGTGGACCGCTTCACCTTTCAGATGGACAATGCAGGATTGACGCATCAACAGTTGCTACAATCCATTACATTGATCGGAAGCAAAGTAATTCCATTACTGAAGGCCTAATCGCCTTAGGCACAGGCAGGGGTTTACGGTCAAGTGTACCGGCCAGGATAGTTGACTATCAGTACTAAAAACAGGAAAATAGGTTTTAGGATGTTTGTTTAACTTTCAGATGTTCTCTTAACTTCGCATTATAGATGCAAATACGGTAAGGGTCGTTTTGGGAAGATAATGAAGTTAAACAATGAAATACTAGCAGGGCTGATAGATGGTTCACCATATCCCATATACCTAATCTTAGGGGAGGAACTTACGGTCGCTGTTGCAAATGCGGCAACTCTAGAAGCCTGGGGGAAGGACAAATCGGTACTTGGTAAGCCCTTTTCTGAGGCACTGCCCGAACTTAAAGACCAGCCTTTTGAAAGCCTGTTGCGGAAAGTAATGCAAACTGGTGAACCCTACCGCGCGGTGAATGACCGGGCGGAATTCCTGATCAATGGCAAGAAAAAGGTTTCCTATTTCACCTTCTCTTATCAGCCTTTAAAAGATGAGCAGGGCGAGATTATCGGGGTTGTCTGTTATGCTACAGATGTTACCGGATTGGTAGAATCGGCGGCAGAACTGACCGAATCTTACCACATGCTTGAACTTAGTGAACTGCGGTTCAGAAATCTTATTCAGCAGGCACCATTTGCGATGTGCGTGATCAGCGTAAGCGACCTCATTGTGACCGACCTTAACGAAAGCTACCTTGAACTGGTCGGAAAGACCAGAGCGCAATTGGAAGGCTTTCGCATTTGGGATGCGGTCCCGGAAGCGGCAGACACCTACGGTCCGATCATGCAGCAAGTGATTGCCTCAAATAGGACCTTTTCTGCCAAAGAAGCCGCAGTTCCAGTGGTGAAAGACGGCGTGCGTGAGCTAATATATGTTGATTTCACCTATGAACCTGTGGTGGACCTGTCTGGGGAAGTCACCGCAGTCATGGTGTTGGGCATTGATGTATCGGAGAAGGTGAACATCCGAAGAGCAACCGAAGAGATGGAAGAGCGCATCCGCCTTGCGGTAGATGCCGGAGACATTGGCACTTATGAATACCGGTTTGACACCGATGATTTTGTGACCACCGAGCGCTTTAATGAAATTGTAGGACTTTCAGGAAGCATAACCAGAGAAGATTTAATCAATCAATACCATCCGGATGACCGTAAATTAAGTGCGCAGGCATTACAAACGGCGAAGGCTGCAGGAAGGATTTTTTATGAGGCCCGGCTGTTTCAGCAGGGCTCACCAATGAAATGGGTGCGATTCCAAGCCAAGGTTTACTACGGAAGTGATGGCAATCCGACGCGCACACTTGGTACCGCAATAGACATCACGCAATACAAAGCGCTGCAGCAGCAAAAGGACGACTTCATTTCCATCGCCAGCCATGAGCTAAAAACACCCATTACATCGCTTAAAGCCGCTCTACAGCTGCTTAGCAAAATGAAGGAGCAGATCAACCCGGTACTTTTCCCGAAGTTGCTGGATCAGGCCATGCGCAATATGGCTAAGATCACGGCGCTGGTAGACGATCTTTTAGACATGTCCAAGTTGAGTCAGGCCCAGATTGAGCTAAAGAAAGCCTCGTTTCACATCGGGAACATGCTCGAAAATTCATGTTGTTTGATACAAGATTCCGCTCAGGATAAGTTGCAATTGAAAGGTGACTTAGAACTCATGGTTCATGCCGATGAGCACCGTATTGAGCAGGTCATTGTTAATCTGGTGAACAATGCCATCAAATATGCGCCAGATTCAGCACAGATACTCGTAGATGTTAAAAATGAAGGCGATGTTGTAAAGGTTACGGTTGAGGACTTCGGACCGGGTATAGCACCCGAGCGCCTATCGCAGCTCTTTGACCGGTACTATCGTGCCGATGCATCGGGGAAGCAGGTGTCGGGTCTTGGCCTCGGGCTCTATATCAGTGCGGAGATCATCAAACGTCATGGCGGCGAAATTGGCGTGGAGAGCATAGAGGGTCAGGGGAGTAGGTTCTGGTTTACGCTGCCTTTATCATAGGAGTATCTTTTTTCCACAAATTTCCGGTCCGCCTTAGGGAAAATATCTAATATGCGGTTTTGTTGGCAAGTAGCCTGCAGAACCTTGTGAAATGATCGAAAAACTAATCCGAATTCTCTTTTCTACCCGCACAATGGGTACGCTTTTACTGCTTTATGCATTCTCCATGGCCCTGGCCACATTTGTGGAAAATGACTACGGCACGCCAGTCGCCAAAGCACTAATTTATAACTGCTGGTGGTTTGAGCTCATCATGCTCATCCTGATCCTAAACTTTATCGGGAACATCAAACGGTATCAGCTGATGACTTTTAAAAAGCTGCCGCTGTTGGTGTTTCACCTCGCCTTTATCATCATCTTTATCGGTGGTTTTGTAACCAGATACATCAGTTTTGAGGGATCTATGCACATCCGGGAAGGGGAATCAAGTGATGAGATCGTCTCTGATGCAACATTCTTTAAGGTGCAGATCGGACAGAATGAACAGGCCTTGGCTTATGATGATATCCCGGCAACATTGATTTCAAACCACGTTCCATGGTATTTAAAGCCTTTCAAAAAGACCTTTGTCTCGGAGTATGACTACAAGGGATCAAGGGTTAAAATGGAAGTTGTAGATTTCTATGCACGTGCACAGGACTCACTTGTGCTTAGCCCTACGGGTAAGCCGACCTTGCATTTTGTGGTGCTGGAAGAAGGTAAACGCGTGAATAAATACATTCAAAGCGGCACGGTAAAGCTCATTCAGGGCATGGTCATTAGCTATAATGAACCAACAACCGGCGCAATTAACATCGCTGATGGACGGAATGGTTATACCATTTCCTCGCCCTATGAAGGTAACTACATGATCATGGCAACCCAGGAACGTAAGCCGGTGACCGCCAATGAGGCGCAGCCATTTAACCTGCGCAGCCTTTATACTTACGGATCATTGGCTTTTGTCGTGCCTGAACCTGCACGTACCGGAAATATCATCAATTATGAAGGTGATAAAAGAACGCATGAGCACGACCTTGACCTGGTTCGTGTGGCTGTAACCACACCATCCGCAACGGACACGGTGTCCCTTTATGGCGGCCGCGGATTGACGAACTTTAACTATCAGGGCCAGGTCGGTGGCTTGCCGATTGCCATGGCTTACGGCTCCAAGATCTACAAAGCACCATTTAGCCTAAAACTCGTTGATTTCAAGATGGAAAAATATCCGGGTAGTGATAGCCCGGCAGCATACTCTTCTGACGTGATGATTCAGGATGGTCCAAATGAACGACCATACAAGATATTCATGAACAATGTACTTGATGAGGATGGCTACCGCTTTTTTCAGGCCAGCTTCGATCAGGATGAGCTTGGTACAGTGCTTTCCGTGAACCACGATTACTGGGGAACAAACATCACCTACCTCGGCTACATCTTGCTCTTCGGTGGACTCTTTGTAACGCTGTTTTGGAAAGGCACACACTTCTCCAAGCTTAATGAACAGCTGAAAACCATCTCCCGTGCAAAAACACTCCTGTTGTTGCTGATCTTCCTGCCTGGCGCATCTGCATTCAGTCAGAAGATAGATATGCACGGCACGGATGGAACGCCTCAGGAGCATGTACATGGCCCGAACGACGGCCATGATCACGATCATGCACATGATACTCCTGAAGCCGCACCAGTAGCGCCTGCCGCACCAGATCACGATCACGTGGTCAGCATGCAACGCATCCTGGCGGGGAAAATGGTAGATGGAAAGGTGTTTGCCGCTGGGATTCAAACGGATCGTGCACATGCAGACAGCTTCGGCCGATTGTTGGTTCAAAACATCGACGGCCGTATTGAGCCCGTAAATACCATGGCCCTGGAAATTCTGCGTAAACTATATCACAAGGATAAATTTCATACCCTTAGCGCCAACCAGTTCTTCTTATCTATTTCAACGATGCCCTTTGACTGGGTAAACGTGCCGATTATAAAGGTTGGAACGAAAA
The DNA here is from genome assembly GCF_014642175.1 of Pedobacter quisquiliarum. Lineage (GTDB taxonomy): Bacteria > Bacteroidota > Bacteroidia > Sphingobacteriales > Sphingobacteriaceae > Pedobacter > Pedobacter quisquiliarum. The sequence goes on along the minus strand of NZ_BMIL01000011.1, from coordinate 79,865 downwards.
GCGGTCCTGGTTTAAGTGCAACTGCTAAAGCGAACGCAGAGGGCTATACAACCATGGTGAACCTGCTGGCACTAACACCAGAGGGTGCGCTGGACTTCAGCCTGAAGGCCGACTACCTCAAAGCTTTTGCGAAGAAAGCATCTGAGCAGAACACTTACGACAAGGACGTTATTGAGCTTAATGATAAACTGCAGGTGATGCAGCAGCTGCTGAACGGGCAGTACCTGCGGATCTTCCCAATCGCGGGGGACAAAAACAACACATGGATTGCGGCAACCATGCCAGAGGCAAGCGGCAAAGGGCATGCAAATCCTGCTGCGGAATACCTCTTAAGTGTTATTGCAGCAAATAAAACGGGCAACTGGACAGTGGCTGAGCAAAAGCTGGACGCAATTAAAGCGCTTCAGCTTCAAATCGGAAAAGATGTTGTGCCTTCGCAGACCAGAATAGACATGGAGGTACGATACAATACCTGGAACATCTTCCTGAACCTGATGATTGCTTATGCAATCCTTGGTACCGTTATCCTTACACTTGCTTTCGGCAGGCTGTTCAAAGACTCCAAAGCTTTATCCAGGACCGTGAACTTTGTATTGGGATTGATTTGCATCGCGGCATTATTGCAGATGTTCGGCCTTGCGGTTCGATGGTACATTTCTGGTCATGAACCCTGGAGCAACGGCTATGAAGCAGTCATGTTCATCAGTTGGATCGGCGTACTTTCGGGCTTGCTGTTGTACCGGAACAGTAATGCTTTTATCCCGGCTGCGGGATGCCTTATCGCCGTAATCTTAATGGGCTTTGCACATGGTGGCTCGCAGATGAATCCGCAGATCACGCCATTGGTACCGGTACTAAAATCCTACTGGTTGATGGTGCATGTTGCCATCATCACCTCCAGCTACGGGTTCTTCGGCCTAAGTGCTTTACTCGGCACGGTTGTGCTTATCCTGTACATCATCGACCATAAAAAGATCAGCGCCAAAGTAAAAGCTTCCGTGGTCGAACTGACGATTGTTAATGAGATGTCGCTTACTGTGGGGATATTCCTGCTTACCGTAGGTACCTTCCTGGGTGGTATTTGGGCAAATGAGAGCTGGGGCCGATACTGGAGCTGGGATCCTAAAGAAACCTGGGCATTCATTTCCATCATTGTATATGCTTTCGTACTTCACGTCCGATTGATTCCAGGGCTAAGAGGCAAGTACTTGTTCAACTTGCTGTCGCTGCTTTCCTTTTCCGTAATCATCATGACCTACTTTGGGGTGAACTATTACCTGAGTGGATTGCACTCCTACGCACAAGGTGATCCTGTACCAATTCCGATGTGGGTGTATATCACTGTAGTGGTCGTAGCCATAATGGCGATCGTCTCGTATCAGCGATATAAGCGAAGAAAACTGGCGAAATAAGGGCCTAAGTTTCAGGAATGGAAGAATGACACCACGATGGGCTGGGACATACTGTGAAAGTTTTTGTCGCAAAATAACTTTATGCCGTGAAATTTTGTTTACTTAGTGAACAATGCCTGCGTCATCTCTGATGAGCATGAATCTAAAACAGCAACGTATGAAGGTGGGAAGTAGAATTGAAAGCGCCAGTGCGTTTAGCGAACTTAGCTTAGAACAGGATGAGGAACTGCAGGAAGCACTGCTTCTTGCAACCAGCATTTTCAGTACGCCAGGTGCTGCACTTTGCTTCCTTGACGGAGACCAACTGGAGATCAAACTCAGTACAGGCCTCTGCAAACAGCATTATTCCAGGCTAATTAACATCTATAATGCGGTGTCCACACCGGAAGAAATTTTAATTGTAGAAGATACCTCAAAAGACGATCGATTTGCAACCCTTCTGCGAATGGAGGATGGTCAAACGCCACGGTTCTACGCGGCTTCACCCTTAATCACCAAGCAGGGCGTATGTATCGGGACGCTTTGTGTGCTCGACTACGTTCCCCATCAGCAGGATGCTCAACATGCGTTAAGTTTAAAGATTCTGGCAAAACATTTAATCAGCATTATGGAAGCGAAGTTGAATCTTGCCCGACTGGATGGCAGTTTCGCCGAGCTGGAGCGGGCACGTGAAACAGCCATAAGCAACGAGATCAAGCTCCGTGCCTTGTTTGAAAGCCTTACAGATGTTTATGTGTTCCTCGGAATGTCTGGCGAGATTCTGGACTTCAATCAAGCAGCATATAAGTACATTCTTAAAGCTAAAGGGAAAACAATGGTGCGGGGTGGCTGTACTGCAGATTACCTGAATGAGGTTGACAATGCTGCATTTATGGCCAATTTCAGATCTGCGCTCAGAGGCGAAAGAATAAGTCAGGAAATGTTAAGCTATGGGGAACTATCAGAACGGGTATGGTGGGATAGCATCTTCGAGCCTGTGCGGAATACAAAAGGGGAGATGATGGGCGTATCCTACATTGCGCGCAACATCAACAAAAGAAAGACGGATAGCGTCCGGATCCTAAAACAGAATAAGATCCTGAAAGATATTGCTTACATCCACGCCCATGAATACCGGGCGCCTGTTTGTGCCATCATGGGTATCATGAGCTTGATTGAGGCCGATGATTATGTGGCAACAAAGGAGTATCTGCTGATGTTGCAGAAGGCCGTAAAAGAACTCGACGCAAAGACCCATACCGTCATCAATCTCGTCTCTGATCTGAACATGGTTTCAACACCTGCTGCTTTCAAGACAAATCTTGCCTAGGTTACCCTTAAATCTCTTCGTTCAGGTAGGGGAGCGCAATGGTCAGCGTTTCTTCATCAGAAGCATAAAACCTTTGTATCCGCTTGATGATCTGCTTAGTCGATATATACGCGTCGTAGTACGCTATGACATTCGCTTTCATGCGCTCAACCTCCTCCGGTTTCATGTTCAGAGCCAGTTCCAGTGCAGTGTTAAAGCTGTCAAAATCATGGTAAGCAAGGCAGTTTTCCTCGTGTACCAGCGCTGGGTTAAACAGGTGATTGTATTGGATAATGGGTATTGTACCTACGGCCATTGCTTCGAAGGCATTGTGCGACCAGGGCATGCCCATGCCGGGCAGGCAAAGGTAGAAATCACCACTACTCAGAATCTTTAACCAATCTTCAGGATCTGTTTTTACCTCGGCAATGATGAACTTATTTCTCGATTCCGCCTGCCTTAGCAAGTCATAGAAGTGCTTTTGCGTTGGCGCATAAAGGATTCTGGGATCATCTTTATATGCAGATTTCACATGATCCAGAATATCCACTCTTGAGATTGTCCATCCAAAATTATCCTTCAATACCTTGTTGTTGTACAGGGATCGTTCAAAGTTCCCGGAAAAGATGATGCGTGTTGCCCGGCTTGCCTTCCTGCAAGCATCAAAATTGGTGTTATCCGAAAAGGTGCGATAAAACCTTGGATGAAGTGTATAGGGAAGATAGTAGGCGTCAATCTGCTCGTCGATTAACTTGTAAGAACAAATGAAGTTTAGCTGCTTCCGCTTTTCTCCGGGTCCATGAAGTAAAACAGACCGGTTAGGTGCATTGGAACCCCGTACCTTCGTATAATCCTGCGCCAGGAGCATCTGCTTATAAGGGACCTCATTCAGAAAGAATCTGGGATCCAACTTCACCACGACTTTGAAGCCACTGAACTTTAGCATCTGACAAAGAATAAAAGAATATCTACCCATGTCTCGATTCAACAGAAAGGCTCCGAAATTCACTTCAGCAAACTGCCCTTCCGGCTTTCGACGGAGTTTACGCTTGGTATGCGCATAATACTTGAACCGCTTCTTTACTTTGCCGGTTATACTTTCAATGGTTTTCTGGAACATGTAGCTGGCGTTGACGTGGGTGTTGATGTTAACAGGTAGGAGGGATACGCGCAGCCAAAACTACGAATCCAGTTAGGATTTCAAAATTCTAAATCGCGTGGTATAAAGAATACATGGTTTTACTTACAATGCAGCTGGTTAGCTTGACTGCACTAGCTTATTCCGCTTCCTGGTTTTAATGATGGATGGGGTCTGTGAATATAGTGCAGTGAGCTTTTTGAAAATAAGGCTGGATTGGGAGAAGTCTTTTCGGAGTACGGCCTTTCTGAACCTGCGTTCGATGACGCGGAAAGTCTTCCAGTATGCAGTAGCCAGCTGCATGTTTGGGTTCGTAAGTGCGGCCAGATAGCTGGCAAAGGAGACATTGAGCTGCTTTTCTACACTTAGCGCCCGATTTTCACGATCGTGAAAGCCGTTACAGTTTCCAACAATGCCTACTTTGAATCGATGGAACCAGACCCGGTTCAAATAATCGTTATCCTCTCCATAGTGACTGAAAATTTCGTCAAACTGCCCCACACGTTCTACACAGGCTCTGGACATCAGCCAAAAAGCGGCCATGACGAACTTGGCTGTAAATAGCTTCACCGGTTTCCCTGGTGGTAGTAGTGCTGCCGGATGCAGTCTGCAATTCTTACTGCTCTTAAAAAGCACCTTAAACTTATGATCCATATCAGTGCCCGTACCGTCATACTGTACTGGGCTGAGGATGCCAAAATCAGGATTCAGCTGCTGCACCTTGATTAATGTTTCTATGGTGTCTGGTTCCAGGTAGGCATCCTGGTTCAGCAGAAAAAAATAATCGTATCCATTCTTTAAACCGTAAGCCATGCCGAGGTTGTTGGCTTTTCCAAAGCCGAGGTTGATCTTCGACTCCACCAGGTGAATGTCTGGGAAAGCATCCTTAATGTACGCTTGTGTGCCGTCGGTTGACTGGTTGTCAACGACCAGGATGTCGGCAGAAACAGTTTGATTGACCGCAGCGTCCAGGCAACGCGGCAGCCATCGCATTCCGTTGAATGTGACAATGATAATCAAGATTCGCATGAGCTTCAGGTTAGGTATATTGATCGGGAGCGGTAGCCATAGGGCTGCCCTTTAACTTCTTTATGGCTTTAAAAGCGCGTGTAGTAGTTAATCAGATTTGACTAGAAGCGAGCGTGTTGGTGCTGTTATTTCCGGACCTTTTTCAGGAGCAGTTCGGGCTCATTGGTGGTGATCAATGCAACGCCTTCCTGAAGTAACCAATCCATATCCGGCTCATCATTTACCGTCCATACATTGGTGATCATCTTTTTGCTTTTGGCCTCTTTGATCCACTCAGGGTTCTTGCGAAGCACACTGTAGTGATAGTCAAAACCGTGAATGCCGTCAGCATGTAAGTCAGCTGGCGTTTTATTCCCAGCAAGATATTGGACAGTTGCTTTTGGAGCAAGCTTGGTGATTTCTTTACAGATCTCGTAGTCGAAGCTGATGTAGTCGACCTTTGAAGCCGCCTTAAGCGAATTTACCATGGCTACAACCCTGCGGGTTAGTGCAATACCACGTTCTTTACTCACTGCAGAAGGTTTGATTTCCAGTACAAGCCTGGTTTTCTTCTGTTTGATGCCTTCCTTAAGGTAAGCTTCCAAGGTAGGCAGCGACTCGCCATTGCCTAATTTAATGGCTGCAAGATCTTTCGAAGTGCTGGTCTCAATTGCAACGCCCTGGATGTGCGCATCATGGTTTACAAATATTACAGAGTCTGCAGACATATGGACATCGAACTCTGAGCCATCACAGCCCATCTTAATTGCTTCTTTTAGTGCAGCAATCGAGTTTTCAGGAACACCAGTATTTTTAAATGCTCCACGATGGGCTACGACCTTAGTCTGTGCAAAAGTTATGGTTGACAGGGTAAGTTGTGCGAGTACGCCAAGTGTTAGCAGCTTTTTCATGATTTGTAATCTTTTAAAGAATATTCAAATATGGAAAAAGTTTGTAGACCCTATGTTAAGGTAAAGTGAACGTTACCTTAAAGACCGGTTATGTTTTACCTCAAATTGTTAAGCTAAGCACATGATTGCTTTTTAGAACTGTTCATCGGTAAGTACTTTGTTTAATATGGCACCTGCAATATTGCCGCTATAGACAGCATTGGCAATCGAACGAAGCATGTTTGAGTTGTCACCGCAGGCATAAATGCCCGGAACTGTCGTTTCCTGCGTGTTATTGATCTTCATCAAACCACTTTCTGTAAAACTGCATCCTAGTGACTCCGGTAATATTGTATGCTGCAAAAACGGCACCGCTGCATACATGGCGCCGCAGTCTTTTGCTGTACCATCTTTAAAGAGAATTTTTTCAAGCTGACCGTCTGTATGCAGGATTTCGCTGACTTCGTTCTCAATTATAGCGATGCCGTGCTTATTGAATTTACTGAGCTCCTCTGCAGTGAAATCGGCAGGGCCCATCGTTAATACCGTAAGGTCACTAGTGAGGTTGCGTACCAGCCCTGCGAGGTGAACCGCTCTTGCGCCGTTAGCAAGAATAGCTGTAGGCTGATCGCGAAGTTCATATCCATGACAATAAGGGCAATGAACAACAGAAGTTCCCCAGCAAGCCTCAAAACCAGATATATCAGGCATAATATCCTTTATCCCTGTGGCAAATAGAAGCTTTTTAGCTGAAAAGTGCTTGCCAGACTGGGTACTGATAGAAAAGCCATGCTCCTGCTTAAACCCCGCTACAGCCACATCATCCAGCCAATTTATGGTGCCGTATTCTAATACCTCTGTTTTCGCCTTAGCCGCAATTATACCCGGCTTTTCGCCGTCCTGCGTTAAAAAGTTATGCGCATGTGGGGTCTGTCTGTTACATCGCTTACCACTGTCTATGATCATTACTTCACGACGCGATCGTCCTAGCGCCATCGCAGCAGAAAGTCCCGCGTAGCTTCCTCCGATTATAATAATGTCAAAATCTAATGCATCCTCCATGATATTGTTGTTTAAAGGTTAATTGTGGTAGCCGTTACTTTGACAAAGTTAATTAGGTTTTGTATTATTGCAACATAATCGCAATAATAATTGCAACAATGTCGCATTAACGAATGAAAAGAAGAAGCACGCCAACCAAAGAAGCTGTCATTGCAGTTCTTAATGCAAGCACCAGAGCCATGAGCCAGGAGGCAATTGAGCAGAAGATTGAAATAGAGATAGACCGTGCAACGGTATACCGTGCATTAAACCAATTCTGTACGGATGGAATCATTCACAAAATTGTGGCTGACGATGGAAAGCAATATTTTGCCGTGTGCAAGAAATGTGACGTAGAAGCATTGCCAGACAATCACTTCCATTTCAGATGTACAAAGTGCCACACCATTGAATGTCTGTCAAGCTTGATTAATTTTTCACTGCCGAAGGCATACGCTGTTGAAAAGTTTAATTGTGTGCTTGTGGGTACTTGTGGCAACTGTGCCTAATTGCTTTCCACACAAAGCGCTGTAACATTATGGCCTTGATGTTGTTAGTTCCATATAAAGTATCAATATGGATTTAAACTTCTCCCAGCGCCCATTCTATGTAAAAACAATGTGTGTGCTGGTCAGCCTCATCGCCTTCGGATATCTGGTCATCATTGCGAAGGACATCCTTTCTCCCTTAATCTTCTCCTGCCTTTTCTCTATACTGCTGCTACCCTTAGCGGCCTTTTTAGAAAACAAACTCAAACTACCCCGAAGTGCCGCATCCATGCTGTCCGTCATCCTTATGCTCAGTGCGGTCGGCCTGGTGTTATACGTCATCGGTGCGCAACTCAGCAAGCTGGCTTCAGATTGGCCACAATTTAAAGCACAACTGACCTTAACCGGTGGAAATTTACAACAGTGGATCGACACCCGCTTCAACATCGACGCGGCTAAACAGCTCAACTACGTGCATTCTGCGACTACAAAGGCTTTAGCTTCAAGTACGACAGTTGTTGGGGCAACGGTGCTATCGCTTTCGTCTATATTGTTGTTCCTCGTATTCACTTTCATCTATACCTTCTTCTTCCTGCTCTACAGAACTTTAATCATGAGGTTTCTGGTTTCCGTGTTCCTGGAGGAGAATAAAATATTAGTTCATGATATCATAGAGCAGGTACAATACATTATCCGCAAATACATCATCGGTTTACTTATACAAATGGGCGTCGTTGCACTTGCGGTAAGCATCATTTTCTGGGCACTGGGCATCAAATATGCCTTCCTGCTTGGTCTGATTACTGGTGTGCTAAACGTTATTCCATATATCGGCATCTTCGTGGCCCTGGTACTAAGTACCCTGATTACCTTCGCCACGGCCACACTGTTAAGTAAAGTACTGTTGGTTATAGGGGCTTTGATCTTTGTGCACCTGCTGGATAGCAATGTTTTGCTGCCGATCGTTGTTGGGTCTAAGGTGCGGATCAATGCTTTGATCACCGTTCTGGGTGTGATTATCGGAGAGATGATCTGGGGGATCTCCGGCATGTTCTTGTCCATTCCGGTGATTGCTGTGCTGAAGATCATTTTTGACCGTGTGGAAAGCATGAAACCCTGGGGCATCATCCTCGGAGATGAGGAACAGAAGCAGAACCGCCTGGCCAAGCGATTGAAAGTAAGCAGGGCAGGTAAAGAGGTGCTATAAACAAAAAAAAGCGCCACTAAGTATGTCCGGGCCTTAAATATTTTTAAGAGCGTGTTATCGATCACCACGATAAAATGGAGTTGATCCGGATACTGAATAAACTTGAAGGCTATCACATGGAGCACTCCAGAAGCTTGCTTCAATAATTCAGAGGCCAGGCTACATACATCGCTTTGCATCGATAAACTTGTATGTTTGCAGCAATGTCTCAACAGCAAAGCAAACCTAAACAGAAGTGGATCTGCGGCCTTGTCGCAATCATCATTGTTGCAGCTTGTAGTAAACAGTCGCCCAAGCCCCCGAAGGCAAAGCTCAACGTTGCCTATGATCAGGCGGTGGCTTTCAGGGATAATGAAAATGCAGACAGTGCTTATTTATACTTCGATAAAGCAAAAGATGTCTTTCTAGCTGCACAAGATAGCTTAGGTGTTGGAAAATGCCTGCTGAACATGGCAATCCTGTCCAGCGACAAGGGCGATTTGTACGGTGGACAAGAGCTTTCACTCAACGCGATCCAATATTTCAACAAGAACGATACTACCCAGCACATCTACATTCAATCTAACCTGAATAACTTAGGCAACAGCTGCTATTTGCTGGAAGCCTATGACCGTGCGGCCGCTTTCTTTAATGAAGCATTGCTTTACACCTCCGACGAGGCAACACGCCTTATACTTCAGAACAACATTGCGAATGCGCACCGCAGGAAAGGTGACTACCAGAAAGCATTGGCCTTTTACGCTTTGGTATTGAAGAATAATCTCAGCGAAGCCGATTATGCGCGGGCACTTTCCAATATGGCTTATACCAAATGGCTTCAGGATAGTACCTACAATGCAAATCCTGAGCTGGAACGAGGATTACGTATTCGGGAACAAATCGGCAATAAGCAGCAACAAATTGCCAGCCTGAACTACCTTGTAGAGGTAAATCAAAGTGCTGATCGGGCACGCGCGTTGGCGTATGCATTGCGAATGCATAACACCGCCCTGCAAATTAACAACCCCACAGATCGTCTGGAAGCATTGCAGAAGCTGGTTGATCTCAGCTCAGGTAATACACTAAAAACCTACTTCAAAAGCTACAAAAGGTTAAGTGACAGCATTCAACTGGTGAGAAATGCAGCCAAAAATCAGTTCGCCCTTATCCGTTACGAGAGTGAAAAGCGCAAGACGGAGAACTTACAACTCCAACAGCTTAATGTTGAGCAAACGTATAAAGTGGCAGTGCGTGATTTATTGATCCTGCTCGGTACATTGGTGTTTATCGCTACGGCCATCATTGCGGTGCTCTGGTTCCGCAAAAGAAAAGCAAGGATGATTGCGGAAAAACAGCATGAAATTCAGGAACATCAGCTGAAAACCTCTAAACGCGTGCACGATGTCGTCGCCAATGGACTTTATCGCGTCATCACAGAAATTGATAATGACCTGGACTTGAACAAGGAAGAGATCTTAGACAAACTAGAACTGATGTACGAAAAATCACGTGACATCTCCTACGACATACCAACAGCACTTGCCGATGCAGACGGCTTCAGCCACAAAATTGACAAGTTGTTGAAGTCATTTGCTACAGGCACAACCAGCATTACCATAACCGGCAACACCGCAGCTTATTGGGAAAACATACCAGGAAACGTTCAATATGAGCTGGAGCACATACTTCAGGAACTGATGGTGAACATGAAAAAGCACAGCCACGCGACCATTGTGCTGCTGAACTTTGAGCGCGGGGCAGATTATGCATCCATCAGCTACCAGGATAATGGCAAGGGCATAGATTCCAGGCGCCAACAGGGTAATGGTCTTAAAAATACGGGAAGCCGTATAAAAAGTATAAATGGTGAAATTACCTTTGACACACCACCGGAAGGGGGATTGAAAATCAAACTCTTCTTCCATTCCAACACGCCAATATGATGTTCAAAAAAGTACTTATCGCTGAAGACCATGAAAGCATCAGCATTTCCGTACAGAAAACCTTAACGGATCTGGGCATCCATTATGATGCCCGGGATTATGTTTACTACTGTGACGATGCCCTCAGCAGAATCAAAAAAGCACTTTCTGAAAATCAGCCATACCAACTGCTCATAACAGACATCTCCTTTGATACCGACATTCCCCAGGAACTTATTAGTGGTCTGGACCTGATTAAAGCGGTGAAGGCGATACAGCCGGACATCAAGACGCTTGTCTTTTCAATAGAAAACAGGATGGCTGTTGCAAGTACCTTCATCAATGAACTCGGTGCGGATGCCTTTGTGCCAAAAGCACGTGGTGATGCAAAAGACCTCCGGATTGCCATAGAATCCATCACTAAAAACGCAGTCTATTTCTCTCCGAACTTACGCCAGCGTAACGGCATGCAGCAGAAGTTTGACTTCACAGCTTACGATAAAACCATCATTCAGCTGCTGGCTCAGGGTACGGCCCAAAAAGACATCCCCGTATATCTTCAAAAGAGTAACATCCGCCCTGCGGGATTAAGCAGCGTTGAGAAAAGGCTACATGCCATAAAAAGCACGCTGAATATCTCCAGCAACGAACAGCTCGTCGCTTATTGCAAAGACCTTAAAGTAATTTAACCAGCTATTTCTGGCTCGGGCCCACGAAGTGGCTGAGTAACCTTATGCGTCAGCTTTACGGGCTTCCCTGTTCTCGCAGATTCATAGATTGCCTCCATTAAGATGTGGTCCTGTAAGCCTTCTTCACCTGGCGTAAATGGTCGTTTGTTCTTGAGGATGCAATCCGAAAAGTGGTCCATCTCTGCAGCAAACTGGTTCGTCTCCGACAGGCCAATTTCCTCCTGTCGCTCCATTTTACCCTCTGCTCTTGCCGTGCTCAACTTCTGACCTTTATATGCATAAGCCTTATCCATGTTCAACCAGCCTTTTTCACAGAGCACGCGGTACCTGCGACTTTCATGAACGTTATAGTCGGTTGCACAACTTGCAATCACGCCACTCGGAAAACGCATTTGCCAGCTCATCAACTCCTCAACTTCTGTGAACAGCGGATTGCCCGGCGTGCTGTATTGGTAAGCAAAAACCTCTGTAGGCTCTTCGCCCAGAATAAACCGGTTGGTGTTCAAACAATACAAGCCAATGTCTGGTAAGGCACCACCGCCTGCAAGTGTTTTTTTATGGCGCCAATGTGCCGGGTTGGCGCTGCTTTGAGAATTGGAAGCTTCAATCAACTTCGGCGCACCAAAGGTCTTGTTCTGTAGCAGCTCCCGAAGCTTCCTGTTATGTGGCTGATACTGAATTCTGTAGGCCACCATCAACTTTACCTTCGCAGCATTGCAGGCTGCAATCATTTCCTTACATTCCTTTGATGATACCGCCATTGGCTTCTCACATAGGATATGTTTGCCTGCCTTTGCCCCACGCACTACATACTCCTTGTGCAAGGCATTTGGTAGGATGATGTATATGACATCCACCTCCTGATTGTTCTTCAACTGATCGTACGTTTCATAGCTGTAGCAGCTTTCGGGTTTTATGCCATACTGCGCCGCCACTTTTTTCATCTTCTCCGGGCTGCCACTTACAAGTGCTGTTAACTTTGACTTTTCACAGCTGGATAGCGCAGGCAGCACTTCCTCCAGGGCTAAATGACCTAAGCCCACGACTGCATAGCCAACCCTGCTGTCCGGAGGAAGTGGGGTAGGCGTAGGGCCTGATTGCTGGTCCACATCCGACTTCCATGCCTCCAACACGATAGGCTCCTCCACGCCGGCGGGGATCTTTGCAGGCGGTGAGAGCGGACGCGGCCTGGTTTGTGCCAGTACGTTTTGGTTTAATAAGCTATTGGCAGCTAATGTGCCCGCTACGCCGAGCGCGACAGATTTGCCAGTGATTGATAGGAAGTCCTTACGTGATATTGGTTCTGCATCCATGGTTGGTCGGTTGATCATCTAAGCAACACGAGAGATCATGATGTGTTTAAGATTTTTGGAGAAATAAGCTTGGGCTGCACTTGTACAATCTTTGCAAAACAAAGCCTGTGTTAATCTGTTGATCCATCTATATTCTAGCGAATTAACCTATGGAAAACACACAAGATGAATTGTTCAATGAACAAGAAAATACGCAAAGTGAAAATGCAGAAATAAAGGGGTCGAACACCGTCAAAGATCCTGACGAATGGACTACGGGCAATGAACCTATGACGGGTGCGCAGCAATCTTACCTTAAAACCTTGTCAGATGAAGCCGGTGAGCCCTTCGATGAGACCTTAAGTAAATCAGATGCATCAAAACGCATAGATGAACTACAGCATAAAACTGGTCGGGGATTGACGAACGACCAGAAGTAAATCTGGTTTAATCAACGCCTGCGGGATCAGTAACATCAGTTTAGGCTGCTTTGCTGATCCTATTTTTTTGCGGTTGATGATTTTTGCCGCAACATCAATGCGACCTGTTACAATAATTCTGGTATTCCATTTGCCTGTTCAGCTGCAAAGTAGAGAATGGCTATGCGATTCTCATTTTCAATACATATTTTGCGCCCCGATAATTAAAACAATATGGCCTCAGGTTTTTTTGCAATTTTAGATGATATAGCTGCTTTAATGGATGATGTCGCGGTAACCGCGAAACTCGCAACCAGAAAAACTGCAGGCATCCTTGGTGATGATTTAGCCGTAAATGCGGAGAAAGCCACTGGCTTTTTGGCCTCTCGTGAAATTCCAGTTCTCTGGGCAATTACTAAAGGGTCCTTGTTGAATAAACTGATCATCGTCCCCATCGCCCTATTGCTGAATGCCTTTTTCCCCATCGCAATTAAGTTCATCCTGATTCTGGGCGGTTTCTACCTGGCCTATGAAGGGGTGGAGAAGATCATTGAGTTTCTTTTCCATCGAAATAAAGCCGGCCATGAAGTCGTCAAAGAAGTTGAACTGACTGGCGCCGACGCAGAGAAAGCAAAGGTGAAATCGGCAGTACTGACGGACTTTATTCTTTCTGTGGAAATCGTGATCATTGCACTGGGGACCGTATTAGATGAACAGCTTACAATACAGATCCTGACCGTTTCGGTCGTTGCGCTATTGGCTACGGTTGGTGTATATGGCATTGTCGCTGTGATTGTGAGAATGGATGATGCTGGCTATTCGCTGATCAAAAGTTCGGGCGACAAAGGCTTCATCTCGAAACTCGGACATTTGCTTGTTAAAGCCCTACCCATCATCATTAGGATTCTTGCCATCGTAGGTACGATCGCCTTAATCATGGTTGCGGGGGGTATATTCGTTCACAACATAGAATATGTACACCATCTGTATCCAAAAGTGCCATCAACATTGAAAGAACTTGCCTACGGACTTATTGGCGGTTTAATTGCCGTTGCCGTAATCACCGGAGGCAAAAAGTTGTTCAGCGCGTTCAAATAAGGCTTATACAATTAGCCTGTAATAAAAGAAGCCGTTTCATGCGAATGAAACGGCTTCTGCTTTTTATATCTTCTGGCAATCGCTAGAAACCATAACGTAACCCAATCTGGAACTGATATGGGTTTCCTGAAGGATTCACAATCCCTGCGTTATTTACGCGATAGTTGAAACTACGTGCTGCAGCATCATAATTCGGTACTGCGGGCACTGCGGGTGCTGTTGGTGTTGCTGCCACCGCCGCACGTCCATTCAGTGCATATAAAGCCTGATTGCCTAAGGACTCGTTTACGCCCCATTTCTTGTTCAACAAGTTGGCAAAGTTGAAGATGTCTCCTGAGATCTCCAGGTTCTGGGTTTTGTTAAACTTGAACTTTTTGCTGATCCTTAAGTCTACTATCCCGAAGAATTCGTTAACCCCGCCATTACGTCTCGCAATTTGACCTGAATAGTTGTTGATATAATCTTTTAAACTCTGACTTGCATCTGGATTATCCATAATTCTTTGTAAGCCGGAGCGAACGGTTTCAGGCACGTTCGGGTCATTGCGGTCAAAGATGTAAGCGAGGTCATTCGTGGCCACAAAGTCGCCGTTGTTATTTGCGCCCGACAATAAACTATATCGTGTTCCGCCAATACCAGAGTATCGAACTCCGACAGTTACGCCATAGAAAGTAGGGAGGGTACCATAGATCACCAGCTTGTTTCTAAACTGGTTATCAGAATAGCTGATCACACTTAAATCCCTTGGGTCGTCAATAACCGGTAGCGATAATGTGGCGGAATTCGCAACGTTCCCGTTGAATGAAGTATTGTCCTTTGTGTCGTTCCAGGTGAAACTGGTCGTAATCTCTCCATCCTTGAAATACTGCCATGTAGCGTCAAGCACTACTGCAAATTGGTTTACCTTACCCTGGCTATTTAGTTCCAGCACACGACCGAATCTGTTGCTGATACGTGCGGTTTTCCAGTCCGGTGATCCGTTTGCAGGCATGACAGGAACAAACACACCGCGGTTAGCTTCATTTGGTAAAGTAAAGAAAGGTGTTGCGGCCATATTCCGGTCTACATACATGTAGTTGTTGCGACCAAACGTTGCATAGCCGGTCACACCTACTTTAAGTTTACTCGTCAGCAATTTGCTGTAGGACACATTGGCCTTGTACACAACGGGGATCTTGGCATCTTCAGCATAGGTGTTGATGGTTGGCAACTGTAAAGCCGACAGCGAGGGTGCCTCTACCGTACCATTTCGGTACCCGATGAAGTCAGGGGTCGGTACATTCTCATTGATTACATCCAGGGTCGCCAGATGTGTACCATCGAAAGTCAGGTTGTTAATGGTTACATAATTGTTTACATCAGAGCCGAAGATACCAGCACCGAAACGAACAAAGTCTGTCCGATTTTCATTGATGTCCCAGTTGAACTGAACCCTCGGCTGGATCAGAAACTGCGTTAACTTGTTATCCGTTCTTACACCCACCTCATCCAGCAGCGTCTGGTTAAGTGGAGACTTCGGGTATGAACTGTAGTCAACCCGAATGCCGCCCACAAAGTCTAACCCTTTAGCAAGCTTGGTCTGCATCTGTCCATATAACGCAGTGTTCCAGATACTGGCCCGAACCGTTGGGTCATCAACCAAAGGCACCTCCCGGTAGAACCTGTTCGGCAGGCGATTCCTAAAGTTATCTAGCGATGTGCCCGCCGCATTATTGGTGTATTCGAAACGTCCGTTTACCTCACTACCGTAAAGCGATTTCGCACGGGTGTACATCACATCAAAGCCGAAAGTGAATTTGATTTTTTCGGTGTTATAGTAAAGGTTGTCCACCAGCTGGAACACATTATTTGTAAATCCTTCCTGAGCGAAGCGGTGCCCACCAATTTGGATGGCCGTGTTTGCTGTTGTGCCATCCGCCAATGTGGATTGAACGTTGTTCACAATCGCTCTTGGAACAGCAAAGCCTAGTTGCTCGTTCTGCGTACTCGCCTGATAAGTATATAGGTGCTGCACTTTCAGCTCATTGGTAACTTTGCTGCTAACCGTAGAACGTAAGGTTGCCAGTAAACTGTTGTCGACATTCTTATCATTACCATAACTTTCAAAAAAGTTAATGGCCGTATTATCTGCAAGGCCTAATGGATTTCTGTCGTTCGTATAATTGTCACGAATCGTTAAAAGATTCTGATCATTGATCTGCCAGTCCAACCGTGCAAATGCCGCATCACTGCCTCTCTTCTTGTCAAAGGTCCCATATTGCGGCGAGTTTGCTACACCATATTGCGTTCTGGCAATATCCAGGAACTCAGATAATGTGGAGTTTGTAATGCGGAAACGGGCTTCATCAGCAGGACCGTTGATGTCTGCAATAATCAGCGGACGTGCATCTTTCTGATGATCCAACCCAACAAAGTAATGCAGCTTGTTTTTTATGATCGGTCCCCCCAACGTAAATCCATATTGGTAAGTGGAAAAGTCGTTATCCCGTTTGATCCCTCGAATATCATAGGGGCTGGCCAGCCAGTCTGCACGACCGTACATGAAGGCACTGCCACTTGTTGTGTTGGTTCCTGATTTTGTTACTGCGGTTACCGTACCGCCGCCTGCTCTGCCCATGGTAACATCATATTGATTCGTAACCACCTTAAATTCCCTTACCGCTTCAATAGAAATGGAATACGGTGCCCCGCTTCTGCTGGTCGTACTACCAGCGGATGTTGGATTTTTAGCACTCATACCATCAATCGTATAATTGGTAGAAGAGCCCAGCTGTCCGGAAATACCGCCGCCCCGACTTAATGGCGATAGGTCCATCAAGTTGGAGAAGTTCCGCCCATTAACTGGTAGTTGGGTCATCGTTTTTGCGGAGATCTCCGTCGACGCACCAAAATTCTGCACTTTATTCTGCAGCCCTGATCCTAAAATCTGAACAGTCTCCAATACCTGTGACGACTCTTCAAGACCAATATTGGCACGCACAACATCGCCGAAGTTCAACGTATAGCCGGTTTTGGTTTGTTCACCCAATCCCATGTAAATAACCTTTACCGTATAAGGTCCGCCAAGCGGAAGTTCCCGGAAAGTGTAGGCACCCTGGGCATCGGTTGAAGTCCTGGTCGTAAATCCAGTGGAGTTGTTGGTCACCTGCACGGAGGCGCCAGGCACAGGCCGCTTATCCGGACCTGTAACAATACCTAAAATAGATGCTTGCGTGGTTTGCGCAAGAAGCGGGTTCTTGATGCCATAACATAGCAACAAGAGGGCAAACAGTAGTTTTCTTTTCATATAGATATGTTATTGTTTTATGTTGCGAAGTTGTTAATGACATGTTAAGAGAAACCTTACTTTAAATTAATAAATAGTTACATCAACAAATTATATTTTAATGATAAATCAATAAATAATTTTATATGCGGCCTTTGGAAGAAGCTTCACCATTGCTTAAGAAAGAAAAGGTCCATACTGCTGACAGTATGGACCTTTTAATAAGTTAGACTTAAGCTTATAGATTTGGATTGGTGTTGATCTCGTTTACCGGTATTGAAAACAGGTAATATGGACTATTCGGCACCAGGTCGCTGCCATTCGGAAACTTAAGCACATAATGCCCCTTAATACCGACAGCGGTCGTGCCCGCTTGGAAAGTCTCCGTAGCTGTTCTTCTCAGCGGTGCTTGTTGTAAACGCAGGATATCCAGCAGCCTGAAGCCCTCGCCCCAAAGCTCACGACGGCGCTCTGTTAAGATCTCCTCAACAAGCTGGCTTTGCGAAAATGCTGCTGCGGTTAGTGGTTGAAGATTCCGCTTACTGCGCAGTTCATTCAATGCAGTTACGGCTCCCGGTAAATCATTCAGACGTGCTTTACTTTCCGCCTCAATCAAAGCCATTTCAGACGACCGCATCAATACGATGTGCCCGGCAAGGTCTGTTTTGTTCCTGAACTTCTTATACAAGATCCAGCGGTACCTCGGATCCGTAGGATTCGTCACTGTTTCAAACAGTGTTTTACGAACATCACCATCAGCAAACAATGCTTTAAAGTACGGATCAGGCATAATGCTCCGGTAGCCGGTGGTTGGTGTTACGTCGATATAGGCAAAGTAGGATGCACCGCCAAGGTTTTGATCCGCCTGTTGTGGGTGTCCCCAGATCCATTCCGGATTACTCACATCATTAAAACCCTGTGCGTACAGCGAGGCTTCCATAATGGCGTAACCACTGCGTGCCTCTGCCGCTTTCACCGCCGCCTGCGCCCAGTTTTCCTGTGTCAGGTAAGTGCGGGCAAGCAGTCCACGCACCACGTTTACATCCATACGGTTTTTAACCTTTCTGGTAAAGCCGTTCAGCAGGGTTTCTGCCTCGGTAAGATCACTTAGTACCTGCGTATAAACTTCTTCTACAGTAGCACGTGGTTTAGAAACGGTAGATGGGCTGGTCGGCGCCGTGTAAATCGGAACTGCTTTTGCCGTTTTGTCTTTTGCATAGGTGAATTGGTACTGTCGCACCAGGTTCAGGTACACAAAGCCTCTTAATGCCAGTGCCTGACCTTTTAAAAATCTGCGCTCATCTTCCGTTCCGTTTGCCGCATCAATATTCGCCAGGATGTTATTGCAGTTGTCGATCACCTTGTATTGAAAGCTCCAGAAGAACAACGCTCTCCGGGTGGTATTATCATAGGGGTCGCGGTAAGGATAAGAATCGCGGAAGCCATAAACGCCATCTCGTGCAATGGCATCGTCGCCCATCACTTCCTGCGTCAGGGTGATGGCAGATAAGCCAGGGTTATCCTGCGAGGTACTGCTTTCCATCAGGTACCGCAAGGTACCATTCATTAAAGCATCAATGTTCTTGGTGCTGGCATAAGTCTCCGTACCGGTAAGATCTCCGGCAGGGGCAGTCTCAAAAAAATCATCCTTACATGCTGGCAGGAAAAACACTGCAGCAAGCAGGATCAGTTTCAAAGTAAAATATCTTGTTTTCATGTGATGTTGCAATTAAAAGGATAGATCTAAACCGAAGGTGTACGTTTTCTGAGATGGATAACGGTAGTAAGTCACCCCATCCACAGCCTGCTCCGGATCCAAACCTTTGTGTTTGTAGTATGTCAGCAGGTTCTCGCCACGTGCGTAGAGCCTTAACTTACCCATGCCCAGCTGATTCGCCCATTTCTCCGGAAGACTGTAGCTTAGGCTCAAATTCTTCAGGCGCACATAACTTGCGTCATAAAGGAAGCGGGTAGAGATGCTGTTCCAGTTTGTCGCTGTCGTCGTTAAACGCGGAACATCGGTATTTGTATTGGTTGGTGTCCAGCGATCTAAGATCTGACTGCTCCAGGTTCTTCCGGTATTTTCGCCAGTGTGCATGATCATCACCTCATCCAGATCAAGCACCTTTCCGCCGATGTTATAGGCCACGAGCGCATAAAGCTCAAACTGCTTGTAACGAATGGAAGAGTTCAATCCACCATAAAAATCGGGTAAGGCACTGCCGGAATAGTACTGGGTGGCATCGGCATAAACGCTGGTGGTGGTACGACCGTTCTCCGCATCCTTGTACCACATCGGCTTACCATTTGCCGGATCAACACCTGCCCATTCGCGGATGTAGAAGTCGTAAACCGAGCTTCCTACCGTCAGTTTCTTTGTAGAGCCCAACTGACCCACATTTCCGCTGATGATTTCTTTCTGTGGCAACTTGGTGATCCTGTTGTTGTAGTGTCCGAAGTTTAAACCTACAGTCCAGTGTACATTTTGATTCGTCACCGGCACAAAGTTCAGCTGCCCTTCATAGCCATTGTTGCGCAGGGAGCCGATGTTATCGTCAATCGCCGTGAAGCCCAGTGACGGGGCTAAAGGACGGCTAAATAACAGGTCTTTAGACTGGCGCTGGAAGACTTCAAATGTTCCGCTGATGCGGTGATTCAGAATTGCAAAGTCGATCCCCGCATTGAAGTTCAGGTTGGTCTCCCACTTTAGACCCGGCGTAGGCAGGCGGGAGGTCACCAATCCGGCCTGACCCAGGCTGTTGTATATGGAATAGAGATCCTGATATGCGTAATAGCTACCCAGGTTATCGTTACCCTGTGCGCCATAGCTGGTCCGTACGGTAAGACTATTTAACCAGTTCGTGTTGGCTAAGAAGGCTTCTGACTTCGCATTCCAGGAAGCACCCACAGACCAGAAGTTACCCCATCTGGATTCCGGACTGAACCTTGATGAACCATCTCTTCTGAAACTTGCAGAGAAAAAGTACCGTTGGTTGTAGTTATAGTCTAATTTACCCAGAAAACTGGAAAGCTTATATTGGTCGGAACTGCCGTTAAAGCTATTGATCAGCGATGCGGCGTTAGGCTCCGTTTTACCATCAAAGCCGAAATTACTACGACTTCCGGAAAGGTTGGAAATATTCAACACATAAACTTCCTGTCCACCTAGCACATTAAAGTGGTGTGCAGACCCCAGATCAAAGGTGTAATCAAGCAAGTTATTGATGGTGTAACCCACCGTGCGAACGCTCCCTTTTGTTACAGAACCGCCATTGGCGATGCCTGAACCGAAAAGTGGATTGGAATAAGACAGGTTGTTGCGATTGTTATAATCTGTGTTTACGCTGCTCTTAAGTTTTAAGCCATCCAGGATGTTGAACTGCAGGTTTCCACGCAGTAAAAGTGCATCTTGTTTGTTGTTGTATTTGTTGAGATCAACAATCCCCAGCAGGTTATTGCCGGTTGCAGCGGCACTCGGGCGGTAGTTACCAAAATCGTAAATCTGATTGCCTGCAGCATCCAGCTTGAAGCTGCCGTCCGCATTGCGCTCATATACAGGATAGATGTTGGAAACCAGTCGTCCAAAGTTTGCGAAGTTTCCCTGGTCACTGTCGCTCTGTGGTGGAGAATCCTGATTGGTGGAAGAGGCCGCGACATTGATGCCCGCTTCAAACCATTTGTTAACCTTCGTATTGTAGTTTACCCGCGTATTGAATCTGCGGAAGCCCGACCCTACGATGAAGCCCTTGTCAGACAAATATCCACCGGAAACAAAATACCTGGAGTCTGCGCTACCGCCACTTACACCAAGGTTTACCTCCTGGCGAATACCCGTACGGCTTAGCGATTTGGACCAGTCGTCCTGCCACAAAGGTACCGCACCCCGCACGAGTTGCCCATCAAGACCTACCGGATTTGGATAGTTCGGCCCATATGGATTAATTTTAAGGTTACTCACCAGCTCTGTGCTTGCAAATTGAGCAGCTTCCTGATCTGTCTTACCTTGATCAAGCTGGTTGTTGCGCAACGCTTCCCATTGCAGCTGGAAGTACTGATCGGTGTTTACAAATTCATAATCTTTTACCGAACGTTGTGAAAAACCGGTATTGGTACTTAAGCTTACCTGTGGTTTGCTGTTGTATCTTCCTGCTTTTGTGGTGATGATGATGACGCCATTTGCACCACGGGAGCCATACAAGGCACTTGCTGCGGCATCCTTAAGCACGGTAATGGAAGCAATGTCGGCGCTGTTGATGGAGTTGATGTTTCCGGAGTAGGGTACGCCATCTACAACGTATAAGGGATCGCTGGAAGCATTAATGGAGCCGATACCGCGGATGCGGATGGAGGCATCACTGCCGGGCTGCCCTGCGGAAGCCACGGATTGTACGCCGGGTACCGCGCCTTGCAAAGCACGACTCACATTGGCTACCGGACGTTTCTCCAGTTCGCTGGCGTTTACAACCGAGGCAGAACCGGTGTAGGTCGACTTATTGGCGGTGCCATAAGCAACCACAACAATTTCATTCAGGTTGTTTTCTGAGGTTTTCAATTGCAGGTTTAAGGTGCCTGAACTGGGCGTCATCTCCCGGGTTTCATAGCCGATATAGGTAAATACCAGGGTCGTTGATCCTTCGGGGATGGTCAGGTTATACTTGCCATCAGGACCCGTTTGCGTGCTGGTTTTAAGTCCTTTGATGTTGACGCTTACGCCGGGAAGGGGCTGACCGCTGCCGGCTTCCGTGACCTGCCCGCTAACTTTCCTGGATTGCGCTTGCGCAAACCCGGATAAGCTGCAGAACAGTATTAAAAAGTAGAGAATTCTGGGTTTCATTCGTATGTATATTTATTTCGCTTGTGTAATTTGATCTAAGGTTTGCGCGAGCGCGTTGATGCGCTTTGTTGCCGTCTGCAGCTGTGCATCGGCTTCTGTCCAGTTGTTTTGTTCAATGGCCTCACGAACACCAGGCAAAGTTTTTACACCATATCCAGTATAGAAGCCGGGGGCATAGATGCTGTGTTTATACCATGTTCTTTTTGGTAAGCCCTCTGGGATAAGCAGACTCCTTTCTGCCTGAAACAAAGCCTGGTTTACACGGGCTATGGCCTTTTTGTCTGTTGCAGGTTTGCTGTTCAGGTAGCTGTTTAAATTCGCTGCCGACTGCTGCAAGGACTTTACTGCGGCCTCAAGCGCATTGAAATCTATGGCCGGCACTTCTGGCTTTGCAGTGGGTTCAATCCAGCTTAACTTCGGGTCAGCAGCCAATTGATAGCTTTTCGAATTAATGAGTGCGTTTTCTGCGCTGTGCTTTTCCTTCAGCTGTGCCGTTAAAGCCTTCACTTCCTCCACATACTTCCCTACAGTTTGACCGAGGTTCGAAAAGTCGAAAGGTAGCACCTCCGCATTGGCCAGTCGCAACACGGCGCGACCAGCAGTTTGCGCCAGCGCTACGCCATAGACGAACGTACCATCTTTAAACCGCACATAATCATCGTAAGAATCGTAGATGGAGTGATAATCGCCGCCTTCATCTTCTCCGCCGAAGCCAAGGTTTAATGTCGGCACGGCTAAGTGTTGCAGAAAAGCAGAGTAGTCTGAACCGGTACCCAAAGCGCTAAGCGTAAGTGTATCTTTCTTCAGTATGGCCGCCTGTGTTTTCGCAGCGCCTGCATTTACCGCATCCTTGGCACGTTTACGCTCAAAGATGCTGACGCCGGTTTGTGGATCCCGAACGTCTTTTGAGATTTCACTCATAAACTGCTCAAGGGCATGGGAGCCGCCTGCCTGCAGGAAGCCACGACTATTGCCGTCGGAGTTGATGTAAGCCACTGCTTTTTGCCTGAGTTCTTCGGCATGGTCTTCAACCCATTCCGTCGAGCCTAGCAATGAAGGTTCTTCACCATCCCAGGCACAATACACTAGCGTACGCTTGGGCCGGAAACCGGCCTTTGCAAGTTGGCCAATAGCTTTGGCTTCTTCAAGCTGCGCCGCCAAACCACTGATCGGATCATCAGCGCCGTTCACCCAGGCATCATGGTGATTACCCCGGATGACCCACTGATCGGGATAGGTGCTGCCTTTCATCGTGGCAATCACGTTATATGCAGGCACAATGTCCCAATTGGATTCTACTTTAAGGTGCACTTTCGCCGCTCCTGGTCCGGTGCGGTAGGTAATGGGCAGTGCACCCCGCCACTCGGCAGGAACCACCGGGCCTTCAAGTGCTGAAAGTAGTGGCAGCGCATCGCCATAACTGATCGGCAGCACCGGTATTTTAAGAATTGTCGTCGCTTCGCTTCGTTCCAATCTTTTTGCCTTAAGGGTAGATGCAGTACCAGGTGTAAGCGGATCACCCGGATAGATCACCATGTCCATCACCGATCCCCGTTGTACCGTCTGATCGTTTTTGAATGGTCCTTTTGGATAGACATCGCCCTGGTAGAAGCCGTCGTCTTTAGGATCGGAATAGATGATACATCCGATGGCGCCATGCTCATAAGCGACTTTGGGTTTAATGCCGCGCCATGACCTGCCGTATTTAGCGATGACGATCTTACCCTTTACATCAATGCCAAGTTTTGCAAGCTGCTCGTAATCGTCAGGCAGTCCGTAATTCACGAAGACCAGTTCCGCGGTAACATCGCCATCGGCGCCCCAGGCATTGTAGGTTGGCAGCTGTCCTGCCTGACCAGACGTCACATCTTCCGGAAATGCTTGCTCCTGAAGCTTGGCCGTATACTTTGTTGGGCCGATCAGTTCAAGTTGCCTGGTCTTAGGTGTCGGGAACAAAACATGGTAGGTTTCCAGCTTGGCATCCCATCCGTAACTTTTAAATTTCTGCAATACGGCTTCTGCCACCCGTTTACCTTGAGCAGAACCCAGATGATGCGGGTAGGCGGATAGAGACTTTATAGTCTGACCGATGTTTGCCGCTTCGAGATGCTGATCAAACTGTTTTTCCAGCTGCTGCTGTTTCGTTGCTGTTGCGGCAGAATAGCCTTTCAGTTGTGGCGACTGGGCCATTGCGAAATGCGAACCGACAAGGCATAGCAGTAGCCCTGTCTTCCATGTTTTGTTCATAAAGACGGTATTTATTCGTTAGGGAAGGTTGGTTTATCGGTGTGCTGTTCGTTACGACTTCTTCGCAAGCGTATCAATGACCTTTACCATATCGGCAAATTCTTTTTCGTCATACAGGCGGGTCAGGTAAACGATCTTTCCGGTAGCATCGATAACGACATTGCGGGTAACGCCACTCTTTTTATTTGCAAAGCGACCAAATATATCGGCACCCGGGTCAAGCGCCAGCGGATAGGTAATCTTCATGTCCTTATGAAACTTCTTCACCGTTTCAATGGGTTCATCGCGGTCTACGCCGATGAGTACCACATTTCTGTCTTTGTAGGTCTGCCACATTTGCTCGAGGTGCGGCATCTCTTTACGGCATACGCTGCACCAGCTTGCGGTGAATTGCAGGATTACGGTCTTGCCTCTCAACTCCTTTAAGGAAGTTTTGCTGCCGTCCTGTAACACCAACTCGAAGTCTTCCGGTGCCTGATCGCCAACTTTCACCAGGTATCCACGGTCTTCGTCAGCACTTACCGTACTGTTGCTTGTGGTTGCTGCAGCGGGTGCCTGTGCAGTTGATGTTCCGGTGGTAGCCACAACGGTAAATAGCGACAGGCCAATTGCGGCAAGGGGATGTACAAAGAATTTCATAATAACGGTATTTAAACAGGGACTATTTAGTTGACCTCGCCGGCAAATATAGTTGCTAAAAATATTAATACTATAGAATTAGTAGACTTTGTTCAAAAGTGTGAAATTTCTGTGATGAAATTGAAAGCAGGCGCGTCGATTTGGGCGTTAACCGGGTGCATGGGCTGCTAAGCAGGCAGCAATTTGTGAAACATTTCTTATCTGGTATGCCCATCATCCGGCTCTTGTTCGGGTTTCCTTCGGCTGGAGGCGAAGCATAGGCGAACGAAAGGCGAACAATAGGCGAACGAAAGCCGGTTGAAATACCGTTCCGTCGCGTTACTTTCATGCATCTGTTTTGGTGCTTGATCCCTTGAGACAGCGTGCGTTAATGATTTCACACGTTGTAAAAAAAATAAGTGATGTAGCTGAAAAATTATATTTTTGAAATACAATCAACCAAACATGAAACTGAAGAACCTTTCTATACTTGCAGTGCTCGGACTGCTTGCGTATTCGAACCATGCAGAGGCGCAGCTCCTTAAGAAATTCCAGAAAACGCTTGAAGACAAAGCGAGTCAGAAAGTAGATGATGTGCTGAATGGTAAAAAGAAGGCAACAAGTCCTGCGGCGGAAAGCACAGCAGCGAAAGATGCACCACCACCGGTAGAAGAAGTTTACTCCTTTACACCGGGTTCGACGATCCTGTTTGAGTCTGATTTTAAGCGGGACAGCAAAGGTTCCATGCCGAAAAGATGGAAGACCAGCAGTACCGGAAGTGTCGTTTCCATTCCAGACATGCCGGGGAACTGGCTTGCCCTTGCTCCACGCACCACTTATAAGATCGACAGCCTGTTAAAGGCACCGGAGAACTTTACCATAGAATTTGATCTGGTTACCCGTAGCGATGAGGCCAAAGATATCGGCAGCATGGCTTTCGGCTTTGCGCGTGATAATTCCATCAAGAACTACATCTCGGACGCCTATAATGATAATGGGATCACCAACACGCAATTCCATTTCCATAACCGCGACATCAACAACTCCAGCAGTGATACCAAGGTGTATAATACGTTAAGCTATCCATTCGCGAACTATGCAAACGGCTTGTTGCACGTGGCGATTGCTGTAGAAGGTGAAACCATGCGGGTGTATGTAAATCGCTCAAAGGTTCTGGACACGAGGATGCTACGCAAGGACTTGCCGAAATATTTCTACCTGAGTGCACCGTTTTCTTATGATAACCAGGCCAAGGTTTACTTTGGAAATTTTGTGATGTCGAAGTCGTAACAGCTCATCAAGCGCTCCATGTTTTCCGCCCAAGACCAGGCACCCTTTTCTGAAGATGCAGCGCGCAGGAAGCGCGTTGCGCATGCCGCAATTCTGGTTGCTTCCCTCGGCTACTTCGTAGACATCTATGATCTGTTGCTGTTCAGTATTGTTCGCGTGGCCAGCTTGCAATCGCTGGGGTTCAGTGGAGAGGCGCTAACCAGCTCGGGTATTTACCTTTTAAATGTTCAGATGATCGGACTGCTTGTCGGCGGCATTGTCTGGGGAATTCTGGCGGATAAGAAAGGTCGTTTGTACGTCCTTTTCGGTTCCATATTTATGTATTCTGTAGCGAATATTGCAAACGGCTTTGTACATAGCATAGAGGGTTATGCGTTCTGGCGTTTCATTGCGGGCTTCGGCCTGGCTGGGGAACTTGGCGCAGGCATCACGCTGGTTGCTGAGCTCATGCCGAAGGAGAAGCGCGGCTACGCAACCACGATTATTGCTTCCGTAGGGGTGAGTGGTGCCGTTGTCGGCTACTTCATTGCACAATTTTTCGACTGGCGCACCTGTTTCTTTATTGGCGGTGGATTGGGGCTCTCGCTGCTCCTGCTACGCGTTGGTGTCGCAGAGTCTGGCATGTTCGATAAGACCAAAGTAGATACGGTAAGTCGCGGGAACTTTCTGGCACTATTTACTAAAGGTCGCTTTCTGAAGTACATGCGGTGTATCATTATCGGTCTGCCTTTATGGTTTGTCGTGGGTATACTCATCACGTTTTCTCCGGAATTTGGAAAAGCGCTAAACATTCAGGGCGAGGTAAAGGCCGGTGCTGCCGTGGCATGTTGTTATGGCGGATTGGTTATTGGTGATATACTAAGTGGCTTAATCAGTCAGTATCTAAAAAGCAGGGTCAAGGTGGTCTACATCTACCTGTTCCTGTCTATGTTGTGCATCGTGGTTTATTTTCTTTCAAGAGACACAAGCTTGTTTAATTTTTATCTGATTTGCTTTGTGATGGGCATTTCGGTTGGCTACTGGGTGATCTTTATGACCATTGCAACTGAACAATTCGGTACAAATCTTCGTGCTACAGTTACCACCACTGTGCCGAACTTCGTGCGTGGGGCTGTTGTGCCCATGACTTTACTGTTTCAATACCTGCGGGGTGTATTTGATGGTTCGCTGGTTGCGTCCGGTATCGCGGTGGGTTTGATTTGCCTGGTGCTGGCGTTTTGGGCTTTGTACCATATGCAGGATACCTTCTCCAAGGACCTGGATTATGTTGAGGTGTAGTTTTTAACAAAATCACTAAATCTTCATTTCAACTTAAAGCCCGCTGTAAGTGCCATTAATCTCCATCAAAATGTTACAGCGGATGTTGACCTTGAATCCATTTTCAGGACAGCACAGGTTGCGACTTAAGATTAAACATGGTAGATTGACGCCTTAAACGTTAAACATGAAGTCTTGCATCTTAAATTTGTTCTACCTGTGTGTGTTGCTGATTCCCGCCGGTTTGAAAGCCGAAACCCAGCTTCCAGCGCCATACGCTTTGCAATGTGAACATTTAGAAGGTCCAATTGGCGTTGATGAAATGCATCCGAGATTATCATGGAAGCTTCGCGATGCGCGTCAAGGTGCAAAGCAAACGGCTTACAGACTTCTGGTAGGTAAAGATTCTTTGTCTGTTGTACAGCGAAAGGGAGATGCCTGGGATACCAAGAAGGTAAATGCAGATGAAAGTCTGGTTCGGTACCAGGGTGCAGCGTTGCAGCCCTTTACGAAATACTTCTGGGCTGTTGAGGTGTGGGATAAAGATGGAAAGCCATGCGGTAGCAGTGTAAGTAGCTTTGAGACGGGTATGATGGGCATGGCCAACTGGCAGGGTACCTGGATCAGCGACGGTCATAACATCAATCAGCGTGCTGCTCCCTACTTCAGAAAAGTATTTAACCCCGTAAACAAGAAGATTAAATCTGCACGTGCCTATGTTGCGGCGGCTGGCTTATATGAATTATACTTAAATGGAGAGAAGGTCGGTAACCATCGACTGGATCCAATGTATACCCGTTTTGATCGCAGGAACCTTTATGTGAGTTATGATGTGACCGCCCAGCTTAAAGCAGGTAAGAATGCGGTGGGTGTGCTGCTTGGAAACGGCTGGTACAATATGCAGTCCTTAGCCGTATGGAACTTTGATACGGCGCCATGGCGCGCCCGTCCAACCTTCTGTCTGGATCTGCGGATTACCTATGAAGATGGTACCACTTCGGTGGTGAAAACGGATGGCGATTGGAAGACGGATGCTGGCCCGGTGGTTTTTAACAGCATTTACACTGCAGAACATTACGATGCAAGGTTGGAACAGCCGGGTTGGAATACGGCCGACTTTGATGATCAGAAGTGGCGTGGCGTGCGTCTGCAGGCTGCACCCTCCACACAGGTGGTTAGCCAGCTCATGCATCCGATACGAGATGTACAAACCATTCCTGCACAAAGTTTGAAAGTGTTAAATGATTCCACCTATGTGTTTGATTTGGGTAGGAACATCGCCGGCGTTACGGAAATCAAAGTTCAAGGTCCGGCAGGTACCGTGGTGCGCATTAAACATGGCGAACGCTTGTTGCCTGATGGGAGGGTAGACCTGTCGAATATCGACGTTTACTATCGACCGAAAGACAATACAGATCCCTTTCAAACGGATCTATTCACCCTCAAAGGACAAGGTATAGAAACCTTTAAGCCTAAATTCAATTACAAAGGTTTCCAGTATGTAGAGGTGACCAGCAGTAAGCCTGTTAAAATCGACAAATCGAGCATCACCGGTTACTTTATGCATAGTGATGTGCCGGTAGCAGGGAAGATTAACGCCTCCAGTTCCCTCGTGAATAAGTTGTGGGCAGCAACGAACAACTCTTACCTGTCAAACTTATATGGCTATCCTACAGATTGTCCGCAGCGGGAGAAAAACGGCTGGACCGGGGATGGACATTTCGCCATTGAAAGCGGATTGTACAACTTTGATGGGATCACTGTTTACGAAAAATGGCTCGCCGACCATCGTGATGAGCAGCAGCCCAATGGCGTGCTGCCGGATATCATCCCGACAGGTGGATGGGGTTACGGTACTGCAAACGGCACAGATTGGACGAGCACAATTGCCATCATTCCATGGAACGTGTATCTCTTTTATGGAGACTCCAAATTGCTGGAAGACAGCTATGAGAGCATCAAGAAATACGTAAACTATGTGGAACGCATCAGCCCGGAAGGACTGACCAGCTTTGGCCGCGGTGACTGGGTGCCGGTAAAGTCAGAATCACCTTTAGAATACACTTCTTCGGTTTACTATTATGTTGATGCGGTGATTTTAAGCAAGGCGGCACTACATTTCAATAAGCCTGAGGACCAGCGTTATTACAGCGCGCTGGCAGAAAAAATAAAAGCAGCCATCAATAAGAAATATTTCAATGCGCAAACCGGGATCTATGGTAGTGGACTACAAACGGAACTCAGTGTAGCCTTGCAATGGCATATTGTACCTCAAGGTATGGAAGCTAAGGTTGCTGAAAATTTAGCGAAAAGGGTAAAGGCGGATGGTAATCATCTGGATGTTGGGGTGCTGGGTGCAAAGGCAATCCTAAATGCTTTAAGTGAAAATGGGCAGGCCCAGACGGCCTATGATCTTGCGGTGCAGGATACCTATCCTTCATGGGGTTGGTGGATTGTTAATGGCGCAACGACCTTGTATGAAAACTGGAACATCCAGGCGGAACGCGATATTTCCTTGAACCACATGATGTTTGGCGAAATTGGCGGCTGGTTCTTTAAAGGTATTGGCGGTATTATGCTGGATGAGCAACGCCCTGGTTTTAAGCATGTGTTGCTTAAACCGAACTTTGTAAAGGGTCTGGATCACTTTGATGCAGAACATGAAGGCCCGCAAGGTAAGATAAAGTCATCCTGGAAGAGACAGGGGAAAAAGGTAACCTATGTGGTTTTAATTCCCGCGAATTCAAGTGCGACGGTTTACTTTCCTTTGCAGGCCGGACAAAAAGCATATCAGGGAAAGTCGACCGTTCAGGACATACTACACCTGGATGCCGGAACCTACCAGTTTGAAATAGAATAGCAAATGCTAGGATTAGTAAACTAATGTTTTTTCTCTTGCAGCAACCGGCCAACAACCTTATTCAGCGTTAAGCCTTGTACGAAAATAGAAAACACCACAACACAGAAACTTGCTGTTAAGATCAGTTCGCGATAGGGTGAAGGAGGTAGTGACAGCGCTAACGCCACAGAGATACCGCCCCGTAAACCACCCCAGGTAAGTATGCCCACACTGTTGTACTCTATACGCAGCGAACGACGTAAGAAGGCGATTGGAAGTACAATGCTCAGCATTCTGGCAATAAGCAGGATCACAATCGCGAAAGCACCGGCAACAAAATAATCCAGGCTAAAGGAAACCATCACCAGTTGCAATCCAATGAGCACAAACAACACGGTGTTTAACAACTCATCCAGTAAGCCCCAGATCCCTTGCAGGTATTCATCCAGTCTGGATTCCGCGTTGTCGCTGAATGGTTTACTGCCAATTAACAGACCTGCCGCCACTACGGCCAAAGGAATGGACACGTGCAGCATGCTACCAACTAAAGAGATGATCATGACCAGCGACAGTGAAATCATTAGGATGGTTTGAAACTCCTGGATGGCACGCATCATGCGGTAGGCTATTGCGCCCAGCACAAGCCCAAGCAGCAGCCCTCCAAAAACTTCCTGCGCGAAAAGCAGGGAAGTATGACTAAGTGAAAAATGACTTCCGGGCGCTGCGGCCAAGCCTACAAACGTAATGAACAGCACAATGCCGATCCCATCGTTAAACAGCGACTCGCCGTTGATGATGGTTTCCAGCCGGCTAGGCATCCGGGTATTCTTGAGCAGTGCGGCTACGGCGACGGCATCGGTAGGGGAGACCAAGGCGCCGAATACCAGGCAGTAAATGAATGGTATGTCGTGCCCAACATAGCCGAGTGCGTAAAAAAGTAGTGCAGCGAAGATCAGGGTAGACAGCAGTACCCCCACAGTGCTGATGACGAGCACACCTTTTAGGTTCGATCGTAGCTTCTTTACATCAAAATGCAGTGCGCTGGCAAAAAGCAGGAAACCAAGAAGGATGTCGAGCAGTGTGCTTGAAAAGTCAATAGAGGCACTTAATTCCGTGATCAAGCGTGTGAAATCAGGTAGCACTTTGCCGGCGAAAACGGTCATTAAGGCCGCGGCTATTGCCAGCAACATGACCCCGATAACACCGGGTAATTTTATCCATCGGGCATTGATGTAACTAAAAATAGCAGTGATGGTAAGGAGGGTGGTTATGACTGCGAAAAAATTCATGTAGGCTTAAAAACGAGGGTAAAATACGAAATAAACAGGTATATAGCCGTGCTGGTTTTTGAGCTGAACTGAGATAAGTTATCGCTATTTTTGTTTAAGACCTGATTTAACACTGTTTACCATCTGGGGATGTTATTGACATGGAATTAAATAACTACATCAATTCTGGTGCTTTGAGCGTGAGTTTGCTCCAGGTACTTGAGCGGCTTCCGGAGGCATATCTGATCTTGTCTGTGGACAAGAAAATACTTACAGCTACAGATCTCTACCTGGAATTAATGGGCTTGTCGAGATCAAGTGCGGAGCTTAGTAATTTGGCATTGGTCCTTGATCTTTATAACACCAGTATTCCTGACCTGTCCCGCAGGGTATCCAAAGCATTGGATGAAGTGCTGCTGACTGGCGAAAGCCGCACCATTGATGCGCAATATATCCGCCACCGCTATTACGAGATCATCCAAACACCAGTTTTAAATGAACAGCGTGAACTGTTGTACATCATTCACAAACTACTGGACATCACGCGGCTTATAAAAAAAGAGTTTGAATTTGAACGTCGCGCTAAGAACGACTTAAAGAAGCTTACAGAAGCCGCAGACCTACTTTCAAAGGTAGAAGAAGCCGGTTCTACAGGGAGTTACCAGCTTGAGCTGCAGAGCCAACGCATTACTTTTTCTGACGGTATGTACCGCCTGCTCGGGTATGAGCCAGGTGCATTTGAGCCAACAACTGCATTCTTAAAGGTGATATCTTATCGGGGAGATGATGAGGTGGTCAGCGGGATTATATCAGATGCGATCCGAAACCATGGAACATATGAGTATACCCGCCGCATTTATCTTCCCAACAAAGAAATGCGCTACATATTGAGCAAAGGGAAGGTCATCACAGACCAGGCGGGCGAAGCATTATCCTTGCTGGGCGTGTCCCATGACATTACAAGTCAAAAGAAGTCCAGTGAAGCTTTAATCAAAGCACACGAAGAACTGCAGAAGAGTAATGCATTGCTTCAATCCATCTTTGATGCTACGTTGATCGGCATATCGTTGCTCCGGCCGATACGTAATGCGCAAAATGAAATTGAAGACTTTACCATTGTGCTGGTTAGTAAAGGCCTGGAAAATGAGACTGGCCGTAAGGACCTTGTGGGTAAGCATTATGCAGCTGAGTTTCCGGGCATTAAGCCTGCGGGCTTATTTGACATCATGATTAAAGTGATGGAAAGCGGCCGCCCGGAGCAACACGAATACTTTTATCCGTTTGAAGGTTTTAACCGTTGGTTCTCCTGCACATTTGTGAAGATGGATGGAAGCCTGGTTGCCACAAACCTGGATATCACCGCGCAGCGGGAAGCAGAAGCGAGAATCCGGGACATTCAGGAGAATCAGAAGCTCGAGGTGTTTAAAGCAAGCTTACGGACGCAGGAAGAAGAGCGGCGGCGGATCGCGGAGGATTTGCGTAACGGCATCGGACAGTTGTTATATGCGGTGAAGATCAACCTCAAGCCGGTGGACGCGAATAAGGCTCTTGCAGATCCTGAGGCTTTCCACCGTGCGAAACAATATGCGGATAAAATTTTGGCAGATGCCATAAAAGAAGTCCGTAGGTTGTCTCACCAGATGACGCCGGCCATCCTTGAAGATTTTGGACTGGAGGAAACAGTTATTGAGCTATGTAAACAGTTTCAGCCAGATATTGATCTATCCTGTCGCGTTGTTGGCTTAACCAACCGGCTCGACAGTTACATCGAGCTTTCTGTTTACCGTATGGTTCAGGAACTACTGGTAAATGTGGTACGTCATGCTGCAGCAAGTGAAGCGATCATCGAAATTATAAAGGAAGGTCGTGCACTTACCATTCTAGTCCAGGATAATGGAATAGGGTTTAACCCTGCGCAGTCCGGCAAGTTTGGGCTCGGACTTGCCACTCTGCTGAATAAAGTCCGGATGCTAAATGGTACGATTAACATTGAGGCTGCCGCGGGCACGAAGGTGACCATTAACCTTCCTTTGGAAGGCGTTTAGGTTAAAATTCTACCAGCTTTTGCGTGAAATTGTACGCGCTCCCTTCCATATCTTTGAAAATGCATAACTTTAAATGTTATGCAAGGCTTCGCATTCGCAATAACCACATTGCCGCAGGCCATAATGAAGATATAATCAAATATAAAAATGGAGAGACGCTTAGCGATCAAACAAATATTATTCCTCGCGGGTGGTATGGCACTACTTCCATCCTGTTTAAGGGATACCGGAAAATCCTCAATAGCACTTCAAACCATAGACGTCAGCCTCGATCAGGAACACTTATTGGCAGACATTTCAGAAACCATCATTCCCGAAACGAAGACGCCTGGCGCGAAAAGCCTGAATCTGCACCTGTTTGCGATAAAGATGCTGGACGATTGCTATGCGAAAGAAGATCAGGAGCTATTCTTCAAAGGCCTTGACGCTTTACAGGACCGTTCGGAAGCACAGTTTTCCAGAAGCTTTCAGAAGTTAACCGTGCCGGAACGCGAACAGCTACTCCTGGCCATCGAGAAAGATGAACAGGCGGAACCTGCGATCAAGAAGTTTTACGACATCATAAAGTCGAAAACCATTGAAGGATATCTGAGCTCTAAATACGTGATGACCAACCTAGTTGTATGGGAACTCGTGCCAGGCCGTTGGAACCCGTACTATGCTGTTAAATCTGCTTAATTTTTTAAAGAACAATGTCGAATATCAATATAGATAGCCAAAAGACAAACACCTACGATGTGATTGTTATTGGCTCTGGAATTAGTGGTGGCTGGGCTGCCAAGGAATTTACAGAAAAGGGTTTTAAGACCCTGGTGCTCGAAAGAGGCCGCGATGTGCAACACATCAAAGATTACCCCACTACAAACATGTATCCCTATGAATTTGATCATCGTGGTCAAATGCCATTGGCGGTTCAGCAGGAAAATCCAATCGCCAGCAGGTGTTATATTTTCAGGGAAGATGCAGCACATTTTGTTGTGAAAGACAATGAACACCCTTACCAGCAGGAAAAGCCGTTCGACTGGATCCGTGGTTATCAGGTGGGCGGGAAGTCGCTGCTATGGGCAAGGCAAACGCAGCGCTGGAGTGACCTGGATTTTGAAGGCCCTGCGCGGGACGGCTTCGCTGTGGATTGGCCGATCCGCTACGCGGACATTGCGCCCTGGTATAGCTATGCAGAGCGATTTGCAGGGATTGCAGGTAATAAAGATGGCTTGCAGGAGCTGCCTGATGGGGAGTTCCTTCCAGGGTTTCCACTCAATGCCGTAGAAGATCACTTCAAAGGTGTATTAAATAAAAAATACCCGAACAGGCACGTGATCAGCGCACGTTGTGCGCACTTGTCTAAACCCAATCAGATCCACCTGGATCAGGGCAGGGCAAAATGCCAGAACAGAACGCTCTGTCAGCGTGGCTGTCCTTTTGGGGGCTATTTCAGTAGTAATGCATCTACCTTGCCATGGGCTGCGAAGACTGGCAATTTGACCATGCGACCAAATTCGGTCGTAGAATCCATCATATACGATGATAAAAAAGGCAAGGCAACCGGCGTGCGTGTTATTGATGCGAACAGCAAGCAGGAAATGGAGTTTTATGCGAAAATCATTTTCGTAAATGCTGCGGCGTTGAACACGAACCTGATCCTGCTCAATTCTAAGTCCGACAGGTTCCCTAATGGCTTGGGTAACGACAATGGCCAGTTGGGTAAGTTCGTCGCTTTCCATAACTACAGTGCGAGAATCAGTGCAGAGTACGATGGCTTGTTGCAGTGGTCCACCGATGGCCGCAATCCTGCAGGTGGGGGATACCTGCCAAGGTTCCGTAACCTGCACAAACAGGAGACCGACTTCAAGCGGGGTTATGCAGCTGGTTTCAGCGCAAGACGTTCTGTAAACCGCGATTCCAGCGGTGTTGGCGCTGCGCTAAAGGATAATCTGGTGAAAACACCACTGGGCCCATGGCAGGTGGGTTCGCACATGATGGGAGAAACCATTCCTAAGGCGGAGAATTTCGTTAACCTGAGCAAAGATAAAAAGGATGCCTGGGGTGTTCCGCTATTGAACATCTCGGTAGACTACGATGAAAACGACCGTTTAATGAAGAAGGACTACATTGAACAGCTTTCTGAGATGTTTACCGAAGCAGGATTTAAAAACATTAAAGTCAATGATTCTTCACAGGCGCCAGGTCTGGACATCCATGAAATGGGTGGCGCAAGGATGGGTCACGATCCAAAAACCTCTATTCTGAATAAGTGGAATCAGGTTCATGCCTGTAAGAACGTTTTTGTGACGGATGGGGCGTGTATGACATCGACTTCTACCCAGAATCCATCGTTGACCTATATGGCGCTAACGGCAAGAGCGGTAGATTATGCGGTGAAATCGATCAACAAGTACGAGATCTAGTTCTTAAGCTTTACAGGCCTGATTGCCTCCAGACACGGAGGTAATCAGGCCTTTTTGTTTCCATACAGCAAGGGACGATTACATGTCTAAGCCAATGAACATCAACATCCTGATGGCACCGGCGTGAACACCGACGCAATCACACAAAGCTAGTTCAGATTAAACTTATCGTTTCGAATATTCACCACATTAGACGTAAAAAGAATACCGACAATCAAAATCCCAATGAGGATGGCCAGTGCCAGCTGCAGGTTAGAGTAGATTTTTGAACCCGAAACAATGCGTTCCGTATCCGTGATGATCTCATTGCCCACCTGTTTCTGCGTGTCGATCAGCTTAGTGAGGTAATTGGTGGCATTGCTGAACATCGCTTTTCCCTGCCGCTCATAATCGTTCAGTGCCACAGCAGATTGGTTGTTGTAAACATGGTTTACCAGCCTTTGCTCCATCGTCATAATTGACTTCAGGTTTTTTTTCAGGTCCTGCAATTGAACCTTTTCCTGTTGTACCAGGTACGTCTTCTCGTACTTGTTCACCAGAGAATCAATGTTCCGGTTATATCTCGCCAAATTGCCACGGAGATCAAGTTGATGGGCCTGCGCATTCGTATAAAGTACACTCTCAATGATGTTTCGCCTTGCATAAAGATTCTCCACGATGTGGTAAAGATCCATGGCTGGTACCAAACGGTCATTATATAGCGATATAAAAGATTCATTCATATTCTTCACACTCTTGTCTTCCAGAATACGGATCAAGATGGAGCAGGTCATGATGAAAAACAGCAATACCGCTATCTTGACCTTCTGTTGTATGGAATAGGCGAATCTCATGGCTATTTGGTTAGGAAATAACTAAGATAGCGATTCTTGGGGAGGAACCCGTTTTTCATTGGTTTGCAATATTAAGTCGTAAAGCCCTGATCCAGAGCTATGGATTCATTTTTGTTAGTGTAAGTTGTACACTATCGTGTACCTTTGTATAAATCTCTCAAGACTATGAACAAGCGATTATTGCCTTTAACAATTGGCGGCTTTAGCCTGGGAATGACGGAGTTTATGATGATGGGCGTACTGCCTGACGTTTCTAAATCCCTGGACATTTCCATCCCAACTGCCGGTCACCTTATATCTGCCTATGCACTGGGCGTTGTCATCGGTGCACCCTTGATGGTTGGCTTATTTTCCAAGCTGCCCCCTAAGAAAGTACTTATTGGATTAATGGTGATGTTTGGGTTGTTTAATGCCCTGTTTGCCTTATCACCATCATACGAGTTCTTACTGATCACCCGCGTGATGGCAGGATTGCCACATGGTGCCTTCTTCGGCATCGGTGCGGTTGTGGCTAGTCAGCTGGCGGAGCCCGGCAAGGAAGCGCGTGCTGTGTCGATGATGTTTGCAGGCCTGACCATTGCCAATATCATTGGTGTGCCTATTGGTACATACATCGGTCATAACTTCAGCTGGCGACTGTCTTTCTTCATCGTTGCGGCTTTCGGACTTATTACCGCTGCAACCACCAAATTGTGGCTGCCGGCCATTAAAAACAAGAACGAAGGCAGTTTCAAGGACAGCCTTGCGGTATTCAAGAATGTAGACCCTTGGTTAATCATTGGTATTTCCGCAATTGGTACCGGCGGTATGTTTGCCTGGATCAGTTACATTGCGCCATTAATGACGGAAGTATCCGGCTTCAGCAACAACAACATCACGGTGATCATGATTATAGCGGGTGTTGGTATGGCTGTGGGTAACTTCATCGGCGGCCGTCTGGCGGATAAGTTTTCTCCATTGATCACCACAACCGTGCTGTTGTCGGCCATGGTCTTATCTTTATTCATTATCCCTGCAGTGTCTCAATACCAACCTGCTGCCATTGCCATGACCTTCATCACCGGGGCAATTGCCTTCGCGGTGATTGCACCGATGCAGATGCTGATGATCAGTGCGGCAAAGGGATCGGAAATGATTGCTTCTGCCGTACTGCAGGCCACAGCGAACTTTGGTAACGCCATAGGTGCATTTTTAGGCGGCTTGCCGATAGCGATGGGCTATGGTTATACCTCTCCACAGTATGTGGGTGCAGGATTGGCCGCCGTTGGTATCGGTTTTTGTATGCTGCTGATGCTTAAACAACGCGGAACGGTATTGGTTAAAGGGTAGCTCTACCAGAAAGCATTAAGGCGTTGCGAGCATCTGCTCGTAAACAGCTGTCAGTTCTTTTCCGATGATTTTGGAGTCGAAATGAGATTCTACGAATGTCCGGCCTTGTCTGCCCATAATGGCTCTCAAATCTGCATTTCCGGCAAGCAGGTGCAATTTCTCGTATAAGCCATTGGAGTCTTTCTCTGGCACCAGATAGCCCGTGGTGCCATCAATCACGCTGTCTGGAAAGCCATTGTGTAGGGTGGCGACAATCGGTATTCCGATCGCTTGCGCTTCCTGCAAAACCAACCCTTGTCCTTCGGTATCCCCATTGGCAGCGGTTACACTTGGCAGCAGGAACACGTCCGCCAGCTGGTAGTGTTTGATCACCTCATTCTGCATCATGGCACCATGGAACACCACTTCGTTTTCAATGTTCAGTTCTTTTGCCAATGCTTTCATGTCGTTAAGCAAGGGCCCTTCTCCAATCAGATGATATTGGAATTTTACGCCTGCTTTCTTCAGCAATGCTGCAGCCTGTAGTGAGTAAGGGTAGCCCTTTTTTTCAACAAAACGGCCCACCGTCAGTATTCTGAAAGTTTCACCTGCGGGCGGACTTTCCCGATAGTGAAACTGGTTGGTGTTTAAACACATCGGTATTTTCACAATCTGCCCTTCCGGA
This sequence comes from Pedobacter quisquiliarum, assembly GCF_014642175.1. Taxonomy (GTDB): domain Bacteria; phylum Bacteroidota; class Bacteroidia; order Sphingobacteriales; family Sphingobacteriaceae; genus Pedobacter; species Pedobacter quisquiliarum. Next base: position 41,097 of record NZ_BMIL01000011.1, on the reverse strand, counting down.
CAGCCCGTATTAATCATTTTATTGATGATAAACCTGGAGTTTCCGGTGAACATTTCACATGCTTTGAACAGCCGGGTATAATAAGCGTTGCCATACTGCTTCGGATATACCGTGATGTCCTTTCCGTGGAAAGAAGAGATGAGTTTACAATTAACTGCCTTCATATCCTTCAGATCCGCGATCACCCGTGCCGTGGTGCCGAAGTGGCAATGTATAAGATCCGGTTGGTATTTCAGGAATTGTTCTGCAAGGATGACATACGTGCCATTGGCAGCGTCGCGGCCGTATTTAAAGAAGTTCATCGCTCGGAACATTAAGCCCGGATCTTTGAAAAGCAGTTTGCCAATGGCCTTCATTGCCATGGGGAACTTAGAAAGAACACCTTTCTCCCGCCCGCTTTCAAAGTAACGCACCTGATTATTCAGGCTTTCGTAGGCGGGGTGTACGGCTCCTTCTTTTTTGTTAAGCACGATAATAAGCACCTCGTAATTGCCCTGCTTAATCACTTCCGTAATCTGATTATACAGGAAGGATTGGGACACCACCGGGTAACCGCCTAAAATATAATATAACTTCTTTTTCATGGAGAATAGGGAGAAATGATTGTTTGGGGATTAAAGTTTCACATCGATTACCTGACCAGATTTATCTGAAAACAGTGTGTTGATGGATGCGACGGCGACAACTTCAGGTTTCAATAATGAATCATCGGCTTCATTACCGAAGTTCTTAACGCGCATTGGTGTTTTCGTTCTTTCCGGATTGATACAGTTAATTCGCACATCCGGCCACTCTTCACAAAGGGCCTGCACAAGATTCACAATGGCCGCTTTCGTAGAAGAGTAAATACTGTACAAGCTTCTGCCACGGGTGTAAGAACTGGAGGTGTAAAGCAGCACGGCGCCTTTTGATTCATTCAGGTATTTGAAACTTTCTTTCGCGACGATGACCGAGCCCAGATAGTTGATGTTAATGCTTTTTATAATGTCTTCATAAGATATGTTGGTGAGGGATTGTTTATCCAGCACGGCCGCCGTATTCACCACAAAATCAATTCGGCCTTCCTTGTCATATACGCCTTTAAGCGCTGCTGCAACCTGTTCTGCCGAGGATACGTCTACATCATTAGAACGGCTAAAGGAATAGCCTTTAGCACCAGCTTGGGCGCTCAGGTCAAGTATTTCCTTTCCAATGCCATAGCTTCCGCCAAAAACGACAAGAACCTTGTTTTTAAGTGTCGACTGTATACCTTCCGATAAGCTGGAACCACCTGTCCCTAAAGAGGATTTTAGCTGGAATAACTTATCGATCAGAAAAACATCTTCCTTGTACGTGAGCTTCATGTTGAATTGCTCTCCATGCACCACATAGATCTTCTCCTCGGGAATATACTTCTTAACCACACCGCAGTCGTCAGTAGCCCTGAAATTTGGATCTTGCAACGCAAGCTCGTAAGCCCTCTTGATGGTCCCAATGGCAAATGCCTGAGGGGTCTGACCGTTATATAGGAAATCCCGGTTTGGAATTTCATTAATCAGGTTGTCCTGAACCTGTATAATGGTATCCGTCGTTTTGATGGCAACATCTACCGCGTTATACGTTTGCAATGCTGTTATGCAGTCGGAAATAATCCGATGGTTTACCAATGGCCGTACAGCATCATGGAAGATCAGGTTTACGTCCTGATCGGAATAGGCGTTAATCGCCGAGAGACTGGAGTCGTAGCGTTCGGCACCGCCATTTAAGATTTTCTTAAGCTTCGTAAAGCTGTTTAGTTTTGCAATTTCTTCAATGTCGCTGATGTGATCTGGATTCGATACAACGGCAACTTCGTCAATCTCAGGATGCGTTTCGAAGACTTCAAGGGTATGCTCAATAACCTTTCTGCCAGCAATTTTTAATAACTGTTTTGGCCGCTGTTCACCAAGTCTTACGCCTTTTCCGCCTGCTAATATGATTGCGATATTTTTCTTCATGCTATTCATTTTCGTTTATGAAAACTGCTTCTTTGTGCCAGAAGACAGTTTCTTCATTTCTTCCAAAACCCGTTTGGATGAGTCACCATCCATATAGGTATGAAATGTTTTCAGGAACTTCTGAAATTCAAGTTGATACGCTGGTGTTGTAAACCAGCTCAGATCTTTTAAGTATGTAAGCAAAGTTTCACCATCGTAAATAAACGGTCCTGGTAAAACCGTCTTCAGATCATAGTAAAAGCTCCGCATCTTTGTATAATTATCGTAGTCGTGGAAGTAATAGATAATCGGCTTGCCGGTAATGGCGAAATCGGTTACAATCGCGCTGTAGTCTGAAATCAACAGGTCCGATATCAACATCAACTCCTGAGAGTCATCGATACGGTCAGAAAGATCGAGGATGTTTTTATATTGATCCGGAACTTTCAGCGTCTTATCCCATGGATGCTTTTTCACAACAAAAGCAATGTTGTTACCTTCCAGCCAGTCGTTCAGTAAGCCCCAGAACTGAACATTGAAGGGTTCAAATGCCCCTTTGTCTCTGAAAGTGGGTGTATAGGCATAGATTTTATCAAACTTGTCCAAGCCATATCTGACTTTAATTTCCTGAAAAACAGCTGCATCATCAAAAAAGACGTCGTTTTTGGGAGAGCCCGTTATGGCGACATTCTCGTTTTCAAAGCTGCGGATCATCAACTCCTGATGTGCGTCTGAAGCAGCAGAAATCATCCGGTATTGCTTATAGGCTTTCCTAAGCAAAACCAACTTTTTGGGCGCATTGGTGGTGTCCAGGAGTGCTGAATTCTTAAACCCATTGCCATGCCATAACTGCAGGATGGAAAAGTTGCCGATGAGCCAGGTATAGGTGCTGTCTTGAATGATGTGTTCTGCACGAAACAGTTTGTAATGAACAAGCATCCGGCCCGTTACAACATGGAAGTGCTGCGCCCGGAGCATGTTGTATGTTTCCGCATTATTAGTACACCATACGGCAGTATACCGTGCTTTTTCAGGACAGCTATTCAAATACAGAAAATACTGCTTTAGATTTCCGGAAAAACCAGCTTTGTTATGTGTCGGATAGAATACGATTAAACCTTCCTTTTTAGGAATGAAATAAGATAGCCACGTGAAAAGAATCCTGCGCAGGCGCAGCAGAAAGAACCGTATACCCATAGGCGAGCTTTATAATTTAGTTAGTCTAAGAAGAAGTTTTGCAAGTGTTAATTTAACATCAGCTTAACCTTCTCTTAATCAGTACGCAAAACTATTCCAATAACTTAAATCCAGCTCTTACTTCTCAATTCTGTGCATCAGAATGGTTTATTCTGTGAAATTTATCTCAGAAATCAACAAAAGGGTAAGCAGAGCACCGGGACGCTCGACCTGCGGGCTGTAAATCAAGTATATTGCTGAGTACTCTAGGAAAAATTATCTGATTCTAAGCTAAATCTATTATATGAATGTCCTGGTCTTGACGAATGTTATACCTGCTCCGATTTTAACAACAAAAAAGAGGGAAAATGATGTCCTGCTGAAAACAGCAGCACTGCATGAAGAGATGCACAAAGATGTTAAATACACCTTCGTTTATGTGCTTTATACATCTTTCTTTTCCAAGTGGCTCCCCAAACACAAGGAGCATAAAGATTTCCTGGCCTTGAAGCAGTTTACCGCTGATAACAGGCAGATCGAAATTATTGCAGTGCCCAGATTCAAGTGGAACCCCCAGCTTTGGTCTTTCTATATGCGTCTGGCCTATTTCCTGAATAAGAAAAAATTAGACCGAATTGTCCGCGAAAACAAGATCGACATCATCCATGCACACAACATCATGGCCGATGCCGGGGTGGCCTGCCAGCTGTCGGAGCAGTTCAACATACCCTATGTTGTAACCTCCAGGCAAATGGGAAAAGGGAAGTTGGACAAGCACATCATCAAGTTCATGGGCCGCGCCAAAGCCATGATCAGCCTGAATCATCAGGAGAAAAAGGCCTGTGATGCATTCACCGCACACTCTTACGTGATCTCTCATGGCGTTGAAAAGCCATTCCTGCAACAGGAAAAGATCTATAATGATGGTCCGGTTTTAAAGATCGTGACCATGGCGCGTTTACTCGATTGGAAGAACATAGACAAGGTGCTCTACGCTTTGAAGAACATTGGTGCAGGTTTCACGTATGACATATACGGCGATGGGCCGGAGTTTAAGCATCTCGAACGCATTGTTCAGGAATCCGGACTTCAAGATAAGGTGCAGTTTAAGGGCTTCGTGCCCTATGACCTGGTTCCGCAAACCATGGCGGAATACGACCTGTTCGTGCTTCCAAGTTATAAAGAATGGTTCGGAAGGGTTTACATTGAAGCGATGGCCTGTGGACTTCCAATCATCGGCTCTCGCAGAACAGGCATGGATGGTTACATCACCGAAGGTGAACAAGGCTTTCTTGTTGATCACACCAACCTGGATGATTTACAGCAAACCATACAGAAGTTCCTAGACGATAAACAGCTGAAAGTAGTGATGGGAAAAAAAGCAAAGGTGTTTGCACAGGACTTTACCTGGGACAGCGTGATCGGTAAGATCGACAGGCTCTACCGCGACGTTGCTGCGGGCAGGGAATATCAGGAAAATGACCCGGAGTTCGTACCTTTGACCCATGAACACCCGTCTCTTTGATTTCACGCAAAAGGTAAACTACAAAACTGAAATACTTGCCGGGCTCACGGTGGCCATGACCATGATGCCCGAATCCCTATCGTTTGCGATCCTTGCTGGCTTTCCGCCCCTGGCAGGCCTGTACGCAGCTTTCATCATGGGGCTGGTTACTTCCATCTTTGGCGGCCGTCCGGGATTAATCTCCGGAGGGGCTGGTGCTACGGTGGTTGTCCTTATCGCGCTCATGCAGTCACATGGCATCGAATATGTATTTGGGGCAGTGGCACTCGCGGGGGTTATCCAGATCCTGATCGGCGTATTGAAGTTTGGGAAGTTCATCCGGCTGGTGCCCCAACCCGTCATGTATGGCTTTGTGAATGGACTGGCTGTAATCATTTTCATGGCGCAGCTTGAGCAGTTCAAAACCGTGGTGAACGGGCAAACGACCTGGCTTTCCGGAACGCCATTATACATTATGGCCGGACTGGTTGCGCTAACCATCGCCATTGTCTATCTATTCCCAAAGATCAGCAAAGCCGTGCCGCCTTCCCTTGTGGCGATCATCGTCGTAGGTTTGTTGGTATTCGGACTTGGTATCCAGACCAAAACCGTTAGTGATATTGCCTCTGTAAGTGGTGGATTTCCGCCTTTCCACATCCCCCAGATTCCTTTTAACCTCGAAGCCTTCCAGATCATATTCCCTTATGCGTTGATTATGGCTGCTGTGGGCCTCACCGAAGGTTTGCTAACGCTGAACCTGGTAGATGAAATCACCGCAACACGCGGAAATGGGAACCGGGAGTGTATTGCACAGGGCAGTGCAAACATGCTGAACGGCTTTTTCTTCGGGATGGGCGGTTGCCCGATGATTGCACAAACGCTGGTAAACCTTTCTGCAGGGGCAAGGGCACGCCTCTCTGGAATTGTCGCCGCCTTGACCATCTTGCTGATCATCCTGTTTGGCGCACCAATTATCGGCCGTCTGCCCGTGGCTGCGCTAACCGGCGTGATGATTATGGTTGCCATTGGCACCTTTGAATGGATGAGTTTCAAGATCATCAACAAGATGCCTAAACAGGACATCGTTGTGGGGGTACTGGTCGCCTTGATCACCGTCTGGCTGCATAACCTTGCACTCGCAGTACTTGTTGGCGTAATCATCTCTGCCTTGGTTTTTGCCTGGGAAAGTGCCAAGCGCATCCGGGCAAGAAAGTTTATCGATCAGGATGGTGCTAAGCACTATGAAATCTACGGTCCATTGTTCTTTGGCTCTGTCGCCGCGTTCAATGAGAAATTTGATGTCCAGAATGATCCCGAGACGGTGATCATAGACTTCAAGGAATGCAAAGTTACGGACATGTCGGCCATAGATGCCTTAAACAAGCTCACGCAACGATATGCTCAAATGGGCAAAACTTTGCACCTGCGGTCATTGAGTGAAGACTGCCGCATCCTGCTCCGTAACGCATCGGCTGTAATAGATGTAAACGTGGATGATGATCCAACATATCACGTTGCCGTAGACCGGTTGAAATAAAACTAAACATGTGTATATTCAGGTATGAATATCGCGGAACATATTGCTAGGCATCTGCGGGATGTGTATGCCGGGCAAAACTGGACAGAGGTGAATTTGCAAACCACCCTGGAAGACGTTAGCTATGAAGAGGCGTCGGAGGTTACACCAGCTTCTGTCAACACCATCGCCGGACTGGTGCATCACCTGACGTTCTGGAACCGCGTCATGGCGCAGCGCATTGCCGGCATGAAGGTTGAAATACCGGAGTCTAACGGCTATGATAATGCCGCGTTGAATGATCCGGCTACCTGGCATACCCTGAAAAAAGAATGTTTCCAGTCGGGCAATGCATTAGCTGCTGCGACAGAGAAACTTACCGTCGGACAACTGGAACAGGAAATCTTGCCAGGCTATCCGAGCGCCTACAAGAGTCTACAGGGTTGTGTAGAGCATGTCCACTATCATCTTGGGCAGATTGTAATCCTCAAACAACTGCTGCGTGCATTACATGTGAAAAATGTAACGACCTGATACCCATTTTCTCTAGCGGTTTAGTAGGGTATAAGTTTTGAGGTGGGATGTGAACCCCAGATCCCATCCTTTTTGATGCAACAGTACCCTCAGCACAAACAACGCGTAATTATTTATACTGCCAAATCTATGGTCCTGCTATCGCTGCTGTTTGTGTGCGTTGGCTTGATTTACATCAGTACGCACTTCATGAGCCGCCCTTTGACGCACAAAGGTTTTAGCCCACCAATATCCACACTGCCCAATTCAAATTCAAGTGCCGGATTTGCTGCACTGCCTGAAAAGACTGCGGCCTGGACCGCACCGCAGGAATCGTCAATACCACCCGGCGCCCTCGGCGACTCCATTCGTTACGGCCGTGAACTCATTGCAAACACCGCAAAATATTTCGGCCCCCAGGGAAAAATCGCCAGAATTTCAAACGGTATGAATTGCCAGAACTGCCACCTGAATGCCGGCACAAAACCTTTCGCTAACAACTACGCAATCTTCTTTGCAAACTACCCGAAGAAAGGCGCCCGCTCCGGGAAAACGGATCAGGTTACAGATCGTATATCCGACTGCTTTCAAAGAAGTTTAAACGGCAAGATGCCTGATAAAACGGGCAAGGAAGTCCGTTCGATGGTGGCCTATTTCAAATGGGTTGGTCAGCGTGTACAAAAAGGGGAGAAGGTGGGTGGTACAGCTACTGCTAAACTGGCCCATCTGGACCGCCCTGCGGATCCGGCAAAGGGCCTGCTGGTGTATAAAGAGCATTGCCAAAGCTGTCATGGTGCAGATGGTGCTGGCCAGAAAGCCAAAGATCAGCTGACGTACCTTTATCCACCTTTATGGGGCACAAACAGCTATAATGATGGTGCTGGCATGTATCGCCTGAGCAATTTCGCGGGCTTTGTTAAAAACAACATGCCTTATGGCATTGACCACAATAATCCAGTACTGGAAGATGAGGAGGCCTGGGATGTGGCAGCCTATGTGAACAGCAGGCCACGGCCACATCGCGCACAGGAAAAGGATTATCCGGATCTTGCCAAGAAGCCCATTGATGCCCCGTATGGGCCTTACCCGGATCATTTTTCCGAATTGCAGCATAAATACGGCCCCTTTAAGCCGATTGTAGAATTTGGGAAAAGCACCACAGCAAGCATGGGGATAACAAGGGGCCGACAGGGGGATCACAGGGGGCAAACAGGGGGTTAACAGGGCCATGGCCTCACTAAGGCCTTGCCGCCGGCCTGTAGGCCTCAAGTCGCCCGCTCGTCTGCGCTGGATTTCCGCTGCAACGGTCTCTTTGCTATAAAGAAGTTACTTCAATGGGCGCATTAAGGCGCCTGAAAAAAGTAAATAATACACACTTTTGTTATAAGATGCGCGCTGTCAAGATATTTATCCTTAAACCCAATTTTCAATGAAGACCTTTAAACCGCTATTTACTTTTACGATCCTGGCGCTCCTGAGTACGTCTGGTTACGCACAGCAGAAGAAATCGGCAACAAAATCTGGCAACCCCATCTTTCCCGGTTGGTATGCAGATCCTGAGGCCCGTATTTTCAACAACACTTACTGGGTGTACCCAACCTTTTCTGAAGAATATGGCGAACCTAAAAAGAACCAGAAACCCCGTCAGCTTACCCCAGAGCAGCAGGCACTCCAGAAAAACACCATCAATCCGCAATACCTGAGACAAACTTTCCTGGATGCTTTTTCATCTAAAGATCTGGTGACCTGGAAAAAACATCCGAATGTTTTGGACATAAAAGACGTAAAATGGGCTGCTTATTCCATCTGGGCGCCGTCCATCACCCAGAAGGATGGTAAGTACTACCTGTTCTTTGGTGCAAATGACATTCAGAATGATGAGCAGCTGGGTGGTATCGGCGTTGCCGTATCAGATAAACCTGAAGGACCATTCGTAGATCATATCGGTAAACCGCTGATTGATAAGTTCCATAATGGTGCGCAGCCTATTGATCAATTCGTGTTTAAAGATGTTGACGGACAATATTACCTGCTTTATGGCGGTTGGAAACACTGCAATATTGCAAAACTAAATAACGACTTTACGGGTTTTATCCCCTTTGAAGATGGCACGGTGTTCAAATCCATAACACCGGAGAACTTTGTGGAAGGTGTGTTTATGATTGAGCGTAAAGGTAAATACTACCTGATGTGGTCTGAAGGCGGCTGGATGGGTCCGGATTACAGTGTAGCTTACGCTGTCGCGGATTCACCAATGGGGCCATTTAAACGCGTTGGCAAGATCTTACAGCAGGATCCGGAGATTGCAAGAGGTGCTGGTCACCACTCCGTAATCAACGCGCCGGGCACAGACGACTGGTATATCTTTTATCACCGCAGACCGCTGAACACGAAAGTTGGCTATCATCGTGAAACTGCCGTAGACCGCATGTATTTTGACGAGAACGGCATGATCCTTCCGGTGAAAATCACTAATGAGGGGGTTGAAAAGAGAAAGTTAAAATAGACCTGATGCATAAATTAGAAGCTGTATTGTTTGATCTTGATGGTACCTTAATCGATTCTGAATATTTTCACTATGGCTGCTGGATGGATATCCTCAGCACTTTTGATATCCATGTTCCTTATGAGGAATGGGCGATCACGTATGCGGGACATCCGCTTCCGGAAAACTGTAGAACGATTAAAGAGACCTTCCGCCTGGATATTCCCATACAGGAATTGATGGACTGGCGGGAAAGGTTGAGCAGAGAAGGCTTCTCTACGAAGGACATCCGTTTGATGCCACATGCGGCAGAGACGCTGGAATATTTTAAGAACAAGGGATTAAAGATCGCGCTGGTAACTGCTAGTCCGCGGGATAATGTGAAGATCATTTTCGAACGCAATGGCTTGGGGCACTACTTCGATACGATGGTGACCCGTTCTGATGTGGAACTGAGTAAACCTGATCCGGAAAGTTACCTGAAGGCTGTTGAGCAGCTGGGTGTGGACAAAGCTGCCTGTGTAGCCTTTGAAGATACCCTGAATGGCTTGAGAGCAGCGAAAGGTGCAGGCGTGACTTGCTACGTGATTCAGCACGATGAAACACAGCATCCGCTTTTAAGTATTGCAGATAAGATTTTCCTGCGTTTAGATGATGCGATTCAGGATCTTGAGGCGCAAGGCCTGGTGTAGGTTATTCTTGAATTAGCTAACTTAGTAGATATAGAAAAGGCCCGGAGTTCCGGGCCTTTTTGTTGGTCTGCATTATCAAATAGCAGAACTAAGCTGGTTTATGTGGATTGCAGCAATGCAGTGATCTATGCTTTTGGGTCGTAAGCAAGGTCAAAGCCGATGTCTTCCCTGAAGTACTTGCCGTCGAAGTAAATCCTTGCAGCATCTGCTGTTGCGGATTGTAGTGCATCAAAAAACGTGTCCTGCAGGCTGGTAATTGCGATCACGCGGCCGCCGTTACTTTTCACCTGTGCGCCATCGGCGATGGTACCTGCATGGAAAGCAATGGATTTACGGATGTTTTCAATGCCAGAGATCGCTTTTCCTTTTTCGTAATGGCCAGGGTATCCGCCGGCAACAATCATGATCGTTGCCGCACTTTTATCGCTGATCTTCAATTCAACTTCATTAAGGCGCTTTTCAGCGGTTGCTTTAAACAGCTCGACAAGGTCAGAATCAATACGCGGAATGACGCTTTCCGTCTCCGGATCGCCCATACGGCAGTTGTATTCAATAACGTATGGCTTCTCGTCAACTTTAATCAGGCCAAAAAAGATAAAGCCGGTATAGTCTATACCATCTTTCTTCAGGCCTTCTATGGTTGGTTTAATGATGTCTTGTTCTACTTCTTTCAGGAATTCTGGTGTTGCGAAAGGAACCGGTGATACGGAACCCATACCGCCTGTATTTAGGCCAGAATCGCCTGCGCCGATGCGCTTGTAATCTTTAGCTTCCGGCAGGATCACGTAATGATCACCATCGGTTAACACGAACACCGAGAGTTCAATGCCAGAAAGGAACTCTTCTACGACAACCGTTGAACCGGCATCGCCGAACTTACCGCTTAGCATAAGTTTCAGCTCTTCCTGCGCTTCAGCGTTGTTGTCCAGGATAAGCACCCCTTTTCCAGCAGCGAGGCCATCGGCTTTAAGTACGATCGGCGTTGCGTGGTGTTCCAGGTAGGTAAGGCCTTCCTCCAGCGTAGCTGCGGTGAACGTTCTGGAACCTGCAGTTGGAATGCCGTGGCGTACCATAAACTGCTTGGAGAAATCTTTACTACCTTCCAGGATGGCGCCTTCTTTTTTCGGGCCGATCACCGGGATGTTTGCCAGGCTGGCATCGCTTAAGAAGTAATCATGAATACCGCTTACCAAAGGTTCTTCGGGTCCAACAACCACCATCTGGATGTTTTCCTTAAGCACTAATGCCTTTACGGCAGCGAAGTCATTTGGATTAAGTGGCACGTTTTTACCGTATGCGGATGTGCCCGCATTTCCGGGTGCAATAAACAGCGATGTACAAGCTTCAGATTGGCTCATCTTCCAGGCGAAAGCACTTTCTCGGCCGCCAGAACCTAATATTAAGATATTCATATGGACAAAGATACCGGTTTGAGGAACTTTATCCAGTTTATGGTTTAATTAATGCAAATAATACAAAAGGCGCCTGAGCAAAGTACAGGATATTTCGTATTTTTAGCGGCGACAACTGCCATAATGACCTGTGTTGGGGCAATGGCCTGGTTGTTGTAAATTTCTCAATTTTATAAAATATTAGGCATAAGACATGTTAGGATTTTTAACCAAGGTATTTGGAAGCAAGTCAGAAAGAGACATTAAGGCGATCCAACCCCTTGTAATCAAAATAAACGAAGAATACGCTAAACTCTCGTCTATTTCCAACGACGAACTTCGTTCAAAAACCGTTTACTTTAAGGATGTTATCGCAAAAGCACTTGCAGATATAGATGGTAAAATCGGCGATCTGAAAGCAAGCGCAGAAGGTGCTGAGCTGGATCTTGCTGGTAAAACCGCGATCTATGATCAGGTGGATGCTTTAGCAAAAGACAGAGATAAAGAACTGGAAACAGTGCTGTTGGATATCCTTCCGCAGGCATTTGCCGTGGTTAAGGAAACTTCAAGACGTTTTTCGGAGAACCAGTTCCTGGAAGTTACGGCGACAGAATACGACCGCAACTATGCAGCGCGTAAAGCAAACGTAACCATTCAGGGCGACAAGGCAATCTGGGCAAACCATTGGGATGCTGCCGGGAATGACGTAGTTTGGAACATGGTGCACTATGATGTGCAGCTGATTGGTGGTATTGTACTACACAGCGGGAAGATTGCAGAGATGGCAACAGGTGAGGGTAAAACCCTTGTAAGTACATTGCCTGCATACCTGAACGCCTTAGCTGGTCAGGGCGTACACATCGTTACAGTCAACGACTACCTTGCACGACGTGACTCGGAGTGGAACGGTCCTTTGTTCGAATTCCATGGTCTACGTGTAGATTGTATTGATAAACACGAACCAAACTCTGAAGCACGTAGAAACGCTTATACTGCAGATATTACTTACGGAACGAACAATGAGTTTGGTTTCGATTACCTGCGCGACAATATGTCTCAAACACCAGGTCAGTTGGTGCAACGCAAGCTGCACTTCGCGATGGTCGATGAGGTCGATTCGGTATTGATTGATGATGCACGTACGCCATTGATCATCTCTGGTCCGGTTCCTTTCGGTGATCAGCATGAGTTTTATGAGTTGAAACCACGCATTGAGCGTTTGGTTTCTGCACAGAAAGATTATGTTTCCAGAGCATTAAACGAAGCTAAGAAATTGATTAATGATGGTAAGACCGGTGCTGATGAGGGTGGATTAGCCTTACTTAGAGCACACCGTGGTTTGCCTAAAAATAAAGCATTGATCAAGTTTTTAAGTGAAGGAAGTGTAAAGCAGACTTTACTGAAAACAGAAAATCACTATCTGGCAGATCAGTCTAAGAACATGCCGAAGGTAGATGAGGAGTTGTACTTCTACATCGACGAGAAAAACAACCAGGTAGAATTAACGGAAAAGGGTATTGAGCTGATCACCAAATCTGGTGAGGATGCGAGCTTCTTCGTATTACCTGATGTGGGTACCGAGATTGCGGAGATTGAAAAATCTGCAATGAGCAACGAAGAAAAGGTGCAGGCGAAAGATGAATTGATGCGTGATTACTCGATCAAAGCAGAAAGAATTCACTCTGTAAACCAATTGTTAAAAGCTTATACCTTGTTTGAGGCAGACGTTGAGTACATCATCGACGAAGGCAAGATTAAGATTGTAGATGAGCAGACTGGTCGTATTATGGACGGTCGCCGCTACTCTGATGGATTGCACCAGGCGATTGAAGCAAAAGAGAACGTTAAAGTTGAAGATGCTTCACAAACCTATGCAACGGTTACCCTGCAGAACTTCTTCAGAATGTACCACAAATTATGTGGTATGACCGGTACCGCGACTACGGAAGCGGGTGAGTTCTGGTCGATCTACAAATTGGACGTGGTTGAAATTCCAACCAACCGTGCGATTTCAAGAACGGATCACCAGGATTATGTTTACCGTACAGTTAGAGAAAAATACAATGCAGTAGCAGAAGAGATTGGTAAGCTTACGGAGGCCGGTCGTCCGGTTCTTGTGGGTACCACTTCTGTAGAGATTTCAGAATTATTAAGCCGCATGCTTAAGTTGCGCGGTATTAAACATAATGTACTGAATGCGAAGATGCACCAGCGCGAGGCAGACATCGTTGCCGAAGCAGGTCAGGCAGGTACAGTAACCATCGCCACCAACATGGCTGGTCGTGGTACGGATATCAAGTTAGGCGCAGGCGTGAAGGAAGCCGGTGGTTTAGCGATTGTAGGTACAGAAAGACATGAGTCTCGTCGTGTAGACAGACAGCTACGTGGTCGTGCCGGTCGTCAGGGTGATCCAGGTTCGTCACAATTCTTTGTGTCTCTGGAAGATAACCTAATGCGATTATTCGGTTCAGAACGTATTTCGAACATTATGGTGAAAATGGGTATCGAGGAAGGTGAAGTCATTCAGCATTCCATGATCACCAAATCTATTGAGCGTGCACAGAAGAAAGTTGAAGAGAACAACTTTGGTATCCGTAAGCGTTTACTGGAGTACGATGATGTGATGAACTCACAGCGTACCGTTATCTATGCGAAACGTAGAAATGCATTGTTCGGTGAGCGTTTAGACGTTGACATGAGCAACATGGTGTTTGACGTAGCGGAAGATATCGTTACAGAATATAAGGAGTCTGCAAATTACGACGGCTTTAAGCTGGAAGTGATTCGTAACTTCTCTATGGACACCGAAATCACTTCAGCTGAATTCTCCAGTCAGAACATCAATGCGCTAACAGATCGCTTATTTACAGAAGCTTCTTCATTCTATGAAAGAAAGTCTGATGCGATCATTCAGCAGGCGCTACCAGTATTGAAACAGGTGTATGACGAGCGCGGTACTTATATTGAGCAGATCGTAATTCCTTTCACTGATGGTATCAGAAGCATCCAGGTGCCAGTAGGCCTAAAGGTTGCGATCGATAACAACGGTAGAGAGATCACCAAATCATTCGAGAAGACCATTGTATTGGGCTTGATCGATGAGTCATGGAAAGAGCACTTACGTGAGATGGATGAGCTTAAGCAGTCTGTACAGAATGCTGTTTATGAGCAAAAAGATCCATTGATCATCTATAAAATGGAGGCTTTCAACCTATTTAAAAACATGCTTAATGCGGTAAATAAAGAGGTAGTTAGTTTCTTATACAAAGGTGGAATTCCGGTTCAGCAGGAACCAGAGCAGATTCAGGAGGCTCCAGAAGCACCTAAAGCTGTTCCGGCGAATGTGAAAACTTCTAAACCGGAGTTTCAATCTGCGACCAGCGATGCCATTGTTATGGACGATACGCGTGAGGCAGTTCCGCAAACACCCATCCGCAAGGAAGTAGTAACGGGAAGAAATGAGCCATGCCCTTGTGGTAGCGGCAAGAAGTTCAAGAATTGCCATGGCGCTGGAATGTAATTTGTAATACCCACGAAGAATGCCGATTTTTGTAAAAGAATATCGGCATTCTTCTTTTTAGGACCTTTTCATGAAGTTATTATTTACCTGTTTGTTGACTGTAATTGGTTTAACGACCCTGGCCCAGAGCAAAGGGACGGTGACAGTTGTTAAAGATCCCAAGATTGATACCATCATTGAAAAGCGAATTCTGCTTAATAAGAAGGATGCGCCGGTTACGACTAAACCAGGCAGTGCGATTGTTTCTCAGATGGGATACCGGGTTCAGGTTTACTACGGATCGGACCGTAGGGTCGTCTTTAAAGAGCAGGCACGTTTTTCTGCGCTTTACCCGGCCCTGATGACCTACGTAACCTACAAGGAGCCGAACTACTACCTCCGCGTTGGCGACTTCCGGACCCGTATGGAAGCGCAGAAGCTGATGTCTGAACTCAGATCAACCTATCCAACTTTGTTTATCTTCCGGGAGAAGATAAATGCGCCTAATCTAGATTACAGCAATGATAACTAAAGATAAGATCCAGCACTTAGCGGCACAGGTATTTGATGATGTGGTGGCCTTTCGCCAGCACCTGCATGCCAATCCAGAACTGTCGTTCAAGGAATTTGAAACTTCAAAGTTTATTAAGGACAAGCTTGAAAGCTGGGGTATCCCTTTTTCCAGCATGGCCAATACCGGTGTTGTGGGCATTATTGAAGGTGCTTTACCATCCGACCAAGTCATCGCTTTGCGTGCCGATATGGATGCACTGCCCATCTTTGAAACCAATGATAAACCCTATGCTTCCAGGAACCCGGGTGTAATGCATGCCTGCGGTCATGATGTGCACAGCGCTTCTTTGCTGGGCACGGCTTTTATATTGAACAATCTAAAGGACTCGTTTGGCGGTACCATCAAACTGATTTTTCAACCTGCTGAAGAGGTTTTACCTGGCGGCGCGAGTATCATGATTCAAGAAGGTGTTCTGGAAAATCCAGTGCCGCATAACATCGTCGGTCAGCATGTAATGCCACTGATTCCAAGTGGTAAGGTTGGCTTCCGTTCTGGTATTTACATGGCCAGCACAGATGAGCTGTATGTTACGGTGCATGGAAAGGGCGGCCATGGTGCACAGCCACACCAGAACATCGATCCGGTACTGATTACGGCACATATCCTTGTTGCCCTGCAGCAAGTGGTGAGTCGCAATGCAGATCCGCGTTTGCCAACGGTTTTATCCTTTGGAAAAGTGAATGCGAATGGTGCGACGAACATCATACCCAATGAAGTGAAGCTGGAAGGCACTTTCCGTACGCTGAACGAAGACTGGCGCAAAGAAGCGCTTGCCAGGATGAAGAAAATGGCAGAAGGCATTGCCGAGAGTATGGGTGGCAGCTGTGATTTCAACATCATGCATGGCTATCCGTTCCTGATCAATGAGGAGCAGCTTACTGCAAATGCCAAAGCCTACGCAGAAGATTACCTGGGTAAGGAAAACGTGGAAGATCTGGATATCTGGATGGCCGCGGAAGATTTTGCCTACTACTCACAGGTTACAAACGCTTGTTTCTACCGTTTAGGCACAGGAAATCCTGCTAAGAACACCACGAACTCTGTACACACCCCCAACTTTGATGTAGACGAAGATGCACTGAAGACCTCGACAGGTTTGATGGCATACATTGCATTGAAGCAGTTGGGTAACTAGTTATAATGCACAAAAGATTCCTTCTTCTTTTCTTGTTTCTTGGTCTGAAAACCGCTTCTGCGCAGGAAATTCAGCGCTTCAACCCGGACACACTACAAACCATTCAGCTTGATTCTGTTGTGAACATCAAGGCGAGTCGTCTGAATGTGGAGACCTTTATCCAGGCGATCATCAACGATACCAGCTTTTACCAGGCTTTCCGGGAGATGAAGAAATACCGCTTCCAGGCGGAGAACCAGTTCTATACCTACGACAAAAAAAACAAGATAAACGGTAAAATTTACCGCAAGATCAATCACCTGACTACAAAAGGCAATAAGGTGCAGTACCTGGTAAAGCAGGACAGCGGAAAGGTGTTCAAGAAGAATGGCAAATACCAGCTTTATACGCTGGAGATGTTCGATTACATCTTCATGAATGCGTACCAATCAGAATTCTCGGATGGCAGCTTCAACGCGAAGACCGCCGACGGGAAGAACGGCAGCTATAAGGATAAGCTGAAGACCTTGATCTTCTCTCCGGGAAGACCCGTGAAAGGTTTGCCGCTGATTGGCAACAAGACGGAAATCTTTTCCGCCAACATGCGCCAGTATTACGATTATAGCTTCTACAGTGCCACTTACCTGGACTCCATTCCGGTGTACCGCTTTGAGGTTAAGGTTAAACCAGACCTGAGCAGCTGGACGAAGGACGGTCTCATGATTAAGACACTGACCACCATTTTCGACAAGCGTAATTTTGAAATCCTTGGCCGGTATGTGGACATGAAATATGATAATCTTTTATTTGATTTCGATGTGCAGATGAACATTGAAATGCGCTACCTTAATGAAACGAAGTTACCGAGCAAAATCACCTATCAGGGCAATTGGAACATCCCTTTGAAAAAAGAGGAGCGTGCAAGTTTCCTGATTCTCCACAAAGATTACAGAAATTAAGCTGAGCAACAAAGGCGCTTAGCAAGAGCCCTGGAATAGCATATTATAGCATGAAAAACTCAAGATATATTTTATTTGTCGCAGCACTGTTGCTGTTTACGACAAGATTTGAAGTTAAAGCACAACTCAGCGCGGCGCAGCTGGACAGCGTTGTAAATAAGACGCTAAGCACCTTCAATGTGCCCGGCATTGCGCTCGGCATTGTGAAGGATGGTAAACTGATCCATGCAAAAGGCTATGGGGTGCGGTCCATCAAAACCAACGAGAAAGTTGATGAAAATACCCTTTTTGGCGTGGCATCAAATAGTAAAGCTTTTACGGCTGCCGCTGTTGGGATGTTGGTGGATCAGGGTAAGCTGGAATGGGACACCAAAGTGACAGACGTGATCCCTGAATTTAAGCTGTATGATACCTATGTAACGCAGGAATTTACGGTGCGCGACTTGCTGACGCACCGCAGTGGACTGGGGCTCGGTGCAGGCGACCTGATGATCTGGCCGGATTCAAATACCATTAACAAGGAACAACTTATTCACAACCTGCGCTATCTTAAACCAGTTTCCTCTTTCCGCTCCAAATACGACTATGATAACCTGTTGTACATTATCGCAGGAGAGGTTGTAGCCAGGGTATCTAAGATGACCTTTGAAGATTTTATTGAGCAGAAGATTATTCAGCCCTTGGGTATGACTGCAACGGCAGCTTCCTGGTACAGGCTCAAGGATAAAAGCAATGTTATAGATGGCCATGCACCTATTGGAGATAAGCTGGTGCCTGTTGGACTAAGTTTCAGTGAGCTGGCTAATGCTGCCGGTGGCATGTACTCCAACGTTGTGGATATGAGCAAATGGGTGATTTCGAAGATCGATGAGGGGAAGTATGGCGAGGGGCTGAACAAGCAACTGTATAGCAAGCAGGTGCATCAGGAAATGTGGACACCACAAACGCTTGTTAAAGGTGGTTCTCCTTACAATACGCACTTTAATAGTTACGGAATTGGCTGGTTTTTAAGTGACGTAAATGGTTATTTCCAGGCTTCACATACCGGTGGACTGGCAGGTATCGTTACGCAGGTGACCATTCTTCCTGAACTTAAACTAGGCATTATTGTGCTCACCAACCAGCAGTCGGGCGCGGCATTTACGGCCATCACGAATACCATTAAAGACAGCTACTTCGGCATCAAAGGCAAAGACCGGATTAAGCAGTACAATGATGCGCGATTGGCCAACGAGAAAGAAGCCAAAGCAATTACCGATAATGTTTCTGCCGCGATTGCAGCACAGCAGAAAGCATCTAAAGGCAAAGGCGGATTGCAGCAGATTGAAGGCGACTATAAAGACTCTTGGTTTGGAAATGTAAACATCGACGCGCGTAAAACCGGGTACTATTTTACCGCTAAAAATGCACCTAAGTTACAAGGCAAGATGTACTTTTATAAGGGCAACACGTTTATTGTAAAATGGAATGAGCGTAGCCTCGACGCGGATGCTTTTGTAACCTTTACCTTAAATCATGAAGCTAAACCCATCGGATTTAAGATGGAGGCAATTTCGCCGCTTACGGATTTCAGCTTTGATTTCCAGGACTTAGATTTTACACGAGTGCATGATAAATAGTGAAACCATCAATAAAATCATGGATGCCGCCCGTATTGAGGAGGTTGTCGGTGATTTTGTTGCTTTAAAGAAACGCGGTACCAGCCTGATTGGAAACTGTCCTTTTCACAATGAGAAGACGCCTTCCTTCAACGTTTCGGTAACCAAGGGGATCTACAAGTGCTTCGGCTGTGGTAAAGGGGGCGATGCGGTCCACTTCATCATGGACCATGAGAAGTATTCCTATCCGGAGGCCCTGAAGTTTCTTGCCAATAAGTATAACATTCCGGTTGAGGAGACGGTACAAAGTCCGCAGAACATTGAGGCGCAAAACGCCCGTGAGGCGCTGTACATCGTTTCGCAATATGCTGCGGGCTTTTTCAGTGAGCAGCTCTGGAATGGTTCTGAGGGCCGTGCCGTAGGTTTAAGCTACTTCAAGGAGCGTGGTTTCCGTGAAGACATCATCAGAAAGTTTGAGCTGGGCTATTCGCCGGATTCCTGGGATGCGCTGATCAATGCCTCCAAAGCTGCGGGCCACCGGGAAGCCTACCTGGAAAGCACCGGCCTGGTCGTGAAAAACGAGAAAGGCAAGCTGTACGACCGCTTCCGCGGTAGGGTCATGTTTCCCATCCATAACTTCACCGGCAGGGTAATCGGCTTCGGCGGAAGAACCCTAAAGACCGATAAGAACGTTCCCAAGTACGTCAACTCGCCGGAGAGTGATATCTACCATAAATCTAACGTGCTTTATGGCTTGTACCACGCGAAGAAGGCGATCCGGGATCTGGACAACTGCTATCTTGTAGAAGGTTATGCGGATGTACTTTCGGCGCATCAGGCGGGCGTGGAGAACGTAGTGGCTTCATCAGGTACTTCACTGACGACAGAGCAGATCCGGCTGATCGGCCGCTTCACGCAGAACGTGACCATGCTGTATGATGGTGATGCTGCGGGGATCAAAGCTTCCCTCCGTGGGCTGGACATGATCCTGGAGGAAGGGCTAAACGTAAAGGTGCTGAACTTCCCTGACGGGCATGACCCGGATTCGTATATGCACCTCGTGGGTGCCGGTGCATTCAAGCACTACATTGAAAATAACCGCAAGGATTTTATCCTTTTCAAAGCAGATACCTTACTTAAGGAAGCCGGCAACGACCCGATCAAACGAGCGGGGATTATCCGGGATATCGTAGAAAGCATTGCGAAGATTCCTGACAACATCAAGGCCTCCGTGTTTATCCGCGAATGCAGTCACCTCCTGCAGGTGGAAGAGCGGATTTTGCTGACGGAGCTGAACAGTATGCGTGCGGCGAAGTTTAAGAAAGCCACAAACCAGCAGCAGGGGCAATACCCATCCAGCCAGCAGGGACAGTATCCTTCAGGCCAGCAGGGACAATACCCTTCTGGGCAGCAGGGAAAGTATCAGCAAGGTCAATACCAGCAATCTAATTTTCAGCCTTCACAGTTCCATCCGGATCAGCCGCCTGAGAACCTGTTTGATGACAGTCCGCAACCAGCGCCGGTAACGATTGATCAGGAGGAAGTGCAGGAGAAGGAGATCGTGCGACTGTTATTGGCTTATGGGCATGAGCTCGTGAACTGGGACAAGATCGACAACATGTTCATTGGATCGTTCATCATCCAGAACCTTTCGGATGTGAGCTTTAAACACCCGATCTGCAAGCGGATCATCGCGGCCTACCGCGACGAGATTGAAAACGGGCAATTGCCTGTCGCAAATCAGTTCATCAAAGGGGAGGATCGGGAGATCGCTGACCTGGCCATCACCCTTTCTACTTCGCCCTATGCATTAAGTGAAAACTGGTACAACCGGCATCAAATCTATGTGCGGGATGAAACCATGAACCTGAAAGCAACGGTGCTGGGTGGTATTTTTCATTTGAAGAAGCGCAAGGTAGACCAGATTCTATTGGACCTGCTGCAGGAGATTAAAGAAGAAAATGATGCCACCAATCAGGAGATTTTAATGCAGCGCTACGCGCACATCAAGAACGTAGAAAAGGAGATTTCCAAGTTTCTAGGCTCGGTGATCCTGAAATAAACTGCATTTTTTTGAGGGTGCGGTCGGCCGTACAAAGTAGTATCTGCGCAAAACTTCCGTAATGATGGATAAACCTTTAAGCAACAAGCTATTCAAGTTTGACAAAGCGCATCACTTAGTTCGTCACTCATAAAGAAAATCTCTATATCGCAATTTATGCTTCAATGCTCTGTTTTCATTTCTGTAAACCAATAATAATTCGCCTATGGCAGTACACCTGGATCTTGGCCGATATGGCGAACAACTCGCAAAAGACTTCCTGATTGATGCAGGATACAGAATATTGGACCAGAATTGGCGTTATGGTCGTGCGGAGCTTGATCTGATCGCCAGCAAAGATCAAAGGATCATTTTCGTAGAAGTAAAGACCCGGCGTTCCGCCGATCATGGTGAACCTGAAGATTTCGTCAACTGGAAGAAAGAAAAACAGCTTGAATTTGCCTCTTCAGCATACATTGCCCAACGGAATCATCATGGGGAAATACGATTTGACATAATTGCTATTATATTTGAAAATAAAGACCTTTATCAGATTAATCATATACAAGATGCGTTTTGGCCAAGCTAATGTTACCATAAAAAATACCAAGTTCCTATTTCTCTTTTCTTTGATCCTTTCTACAGCATGTATGAGCTGCAAGCAAGAAAATGGCGGCAGCACGCCGGGATACGGCTTTAAAGCACCGGAACAAGGTGCATCTTATGTGCTGGGGCAGGATGTAGATGTCCAGCTGGAAGTTCCGGAAGGGCAGACCATTAAGTCGGTGACCTACATGCTCGACAGTACACAGCTGGGAACCAAAAACGATGGCACAGCATTCCGGTTCCCAACGAAGGACCTTTCGCTTGGCTACAAACTAATCTCCGCAATCGTGGACAATGGCACCAACAAAGACACCCTGACGGTAAACATCCTTGTGAAATCGGCGATTAAGCCGGTGATCCATGGCTACCAGGTGGTAAATGCCTTTCCGCACGACACAACTTCTTATACCCAAGGCTTGGAGTACCACGACGGCAGATTGCTGGAAAGCACAGGGGAGGTGGGGAAATCGACCTTACGCTGGGTGGAGCTTAAAACAGGCAAAACGCTGCAGCGCATTGACATTGCACCGCCTTACTTCGCTGAAGGTTCTACACTGATCGACGGGAAAGTTATCATGCTAACCTGGCAGCACAATATGGGCTTTGTGTACGACGCACAAAGCTTCAAGCAGCTCAGCACATTCAACTATCAAAACAGTCGCGAGGGCTGGGGCTTAACCTTCGATGGTAAGCAGTTGCTGAAATCTGATGGAACAAATAAGATTTGGTTCCTGAACAAGGATAACTACCAGGAAGAGCGTTCAATTGAGGTTTATGACGATCAGGGTGAGGTAAGTCAGCTGAATGAACTGGAGTATATTGACGGAAAGTTATACGCGAACATCTATCAGTCGAACAGAATAGCCATTATAGACCCCAAAACAGGCGCTGTAGAAGCTTATATTGATGCGACTGGTATTCTGCCACAGAGTGACACTTTCATTAACACAGATGTCTTAAATGGAATCGCATGGGACGCAAAAGGAAAGCGTCTTTTCATTACAGGAAAAAGATGGGACAAACTGTTCGAGATCAAGCTGGTCCCAGCTAAAACACAATAGGTATTTAAAGGGCTTTGCGCATTATCGATTAAATATGCTATACAACCCCAAATTCCCTAATCTTTCTTCTTTTCTTTAGGTTCACTCAGATTTCCATTGAAAGACATGGGCTGTCTGTTGACGTTCTGAACCGAAAGACTTGCATACCCTTTCTCTGAAATGTTGAACACCAGTTTCTGGTGATCTCTTACATCATTGGGTTCAATGGTAATCACCCAGTTCTTCTTCTTTTTCTCCGCATTGTACTTGAAGTCTTTAGACTTGAACTTTGTGCCGGAGTCGTTAGGGTCGTAAGATGGGGTAAATGAACGGCCGTAGAAAGGCAGATAAGCCACTACACTGTCCTTCGTTACCCGGACATCGTACTGCTGCCCGGAAAGGTTCAACAGGTTGTTCCTGGAGTTCGGATATTGATTTAAGACCTGATTCAAGGCATTGTCAGCCATTGGAATTGCAGTTACGGCGTTAAAAACGAAGTTCTGCTGCTTAACGATCCGTTCAGTTGTTTCCTTATCTGTTTGTGCGGAGGCCTGCAATGCGCCAAACGCAAATATAATGGTGAGAATTTTAGTTAATGATTTCATAATTATGTAGTTATTAATATTAAACAAGGATGCATGCAAAAGGTTTAATCCATAAAAAAGCCGGATCAAGTTCTTTGATCCGGCTTTTTGTAGCTGTTAATACTACTTGAAATCCGCAGCTGTTAGCGGTGCATTTAAAGTTATATCCTTCAGAGACATGCCCATAGTCTGGGTTGTTTCACCCACTGGTATGGTCTGAACAAGTTTATAAGGAAACATTATATCTCCAATCTTTTTGTATTCGCTGAAAGAAATCTCGATCAGCACTTCCTTGTCACCAATTTTAGTATACCGGTCTTCTCTAACCAGCAGTCCGCTTTTTGCATCGTAGTAATCCGACTTTCTAGTGCCATTATGCATTACCACGTTAAGCTTGTAAGCCGGTGCGCCGTTCACTTGCACAACTCCGCCATCCTCAACTTTAGCACTGCTGTAGTAAAGTTGTTCAAAAATACCCTTTCTGGCTTTCTTCTCTTTTACTTCTTCAGCAGTATAGTTGATGCTCGCAGGTCCTTGTACCTTGATGCCGGTGGTCCCATCAAAAGTGTCCTTCATTACCGTTGTGCCGCCCATAGATACAATCGTCGCTTCCATGTTTGGTGCCATCTGCTTCACCACCAGGTTAAGCTTCTGACCCATTACTTCAAAGTCGCCATTTGCAGTGTATGACTTCACCTTGCTCAATGCTGCTTCACCGCCAATTGCCTTTAAGTATGTAACAATGACCTCTGCAGGTGCCTTCTTCGGTACACCAACCACAGCAGCTTCATTCACTGGTTTCGCGTACTTGTCGTACAGCTTAACATCATAGCCCAACTTCTTCAATCCTGGCAAGATGTCATCCTGTTTACCAACGATAATTACACGCGCATCGTCATGACCGAAGTATTTCTTACTCACGCGTAACACATCTTCCTGCGTCACGGCATTGATCTTTTGCAAATAGGTTCTGTAGAAATCCTTTGGCAGATCGTTGATCATGATGTTCAACGCAAAAGATGCCATTCTAGCAGGGTTTTCAAGTCCCAACGCGAAAGTACCATTGTACAGGTTTTTTGCATTCTGAAGATCTACGGCACTTACTTTTTCACTGCGCATGATGTTGATCTCTCTTAAAAACTCAACAACAGCGCTATCCACCTTTTCATTTCTTACCGCAGCATTAGCGCTGAATTTAGCTTGAAAGCGGCCTGATCCCGTTGAGGAGTACGCACCATAAGTGAAGCCATGTTTCTCACGAAGATTCGTGAAAAGCTTCGCATCTGAACCACCACCCAAAATCTGATTCGCAAGCAATACCGCATGGTAATCCGGACTGCTTAAAGGCAGGTCAACAAGGTTGGTAACCGTAATTTCTGCCTGTACTGCCGTAGGTACATCGATCAGCGCGATCTCTGTCTGCGTTGGATTTTTCACCGACGCTAGTTTAGGCAAAGTAAGGGTAGTGCCTTTCCAGTCGCCAAAGGCCTTTGTAGCCAAGGCTTTTGCCGCAGCAGGTGTAATGTCACCCACAAAGGTCAGATAGCCTCTTGAAGGGGTGATGTATTTGCTGTATGCCGATTTCACGTCTTCCAGGGTGATCGCATTCACCGATTGCTCAGAAACGAACTCTCCCATCGGGTGATCGGTGCCATAGCTGATTGCATTCACAACGCGGCCTGAGATTGCCGATGCACTGCGCTCGTTAGATTTAATGCCCGTTAGCGTCTGTGATTTCAACTTGTCGAATGATGCCTGTGGGAATGCTGGATTACGCAGTGCTTCTGCCATCAGCATAAAAGCATCATTGAAATAGCGTGTCAATGAAGAAGCAGAACCACCTGATGAGCTTACATTAACGTCTGCACCCATAAGGTCAACCGCCTCATCAAACTGCGCCTTTGTCTTTTTAGTGGTACCCTCGTTCAGCATGCCGCCCATAAGGCTTAACACCCCAGCTTTAGCGCCTTCTGTAATTGGGCCTGCATCGATGCTGTAGGTTGCAGTCACCTTTGGAAGTTTATGGTTTTCGACCACAAGAACGGTAATGCCGTTCGGCAATTTGTAGATCGCAGGATCTGCGAAAGTAATGGTAGGCGCCGGACCTGGTTTAGGTTTCTGACTTCTATCAAGCTTTTGCGCCATAACCGATTGTGCAAAAAGCCCGGTAAGCGCAAGTATGAATATTTTTCTCATCTGTTTGAAA
This sequence comes from Pedobacter quisquiliarum, assembly GCF_014642175.1. GTDB lineage: Bacteria > Bacteroidota > Bacteroidia > Sphingobacteriales > Sphingobacteriaceae > Pedobacter > Pedobacter quisquiliarum. The sequence continues at coordinate 15,644 of NZ_BMIL01000011.1, read as the reverse complement.
TAATGTTGTGGTGCTGAAGCCTTTAAAGAAAAAAAGCTCCATGTTCCTGGATAATTAATGTTTTGGATTCAACTACTTTTTAGGCAAATAATAAAGAACCACACGTTGATCCTTATTCAGATACTTCTTCGCCACCGCTCTGATTTCCTCCGGGGTGATGGACTTTATCACGTCCAGCTCCTCATTGATGTCATTGGTGTTCTTGTTGTGGAAGGTATAACCTGAAGCCAGGTTTTCTGCCACGCCAAGCATCCTGCTGTTTGCACTTACATAGCTGTTTTCAAACTGGTTTTGCAGCTTCTTAAACTCTTTATCCGTAATAAGTTCTGTTTGTAGCTTTAATACTTCTGCGTCAATATCCGCCAGTAAATCATTCAGTGGGGTATTGTTATTCGGTAAAGCAAGCGCGATGTAGGCACCATGATCTTCAAGACCATAGTTGAAGGCACTCACCTGTAAAGCCGTTTTCTTCTCGTCCACCATTTTACGGTTCAATCTCGAGCTGCCACCGCCAGAAAGTACAGAACTGATCATTTCCATCACCTTCGAATCTCTGGAGCGCATGCCCGGCACACGGTAAGCGGTAAAGATCGCCGGAATCTGGATGTTCGCATCATATGCCGTATCAATGATCTGCTTGTTCATTTCAGGCAGCTTGTACGGGGCTTTAACCACTGGTGCCGATTTTGGTACTTCAGCAAAGTACTTCTTCACCAGACCTTTTGTTTTTTCTACATCTATGTCGCCTGCAATGGTCAACACGGCATTCGCAGGACCATAGTATTTCTTGAAGAAGGCGAGGAATTCAGGTAGTGTAGCAGCATCAAGGTGCTCCATAGAACCAATGATCTGCCACTCGTAGGGCGTGCCCTTGAACAAATGCTTGAAGATATTTTCTGAGAACTTGCCATATGGCGAGTTGTCTACACGCAGTCTTTTTTCTTCTTTAACCACTTCATTTTGCGTTCTTACGCCAGCCTCATCAATCTTCGGCTGTAGCATACGCTCACTTTCCAGCCATAGACCAAGCTCCAGCTGGTTTGAAGGGAACATCTCGTAATAGAAAGTACGGTCCTGACTCGTATTCGCATTATTCTGCCCACCGTTACTGCTTACCGTTTTCATGAACTCACCTCTTTTAAGGTTCGGACTGCCTTCAAAAAGCAGGTGTTCAAAGAAGTGAGCAAAGCCGGTGCGTTTTGGATCTTCATCTTTAGAGCCGACGTGGTACATAACAGACACAGCCACAACGGGTGCTGTTTTATCCTGATGCAGGATGACGTGCAAGCCATTGTCGAGGTCGTACTCGGTAAATTTTACTTTTTGAGCCAAGGCGCTCAAACAAAGGCCCGATAAGACCAGGGTTGCAAGGAGATTTTTTTTCATTTATTTGATTTTGCGTTTAATGCGGAAGTTTAAGCATCCTGACCTGTAGGGAACGAGCCAGGATGCTTACTAATGTATGTAACTTTTAATGGACTTGCGCCTACGATCTCCAGGCTTTGTACTGGTTAATCAAGCCGTTTGTTGAAGCATCATGCGTATCAACCTGTTCTTCGCCTTTAAGCTCAGGCAGAATGCTTTTCGCAAGTTGTTTCCCAAGCTCCACACCCCATTGGTCAAAACTGAAGATGTTCCAGATGATGCCCTGTACAAAGATCTTATGCTCATACATCGCGATCAAAGCACCCAGGGTATACGGTGTAACTTTCTTCAACAGGAAGGAGTTCGTTGGTCTGTTGCCTTCAAACACCTTAAATGGTGCTAGTTTTTCAATTTCTTCGGCAGACTTACCATCAGCGCTTAGCTCTTCATGGATCTGCGCTTCTGTTTTACCATTCATCAGGGCCTCTGTTTGTGCAAAGAAGTTCGATAAAAGGATTGGGTGGTGTTCACCGATTGGATTTAAGCTCTGCGCAGGGGCGATGAAATCACAAGGGATCAATCGTGTACCCTGGTGAATCAGCTGGTAAAAAGCATGCTGACCGTTCGTTCCAGGCTCACCCCAGATTACCGGACCGGTTTCATAACTGACCTCTTCACCGTTGCGGTCCACATGTTTGCCGTTACTTTCCATGTCGCCCTGCTGGAAATAAGCCGCAAAGCGATGCATGTACTGGTCGTAAGGCAAAATGGCCTGTGTCTCTGCATCAAAGAAGTTGATGTACCAAACGCCCAACAAGCCCATAATCACTGGAATATTCTTCTCAAAAGGCGTACTTTCAAAATGCTGGTCGGTGGCGTGTGCACCTTTAAGCAGCTCTTCGAACTTATCGAAACCAAGGCTCAAAGCAATTGGCAAACCGATAGCACTCCAAAGAGAATAACGGCCACCTACCCAATCCCAGAATTCAAACATGTTGTCGGTATTGATACCAAAAGCCGCAACATCCTTGCTGTTTGTTGATAATGCCGCGAAATGTTTTGCGATGTCGTCCTCTGCTGCACCTTGCTCCAGGAACCAGGCTCTTGCAGAACGTGCGTTGGTCATGGTCTCTTGTGTGGTGAAGGTTTTTGAGGCCACCAGAAATAGGGTTGTTTCCGGATCTACGGTTTTCAAGGTTTCCACCATGTGTGTGCCGTCGATGTTGGACACGAAATGCATGTTCAGGTGGTTTTTATAGGCTTTCAGGGCTTCTGTAACCATCACCGGACCCAGGTCAGAACCCCCGATGCCAATGTTCACCACATCGGTAATGGCTTTGCCGGTATAACCCTTCCATTCTCCAGAAATAACCCGTGTTGCGAAGCTTTTCATCTTCTCCAGTACGCGGTTTACTTCAGGCATCACATCTTTTCCATCTACCAGAATCGGCGTATTGCTTTGATTCCGCAGCGCGATGTGTAATACTGGCCTGTTCTCTGTCTGGTTGATGGCCTCGCCACCGTACATCGCCGTTATGGCTTCATCAAGTTTGCACTCTTTGGCTAGTTGTACCAACAGCGCCATCGTGGTGTCATTGATGCGGTTTTTGGAGTAATCCAGCAAAATGTCATCAAAAAGGATGGTGAACTTCTGGAAGCGTTCCGGATCCTCTGCAAACAGCTCCTTTAGATTCTTGGTGTTGATGTCTATGAAGTGATCTGCGAGGTATTTATAAGCTTGTGTTTCAGTAAAATTAATAGTTGGAAGCATATCTGATGTTTTTATTGCTAAAATAGCAGATATTTATTCCGGTAACGAAGTAATTACCAAACTTTATGTCTTAACGCTTGATAACCCAATCCGATACTTTCTTAAGCACGGCAGGATTTACCGTTTCGCTAATCGTTGTGTACTCTAGCAGCGCGCCTGTTTCAGCCTTCTGAAGTAAGTGATTCAATCCTTCCATGGGCACAACTTCAAACTTAGACCAGCATCCGCCATTTATTTCTTACCTGCACAATTCTCCCTAAATTCGGAGCATGTTTAAAGTCCGGTCTCCATTATTCACATGCCTGCTGTTGTTCTTCCTCGTTTACGGATGCAGCCGCCCAAATGAACTCAAAGTTCTTGAAAGCAGTTCCGCATCCTACATCGCCGTGGCTGGTCCAGACACGGCAACCTTGGCGCTCAGTATCAAGGGTAGCACCTTCAAAGGGCGATGTGCCATCAACTTTGCCGGTCGGTTTATAGACTCAGGTGAAGTGAGAGGCCTTGTTCGTGGAGATTCCCTGCTGGGCGACTTTCACTACCTGCATTACGGACTGGAGTGGAAGCGTGTGGCTTTTGCGCTGTTAAAAGATGGCGATCGATTGGCCATGGGCGAGGGTGGACAGGGCGAATATTTTAACATACCCTACTTCAAGCCAGAAGAACTCCGTTTCGATAGTGTCCGATTTGTGTTTCAAAAGATAGAAAATCCTTAGCTCCACAGCAATTCGAAGCTTCGGCGGGTAAGCAACAAACTTGACCCTTATGCTACTACAAACACCGCAATTCGAAGCTTTAGCGGGTTAAGCGACAAACCTAACCGGTATGCTACTACAAACATCGTCAGCGAGGTAAATAGAGAAAGACGGCAACAAACGCTAAGGTATATCGTGACAGAAACGCTGCTACAAGCTTTGCCAGGTATATAAAGATAGAAAAGCGGCTTGCATGATGATACATGCCGTAAAAGCCCTATGATTGCGATACCCTTTATAGTTCGCGAAGATTACAATGGAAAACACCGTTACAATGAAACTCGCCCAATGAATGGCACTCGTTGAAAATCCCTGAGGAAAGAAAGTAAGGTACTTCGCTACGGCCTCATTATGGCCTGCAGAACCAGAAAAAGCGTACAACCAAATTGCTACAGCATATATGTTGTACACCAGCGCAGCCAGCGCAACGAAGGTTAACACTTTTCTCATACCCTAATTTAGCTTAAATATTTTAAATAAAACGCAGCACCAAAAATGATGCTGCGTCCTTGCTCTTTTTTACCTGCTACCTCCATTTAGCAGATTCCCAAAAAACAATGCATTCAGAAAGAGCCTGTTTGTACCCAGCCAATAGCCCCTGTAAGTAGGGTCATCTGCAAACAAAATCACTTCTCCATTGCCGCTTGCGGTAGCAATGATCGCCGCTGAGTTGGCCACCTTGGCAATATTCGCCTTAGATGCATAACCATTGATGAATGGCTGACTGGTATATTGTGCTACAGTTGCGTACTTATTGCTGCTGGGTACCAGCAAGGTCGGACCATTCTTATTGATGAAGAGCTTCCGGTCTGTGATCCCAAACGCAATTGGATGCGTAATGTCTAAGTCTGCCTGAAAAATCGCACCATTAATTCTTTTCGAACCCTCAACATCTTCCTGACGAGCATAGTCCAAACGAGCCGACGTTGCAGCAGCTTTTCCTTGACCGGCATTCGCTTTGGCGCCATCACCTTTACCCGCTTCTGCTTTAGCGCCATCACTTTTCTGCCCTTCTTCAGGTTTCCCCGCAGCTACCGCAGGAGTTAAGTCACCCGGCCGCCTGAACACATCCGTCTGTGCAAGCTTCTCCTGAACCAGGTTGTTCGCCACGGCCCAGGCGGTTGCCGTTTGAAACGTGATTAAAGTTCCGCCAGCCTCTACCCAGGATTTGATCCGCGCTACGGTGGCTTGGTCCCAAGCGCTGTAGTTCCCTGCAGGCAGCACAATCACGTTATACCTGGCCAATGGTGCCCTGGCAAAAGTGCTCAGGTCGAGTTTAGACACCGGCAGGTCCAGCTGCTGGTTCAGTAAAAACCAGACCTGACCAGCTTCAGAAGCGGTTACACCCTGACCGAATGCTACGGCTACTTCCGGCTTTCTGGTCGCCCGGATGTTGCTGCTGCCAAGGTCGATCCCCGCAGCGCTGAAGCCAGAATTTACCCCAAGGACATCAATGTTGGTGCTGTTTGCCACGGCATTTACAGCCGCAAAAAGCGAATCAGCCGTAAGGCGCTGCCCTACAACCGGAATCACCAATGATCCTGGTAAAAATGATACTTCACCGGTAGCGGTCTTCGCTGAGAAGCCCTTAAACGCAGTTTTCACCAGTACATCTTTGCGCTGCAGTTCGTACAGTGCCTTGGTATAATTGTAGTCTGTCGAATTGATCAGGTACGCATAACCCGATTTAGCAATCACTGGTTTTGTGCCGGAAGCGGGCAGCTGAAGTACTGCCGCGCCTTTGGAAACTGCACCCTTAAGCTTTGCGTATTTTAACCCATAAGCATGGATCAGGCTCCAGCCTGTATTATCATAGAATATGCTGTCCTTCAGAGTGTTTTCTTCAAAGATGGAATGCACCAACAGGAAATTAGGTTGCGCGGAAGGAACCACGTATGCGCTTCCTTTTTCAAAGGTCTTTCCATCCTGCGTGATCTTGGAAGGCACTTCAAACACCTCAATCCGATGCTGCAGCAGCAGGTTTAGAAATTTATTTGTAAGTGTCTTATCCTTGATGTCACCAAAGACAAAGCCCTTTGCCGGGTTTTTCTGCCCCTGACTAAGTGCATATTTAAAGAAGTCTTTCTGCACTTTAAACAATCCTGCTTTTTCAGCAATGGCCCCTTTAATGGTCGAGAAGCTGGTGCGCAGATGATTTCTGATGGTAAAGGCGAAGGACAGCGGACCATTGTTGGATTCCTGGAGTATGCCGCGTGAACTGGCTTGCTCAAAAGTTGCGGCGACAGAGCCAAAGAACTTCGGATAGGTAGAACCATAGATCGGCGACAGGTTGTCGTAGTTCTCCTTGGTGAAATACAGGGAGCCAATCTCGTCGAGCGCCTCCGCGTGATACTTGGCTAAGGTTACCTGGAACTCGTATAAGAATTGCGGTATAATCGGACTTTCATGGCTCTTTGGTGTCGGTTCAAAGTAATAGGTGGCATTGGTGCCCTGCTCATGGAAATCGATCTGCACATTCGGATACCATTTATGGAAAAAGGCAATCCGGTTACGACTTTCAATTTGCACTAAGTTCAGCCAATCGCGGTTTAGGTCTGTGAAATAGTGGTTGGTACGTCCATTTGGCCAGCCCTCCTGATGTTCTTTATCCAACGGATCGCCAACAGCCGGAAAAGAGTGGTAAGCATTATGCCAGTTTGCTGCGCGGTCCCGCCCGTCGGGATTCAGTGCTGGATCAATAAAAATCACTGCACCTGAAAGCCAGTTCTGGGTCTCTGCATCATCGCTTGCGGCGAGGTAATAACCCGCCAGTAAGCTGGCCTCCGTGCTGGACGTTTCATTTCCATGCACACCATAGCCCAGGTGGATAATGACAGGTGCATTGTTGCTGAGTACAGGTTTAGCAGGATCCACCTGATTCAGGTGCTCCTGCCTGATGTTTTCCAGGTTGCCGTAGTTCGCCGGAGAGGTGATGGTCACGATGACCTGCTCACGCTGCTCATAGGTTTTACCGATACCTTCCACATGTACCCGGTCCGATACTTTGGAAAGTTCTTTAAAATACGCAACCACCTGGTCGTATCTGGTAAAATACGTGCCGATGGGATATCCCAGAAACTGTTCCGGTGTTGGAACTTTAGGATTGAGGTTGCTGGTTTTAGCAAAGAAATAGCTGTTCTGCGCGCTTACGTTGAAGGTCGCGATAATGCTGAGCAGCAAGGTGAGTTTTAAAATGCTTTGAAAATGTTTCATGGTTGGAGGTTTGGTTTAGCAAAGGTTAATAGCCTGGATTTTGAGTGAGGTCGGGATCAGACTGTACATCTGATAAAGGCAGTGGGAACAGCCAGAAGTTTCTATTCGATAGGCCCAGTACGGCTTCTGCACGCCCTGTTCTGGTGAGGTCGAACCAGCGGTGCGCCTCGAAAGCAAATTCAACCGCATTTTCCGCTTCAATGGCCAGCAGTAATGCTGCCTGTGTGCTAGCTTGTGTTGGTGGAACCTCCGCGCGAAGGCGAATGGTGTTGAGCTCTGCCGCAGCTTCAGTAAGCTTACCAAGGTGTGCCCGCGCTTCTGCACGGATCAGGTACAATTCTGAGATTCTGATCAGGTAAGCCGGATCGGTACTGGTGCCGGCCGTATTATAAAGTACGCCATACACCGTATTGCCCGTCCCGGCGAGCAGACTCTTCCTGCTGCCGCCCACCAAAGGATCGTTAAGCTTATTCACCAATGCCTCTGAAGGTTTAAGCGTGTATTGGCCACCTGCCGAACTCGGATACCACAGGTTCCAGAAGGCATTCCGGTCGTTTGGTGAAAAAGCGAGTTCCAGCACAGATTCTGTACTTTGAAAGGGTGCTGTAAAAAAGGCATTATAAGGTTTTACCAGTGCAAACTTTGGATTGTTGATCACCTGCGTGGCGTAATTTTCAGCATCTGCCCACTGCTCACGGTAAAGGTGTAAGCGGGCCCGCAGTGCGAAAACAGTACTTTTCTGTGCGCGGTTACGGGTGGTTGCATCTTCGGGTAGCAATGCTTCCGCACGAACCAGATCGGCAAGCACCTGGTCATAAGTTTGGTCCAACGTACTTCGCTTGATCCCTTTCAGCCCGTCGAGCGAAGTTGTAGGCTCGAGTTGGATCTGCACACCGCCCCATCCCCGGGCAAGGTCAAAATACGACAATGCACGAATGAAGTATGCCTCACCCAGGATTCTGTCCTTTTCAGCATTGCTCAACGTTGGATCATTTACCGCCGGCACATAAGCAATCACGCTGTTGGCCGAATTGATCGCCCGGTAGATGCCCTGGTAAGCAGCTACGGTAATCACGTTGTCGGTTGGTATGGCGTTCTGATCCAGCTGCAGATACTGGCTCAAGGTGCCGTTAAATACCACATTGTCGGTGGTAATGGTGCCCAACGTCGGATAGCTTGCCGCATAGTACTCCTGCAGCCGGTCATATGCGCCGATTATTGCTGCTCTTGCCGTACCTGCATCAGTAATGGCGGTTTCGGTTGGCAATGCGTTATTGGGCGTCTCTTCGAGGAATTTCTTGCAGGACGTGATGCTAAGCAGTACAATGCCAAGGAAGAGTGTGGTTTTTATATGTTGTAGAGTCATGACTTTGCTTTTAAAATTTAGAAGGTTACACTTGCGCCGACTTGGAAGGTCCTTGGCTGCGGCACGGTGGCCCAGTCGTAACCGGCTGTATTCTGATTATTGCTTTGTGAACTTACTTCCGGATCTAGTCCCCCGTACTTCGTAAAAGTTAACAGGTTGGTGCCTTGCGCATAGATCCGAAGTTTGTTCATGCCGATCTTTCTGGATACCACTGTAGGGAAGGTGTAGCCCAGGGTAAGTGTCTTCAACCGCAGGAAGGAACCATCTTCCAGGTATCTGGAGCTCAGGCTTGCCACATTACCGCCGTAATTGTTGGCTGCACCGCCATTTGCTGTCGGATTCCCGGAATAGGTGGTCAGTCGTGGGATATCTGTTACATCTCCGGGCTGCTGCCAGCGCTCCAACTGCCGCGGCAGAAAGCCGATATTGGCCTGCGTGCCGCCATGAACCATGAAGAAGTCGTTCATGTTCATGATTTTGTTCCCCTTCTGGAAATAGAAGAAGAAACTAAAATCCAGTCCCTTGTAGGTAATGTTGTTCGTTAAACCGCCGGTATAATCCGGCAGTGCATTGCCAACAATCTGCCGGTCCGCAGAGGTGATGATGCCGTCGTTATTTACATCATCGTAAACGGCATTCCCGGTTTGTGGGTCAACAGATAGCTGTTTGTAAAGCTGGAAGGAGTTTACCGCATAGCCCTGTTTTAAAATGGAGATATTTCTGCCGGAAGCACCAAGACTGATGTCGGAGGCTAGCTTTTCAATCTTATTCTTGTTGAAGGATACGTTGAAATTTGTGGTCCAGCTGAAGTTTTCTGTTTGGATGTTGGTCGAGTTTATGCCAAGTTCATAACCCTTGTTCCGTACCGCACCATAGTTCTGCAGGTAAGATGCAAACCCCGAGCGGTATGGCACGGGTACGTTCAACAGCAGGTCGTACGTGTATTTGTTGTAATAATCAGCAACGATGCTGAGTTTGTTTTTGAGGATGCCGAACTCGGCGCCAAGGTTAAACTGCCTGGTGGTTTCCCAGGTAAGGTCTGGATTGGCGAGCTGTGTAGGTGCAATTCCTGGCTGCTCCAGGTAGTTGGCGCCGGACGACCATAAGCCTTGTGCGGCATAGGCGCCAATGCCGTTTTGATTTCCGGACAATCCAATGCTTGCACGAAGTTTTAACTCATCAAAAACGTTCAGGTTTTTAATGAACGCTTCCTCTCCCACAAGCCAGGCAACACCACCTGAAGGGAAGTAGCCCCAGCGTTTATTGGCGCCGAATTTGGATGAGCCATCCGCACGAATACTACCGTCGATGATGTATTTGTTTTTATAGGTATAGCTCACCTTACTGAAAAAGGAAAGCAGTTTTGAGCTGCTGCGGAAAGAAGAGCCCGATCGCGTAGCGGCAACAGCCACAGAGCGCAGGCTGTTCGCCGCGAAGCCGGTGCCAGTTGCACTCGTACCTTCATTTAGTACGGTGTTTATGGTGTTTCCGACAAGCGCATTCAGGTTATGTTGTTTGTTTTCTCCAAAGGTTTTAATATAGGTTAGCACCTGTTCGTTGGTCAGCACCAGGTTCTTGTTTTCGGATGATGAGGCGGAACCACGGTTAGCAATCCCTGCGCTGATTAAGGTATTCGAGTAGCTGTTGTCGTATTCGCTGCTGTTGTCTATGCTCCAGCTGCTTCTCAGTTTAAGTTCCGGCAGGAAGCTATACTCGCCGTAGATGTTGCCGATCGTTCGCCAACCCACCGCTTTATTGTCGAGGTTTTCAATCAGCGCCAGGTGGTTGTCGAAGCTGCCATAGCGAGCGAAAGTGCCGTCTTCATTAAAAATGGGCAGGTAAGACCGGGGGAAAAGGGCAGAGTTGATGACACCGGTTGGGCTATTGTCACTGCCGCTCAGGTTTCTTTCTGACCGGGTGAAGTTCAGGCTGGTGCCGACCTTCAGTTTGTCATTCAGGAAGTTGTCGTAATTCAAACGACCTGCATATCGGGTGTAATCAGATGGTTTTACAATGGATTCCTGATTCAGGTAGCCCAGGCTGATGTAATAGGTGCTCTTATCTGTTCCCCCTTGCGTTGATAGTTCGTAGTTAGATGTTTTAGCAGTCAGGAACAATCCCGAAATACGATCGTAGGTGGGTAATGACTCCGGATTTGGAAAGGGCAGGGTTATGGTACTCGGATCTATACCGTTGTCAATAGCGGTGTTTATTCTGGACTCATTTGTGAGTCGCGCAACATCAGGACCGTTGGCGACGTCATACTTGTCGACCGCGGCCGACCAGCCCTGAATGGTGTTGAAGTTTATGCGTGCATTGGTGTTGCGTTTACCACGTTTGGTGGTTACGATAACAACACCATTTGCACCTAATGATCCATAGATGGCTGTGGCGTTGGCATCTTTAAGGATCTGAATATTTTCTATGTCAGAAGGGTTTAAATCTGCAATGGGGTTGGAGGCTTGCTGGTTACCCAGACCAGCGGTAATGGGATCGGCATTGCTGACAAAAACGCCATCTATGATGTACAGTGGGTCAACAGAAGCATTGATGGAGTTATTACCTCGTACACGAAAGGTGATGCCGCCACCAGGTACCCCGGAGTTTGAACTCACCTGCACACCAGTGGTTTTACCCTGTAGAAGCTGATTGAAACCTCCTGAAGGTTGATCCTGCACAATCTTTCCACTGACACTGGAAATGGAGCTGGCAATATACTTCCGCTGCTGGGTACTGTAGCCCGTAACGACAATGTCGCTTAGTTGTACCTGACTTTCTTCCAGGAAGATGGTAACGGGTGTGCCATTTACAACGGTTTCCTGCTGAATGTAGCCAATGTAGCTCACCTGCAAGGTGTAGGGGAAGGCTTGGCCGGTGTTAAAGGTGAACTTGCCATCCTGGTCTGCAGAGACGGCATGGGTGGTGCCTTTAATCTTAAGCACTGCACCGGCAAGGGGTTGTTTCGTTCGGGCATCGAGGATTGTGCCCTGAAGTCGGGACTTAATGGTCGCTGGGTTTACCTGCGCAGCACCAAGCTGCGCCCAAAGGGCAAGCAGGGTCACGCAGAAACCTTTTGTAAACAAAGATTTCATGGTTATTTAGGTTGGAGGTTTAAGGCAATAGCATTCCTGCTGCGCTGGCGCACATGATTATTTTAAAGCAGGAATTTATATTCTTTATAGACCGGGGATCGGCCGTAAGCGGGGGATTAACACATGCACATACACATTCGAAAAAAGCCATTGTCAGCAGCAACTTGTGGTTCTAAAGCAGCAACTGGCATTTGGACTTTTTTCGTAAGGATCAGATCCTTTTCTGTGGCATGTGTTGAATACATATTAAAGTCTATTAAATTGATAGACAAATATAGCGCTATTATCCACGAATCAAAATTATATTTTAAATAAAACACAATAAAAACCACAAACCGTATAAAATTTGGAGAATATGCCGTTATAAGTAAAATCTACAAGCTACACGTTTATGTTTAATTGCCTTTTTAAGGTAAAAACATCCCGGAGATTTGGATTATTCCAAGCTTAATCGTAATATTACAATAGAATATGGGACTTACAAAAACAGAAATCTTTACAGCAGAACAAAATCAGCTGGCACAATTGCTAAAAGCAATGGCGCATCCGGCGCGGATTGCCATTTTACAAAGGATCATGGCCTCAAACACTTGCATCTGTGGTGATTTGGTAGATGAGCTTGGACTTGCGCAGGCGACCATTTCACAGCACTTAAAAGAACTTAAGAACGCTGGAATTATCCAGGGTACAATCGAAGGGGTAAGTGTGTGTTATTGCATCAACCCGGAGATCTGGGGTTTAATGACTGCGCAGATTGGAACTTTTTTAAACGCCTACAAAGGACCAGTAAGCTGCTGTTAGCATTTTTTTTGTTTCCATTAATCGTAAAATTTTTATCATGAAACTATCAGAAGTAAAACAATACCTGTCGAACGCAGAAAGCGTAAACTTCAAACTCGAAGACGGCACCATGGTGCCAGAACATTTCCATGTTACCGAAGTGGGCATCATCACGAAAGACTTCATTGACTGTGGCGGCGTGGTTAGGCATGAGAAAGTGGCCAACTTCCAACTCTGGAATGCCGATGATCATGAACATCGCCTAAAAGCCGGAAAACTGCTGAGCATTATCGGATTGTCAGAAAAGGTATTGGGTATGGAAGACCTGGATATTGAAGTTGAATATCAGGCACAAACCATAGGAAAGTACGACCTGGGTTATGATGGTGAAAATTTCCTGCTTTTGTCCAAGCAAACGGCTTGCCTCGCACCAGAACAATGTGGCGTACCGGCAGAAAAGCCTAAACTGCAGATGCAGAATCTTGCGGCAACAGGCGGCGTTTGTACACCGGGCGGAGGCTGCTGCTAACATTAAAGATAGCACCTAGCGAATAGAAATGATGAAGAAAATACTCGTATTATGTACCGGCAACAGCTGCAGAAGTCAGCTGGCCGAAGGTTACCTCAGGCATTTTGCTGCGGGAAGGGCTGAAGTCTACAGTGCCGGTGTGGAAACGCATGGACTGAATCCCAAAGCTGTCGAAACGATGAGAGCTGATGGCATCGATATTTCAAAGCATACTTCAAATAACATCAACGAATATCAGGATGTTGCGTTCGACTACGTGATTACGGTTTGTGATCATGCCAGGGAGGTTTGTCCCTTCTTTCCCTCGGATGCGAAAAAGTTCCATTACAACTTTCCCGACCCGGCCAAAGCAACAGGCACAGAAGCGGAAATTAATGCAGCTTTCGAGCGTGTCAGAGACATGATCAAGCAATATTCAAAAGCTTTTATCGAAACTCATTTTTAGATGTCTGCAAATAACTGTGCACCAGCTGTACAAAGAAAGAAACTTGGTTTCTTAGACCGTTATCTCACCCTTTGGATTTTTGTTGCCATGGCAATAGGAATAAGCATTGGTCACTTCCTGCCGTCCTCTTCGGGCTTCATCAATTCTTTTTCCAGTGGAACGACAAACATCCCCCTGGCCATCGGTTTGATCTTGATGATGTATCCGCCCTTAGCAAAGGTGAAGTACGAGCAGATGAGTGAGGTATTCAAAGACACAAAGGTACTCAGCGTGTCGCTGTTGCTGAACTGGGTAGTTGGTCCAATCCTGATGTTCTTATTAGCAATCGTATTTCTGAAGGACTACCCGGAGTATATGGTGGGCCTGATCCTGATCGGCTTAGCCCGATGTATTGCCATGGTCGTCGTCTGGAATGAACTTGCGGAGGGCAACCGCGAATATGCTGCGGGCTTGATTGCGCTGAATAGTATTTTCCAGGTGTTGCTGTACAGTGTTTTCGCTTACCTGTTCATTACTGTGCTGCCGCCCTACTTTGGCATTGATGGTCTTGAAGTAAATGTAACGATCGCCGAGATTGCAAAAAGTGTAGGGATTTACCTGGGTGTGCCGTTTGCCATGGGATTGATTAGCCGCTTTGTGCTCATCCGTTTAAAAGGTGAAGATTGGTTCCAGCATAAATACATTCCATTCATATCTCCAATTACGCTGGTTGCTTTACTGTTCACCATTGTGGTGATGTTTAGCCTTAAAGGTGAGCTTATCGTGCAGATTCCACTGGATGTGGTCAGGATCGCAATTCCGCTGGTGATCTACTTCGCCATCATGTTTGTGCTCAGTTTCTTTGCAGGGCGATATTTTGGAGCCGATTATTCCAGGAGCACATCTATTGCATTCACCGCCACCGGGAACAACTTCGAGCTTGCTATTGCCGTGGCGATTGGTGTGTTCGGGATCAACTCGGGGCAGGCATTTGCAGGCGTTATCGGACCTTTGGTTGAAGTACCGGCCTTGATTGCGCTGGTCAACCTGGCCTTTTACTTCCGCAAAAAGTATTATGGCGAACCAATAAATTCATAGCTGCACCGAATTGCGGAAGTGTCTGTTTCCTAAGAATTATTATAACTTTGAAATTATGACAAAAGAACAAATACAGGATTTAAGGGACAGAGTAGCGTCGCTGAGGAGGCATCTTTGACGTCGAAAACCGACTAGAAGATATTTATATCGCGCAACAGCTTACGCTGGCGCCAGATTTTTGGGATGATCCCAAGAAAGCTGAAAAGCATCTTGCTTCATTGAACGGCATGAAGGTGTGGACTGATGCCTGGCAACAGGCGAATGCCATGCTGGAAGATACGGAGGTGCTCTTCGAGTTTATGCTCGCCGGGGATGCCTCTGCAGAAGAAATGCAGGAACAGTATGAAACCTGCCGTGCCGCCATAGAGGATTTAGAGCTTAAGAACATGCTCAGCAGCAAGGAAGACCAGCTGCATGCCGTCATGCAAATAACGGCAGGTGCGGGCGGTACAGAAAGCTGTGACTGGGCCGCCATGCTGATGCGTATGTACATCATGTGGGGTGAAAAAAATGGCTACAAGGTTACAGAACAAGATTCTCAGGAAGGGGAGGTCGCAGGCATTAAATCTGTGACGCTTCAATTTGCAGGAGAATTTTCTTACGGCTACCTTAAAGGGGAAAACGGTGTTCATCGTTTGGTCCGCATTTCACCATTCGATTCTAATGCCCGCAGGCACACTTCATTTGCTTCTGTATATGTATATCCTTTGGTGGATGACTCAATAGAGATTGAAGTGAAGGATGCGGACATAGAGTTTGAAACCTTCCGCTCCGGTGGTGCTGGAGGGCAGAATGTGAACAAGGTCGAGACGGCTGTTCGTTTGTACCACAAGCCCTCTGGGATCGTGATCAAGAACCAGGAATCACGCTCACAGCTCCAGAATAAGGAGAATGCAATGCGCCTATTGAAGTCGCAGTTGTATGAAGCTGAAATGCGTAAGCGCATGGAAGCTACTGCGTTGATTGAAGGCTCCAAGAAGAAAATTGAATGGGGCTCGCAAATCCGCAATTATGTACTGCATCCGTATAAGCTGGTGAAGGACCTTCGTACCAACTATGAAACCTCGAATGCGCAAGGCGTTCTTGATGGAGAGTTGAATGAATTTCTGAAAGCTTATTTAATGGAATTTTAAACGCCGGGCTCCTATCGGCATGTAAACTAAGGCTCCTAGGTTCCACTTTGGGAGCCTTTTATTTTTACTGAGAATTTTAAAAAGGTCAATATATTGTTGTTATGCAAAATGTGTTGACTGT
>NZ_BMIL01000010.1 GCF_014642175.1 Pedobacter quisquiliarum | reverse complement strand
TTGTGTTGCCATATTCATGTCGATAGTTTAAAGTTACACTATTGACACAGTTTGTGAAACACCCTCGCAGCCAACGACATTCTCGCTTTCTTCCCCTCTTGAATATTCCTAGCTTCTGAAAGTCCTTCCTCTAGCTCCGCTAACGCAACTTCCTTTAAAGAAGATGTTGTCTCCACTAAAATCTCTCCACCGAGTTCTTCCATGAATTGCTTCAGCTTATCGCTTAACTCATCTGGCACATTTGCAGTTATCGTCGTCATAGTATCGCTCATGATATGAATATTTTGCCACACATAATGTACCAAGTTCCAGCGTTAAGTCCAACGATGTTGAAGTAATAGCCATGAGTTAATCGAAATATGCTCAATGCCCCTCGTTTTAAACAAACAAACTTAATCAAACCGATATTTCTAACAAACCAAAAAATAGACCAACACATAACCCAACAAAAAAGACCAGCAAGGTTACCCTGCTGGTCTTTTTTATGAAGCTGAACTTCAAACGTGTTTACATTTATTTCTTCAAGCCGATCTCTCTCAAGCGCTCATCAAGATATTCTCCAGCCGTCATATCACTGAAAGCTTTTGGATGCGCCTCATCGATACAAGAATCCAGACAAGTTAAATCCATATCCGAACGCGGGTGCAGGAAGAAAGGCACAGAGTACCTTGAAGTCTTCATCAATTCCCTTGGTGGGTTAACCACGCGGTGGGTAGTAGATTTCAATTTGTTATTTGTTAAACGCTGAAGCATATCCCCTACGTTTACCACGATGTCAGAATGGTGTGCTTTAATCGGCAACCACTCATTGCTGCGCGTCAACACTTCAAGGCCGTCTGCACTTGCACCAATCAGCAAGGTAATCAGGTTAATATCCTCATGTGCACCTGCACGAACCGCATCTGCAGCAATAGCCTCCGGGTTTTCAATCGGAAAGTAGTGAATACCCCTTAAAATTGAATTTCCGTTATGTACATGCTGATCGAAGTAGTTGGTGTCCAAGCCAAGGTACGTAGCAATTGCTCTTAACAGGTGCTTACCGTTCTCTTCAAGCTTTCTATAAATATCACCCGTTACGCGGTTAAATTCAGGTACTTCTTTCAAAATAACATTATCCGGGTATCTTTCTTTGATCGGATCACCGTCCGTAACTTCCTGTCCGATCTGCCAGAACTCTTTCAAATCCGCGGTCTTTGCACCTTTCGCGGTTTCTTTACCAGGACTGGTGTAACCACGCTGACCTGCCAATTCGGGCTTTTCGTATTGACTTTTCTGTTCCGGCGTTAATGAAAATGCCGCTTTGATGTTTTCATACAGTTGATCAATCAACTCCTGACTTACACCATGGTTGGTGATGGTTACAAAACCGGAATCATTGAATGCGCGACCAAGCTCATCGGAGAAGGTTTTACGCTGTGCTTCGGTACCATTGATATAAGAACCAAGGTCCAGGCATGGGATATACGGTGTAGACATAATTTTACTTTGTTAGTAATGTGTGTCAAAATTATAAAACAATAGGCGGAAATGTTAATACTTCATTTTACAACCCATCAACATTTGAAATTAAATACTTTAAGTTATTAACATTCCAGGTTAAAAACGAATTCAATCAACATTGTGTCATGTTTAAGGCTTCGGCAGCTTTTGCAAAACTCCAGGCCGCCGGGATACGTAACTTTGATATGGGTGAACAAAATGCCCGCACACAAATTATGAGATATCTTTCATTCCTAGTACTCTTACTGATTTCATTCGGGACCGCCAATGCACAACAACCGAAGCTCCAAAAAGCAACTTTCGGCATGGGCTGCTTCTGGTGTACAGAAGCCTTGTTCCAGCGATTAGATGGTGTGGTTAGCATCAAGTCGGGTTATGAAGGTGGCGATGTTCCCAACCCGAGCTACGAAGATGTTTGTACCGGAACAACGGGCCATGCGGAAGTAACCGAAATCACCTTCAATCCTGCAAAGATCAGCTACGAAGCACTACTTGCCGTGTTCTGGAAAAGCCATGATCCAACAACCCTGAACAGACAGGGCGCAGATGTTGGCACCCAGTACCGCTCCGTAGTATTCTACCATGATGCCACACAGCGGGATATTGCAGCCAAATACAAAGCTGCCCTAAACAAGTCCAATGCTTATGGAAAACCAGTGGTTACTGAAGTTACCGCAGCACAGAAATTCTATGTTGCAGAACCTTACCACCAGAACTACTTCAACAAAAACAAGAATGAGCCTTACTGCCGACTGGTGATCCAACCGAAGTTGGAAAAGCTGGAAAAGGTATTCAAAGCACAATTGAAGAAGTAAGCGGAATGCTGTGTTACGCAGCTGGACGAACAGCCTAAACAACAAAGTTACTTAAATGAATAAAGCCCTGTCGGAAGTTCCAACAGGGCTTTATTCATTTATATGCTGTTTAAGCTAAAGCTTATTTCGCAGCTGCTCCAGGGAATTTTACACCCCTGTAATGTGCAACATTAACAATTGGCACATTTGCATTGTAATGCTGATTGATCGCTTTGATGAATGCATTTGCAGTCAACGCGTTTCCAAGTGGCGTCGGGTGAATACCATCTAAAGAGAAGATATTTCCAGTGATAAACGCTGTGCTAAGTTCAGCACCATTCACCATTTTCGGCGTCGCAAACTGTCTCATTAAATCATCGATGTCAACCAGTGCAAGGTCATTCCGGGAAGCAATTTCTTTAATCTTCGCATTGTACTCATTGGTACGTGTTCTGATTAGCGCCTGCTCCGTTGGATCAAGTACCCAGTTGCTGGCAATTGGATTTCCTGGGTGCAAGCCATAAGGTCTTTTTTGCGCATCTGGCACACCAATCAGGCCTGCTGAACTTAAAGGCAAAGTAAATTTGAATGTAGAATCTGCAGGTACAACGGTGTTTGTTCCAGTTCTCACATAGAAAGTAACTGGTTGACCAACCGCAGCCTGAAGTGCTTTTACAGTAACCACATTGAAGTAAGGTAAGCCCAATACATCACCTATGGTACCTAAAACACCTTTTCGCTTCGCAGTACCGATCAGTTTGTTCACACTTCTATTATAAATCGTCTCGAATTGTGTTACTGGTGTTAAGGTTTGTGAACCGCCGGTATACGCAAAGCCAAGCACGTCTGTCTGCCCTTCCCAGAAGCTGAAGAAAGTTGCTTTCTGATCATTCATTGCTGCTTCCACAACGTCCATATAGGTGCTGTTTGCAGATGCAGAACCAAGAATCCTTGCAAAGAATGGATTGTTTGCGGCATAACCGTTAGACTCCAGGAATGCGACTTTCATTTCCGGCATACCGAAGTTATTGAAAGTACCTTCGTACTTAGCGAACCTTCCAGGTGCTACATAAGCCAGGTTTGTGGTTACGGTAGAAGTAACAGGCGTTCCTGTCGCCGTAAAACCGCTCAGCTGCGCATAACCAGAACCATTTGCCTGTGCTTCAGCAAAGAACGGGGAATTGAACTCACCACCACCAACAGCTTTGAACTGCTTAGCCAGGATTTCAGGGAAAGAGTTCTGCTGTCCTTCCAGGTATAATCCGCCGTCTGCGTAACCAGCAGTAAGGGAGTTTCCAACAGCAACGTAGCGGCTGAAATCGGCTTGACCATTACTAGGTGAATTTTCTTGTAAGCTCGGTTTGCAGGAAACGATCGCTCCGGCAGCAACCAACGCCAATAGGCTTTTGGCTACGTAATTTTTTTTCAACATGTTTTTCATTGTATGAGAACGATTAGAATTTGTAAGAAACAGATAAACCAGGAATGTATACTGCAGTTTTGAATTCGCCTGCTAAACCAGTTTCAATGTTGGTTTGCGTTCTTGATTTTACATTTTCATATAGGAATGAGAAATCTATGGAGAACTTTTCAGTCGGCTGGTAACCGAAACCTGCACTCAGGATCACACGATTTGCATCTGGCACTTCTGGGGTAACATAACCATCTTTAACCGGTGTGATTGCATATCCAGCACCTGCTCTAACGGTAAATTGCTCGTTGTACTGGTGTTGCACACCCAAACGGATTGCACCAGCATCTTTGTAGTTACGTGGCGAGTTGGTATTTTCAATCCGCTCGTTGTTGTTGTAATCAAAAGCAAGTGCCTTGTATTTGTTCCATGCTACCCAGTTTACATCAAGCGCTAAAGTGGTGCTTGGAGAAACGCTGTAACCAAAACCAATACTGGTCGTTGCAGGTAATGGAAGTTCTGCATTGAATTTTGTCGGGAACCCGGAAGCCAAAACTTCTGGCACAACGAAGATCGCGTCACCATCCGTTACTTTCGCAGTTACCTGTGAACGGTGGGTAATACCTACCGATAAACCACCAAAAAGATCTTTAATATAAATACCAGCATTCCAACCAAGGTCGGCAGAGCTTCCTTTTAGTTGAGCCGTACTTGCCTGACCGTTATTTAAGAATACCGGAACGGCACGTCTTAAATCCACTTTTCCAAGCGCATATACTAAGCCGGCACCAATACCAATGTTGTCGGTGATTTTATAACTCGCTGTTGGCTGAATGTAAATCGCCTGAAGATCCAGGGAAGTCACCGCATATTTTCCAGACCAGTCCTCATCCCAGTGCATGGCACCACCAAATGGCGTGTACACACCCAATCCGAATTTAAGGTTGCTTTGTGGCGCACCCCATACGGCATAAACCTGAAATGGCGGCGCAATTTTGTCTTTGTTGTACTCTGTGATGTTGGATCCGGTTTCGCGGAAAGCGGTTTTCAGATAGAGTCCACTCACACCACCCTGAACACCATTTTGCTCCAGGAAAGAAACTGCACCCGGGTTAAAAAATACAGATGCCTCATCTATGGCAAGCCCCGTTCCGGCTCCAGCCATAGCAATTTGCTTTTGCCCCTGAAGATTTACCTGAAAGGATTGAGAGAATCCCCAAAAGGGTAATACGGTCAATAAACCTAGTAGAATTTTTTTCATAATTAAGGTACGTTAAGTTTTTGCAGGCAACAATTATGTATGCATGCATAGCAAAGTAACAATTTTACTTTCACATTTTTAACAATATTTTACATATCATTTGAAAGTCAACCTTCACAAACTCCAGTACTTACTTCGTATTACTTTTTAATTTTGCCACCCATCACAATAACAGACAATAAGCGTATATGAACTTAATAGAAGCGTTAAACTGGCGTTATGCCACCAAAAAAATGAACGGAGAAGCTGTATCTGAAGATAAAGTCACCCGAATTGTAGAAGCAGCACGCCTTGCACCGACTTCCTCCGGATTACAGCCTTTTAATGTATTGGTAATTACAGACCCTGCCCTTAGAGCAGAGATCGCAACCATTGCCAACAACCAGTCGCAAATCAACGATTGCTCACATTTACTCGTTTTTGCAGCGTGGGATAACTATACGGAAGAACGCATCAGAACGGTATTCTCAAGAATGAATGCGGAACGTGGTGTGCCGGACTCGGCAACAGAAAACTATGTACAATCTTTATTAGAAGTGTACCTGAACAAAACGGCTACAGAAAATCACCACCACGCCGCTAAACAAGCATACATTGCTTTCGGAATGGCGATTGCACAAGCCGCCGAACTGGAAGTAGATGCGACACCAATGGAAGGCTTCGGCAACGAAAAACTGGATGTTTTGCTTGGACTAGGAAAATACAACCTGAAAAGCACCACCATATTGCCTCTGGGGTACCGTGATGCTGCTGGAGATTGGTTATTTAACCTGAAGAAAGTGCGTAAGCCAATGGAGAACTTCGTGATTACTTTAGATAAGTAAGCATAATCAATAGCATATAATAAATAAGCCTGTCTCAGTTAATGACGACAGGCTTTTGCTTTGTATAGCCATTTCAGGGATACCCTGTAAAGGAAATGTCTTCGGGTTAAACGCAGACCAAACGCACAGCAAACCCAGACCAAACGCACACCAGACCCACGTAAATGTGCGCTTTGTGTGCGTTTGCTGTGTGGATGATCATGGTTTTCTATGCAGCTGTTGTAAACTTACTATCCAATAATCTTAATCTTTATCGCTTAATTGGCTATCCCATATCTAATGTTTGTAATGGCCAAGCCAGTAGACTTCACATCACGATCATAAACAATCTTAACACTTGCCATTTCAAATGAACGATCAGATTTTACAGCAATAAGTCTTGCGCCTGATGGAGAACTAATCGTTTGTTCTACTTCAAACATCGTTGGGGAACGATATGTTGAAGATTCCTTAAACTCAACTATGATCTTCACGTCCCTACCAGTTGTATTTGGCGCTATTTCGAAACCAAACATTTTAAGGCTCTGAAGAAAGGATAGGTCAATTGCATCCACTGTATTCCCGTTGCGATCCTTCGCAAATAACACAACTGGATACTCAGACTCCGTATATGGGCTATAGTTCCAGTGTGTCCACCAACCTTTTGGACCATTACTCAACTTTACAACACCTCTCCTTATAAAGTCTGGATCAGTAAGGATTTTGAACTCATTAGTTCCAAAACTGGTGACATACTTACCTTCTTTCAAACCAGAAAAGTCTACTTTTTTCGTCGCCAGTATGTATTCATCACAAACCGTGTCGATTACTTTTACTTTAATCTTTTGGTACTCGCCATAACCCTTTGTTAACACCGCTCTCGGAAGCTTCCTTTTTGGAAGAATGTTGGTAGACTGGTCTACACCTTCAATAGGGTAAACAATGCCAGATAGCTGCGTTTTTAACTGGGATAAATTCTCGATGTTTTCTGCTTTTTTTTCGCAGGAGGAGAGCGTTACTGCCAATGCAGCCGCCACCAAACTTTTTAAGTAAAGTGCTTTCATTTTGATGCTTTAATTTAGATGAATCGCAAAACTAAAGCATTGAATAACGCAGTTACTGCTTAATTATAAATTGGTTATAATCGTGAACGACCTGTAAAATATTCCGGGAAGGCGTCCGAGAAGATATGCCGAACAAGCACAAATCTGTCACAACCTTATTCCCAGTATGAACTGCTCAGCCTTTGTAAACCTCACCTTAAAATAGCTGGACCCATGTCTAATCCGCCAGTGCATACCGGATGTTCGTAATTGCAAAACCAGCAGTTGCCGATGGGGGATAATTCATACTCACTGTCACCATCCAGAATTCACCTTCGGATTTCACAGCAAGCAATCTGGCGCCTGAGGGCGTACTGACGGTTTGCTTCAATGAAAACAAGGTTTCAGACCGGTAGTAATCACCTTCCTGGTAAAACGCCGTCACTTCATGATCCGGGCCAGGTGTATTTGGCGCAATCTCGAACCCGAACATCTTTAAAGGCTTGTTGAAGTACATGTGGAAAACATAAAGTCCGTTTCCAGCTTCGCTTTGCACGAAGAGCACCTCCGGATATTCAGATTCAGTGTAAGGGCTGTAGTTCCAATGTGGCCACCAGCCTGAAGGCCCGCTAGTCAGCTTCACAAATCCATCTTTGTATTCTTCATTGTCCGTACTGATACGAAACTGGCGGTCTTCAACCCTGGTAACGTACTTGCCCGCTTCCAGTCCGGAGATGTTCAGCTTCGTGGTTTGACTGGTGTATTCCTCGCAGGCAGAATCTATAAGTTTAACTTTGAGGTTGCGATCCAAAGCCCCTCTGGTCAAAATCGCCCGCGGTAGCTTTCGCTTTGGCAAGATCGGATTGGATAACTCATTTCCATCCAGCAGATAAACCCTGTCGGTTACTTGCTGAAGCTTGCCTTCAGACACTTTTTCGAAGTTTTCTGCCTTCTTTTCACAGGAAACGAAAATCACAGCCAACAGCCCTGCCAGCAGTGAAACGGACTTACAAACCCTCATACATCCTTGATATTTAGTTATTTACCTATTAAA
Source organism: Pedobacter quisquiliarum (assembly GCF_014642175.1). Classification (GTDB taxonomy): domain Bacteria; phylum Bacteroidota; class Bacteroidia; order Sphingobacteriales; family Sphingobacteriaceae; genus Pedobacter; species Pedobacter quisquiliarum. Next base: position 154,155 of record NZ_BMIL01000010.1, on the reverse strand, counting down.
GTTACCGAATACTACGGCAGCATTAAACAATAGTTTCAAAGTGTCACCTTTTGTATAACGTTGCGGACAATAGAGAAAAAAAACGGGAATTTCCGGCATTTAGAAATGTCAAATTTTGTTAAACTACACTTGCACATAAGGCTACACCTTTTATAAATCAATATATTAGCCAGATTAAAAGGTTAAAACGAATCCATGAAGTATATCAAAATTGTATTGGCCCTCTTTGTTCTTTCTCTGGGCTTACATTTTTCCGCTAAAGCACAACAAGACACCGCTGTACTGCAAAACATCCTAGAGAAAACCAAGCGACTTTCCCAAACGCAACCCATAGAAAAGGTCTATCTGCACTTCGATAAACCCTACTACAGCGTTGCAGATACCATCTGGTTCAAGGCATATCTGACCTCTGAGCAGAACCTGGCTTCACAGTTGAGTAAGATCGTTTACGTCGACGTGATCAACGACCGGGATTCCCTGGTTACGGCATTGAAGCTGCCCGTAACCAACAGCGTTGCGACTGGACATATCCCCCTGAATATGGATCTGTTCAAACAGGGCAACTACTACATAAAGGCGTACACCGTCTGGATGTTAAACTTCCCACAGGAATATTACTTTACCAAAACCATCCCGGTAGGTGATGCAATTGACAAGAAGCTTTATACCAACATCAAATACAACACCACCCAGAACGACAAAGCGCAGACCATCACTGCCCGGGTTCAGTTCCGGAATGCCGAAAAAGTACCTTTGAGCAACAAGGTGGTAAACTGGCGGATGGTCTCTTCATACGACATCGTCGCTAAAGGCCGCGGCACCACCGATCAGAATGGGTTCCTGAATGTGGAAGTCAGCAGCAAAAAAGACAATTTCATCAATAATGGTGAACTGCTCACCGATCTGGTGCTGGCCGATAAAGAAGTGCTCAGCTCCAGTTTCAACATTAAGCCGCAGGTTGGCCGCAATGACCTGCAGTTCTTCCCGGAAGGCGGCGACCTCTACATTGGCCTACCAAGTCAGGTAGCCATTAAAGCCGTTCAGCCAAATGGCCTCGGCATTGATTATACCGGTAACGTAACCGATAACGATGGCAACCAGGTTACCGCAATCAGCTCCAGTCACCTGGGTATGGGTGCCTTTTACCTGAACCCAGAACCTTCAAAAACATACAAAGCCAACATCACCTTTAAAGACGGCACCAAACAGGAATACCATATTCCCGCAGCAAAAGCATCGGGACTAAACCTGCAGGTAACGAACAGCCTTGCCGATGTGATTAACGTTAAAATCGTTGCAAACGAACCTTACTTCGAGGCGAATAAAGGGAAACCCCTGTTCCTGGTTGCCCAGCACAACAACGTAGTCTATTATGCGGCACAGACGATGTTGCAAAATCAGGTTACTTCGGCTAAAATCCCGAAAGATAAATTTCCTTCCGGCATCGTGCAGCTTACGCTGTTCTCTGCTGTTGGGGAGCCGGTTTCAGAGCGACTTGCTTTTATATTGCACAAAAATGCGCTGAACCTGAAGATCAGCACCGACCTGGCCAGCTACAAGCCAAAGCAGAAGGTAAAGATGACGGTGACGGCGCAGGACTCGACGAAAAAAATCGCCGGCGACTTCTCCGTAACGGTCATTGATGAGCAGAAGGTGCCATTTAATGATGATTCGGAAACCACCATTCTGAGTTCCTTACTTTTGACATCAGACTTGCAAGGTTACATTGAGAAACCAAACTACTATTTCAACAAGCCGAACGACAAGAAAATGGCCGACTTAGATATCCTTTTACTTACACAGGGCTACCGCAGATTTGTGTACAAGGATATTCTTGCAAATAAATATAATCCCATCTCTTTCTATCCCGAGCAGGGTATGGACATCACCGGTACGTTGCGCGACCGTACAGGGATGCCGGTGAAAAAAGGTGCGCTACGGTTGATGGTGACGAACAAGCCGATCTCACAGGAGATCCTGACCAGCCCATCCGGACTTTTCACTTTTAAAAATCTGAACATTCCGGATTCCTCTGAAGTGGTGATCAGTGCGAAGTACAATACGAACTCCAGCAACATGATGATCATGCTTGACCAGTCGCCAGGGGCTGCGATCGTTAAAGGCATGCAGCGCCCGGATGAAGTGCAAAATATCGACAGTACACTAAACAATTACCTGGCGAACAGCAAGCGCCAGTATCGTTTTCTGAACAACCTGAAAGAGGTTGTTATTAAAGGTGCACCTGTAAAGAAGATTACCCACAATGATTATTCTGCTTTAACAACGCTGAGTATGATGGCCGACCATCAGATTGATGGTGACCGTCTGGGTAATTGCAGGGATCTGATCGGCTGCCTGAAGACCATGGCTACGGGTCTTACCTTCTATGAAAATAACTTCTACATCACCCGCGACTATAATGCGGGCAGACGTGTGCCAGTTGCCGTGTTTATGGCGGGTACACCAGTGGATTTATTCTCCATCAATGGCGCAAATGTGTCCGAAATTGAATCCATTGAAATCTTCCTTAGAGATGAGATCGGTACGGTTAGCAGAACCTATGGTACCAATGGTGTAATCTCCATTAACATGAAGAAAATTGAAAAAACCAAGATGAGCATTGCGGATCTTAAGAAAATGCTGCCGGAAAGCAATATGCTTAAGTTTAATCCTAAAGGGTTCAGCAAAGAACGTTCGTTCTACGCACCAAAATACCTGCCTGGTAAAACCTACAATGTATTGGATTTAAGAAGTACCATATTCTGGAACCCTAAGGTGGTAACGGATGCAACCACTGGCGCAAGTTCTTTTGAGTTTTACAATGCCGATGGTAAAGGCACCTATAAGGCCATTGTGGAAGGTCTGGATGTAAATGGAAACCCTGGCCGCTTTATTTACAGGTACACGGTTAAATAATCAGCTGCACAGCAATATTGATTACATTAAAAAGGAAGGTCTTGCGGCCTTCCTTTTTTTATGGTCTAATGTTATGTGATGCTTAAGGCTTCGTGCATTTCAAGCCTTCTTCTGTCATGACCCAGGCTTTTGGCGCGCCATGATCTTCACAGGACCAGTAATCGAAGCTGTAACTGAACAGGTCCATCTCCTCATTCAAGATCAGTTTTACACCGACCGGAACTTTAAGGGTTAAGGTCACCTCCTGATCCCGCCATTTGGTATTGCGGTTCAGCTGCAGGAATGGACTAAAGTTTAGCAGGGAGTCTTGCTGACTGAAATCATAGTGAATATTCTGTGCATGGCTTAACGCGGCTTCAAAGGTCTTGCCATGTGAGCTGTTGTTTTGTGTAAGTGTTACCAGTCCATTTTCACTCTTCTCAATATTCAAGCGCACGTTTCGTGGCAGGTTATATGGATCATCCATATCATTCAGGATCACTTTACCGCGGTACTTATCAGAATTGATCTGGTATTTTACGCTATCCGCTCTGGAGAAAAACCGGGAGCGATCCAGTGTCAGAGTGTATGCATCGTACTTCTTCAGTTCACGCACCTGCGAGAACTCGGCCTCTTCTTTAAATTCTGAAGCGACTTTAGTGATGTAGAAAATGCTCAGCATCACACCGCCAAGCCATACCACAAGCAACCCAAAGGAAACCGTACGATTGATGGCTCTGCTGTTGAAAGCGACACGGATGGCGAAAAGCACTAAAGCAATGATCGGGATGGCCAGGGCAACGAAGAAGGCGAAGACCATGGACGACAAATAAGCGTCGTTAACAATGTTCAGTGGAAAGTATTCGTTCGGGTTTGCATCCGAAAAGCCTAAGAATACGGCCATTCCGACCAGCATGGCCAGGAAGAAGCAGCTCCCCAGGATGATGATAAGCCAGGCAACGACCTTGAAGAAGGTTTTACCAAGTGTACGTACGATCCTTCCGGCAGCTTCCGCAAGTTCAACGAAAAAGCCTCTGGAGCGACTGATCAACTGGTTTCCGGCGAGCTCCTCTTCGAAATTACGGATAAAGCCATGCAGGTTTACCGCCTCCCCTTTCATATACATCCGCTGTGAACGGGTGGCCGCCCGCGGAATCAGAATCCACATGATCAGATAAACCACAATTCCGGACCCGGCAAAGAAGAAAGATACCAGGAACATCAGTCGGAACCACTTGGCTTCAATATTTGCATAATGACCCAGGCCGGAACAAACACCCGCGATATACGCGTCGTCCGTGTCACGGTAAAGCTTCTTCACCCCACTAATCGTTTCCTCATAGATGCCGCCCTCGGCTTCATCTGCGTTTTCAAAATCCTTCACAGATCCCATCTGCGCAATCACGAGCTGCACATCATCGATGCTGATCACCTGCTTCTGCTGCTGCAAAAGCATCTCCCGGAACATCTCCGCAATACGGTTTTCAATGTCCGTTACAATTTCGAAATGATCGGCATTCTTTGAAAAGTGAAATTTGATCTCATTCAAATAGCCCGTTAACATTTCATAAGCGTCCTCCTCTATCAGGATGATCGAGTTTCCAATATTTATGTTGAGCGTCTTTTTCATGATTTGGTTTGTTTTGAGGTTTCAATGGCATAAGACAACTCCATCCAGGTGATGTCCAGTTTATTTAAGATTTCTTTTCCTTCTGCGGTAAGCAGATAATACTTCCTGGGCGGCCCGGAGGTAGACTCCACCCAGTTGTAGCTCAACAAGCCGTTATTCTTCAACCGGGTTAGTAAAGGGTAAAGTGTACCCTCTACCACGAGCAATTTGGCCTTCTTTAGTTCCGCAATAATATCAGAAGCATAGATCTCTCCTTTCGATATTATGAGAAGCACACAATATTCGAGTATGCCCTTGCGCATTTGTGTTTGCGTATTTTCTGCTATCATATAACAAAGATATATGTTTCGTATAGTAATATGCAATACATAGTACTGTATTAATCATAAAGTTAAATTCAAGTATCTGATTATCAGTTTAATAAAATTTAGACAGAATTTTATATGGTTAATAAGTGATCATCGACTACTTTTGTCGACTATTTTCATATTCTTTATGCTAAAGAAATCCATAGATCAGATTCTCGTTGAAGCAAACGAGAGCAACGAACATTCCCTGAAGCGCTCTTTAGGGCCTTTTAACCTGATACTCATCGGGGTAGGACTTACCTTAGGTGCGGGCCTGTTTTCCATAACCGGCCTTGCTGCAGCCACTTATGCCGGTCCTGCGGTAACGATTTCCTTTTTCATTGCGGCATTGGGTTGCGGGCTTGCTGCTTTATGTTATGCGGAGTTTGCTTCTATGATTCCGGTCGCCGGAAGTGCTTACACTTATTCTTACGCCACGATGGGTGAATTCTTTGCCTGGATCATCGGCTGGGATCTGGTTTTGGAGTACTCTATTGGCTGTGCGACCGTTGCGGTAAGCTGGTCGCAGTACCTCACGAAGTTTCTTTCTTCCTTTAACATATACTTGCCGGCACAACTGACCATGTCGCCATTTGAGACGGCACAACTTGCCGATGGTCGTATGGTGAGCGGCTGGATAAACATTCCTGCAGCACTGATCGTGATCATCATGACGATGGTGGTGATTCGTGGTGCAAAAGGTTCGGCGATTGTGAACGGCATAATTGTGTTTCTGAAGGTTGGTGTGGTTGTGGTTTTCATTGCCATGGGTTGGAAGTACATCAATCCGGAAAATTATCAACCTTACATCCCGCAGAACACCGGCACCTTTGGTGAATATGGCTGGTCTGGTATCCTTCGTGGTGCCGCACTGGTCTTCTTTGTGTTCATCGGCTTTGATGCTGTGGCGGCTTCAGCACAAGAAACGAAGAAACCGGCAAGAGATCTGCCGATTGGTATTTTGGGCTCCCTGCTGGTTTGTACCGTTTTGTTCGGTGTTTTTGCACACGTGCTTACCGGACTGGCAAACTATAAAGAATTTGCAAACAGCGGTGCCCCCGTTGCAATCGCCTTGCAGAATACGCCGATAAACTGGATCAGTCAGGCCGTGATTCTTGCCATCCTGGTTGGTTATACCTCGGTGATCCTGGTGGATCTAATGGCTCAGTCCAGAATGTTCTACTCCATCAGTCGCGATGGCTTGCTACCGAAGGTCTTTTCCGAGGTACACAGCAAATATAAAACCCCTTATAAATCCAACATCTTGCTTTGCGCTTTCATTGCGACCTTCGCGGCGCTAGTGCCGATGCGTGTGGTTGGTGAGATGACCAGCATTGGTACCTTGCTGGCCTTCTTAATGGTATGTGTAGGGATTCTGATCTTGAGAAAGACAGATCCCGATGCGGTGAGACCATTCCGGGTACCGCTTGTACCTTTCATACCAATTCTGGGCATTCTCGTATGTCTGGGGATGATGTTGTTTTTACCTGGTGATACCTGGTTGCGATTGCTGGTTTGGTTAGCACTTGGTATGGCGATTTATTTTGGATACGGTAAAAAGAATAGTGTCCTGAGAAAAAGCCTGGCAGAAAAAGGATCTTCGGAATAGCAGGCAATTTGCTTGTATAAAAAGCACAACATTAACAGTTTAGTTAAGCTTGTTTAGAAAAACTAAAACTTAGGATTATTTGCCAGGGGGACAGTACTTTGGCGCACACTTTGTATCTGCATAAGTACATCTTAATCATCTACCTATGTTAATCAAATTAAATCCTGTTTTTCCGAGCTATGCGAGGCATCGTGAGGAGAAGATTGAGCAAGCATTAAGTAAACAGCAATGGATCTTTGCAGATCGTATTGTGATGCTGATTATGCTCTTGGCTGTCATCACTGGCGCCATTGTATTTTCATAGGAGTTGAAAAACATTAATTGATTTTTATCCCGGTGCTACCCACCGGGATTTTTTATGCCCTGAAATTTTTCGTGGTTTTCGCTCGATTAAAGCAATAAAGTGTCAATGCGGTGTGCCTGTACCATGTCGCGGGATGCAGACCAGCTGAACATGGTATAATGCCCATCCTGGGAGGCAACCATTGCGAGTGCGTCGTGCTGATCGTTCACGAACTGGGCGGCAGAAAGGTGCCGGGTACCGCCAATCTTTGCCGCAGGCATTACGACTGCGCCGCCACCAAATACCGGCTCAATAAGAATGATGTCGTCAACGGTCTCCTTACCCTTGGCACGGCCAATCTTCGCACCGAAAGCCAGCAGATCATAGTTCTCGTTGACGATGGTTGCACCATCTACAGCGGTAAGGCCAGCCATGTGTTCGACCTCACGGCGGAGTGCCGTTTGCCAGAAGATCTGACTCGCTTCCTTCCGGTCCTGATTCAATAATTTGGACAGTCCGGAGAATGCCGGTTGTACGCCATACTGAAATGGCTTGATGATGGAGTGCAGCCAGTTGTTATTTTTAGAAGATACGACGAGCAATGTTCCACCACGTTGGTGGGCCCGCATGGATACCGCCAGCTGGATCATTACGTTTACAGCATCATTCCAGTAAGAAGGTGCAGTAAGATCAAGTAACGATAATACTAACTGTGGTGTATCTGGCATGGTCGCACTGTCGGAATCAACGATCTTAATTTGCTCTCCTTTTAGTACAGCGACGTTGGTAAACTTGCCAAAACCGGAAAAGCGGCGGTGTTTGATCACCAGTAAACTGGGCTCGGAAACGTCGACCACAAAACAGAAATTGGGGATGCTGGTGGTGGTTCCCCAGATGTAAACTTCGCCATCCTCATGCCATACACCCAGGTGTATACCAGCCCGTTCTACACCGGGGGCGATCTTGGCCAGCGCCGATGAGGTGAGTGCCAGTGGTTGCTTGAAAACAAGGGGATTTCCCGCTTGTGCAGGGGCTACGAAGGCCAGGGATATCTTTGGCGAGTGCCCTTCTTCCTTCCTTAGGCTCGCCCAAAATGCCGCATCGATGATCATTTGGACGATGCCTGCTTCGGGTAATGGTGCCAGGTCTATCTCCCCACGATCCTTGGCCAAACGCAAGTGCTCATTAAAGATCGACTCAACCTGAGAAGCTATAACGATGGCCGCCTGATACGTGATTTGATATTTCATGGGATAAAGTTAAAATAAAAAAAATTGGTATGTCAATTGTTATTATTTGTTTATCTATCAACCAAAATAATTAAACAATGGATACTAAAGCATTCAACTTAAACATTTTTAGTCATAAAGATTCTTTATTCTCTTTTGCGTTCTCATTCACTAAAGATACCGATGATGCGAACGACCTGTTTCAGGAAACAATGCTAAAGGCCATCAACTATTCCAGTCAGTTTAAAGAAGGAACAAACCTGAAAGCATGGTTATATACCATCATGCGTAATACCTTCATCAACAACTACAGAAAGAGCTCTAAAACCGATCGCATAATGACGGTGACGGATGACCTGACTTCCGATAAATTGTTCCTTAGTGCATCTATGAACGGCAGTGAAGGTAAATTCGTGATGGATGATATCTACAAAGCACTTTCGAAACTTCAACCAGAATATTATACGCCCTTCATTAAGTACTTTGAAGGCTACAAATACCACGAGATTGCAGATGAATTGAAGATTCCAATTGGAACGGTTAAAACCCGCATCCATGTTGCAAGACAAATCTTAAAGAAACAGCTTAGAATTTATTCTAAAATGGCAGAGGATCAGGAACAGGTAGCCTAAATACCGAAATTCCAGGCCACAAACCTGCTTATTTTTTGACCTTGGGCCATTTCGATGCTACGCACCGAAGTGGCCTTTGCTTTTTCCAATGCATTGTAAATGCCGGGCAGGCTACTGCTTTTAGAAACAAGGCTGGTGTACCAGGTCTTTCCTTTCTCCATTTCTGCACTTTCAAAAACCATTTTACGAACAAAAGCCTGTTCGCCGCCTTCACACCACAGCTCCACCTGCTGCCCGCCGAAGTTCAGCACTTTACTTTGCTTGCCGAGGTTACGAAGCTTACGGCCAGAACCCGCCGCCGCCTCTTCTGCAGAAGCATGGAAGGGTGGATTGCACATGGTCAGGTTGAAGCGCTCCCCTGCTTTAATGATGCCCTTGAAGATCTGCCCTTTGTTTTCCTGCAGTCTTATTTGCACTGCAGCCTGTAATGGCGGGTTCGCTGCAACGATGTTTTGCGCAGCTTTTACGGCTGTACGGTCCACATCGGAACCGACAAAGGTCCACCCATATTCCTGATGGCCCACAATTGGATAGATGCAGTTTGCGCCTACTCCAATATCCAGTACTTTGATGGAGCGTCCTGTTGGCACAACACCCCCATTGCTTTCGGCGATTAAATCTGCCAGGTAATGGATATAATCTGCGCGGCCAGGTACTGGCGGACAAAGATAGCCTTCCGGAATATCCCAGTGGGAAATGCCATAGAAGTGCTTGAGTAAGGCACCGTTTAAGGTTTTCACTGCACGGGGATCTGCAAAATCTACAGACTCATCGCCATATGGATTAAGGTGAATGAAGTCACGAAGCGCAGGTTCTGCCTTTACCAGGGCGGCAAAATCATATCGTGAACGGTGTTTGTTCCGGGGATGCAGATTCTTCTTTTCTTCCTTTGCTTCGCTCATAAATTGTGTTCTTGCTGCAAAAGTACTTGATAAATCTGGGTTCAGGCAAATTAACTATCTTTGTTCAAAAGGATCACATGCTGCACAAAACCCGCGGAATTGTACTGAAAACCACCTTCTATGGGGATACGGGTGTAGTGGTGCAGGTTTTTACGGAGAAGTTCGGGATCCAGTCGTACATCATCAATGGCGTACGTAAGGCGAAAGCAAAGGTCAACATGAACATGCTTCAGCCCTTGCATTTGCTGGAAATGGTGGTGTATTTCAAGGCGAATACCGGCATTCAGCGGATCAAAGAAGTGCAGCCCTCCCCTGTTTTCCGCAGCATTCCCTACGATATTATTAAAAGTACCATCGTGATGTTCCTGAACGAAGTGCTTTATAAAAGCATCAGACAACAACACACAGACGAACAACTGTTTGATTTTATATACAGCAGCATTGCCTGGTTTGATGAAACGACCGATGCCAGTATTAATTTTCACCTCGCTTTTCTATTAAAACTTACCCGATATCTGGGTTTCGCACCCAGCACAGAAAGCAGGATTGACCAACATTTCTTCGATCTTCAGGAAGGTGCATTCAGCAGCAGGCCTCCCATCCACCCCTACTACATGGATAGAACAGATGCATTGATCTTCATTGCGCTGTTCAGCGTACCGATGGAAAAGCTACAGGAATTGCAACTTAGCAAAGTGGACAGGCGCTCTATATTAAACAAGATCCTGCTTTTTTATACCCTTCATACCGCATCTTTCGGTGAAATCCGCGCACATCAGGTGCTTGAAGAGGTGCTTTCTTAACCCATTTGCCATTACTTTAATCGCTGTAGTTAAATCTTTTAGGATGTGCACGGAATTGACGTTTAGGTCTTTTCTTTGCAACTTCTTAACATAGACTTTACAATGAGCTTTAAGCGGATTCTGATTCTTGCGGTAATATTAACTTCTCTTAACCAAATTGTTAATGCACAAAGCGACACAAACCCGCCGAAGTGGTATGATACCTTTTCTTTAAGAGGTTACATTCAGGTCCGCTATAATGCTTTTCAGTCCAATCCCGATCTGGGTTGCGACCAGTGTGATAAAAGCTGGAACGGTAACAGCAGCTTTTTCATTCGCCGCGCACGACTGGTATTCTCCGGGCAAATTGGGAAGCAGGTATATTTCTACTTTCAGCCCGACTTTGCCGCTTCCGGTTCCGGTGGTTTAAACTTCGGACAGCTAAAGGATGCATATTTTGACTTCGGGTTTGATCCGGAAAACGAATACCGGATCCGCGTGGGTCAGACAAAGATCCCTTATGGCTTTGAAAATATGCAATCCAGTTCAGTGCGTTTACCATTAGACCGCTCCGATGGTATAAACAGTGCTTTTACAAACGAACGTGATCTGGGTGCTTTCTTTTACTGGGCACCAAAAGAGAAACGCGCGATGTTGAAGCAGCTGGTGGATGCTGGTTTAAAAGGAAGTGGCGACTACGGCATCTTTGCGCTGGGCGTGTTCAACGGTCAGACCTCCAATCAGCTGGACCAGAACAATGCGTTGCATACCGTGGCGCGGGTAACCTGGCCGATGAAGATTGGCAATCAGATTGTAGAGCCCAGCATCCAGGGCTATACCGGACAGTTCGTTATGCCGAAAGGCCAGATCTCTTCAGGGGTAAAGACTGCTGCTGACCGCAGTTATTTAGATCAAAGGGTGGCTGCGACCTTCGTGTTGTACCCCAAGCCATTTGGCATCCAGGCGGAATTCAATGTTGGTAAAGGACCAGAGTTCAACAAGCAAACCGACTCCATTGAGGTGCAAAATCTAAAAGGTGGTTATGTGATGATGTCTTACCTGCTAAGGAAAGACAAACAAGTCATCATGCCCTTTGTGCGGGCGCAATACTATGACGGTGGTAAAAAGCATGAGCTTGATGCCAGAAGTTACAAGGTGAACGACTTTGAATTTGGCGTGGAATGGCAACCAGTGGAACACCTGGAGCTTGTGGGTGGCTACACCTTCTCGAAGCGTCGTTACGAAGACTATGCCCTGCCGGACAATTACCAGATGGGTAATTTACTGCGGTTACAGGCACAGCTAAGCTTTTAGCAGCTGCCCAGGCGTACAGACATTAAGCCTCTTCGAGCTTCAGGAAAACCTTGAAAGCTGATCCTGTTCCTTCTTTACTCTCCACAGTGATGTGGCCTCCAGCATTGGTGATGATTTCTTTTACGAGATAAAGTCCGATTCCGGTACCTTCAACGTCATCTACCAGGCGCTCGTATTTGCCAAAGATCGATTTGAAGTCTTTTTCGGGGATGCCCCTGCCGTTATCTGCAATGTTGATCACCATAAAGCCGTCTGCCGCTGTCGTTTTAATGGAAATTTCAGGACGACGACCGGGAGTCTGGTATTTGATCGCATTGTTAACGAGGTTATACACGACGCTGCGGAGCTTTCTGCGTACAAAGGTGATCTCAGATGCCTCGATCTCACTTCTAATGATTGCTTTGGATTCCTCAATTTGCGGTGCAAGGGTTAAACGCACATCCTCAATAATGTGTTCGAAGTTCAGGAGTTCTTCCTCAGCCTGATACTTGTGCTGTATCCAGCGTGCATCTGTGAGGTCGTTGATAATCTTCTGCATGTTGACCATGCTGTTTTCCACCTTTTTAAGCAATACTGGAAAGCGCTCCATACCTTTCTCCGGAACCTGCTTTAACAATTCTATGGTCAGTCGAAGGCTGGTGAGCGGTGATTTGATATCATGCGCGATGGTGTCCAGCAACATTTCATGTTCCGCAATCAGCTTTTCCTGTTCCCTAAGGTCCTTGATACGCATGGTAACTTCTACGAATGTAATGATGACACCGTTGGTCTTCTTCAGCTTCTTAACCACATAAGGCAGAATGTTCATCTGATACCAGCGCATGTCGGTGGTCTGGATTTCTTTTTCCAGAATTTCACCAGTATCTACAACATGTTGGATGTTATCCAGAAAAGCGGGGAAGCGAAAATTATCTATAACATCAGCCAGGGGCCGGCCTACATCCGATTTCGACAATTTAAACTGCTTCATGGCGGGCGGTGTAAATTTCCGCAAGATCAGCTGAGAATCTACAAAGAGTTGTGGGATGATGGTGTTGCTGAAGTAGTTTTCAAGCTCATCATTAAGTTCAATAAGCGCATTGATTTGCTGGTCTTTATTCGACATAAGTAGAAGGCTGAAACAAGATAAGGTTTTTAAAGCGGATGGGCTTAGGAAAGGTCGGAAATTGCTATAAACAAGAAAAGCCTTCCAGTTTACACTGAAAGGCTTTTCTTTAGTGGGAGATACTGGGTTCGAACCAGTGACCCCCTGCTTGTAAGGCAGGTGCTCTGAACCAGCTGAGCTAATCTCCCTTTTGGTTACCTCTTCAACGATTAAGCTTTTTAAGATTCTTTTTCGTTGTTCGGTGTGCAAATATACACCCAAGTTTTAATTCTGCAAAAGTTTTTTCAGTTTTTTCTTCAAACATCCTTATAAAAAGTGCTTTTAAGGTACTAAAAACCGGCTTTTACAGCTTTAAGGATTAGAATATCAGCCACTTACATGACCATCTTTTTATTTGAATATTTTTTATTTTTTTTTCTGCCTGGGGCTAGGGATTAAAGTCCGGAGGGTTGTTAATTGAAAATCACCGGCATCTTTATTATAATCTTTGAATTATGAAGGTGTTTTTAAAGCCAATATTGTTTTTTGTACACTAAAATGTGCCACTCATCATTTGGCTAAGCATTTATTAAGCTTTAATTTTAACCCTTATTGTTCTTAAATGGCATTTGCCAAATTATATAGATTGAAAAAGCTTACTACTTATTACACGATCCTGCTTGAGCGGATCAAGAAAAAGATGATTAATAGTGGAGAATTCACCGACCGGGTTCTTCGCAGGCACAAAATCTTTTGGGGTGATCCTGCTGCTGAAAAGATTCGTAACGTCCGCATGTCGCACGAGGACCCTATTGAGAAATGGATGGATGTTCCTTATTGGCAGCGCAAGTTGAGCAATAAAGCCAATGCTCGTGAATTTGCACTTATGCAGGGTTGCCAGGTGCCGGATCTTTACTGGAGAGGCTCCGATGTGGAGAACATCGACTTCAGTGCACTACCCCCATATTATGTAATCCGCCCAACGACCGGGCACTCTGCAAAGATGGTTTATGTAATGGACCATGGCACCAACCTCTTTGATGGCAAGCAATACGAACCTGAGGAGATTGTTGCAGCGTTGAAAGCGGCTGTAGATATGAAAGAAGATCAGGAGTTTTTAATTGAAGAGTTCCTGCAAAATGAAGAAGGTGAATACAAGGTATTAACGGATTACAAAATCTTCTGCTTCAATGGGGAGACTGCCACGATCTGGGAGATCAAGCGTATTGATCCGAAGAAAGGCTTTGCGACCTTCTACGATGAAAACTGGAACCGTATAGATGAGGTCCACATCTTCTATCCACCGAAAGATGCAGGACCGCCACCAAAGTGTTTCCCGGAAATGGTAAGTCAGGCGAAAAGTCTGAGTAAAGCCTATGGCATGTTTGTTCGTCTGGATTTCTATGCCACGAACCGCGGCGCCGTATTTGGCGAGTTTACGCCAACGCCAGCCTTAGGTAAGGGACATACCCGTTTTGGTAAGAAATTAATGATAAAGTACTGGGACAAGTACTGTAAAGGCCAGATATAATCTGGCCTAACTTGGATCTATTTTCTTGTCTGTTTCCGAAAGAATTGAACTGATGATCTGATCGAGCTCATGTGCGGAATCAGTGAGGTGGGCAAGCAGCTCCATGTTGGTGAGCTTGCCCTCACTATAGGTCAGTAATTCCGACAACCCCATGATCCTGGCCAGCGGCGCACGTACCACATGGCTCTGCATCCAGGAGATTTCCTTCAGGTATTTATTTTCATGTTCCAGGTTGCTGATGTAGGTTAAGCGCTCCGTTACATCCTGGATGGCTCCAACCATACGTTCCGGTTCACCTGATGCATTGAACACAAAGAAACCGCGGTCTACTACAGCTTTGTAAACCCCACCCGATGTTAAGAACCGGTACTGCTGTTTCCAGCGCGTCTTCTTATCGCGCAGGTGTACGAAGATCTGATCTACGATATGCTCCTGATCTTCCGGGTGGATGAGGTCCAGCCATCTAACTAAAGGCTTATCCTTATCCTTGTCCTGGCAATCGTATCCAAAGACCTCATTGAAACCTTTGCTCCAGGTCAACTCATTCGTTTGCAGATCCCAGTCATATATGGCATCACTTGATCGTGAATTCCGATTGTAGTGCTCAATGTTTGCTTTGATTTTCCTTTCGTTATTGATCCGCTGCGTTACATCGCGACCGGTAATGACGATTCCACTAACCGCTTCATCGTCGCTGAGGTCTGTGATAAAACTCTCCAGCCATCGATATTGTGCCGGATTAATGGAAACGCGGAATGGTGCCAGACGCTGCGACCGTGACAGATGAAGACTGCTGAAACCTTCAACCACAGCTGCTTTATCTTCCGGATGTATAAATTCAAAGATATTTTTATGCATCAGCATGGCTGAATCGACTCCTAGAACGCGCCTGGTGGAGGGACTCACATATTTGAATGTTCCGGAGATATCCAGTATGGCGGTGAGGTCTGAACCATCCTGCACAAGTGCTTTAAAGCGTTGTTCACTGAGCCTAAGCGCCTGTTCTGCTTTAATGCGATTTGTAACATCCTGGGCGACGATGATCCGCGCCCTGTCGTTCCAGGAGGTAAGCGGCTGGCTGACCAGCTCTGCAATGAGGATTTCTCCCGATTTCTTCATCAGGCGGACTTGTGCTTTGTTCAGAAGCTTAGGTCGTACATTCTCTTCCAGCATTTTATCGAGCACTGGCAATTCCGAGGCGGGGTACATGCTTTTGACGGTCATGTTTTGAAACTCTGCTTCAGAATAGCCATAGGCCTCAATGGCCGCAGCATTAACGGCAAGGAATTTAAGACTCTCAATATCGTACACCCAGATTGGAAAAGGGCTGAAGTCGAACAGCTGTTCATAACGCTTTTTTGCTTCCTGAAGTTCCTGCTTGGCTTCAATCCTTGCGGTTGCATCCCGGAAATAGATGCTTAGTCCATCTAAATTCGGGTAGGCTGATATCTCCAGCCACATTTTCGCGGAGGGCAGATATTCTTCAAATAGCGTAGCCTCCTGTGTTTCCAAGACTTGACGGTAAACCTTGATGAACTTACCTGATAAAGCTTCCGGATGGAAATCCCCCAAGTTTTTGCCGATGATCTCAGACCTTGGTGTTTTTAACATCCGCTCTGCTTCCTTGTTCCAGTAGGTTACAGTCCAATCTTTATCCATAGCAAAGAAACCATCTTTGATGCTTTCCATCATGGATACAAGTTGTCGCTGGTGCACGGTGGACTTTTCTTCAATCTCCCGCAGCAAGGTCAGGTCATTCGTGATCATGTAAACACCAAGCACCTCGTTATTAATGATTATGGGAATAAAGGTGATGTTCAGCACCAGGGTTTTCCCGATGCCATTTATAACTTCCGTCTCTAAGTTCTGTATCTCACCTTTGATTGACTTTTGGAAAGCTTCAAATACCGGGTGGAAGTTTGTTTCCGATATGAGCGGCAGAAAGGACATGTTTAGCAATTCCTCCCGGGTGTGGGCACTCAGGTCTGCGAAGATCTTGTTTACGTTCAGGAAATTCCCGTAAAGATCGAGTGTCGCCATTGCTTCCGGATAATCGTTGAACAATGGGTGTGCGAAGTTCTCATGGAACATTGGGCTATCGGTTTCCGAGCGGGACTGTTGTGTCACAAACTCCGTAACCTCTACAATGGAATGTACCAGATAAAGAACCTTGTTGTTTACATCCAGGATTGGTACGGTATCGGAATTCCAGAACTTAACGATTGGTTCTGCTTGTTTATTTACCCTAACATCATAACGCTGCAGCCTTACTTTGCTGGGTTTTTTCAACCGGAAAGCATTCTCCAAGGCTGAACGAAATGCCTTTACCCTTTTTTGACTGTCTTCCCCGCCTGCTTCAGGAAATAGGTCGAACATATTGCGGCCAACGACCTGTGACAGTAGCGTTCCAGTAACCTTAAGGTATGCATCATTGGCATCAATGACGGTGAATTTCGGAGAATCGGGCAGCAGGAATAGGCAGGGTGTATTGGATGACTTGTAGTTCTCTAAGCTACGTTCTGTCGAAGGCATATATATTCAGTTTGGAATCAAGTTAAAAAGAATTCGTAATGTTCCATACCCTGGGGTACAAAAAAACCGGTTTGCTTTTTAAATTTCACAAACCGGCTTACATTTTTGTTGTCGAACTATCTTACGTCACGAGATACTTTAGCGGCAGTTCCTCTGCCGGGAAGGTAAATCTGAAGTCCGAAAGATAGGCCAAGGTTGTGTTGGTAACCATCATTACCGAAACCAGTAAGGCCCCTGTATTTAACCAGGGTTTCCAAGCCGATGTTTGGGGTAATAAAGTAGGCGAAGCCTGGACCGAAGCTAAAGTCGAAGCCGTTGGTATTGCCACCTACCGCTGGATTGGAGCCACCGATACCTGCGGTTACCTCACCAAAGAGTCTGCCGTGGTTCAGTACTTCCACATCAGACCCGGAATAGTAGCGTGCCAAAGGTCCGATACCATAGTTGATGGAGGTACCCTGGTTTTTCGCTGTTTCCAATCCGAACTCTGCATAAGCACCCAGGGCGATGTTGTCCTGTACAAACCAGGCGGCTTTTGGCGTAACGTTAAACTCAAATCGGTTTGGCGCATCCAACCCGAAAGTCAGGTTGCTGATGTTGCCACCGACCATGACGTTACCTTTTTGAATTTGTGCCTGGGCAGTTAACCCGGCGAAGCCCGCGACTGCAAGCATGGTTAAGAAAAACTTTTTCATAGGATTGAGGTTTAGGTTTTAACTTCTATCGTTTCACAAAGCCTATGCCACCCCTGCCACCGTGCCAAAAGGATTTTTATCTGTATGATTATTAGAAAACAAGAAAACTGGTTCAGGATGCTCTTCATTTGGCAAGGCTCTGTCTTACCGCGCCTACTCGGCAGGCTGTCGCTACTGCTGCTACTCAGCCTTGTCGTCCTGTATTTTAATGGTGCCATTTTCAATTACAAGATTCAGCTGAACCCCGCTCCTTTTACGCTTTTTGGCATTGCACTGGCAATTTTCCTGGGCTTCCGCAATAATGTGAGTTACGACCGCTTTTGGGAAGGCCGAAGACTATGGGGCAGCATGCTCAATACAACCAGATCTCTGGCGCGACAGGCACAAACTTTAACCCATAAAGGTGCCCCTACGGACACCGGCCATTTTGTGAAGCTGCTGATTGCCTTTAGCTGGTGCGCCAAACATCAACTCCGGCAAACAGATCCGGCTGAAGACCTACATCGTTTGCTGGGTGCAAGGGAAAGCGAGCAGCTTAGGGGTAAGCGTTACGTGCCAAACCTGCTGGTGCTGGAGATGGGTAAATGGCTCCAGGTGTTGCACAGCAATGGCAGCATAAATCCTTTACTCGCCGCGAATATAGATCACAACCTGAATGAATTGTCTAACATCATCGGCGGCTGCGAACGCATTGCAAGTACGCCCATCCCCTACACGTATAAAGTTCTGCTACATCGCACGGTGTACTTTTACTGTTTTCTGCTGCCATTTGGTTTTGTCGACAGCCTTGGCTGGATGATGCCGGTGATTGTGACCTTCATTGCCTATACTTTCGTTGCCCTGGAAGCGGTAGCTGATGAAATTGAGGATCCCTTTGGTGTAGAACCAAATGACCTGGCACTTAACGCACTTTGTACGATGATTGAGCACACGTTAAGAGAAATGCAGGGCGAAATACCAGGCGCAAGTCCGGACCCGAAACACTATAACCTGGATTAATGGCAAGCATCTTCATCAATATTTCGTAATTATGGCTTTAGTTTTGATAACAAAAGCTGACACACAAACCGTAGCTGTTTAGATGACTTTTTTAGACGATCCTTTGTTCAAGGCGGCGTTGGATGCTGCATTTCCACGTGTTATCCTATTTGCAGATGCAAGCCCTGTCCGCCTAATCAGCTATAATGCAAGTGCAGCAGCATTGTTGAAAGGCGAAGTGGTCCCAACACCGGGGCTCCATGATTTCGTTGAAGCAAAGTACCACGATCAACACACGGAACGGGTAATTCAAGAGGCTGTCGAGCTGGCGATTAATACTGGGGAGCGTGCTTTACTTTACTTTTCTACAAGTATGGCTGCTGAGGACGATCTTGAGGATCAAAATTGGTTGCAAGTGGAATTGTTCCCTGTAAAAGGTACAAATGATGCAGTTGTATATATTCTGGTTAATCTCATTAGCTTACCCATTGCACCGTCCAGCATTCAAAAAACCCGTGAACGCCTGTTTAAACAGCAGAATCTTTCTGAGGAACTGGATGCGACCAATGAAGAACTATCAGCAAGTAACGAGGAGCTCACCATTACCGTAGAGGCGCTAAACCAATCTCAGGAGAGCCTGCGTCAGGCGAATGAAGTTCTGGAACGGCGTGTCCGGGAAAGAACACAAGATCTGCAAAGATCGTTGTCGACCATACAGGAGGAAAGACAACGATTAAGCAACATCATCGCGAACCTCCCGGCGGGCGTATGCATCCTGAAAGGTCCGGAATTCATTCTGGAGGACGTCAATGAGGGCATGCTGAAGATCTGGGGCAAGGAAATGGATATTCTCGGTACAAGACTACTTGACTTTATGCCGGAACTGCAGGAACAAGCATTCCCTGCTTTGCTCGAAGAGGTATTCAGGACTGGAAAAGCGTATATTGAAAGGGATGCCAGACTGGACATTAATAATGAGGGCAACCAGCGAACACTATATGTCGATTTTTCCTATACCCCATTGTTTAATGCTAAAAAAGAAGTAGACCGGATACTTGTTCATGCAGATGACGTAACCGAACGCAGCCTGGCAAGAATGCGTGAACAGTATTTATCTGAAGAACTTAGCGCCATTAATGAGGAGCTCTACTCTTCAAATGAGGAACTTGCAGCAACAAACGACGCGCTCTCCACTTCCAAGAAAGTACTTACTGAAAGTGAGTCGACCCTAAAGTTCATGTTTAATGCCATTCCGCAGCAGGTATGGACATCTTTAGCCGGCGGCGAACTCAACTACGTCAACCAGCTGATGTGTGAGGAATTTGGGCAGGATATGGAGACGCTTGTACGACAGGGCTGGCGACAATACATACATCCGGACGATTTACTACGAGCGGTTGAAAACTGGACGATTGCACTGCAAACCTCCCAGCCCTTTACCGCTGAATACCGTCTGCGCTTCAAAGACGACAAGTACTACTGGCACATGGGCAAAGCTGCGCCTATGATTGAAAATGAGCAGATCAAATTCTGGATCGGTACAAACACCAACATTGAATTACAGAAAGCAAGTGAGCAGAAGAAAGATGAATTCCTTTCGATAGCCAGCCACGAGTTAAAAACACCTTTAACCAGCATAAAAGCCTTTAACCAACTTATTGCCAGAACAAAGGACATCAGCAAGGTTCAGCACTTCTCTGTTAAGTCGGCCGAGCACATCGAAAAACTGGAATGGCTGATTAACGACTTGCTTGATGTTACGAAGATCAATGCGGGTAAGATGGTGTACAACATGCAGCCGCTGAACTTTAGGAAGTTGCTGTTGGGCGCGATTGATACCATACAGCAAACCAGCGCAACGCACCAGATTGTGTTGAATGGTACCGAAGAGATCGAGTTTGTCGGAGATTACCTTCGCCTGGAACAGGTTATTCAGAACTTTTTGTCGAACGCCATCAAGTATTCCCCGAAGGCGGACCAGGTGATCGTTGAGTATAAACTGGAAATGGGCAACATTGTCGTATCCGTGCAGGATTTTGGAATTGGGATTGCACGCAAGGATTTCAGTCGCTTGTTCGACCGCTACTATCGTGTAGACAACAGCGCGATGCGTTTTGAAGGGCTCGGTTTGGGCTTATTTATCTCTTCAGAAATCCTGAAGCGGCACCAGGGTAGCTTCTGGATAGAAAGTGAGGAGCATAAAGGTTCGACGTTCTTTTTCCGGCTGCCACTTGATGCCTCTAAGAATAACCATGAGGCCATTAACAATGATGACTTCTACAAGGATCGCTCCCTAAGCATTGTTTATAATGAATCAGGACAGCGTTTGGATGTTGACTGGACTGGGTTTCAGGACCTGCAAACTGTACAGGGTGGCTGCCTGAAGATGTTGGAGATGCTCTCCAGGCATAAGGTAAGCAAGGTGATAAATGACAACAGCCACGTACTGGGCACCTGGTCTGATGCTTCGGACTGGGTTGGCGAAATCTGGTTTCCAATGATGGAAAAAGCGGGGCTGCGCCAGTTTGCCTGGATTTACTCACCCGCGGCATTTAGCCAATTATCTGCCCATAAAGCAGCTGATGGTGCTTATGGAAGTGTAAGCACCCGGTTTTTTAAAGACGTCAATTTAGCAAGGGCATGGGTAGAGGAGTAAGTTAGATCAGGCGGTTTAGAACGGCATATTTAATGAGTGTAGCCGTATTTTTACAACCTGTTTTATCCATTAGATTTTGACGGTGCCCCTCTACAGTTCTTCGACTGATAAACAGTTTTTCGCCCATTTCACTATTGGTGAGTCCCTCTCCTATTAGCTTTAAAATTTCCAGCTCCCGGCTATTCAGGTGTAGGTTTAATGGCTCTGTCGCCAAAATAGGTCCCTGTTTAGTAGATCGATGGAGCAAACCAAATGATAATTCGGAGCTTATATATCTTTCCCCCGCAACAACCTGTCTCAAAGAAAATATCAATTCCTCCGGACTCACCGTCTTCAACAAGTATCCGGATGCCCCTTCAGAAAAAGACTGAATCATATATTTTTCATTGTCCAGCATTGAAAGCATGACAACCTGTATGGAGGGATTGAGCTCCTTCACGGCTCTTATGAGTGCAATTCCGTCCATGTCTGGCATGTTAATATCAGCCAGAACAACATCGGGGATAATGCCCGCTTGTAATAATGCAATAGCCTCAAGGCCATTATGTGCTTCACCGATGACGGTGAAGCCCTCATGCGTTTCCAACAATAACTTAATGCCATCTCTAACTAAATTATCATCTTCAGCTAAAATCACATTCATCTTCAACATTTGCTGTTTATATTTATAGTAAGTACTGTTGCTTTCGTAAGCTACCTCTAATTTTTGTTAATAATGCGATACCACCAAGTTATATGTTCATGGCATGGGAACGCTGAGTCTTTGTTTGTCACATAGCTCCTCTCAACATTCAAGACCAAGCGTTAAGGATATTAGCGCTATTGCTTAAAAATTAACGCACAAATCTACAAAACCCTCCAGTAAACACTTAAAGTAGATTTACTTCTAAGCATCAGTATTTCTACGTGTATAACACAGGTAAGCGCAATTTCTACTAAAACAATTGTAGTGCATTCTATTTTCAAGTAACAATTATCTATTGAAGCCTGACCCGACAAGTCCATGTTATGTTTATAGCTGCGGGTTACATGAACTACCTACAAAGTAGCCCAATATCTACGTATTGTGCATTTGTCGAAAACAATATTGGCTAGAAAGAAGCTTATTCTTAAACAAAGCTTGAAGAATTTAGATATGGAAATTGACGAACTAACACAGTATCAGCAAAAGAATGATTGTCCCATTCCGACAGGTATTTTAATGATTATCGGTGGTGGCGAAGACCGTGACTCTGTTATGAAGGAATACACTAAACTCTTAGAGAAGGAAAACCCCGTAATCGAGCTCGTTACAACAGCAGGATCGGTTGATGTGAAGCAAACCTATGAGGAATACAAAGCGCTGTTTGAAAAACATATCCCCTGCAGGGTAAATCATATCCACCATAATCATCGATGATGTGAAGCAAACCTATGAGGAATACAAAGCGCTGTTTGAAAAACATATCCCCTGCAGGGTAAATCATATCCACCATAATCATCGAGAAGATGTGGATGCGAAAGAAGTGGAGGCTCGTGTGAAAGGTGCAGATGCCGTTTTTTTTGCTGGCGGGGACCAATTGAAATTAACATCCATTTACGGAGGTACTGGCTTTTTGTTTTTGCTTAAACATCGTTACATCTACGAGAGATTAGTGGTAGGTGGCACCAGTGCAGGGGCAATGGTCCTTTCCACTCCCATGATCTTTGCTGGCACGGGCGCAGATGAGATGATTGCCGGGAATGGCAATTAGTATTCGTAATTTAAGCCTATCTATCCTTGCTGCTGGTGACAAGTTTGATATTCACCAATGAATCCACCACATAAGTAATATTTAAATGAGCGACCGAACACATAACCATAGACATTCAACAAAGGGTGATACCTGGCTAAGGCATTGGCCCCTCCTTGTGTCACTACTCGCGCTTGTGGTAATGCAGGTGTTGGAGCTCGGCTTTAAAGTCCATATCGGCACCTGGCCAAGCTTGCTGATCTACGGATTCGCACTACTCCTGGCAGGCTATCCGGTATTCGCGCTTGCTTTTCGGAAAGCTTCAAGACTGGACTTCTTCAATGAAGTTGTACTGATGAGCGTAGCCACCATTGGTGCTTTTACCATAGGCGCATATAGTGAAGGCCTGGCCGTAATGGTGTTCTACGCCATAGGCGAGTGGTTCCAGGATGCCGCTGTAGATAAAGCCAAACGGAACATCAAGGCACTGCTGGACATCCGGCCCGACCGTGTAGATGTACTGCGCAACGGCAAGATAGAATCGGTAAACACACGCGAGGTGCTCCTGGATGAAAAAATCCAGGTTAAAGCCGGTGAGCGGGTTGCTTTAGATGGGCTGCTGCTAAGTGAACAGGCGACGTTAAATACCGCAGCATTGACCGGGGAAGCTAAACCCGACAACAAACGCAAAGGTGAACCCGTTTATGCGGGCATGATCAACCTGAACCAGGTTATTCAGGTACAGGTGAAGTCCTTATTCAAAGACACCAAGCTCAGCAAGATCCTGCAAATAGTGCAGGATGCAACCAGCAGAAAATCCAAAACACAGCTTTTTATTTCCCGCTTTGCAGCTGTTTATACCCCCATTGTCTTCATGCTGGCGCTTATCGTGGTGGTGCTGCCCTATTTCATCGTAGAGGAATATGTATTCAGAGACTGGCTGTACCGGGGATTGGTTTTTCTGGTGATCAGTTGCCCCTGCGCTCTAGTGGTTTCCATTCCACTGGGCTACTTCGGTGGCATTGGCCTGGCCTCCAAGAATGGGGTTCTTTTTAAAGGTGCCAACTTCCTGGACGTCATGACGAAAGTGAACACCGTCGTGATGGATAAAACCGGAACATTGACCAAGGGTGTATTTGAGGTGCAAACCGTTAAGACGAACCAGCTGGATGAAAGAACCTTTCTCCAGTATGTAGCAGCCGTAGAAAGCAAATCCACGCACCCAATTTCGACAGCCATAACAAGGTACGCGGAACATATCATCAACAGTCCAAAACCGAAGGTTGAAATACCTAAACCTGACTATTCATTTTCTGCAACCGATGTCACTGAAATCCCTGGCTTAGGCCTAAAGGCTACCGTTAATGGGAAATCTGTGCTTGTCGGTAACACGCGCTTACTTGAAAGGCAAGGCATCCAGTTCGACACTGGCCTGGTCGATATTGCAGAGACGGTGGTGACCGTTGCCATTGATGGTGTTTACGAAGGTCATCTGGTCATTGCGGATGCACTTAAACCCGATGCGAAAGCCGCGGTACAGGCGCTGCAAAAAGCTGGCATCGAAGTGGTGATGCTTAGTGGAGATAAGGCGAGTGTGGTTAAAAGCGTAGCCGATCAGCTGGGGATTAAACAATATGCACCGGATTTATTGCCTGAACACAAGGTTGAACACCTGACGAACCTAAAAGCTGCGGGTAAAACCATTGCTTTTGTTGGTGACGGCATTAATGATGCACCTGTAATTGCGCTCGCAGATGCCGGAATTGCCATGGGTGGGCTGGGCAGCGATGCTGCGATTGAAACGGCAGATATCGTGATCCAGAATGACCAGCCCTCTAAGATTCCCGGCTTAATCCGGATCGGCCGCATTACAAGGAACATCGTATGGCAGAATATCTGCCTTGCCATGGGCGTTAAGATCTTGGTGCTCCTGCTGGGTGCCGGTGGCGTAGCCACCCTTTGGGAAGCCGTAATTGCAGATGTCGGCGTTGCCTTACTGGCCATCCTGAATGCGGTTCGCATCCAGAATTACAAGATCTAGATCATTCGAAAGGTTATTACATAAAAAAGCCTGCGCAACTGCGCAGGCTTTTTTATGTATAGCTGTAAAGGGTTATTGAGCTGGAGGGGTTGTTGTTCCAGATCCGCCGGTTGTTCCACCAGTAGAGGTTCCACTGCCAGTACCTGATCCGGTGCCTGTACCTGTTCCGGTTGTTCCAGTGCCACCAGTACCAGCGCCAGTTGCGCCACTGCTAGATCCACTAGTGCTTGTTCCTGTTCCTGATGCACCACCAGAGCCCATTGTGCCCGTATTTGAAGTATCCATCATGCTTGTGTCGGTCATTGTAGTGTCCATCATGGATGTATCCATTGATGTTGAATCACCACCTTCACCGTTGTTGTTTGAGCTACATGCTGCAAAGACCATCCCGGTAAATGCAAGAGTCATTAAGGCTTTGAATTTCATTGTTTTCTAGGTTTTCGGTTAAAATTAGTTTGTTAGTATACAAGTGATTATGTTTTCATTACACAGTACCATCAAACACCGAAAAATGTTTACCAGAATGTATTCAAAGCTTCATTTTAAGTACAAATACCTCTAACTCAGTATTTTTACGCATTAATCCCAGTTTGCCCAGCTACCTGTATTTGCCCAGGAGTCTGTTGAACCAAGTGCGCCACGGTAAGCAACTTTCATCATGCTATCCATGACCTTGTTGACACCATTACTGCTGAAGTTAACACCCTTAAGTGCTGGCGAGCCAACCTGAGGTCTGAAATCTGGTGCCGTACCAGTCTGATATAAACCATTAAACATGAAACCTGCGATGTCCGTAAGTAACTCGTTATTGTTTGCTCTGTTCTTGGTTGTCTTACTACCAGTTTCTGTAGCCCATTTTGCAACATCTGCATCAGGGTTAATCTTCACGCCGGAAGGTCCGTCATCATAGTTGAATGCCCATCCTTGTTTATCTGCATTAACCAGGTTGTATCTGAACTCCGAATTATCTTCATTCCAATCACCCACCAGGTAAGGTTTCGTTTTAGGACAAAGCATCAGTCCACCATAAGTGTAACCAGCGATAATAGAGTTCTGAATGGTAAATCTGGTGTTCTTACGGATGTATACACCCTGACTCTGGTCACCTTCAGGTTGATCTCCTTGTGGGCCCACGATGGTCATGTTCGAAATCACGGGGTGTGTATAAGGAACGATACCTGGAAGGGCATCTTTTTCATTTAAGCTTTCTACACCATTTGCACGGATACCAACTTTTGAAGCAGATGGTCTGTAAGAAATGATGAATTGTAGTTTTCCGGTATAACCGCGGTCGAAATCGAAGTTATCATCACCGTTATCATAAGAAATCAGGTATTTAGCGTTAACATTACCGCCAACAAACTGGAAACCATCATCTTTGGAGTGTTTCACCATTACATTTTCAAGGATGGTACCGTTACCAACACCGCCAAGCATCATGCCGCTAGCGTAGTCAATAGCCCACTCCTCTTCGTTTGCAGGGTTCAGCGCCCCGGTGTATTCAAGACGCAGATATTTGATGGTACCGGAGTTATCACCTTCATCAACACCACCAAATTCAGTATCTAAGGTTTCAGGCATACCCGCAACATGCATAACACCACCATCGCCATTGGTTGCCGCTTTACCCAATACAATTACACCTACCCAGTCGCCAGGCGCTTTAGTCGCTGCCGCTGAAGTAAATACAACAGGACGGTCTACCGTACCATTCACGTCAAGCTTTGAGCCACGCGTAATGATTAGCGCACCTTTGTCTTCCATTTTCTCTGCAGGTTCAACCGTAATGGTCGTTCCGGCAACGATGGTCAACTTAACATTGCCTTTTACATAAACACGACCCTTCAAGATGTATTCATTATCGGGGGTCAGGGTGGTTGGCTGGGTGATTTCACCGCTCAGCACTAAAGCCTGTTTTTCAGGACCTGGAACATATTCATCCTGGTCTTTCTTACAGGAAAATAACACAGAAACACACAACAAAGCCAACAAAAGGCTCGTTTTCAAATTTAAGTTCATAGAGATGTTGCTTAATATTGCGCAAGTTAGGCCCAATACCACACCAATCTGCTAATGATCAGGATATTGATAAAAAACCGGGTATTTTAATTGTGTTTTTTCTCACTTTTTCACGGGCGACTTTCTTCCAGCGGCTGGGCGTCTGGATCCGGTGCGTCTGGATCGATTTCCGGATTTAGTTGTACGCATCCATCACTGTCTTTCTTTGCAAACAAAATCGGATAGAGAAACATCAATGCGCCGGCAATCAGGAACACGCCTGAAGCCTCAAGGAAGTACATGGAAACTTCTTCATTTTGTTCTCTAAGAAGCATGTACACAACCACTCCGATTATACCAAGTATAATCGCGATCACACCTTTCTGGAGTTTGAGAACTTTAATCATAATGAAATAGATATTATTTATGGATTAATCTTAACCATATTACACAAAAATCAATCCAAGGCGTAATATGCTCGATATTTAACGCTGGGGATACCGTTTTTAAATACAAAAGCTTAACTTTGCACACTTAATTTTTTGGAGATACTGGATTGATGTATAGGGAATTTAAACAACTAGAACTAGCTAAAATAGGAGAAGAAATACTGGCGTTTTGGAAGAAGGAACAAATCTTTGAAAAAAGCATTTCAACCCGGCCCGAGACACAGCCATTTACTTTTTTTGAAGGTCCTCCTTCGGCCAACGGTATGCCGGGCATACACCACGTCATGGGCCGTGCAATTAAAGACATTTTCTGTCGCTACAAAACCCTCAAAGGATTTCAGGTAAAACGCAAAGGCGGATGGGATACCCATGGTCTGCCAATAGAGCTTGCTGTAGAAAAGAAACTTGGCATCACCAAGGAAGATATTGGTAAGAAAATCACCGTAGAGGAATACAATGCTGCCTGTAAGGAAGAGGTTATGAAATACACCGATGTATGGAATGACCTGACTGAAAAGATGGGCTACTGGGTAGACCTTGAAAACCCATATATCACTTACCAAAACGAATATATCGAATCCCTTTGGTGGATCCTGAAGTCTTTCTACGAGAAAGGCCTGATCTACAAAGGGTACACCATACAACCGTACTCACCAGCTGCAGGTACCGGACTGAGCTCACATGAGCTTAACCAGCCAGGCACCTACAAGATGCTGAAGGATACATCCATCACTGCACAGTTCTTCCTGAAAAAAGATCAGGAGCACCCGCTGATGCCGGTGCTTTTTGAAGATGGAACCGAAGAGACGGCTATTATCGCCTGGACAACAACCCCATGGACCTTACCTTCAAATGGTGCGCTGGCCGTGGGCGAAAAGATCAGCTACGTGAAGGTTAAAACCTTCAACCCTTACACCTACCTGCCGGTAAGCGTAATTGTAGCGAAAGATCTTGTGGGCAAACACTTCAAGAAAGATGCTCAAGACTTAGCTTCTGATGCGTACAAGGGCGGCGACAAGCTGATCCCATGGACCATCGCAGCAGAATTTACAGGTAAAGAACTGGTTGGCCTTCGCTATCACCAACTCCTGGATTACGTAACCTCCGATGCGCTGAAAGCAAATGCATTCCGCGTGATCCCTGCAGACTATGTAACCACCGAAGACGGTACAGGTATCGTGCACATCGCTTCTGCATTCGGTGCAGACGATTTCCGGGTTGCTAAAGAAAGTGGAGTTCCTGCGGTGATGATTAAAGATGCCTTTGGAAATGAACTGCCACTTGTAGACAAGCAAGGTAAGTTTGTTGACGAAGTAACAGACTTCGCTGGTCGCTATGTAAAAGAAGAATTCTACAGTGACGAAGAACGTCAGGCGCCAGATTTCAAATCTACGGACGTCTTGCTAGCCATCAAGCTGAAGGAAGACAACAAAGCATTTGACGTTAAAAAATACGAACACAGCTATCCGCATTGCTGGAGAACTGATAAGCCAGTTTTATATTATCCGTTGGATAGTTGGTTCATCAAAACCACAGCAGTTAAAGACAAGCTTGTTGAACTGAATAAAGGCATCAACTGGAAACCTGAAGCAACTGGAACAGGCCGTTTCGGAAACTGGTTGGAAAACCTGGTCGACTGGAACCTGTCACGCTCCAGGTATTGGGGTACACCGCTTCCAATCTGGCGCACAGAAGATGGACAGGAAGAACTTTGCATCGGCTCTATTGCTGAGCTTAATGCAGAAATTCGCAAGTCCGTTGAAGCCGGATTTATGGATGCAGCCTTTGAACTGAAGGACATGCACCGCCCTTATGTGGATGATGTAATCCTGGTTTCCCCTACTGGTCGTAAGATGAAGCGTGAAACCGACCTGATCGACGTATGGTTCGACAGCGGTGCGATGCCTTACGCACAGTGGCACTTCCCGTTTGAGCATAAAGCTGAATTTGAAAACGCCTACCCTGCAGATTTCATCGCAGAGGGTGTGGATCAAACCCGCGGCTGGTTCTTTACCCTACATGCCATAGCGGTGATGTTAAGCGAAAGCAGTGACGAGATCAAAGCCATCAACGAACGCGTAGGCAACCCTGGTGTAGCCTTCAAGAACGTCGTATCTAACGGATTGGTGTTAGATAAAAATGGAAACAAGATGTCCAAACGCCTTGGCAATGGTATCGATCCATTTAGCACCATCTCTACCTACAGTGCTGATGCCACCCGCTGGTACATGATCAGCAATGCATCCCCTTGGGACAACCTTAAATTTAACATGGACGGCCTTGATGAGGTTCGTCGTAAGTTTTTCGGAACCCTTTACAACACCTACTCTTTCTTCGCATTATATGCGAACATTGACAAGTTTGTACTGGATAAAGACAATCAAACGCCTGTTGCAGAACGCAGTGAGCTGGATCGCTGGATATTGTCGCTACTACAAACGCTTCTTGCCGAAGTAGATGAGAGCTTCAATACTTACGAGCCGACAAGGGCTGCCAGAGCAATACAGACCTTCGTGGATGAGCACCTGAGCAACTGGTACATCCGTTTATCGCGCCGCCGCTTTTGGAAAGGCGAAATGACTGCAGATAAAAAAGCAGCCTATGAGACGCTTTATACCTGCTTAACCAGCATTGCACAAATGATGTCGCCAATAGCGCCTTTCTTTGCAGACTGGTTGTATCAGAACCTTACCGTTTCAGAAGAACAGCCGGCACAATCCGTGCACCTAACCTTCTGGAAAGCTGCGGATACGTCTTTGATCGACCTGGAACTGAATGCCCGCATGGAGCTTGCACAGAACATCTCTTCGATGGTACTGGGCTTGAGAAAGAAATCGGCCATCAATGTGCGTCAGCCGTTGGCGAAAATCCTGATCCCAGTACTGGATCAGCAACTTGCCGGACGTGTAGACCTGGTGAAAGACTTAATCCTTTCTGAAACCAACATCAAAGACATTGAGTACATCACCGATACCGTAGGTTTCATCACCAAAAAGATCAAACCAAACTTTAAGGCCCTGGGCCCTAAGGTTGGAAAGAGCATGAAACAAGTTGCGGAAGCGATTACCAACCTGGATCAGGAAAGCATTAACATCCTGGAAACCAAAGGTGAAATCGAAATCAATGTTCAGGATCACACGTTTCTGATCTCTAGCAGCGACCTTGAAATCATCGCTGAAGACATCCCGGGATGGCAGGTATCGAACATGGGTAACCTGACCGTTGCTTTAGACGTAACCATCACACCGGAGCTTAAACTTGAAGGTTTATCCAGAGAGCTGATCAACCGGATACAGAACCTGCGCAAGGAACTTGGATTCGAAGTTACTGACAGAATCACCGTGCAAGTACAGCAGCATGAACTGATTGCAACTGCCCTGATGCAAAATAAGGAATACATTTGTTCAGAAATTCTTGCAGATGATATTATATTAGCAGATAACCTGGTAGAAGGAAACAAAACGGTGATAGATGACGTTGAATTACAAATTTTGTTAATTAAAAAATAAAATAATGGAAAAGACTACGAAGACAAGGTATTCTGACAGCGAACTTCAGGAATTCAAAACATTGATTCAGGAGAAGTTACGCGTTGCAAGAGAGGAATTCTTGTCACTAAGCAACTCGCTTAGCAGCCCGAACTCTAATGGAACTGAAGATACATCAGGTACTTATAAGACCCTTGAAGATGGGTCTGCAACACTCGAAAAAGAGCAATTAAACCAATTAGCAGCACGCCAGAAGAAGTTTATCGACAACCTGGAAAATGCATTGGTACGTATTGAGAACAAAACTTATGGCATTTGTCGCGAGACGGGTAAGTTAATCCAAAAAGAGCGTTTGATGGCCGTACCGCATGCAACGCTTAGCATGGAAGCAAAACTGAAGCAGGCATAATGAAAGGCTATACTAAACCTTTTTTAGTCATATTTTTAGTTTTACTGATTGATCAGGTGTCTAAAATCTGGATCAAGACCAATATGTCTATGGGTCAGGAATTCAATATCCTTGGAGACTGGTTCATCATACATTACACTGAAAATAATGGAATGGCCTTCGGGTTGGAGTTTGGCGGGGAGTTTGGAAAGCTGGCTTTATCCTTATTCAGAATTGCAGCAGTAGGAGGTATCGGCTACGGCTTGCATTACCTCATCCGGCATAAATACCACAGGGGGCTTATCCTTAACGTGGCTTTGATTTTTGCCGGTGCCCTGGGAAACATCATTGACTCCGTATTTTACGGCGTCATCTGGAACTATGCAGGCCTGTTTCACGGTCGTGTAGTAGACATGTTATACTTTCCAATTATGGAAGGTGTGTTTCCACAATGGGTACCCATCTGGGGTGGTGAAGATTATATCTTCTTCAGACCCGTTTTTAACGTCGCTGACGCTGCGATCTCTGTTGGTGTGATCATCATCATGATCTTCCAGAATCATTACTTCAAAGAGGAAGTGGTGGAAGAAATTGGCATCAACAACGAAATCGTCGAAGACTAATAACAGCCGGGGCATGTAGCATTTTTATATCTTGGTGCGTTTACCACATAAGTAACACACAAACATATGAAAAAGCTAATTGCCCTGGCCTTTGTTGCCTTCTTCTCCTTCAGTGCCCTTGCACAGCAAGTGGACCTCCGCAAGAAAATTACTGTAAGCGGCCTCGCCGAATCTGAAGTTACCCCAGACATCATCTATGTAAGCATCTCGCTTAAGGAATACTTCAAAGACAACAACAGCAAAAACAGAATTGACATCACCACGCTAGAGAACCAACTCGTGCGTGCGGTGCAACAAGCAGGCTTGCCTAAAGAAAGCCTGACCATCAACAGCCTTTCTTCTTTCGCAACCCGTGACAAGAAAAAGAACCCTGAATTCCTTGCCAGCAAACAATACCGTCTAAAGGTTAACGACCTGAACAGGTATAACGACATCATTGGTGCCATTGATCCAAGAGGCATTGCTTATACCAATATTGATAGCTATGACTACTCAAAGATCGACCGTTTAAAGCTGGAGCTTAAAGTAAGAGCGCTTCAACTCGCGAAACAAAAAGCAACCTTAATGGTGGAATCTATTGGCGACAAGCTCGGTAGTGCGATAGACATTCAGGAGATCAACAACGAGATTTACCCACAAGCTTACCGCACCAATAACATGATGATGAAAGCTTCCGCAGCGGATCAGGAATCTTCAGCAGAAATCGACTTCAAACAGATTAAATTAAGCTATACCGTCAACGTTGTTTTCGAAATCAAATAACTGTTTAAAAGAGTGGACAGTATTTCTCAAGCTGTGCTATCGTTTAACAGTTAATCTTTAAGTAATCGATCAGACACAAACCCGAGGTTCAACATGTCTACAAATGGCATTTACAGGCCTATCTATACTTTAGATTACGATTAATTTCAAAAACCTACCATTTTTGGTAGGTTTTTTGTTTATAGCGTATTAATTAAAACGAAATCATATGAAAAAATTAGTTTACGCTTTAGCGCTTGTATTTATCTTAGGATTTAGTGCAAACCCAACCATGGCTGCAGACCGTAAGGACAAAGTTGAGCTTACTGCTGAACAACAACTGCAGTTAAAAAGAATTACCGACCGTGTTGAAGAAATCAAAGGCATGGACAAATCGGATCTTTCAAAATCTGAAAGAAAAGCTTTACGCAAAGAACTTAAAGAAATGAAAAGCCAGGCCCGTGCAATGGGTGGAGGTGTTTACCTTTCTGTAGGTGCAATTATTATCATCATCTTATTGTTAATCCTGATCCTGTAATTGATCAGCTTAACCGCCATAAACCCTTTTGGGTTTAAATAATGAGTTAACTTATAATGAAAAAAGCCCTGGTTACAACAACCAGGGCTTTTTTTTATTGAATAAACGTCTGAGCTTAGTCGATGTACTCGAAGCCAGTATATTTCACCAAAGCTTCCGGAATCTTAATACCCTGCTCTGTCTGGTTGTTTTCTAAAATCGAACCCACAATTCTCGGCAATGCCAGCGCGCTGCCGTTCAAGGTATGTGCCAGCTGTGTTTTACCACCTTGGCCTTTGAAACGAAGTTTCAGGCGGTTTGCCTGATAGGTTTCAAAGTTAGACACAGATGAAACCTCCAGCCAACGCTGCTGCGCAGCACTCCAAACTTCCATATCGTAAGTCATGGCAGAGGTAAAGCCCATATCGCCACCACACAAACGCAACACGCGGTAGTGCAATCCAAGTTCCTGCAGCAGACTTTGTACATAGGCGCTCATTTCCTCCAGCACTTCATAAGATTTCGTCGGATGTACAATCTGTACCACCTCTACCTTATCAAACTGGTGCAGACGGTTCAAACCACGCACATGCGCGCCATAGGAACCTGCTTCACGGCGAAAACAAGGGGTATATGCAGTATTTTTAACAGGTAGTTCTTCTTCTTTCAGGATTACATCACGATACAGGTTCGTTACCGGAACCTCTGCAGTCGGAATCATGTACAGGTTATCTACACCCGCATGATACATCTGTCCTTCTTTATCCGGCAGCTGCCCGGTACCAAAGCCGGAAGCTTCGTTTACCATATGTGGCACCTGCATTTCACGGTAGCCATTCGCCACGGCGTGGTCCAGGAAAAAGTTAATCAGTGCCCGTTGTAAACGTGCGCCTTTCCCTTTGTAAACCGGAAAACCAGCACCGGTGATTTTCACACCAAGTTCAAAGTCGATGATATCGTATTTTGCAGCAAGCTCCCAGTGCGGCAAGGCGCCATCCGGTAAAGCTGCCGGTTCGCCATGCAGGGAAACCACTTCATTGTCCTCTGCCGTTGTACCTGCTTTTACCAGCTCATGCGGCAGGTTCGGCAATTGTACAATCAGGTTAAACAAGCGGCCTTCAATGTCGGTCAGCTGCTCGCCGAGCGACTTGATCTGCTCTTTATTGCTGCCAGTCTGTGCCTTTAATGCTTCAGCTTCCTCCTTTTTTCCGCTGCGCATCAGCTCGCCAATCTGGCGGGCGCTAGAGTTTGCTATAGCCGATAACTGATCCAGGGAAGTTTGGGTTTGTTTACGCGACTCATCCATTTCAATGATCTGATCCACCACTTCTACCTGTTTGAAGTTACGTACACTTAAGCGTTCTAAAACTTTCTCTCTATTATCACGGATATAGTTAACTTGCAGCATTATTAATTATTTTTTTTACCAAAGATAACAAGAGTTTGGAGAATAATACGTTTGGTAAGCTATTTCTGGTGCCTACACCCATCGGCAACCTCGAAGATATGACCTTCAGGGCCGTCCGCATTCTGAAGGAAGCAGATGTGATTTTAGCTGAAGATACCCGCACCAGCGCACCTCTGCTAAAGCACTTCGGCATAGATAAAAAAGCCTACTCCCACCACCAGCATAACGAACACAAAGCCACTTCAGAGATCATCCGTTTTCTGAAAGAAGGTAAGCTTGTGGCACTGATATCTGATGCCGGCACACCCGCCATTTCCGACCCGGGCTTCTTCCTTACCCGCGAGGTCTTAAAAGAAGGGCTTGAAGTAGAATGCCTGCCCGGCGCAACGGCATTCGTGCCAGCACTTGTCAACTCTGGCCTGCCAACCGACGCTTTTGTATTTGAAGGTTTCCTGCCGGTGAAAAAAGGTCGCCAGACCCGCCTAAAGCGCCTTGCAGAAGAAGACCGCACCATCGTGCTTTACGAAAGTCCGCACCGCCTGCTGAAAACCCTCGAAGAATTTGAAGAATACTTCGGTGCCGACCGCCAGGCTTCCGTAAGCCGGGAGCTCACCAAGATGTATGAAGAAACGGTTCGCGGCACTGTTGAAGAAATAAAATCACACTTCAGCAACAATATCCTGAAAGGAGAATTCGTAATTTGTGTTGCAGGCAAACCTGAAGTGAAAAAGAGCAAATTAAAAGATAAAGACTACAAATAAACATACCGGAATACGATGATGATACCTGATAAATTTCTGCTTGATGAACAAGATCCGAAAGCTATAGATAAAGTCCTTGGAAAACTAACCGACATGCTCAGCAGCAACGAAGAACTGCTGTACATTGCTGTTCAGAAAAAGCCTGCAGTAAACTTGCTGCCAGACTGTATCGCGGTAACCAATAAACGCATGTTCTATTGTGAACCAGGCAACTTAGGCATCACCATGAACTTCAAAGACATCTCCTGGAAAAGCATTCATGAAGTCGCATTCAAAGAAGAGCTGTTCGGCGCCAAATTTACCTGTACTCCGGTTCAAGGTGTACCATTGGTTACCGACTTCATCCCTAAGGTACAAGCCCGTAGATTATATCAGGTGGCTTCAGAGCAGCTGGAGTTCTACAAAGAGCAGCAGCTTATAGCTGCAAGGGAAGCGCAAAGCCTTAAAGAGCCTGCAAAAGCACCTTTGTTTCAGGATACGGAAGGTTTCGAAGAGGCAATAATTGTGGACCATGCTGAACTTCCGGAAACCACCGCCAGCAGTCAGATGCAAACGCCGGAGGCGCCAACGCCCGTAACGCAGCAAAGCCCTGCACCAGCTCCCGAGCCGGAAGACGAAACGACCCTGAAGCTACGTAAGCTAAAAACGCTTTACGATAAGCAGCTGATTACCCTCGAGGAATACGAAGCCAAGAAAGCCAGTATTCTGGATAGCTTTTAAAATCAATGACCCAAAAACTAACGTACCTGCTGGCCCTGCTCAGCGCTTTCATAATGTGGCTGGCCTGGCCACCCATACCTTTTACCGCACCCCTCCTACTTGTTGGCCTGGTGCCGCTCTTTATCGCCTTACAGGCCATCAGTAAAGACGGTCGCCCGAAAACCAGCAAACGCATCTTCCGCACCGCAGGATTAACCTTCCTCGTCTGGAACACCGCAAGCATCTATTGGGTGTACAATGCCATCGTGGCCTACAACGATCCATTTACCGCATTCCTGGTGAGCCTCATCCCCTTCGGACTGGGCGCATTGCTGATGACTACTGCCTTCTGGCTGTACTTCCGCTTAACGCAGGTCAGCAGCAGCAAAATTGCGTACCTGGGCCTCATCTGTTTCTACATCGGCATGGAGTACCTGCACCAAAGCTGGGACCTTGCTTTCCCATGGATGACTTTGGGTAACGGTTTTGCCGGTATGCACCAGATCGTGCAATGGTACTCGTATACAGGCGTGTACGGTGGTTCCTTATGGATCCTGCTCAGCAACATCATGGCTTTTGAAGCATATAAAGCTTACAAAACATACAAGGGCTACCCTGGCTTCCGCCCAGCAATATTCTGGCTGGTGTTGGTTCTGGTACCAACAGCCATTTCCTTGAAACAGTACTTTGGCTATACAGAAAGAAGCATGCCCATGAACGTGGTTACGGTGCAGCCAAACATTGACCCTTACAAGAAGCTGGGCGACATTCCTGTAGCGGAGCAGATGCGAATCCTCACGCACTTATCAGATTCTATTGCCCAGCCTAACACGGAATATTTCCTATGGCCGGAAACCGCCGTGCCGCAATACAGCGAAGAAGAAACCATTCGCGAAAGTCGTGAGTATGCCATCATGCAGGCATTCATTTCCAAATACAAAAACGGAAACCTGGTTACGGGAATTGAAACGCTGAACAAATACAACGACCAGCGTACGCCAAGTGCAAAACTGATCCCTGGCAGAGGGGTTTACATCGACAACTTCAATGCGGCGATACTGGTGGAGAACTCCTCCAATGTACAGTTCTACCACAAATCGAAACTCGTGCCTGGTGTAGAGCAAATGCCTTTTCCTACGGCCTTAGCCTTTCTGGCGCCGATCTTTTCAGAACTTGGTGGTAGTGTAGGTGGTTATGGCTGGCAGGAAGAGCCTGGTGTATTTTACTCGCAGAATGGTGTGGGTATGGACCCGGTGATCTGCTACGAGTCCATTTGGGGTGATTGGGTACGCCGTTCCGTGAAAAACGGCGCACAGTTTATTGGCGTCATCACCAACGATGCCTGGTGGGGTAACACTTCAGGCAAGGATCAGCACCTGCTTTATGCAAAGCTTCGTGCAATAGAGAACAGAAGATGGGTGGTGCGTTCTGCAAACACCGGTATCTCTGCCTTCATCGATCAGCGTGGAGACATCAAGCAGCAAAGTAAATGGTGGGTGGCAACAGCCTTAAAGCAGGACATCAACCTTAACAGTGAAATCACCTTCTATACGAAGAACGGCGATATCATTGCCGTACTGGCCAGTTTCATCGGATTGGTTATGGTATTCATCATCCCAGTACAGGATTACAGACGCAAAAAACGGTTAAAGAACGGTCGCATTTAATTAGGATAAATATTTTCCAGTAAGCGGCATTCTTCTACCCATACCAAATGCTTTAGGCGATACCCGCAAGATTGGTGGGGTCTGGTAACGCTTAAATTCCGCGTTATTCACCATCTTAATGACCTTTCGAACCAAGGCTTCATCGAAGCCTTGTGCAATAATATGCCTTGAAGATTGCTTCTGCTCAATGTACAGCTGCAGGATCTTGTCCAGTTGATCATAGTCGGGCAAGGAGTCGGAGTCTTTCTGATCGGGACGCAGTTCCGCTGAAGGTGGTTTTACAATGGTATTTTCCGGAATGATCTCCCGGTCTTTGTTAATGTATCTTGCAAGCTGGAAGATCTGTGTTTTATAAACATCCCCGATCACGCCAATAGCACCACACATGTCGCCATATAAGGTACCATAGCCTACGGCACACTCGCTTTTGTTGGAGGTGTTCAGCACGATATAGCCGAACTTGTTAGACATCGCCATCACGATAATCCCGCGGCAGCGTGCCTGAATGTTCTCTTCTGCAACGTTAAAAGGCATATCTTTAAATGCCGGTGCCATCATCTTGTCGAAAGCATCTGCAGCATCTTTAATCGGAATCACCTCATGCATACAGCCAATGTTGTTCACCAGGTCCATAGCATCGTCAATAGAATGGTCGGTCGAGTACTTAGATGGCATTAGCACAGCCATCACGTTTTCAGGACCTAAGGCGCGACAAGCTAATGCGCAGACAATCGCGGAATCAATTCCACCCGATAAGCCCAATACAGCCTTACTGAAGCCAGATTTACTGAAGTAGTCCTGTATCCCCAGAATTAATGCATCATGAATCTGTGCCACGTCTGGTAGCGCCTGGTGCTCGGTTTTCTGTAAGCCGACCAGGCCTTTGCCGTCAAACTCGTAAACCTTAAGGTCTTCCTGGAAATACGCCATTTCATCCAACAGGTTACCTTCCTGATCAAAGGCCAGGGAGCCGCCATCGAAAATGATCTCTGTCTGCGCACCGACCTGGTTCACATACAGCAGTGGTAATTGGTACTGTTTAGCGTTTCCGGAAAGGATTTCAACCCGCTCATCATCATGCAGGTAAGAAAACGGCGAAGCCGCAATGTTAATCATCAGCGAAGGTTGCTGTTTGATCAACTCATCCATCGGATTGGATATATACAATGGATTATCATTGATGTTCCATAAATCTTCACAGATGGTTACCGCAATCTTATGCCCCATAAACTCAATGCATTCAAATGAAGTCGCAGGTTCAAAATAGCGGTACTCGTCAAAAATATCGTAATTCGGCAGCAGTGCCTTTTTGATTACTGCCTTTACCTCCCCTTTTTCAATGAAGTATGCCGCATTGAAGAGGTCCTTGCCCGCAAGCTGTGGATTCTTTACCGGCAGGCCGATGATACAAGCCACATCCTGCGTATGCGCAGCAATCTCCTGAGCGGATTGCTCACAAAGCTCAATAAACTCCTCAAACTCGAGAAAATCGCGTGGCGGATAACCACAAAGTGCCAGTTCAGCGAATACCACAAGGTCTGCACCCTGTGCTTTACCTTTCTCCAGGCTTTCAATTATCTTCTTTGTATTAAGTTCAAAATTACCGATCTGGTAATTCAGCTGCGCAAGGGCTATCTTCATTAGTCAAGCATATTAGTGATCAATAAACCGGCAGGCATAAAAGGCCTGTAAGCAGAGCTTAAAAGAATACAGCAAGGTTCAACCCTACGTAGTGGTTGCGAATGCTGTGGTTCTTATCATCGCTGATGTCGGTGAATCCATTGTTGAAGGTTAAACCTACCGCAACGCTGGTATGTGAATCCAGGTCAAACTCGCCACCAGCACCTAAAATCAAGCCCGCTCTGTAGAAGTTTGTAAGGTCTTTGATGTTCCTGTCTTCAGCGACTTTTCTGCCGGACAGTTCTACATCCTGCTTCGCACCAATGTTAAAATCGTTGGATAAACCAAACTGTCCGTACCAAACCATTTGCCCTACTTTAGAAGTTCTAAGTTTCACGGTAAGCGGCACTTCAATGTACTGAAGCTTGTATTTCAGCTTATAAGCGTTTGCAACATCACCAGTAAAACCCGGCGGGTTGATTTCTGTGCTTTTACCATTGATGGTGGTGATGGTTAAACCGGTAGAGAAGCTATAGTTTTCAGCGAAGTTAAAATCACCCAGTAATCCATAAGAGAAACCAAGGCTGGTGCCCTCACCTTTACCATTTTCAGGCTTCAACCATCCGAAAGTTGGATGCGCCGTTAGACCAAGTCTAAAATCATTGCTGATAGGTCCATTCTGCCATTGTGCAAAAGCGCTACCCGTTAAACAAAAGAATACTAGCGTAAATAAGAGTTTTTTCATAAAAAGTAAATATTGGCCCGGTGGGCTGGGGTCATCTGTCTATATTTGTTCAACATGAACAATACCGTTAAGTTTTCCCAAATCTATCTTTTTTTTGCCGCTCTGCTAGCACTGTTTTCCTGCAAGCAAAACAATCGCCCTTATGTAGAAGACATTAAATTGGACATTGCTATTGAACGTTTTGATAAGGACGTGGTGGCTGGCATGAATAAAGGACCGCAGCAAACCGACCAGGTACTCGCTAAGCAGTATGGTTATTTCTACCAGGATTACGTAACTCGCATTGTGGGCAACGGGGCCTATTCCGGCCCGGAAATCCTGGATGTGTTGTATAAAGATCAGGCCTTTAAAGACCTGAGTCATGATGCCGATAGTGTGTTCAAAGACATGGCACCTATTGAAAAAGAGCTCAGCACCACCTTTAAATACATCAAACACTACTACCCGAAAGTTAACGTACCACGGTTCATCGCTTTTATCTCCGGCTTTGAGGTGCAAACGCCAATTGGCGATGGCTACATGG
Source organism: Pedobacter quisquiliarum (assembly GCF_014642175.1). GTDB lineage: Bacteria > Bacteroidota > Bacteroidia > Sphingobacteriales > Sphingobacteriaceae > Pedobacter > Pedobacter quisquiliarum. The sequence goes on along the minus strand of NZ_BMIL01000010.1, from coordinate 113,676 downwards.
GCATCGGACTGGATATGTTCCTGGGGCGCGACAGTCGTTTCTACCCCGCCATCGTGTCCAGCGTACCGCAATACATCTCCAGGAGGTTCACCCCGACGTATGTTGTTCCACGCTTAGCGGAAACTTTTGCACGTGAGGAGTTATTCCCGGAACGTGATGAAGACCGCACGCTACTTGCGAAAATGGTGCATAATGGCAAGATCCTGTATTTTATGGACCAGGTGCTGGATGAAAAGGTACCCGATTCAGTAAAGATTGGTTATACAGATAAACAATTGGGCTGGTGCACGACTTACGAAGGCAACATTTGGGGCTACTTTATGGAGCATGAACTGCTCTTTAAAACAGACTACCAGAAGATACAGGTGTACCTGAGTGAAGGGCCCTTTACACCTGGCCTTGGCGAAAAGAATCAATCGGCACCAAAATTGGGTGTATGGATGGGTTGGCAGATCGTGCGCAAGTACATGAAGGAGAACCCGGATGTAAGCTTAACCGAACTGATGGCCGATACGGACGCGGAAAAGATCCTGCGGGCCTCGAAATATAAACCAAGACAACAATGAGAAAAATAGGAATTGTACTATCCGGCGGCGGCATACGGGGCATTGCACATCTAGGCGTGCTTAAAGCTTTCTCCAACGCAGGCATACAATTCAGTCACATCAGCGGTACCAGTGCCGGCTCCATTGCTGGCGCTTTCTATGCCTCTGGTGTAGACCCTGAAGAGGGCCTCAAGATTTTCCTTAAGACCAAACTGCTCCGCTTCATCCGCCCTGCCCTGCAGGGACTCGGCCTTATCAATATTGAGCGTACCACCGCTTTATTTCAGACCTATTTCCCGGACGACCGTATTGAAAGTTTAAAAATTCCTTTAACCATAGCGGCGACGAACTTCAGTGAGGGGAAGATCGAATACTTTAGTCAAGGCCCATTGATCAAGACGGTACAGGCTTCCAGCTGCATTCCCGGCATCTTCAGTCCGGTGATGATCAACAACCAGATGTATGTGGATGGTGGTATTCTGAATAATTTCCCTGTTGAACCCCTTATTGGTAACTGCGATTTCATCATCGGCTCTTCCTGCAACCACCTGAACCCGGTGGAGAAAATTACTAAGATCCGGGCACTGATGGGTCGTGCCTTCCTGATGTCCATAAACAAGGATATGGAGGAGAAATCACCCTTATGCGACGTGTTAATTGAACCTAAAGGTATGGGTGAAATTAAAACCTTCGACACGGCCAAAGCAGAGACGATCTACTGGCTGGCTTACGAAGAAACCTTACGTGCGCTAGAGACGAACGAAAAGCTGAAACAGCTCCTTGCTTAAACAACCTCCTTTTCCTGTGCCAGGCGAGCCTTGATCTTCATTGCTCACCAACCGCGGTAAAAATCTGACAAAACGCTTGGGAAACAAGCGATTTGAACAGTTTTTAACATGCACTTGGCAAGTGGTTGAATAGGGCAACCCCTTAGCAAGTACTTAGTAACACTTAAGCAAAATGCAAGCTTGTGCCCGGCAAGGTTCAAACAAAAAGCCCCGCACATAAGATGTGCAGGGCTGCTTTTATGGGTATCTAAAATCTAGTTCTTTTTCAATGGCACAAGGGCATCACCTACCAGTACTGGGATGGCCTGACAAATATTGAGCTGCAGACAGAATTTAACATCTTCACCGATGTTTAATGCGGCAAGGCGGTGGCTGTGTGAGGATTTGTTCATATATGCGCCAAGGTCGTGTTGTGCAAGACCATAAAGATCTTCCGCAATAACAGAGGAGTCATCAAAGGCGACAAATTCCGAACGAAGTGCTTTAACCACCGCACCTGCAAACAGGGTATCTTCCAGGTTCGCTGAATCTTTCCAGCCCGCACATAACAAGAGTACATCCTGCGATTGCTCTTTGAGCCAGTCGCATAAGGCCTGCAGGTTCAGGAAGGACCCGATCACCACCTGCTGTGCAGTAGCGCGTGCCATATGTAGTGCCTTGGTTCCATTTGTTGTGGTTAACACAACGGTTTTCCCAGCAACATGTTCAGCGCTGTAGGAGAATGGCGAATTCCCGAAATTGTAACCGGCAACCACTTCTCCGTTGCGTTCTGCAGCTAGTAGATAACCATGTTCCGCATACGCCAGGCAATCTTCAACCTGTGCCACAGGAATGATGGCGGTAGCGCCATTATCGATCCCGTAAACCATGGAAGAGGTTGCCCTGAGGATGTCGATCACGACAACAATGCTATTCTTTAAATCATATAAGCCCAATAATGCGGGCGTTAAACAAACTTCAATCTTTCTCGACATGTATATTATGGATACAGCTTATTTATAGAATGGGAACTTGACAACTTTCGCTTTGATCTTGTTGTTGCGGATACTGATGTAAATTTCAGTGCCTTCTTTAGCGAATTCCTTATTTACGTAGCCCATACCGATTGCTTTTTGCAGGGATGGTGCTTGTGTGCCTGAAGTTACACGGCCGATAACCTGACCTTCAGCATCAACAATTTCATAGTCATGACGTGGAATACCACGGTCAATCATTTCAAAGCCGACAAGTTTACTTTTTACACCTGCTTCTTTTTCTGCTTTTAGGGCTTCGCTGTTGGTGAAGTCTTTGGTGAACTTGGTGATCCAGCCCAATCCAGCTTCAATTGGCGAAGTATTATCGTCAATGTCATTCCCGTAAAGGCAGAAACCCATTTCCAGTCGTAAGGTATCACGTGCACCTAAACCGATCGGCTTAATGCCCAGGCTTGCACCGGCTTCAAAAATGGCATCCCAGATTTTATCTGCATGTTCGTTATCGAAATAGATCTCGAAACCACCAGCACCCGTGTAGCCAGTTGCGGAAATCAGTACGTTGTCTACCCCTGCAAACTGCCCTTTAACGAAAGTGTAGTATTCCATAGAAGCAAGATCCACATCGGTAAGGCTTTGCAGTGCTTCTGCAGCTTTAGGGCCTTGAACGGCAAGGAGGGAAGTTTTATCAGAGATGTTGTGCATCTCCACGTCTTTGGTATTGTATTGCTGGATCCAGTTCCAGTCTTTCTCAATGTTGGAAGCATTTACAACAAGCATGTAGCTTTTCTCGTCTATGCGGTAAACCAGTAAATCGTCTACAATTCCGCCATTTTCATTTGGCAGGCAGGAGTACTGAATTTTACCATCGTATAGCTTGGAAGCATCGTTGCTGGTAACACGTTGAATAAGATCTAAAGCATTTTCACCTTTAAGAATAAACTCGCCCATATGCGACACATCGAAAACACCAACACCCTGCCTAACGGTTGCGTGTTCGGCATTAATGCCTTCATATTGTACCGGCATGTTGTAGCCAGCAAAGGGAACCATTTTAGCACCCAGGGAAATGTGTTTGTTTGTTAAAGCGATCTCTTTCATACTTGTTGTTAAAAATTGTATGCAAAACTACACAAATTTTTAAGCATTAAGTAGTTGCTGATATACCTGAAACATCCTTTGAGATACCCCATCGATGTCGTATTCGCGCTCGGCGGTCTTCCTGGCCTCCATCCCTATAGCCCGCCATTTTCGCGGCTGGGTAAGGCACTGCAGGATGTAACGGTAGAATTCGTCGGGCGTATCCGCAAGCAGAATGTCTTTTCCATGTTCACAGGCGATACCTTCTGCGGCAATGGTTGTTGCAATGATACATTTGCCCATTGCCATCCCTTCGAGGATTTTCACGCGCATACCGCTCCCGGATAGTAAGGGTACAATCATGATGGATTTGGAATTCATAAATTCCACGGCATCGAATATCTCTCCTTCCACCAGCACATTATCAGAGTCGTAGTCGAAAAACTTCCTCGGCATGTTCCGGCCGGCAATGTAAAAGCGGAGTTCGCTGTTTAGCTCTTCGATATCCGGCCACACTTCATCCAGAAACCATTCGATACCCTCCCGGTTCGGGATCCAGTCCATAGAACCCAGGTGGAACAAAGTCGGGAAGTTGGGTTGCAGCGCATCACTTTTGTATTCATTGATGTCCAGGGATACCGGGAACACGTCTACATTGGTTTCACAGCCCAGTTTGATGATGTGATGCCGGTCGGGTTCTGAAATGGCAAATACGCGATGGAATCGGTTGATCTGTTCACTTTCGTAAGCTTTAAGGCGCCTGGCCAGAAACTCCAGGTAGTGGCGCTTGGGTCTGAACTTCTCGCTTTGCGAAAGGCGCTCCCAGACGTCGAACAGCATGTTGTGGGCACGGTAAATGAGCCTAGCCTTGCTGTTGGCCTTTACGATGTCGAGGTAAGGTACCACGAACAGGCTTTCAAACTGAATGATATCAAATTCTGTCTCCCGCAGTACATCCTCTAATAAACGCCCCGCTTCATCATCGAAAAACCTGGAGACGTTGTAAGACTCATTGGAGAAGATGTTGAAAAGCGCACCGATGAAATTCGCTTCGGTGTTGATGTTGTAGTGGTGGAACTTGATGGCTTCAAAAACCGGATCATAGATGTCGTCGACATCCACCGCATGCTGATTGGGATTTATGCTCAATAAGGTGACATCAACGCCCATACGAAGCAGGCCCTTAATTGTGTTATAAACAACTATAGGATAGCCGCTCTTCGGCGGAAAAGGGACCCGGTTTGTAATAAAAAGCGTTTTCAATTATTGAAAGTACAAATTTATACGACAAGATCAGGCATCCCATCGAATTGCGGGTGACTGATGCTGAAGGTTCTTCTGTGATATGGTGTTAATCCTTTTTCAATAGAAACGAGGCGATGCGCCGCGGTGCCGTAGCCTTTATTCTGGTGCCAGTTATATTCAGGATGTTCCTGCGCGATGTTGGCCATGTACTCATCGCGGTAGGTTTTAGCCAGAATGGAAGCTGCAGCGATGTTCAGGTACTTGCCGTCCCCTTTAACAATGCAGGCATGCGGAATATCGGAGTACGGTTTGAATCTGTTGCCATCGATCACCAGGTATTGCGGGATGACCATCAGCTGATCTATCGCGCGGTGCATAGCCAGAAAGGAGGCATTCAGGATGTTAATCTCATCAATTTCATGGTTGTCTACAGAACCGACTGCCCAGCAAATGGCCTGCTTTTGGATCACCTCGCGCATTTCCAGGCGTTGTTCGAGTGTGAGCTTCTTGGAGTCGTTCAGGATTTTAGACTTGAATTTCCTGGGCAGAATCACTGCGGCAGCATATACCGGCCCGGCAAGGCAACCCCTACCTGCTTCATCGCAGCCTGCTTCGATCAGATCCCGTTGGAAACAATTGATTAACATGCCGCAAAGTTAAGGATAATGCAGCTGAAGAATTAAAGGCAAAAAGTAAATTTCTTTTCAGGGATGCGGTTTGGAACAGTCCGGGCTTTGCTGAAGCAGCGCTAAACCGTTACGTTTTGCGACTTCACATCAAAGGCATCTCTCAGGCCGATGGCCAGCACATTGAACGCATATACTGTAAACATGATGGCGAGGCCGGGCAGCACGGCCAGGTAGGCGGCATCCATGATGATGTATCCATAATGTTCTTTGATCATCGTGCCCCAGCTGGGCATGGGTGGCTGCGCGCCGAAGCCCAGGAAGCTCAGTCCGGTTTCCAGCAGGATTGCCGAGGCAAAGTTCGCAGAGGCAACCACGAGGATCGGCCCTGCAATATTGGGCAGGATGTGTTTGATGATGATGCGGCTGGTGGAGAAGCCCAATGCGCGGGACGCTTCCACAAACTCCACTTCTTTGAGCGCCATCACTTGTCCGCGGACGAGGCGCGCGACATCAACCCAGGTAGATAGGCCCACGGCGATGAAGATTTGCCAGAAACCTTTGCCCAGTGCAAAGGAGATGGCAATGACCAGCAGTAAGGAGGGCAACGACCAGATCACGTTCATGAACCAGCTAATGGCGGCATCGATCTTTCCGCCGAAGTAACCTGCGATGGCACCAAGGCTGATGCCAATGAGTAAGGAGATGATTACCGCCATAAGGCCCACGGAAAGTGAAACGCGGATGCCCAGGATGAGCCTGCTCAGCAGGTCGCGGCCGTAAATATCACTGCCCAGCAGGAAACGCTGTTCATAGATATTGCTTGCTGCAAACTGGGTGTTCAGCTTTTTGGTGTCTTTCAGATCGCAGCTGCTGCATAGGTCTTTGATCGCGTAGATTTTCTTCTCTCCAGGTTCATCATCGCCGATGTACGCATCTGCTTCTACCCTGTCCCCAATGATTTTGTAGCTGTTGATGGGTATGCTCTTGAAGTTGGCTTCCTGACCGTAGAGCATCTTTTCAAATACATTGACCTGCTGAACGGAATTGCTGCGGCTGATGATCAGAAATTTAAAGCTACGGCCCGGCTTCTTGTTGCTGAGCTGCAGGTGCATGGTGTTGGCCATGGGTGTCTGGTCTGGCGTAACGAGGTAGCCCAGGATGCCGATGATCATGGTTGCGAGAATGAACAGGAGTCCGCCTACTGCAAACTTATTCTTCCTGAACTTTTTCCAGATCTTTTTTGAAGGGCTGTGATCATTCATTAGCGCACCATCCTTCCTTTCCAGCTGTATTTTCCGGAATTTCCGGCAATGCCGATATATATGAGGTAGATGATGTGCAGGATGTTTAACAATGGCAAAAATTGCATGAGCTTGGGTCTGCGGGCAAAGTGAGTAACTTTTTTCAAAAAGAGGAACTCTATCAGGAATTTTATACAGAATTGGAGGAGTGCCAGGTATAAAAGCTGCTGCCCGCCGGATATCTTAGCGGTGTCCATGGTGTTTGTCATGGCTTGTAAAAGCTCCGCCTGTGCAGAACCAAAAAGCAGCAGGATTATGCCGGCGAGTAGATTAAGTACAATGCTGAGGTTGAACAACCAGACGAGGATTCCCAGCACGATGATGGACTTGTTCTTATACCGGGTGCTTTTGGATGCCCAGCGTTTGCGCTGCTGGATAAACTCTCTTAATGTTGGTTTGGCTTGGGTGTACACAATGGCGTCATGGTTTTTCAGGAACCCAATTTTGTTGCAGTATTTTTCAGCCATTTTGTGCAGCAGCAGTTCATCGTCGCCCGAAGCCAGGTCGTCTATGCCTTTGAAGCCGCCAACTTCGTAAAATGCCTGGCGTTCGTAGGCCAGGTTGGCACCGTTACAGGTAGATGGTTTGTTATTGCCAATGGTGGATGCGCCCATGCCGATCAGGAACAGAAATTCCAGGGATTGTGCCCGCTCGAAGCGGCTTTGCTCCTCGAAGTATACGACCGGTGAGGAGATCATCTTGTAGCCCCCTTGTTGGTAGTAGCTGACGATGGTCTTGAGCCAGTTTGGACCCATGCGGCAGTCTGCGTCTGTGGTAATGATCAACTCGCCCCTGGCATTGCCGATAGCAGTTTCTATGGCTTTCTTTTTATAAGAGTTGAGCGTGTTGCTTTGCTTAAGTTGGATCAGCGTGATGCCTTGTGCTTCGTAGGTTCTTATGATTTCAGCCGTGTTGTCGGTAGAATGGTCGTCTATAAAGATGATTTCGAGGAAGGCCTTCTCGTAATCCTGCGCGAGCAGATCTTTTATGGTTTTCTCAATGTTCGCAGCTTCGTCTCTGGCGGCAATGATGATGGAAACGTGCAGTGGTTGATGCTGCTGGTACTGGAATGGCTTCAGTGCTTTCCATCCCCTGATGAAGCTGCTGATCACCACCACATAGAACATGGTGAGCACCAAGGCAATGACACTAATTACGTTTAAGGCTTCCAAAGAAATTCAGTTTAAAGACGAAATAAGATCCTAAGATAGCAGGAATAATAATATTGATCAGCCAGATGCTGGCCGTACAGGCTACTACAGCGGCACTTTGATTGGTGATGAACTCGAAGAAGAACAGCGCGGTAACACTGCGGATCCCGATGTCGAACAGGTCGAGTGAAGGCAGGTTGGACTGTACGAAAAACAGAATGCAGACCATCATGAACACATCGCTGAAGTGCAGACTTGGGATGAGCCAGAAGAACATGATGAAATATTGCGTGCTAAACACCGCATACCTTGCCAGGCAGTACAACAGGATCCTGAAGAGTTCAGCTTTTCGGTACCGGGCCAGGATGGTGTAGAACTTCTTGTATTTGCGGGTGAAGCGCATGGAGAGCAGCAAGCCGTTCAGCCAGCGGATGTTGAAGTAAAAGATGGCCAGGAAGGAACAAAAAATGAAGGCCAGCGTGCAGATGAACAGGAAGAAAAGGCTGTCCATCGGTTTGAAGCGGTAGATAAAGACGCAGACCGCAATGGAGCCGAAGATGTTGGTGAGCACCATCTGTCCGATGTTACCCACAGCCATGGCCACGGCGCCAATGATCCGCCGTTTAGGCGAAAGGAAGAAAACCCGTCCGCCATATTCGCCCAGGCGATTGGGTGTAAAAACAGCCCAGGTAAGGCCGCAGAATACAGATTCAATGGCTTTCCAAAGGCTGATGCGTTCTATTGGACCAATAAGTCTTTTCCATTTTATGGCTTCGAGGCCCCAGTTGAGCAACATGAGCAGGAAGACCAGCGAAAGTACACTTACAATCTGTATGGTGGGTATGGTGGCAATGAGGTCGAGAAATCCTTTGAGGTCCTGATTGCTGCTGAGCTTGATGTAGATGAAGTAAAAAGCGAAAAGGACAACGCCAATTTTGATCAGATTAGATATGATGGTCTTGTATCGGGGTGTTATACTTTTTGCGCTCACTTTCTGCAAATATGCTTATTATTGTTCTATGTTGGTGGAAAAAAAGGAAAGGGTGATTATGGGAATCGATCCGGGAACAGCAGTTATGGGCTACGGATTGGTCCTGGAGCAGGGCAGTAAGATTACATTGATCAGCATGGGCGTGGTAAAAATGGATCACATGGATGACCACTTTCTGAAGCTTCAAAGGATATTTGAAAAGACGGTAGGACTGATTGAACAATACAAGCCGGATGTGATGGCGTTGGAAGCGCCTTTTTACGGCAAGAACGTTCAGGTGATGCTGAAACTGGGCCGTGCACAGGGCGTGGCGATGGCTGCAGCTTTGTCAAAAGGCATCCCGGTAACGGAATATGCACCGCGAAAGATTAAACAGGCGATTACCGGCAATGGTAGTGCAACGAAGGAGCAGGTGGCAGCGATGTTGCAGCGCTTGCTGAACTTCAAGGAAACGCCGGCGTTTCTGGATGCGACGGACGGACTTGGGGTGGCGGTGTGCCATGCCTTTCAGCGGGTACCGGCGAGCGGTGCAGGGAAGTCGTACTCCGGCTGGGCAGCCTTTGCTAAGGACAACCAGAAGCGTGTAAAATAGCTAAAAACAAAAAAGCCAGTCCTACAAGAACTGGCTTTTTGTGTTGGTATTTATGAGGTTATGCACCCAAAATCTTGAAAACGCCTTTGAAGCAGAAAGCTGCACCTACGAATAGGATAACCCATGAGATAAGTGACAACATATCAGAATCACCCGCAAAACGCAAGAACACGCCGATTACACCTAGTATAATTCCAACTAATAATAATTTGTAGATCCCTTCATCGTTCGCAATCTTCATGCTGGGCGTACTGTAAATTGGTTTCTTCTCCATGTTATTTTTTTAGTTTTACTGCACAAAAATAATATTTATTAACCTATATAAAAGGATTAATACTAATAAGTTTTCAATCCTTTTAACCGCTCTGCAGCTTTTATGGCTTCAGTCGGTTTGCTGTCTTTGTAGAACTGTTTCTCCCAGTCACCATACATCGGATTTGGTAGTACTATAAAATGCGTACCAAATTCGGCCTGCGCTGCATTTACCTGTTCAATGGTGTTCTTTCCGGAGCGGTAAAAGATGTTGGAAAAGTCGCTCAGGTTATCGCCACAAAGCAGCAGAATGTGGTAGTTCTCCAGGATCTGTTGTCTTCTGGGTTCTTTATCTGAAGTGCTTGATTTTAGCAGGATGTGTTGTTTGTCTGCGTGAGGGAAACCAAGGGTCTTCAGGTTGTACAAGGTGCCTTTCATTTCCGAAGTATCGCGATTGGTCAGGTAGAAGGTTTCTACCTGATGTGCTGCCGCGAATTTTAGGAAGCCCAGTGCGCCAGGTACGGTATCGGCAACGCCAAGGCCGGTCCAGGTGCTCCAATCCTTCGGATCGAAGGTTTTACCGTTGTTGATCTGATAGCCCTGGAACGGAGAGTTATCCAGTACGGTTTCATCCACATCCACCACAACTGCATACTTCTTGTCTTTACCAACTTCTTTCAAGCGCTGAAGTAAGGAGATTCTAGCGAAGTTATAGGCCTGAAAGGTCAATGCGCGGTATTCACCGGCATGTTGCTGCCAGAGTACAGCAGCTGTGTAATCACGGTAACCGGTGTTGTTTTTTGTGGTGTCCTGTGCCAATAAACCAAATGGCATCAGTAGGGCGATGAGTATCGCAAGACGTGTTTTCATTCTCTTATTTTGATTAAACAAAAAAGCCTCTGTCGTGCGACAGAGGCTTCGGTATTGTATATTCTTATTATCCATTCAAGGCAGCAGCACCACTTACAATCTCGGTTAACTCGGTTGTAATTGCAGCCTGACGGGCCTGGTTGTAGGATAGTTTCAATGCTTTCAAAAGATCTCCGGCATTTTCAGTTGCTTTATCCATAGAAGTCATACGTGCACCATGTTCTGAAGCATGTGAGTCTAAGATGGCTTTGTAAAGCTGAATTTTGATTGACTTAGGGATCAGTTGCTCTACAATCTCCACCTTTGAAGGCTCCAGGATGTAGTCAACATTGTTTCCTTTTACAGTCTCAACTTCAGCTTCTGCAGTTCTTTTTAGTGGCAACAACTGTTCTGTTGTAACGATTTGTACAGCGGCATTTTTGAAGCGGTTATAAACAACCTGCACTTCATCGTACTCCCCTTTTACGAAACCATCCATGATGGCTTCGGTAATTTTCGTTACGTTTTCAAAGGTTAGTGCTGTATAAAGCTCATTGTTATTGCCAATGGTATTGTAGTTACGTTTTTCGTAGAAATCCTGTGCTTTCTTACCTACGGCAACAACTTTCACATTACCATTTTTAAACTGCTCACTATAGCGTTCCGCGATCAGGTTGTTGGTTGCTTTGATGACGTTCATGTTGAAAGCACCTGCAAGTCCACGGTTTGATGACACGACCACAACTAAAACTTTGTTCGGCTCACGTTCCTGAATGAAAGGTGATGATGAACCTTCTAAACTTGCAGATAGATTACCTAAAATCTCCTTCAGTTTAGTAGCATATGGACGTAATTGTGTAATCGCATTGGTGGCACGTTTCAGTTTAGCAGCCGAAACCATTTTCATGGCTTTGGTAATCTGCTGGGTAGATTGTACCGATGCTATACGTATTCTTACTTCTTTTAAATTCGCCATGTTATTTTAGTGTGCGCTGTTAGAGATTAATATTTGCTTGAAACCTCTTTAGCTACTGTTTCTAATACGCTTGTAGTTGCATCTTCCAGTTTACCTGCTTTTAGGGCAGCTAAAACTTCAGGGTGACGTAGTTCAATTTGCTCCAGGAATTCTTGTTCGAATTCTTTAACACGCGCTACTGGTACCTGACGCATCAGGTTTTTAGTACCGATGTAGATGATTGCAACTTGCTTCTCTACTGGCATTGGTGAGAACTGGCCTTGCTTAAGCAATTCCACGTTACGCGCACCTTTATCAAGTACAGATTTGGTAGCGGCATCTAAGTCAGATCCGAACTTCGAGAAAGCCTCTAGCTCGCGGTACTGTGCCTGATCTAACTTTAAAGTACCAGCAACCTTTTTCATTGATTTGATCTGTGCATTACCACCTACACGTGATACCGAGATACCAACGTTGATCGCCGGACGAACACCTGCGTTGAACAAGTTAGACTCCAGGAAGATCTGACCGTCTGTAATTGAAATTACGTTGGTCGGGATGTAAGCAGAAACGTCACCAGCTTGTGTTTCAATGATTGGCAATGCCGTTAGTGAACCACCACCTTTAACGATGTGTTTGATTGACGCAGGAAGGTCGTTCATCGCTTGTGCGATATCATCGTTAGCGTTGATTTTCGCAGCACGCTCTAATAAACGGCTGTGTAGGTAGAACACGTCACCAGGATAAGCCTCACGGCCCGGTGGACGACGTAGTAGTAGAGAAACCTCACGGTAAGCCACAGCTTGTTTAGACAAATCATCATAAACGATTAGTGCCGGACGACCAGTATCTCTGAAATACTCACCAATTGCAGCACCAGAGAAAGGTGCGTAGAATTGAAGTGGAGCAGGATCAGCAGCAGCAGCCGAAACAACTACCGTATATGCCATTGCACCATTCTCTTCCAGTGTACGAACAACGTTCGCAACGGTACTTGCTTTCTGACCACAAGCAACATATATACATAAAACAGGGTTACCTGCTTCATAGAATTCTTTTTGATTGATGATGGTATCGATACAAACAGCACTTTTACCAGTCTGACGATCACCAATAACCAACTCACGTTGACCACGACCAATAGGAATCATCGCGTCAATCGCTTTGATACCAGTTTGTAATGGCTCTGTAACCGGCTGACGGTAAATTACACCAGGTGCTTTACGTTCAATCGGCATCTCATAAGTTTCGCCTAAGATTGGTCCTTTACCGTCGATTGGCTCGCCAAGTGTGTTTACAACACGACCCAACATACCTTCACCAACTTTGATGGAAGCAATCTTGTTTGTACGCTTAATGGTATCACCTTCCTTAATGTCGCCATAAGGACCTAATAAAACCACACCAACGTTATCTTCTTCAAGGTTCAATACAATCCCTTGTAAGCCGTTGTCAAACTCAACTAACTCACCTGACTGTACTTTAGTCAATCCGTAAACACGGGCGATACCATCACCCACTTGTAATACGGTACCAACTTCTTCCAGTTCAGCTTCTGATTTGAAGCCCGCCAATTGTTGCCTGATAATTGCCGATACTTCGTCTGGTCTTACCTCTACCATAATGTTTTATATTATTTCTTTTGTAATCAGTAATCTGTTAATGTTTCTTAAACCACACCGTGGCTGAATTCTTTTTTCAGTTTATTCAGGTTGCTTGCGATACTGGCATCAAACTGCCTGTCGCCTACCTTCAGAATAAACCCGCCGATTAGTTTCTCATCAACTTTTTCTTTAATCAGAACTTCATTGGCGCCAACTTCTCTTTTAACTATAGTCACAATTTCAGTGCGGTTCGCATCTGTAAGTGGAATTGCTGATGTTACTTCTGCTGTGATAATACCTTTAAGGGCATTATATTGCGTTAAATAAGCTTTAGCAGTTTCAAACACGATTGAAGATCTTCCTTTGCTGACGATCAGTTTCAGGAACAGATCGGTCACTGCACTTACTCTACCGGAGAAAGTATCTTTCAAGATACCCGCTTTTTTATCCAGGGGAATGATTGGGTTGTTCAGGATTGCGCCCAACAATGGATTCGCACTAATTACCGAAACGATGCTTGCCATGTCAGCCCGAACAGCTTCCATAGAGCCTTGCTCGGTAGAAAGATCAATAAGTGACTTCGCGTATCTTGATGCTGCTTTACTATTTGACATTTGAATTTACGTTAGGATAAAAATTAGTTTAACTCAACATCCTTTAAAAGGCCTGCAACCAATTCCTGTTGTTTAGCTTTATCCTGCAACTGTCCGCGTAAAACACGTTCAGCAATCTCGATAGATAAAGTAGATACTTGTGCTTTCATTTCAGCAAGGGCAGCTTTCTTCTGGTTAGCAATTTCAATTTTTGCTTTTTCAAGCATCTTGTCGCCTTCAGCTTGCGCCTGTGCTTTTGCTTCATTCAGAATGCCGTCCTTAAGCGCTTTAGCTTCCTTAAGGATAACATCACGCTCTGCACGTGCTTGTAGCATTAAGTCTTCGTTCTGAGCAGTTAAACGAGCCATCTCTTTTTTAGCCAACTCCGCTTTATTCAAAGCCTCATCGATATACTGCTCACGGTCATGGATAGCACCCATGATAGGTTTCCAAGCTAGCTTTCTTAGAAGCAGCAATAAAAACAAAAACGCGATTAATGTCCAGAAAACAAGTCCAATACTTGGGGTAACTAACTCCATATGATATTTAAATTTCTAAGTCTTAATTTAATTAAGGTTGGAAGGCAACCAATCGTCGACTTCCAACCTTAGTTTTTTTCCTGTACTTACAGTCCTTCAGATTACTGAGGATTGTTTCCAAGGAACGCAACTACCACACCGAATAACGCAACACCTTCAATAAGGGCTGCAGCGATGATCATTGCAGTTTGAATTTTAGAAGCAGCCTCTGGTTGACGAGCAATACCTTCCATTGCTTTACCACCTACTTGACCGATGCCTAATCCAGCACCGATAACTGCGATTCCGGCACCAATTGCCGCGATTGAACCTACCATAACTAATTTAATTTATATTAATGAATCTATAGTTTAATATTAATGATGCTCCTCTACAGCCATACCTATGAAAAGCGCGCTTAACAAGGTAAAGATGAATGCTTGCAGGAAAGCAACTAACAACTCCAGGACATCCATGAAGATCACGAACGCTACCGATACCGGTGCAATGGCAAGTGATTTAAAAATGAAGATCAGGGAGATTAAGCTTAACACGATAATGTGTCCAGCGGTAATGTTTGCAAATAACCTCACCATTAATGCAAATGGTCTTGAAAGCACACCAATCACCTCAACAGGGATCATGATCACATACATCCATTTTGGTACATCAGGTGCAAAGATGTGGCTCCAGTAAGATTTGTTACCATTTACGTTTACGATAACCAAAGTGAACAAGGCAAGAATGAAAGTCGTTGCAATGTTACCAGTTACGTTCGCACCACCTGGAAAGATTGGCACTAAACCTAAAAGGTTATTTATTAGAATAAAAAAGAATACAGTTAAAAGGAAAGGCATAAAACGACCGTAATCATGACCGATGTTCGGCTTCGCAATATCATCCCTTACGAACACAATGATTGGCTCTAAGAAGGACTGCAAACCTTTAGGTGATTTACCCTGACGTTTCTTGTATGCAGAAGCAACAGCTGAAAAAACAAGTAGTAAGATCACTACGGTTAAGAACATTGCAGCAACGTTCTTCGTGATGGAGAAGTCCATGATGCTCGCCGTAGCAGCTTCATCAATCTGCCCGTCTGGCGTTACAACTTTAATCTTCTTATTGAAGAAGTTCTGACCTACGCTCTGATCTTTAGTGCTCTCTACCAAACGGTAAGTGTTGTGCGCACCTTTATAGTCCGCCTCACCATGGTGGAAATGACCTGAAGAGAAAAATTCAAAACCTTGTGGGGTATATAATATCACCGGAAGCGGGAATGAGAAATGTCCAGCCACATGCCATACGTGAGAGTCGGCAATGTGTTCCATAATCACAGCTGTAGGATCAAAATTACCTTCAGCATGACCAGCTTCCGCACCATGAGCAGCATCAGCAGCAACGGCTTCATGCGCAACTCCGGCTCCAACACTGTCAGTCTGCGCTAAAACAGATGGTACAACAGTGAAAAGCGCTAAAAAAAGCGTAAAAGCAGCAATTAACCTATTCACTTTAAAATCAAAAACGTGGCTACAATCCATTTATTCGCAGATTTTTACTATTTATTTTGGTGGCGCAAGTTACGCAACAACCAGTATATTTCAAAGCAGGTAAACAATAAATATAAAGAAAAAAAGTTAGCCAGGAATATTCCGCCTAACTGAGGCTGTTTCTGACTGTAAATCAGCACAAAAGCCATGGAAAAGATCATCTTCACTGCAATGGAACCCATAATGGCCATTACACCTACCTGAGGGTCCTTTTTAATACCCAAATCAGCCGTGAGGTAGGCGATGTAAGTAATACCGGCAAGAAAGCAGAAGATTACCCAGAATTTATCAACGAGTAGATTGGCATGTGGGAAGATTTCCTGAAGACCTGCTGCCAGGCCGGCAAGCACGATACAAAAACCAGTATATAAAAGGGTAAAACGAAATAGATTCAAACAGCTTAGATTTGCTGCAAAAGTAGGAATTATTCCTGTGGTATTATGTTTTAGGATTGTTCAGCTGATTTACCTCCCTTAGCACCTGATAAATGGCGATCACCACACCCAGCAATGCTAGTCCTGCGGTATAATAAGGCTGGGCTGTTTGCTGATAATCATCCAGCCAGGAGCCTGCCCAGGCAAAAGCGCCTATGATCACAAACATTTGAAAGAAAAGTCCCGTGTAACGCACGTAACTGTTAACCTGCTTCCGCTTTATTTCCCGCTGTGGATCTTCCATCTTTGCCAATTAAGTAAATTTTGTTTTCTAATGATCGTCTAATCAGATATTTTTGCATATATTTTGTAATACACAAAGCCATTTTCATAACGTATTTCATTGAGCAATTCTTTCCGCCATCTTCCTAGACTCCTGCTTTTTTGTTTGTGCATAAGCCTTCTATATGCCTGCAGTGTTCAGAAGGATGGCAGCTCGGGTAAAAGGATGCAAAATCTTACCGCCAGGTATAACTACATCTACAATGCGAATATAATCCTTCAGGATTATGTTTCCGAATTATACAGCAGCTTCCCCAACAACTACAATGAACTGCTCCCACCGCACATTAGTCCACAGCAATTTGATCCTGCAAACCTCACTTTAAATACGCCAGACAAGTTGCTAGATGAGATCATCAACAAGTCCAGAACGATCATCAAAGATAAAAGTTTGAGCAACTACCTGGATGATGCGTATTTGCTCATGGGCAAAGCGGAATTCTATAAGGGTAATTTCTTCCTCGCCGCAGAATACTTTGATTATGTAGCGAGGACCTACGCACAGGACGGTCCTACGGCCATTGACGCGCTGGACTGGCAAGCGAGAACGCAGATGCAAATAAATGAACTGAAGTCTGCAGCCATCACTTTAGATTCGTTATCCGCACAGCTGGCACGCGCGAAAAAGAAGCCTGCAGAACCACTGGCCACACTGGGGCAAATGGCCATTCAGCTTGGGCAACCCAAAGATGCCATCCCCTATTTAGAAGCGGCTATCGCCGAAAGTAAACTTAAAAGGAACACCATCCGTTGGCATTTTATATTGGGGCAACTCTATCAGGCGCAGCAAAATTACGAGCAAGCGGCGCTGCATTATAAGAAAGTGCAAAGCAGCAATACTGGATTTGAGTTGTACTTCAACGCGCGACTGAACCTGGTTGAAGTGAATGCCGCGCTTAATGGAAACCGACTCGGTCGCGCCGAACAGCTGCTCAGCCTCCTGAAAGATGAGAAGAATCAGGAGTTTAGTGATCAGATCTACTACAAGATCGGCGAGTACTACCAGCAGCAGCAAAACCATACTCAAGCAGTTGACTACTACCACAAAGCCATTGCGGCGGCAACCACCAATACTACCCTCAAAGGTCTTGCTAATCTAAACCTTGCGGAACTCAGCGTAGCATCGCTTCGGGATTACCTGCAAGCCAAGAAATACTACGACCATGCCCTGGCCAGCTTGCCCAAAGACTATCCTGGCTATGAACTGATTCAGAAGAAAAGCCAGAGTCTGGATTATCTGTCCAGCCGCTACGAAGTTATTGCTACGGAAGACAGCCTGCAGTTACTTGCAAGCTTGCCTGAAGCCGAACGGGCATTCCGCGCCAGACAGATGCGCTTTCTCGTAGACACCGCAAACACGACGGCCAGCGCTAATGCGAGCAATGCAGCGGCAAACGCAACCGTGAATGCCAGTACAGGGGCGGCACAGCAAACCAGCACATTTTACTTCCAGAACCAGAATGCCATGGAGCGGGGCTATGTAGACTTCATCAAACGCTGGGGCAACAGGAAGCTTGAAGATAACTGGCGACTAAGCATCCGCGCCACCACAACCAATACGCAACAAACCCTCAGCCTGGACCCACTCAGTCTGCAACCAAATGATGGCAACATACAGCCATCCAATAGCGACAGCCTTCAACTCGCGACTTTCCTCGCTGCCGTGCCGGTGAACCCGCAGATGATGCGTGCTTCGAATGAAACGATCGTGAATGCCTACCTGGAACTCGCCAGTTTTTACGAGCAAGAGCTGAAAGCAAGTCAGGAAGCCGCTGCCATTTATGAACTGCTGCTACAAAAATACCCCGACAACAGTCACCTGGCAGCCATTAAGTACAGCCTTTATTTAATCTACCTGGGTCAGGCTCCAGAACGATCCGCGCAGTACAGGCAGAATGTGCTGACAAATCATGCCAGCAGCATCTATGCGCAGATCATCCTCAATCCGAACTTGAAACTGGATCAAAACCTTCAGGAGCTGGAAATCAGCAATGCTTATAATGCACTCTTTGAGGTTTACCTGGAAAAGGATTTTTCAAAAGTAATTACACTGGCAAACCAGATGCTTAGAAGCCATCCGCAGGCGAAAATGGCTGCGCAATTCGCCTACTTAAAAGCAATTGCAGTAGGACGCACAAAGCAGGTGGACAGTCTGTTGGGCCAGTTCCAGGAAATAAAAGCGCGGTTCCCTAACGACAACTTGATTGTGCCGCTGGTGAATGACCACGTAAATTACATCAATGCAAATCTTGCAATATTCAGGAAACGAAGCATCGCATTGATCGACTTTGACCCTAATGAACCAAGGTTTCTTGCGCAAAGGCCAACAGACAACCGGAGTAAAGCTGCACAAGGATCGGCAGCAGTATCTCTTCCGCCAGGTCCGCCAGTGAATGAAGCCGTAAAACCAGCAACTACGGCTCTGGGTAATCAGGCAACAACCCCTCCGCAACAGGCTAAAACGGCACCGACAGTCGCACAGCAGGCGGCGCAACTGTCCCTTAATACAGCGCCGTTCAGCAAGGTCGCTTCCAGCACCTGGTACTTCGTGGTCGATGTGGAAGATGCCAGCATTCGCCTAAGCACCTCCCGCTTCGGCATTGGTCAGTTCAGCCGCGGCAACTACCCCGGAAGTGATTTAAGGCACCAATTGGTCGAATTTGACAACGATCAGCTAATTTACGTGGGAAACTTTAGTAATTTTGAAGCTGCTAAGGCCTTTCAAGAGCGGATAACACCGCAAATGAATAGGATTATGAGAATACGACCTACATTATTTAACACTTTCATAATCAGCAAGGAGAACTTTGACATCATCAAAAGCAAGTCGCTCCTGAACGAATACCTTGAATTTTATAAAAACAACTATTAAAATGAAGCAACAACTTACCCAATCAGATATCAAAAGATACAACTTCACGCTTTGGAAATTACTGGTTGGTGGCATCATACTGTTCTCCTTATTCATCGCAGGCGTAGGCTTCGGCATCTTCGGCACACTGCCTTCCTTCCGCGATATTGAACACCCAAAAAGCAATCAGGCAACCGAAATCCTGAGCGAGGACGGACGTCCTTTAGGAAACTACTTCGTACAGAATCGATCGAATGTGACCTACCCGCAAATCGGACAGAACGTAATTGACGCGCTTATCTCAACTGAGGATACACGCTTCCTGGCCCACTCGGGTATCGATTTCAAGAGAACATTCACCATTTTCTTCTACAACCTGGTTGGAAAACGTCAGGGTGGTAGTACCATCACGCAACAGCTTGCCCTAAACTTATTCTCTGAAGAGGCGCGCCAAAGAAACTTTTTCAAACGCTTAATGCAGAAATTTCAGGAATGGGTAATTGCCGTTAAGCTGGAACGTAACTATACCAAGGAAGAGATCATCACCATGTACCTGAACACCGTAGATTTCGGAAATCAGGCCTATGGTATCAAGTCGGCCGCCAGAATTTACTTCAACACAACCCCGGATAAGCTGTCCTACACCGAAGCGGCAACGCTTGTGGGCTTGCAGAAAGGGATTACCCGCTACTCCCCGACCCGTAATCCGGAGCGCTCCAGAGAGAGAAGGAACACCGTGCTTGCCATGATGGTGAAAGCCGGAAAACTTACCGATGAGCAGTTTCAGGTTGAACAAGCGAAGCCATTAGGACTGAAATTCAGAAGCGCAACCGTGAGCGACGGTATCGCACCGTATTTCCGTGCGGTGCTAAAATCAGACATCAAACGGGTGTTCCAGGAAAGATCCATCTTAAAAGCTGATGGTACGCCTTATGATCTGGACCGCGACGGCCTAAAGATCGTAACGACCATCAACTACGACATGCAGGTTTATGCTGAAGAAGCACAACGTGAATACATGAAAACGCTTCAGCAGCAATTTAACAGAAGCTGGAGGGGTAAAAACCCATTCAAAGGTAATCAGGCGCAGCTTCTGCAAGGCGTGAAGCGTTCTGAGCGCTATAAAGCACTGCAGCTGGAAGGTAAATCGGAAGAAGAAATCATGAAGGATTTTAATACCGCAACCCGCATGAGCATCTTCACCTGGAAAGGTGACGTAGATACGCTGATGAAGCCGATGGACTCTGTAAAATACTACAAGATGCTGTTGCGTAATGCGATGATGGCCATGGATCCAAAAACGGGCCATGTGAAAGCATGGGTTGGTGGTATCAACTTTCAGCACTTTAAATATGATCAGGTGAAGATGGGCTCCCGTCAGGTTGGTTCCACCGCTAAACCGTTCACCTATGCCGTGGCCATAGAAAACGGCTATTCACCTTGCTATACCGTATCTAATGAACCGGTAACGATTGAGACACCCGGCAGTGCCCCATGGACACCACGTTCATCGCCAAGTTCAACGATCCCCGGCATGGTTACGCTTCAAACCGCACTAGCCAACTCCCAGAACTACATTACGGCATTCTTAATGAAGCAGGTAGGGCCTACTGCTGTTGCTACACTGGCAAAAAAGATGGGTATTACCACCAACGTTCCTGATTATCCTTCCATCAGTCTGGGCGTTTTTGACGCTTCCATTTACGATATGGTGGGTGCATATAGCGTGTTTGCAAACAAAGGCGTTTGGACCGAACCGACCTATATCCTGAGAATTGAAGATAAAAATGGCGTTGTCCTTTACAACAAAACACCGCAAGTGAAGGTTGTAATGAACGAAGAAGTTGCTTACGTTATGACAAGGATGCTTGAAGGGGTTGTAAACAAAGGTACTGGATCAAGATTAAGATATAAATACGGCATCAATGCGCCAACGGGTGGTAAAACCGGTACAACGCAGAACAACTCCGATGGATGGTTTATGTCCATCACGCCAGACCTTGTGGCTGGTGTTTGGACAGGTTGCGAAGACCGTGCTTTTCACTTCATCAGTACACGTGAAGGTGAAGGTGCTAATACAGCACTGCCAATCTATGCGGGTTTCATGAAGCGCGTATATGCGAATCCGGCTTTAAAGATTTCCAAGGGCGACTTTGAAGCGCCAAAAACCCCGCGTACCATCGAGTACGACTGCAACCAGTATCAGCAACAAGAGCAAGGAAAAACAGAACTTGATGAGAAATTAGGCTTTTAGAGCATGGCTGCATTCGATTATAAAACGGCATTGAACGATGTTCCGCATCGCCCTGGCGTATACCAATATTGGGATGCTGAGGGTGTGCTGATCTACATCGGCAAAGCTAAAGACCTGCGTAACCGCGTAGGTTCCTATTTCAATTCCGACAACCAGCTGAATGGAAAAACCCGGGTGCTGGTATCCAAAATCCGGAAGATTACCTTCACCATTGTAGACACCGAGATTGATGCCTGGCTGCTTGAAAACAGCTTAATTAAGCGGCACCAACCACGGTACAACATCATGCTTAAGGATGATAAAACCTACCCATGGATTATCATTAAAAAGGAACCTTTCCCTCGTGTGTTCTGGACCCGCAAGATGGTTAAGGATGGCTCCACCTACTTCGGCCCATATGCATCCGTAGGCATGATGCACACCATCCTAGACCTGATCAAGGAAACCTATCCCCTGCGCACTTGCAACCTGCCCCTGACCATCCCTAACATTGAAGCGGATAAATTTAAGGTCTGCCTGGAATATCAGATCGGCAACTGCAAAGGTCCCTGCCAGAAGTATCAGTCGCTGGAAGACTACGAGAAAAATATTGAAGAGATTAAACAGATCCTGAACGGGAAGATTGGAAGCGTTATCCGTGACGTTAAACAGATCATCAATACCGCAGTCGCGGAGCTTAACTTTGAAACGGCACATCAATACCAGAAAAAACTGCTGGTACTGGAAAAGTACCAGAGTAAGTCGACCGTCGTAAACAGCTCCATCACCAATGTCGATGTGGTTAGTATTGCATCTGATGAACGCTATGCCTTTGTGAACTACCTAAAGATCATGAACGGCAGCATCATTCAAACGCAAACCATCGAGATCAAAAAACGCCTGGATGAAACGGATGAGGAACTGCTGAGCATCGCCATCACGGAATTCCGCACGAAATTCAACAGCACCTCCAAGGAGATCATCGTGCCTTTTGAACTGTCCATCACCGATCCGAACTTAAAGTTCACGGTACCTAAACTTGGCGAAAAGAAGAGCCTGCTGGAGCTTTCGCAAAAGAACGTGATGTTCTTCAAGCGTGAAAAGCTAAACCAGTACGAGAAGGTAAACCCGGATCTGAGAACGGAACGTATCCTCACACAAATGCAGAAGGATTTAAGGTTAACACAGTTGCCATCACACATTGAGTGTTTTGATAATTCAAACTTCCAGGGCAAGTACCCGGTTTCTGCAATTGTCGTTTTCAAGGATGCTAAACCTTCCAAAAAAGACTACAGGCATTTCAACGTGAAAACGGTAGAAGGCCCGAATGATTTTGCCACCATGGAAGAAGCCGTTTACAGGCGATATAAGCGCACTCTGGAAGAAAACCAGCCACTACCGCAGCTCATCATCATTGATGGTGGTAAAGGGCAGCTTTCGTCGGCCATGACCAGCTTGAAGAAGCTTGGTATCGAGAACCGGGTGACCGTAATCGGCATTGCAAAAAGGCTGGAGGAACTATACTATCCTGGGGATAGCTTTCCCTTGTATCTGGATAAGAAATCGGAAACCCTGAAAGTCATTCAGCAACTCCGGGATGAGGCCCACCGTTTTGGTATTACATTCCACCGCAAGAAGCGTGATCAGGGAACTTTAAAAACAGAACTGGAGAACATCCCTGGTATTGGCAAGACTACTGCGGATAAGCTCCTCAGACACTTTAAATCTGTGAAGCGCATCAAGGAAGCTACAGAAGCTGAACTTGCCGTCATCATCAATAAAACGCAGCTCAAAACCTTAACCGAGTATTTCAACGAACACGCAGAGTAAGGTAGCACCCTGGTAGCAATACCAGAACTATCCTGCACAAAAAAGCCCGGCACCTCAAAGATACCGGGCTTTTATATTTTGTCGAATTTAGTATTCCCAAAGGCTTTGTTCGTAATCTGAAATGGATTTCTTCACCCTTTCTGATTCATATAACTTTCTTGGATCTTTCGAATCTGTCTGACCGACGATCTCAGCGAGTGTTTTATTTGCCGGGTTGGTCTCTTTAACGATGTAGCTGGTGAACAAGCGTCTTACAAAGAAATCATCGTAAGTAAGCGTCGAAGCGTCATTTGCAGGATTCACAATGCGTTTCTTGCTCATGATCTCTCTGGCTTCATCAAAGTGAATCCAGAATACCGGCTGCCAGTTCCCTTCTACCATCTTCATTGGTGCAATACCAACAATTCTAGGTTCAAAGATCGAACGTTTAACATCCAGAATCCAGTCTTCTTTGATGCGGTACTTCATGAACTCTTCAGGTCTGAAGCGGCGTAAAGTAGGCTCTGCAAGCTTTCCGGTGATCGGGTCAGGCTCACCTTCGGTAATACCTCTCGCCATGCGCAAAGCATCCTGTGAAGACAAAGCAATTTGAAAAGCATCATTGTCTTCCAAAATACGGCCAGCAGCAGTGTCTTTCGGCGAGTAAGCCGTCAGTTCTTCTCTGCCAATCGCTTCCATCAGCACATCAATAAGCTTTGATTTCTCTGCAGAAAGCACCGAGTTCAGCGTATCCCGAAGATCAATCTCACGCCAGATCCTTTTCGAGTAATACACGTCTTCATCGCGAACTTCTGCAAATGGCGCCATGAATCCGCTGTCCACATCATTACGTACCGCAAAACCATCCTTAGGGGGTGTTTTGATCTTCGTTTTAGGATCAGCAGATGCCGAAGTGGTTTGTGCGAAAGCAGAAGCTCCGAACAGCACCAATGCAACTGTATATAAGACCTTTTTCATCTTTATTATCTTGCTATAAATGTAATTCCGTTAAGCACCTTTTGTCTTCCGTCCGGACCTTCAGCAACGATATCTTTAAAGATAACCGTAGCACCTGGCTTAATGGAATTTAAAGCACCTTTAATTTGTCCGGAGAAACTACCACCGCTATTCTGAACGGTAACCGCATCCGAACGTGGATTGATGAACGTTGTTGAGAACCTCAATACACGATATTTGATATCGAATACAAAATCTTCCAGTTCTGTTTCAATCTGATTAGATGCCACTAACCACTCCAGGTCTACATTACCCCCAGCTTTCCCTTTAATGAAAGCTTTTGGCGTAGGTAGTGCCTTCACGCGGAACTTCTGCGCACCAAGGTTAAGCGTTTTCCCACCAGCAGTAGCAGACACGTTAATATTTAGCTCTTTACCGATTTGTGATCCGGGAACGTTAACCATGTATTTACCGCCACTTCCGCTGATCGATCCACCAGAGATCGTTGCACGTACACTTTCCAATGGAAAACCTGCTGCCGATACCGAAAATGGATTCGGAATACCTGCATAGATTACGTTCATTTTATCCGGAGAAACGGTTGCAGATGGTTTTGCCACCTGATAAGTTTGTTCCGGTGTACGGTACTCTTTAATCTGGCCGTCTGTTTGTTTAACGCGGATTGTACCAACCCACTTAAACACACCAACACTATTTGTGCCACCGGTATAAGTTGCTTTACCATTTTTCACGTTTAGCCTACTTCCACCCACTGAAATATCCGGGCTTGACTTAGAATCACTTGCCGTTAAGAATACTTCTGCAACGTACGGCTGACCCTGGATAACATAAGATGAAGGTGCTACAGCAACTGCAGCAAACTGATCCAGGTTAACCAATGATTTATCCATATTTCCAAAAAGCTTCTTCACAACTTCTGCTTCCGCGTTTTTGGTGTCTGTCTGGATCTTTGTTAAAATGGTATTTGCAGCTGTTAAAGGTGTGCCTTCACCAAAGTTGATGTCAGACCACTTCTTTTTGCCATTCACATTTTTCTCGGCGTCATTTGCCACAAGTGTGAAGGTTACCCCTGCACGATCTTCCGGATTCAATAAGCCGATTAGTTTCTCACGGGTATCATTGATCATCTTCTGAAGTTTGTCGCCTTCTTTTTGATTGATCATAATCCCTTGTGCGATGTCCTGGTTGCCTCTTTCTACAAGATCCCCGGTTTCTTCATCGATACCATTTCCTTCCGCTACAAAGCGGCCTTTTAACTTCTGGATATATCCGTCCAGTTCTGCTGCATAAGCTTTAGCCTTCTGGGCTTTCTCCCAGATCGGCTGCGCTCTGGCAGGCTCATCTTTCAATTTTGTATTCTGAAAAGCAGTGAACAATTGATCAACACTTGTACTAACGTTGTTCTTGGATGTTTCCAAACTGTCGTTGATGTTTTTGAAAGCATCCAGAATGGTATCCGATACGTTTAATGCAAGCATTGCAAGCAATACCAAATACATGATATTGATCATCCGCTGCCTTGTTGTTTCTCTTCCTCCGGCCATGTTTATATAAAGGTCTTTGTTTTAATTAATAATTAGGGACTAATTATACACGTGGCTGGTTCATAGCAGACAGCATATTGCCATAAATCGCATTTAATGAAGCTAAGTTTTTTGCAAGTTTCGCTACTTCGTCTTTAAACATTCTTGAATCTTCCATAGACTCGTTGAAGTTATGCATGGTGCTTGAAAGGTTCTGATAGAACGTGTTCATCGATTTCAAGTGTGCGCTTGAATCCTGAAGTTCCAATTCATACACCGCGTTCAATGCAGAAAGGTTCTTTGCTAATTTGTTCACCTGATCATGGTAAGCTCTGGCTTCGCCAGTACTTTGTCCCATTTCAACCAATTGCGCCGTCGCTTTATCGAATGCTGTATTCAGGCTATCAAAGCTCGCGGTTGCAGACTTAATCTTGTTGGTGTATTCAGTTGTTGCTGAAGAAGCATCCGCAACGTTTGAAATTGCAGCTACCTTGTCGCCGAAAGTACGAAGACCATTACCAAGGCTCTCGATAAGATCAGGACCAACGTTTGCATTTCTCAGCATGTTATCCAAGGCTGCAGTCGTAGGCGCACTTTGAGGTACGTTTACTGCTCTTGCAGAAGCTTTAGGTAACTCACCCGTAAACTCTGGATTCAATTCTGGGTATACACGCTCCCAAGCGGGCTCCGGAGTAGGTGGGAAAAACGCAGTCAAGGCAAATAGGAAAGCTTCAACGCCAAGTCCTAAACCAATCATATAATTTCCCCAAACACCCCCAATGTGAAGGATTTTAAATAATGCGCCTAAAATTACGATACTGGCTCCCAATGAAATTGCCGTATGTAACCAATCAAATTTTCTCTTTGCTGCCATGTTCTTGTTCTAGATGGTAAGTTTTCGTGTTGTTATGTGTTTTTACTTGTAGTTGATG
Organism: Pedobacter quisquiliarum; assembly: GCF_014642175.1. Taxonomy (GTDB): domain Bacteria; phylum Bacteroidota; class Bacteroidia; order Sphingobacteriales; family Sphingobacteriaceae; genus Pedobacter; species Pedobacter quisquiliarum. The sequence goes on along the minus strand of NZ_BMIL01000010.1, from coordinate 87,023 downwards.
TCCGTTCCTGCATAAGAAACCACACATCTGAAGCCGATGTAAGATGTTGCGTTATCCTGGTACTCATAAGTACCTACAGAGTTCTGCAGGAAAAAGCCGATGTCTTTCCATGAACCACCTCTAACCACCTTGCGTTTTAAGTACTTGTTGTCTTCTGGTCTTGCAACATAAGTATAGTTCGGGTTGAAATCCAGAAGCATGGTACCGGCAGACTTATTGTAAGCTGTCAGCGTCCATTCCGACACGTTTCCAGCCATGTTATACAAGCCATAGTCGTTCGGGAAATAAGAGTGTACATTCACAGTATATAAACCACCATCGTCGGAGTAGTTACCGCGACCCACTTTGAAGTTTGCCTGCATACATCCTTTCGCATTGCGGATGTAAGGACCACCCCAAGGGTATTTGGTTTTAACGTTACCACCTCTTGCAGCGTATTCAAACTGCGCTTCTGTAGGTAAGCTATAGCTCAATCGTGAATTGTAAGGCTGTTTACGTTCTGCAGCAACCGACTGAAACAGACGGGTACGCCATACACAAAATGCATTTGCCTGTTCCCAGGTCACCCCTACAACAGGATATTCATCATATGAAGGGTGATTGAAATAACCGATTACCATCGGATCATTCTGTGAGTAAGAGTAGTCCGTTTTCCAAACTAAAGTATCCGGGTAAACGCTTATTGAAGGGAATTCATTCGGCTTGTTCGGGTCAGGTGCATCTACATAACTTTCAATAAAGTCACTACGCTTTGCATCAGGATTATTCTTCGCTTTCGCAGCAAGGTCCATGTTTACGACTTTGTAAGAGTAGCGGAACTTCCTTACGTCAAGCTCTGCCCTGCCAAATAGCGCATCATCTCCGGTGTAATACATGTCAGCAAGTTTGCTGGCATAACCACCGTTTTTGCTGCTCCACAAGCGGGAACCGTCACCTACCTTTTTCCAGTTGATGTTACGCTGACCGTTTGCATTAACGCCTTCACCGGTTGGTGCTGGCATATACAGGTCTGGCGCACCAGCGGGGCCTAAGCTTGTAATGGCTACGGAGTCGCGAACGTAGTTCACAAACTGGCGATACTCGGCATTGGTGATCTCCGTCTCGTCCATGTAGAACGCACTGAAGGAGGTCATTCTGCTTGCCGGCGCCTGACTTCCGGTAATGTCTTCGTCCGACCCGCCGATCAGCGTACGGCCGGGTGGTACGTAAACCATTCCTAGCGGGACACGGTTGTTTTTGAAATTCTTATTGTAAACCCCTACCAACTCGCCCTGGCCACCTTTTCCGCAGCTGCTCATTAGCATGGTTAAAATAATAAAACCAGCGTATAGTTTTTTCATATGTTACTGAAGGGTAGATCTAAATATTGATTTATTACAGTCGGTATATCTTATCAAACTTAACAAATCTTTTTATCAAAAAGCAACAACACAAACAACCTGCCAAAAAGAAGCTTATTTATTGGATTTCTTGATGTAGTTTTCGATGGCCATGATCATGGAAGGTGCTTCCGGACTTGGCGCAGCGATGTCCACAATTAAACCCGCCTCAGTTACAGCACGATGCGTGTTGACGCCAAATGCGGCAATACGTGTATTATTCTGTTTAAATTCTGGGAAATTCGTGAACAACGATTGTATACTTGATGGACTGAAAAAGCCAATGATATCATAGAAAACTTCGGCTAAATCCGACAGGTCACTCACAACTGTTTTAAACAATACAGCAGGTGTGAAATCGTAACCATTCTTCTGCAGGAAGTTCATCGTATCTTCCGTTGCCACGTCAGAGCAAGGGTAAAGGAACTTTTCTGAAGCATGTTTCTTCAACACTTCCGCCAAATCCGATGCAGTCTGCTTGCCAAAGAAGATTTTACGTTTACGGTATTGGATGTATTTCTGAAGGTATAAAGCGGTAGATTCGGAGATACAGAAGTACTTCAAATCAGCCGGCACATCATATCTCATTTCTTCGCAGACTCTGAAGAAGTGATCTACTGCATTTCTGCTTGTAAATACAACCGCAGTGAAATCGCCCAGGTTAATCTTGTCTTTTCTAAAATCCTTAGCGGGAACGCCTTCAACATGAATAAAAGATCTGAAATCAATCTTTACGTTGTACTTTTTGGCTAAATCAAAATAAGGAGATTTATCTGTCTCAGGTTTCGGCAAAGTGATCAAAATGCTCTTTACTTTGCGTAACCGATCTTCTCTGTTTTCTTGCATGTGTATTTGGTTGTCCTTATAGTCCAATTGCCTTGATTACTATTAATATAGGGCAAATTTCAAGGGCACAAAAGTACAAAAATAAATAGACTTTAGAAAAACGATTGTTTGATAAAATGTTATACCCGGCGCGGATAAACTGAAAAAAAAATATTACAGTCAACAACATGGCTGCCGTGGAGATAAAGTACATACCATACCGCAAAGGCGCCAGTGCGAAGGCCACAACCAGTGGAATGAAGATCAAAGAGATGTTGAAGTAGCTGAGGTATAGCACAGTTATGTATTCATGCACCAGCTTTTGAATGCTGAATAAATGTCCAAGCCCTCTTAAAATGAAAATTTTAAGCGCATACAGTACCACAATCATCACGGAAATCGTTACAAAGAACTGCAATCCTCCAGCACCATATGAAATTTGGTAATACTGTGAAATCAGGTATAAAAACATGCCCAGAGTGAAGCCGAACTGAATAAATAGGAACAAAAATGGCCAGGATGTAAACAGGTTATCTTCCTTATAAAGATTGTTCAGCACCCGGTTACTGTAGAAAGCCTGTATAATATCTCCCAGTTGTTTATGAAATGAAATCCGCAGGATCCCGAACAGCAGCAGCAGGAATAGGATAAATCCAAGCACCCAGGGCTCCCCTTTCGGCACTGGCCTGCCAATCTTATAAAAACTCTCTGCTTTACCTTTCCCAGGGAGATCGTACCAAGCCTCACCCTTTTTCAAAACGCGCACATTGGCCTTTAGGATGCTGTCGATAATCATGTATCTATCCAGCAAGGAATCTGGAAGCAACCAGGTGTGCCGTCTGATGGAATCGCTTACAAATTGCTGTCTGGCAATCGTTGCCGAGTCCCTATAGCGCTTCGGCATAACCCTTTCCGCCCTTACCGTACTATCTGCTTGCAAGGTTTGAACGGGTGGTTCAACCTGTGCCATGGCTACATTTCCAGCAAATGCAAAAAAGAATAATATAGCCAGGACGGATTTGAACATCGTACAAATTTAATTTTTAATCTCTATTAACTGAACAATTCTAATAATTCAGCCTTGCTTAAGGTTTTCAGTAGATTCCCCTCTGTTTTAATCAGGTCTTCAACCAGGCGCTGCTTCCTTTGCTGCAACTGCATGATCTTATCTTCAATCGTATCCGGACAGATGAGCCGCACAGCCACAACATGTTTTTGCTGTCCGATCCGGTAAACACGGTCGATCGCCTGCTGCTCTGCTGCTGGATTCCACCAGGGATCAATAAGGTACACATAATCGGCCTCCGTCAGGTTCAGCCCGGCACCTCCGGCTTTAAGACTGATCAGGAATACCCGGACCTCAGCATTACCCGTAAAGCGCTTCACTTCCGCTTCGCGTTTCGTAGTCTGCCCGGTTAAGTAGCTATAAGCAATTTTCCGCTGCTGCAATGCGGTGCGTACCAGATCCAGCATGCCCACGAAGGAAGAAAACACGAGGATTTTATGCTCACCCGATTTGCCTTCTATTTCCTCCATCAGCGTATCGAGCTTCGCCGAGGCGTTTCCAAAATACCGGTCAGCACTGATCAGCGCAGGGGCGTTGCAAATCTGCCGCAACAGCGTCATGCCCTTGAGTATATGCATGGTCTGCCCGGCAAGTTCGTCCGACTTCTGCGACATCAGGTAATTTCTATACTCCTGCTTGTAGGAGTCGTACACCTTGCGCTGCTCCTCGCCCATCTCGCAGTATATCACCATCTCCGTTTTCTCCGGCAGCTCTGTCGCCACCTGCTTCTTCGTCCTGCGCAGTAAAAACGGCCGTATGAGCTTTTGAAGCTCCGCCGCCTTTCGCGTATCATTAAACTTGTCGATCGGCATCACGTACTGATCTTTGAAATGTTGGCGTGTACCCAGTAATCCCGGGCAGGCGAGCGAAAACTGCGCATAAAGATCGAAGGTGTTGTTCTCCAATGGCGTACCCGTGAGCATGACCTTACTGCGCGATTTTAATAGCGCAATGGCGCGGTACCTTTGCGAATTTGGGTTCTTTATGGTCTGTGACTCATCAAGAAATATATAGTTGAACCGGTAATGCTTTAGGTGACGTACATCTTGCAGGATGGTGCCATAAAAACTTAACACCACATCATACTGGTCAAATTCATCAACGTGTTTGTCGCGGTCTGCACCATAGACGGTATGCACACGCAGAGCGGGTGCAAACTTACGGATCTCCGATTGCCAGTTGAAGATCAGCGTAGCAGGGACGATAATCATGCTCGGAGCAGCTGTTTTCTGCTTCTGCAGCAGCAAAAAGGCAATGACCTGAATGGTCTTACCCAGTCCCATATCATCCGCCAGGCAACCTCCAAATCCAAACGAATCCAGGAAGTTCAACCAGTTAAGGCCTTCCTGCTGGTAGTGCCGCAGCTCACCAAGGAAGTCCTCCGGCACTGGCACCTGCCCAATCACGTTGAAGTTCTCAAGTTTGGCGCGGAAGTTTTTAAGTTCCAACCGCACTGGAGCCGTCAGCATTTCATCGTCATATAGCGCGTCAATGCTCATCAGGTTCACCTTTGGCGTTCGAACCACTTCCTCGACCACTGTCCCCGCTTCAAGATAGGCCGATAGCTTCGCGATCCATTCTTCAGGTAAAACCCCCATCGTACCATCGCCCAGCTCTACAAACTTACTCTTGTTGCGCAAAGCTTTAGCCAGGTGTTTAAGACTTACCCGCTGCTTACCGTATGTAATTTTCACACCAGTTTCGAACCAGTCGAGCCCGGATATCACTTCAATAGAAATCTTAGCCGCATTCGGGTTCAGCTTATTGTCGGCTAAGTCATTGAACCCAAGCACCCTTATTTCCTGCTGTTGCCAGTAGTCGAAAGCCCCCAGGAACCAACCTTCATCTAAAAAACGCTTTTTGTGCAGGTAATAGCACTCCTGTGCATCCTGCTCTAAAAACAAGGGATGCTGATGGCGCAGCATTCGGATAAAGTTATCTTCAAGCGCCTGATCCCGCTGCACGGTAAAAGGTATGCCCGTGCTATCCAGCGCATAGATCTGCTGTTGTGAAAGTACCGGCACCTCTACATTGCCGTAACGGATAACAGGGGTAATCAACACATAGTCTCCAGAATCAGAGAGGTAGATCAGCTGCTCATTCTCTGTATTGAAGTTGTTTTCGGCCAACTGCTTTTTCGTGGCCGGCTTCAGGTAGGCATAATGAATTTTCACCTTGCCTTCCAGCTTGGAGAGGATCGTGCGCTGAAACTCATCGTAAGCCGCCTCGGGGAAGTAAAGCCTGTTGTTATTTCTTCTAAATACTTCAATGACCTGCAGGTAAGCAAGGTTGTCAATCAGCTGCATGACCCCGTTGTAAAGCACAAAGTATTGAAACTTGAAGTTCAGCAAATCCAGCTGATATGCCTTTTCACCGATATACAGTCGCGCCGTAATCTCATAAAAAGCGTTTCTAAGCACCACCTCCAACCGCAGGTCGAGCTGATACATGCCAAGGCTAACCTTTACAATGGAGCGGATGTTAACATTGGCGGATTTTTCCGGATCATGGTAATAGACCTCCAGTTGCAGCGGATTCTTTACCAGCGCCCGCAATCCTTCCATATCAGCTGCTGTGTGTTCCGCATCATAGCTAGTGCGCAGCCGCGCGATGGCCGCATAAAACTTTAGCGCCTCCGGGTCATTGACCTTCCAGATAAAGTCAAGCGGATCAATAAGCACCAGTGGATTTTTCAGTTTACCATTGCTGCCAACAGCCGCTTCGTAGAGCTCTGCTACAAAGTGGGTGTAATACTTGTGCTTGCGTAAGACTAAAATCCGCTGCTTCCCCTCCGGCTGCTTATCCGTAAGCGGAAGCTGCCATGCCGTTTGAGCCAGTAAGCTGGACTTAAGGTTATTAATTTCAGGGTACAGGGGATCTTGTTCAGGCATAGTTTGCCCTGCAAAAGTAGCTATTCTTCAGATTATTGCCGGGCCGAGAACCCGGGAAATACACCCCACTTTTTCACTAAATACCACACAACATGACGTTCTTGGGTACGAACTACATAAATTAAGAGTTTAAAGAGTTCAATTTGTTCACACTAAAATAACTTAATGATAATAAAACCAGGCTTCAGATACGACATCAACGCACTACGGGCACTCGCCGTAATTTCTGTGCTGTTCTACCATTTCAACGTGCCTTTTACGCAGGGTGGCTTTTCCGGTGTGGATGTATTTTATGTGATCTCGGGGTACCTGATGACAAAGATCATTCTGGATGGCCTGGCGCGGGAACAGTTCTCGTTAGCGACCTTTTACAACAAGCGAATTCAGCGCATCATACCCGCCTTAACTTTCATGATTATCGTTGTGCTGGGGTTTTGCTTCTTTACCTATATGCCTGATGATTATCAGGAAGTTGCCAAAAATGGCGCCGGCAGTTTACTCTTTATCTCCAATTTCGTGTACGCACTTACCGGCAGTTACTTCGGCAATTCCGCAGACAACAACATATTCTTGCATACCTGGTCGCTCTCTGTAGAGTGGCAGTTCTATCTGCTGCTACCACTGGCATTAATCGTGGTAAACAAGTACCTTAAAAACGATCGCAGAAAATATTTCAACCTCTGCCTGATTGCTATTGTTGTGATCTTTGCCGGTGCATTGCTGGTTACCCGATATAGACCGAACATGTCCTTTTACCTGTTACCATCCCGATCCTGGGAAATGTTGGCTGGCGGACTAGCATTTTTGACCCAAACGAACCTAAGTGCCCGCCGCCGGAAACTGCTATCCACCGTGGGCTTTTTGGTCTTATTGGTCGGTATGGTTTTCCTTCACAAAAGCATGAAATGGCCGGGCTTCTACACCCTAATTCCAGTAGCCGCAACCTATGTGATTATTGTAGCCAACATCAACGACTTTAAGTTTCTGAAGTCTGGTATCGTACAATTCTTCGGGAAGATCTCCTACTCGCTTTACCTATGGCATTGGCCGGTGTTCGTTATTGGAAACTATCTGGGCGCACCCGCTACCCCTTTATACGCCGTTCTGGGCATCCTGCTCTCCATTGTATTGGGCTACTTGTCATATCGCTACATAGAATCTTTCGAGATCAGCAAAAACAGGTACATTGTTGCCACAACCGGTGGTTTTGCTGCACTTGCATTCATTGCTTCTTTAAGCTACGTTAATCCTATTATTTTCAAGAACAATACCGTGCTCATTGCAGACTACGAGGCGATAAATCGAGCAGCACATGCCAAGCAGTTTGAGGTTGATTCCTGCTTTATCCGGTCCGTTTCAACAGGACTGGAGACTTACAACAAGAACAAATGTCTGCCTTTTCAGAAAGGACAAAAGAACGTCTTACTACTTGGTGATAGCCATGCTGCACAATTCTATCAGGCTTTAAGAAAGCATTTTGTACCTAAAGGCGTAAACCTCGGCCATGCTTCTGCGTCGAGTTGTCTGCCGCTAAAGACCCCGGATGGACCTGGACCTGGTAAATGTGCCGATTTGCTAAACTTCATATATGACGAGATGTTGCCGCAACATGCCGGCGAGATCGAAAGTGTTATTCTAAGTGCCAACTGGGTTGATAATCCACATGGGAAAGAACAATTGCTTAAAGATATTCAGGGCACCATTGCTCACCTGGATAAGATGGGTATCAAATCAGTTGTCCTCGGACAAACAGAAACCTACAGGATTGATTACTCCACCATTGCTGCGCGGGAAAATGAATATGGCATTAAAAACAGTGAAAACTATCTTGACGAAGAAACAGCAGAGATCAATGCTTATCTGAAAGCTGGCTTAAAAGACAAGTACATCGACCTTTTCCGTCAGGATTATTTTGCGAAGGTATCGCCGCAGCATGTGCCCTATATGTTTGACCAGAATCACCTGACCACTTATGGCGTAGAACAACTACTGAAAGGCACGGTTTACAAGAACAAGACTTTCCAGAAGACTATAGATAATTAGGACTTCTTCAAATTAAACACCACAACGGCTAGAAATATCAATCCATAAGCGATCAACTGGATTGTGCCCAACGGTTCATGGTACACCAATCCGGCTAATGCAAAGGCAATAATTGGATTGATATTCAGGAGCATACCAACTGTTGACGAACTGATCCGCGTTAATGCATATAAATTGAGCAGCAAAGGGAGGATGGTGTATCCAACAGCGATGATTTCCACGTACACGTAGAACTTCAAATCTGATGGTACTGATCCCGAAAAGGCAGGGTAAAAAGGAAGCAATAGCAATGCTGAAAGTAGTATATGAAAGTTAAGCACCAGAAACCTGTCAAAACCACTGTTCTTCGTTTGATTCACCAGATAGCATGCATAGCTAAACCCGACAATGGCGCTGAATAACATGTCTATCATATTGGCGTACGATAAAAGCAAACAGCCAATACAACTCAGCGCGACAGAAAGCCACTGTATCCGGCTTAGTTTCTCGTGCAATATGAAAAAGGCCAACAAGGTGGTTAGAATTGGACATACCAGATAGGCTACTGACGTTGCGCGCACACTAACATGGTTCATGACATAGATGAAAGAAAACCAGTTTACCGTTAAGAAAAGGCTGCTGGCGGTATTTAAACCAATCATTTGCCGCTGGTTCTTTTTGCTCAAAGCCTTAAACAAGCTTAAATTTTCTTTAATCGTCTGCCGCTTAAAGAGCAGCGAGAAAAGGGTCATGATCAGCGCACAACTAAATACCCGGTAAAACAGGATGTCCAAAGAGGCGTAGTCATGCAGCGGTTTTAAGACCAGACTGAAGGAGCCCCAAACGGAAAATGCGACAATCGCAGCGATGTAGTACTTGAGATTCTTCAATTTTTTATGGGCGCGAAAATATGAATTAATGATGTGCTATCCCCTTAAAATTTGAATCAAATCGTTATTGATGTAATACACGTCTCTGCCGTCTTTGGCGTACCCAAGTATGCCAGCTTCTACAAGTTCTCCGAAATATTTCGTCAAGGTGGTCCTGGATGTGACGCCCAGAAGATCTCCAACAAGTTTTGGCCTGATGTAGGGCTGGCTGAAAATTAACTCATTTACTTCCTTGTTATACCACTTTATTTTAGACCTCCCATGAGCTAAGGTCGCCTCCATTTGATTGATGATACTTATAACCAACTGATTGGTGAGTTCTGCGGTTTTTTCAACCGCTTCCAACATATATAGAATCCAGGGCTTCCAGGATCCCCTTTGTGTTACACCACTTAAATGATGATAATAATCATCTTTATGAACCATGATGTACTTAGAGAGATACAAGACCGGCTGCTCAAGTAGCCCTTTATCAACAAGATATAATAAGTTTAGGATTCGCCCTGTCCGGCCATTGCCATCAGAAAAAGGGTGTATTGCCTCAAACTGGTAATGTGCAATGCACATTTTCAGAAGCGGGTCTGTTGGATACTTTCCATCATCATTAAGATACGAAATCATATTATCCAATTTTGCCTCTATGACCCCTTCGCCCCTGGGAGGCGTGTATATGATTTCACCCGACCGGAATTCGCTTTGGCCCCTCCTGATTACAGTCAAGGTTTGTGGTGGTCTAAGTCCTGCTGTTGAATCTTTAATCTGCCTAAACGTACGGAGTATACAATCCATATCAATCTTCCCGTTCTCTTTGATTAAATTAAACCCCTCCCATAGTGCCTCACGATATCGAAGCACCTCCTTTGTTCCTGGCGTCATATGCTCTTCTCGTACGGTTTCAGAAACCGCTTTGTAGAGCTCATCTTCCGTAGTAAAAATGTTCTCAATTGCAGTAGAGGTCTGCGCCTCTCGTAAAGCAATGGTATTCACCAGCATGGTTGGATTCGGCAGCCTGTGAATATTTGAGTTTGTGCTCGCAAGGGCACGGGCAGCGGTAACCAGCTTTTTTAGCACATCTATATCTTCTTCAACCGCCTTCTGGGGCGGTAAGAGTGGTAGTTCATTAAAGGGTTTGGATCTATCGTAAGCCATTTGTTCAGGTTCATCTAAATTACTGGACATATTGCTAATATAGAGAATATTGATGAACACAAAACATCTATATGTTCATTTATTTCAGAAAAATGAACAAATGAAAGATATCAGTCCTTAAAATGAACACTTCTGCAGGATATGTTCAGAACACTGACCGCCTGATTACCAAAATCGCCGTAATTGCCACTACCTTTGCGCAATGGCCGGAATCTACATCCATATCCCTTTCTGTAAAAAAGCTTGTACCTACTGCGACTTCCACTTTTCCACTTCCATGAAATACATGGATGAGATGGTCGACGCTATCTGTGCAGAGCTGCTGATGAAAAAAGATCGGCTCGCCGGACAGCAAATCGGAAGCATTTATTTCGGCGGTGGAACCCCCTCGGTACTCACCGCGCCTGCGCTCCACAAAATCTTCAACACCATTACCCAACATTTCTCCGTTGCAAGTGATGCAGAAATCACGCTGGAAGCAAACCCAGATGATCTGGATACCAAAAAGATCATGGAACTCCGCGCATTACCGGTGAATCGTTTCAGCATTGGGATCCAGTCCTTCTTCAATGAAGACCTGATCTGGATGAACCGTGCCCACAATGCCACTGAAGCCGAAACCTGCGTGAAACGCAGCCAGGATGCTGGCTTTGAAAACCTGAGCATCGACCTGATCTACGGTTATCCTTTACTCACAAATGAGAAGTGGCAAAAGAACATTCAGAAAGCACTGGAGCTGGAAAGCCCACACCTCTCTGCCTACTCCCTAACCGTTGAACCCAGAACAGCACTGGCCAGTGCCATTAAGCGTGGTAAACAGGTGCCCTTGAATGATGAACAAAGTGCGGATCAGTTTGAAATGCTGATCAATAAAACCACTACCGGCGGATTTGAACATTACGAGATCTCCAACTTCGCCAAGCCTGGAAAATATGCCGTACACAATACCAACTACTGGCGTGGTGTACCTTACCTCGGCATCGGCCCTTCGGCACATGGCTTCGACGGCACCAACCGTTACCTGAACATCGCCAACAATGCCCAATACTTAACGGCGCTAAGCGATGGTAAACTTGCCGAAACCGTCGAAGAACTGGACCAGTACGATCGCTTCAATGAGTATATGATGACTTCCCTGCGCACCATGTGGGGCGTAGACTTCAACAAGATCAGCTCGCAATACGGCCCTGCTTACCTGCAAGACACCATGAAAAACATTAAACCTTTTATGGAGCGCAATTGGTTGCAAGTTGAAGGTGACACGTTAAAACTTACGCACGACGGCAAGTATTTTGCTGATTACATTGCTTCCGAGTTATTTTTGATCCCGGAAGATCATTTATAATCCTTTTGAAAGACATGAAGAATTCTGTTGTTTGGATCACTGGCGCATCCTCCGGAATCGGAGAAGCACTTGCTTATAACTATAGCGCTCAAGGCGCAAAGCTGATCATCTCTTCCCGCAACCGCGATGAGCTGTTCCGCGTAAAGATGGCCTGTAAAAACCCCGCGCTGGTACACGTACTATCCTTCGACCTGGAGCAAACCGAAACACTGCCGCAGAAAGCTGCAGATGCCATCCGCATCTTCGGACGCATCGACCTGCTCATCAACAGCGGTGGGATCAGTCAGCGGAGCTTCGTTCTAGATACCAGCCTGCAAACGGAAGAGAAAATCATGCGCGTAAACTTCTGGGGCTCGGTTGCTTTAAGCAAAGCGGTCCTGCCGACCATGATTGCCCAGGGTGGTGGTCACATCGTTTGCATCAGCAGCCTTGTCGGCAAGTTCGGCACGAAACTGCGCGCCGGATATGCCGCTTCTAAACATGCACTACATGGCTATTTTGATTCCCTGCGTTCTGAAGTATTCGATAAAAACATTAACATCACCATCGCTTGTCCTGGTTACATCAAAACCAACGTCACCATCAATGCATTAACGGCAGATGGCACGCCACAGGGTAGCATGGATGAAGCACAGGCAAACGGCATGTCGCCCGAACTGTGCGCGGGCGAAATTGTAAATGCCATCACCAAGAAGAAGGAAGAAGTTTACATCGGCGGTAAAGAAGTGAAAGGCGTGCTTTTCAAGCGCTTACTGCCTGAGCGCTTTTCGAAATACATCCGCAAAGCAAAAGTGACCTAGTCGGCCAACCCGTAGGCTTTCTGCATGTAAAAGCGGACTTCTTCATTGATGTCTTCAGCGGCCATGATCCGGATGTGGTGATTATAAGTCTGTTCCCCGGGCAGCTGGCTGATCTTCCGAAAGCATAAATTATCTTCAAAGGGCTCCTTAAAGGGCAGCAGGAAATCGATAAATCCTTTACCAAACTGAATGATGTAGGCAAAGTTGCGCCTGCGGCGGAAACCAACCATGGTTTTCGTTGCATGCACATGTACCTCCCCGATCTCATCGAAGGCACTAACCAGATGTGCCAACAACAGCTTACTATGCGCAGATTTCCTGCTGAGGAATTCTGCAAGCTGCGGATCGTTAAACACCATGTTCGTCATGCTTAAAGATAAAGCTTTCCTGAACAATAAGAAAACAGGAAAATGGAAGCATCCACCAGCCAGACCATGGGTGGACGAGCAGCCGGCAAGGTGCCCAAAAGGAGTTGACAAGGCCTTGGCCCTGTTAACCCCCTGTATGCCCCCTGTGAACCCCCTGTGGAGACCTTGTAAAGCTGCTGTTTGCTGCGCCCCTATGATCATGTTTTTACAGCGACAATTCAATCTTTATGGGAATTTATTTTTAAGTTAACTTTGCCTGCACACACAAGTTTTAAAATATGAGCTTTAAACTTAAGCCTGTTGATACGGTTGAACAAATCAGTCCGGCGGAATTCAAGAAGAATTATCTGCAAGCAGGCAAGCCACTGATTATAAAAGGACTTACCAAATCATGGCCGGCACGGGAAAAGTGGACGACCGAATACCTGAAATCCATAGCAGGGGACGTTACCGTAAACCTGATGGATAACTCCAAGGCAGATCCTTCCAAGCCGATTAACGCTTCTGTAGCCACCATGAAGTTTGGCGACTATCTTGACTTGATTAAATCCAAACCTACAGAACTCCGGATATTTCTTTTCAACCTGTTCAAACATGCACCAAGCATGGTTGATGACGTGGTGATCCCAAAAGATCTGACCGGCGGCTTCATTGAAAGTATGCCCACCATGTTCTTTGGGGGTTCGAAATCGGTTACCTTCCTACACTACGATATTGATCTTGCACATATATTCCATACGCACTTCGGGGGGCGGAAGCATGTGATCCTCTTTGAGAACAAATGGAAGGAACGCCTGTACTGCATTCCGAATGCGACTTATGCGCTGGAAGATTATGATGTAAGCAACCCGGATATCAGCAAGTTTCCTGCTCTGGAAGGCGTAGAAGGCTATGAATTGTTTCTGGAACATGGCGACACCCTGTTCATGCCGAGCGGCATGTGGCACTGGATGCGCTATGTGGACGGTTCCTTCTCGCTGAGCCTGCGTGCCTGGGATAAATCGATCAAGCGAAAAGCACAAAGCGTGGCCAACCTTGTGGTTAAAGGGGGAATCGACAGCGTGATCAAGATGATCTTTAAAGCACCATATGCAAGATGGCGCGAAAAGCTGGCAATAAAGCGCGCAGAACGGGCACTAGCCAGAAATCTGCCGCGTTAATTGCGCCGAAGGCTTAACTGCTGTGATCTGAAATGATCTTCCAGCCGTCTTGGAACTTTTTAAAGATCAGGGTGAAATGGCCCTTTGGCTCATCCTGATCTCTCTTTAAGTGAAAGGCACCCATCACAAAGGCTGTATCTCCTGACAAGAGCTCCACTTTCTTGATGTTGAAAGTCAGCTTTCCCATACCTGCTTTACCAGGATAGTTTTTCTTGTAATTGGCTTTCACCGTTTCATAGCCGTAAGTGGGACCACTACTGCCCACAAACATCAGCGAATCGCTCTTAAGGTAGCCTTCCATAAAGCGGTCAACATCACCCGCATTCCAGGCTTGTTCCTGCGTGTGCAGCACCTTTAAAATTGCTTCTTTGTCCTGACTTCTGGCTGTTCCTGCAAACCATAAGAGCACGGTTGCGAAAAGGAGTAGTTTTTTCATTTGTAAATGGTTCTATTGCGATTCAAGGTACGCATTATCAGTACTTTTTGCCAGGATATTTCTGTTTGTGGCAACATAAATATGACAAGGTTCTTATTATATAGCGATTACAAACTTTTACCTTAGAAACTTCGTTTGTTTTACCATGAGAGGATATCATTTTTCCGACTTCGTTCCCGGAGGTCCGCCAGAAAAAGGTGGCTTCGACGAACTTCTAAAGTTATTCACCCAATTGCTTAACTATACCGCCGGCGATCCTGGCGAAACATTAGCATGGATGAATGAGCTGGATAAGAAATACAACTTAACCAGCAATCAATACGGCATGGGTGATTTCATTGATGAACTTAAAGAGAAAGGTTACATTAAGGAAGATCCCTCCGGCGCCATAAGCATTACCGCAAAAACTGAACAAACCATCCGCAAGTCGGCACTGGAAGAGATATTTGGCAAGCTGAAGAAAGCTGGAAAGGGCAACCACAACAGCAACGTTTCTGGATTGGGCGAAGAAAAGAACGCAGATCGCAGGGAGTTTGCTTTTGGTGACAGCCTGGATCAGATCGACATGACTGCTTCCATTCAGAATGCCCAGATTAACCACGGCATTGGCAACTTCACGCTCACAGAACGGGATCTCGAAGTAGAGGAAAAGGACTACAAGACTTTAACTTCTACTGTGCTGATGATCGACATTTCGCACTCCATGATTCTTTATGGTGAGGACCGGATAACCCCGGCGAAGAAGGTTGCAATGGCACTTTCCGAGCTGATCCGCACGCGCTATCCTAAAGATACGCTGGATATTGTTGTTTTTGGGAATGATGCCTGGCCCATTACCGTGAAGGATTTGCCTTACCTGCAAGTGGGGCCGTACCATACCAATACTTACGCCGGATTGGAACTGGCGACAGACATCCTGCGGAGAAGAAAAACGCATAACAAGCAGATTTTCATGATTACGGATGGTAAGCCAACCTGTCTGAAAGAAAATGGCCGCTACTACAAGAACAGCATGGGGCTTGATCGCAAGGTGATCAACAAGACGCTGAACATGGCTGCACAGTGTAAGCGCCTGCAAATTCCAATTACAACCTTCATGATTGCAAAAGATCCTTACCTACAGGAATTTGTGCGTGAATTTACCGAAACCAACGGCGGGAAAGCTTTTTACAGCTCGCTGAACGGACTAGGAGAATATATATTTGAAGACTACATTAAAAATCGAAGAAAAACATTCCGATAAGAACCTGACCACATGAATCACGAATCTATAACAACGCTCGGCCAGTTGAAGGCCACAAACTACCAATCGCGCTCGGTCAAAGATGAATTACGCAAGAACCTGATCACACAGCTGCAGAATAAAGAAGTCGGCTTTGAAGGCGTTCTGGGCTATGATGAAACCGTTATTCCAGAACTACAGACAGCAATTTTATCGCGCCACAACATCCTGTTGCTGGGTTTACGCGGACAAGCAAAAACACGTATTGCGCGTCTGATGGTGAACCTGCTTGATGAATATATCCCTTATGTAAGTGGTAGCGAGATCTACGACGATCCCTTGAATCCTATATCACTATATGCACGCGACCTGATCGCGGAAAAGGGTGATGACACCCCGATTGAGTGGCAACACCGCTCGGATCGTTATACAGAAAAGCTGGCGACGCCGGATGTTACCGTTGCCGATTTGATCGGTGATGTGGATCCGATTAAGGCTGCAACACTTAAGCTTACCTATAACGATGAACGCGTTATCCACTTTGGATTAATCCCGCGCGCGCACCGTAGCATCTTCGTGATCAATGAATTACCGGATTTACAAGCAAGAATTCAGGTGGCCTTGTTTAACATGCTACAGGAAAAAGACATCCAGATCAGGGGCTTTAAGTTGCGCCTGCCACTTGATGTACAGTTTGTATTTACCGCCAACCCGGAAGATTATACCAACAGGGGTTCGATTGTAACGCCTTTGAAGGATAGGATCGAAAGTCAGATTCTGACCCACTATCCGAAAAGCATTGCGATCTCCAGAAAGATCACTTTCCAGGAAGCGAAGTTAACGCCGGAGCAGCGCCTGATTGAAGTTGATGGCTTATTGAAGGACCTGGTAGAACAGGTAGCCTTTGAGGCACGTCGCAGTGAATTCATCGATCAGAAATCCGGTGTATCGGCAAGGTTAACCATTTCTGCTTATGAAAATCTGGTGAGCACGGCTGAGCGCCGCATGTTGATCAGTCATGAGAAGAGCACCTTTGCGCGTATATCTGACTTCACCGGCATCATTCCGGCAGTAACCGGAAAAATCGAGCTGGTTTATGAAGGCGAGTTGGAAGGTCCGGCAAACGTAGCAAATACGCTGATCGGGAAATCCATCCGTACCTTGTTTACGCGCTACTTCCCAGATCCGGAGAAAGCCAAAAAGAGCAAGAAAGTGAATCCATACGCGCCGATTTCGGAGTGGTTCTCTGAAGGTGGCACCTGCGACCTGTCCGATGTTTTAACGACGGCGCAGTATAAAAGAGAGTTGATGAAGGTGAACGGGCTTCAGGATCTTGTAAAAACCTTACATCCGAAGCTTAGTGCAAACCAGACGCTGTTGATGATGGAGTTTGTTTTACACGGCTTAGCGGAATACTCGCAGTTGAATAAGGATTTCCTTGCGAATGGCTTCGGATTTTCAGACATGTTCGATAGCCTGTTCAACGTGGATATGGATGATGATGAAGATTTAGATTTCAAATAATATGGGGAGAATAGCTGTACTCATCCCCCTGTGTTTACTTCTGATTGCGTTTGACTTTTACTTCTACAAGGCGGTGCTTTCCGTTTTCAAGAACTGGAAGCCCAGTACCCGTAAGATCTTCGGCATCGCATGGTGGACATACAGTCTGCTGTTGATTGCAGGGGTATTTGCCGGGATATTCTTGAACTTGTTCCTTACTTTACGCGCAATCATTTTGGTGGCCTTCTTTCTAACCTGCGGAAGCAAGTTTGTGATGCTGCCTTTCCTGCTGGTAGATGATCTGCGCAGATCTGTGATTAAGATTTTTCGCAGGAAGCAGGCATCTGGTCCGCGTGAACCGTTGCCAGGGGATGCGATTCCACGTTCTGAATTCCTGGTTAAGGCGGGGCTTGTTGCCGCTGCTGTACCATTAACCTCATTGAGCTGGGGCATTGTTTCTGGCGCATACGACTACCAGGTGCGCCGCCGAGATTTGTATTTACCGAACTTACCGAAGGCATTTGACGGCATGACTCTGGGTCAGATCACCGATGTGCACTCCGGTAGTTTCTACAATAAAAAAGCGGTAAACGGCGGGATTGATATGCTGCTCGGCGAAAAGCCGGACATGATCTTCTTTACCGGCGACCTGGTGAACGATATGGCTTCGGAAATGCGCGATTATCAGGATAGCTTTTCAAGAATAAAAGCGCCGTTGGGGGTATACTCTTGCTTGGGTAACCATGATTATGGCGATTACCACTTTGGTAAAGGTGCCTCCCCCGCAAAGGCTAAAAACCTTCAGGATGTAATTAAAACACATGAACTGATGGGCTGGGATCTGCTGATGAATGAAAACCGCAGGATTAAAGTTGACGGAGAAGAGATCGGTGTTCTGGGTATTGAGAACTGGGGTATGGGCCGCTTTCCAAAGTATGGCCGCATGGATCTGGCGGTAAAGGACACGGACGACTTGCCGGTAAAACTCCTGCTTTCGCATGATCCTTCCCACTGGCGGAATCAGGTGCTCACAGAATATCCGCAGATTGACGCGATGTTTAGCGGGCACACGCATGGTATGCAGTTCGGTGTACGTACGGAGAACATGCAGTGGAGCCCCGTGCAATACATTTATAAAGAATGGGCGGGATTGTATCAGGAAAACAATCAGCAGCTGTACGTGAACGTAGGCTATGGTTTTCTTGGCTATCCCGGCAGAGTTGGTATTCTGCCGGAGATTACCATCTTCACTTTAAAAAGAGCTTAGGCGCCGTTAAAACGGTAGCCTACGCCCCTTACAGTTAACAGGAGCTGCGGATTATCCGGGTTCAGCTCAATCTTCTTCCGGAGCCTTACGATGTGCATATCCAGGGTACGGGTGTTTACATCAGAATTGTAACCCCAAACTTCCAGCATCAGCGCATCGCGATTGATAACCTTGTTCGGGTTCCGGAGGAAGTATAACAAAATCCTGTTTTCCAGGATTGTCAGTTCAATCTTTTTACCCTGACGGTACAAGGTGTGGATGTTTGGATGATGCTCCATATCACCAAAACGGTGGATTTCTGAGCGATCATTATTAATCAGGAACTTCACTTTGCTTTCCAGCATGGCAACAAGCACATCCATATTGAATGGCTTACTTACATAATCTGAAACCCCGAAGTTGTAAGCGTCAATTTTATCCACATCCTGCGCTTTGGCCGTCATCATGATGATCAAGCCTTCAAAGCCCTGCTGACGTACACTTTCACATACTTCAGAACCCTGCTTGCCAGGAAGCATCCAGTCTAACAACACAATATCCGGTTTTTCGGTCAGGATGGTTCTTTCAGCAGTTTCCCCATCACCAACTTCCAGTACGTCATAGCCTTCAGCTTTTAAGCGGTGAACGACTAAGAAACGCAGGTTTTCATCATCTTCAACTATAAGTATTTTAACCCCTTTAGACATGTTATTATTCGTTATATGGTAGTATAATTTTAAACTCTGTACCCTTGTTGACTTTGCTTTTTACGCTGATCTCCCCTTTCATCAAAGTGATCAGTTCTTTGCAGAACGCCAACCCCAGCCCTACGCTTCCATTTTGATTATACTGGTTCTGGACGCGGTAAAACTTTTTAAAGATATTATTTATTTCCGGAGCAGGAATACCAATTCCCTTATCCGTGAAGCGGAACACGATTTTGCCCTTAATATGTCTGGCACTTACATGCAGATACTTCTGGTCTGGAGAAGAATACTTATAAGCGTTCTCCGCAAGATTGTCGAACAGGCTTCCTAGTAACACCGGGTCGGTGGTAAAGTTCTTAAAACCACTTACTTCGTAGGTAAAATGGAAGTCCGGGTGTTTTAGCTGATGGGACTCTATGGTACTTTCGATGAAATCGACGATGTTCACCTTTTCCTGGTTCAGCTGAATGGCTTTGTTTTCGATCTGGGTAAAGGCTAATAACTTGTTCATCAAACCATTTAGCTTGTCCGCTTCTTCGTCGAGAATACGTCCGTACATCTTCTGTTCCCGCTCTGTGAGTGCCGCGGCGCTCCTGATGTTATTTCCGGCGATCTTGATTACGCTCACCGGTGTTTTAAACTCGTGGGTAAGGTTGTTCACAAAATCGTATTGCAGCTTATAGAGCTTCTGGTTGATGTTCAGGTTGCGGTAAATAAGGAAACCGACAAGCACCAGGACGCCATAGAAGACCATGAGGACGATTGCAATCGGCAGGAAGTACCGGAATATGGCTTTGTCGACAAAGGACTGTGCGGAGATGAAGTACAGCTTGTAGTCTGAAAAGGGCCCTGGTAGTGTGATTTCTGTGGTCACGAACTGCGAGGAGGTATCCAGTGGATCGTAGGTTAGCGGTTCAATCCGGATGTTCTGGTAAAGCTTGGGGTTGGCATTGATGATCTTGATCTTGCTGGGATCCAGGTAAAAAGTCAGCATGTCCTGCTGGTAAACCGGGGATGTGCTGAGCTTGCGTTGCATCATCTGCTTGTAGACTTTCAGGTCTTCGAACCGCGGGATGTTCAGGTAGGTGATTTTGTTGGAGCGTACCACACTGAAGTTGCTGAAAAGTTCATCTGCAGTAGGCGCTCTGGCGGTATCTAGGTTCTCGATGTAGTTGATGAGCTTAATGCCGAGCGTGTTGAACTCATCGCCGCGCATGGCTGTTGAAGGATCGTTTTTAGCGAACAACTTCACCGAATCCATCGGTACGAGGCTGCCGAATTGGTACACGTACTTGGGACCCATGGTAAAATGGCCGATGTTCAGACCATCACGAACGGGAATGGTGGATACTTCGGTGTCGTAAAAGACAACGCGGGATACGAAGGGATACTGCAGCAAAAGCGTATCTACAAATCTGGATGTGGTTGCCGAATCCAGGTACCCGTTGTAGTAAGAAACTTCCGGAAGCTTATTCTGAAAAAACTCGTTGTATGGCGTAATACTGGCTTCGAGCACATTCACCTTCTCGGAGACAAACTCGTTTTCGATGAACTTTTTACTGAAGTTGTACGCGAGGAACAAAGACAGCACGAAGAAAACAGAGATCAGAATAAGAAAGGTTATGATCAGTGAAAAGTTCTTACGATAGCCGCTGTTCTTATCTGCAGTCATTTAGCGCTAAGCTATTTCTTTTTCAGGTTGATATCAAGGAATTGTTCCAAAGCCAGGTACATTTGCTGCCTGCTTTGTTCATTGCCAACTGGGGAAGTCTCATTGCCCTTTTCTAAATAGGTGATGTTGACCTTCCGCTTCTTCAATTCCTTTACGAACTGCACCACTTCTCCGGAGTTAATTCTCGGGTCGTTAGTGCTTTGGGCCACGAATACCGGCACATTGAACTTTTCGGAGTGGAACACCGGTGAAACCTGACGCATGTACTCAACATCTGTTACCGGATTGCCGACGATGGTATAGTACATCTGAAGGTTGGATTTCAGGTAGGGCGGTATGGACTTCAGGTAGCTGAACAGGTTGATGACGCCGGAGTTTGATGCGGCACAGGCATACATGCCCGGGCTGGAGAAGATGCTGTTGAGCGCGATGTATCCGCCAAGGCCGGTACCATAGATGGCCACGCGCTTAGGATCTGCTATTTTCTGCGAAATCAGCCATTTCACGCCATCATTGATGTCGTTGTTGATCTTACCGCCCCACTGCTTGTAGCCGGCGGTCATGAATGCTTTTCCGTAGCCCGATGAACCACGATAGTTGATCTGGAATACCGCATAGCCCCTATTGGCCAAAAGCTGCACTTCCGGGTTATAGCCCCAGGTGTTGCGGCTTCCCGGACCGTTATGTGGCAGCACCACAACGGGCAAGTCTTTAGGCGACTTGTTTAAAGGTAAAGTTAGGTAGCCATTGATCTTTAAACCATCACGTGAAGTGAAAGATATCGGCTTCATCTCCGCCAAATCCTGCTCTTTTAAAGAGGAGTTGAAATCGCTAAGCTTCTTGATCTGGCCTTTATTTGCAAAATACAAGTAGTAGGATCCTGGGTTTTTATCTGTGAAGGTTCTTACGATGAACAGGTTTTCGTCCTTATCACGATCGAAAATGCGGTATTCCGTGCCAGGCAACAGCTTATCAAGCTTATTGTAGAAGGCTTTAACGGTATCATCAAGATAGAATTTCTCTTTTTTCCAGGTTTCACAGATCACAAAGCCCATCCGTTTCTTGCTTCTGGAGTACTGTGCATCTACAACATTGAGTGTATCATTTGCGAAAAGCACTTTGGTTTCCTTGCCGGTTTTACAGTCGAGCTCCACGAGTGCGTTCTTGTCGCGGTTCATGTTGGAGATTGCGTAAATTACATTCGGGTTTGTTTCTGAGAAGGATATTGGCTTAATGGTGGTTGTGAAGCTGTTGGTCTGAATGGCCGTGAAAGGCTGACTCTCGTTTTCGCGGTAAAGCAGCTTTTCGTTCACGCCATCGCTGGAGATCGCCAGGCGGAGCTGTCCTTTAGTGTCCGTGATCCAGTCGGTGATGTTGCCCGGGTTCTTAACCGCCATCTCCATTTTGCCGTCACGCACGTTAAGGCGGTAAACGTCGAAAACGGTAGAATCACGCTTATTGGAAGATACCAGGAGGTATTTGTTATCGATCAGTTGATCTTTCAGTACCCGTAGGCGACTTTTCTCATTTTCGTTAAGCTGACGTTCGTTGCCGCCCGTTTTGTCGATAATGTATACGGAAGATTGCTTGTTTTTGTCCTGACTTTCCTTGTAATAAATAAGTTCGTTGTCACTCACCCAGGAGTAGTACCCGATGACATGATCATCCAGCTTGGTGATCTGGGTCGCTTTGCCGCTTTCCAGGCTTTCAATAAAGAGCTCTTGTTTCTTGTTGATAAGCTTTAAATAGGACAAGTTTTTACCATCCGGGGAGATGGCAAATGCAACCCGCTCCTGCGATTTAAAGAAATCGTTCACAGGAATTAATCGCCCGGACTGTTGCTTACAGGCAAAGCACAGGGTAACGAGCAGGCAGATTAGTAAAACGTTGAATTTAGTCCTCATTAATAGATCAAAAGTACGGAACACCATAAACCATTGCTGCTATACACCAACATTGTTACCTGTTGAAGCAACGGCAGTTTTTCAAAATAAAGATATTTATGTCAACTTCATGGGCGTTTACGGTAACATTTAAAATACCATGACCATGGATATTCTTCAGGATATAATTCTGCAAGGCTTTATCTGCACTTATAATTTTATCTTTGTGCATGCTATTATATAACATCACCATCATACTTGAAGAAACTGCTGCCAACGAGTGGCTGACCTGGATGCAGGGGGTACAGATACCCATGCTTATGGACACCGGGAAGTTCGTTTCAAACCGCCTGCTGAAAGTTGTGGATTCGCCTAATGAAGGGGTGACCTACTGCTTGCAGTTCGTGCTTGATAATAAAGCAAACTATGACAGCTACCAGTCAGAATATGGATCGGTGCTGCAGGATGAATTAAATACCAGGTTCAAAAACCGCCACGTGTCGTTCCAGACTTTGATGGAATACGTGGATTGATATTAAAGAAAAAGGTGAGCTTTTGGGCTCACCTTTTTTGTTGTTATGCTTTTTCTGGAATGCTGGTTTATTTAATCTATTCCAGCGCCATGTGATTATTGTTTGATCAGATCGTATAGCTCATCCAATTTTGGAGATAGCACGATCTCGATTCTACGGTTTCTGCTTCTGCCATCTGCCGAGGCATTAGACTCCAATGGTTGGAACTCCCCTTTTCCGGTTGCGGTCATTCTTACACTCTCTACCTTTCCGGTTTCCGTTAGGAAACGTACCACTGACGTAGATCTTAACACGCTCAAATCCCAGTTATCTTTAATCTGACCCAGGTTATTTACCTTCTGCGTGTCGGTATGACCTTCAACGGCGATGTTGATTTCCGGCTGTTCTTTAAGTACTGCCGCAAGCTGGGTCAGTGCCTGGCGACCTTTTTCATCGATAATGATACTGCCTGATGGGAAAAGGAGTTTATCCGTCAGGGAAACATATACTTTGCCGTTTTTGATCTCTACCGTTAAGCCGCTCTTGGTGAAGCCAAGCAGTGCCTGTTGTAGTTTTTCTTTCAGCTGGTTGGTCGCTTCGTCGCGTTTGCGCAATACTTCTTCAACCTCTTTCAGGCGCTGTTCGCGCTTCTTAAGGTCTGTAGACAACTTACTGATCTCGGTTGAGCTATTGTTACGCAGTTTGGTGTATTTATCGTCCATATCTGCGTAGCGCTCCCGTAGGTCGGAAAGTTTACCGTTCAGGTCTGCAGTGTCTTTGCGCAATTTGGAGATTCTGTTTTCAAGGCTCTCATTGCTCAACTGTGCGCCGGAAAGTCCGGTGTTTAGCGAATCTTGTCTGGCGAGAAGTCGTTTATATTCTTTATTGGACATCACCTTGCATGCACTGAATGCGCTGCAAAACAAAAGAACGGCTAAAAGCGTACTAATTTTTCTCATCTGAATTTTTTAGGCCTGAACGGCTGGTTATTGAATATGATCCGTGCTGTGCATGGTCTGAGTTGCGCTGCTGAAAGTTGCATTGTGCAACAAACCTGACCTTAACTCGCGACGGCGGTTCTCAAAAATAGCATAAATGGATAAATTTGCCGAAAAGCGTCATGTATTTTTTCGGTGATATCCGCTTTGAAGAAAGCTTTATCTGCGATGGGGTAAATTGCCGTCAGGCTTTTCAGCTTTAATACTTCAATCAGTGGATGATCTATAGGGTAGCCTTTCGGAGCCTTCTTGAGGGTGTCTGTTTTGTCCAACTTAAAAATCGAAGTGAACGCTTCATCATTTATGATGGCACTGAATTCATCTTGATTGTAATCTATCTCCTCACGGATCTTCTTCAGGTCTTCCGCACCGGGCATCCAGTAACCTGCAGCGAAGAAGCAATTCCCCGGGGCCAGGTTGATGTAGTAGCCTGGCTCATTGCCATTCCGCCCGATCAGGGAAAAGTAGATGCCAAAGTTGTTTTTATAAGGGCGTTTGTCTTTGCTGAAGCGGATGTCGCGATAGATACGAAGCAAGTGCTTCTTCGCAGGATTTCCTTTCGGGAAGGCTGGATCCACAGACTCCAGGATGGGGATTAGCGCAGTGATAAATTCCAGGACATCAGCTTTCGCTGTTTCATAGCGGTCTTTATGCGCAGCAAACCAGTTACGATCGTTATTTTCGGAGAGCTCCTTTAAAAAGTTAAGCGTTTCCGGACGGATCATAATGGGCTGTTCGTATGTGGTTCTTTGTATTTGCGGTACCATAGGAAGCCAATGCCGCCCATAAGCAGAAATGGTGCTGCAAGCAGGCTTAATACGCCAGCATTGATGCCTTTGGTCTGAGAATTCCCATGCTCTACCCCTTGCTCTGCGTTAATGGAGCACATGGCACATTGGGCATTGCTAACAGACAGGTTTAAAGTCGTCAAGCTGAAAACCAAAAGTACAAGCAGCATAGCTTTTTTCATCATGATAGAATGATTGTTAACAGGTTCAATAGGTTGAGGATGCACAGGGCTTCCTGTTACAACAACAAATATACGTACTAAACGATTGTAGAAATTAAAAATTGTAGTAAGGTGAGATCATCAGGTAAACCAGCACACCAGAAACAGCTACATATAACCAAACCGGATACGACCACCTAACGATCTTACGATGCTTTTCAATCTGCATGTTGAGCCCACGATAGAAACTTACCAGAATAAGCGGTAAAACAACGATGGCAAGTAGAATATGGGTCAACAGGATGAAGTAGTACACATAGCGGATGGCGCCTACAGCTGCCGCTTCCGTAGCAGACAAGATGCCATCATGATCAACATCACCAAACTTGGTGTCTTTCACATAAAGGTGGAACAAGATGTAGAACACCAGAAAGATCGCAGATAGTACAAAGGTGATGATGTTGGTGACTTTATGCGCCTGGATATTCTTACGGCGAACAAAGATCAGCGATAGTACAAGGAGCACGGCACAGGTAGCGTTTATACCACCGATGAGGTGAGGCAACACATAAAGAAAAGAAGGAACGGTTGCCGGTGGTGGAACCAATTTCAAAGCAACGACCACGATCAATACAACCGCGGTTACAATCCACACCAGTTTTAAGAATAATTTGTCTGTTAAATTCATTGTTGAGTTTAGCTGTTATCTGCCGTCTTTCATGTTGCGGAGCTCTTCCGTGATCAGCACCCGGATCTCCTCGTCAAGTTTCGTTAGCGCAAGTTGACTTGTCGCTTCATAGTACCCTCTAATGCGGCGTTGGGTATCAAGGAGCACAAACATGTTGCTGTAGATGAACTTTGGTTGTCCATTCTCCATCACCTTGTGTGCATCCACAAATAGTTGTTTATTAATCAGGTCGAATACTGCTGTACTATCTCCCGTGAGCAGGTCCCACTTGCCGGCTTTAGCGCCAATTGCTGCTGCATATCCTTTCAGGACTGGAGGCTTATCAAATGTTGGATCAATGCTCAGGCTTGCGAAGCGTAGAATTTCGTTATCGCCATAATTCGCCAGGTAGGCTTTTACCGCCTTATTGGTGAAATCGACACCGTAGGTGTTCCCCTTGGTATGAAAAAGGCTCAGTACGATGATCTTCCCTTTCAAATCATCAAGTGCAACAGCTTCACCCGCTTGATTCTGCAGCTGGTAATTCTGAACCTGATGATAGATGGTATCCGGAATTGCGCGTCCCCGAACGTTGTGCGTCGTGCTGGCGACGATCTTAGGCCCGAAAAAAGGAAGCGGCTTGTAGCGGTTCTTACCTTTCTCCTGTAGTAAATAATACAAAAATCCTGGTACCGCTAATATGGTTACCAGGATTAAGATCTTCTTTATGGGAAATAATTTCATTATTGGAATGGCATATGCAATTGCAGGTAACCGCCTTCAATTAACATGAGCACAATGAAATAGACTATAAAAACGAATGTTACCGTAAGCGACAACTGGAGACCTAATTTCTCATACTTAAGGTGCATGAAATAGGCAACAATATAAAAAGCTTTCAAGATGGTTAACAAGATGTAAATGATGTTACCAACCATGTGGGACATATAGCCATGTGGCAATACCCAAAGGGCGATAAAGAACTCGATAACGGTGATCAGAAGTAAGATCCCGAATACCTGCCATATTTTTTTCTTGGTTAGACCCTCATGCTCGCCGTGAGCATGGCCATCAGTAGTATGTATGTGTTGTTCGGACATGATAATGTTTAGATTAGATTAGATAGAAGAATGTAAATACGAATACCCATACAAGGTCTACAAAGTGCCAGTACAAACCAACCTTTTCAACCATAAGGTAATGACCGCGTCTTTCAAATACACCTGCAATGGTCATACAAAGAATGATAACATTCAATACCACACCTGTGAAAACGTGGAAACCGTGGAAACCTGTGATGGTAAAGAATAGGTTAGAGAACTGTAGCGTAGCAACGGAAGATACCTCAGTGCTGAAGAAATGTTCTAAATGGTCTGCTGGTGGAATCTCTCCCCATCCAAAACCTTCGTGGAACAAGTGTGTCCATTCTAAGGCCTGACAGCCAAGGAACATAAATCCACCAACCACCGTTGCAATCATCCAGCCGATAACTTCTTTCTTAGCATTTCTATGTCCCGCTTCAACAGCAAGTACCATCGTTACCGAGCTCATGATCAGGATAAAGGTCATGATACCAACGAACACCAAGGGTGCACCGCTATCTGTTATACCAGGAATAGACTGGAATACCAAATCAGGATCAGGCCAGGTGAATTTTGAGAAACGTTGAGCACCATAGTAAACTAATAATGCGGAGAAAGTAAAGGCATCTGATAGTAAGAAAAACCACATCATTATTTTGCCGTACTCTACCGACCACGGTGAACGGCCACCGCTCCACGGAGTAGTTTTTACCTGATCTAATTGTGATAATGAATCCATTTTAAAGTTTGTAATAGTTTGTTAAAAAGTCTAACTGTTCAAAAGTAAAAAAACATACAGATATATCCATAATATATCTATAAAATGCCAGAATATGGAAGAAACCTCCATTCTGAACTGTAAACGCTCGGTTGCAATCTTTCCATAAGCCCCCAAAAGTGTACTCAGGATTAATAACAAACCAGCCAGAATATGCAGCAGGTGAATACCTGAAACAATGTAGATTATTGAAATTGCAGCATTGTTATTCACTAAGAATGCACCACTCTGATAAAGGCTTACCCAGGCTTCCACCTGTAAGTATCCGAAAACTACCCCAAGTAACAGCGTCGCCCAAAGGAATGTTTTCTGCTTTGCAAGCTCGCCGTTTCTAAAAGCACGAGCGGCCAGGAACAGGCAGATGCTGCTCACCAGCAAAACCCCAGTGCTGTACAGGAACATGTCTGGCAACACCAAACCATGACCCTTCGACTTCGAAGCTGCAAATACAATGTAATAACTCGTCCAACCTGCAAACATGATGGTGGAAGAGACAACAAACAACCAGATTATAAACTTCTTAGCTTTATAATTGGCGTTTGCTTCCTGATGATTGATTGATTGTACCATGTATTATTTTATTATGAAATCAAACATTAATGCCAGTTGTGCTACCGGCAAATAGATAAAAGAAGCGAACATAACCTTTCTTGCACTTTCCAGGTCTTGTTTAAGGAACAAACGCAATGCGGTATACATGAACCATAAGCCTATAGCAACGGAAATAATGGTTACATAGATGCCGCCAAATCCATAGAACGTTGGCATAAGACTTACCGGAATCAACAGCATCGTGCTCAACAAGACGATAAAAGCACTGATCTTATCACGCTTTGTTGTTGGCAGAAGCCTGAAGCCAGCTTTCTTGTAATCGTCGTCCAGTACCCAGGCAATGGCCCAGAAATGCGGGAACTGCCATACAAACTGGATCAGGAACAGAATCACGGCAACCTGATAATCAATAGGCAGAAAGTTCGTTGTGTGCCCCAATGCAGCTAAGTAACCAATAAGCGGTGGCAATGCCCCGGGTATAGCACCTACAAAAACCGCTATCGGCGATTTCCGCTTCATCGGCGTATATGCAAAGGCATAAAGCAAAATGGAGAATACCGAAAGTAAGCCAGTTTCAAGATTTAACTTGCCCAGCAACCAGGTACCAAACATTCCCATCAACAGACCAGATACCAGACCCTGACCAGTAGTCATTCTACCGGCAGGCATTGGACGGTCTTTGGTTCTGGTCATGAGTTTATCCAGATCCTTTTCGATAATTTCATTGAAGCAATTTGCCGCGCCGGTTACAAAGAAACCACCCACAATCAGGATCAACCAGTTTCCCCAGGCAATACCATCAATTTCTCCCCGCGCAACCTGCATCTTCGAGCCCATTAAAAAAGTAACGGAAGCTGAAAAAACAACAAGGAAAGTCAGTCTGAGCTTAATTAGTTTGGAGAAATCTGCGAAGAATTGTTTCAATGTATATAATGTTATTGATTGTAAGTATTCGCCCGGTAAACAAGCAGATACAAATAGTACTGTAATGTAAATAACGCTGTTGAAAACAGGATGTGCATCGCCTGAGCGAATGGCGGCAGCGCAAAGTTAGACAATAAAAAGCCAGTTACCATTTGAACAAGCAAAACAATTATAATTGAATTGCTAACTTTTATGGCTGTTGCTTTACCACCAAACTTATCCATCACAAACTTGTAAACCAGCACGCTTAGTACCGCCACCAGAATACCTAAATTTCTATGATTATGGAATAAGTCGCCTAGCCTGCTCACCCATTCATCCCTTCGCTGATAATCCAGGCTTTTGGAAATGAAATCCACTTGCTCCCGAACTTCCGTACCAATCACGATCTGATAAACGTTAACTGCAATAGCCACAAAGATCAGCACCTTAAGCCAGCCCACCTTCGCAATAACCACTACTGGTGCTTTCAGACGCTGCCTTGCGTAATCGTATGTGTATACCAAGATCGCCAGAAGTACCAGTGCGAGTAACATGTGTACCGTTACCACCCAAGCCAAAAGATTAGTAGAAACCACGATCGAACCCAACCAAGCCTGAAATACCACAACAATCAGGTTAATGATGCTGAGAACCAAAATACGTGTTGCTGTCTTTCTGTAGATGAATGCATAACCTGCAATTGCAAGTAATAGAACACCTGTAACCGCTCCTGTAAGACGGTTGATATATTCTGTCCAGGTCTTTGCCGCATTAAAGGACTCTGGTTGAACCAGGGTCTTATCTTCACGGATCTTCTTAGCAAGTTCTACCTTACCCAGCTTCTCCAGAGAACGCGCGAAGCGCTCGTTCTTTTTTACACGTTCTTCAATAAAATGGTGTTCGTAACCGAGCGGAAGCTGGTCTATAGAAGTCGGCGGAATGTACTGTCCAAAACACTTGGGCCAGTCGGGACAACCCATCCCAGAGCCAGTGCTTCGCACAATTCCCCCTGCAAGGATTAGCAGCAGTGTAAATAAAATCGTGAAGCCATTTAGTCTGACAAACCGCTGTTCAGATTTTGAGATCATGCTCAAAGTGGGGTTAAAAAATTGGGGTATCTATATGAGTATATACTCATGCAGATACCCCAATAATATGTTTAAAGACTATTTGTGTTAGTCAACTTTTTCGCGCTCAGCTTTTTCTTGCTTAGCCATCCATTCTTCCTGGATGCGCTCCGCTTCAGTGTTTCCATCAAAGTCATGCGGTACGTTAGAACTCATGGTTTGAGAGAAAGGAACCGTTTGCGGGATGAAATCCTCTTCAGCACCTGGCTTACTGTAGTCATATGGCCAACGGTAAACAGTTGGAATTTCTCCTGGCCAGTTACCATGTAGGTGTTCAACAGGTGTAGTCCACTCTAAAGTATTCGCACTCCAAGGATTTTGCGTAGTACGTTTTCCTTTGAAGATCGAATAGAAGAAGTTGAATAAGAAAGCAACTTGAGCCAATGCAGCTACAATTGCAGCCCAGGTCACCAATACGTTCACGGTAACCCATTTCTGCATGAATTCAAACTCCGTAAATGCATAGTAACGACGTGGTACACCATCAAGTCCTAAGAAGTGTAATGGGAAGAATACCAGGTACGCACAAGCGAAGGTAATCCAGAAGTGTAGGAACGCCAGTTTAGGGTTCATCATTCTGCCAAACATCTTAGGGAACCAGTGATAAACACCTGCAAGCATACCGAAGATTGCTGCAGAACCCATCACAAGGTGGAAGTGGGCAACTACGAAGTAAGTATTGTGTAAGTTAATATCCAGGGAAGCATTTCCTAAGAAAATACCAGTTAAACCACCAGAGATAAAGAAAGATACCATACCGATTGCGAACAACATCGCTGGCGTGAAACGGATGTTACCTCTCCAAAGCGTCGCCAGGTAGTTAAAGGTCTTAATCGCAGAAGGAACCGCAATAATCAGCGTGGTGATCATAAACACACCACCAAGTAGCGGGTTCATCCCAGTCACGAACATGTGGTGACCCCAAACGATGAACGATAGCACCATGATACCAATTAGTGAGTAAACCATCGCATGGTAACCGAAGATTGGTTTTCTGGAGTTTACAGAGATAACCTCAGAAGAGATACCCAAAGCTGGCATAATTACGATGTATACCTCAGGGTGACCAAGGAACCAGAATAAGTGTTGCCAAAGGATTGGAGAACCACCTTCATTCGGTAGTACTTGTGAACCAATAACGATATCTGAAAGGTAGAAACTTGTACCGAAACTTCTATCGAAGATTAAAAGCACAACACCAGCAACCAATACAGGAAAAGAAAGGATACCCAATACAGCTGTAAGGAATAAAGCCCAGATGGTTAATGGCATTTTCCAAAGGTCCATACCTTTAGTACGCATGTTTAGGATTGTAGAAACGTAGTTGATACCACCGATAAGCTGTGATGCTACGAACATAACCATACTAATCAACCACATGGTCATACCAGTACCAGAACCAGAGATGGTCTTAGGTAATGCAGATAGTGGTGGATAAATGGTCCATCCAGCACTTGCAGGACCTGTTTGAACGAAGAAAGAACCCATCATCACTAAACAAGCACCTAGGAACAACCAGTAAGATAACATGTTCATCAGTGGAGACGCCATATCGCGTGCACCAAGCTGCAAAGGAATAAGTAAGTTACTGAAAGTACCAGATAGTCCGGCGGTTAGTACAAAGAACACCATGATGGTACCGTGAATGGTCACCAGGGCGAGATAAAATTCGGGTTTAATTCTTCCGCCTTCAGCCCATTTGCCTAAGAACGTTTCCAACAATGGGAAACTTTGATCCGGCCAAGCCAATTGCAGACGGAACAGAATGGACAGGATCATCGCGATTACAGCCATGATGATACCGGTGATCAAAAACTGCTTGGCGATCATCTTGTGATCCTGACTGAAAACATACTTTGTTAAGAATGTTTCTTTGTGATGTTCATGGCCGTGAGCGTCATGTCCATCGTGTTTATGCGTATCGTGTAAAGTTATCGTTGACATAATATTACTATCCAGTATGTTAATTTAATTTGGCCAAATCCGTTTTTCTAACAGCACCGCTGTCTGTTCCAAGTGTATCCGGACCAGGACCAGGTGTTGCCTCAGGTGCTGGTGCAGGTGTAGTCGGCTCTGCAACCACAGGCAAGTTAAACTGCTTTCTCAAGTCGTTGTTGATGTAGGTAGGTTGTTTAACAACCCACTCCTCATATTCTTCCTGACTAACAACCCTAACGGTGCGTTGCATATTGTAGTGTCCTGAACCGCAGATTTGCGAGCAAAGCAATACATATTTGAATGCAGGATCATTGGTCTTAGCCTGCATGTCTGTTGTTGTAATTGTTGGCGTAAATTCGAAGTATGTCATCATACCCGGATTAGCCAGAATCTGCACACGGAAGTGTGGCATATAGAAACCGTGGATAACATCTTTTGAGTTGATCGCAAAACGTACTGGTTTATTTACCGGGATAACAATCTCCTCAGCGTTCTGATCATCAAGGGTGTTTTTATCCTTGAAGTCGATACCCAATGTATTCAGACCAGTAACCATTTTGTAGTTTTTCATACCTACAACACCATCCGCTCCAGGATATCTAACGTACCATGCAAACTGTTGTGCCGTAACTTCAATATTTAAAGGCTTGTTGTTCGGATCAACAACTTTGTAGAAAATCGATCTCCAGGTAATGAAACCCATAACCACCAATACCGATAGTACTAAAGCTGGAACGATTGTCCAGATCTTTTCGATGGTGTTGTTGTGTGGATAGAAATAAGCTCTTCTGTTTGCGTTGTATTTGTAGAAGAAAGAGAAAAGGAATAATACAATGTGTGTTCCGATGAAAACGATCGTGGTCAAAATCAAAGTGATGTTAAACATCTTGTCGATCTCGGCACCATCAACTGAAGCAGCTTCTGGCAGAATCATTTTTCCGTGAACCGTGTACTCCCAGTAAACACCATACAATCCAACGATCAGGAATAGCAGGAACAGCACGGCATTAACAGTATCCCAGTTAATACCTTCTGGTTTATCTTGTGCAGTACGGGTCAATTCATAAACACGTATTGCCTTTCCAACTATAGCTACAAATAAGCATAGCAACAAGAATAACAGGACATAGAATAACGCAGATTTATAAATAGGCTCCATGTCCACGGTTTTAGCCGTAGTTGCAGCAGCAGCGGCGGCTTCCTGTGCAAATACACTGGTGGTATTTACAAATGCAGTTAACATAACCGCCAGACCCGCAAATGTCTTTTTACTTATCAAATTTTTTAGACTCATTTTCTTAAAAGTAGTATGTTGTACTTCAAGTACTATAATATAATTATTCTTAAAATGAACACCTTACAAATGATGATTCAAACTCTCCTCTAAGAACGGGTGGTTCTTAGCGATCAACGGTTGCTTGCTTAAAGCACTTAAGACTGCAAAGGTAAACAATCCAACAAAACCAGCGGCTATACCTACTTCAATAAATCCAAAACCATTGTGGCTTTCTACAGATCCAGGCATGATCATTTGGTATAAATCTACCCAGTGTCCACAGATAATGATGATGGAAACGATTAGAAGCACGTTCTCGCTACGCTTGTTGTCTCTGTCCATTAACAAGAATACTGGCGCAAGGAAGTTCAAAAGAAGATTCAGGTAGAACCAGAATTTATAGTATTCAAGACGTTTGTAGAAGTAAACAGTCTCTTCCGGCATGTTTGCATAGTAGATCAGTAAGAACTGACAGAACCAGGTGTACGTCCAGAAGATAGAGAAACCGAAGATGAATTGTCCAAGGTTATGCAGGTGACTGTTGTTCA
Organism: Pedobacter quisquiliarum; assembly: GCF_014642175.1. Taxonomy (GTDB): domain Bacteria; phylum Bacteroidota; class Bacteroidia; order Sphingobacteriales; family Sphingobacteriaceae; genus Pedobacter; species Pedobacter quisquiliarum. The sequence continues at coordinate 53,126 of NZ_BMIL01000010.1, read as the reverse complement.
ACCATGGCATGTAACCAGATTTCTTAAGTAAGATCAGGATCACGGCAATCGTTGCTAAGCAGGAAACCCACATAGAAGCGAAGTTGTACCAGCCAAACATGGTAGAGAACCAGTGTGCCTCAATAGACATGATCGTGTCAAAAGCAAAGATCGGTGTCGTAAACCCATAAAGTGCTAAGAAAACAACCGCATACTTGAAGTTCTTGTTGTAGTAGTTCAAACCACCTTCTAAATCTTCATTTACAGAGTTCTTAGCGAACATTACTGCGAAGAAGCTGTAGATCGCAAGGAAAAGAACCTCACGGAACATAAAGAATGGTACGTTCAGGAAGTCTGATTTACCAGCAATCAGTTTATCATAATGCTCAGAGCTCGGATCGGTAAGTCCTGGTGCATTCCAGTGATGGTATAAGTTATGGCTGTATAAACCGGCACCAATTACAAGTACCAATACAACAGCTGCTAAAGGCAGTGTTCTTGCCATTGCCTGCGGCACACGAAGAATCGATGCAGACCAACCTGCCTGTGCAACGTATTGCAAGGCTAAGAAGAAAGCACCCGACATACATACGAATGCGAAGTAGTAGGCCATTAATAACAGGTTTGCAAATGTCCTTTCATGAAGTTCATGATCGGAAAGACCATATCCAATTGCAGCCAATCCGATAACGATACCAATAATGCTTAACATTTTTGGTTTGCCCGTAAATTCGAACTGCTCAGTAAAATTATAATTATGAGTTCCCATTTATCTCTTGCTTTTCTATTATTTATTTTTGTTGTAATCTCTGAACCCACATTACCACTCTCCAACGCTCTTCAGGCGTAAGTTGCGAAGCATGTGAACCCATGTTATTTAAACCATACATAATGGTATGGTAGATTTTACCTGCAGGTAGGTCTTTCATCAGTCCACCTCTTGAAGATGCAGCATCACCGTGGTATGAAGGCACACCACTATACTTCTCAATCTTCACCAGGTGACCTTTTCCATCACCTTCCTCGCCATGGCAAGGGCCACAGAAAACGGTGTAGTATTTTTTACCAGACAAAAGGTTCTTATCATTTGCCTCTAAAGGATTTACAAGTTCACGGCCTGCCGCTTCGTATCCTTCTTTGGTATTTGCGTATTCGTATCTCACAAACCCGATAGGTTCCGTATTTGGAGGTGGCGTTTGCGCCGTCATACCATTCGCAAAGTTCTTGTTTGGCTTATCATAGTCAGGAGCCAGCGGATCATACATGTTTCTCGCGTACTCCAATCCGGTGCTTCGCTTGTTATCACATGAAGAAAGTGATGCAACAAAAGCTAGGGCAAAAAACGCGGCGTAAACTATCTTATTTTTATTCATAGCTAACATACTTTCTTTCGTTATATTTTATCTCTAAAGCGCCTGCTTCTTTTAATAAATTATCTATTTTACTGTGTTCCGGATTTTGTGCAGCATCAATCGCAATGACGAAACGATCATCTGTCGCTCTTAAGTCCATTACCCTTGGTGCTCTGCCCGGGAACATGTGTGAGGATGCATAGTAAGATCCAACCAAACCAAATGCACAAAACAAGATGGTCAACTCGAAAGTAATTGGAATAAAATCCGGTAATGCAAAGTGTGGCTTACCTCCGATATTTATTGGCCAGTCTACTGCTGCTGCGTAATAAACAAAAGACAGCATCGTGATTGTTCCCGTAATTCCGAAGAAGAATGCAGCGATATCCAACCTTGATCTTTTCACACCAAGTTTAGCTTCGATACCGTGAATCGGCATAGGCGTATACACATCATGTATCTTTATGTTGTTCTCCTGCAACTTCTCAATGCCATGCATCATCTCGTCCGGATCACCAAAACTGCCTAATATATATTTGATATTACCCATTGTTATAATTTTGCGTATTGTTCCTGTTTAACACTATCAAACTTCTCTAAAGAGTCTACGTACTCCGCAACATACTCCTTGCTCACATGACCTTCCTTAATCTGCTCCATTTTAGATTGCTCACTTGCTGTTTTCAGCAATAGTTTCACCTCTGCCATTGCTATAGAAGGCATAACACGTAAGAACAACAAGAACAAAGTGAAGAACAATCCAATCGATCCAACGAATACCGCTACGTCAACCCATGTTGGGTAGAACATCGCCCAGCTTGATGGAAGGTAGTCACGGTGTAGAGAGATTACGATAATTACGAAACGCTCGAACCACATACCGATGTTAACGATGATTGAAAGTACCCATGACAATGGAATGTTTGTTCTAACCTTTTTGAACCACATTAACTGCGTCATCAGGATGTTACAACCATACATCATACATGCTGCCCACCAGTAAGGACCGGTAAACCTGGTCATGAAAGTATACTGTTCGTATTCTACCTGAGAGTAGTAAGCGATGAAGAACTCCGTCAAGTATGCAACACCTACAATCGAACCTGTAACAAGGATAATCTTGTTCATCGACTCAATGTGGAACATGGTGATGTAGTTCTCAAGTCCTAATACTTTACGGGTGATCAGCAATAACGTCTGTACCATTGCAAAACCAGAGAAGATCGCTCCTGCTACGAAGTATGGAGGGAAGATCGTGGTGTGCCATCCTGGAATTACGGATGTTGCAAAGTCCATGGATACAATTGTGTGTACCGAAAGTACAAGTGGTGTAGCGATACCGGCAAGGATTAGCGAAACCGCCTCAAAACGTTGCCAGGTTTTTACGTTACCAGTCCATCCGAAAGAAAGTACAGAGTAAATTCTGCGTCTGAAACCTACCGCACGGTCACGGATGGTCGCGATATCCGGAAGTAAACCAGTGTACCAGAATAATAATGATACAGAGAAGTAAGTCGAGATCGCAAACATATCCCAAACCAGTGGTGAGTTAAAGTTTACCCATAGTGAACCAAACTGATTCGGTAATGGAAGTACCCAGTATGCTAACCATGGTCTACCCATGTGTGATACAACGTAAGTCGCCGCACAGATAACCGCGAAGATCGTCATCGCCTCTGCAGAACGGTTAATGGAGTTCCTCCAATTCTGGCGGAACAGCAATAGTACCGCAGAGATTAGTGTACCCGCGTGACCGATACCAACCCACCATACGAAACCGGTGATGTCCCATGCCCATCCTACTGTTTTGTTCAGACCCCAAGATCCGATACCATTCCAGAAAGTGTAGCTTACAGCAAACAGCCATAAACAAGCACCTAATGCTGAAACGATAAACCCTATCCACCATGCCTTGTTTGGCTTGTTCTCTACCGGTGATAAGATATCGTCTGTGATCTTCGCAAACGTGATATCATTACCGGTGATTAATGGCTCTCTTAATATTGATTCCTTATGTCCTGACATAATTTATTTTCTTTAATAGCAGCTTACGCTTGTATTGTTGTACCTGTATTTCTAATTTTTGTCATGTATCCTACTCCAGGCTGCGTGTTGATCTCTTCAAGCACATAGTAAACACGCTCGCTGCGTAATGCTTTTGAAACTTCAGATTCTGGATCGTTACCGTCACCGAAAACGATTGCGTTTGCCGGACAAGCTTGTTGACATGCCATTTTGATGTCGCCATCTCTTAGTGCACGTTTTTCAAGTTTCGCTTCCAACCTACCAGTTTGAATTCTCTGGATACACATTGAACATTTCTCCATAACACCTCTTGAACGAGCAGTTACATCTGGATTCAGAACCAATTGCGTAAACTCATTGTTCAGATAATTATCGAAACGGGAGTCATTCCAGTAGTTAAACCAGTTGAAACGACGTACTTTATACGGACAGTTGTTCGCGCAGTAACGTGTACCAACACAACGGTTATAAGCCATGTGGTTCAAACCATCTGAGGAGTGTACCGTAGCAAGTACCGGACAAACCGTCTCACATGGTGCGTGCTCACAGTGCTGACATAACATCACCTGGTGAACAACAGATACGTTATCCAGATTGTCAAGGGATTCAACTTCATCTTCCTTGGTTACTTTGTTGTCGCCATCATTGATGGTGTAGTAACGGTCGATACGGATCCAGTGCATCTCTCTGCGTCTTCTCACCTCGTCACGACCAACAACAGGAATGTTGTTTTCTACGTTACAGGCAACAATACAAGATCCACATCCAGTACAAGCATTCAGGTCGATTGCCATAACCCAGTTGTGTCCAGGTTTCTCAAACGTATCCCACATGTCGTAAGTCTTGTGCTTCTCACCATGATTACCAGATCCTGCAGCAGGGTTCTTAACAAACTCCTGGAAGGTTGCTTCGCGGATGATGTTACGACCCTCGAAAGAGTGGTGGGTTTGGGTTTGCGCAAGCTCATGTCTGCGACCGGTTTTTTCGATCGTTATATTAGAAGCATATTGGCGTGTACCGTTATTGAAAGCAAGGAAAGGATATGCATTCTGACCTACAGCGTTACCAGCAGCACCTGCTTTAGATCTACCGTAACCTAATGCAATAGAAGCAGTACCGATCGCCTGACCAGGTTGAATTAAAATTGGAAGCTCAACAGTGTAACCGTTTGCAGCTTTAACCGTAACCACGTCAAACTCATTGTAACCTAACTTTTCAGCAAATTTAGGCGCTAATGCGATGTAGTTATCCCAGGTTACTTTAGTTACAGAATCAGGTAACTCTTGCAGGTATGCGTTGTTTGCATAACGGCCATCACCAATTGCATTGTTTTCGTAAACGTGCAATTCGATGTCTTTTGCAAGTGCTTTGCTGCTGTTCAACACCGAAGGTGCTACAGATGCAAGCGATAAGCTAAACGTATATGATCCGGCAGCCTTTGGCGTGGTTGCAAACACAACACCTGATTGTAAAACATCATTCCAGCTCTTGCCGAACAATGGTAATACATTTTTCTCCCAGTTGTTACGAACATACTGGTAGTATTCAACAACAGGATTGTTAGACCAGATCAATAAGCTCTGCTCCGCCTGTCTTGAGTTGAAGATTGGATTGATGGTCGGTTGTACGATGGTATAGTATCCTTCGTAAACGCTTGCATCACCCCATGACTCCAGGTAGTTTTGGTTAATAGCGATGACATCACAGAAAGCAGCAGTCTCATCCGCTCTGTCTGCGAAAGAAACTTTCAAAGGCACTTTCTTCATGCCGTCAGCAAAAGCTTTAGCATTGAAAGAATCGTAAGCAGGGTTAGCATTCAATACGAATACGGCACCAACTTCACCTCTGTTCACTTCATTAACAAATTCTGCGTAAGCAGCATCGTTACCTGCATAACGTCTGCAAGGGGTATCTAAATCGATGGTTGTACCATAACTGCCCATTGCGGAGTTGATGGCATTTACCAGAATTTGAGTAGAAACATCATTAGAACCGCAAACAACAAGACCGCGGCCTTTCATTTGTGCAAGTTCTTTACCAGCAAGTTTGATTGCTTTTTCAGCAGCAGTATTGTTTGGCAATACACCACCAGCAAGGTTGCCACCGGTAATGGCGTTGTATAAGGTGATCAATGCAGGACCTTCTTCCGATAATTTAATTGGAAGACGTGTATCTGCGTTGGTACCTGTTAAGCTCATGCCTGCCTCAAACTGAATGTGGCGGGACATTTTGCCTTTTGCAAGACTTGTATTGTTTCTGTTGGAAACATACTGTGAAGTAAATTCTTCACCGCTGATCCAGGTACCAAGGAAATCGGCACCGAAACTTACAATCAGGTCTGCTTTATCAAAGTTGTATTTTGGAAGAACAGCTTTACCGAAGCTATTCTCATTAGCCTTAATGATACCTGTATAAGAAACCGGATCATATTGGATGTGTGCAGCAGCTGGATATACTTTAATGAAATCCGCAATCACACTTAATGTTGATGGGCTGTTTACGCTCGAAGAAACAATGCGGATCTTTTTGCCAGAAGCCTGAACCTTTGCAAGCTCTGACTTAACGTACTCATCTACTTTAGACCAGGTTGTTTCCTGATTCTTAAGTACTGGTGCTTTTAATTTAGAGATGTCATATAAATCCAACACAGAAGCTTGTGCCTGTGGATTGGTACCCTGGCTGTAAACACCAGCATTCGGGTTTGGTTCAATCTTAATCGGACGACCTTCTCTGGTTTTCACCAATACACTCTGTCCGTTAAAACTTGATACATAATAGTTAGGTATACCAGGAATTACATCTTCCGGCTTTACCAGGTACGGGATAGACTTATGTACAGGCGCAGGCTGACAAGCAGCAAGCGTTACAGCACCAAGACCAAAGCCAAGCGCCTTTAAAAAGTCGCGGCGCGGAGTTACCGTACTTAATCCTGCTTCATTTAAAACATCTTCTATTGGAAGGGGCTCAGCAAATTCGTTTTTGTTGTTTTCAACAAATTCGGGAGTGCTTTTAAACTCCTCTAAGCCTTTCCAGTATTTTTTATTGCTTTCCATTTAAGCTATATTACTGTTAATCGAACGTTCTTAACTAAACTCTATTAATAATGACATTTACCACACTCCAGACCACCAAGTGATGCTGGGGTAATTTTTTCACCTTTTTTGATTTTCTCGTGTGCTTCTATAATTTTAGTATAGTAGCCATTGTCCTTAACGTCCAATTCAGCTTCCCTGTGGCAGTTAATACACCATTTCATCGTCAAAGGTGAGTATTGATAAATTTCTTCCATGGTATCAACCGGACCGTGACATGCAAAACATACCGGCTCATTTGGCTGAAGACCTTTTTCCTTACGGATAGCCTGCTCTCCAACAACTACGTGTTGTGAGTGGTTAAAGTAAGCGAAGTCAGGAAGGTTGTGAACACGAACCCACTCAACTGGTTTCTCTTTAGATTTGTCGTACGACATTTTATCTGCATCGTAACCCAATGCATTGTAAATCTTCTGGATTTCAGGAGAAATGTTTCCATCATTGTTATCCCTGCCTTGAACAGCCTTGTGACAGTTCATACAAACGTTTAACGATGGAATGGTTGCGTTCTTAGATTTGAATGCACCAGAGTGACAGTACTGACAGTCTATCTGGTTAACACCTGCGTGTAACTCGTGCGAGAACTTGATTGGCTGAACCGGCTGGTAACCCGTGTGAACACCGGTATTCCACATGCCCATCCATCCGAATGTACTTAGCACAGCCACCATACACAGAATGAAGAAGAAGATGAACTTCTTGTTCTTGAACAACTGACCGATACCAGCCATCAGTGGCAGTTTCTCTTTCTCAACAAGAACAACACCTTGTTTTGTTAAGATTAAGCGCTCCAACATCTGAATTGCGCGGCCTAACACCACCAATACAATGATAGAGATCAGAATCACGGCGATAACCCCTGCAATAGAGAAGCTTGAAACTTCCTGTTGTACAGCACCACCTTCAGGTTCTCCTGCTTTCTTAGGCTCACCTGCTTTTACATAAGCAAGGATGCTTTTGATCTGCACTTCAGTTAAAGTTGGGAACGCCGTCATCTCCGCATTTGGATTCCACTTCGAAGCCTCAATAGCTTCTTTGTCTCCAGACGCGATCAATGCCGGAGCATTGTTAATCCATTTAATTAAAAACGCTTCGTCTTTTGAACCTACGATTGGCTGTAACGCAGGACCAACTAAATCACGGTCTAAGGCGTGACATGAAGTACAACGCTCCTTAAAGATTGTCCTTCCCTCTGTAACATCTTGTGCTTTTGAACCAGAAACTATTAAAACAGATAGAGCCGTAAACATGAATGCGGACTTCCAAACTCTTCTAATGATCAATGAGATATTCCTCATAATGAGTATTTTAATGCTTTTAATTAAAACTGTATGATTGATCTTGATATTTAATCGAATGCCTAACTATCAAAACGTGAACAAAAGTAAAGTTTATTAGTATACCAATGACAAATTAATGACAGCATTTTCAATTTATAATCATTCTAAACTATGCCTTAAAATGCCCTTTAAGCGCGAAAATCAGCAATTTTTTCATCTTGCTGATTTCCGTATAACCTGAAAACCAGGTCATAGATTTTGGTATTTTAAGTTACTTTTTTAGTATCCATGCAAAAATCAATGGTACCACAATCGTGGCATCAGACTCTACAATAAATTTAGGTGTATTCACATCTAATTTACCCCAGGTGATCTTTTCATTCGGTACTGCTCCGGAGTAAGAACCGTAAGAAGTTGTCGAATCAGAGATCTGACAGAAGTAACTCCAGAATGGAATATTAGGCATTTCCATATCCTGATATAACATTGGTACAACGCAAATCGGGAAGTCGCCCGCGATACCGCCACCAATCTGGAAAAATCCAATGCCTTTACCTGCACTGTTGTTGATATACCAGTCTGCAAGCCATCCCATGTACTCAATACCGCTTTTCATGGTGCTGGCTTTTAATTCGCCTTTCATCACGTAAGAAGCAAAGATGTTACCCATGGTTGAATCTTCCCATCCTGGTACTACGATTGGCAGGTTCTTTTCTGCTGCTGCAAGCATCCATGAATTTTTAGGATCAATTTCATAGTATTGTTCCAAATCGCCGCTTAGCAACATTTTGTACATATACTCATGTGGGAAATAACGCTCGCCGGCATTATCCGCATCTTTCCAGATTTTGTGGATGTGTTTCTGCAACCTGCGGAAAGCTTCCTCTTCCGGAATACAGGTATCGGTAACCCGGTTATAATGGTTTTCCAACAAATCCCATTCGTCCTGCGGACTAAGGTCTCTATAATTTGGAACTCTTTTATAGTGTGAATGCGCAACCAGGTTCATGATGTCCTCTTCCAGGTTTGCACCGGTACAGGAAATGATGGCTACTTTATCCTGACGGATCATTTCAGCTAGTGAAATACCCAATTCAGCAGTACTCATTGCACCCGCAAGGGTGATCATCATCTTTCCACCTTCTTCCAGGTGCTGCTCATATCCTTTAGCAGCGTCCATCAAAGCGGCAGCATTAAAATGAAGATAATTCGTTTCTAAAAATTGTGATACAGGTCCTCTACTTGTGCTCATTATTGGTGTTTTTATTAAACCGCAAAAGTAGGTAAATAATATTTAATAGTCGAAGCAGGCATATACCTGCTTTTCAATAATTTATACTTAGACTTTCAATTTGAAATCTTCCCGGGCCTGCCCTTTCTTGAAAAACACGAGACCAATCCAGAATAAATCGATGGTAACAGTAACCTGGGGGTGTGCTTTGATGGCTGCCCAGGCTTCCTTCATGCCGGCGCTCCAGTAGATGTCGTCAAAAATCAACATGGTATTCTCATGAACCTTCGGTAAACACCAGTTGAAATAATTCAAGGTCGCATCCTTCCGGTGATTCCCGTCGATGTACACAAAGTCGAGCTGCTGCTGTTCGGCAAGGATGCCCGGCAGGATGTGGTCGAAGTTGCCAACCTCAAGTCTGATGTTGTTCAACTTTAAATCTTCAAAGTTCTGTTTCGCAACCGCAGCCGTCTGCGGGCAACCTTCAATGGTGATTACTGAAGCCTCGGGCGCAGCAGTCGACAGGTATGCCGAGGTAATACCCAGGCAGGTCCCCAGTTCAATTACGGACTTCGGATTGCTGAACTTTGCCAGGCGATGGATCAGTTGCGCCAGTGCAGGACTTTTGAGCGCATTTTTAGCAATTTCCTTAACTTTCTTGGTCCGATCCTTGTTCAAATGAGATCCGGCACCTAAGTCAGTTACCTGGATCATGGTATCATCCTGTAGCAGTTTTTTACGTTGTGCTTCTATGATATTATATTGAGCGAACTGACGTTTATTATAAATAACTTCATCAGCAAGTTTATATACAAAGGGTGAATGTGTACCATGTCTGGTTTTGGCAGTCAGACGATGCAACAAATAATCCTTAATGAAAGTAAATGCCATAGCTGCAAAAGTAGGGCAAACAATTCAAATAGTATAGTATGAATAACAGCACAGAAATTTACGCCTTAGTGAAGCTGCTCGACGATCCCGATCCCGAGATATTCGAGCATGTAGAAAAGCGACTTGTTGAACAAGGCAATGATGTGATCGAGTATCTGGAGAATGTATGGGAAACTGCCCCTGATGCCGTGCTGCAGCAGCGCATCGAGAATGTCGTTCACCAGATTCAATTCAACACCGTTAAGGAAGACCTCAACCTCTGGTATCAGAGTGGCGCTTTTGATTTACTCAAAGGTGCGCTGATCGTGAATCGCTATCAATATCCGGATTTGGATGAGCAGAAGATGATCAACCAGATCGAAGAGATCAAAAGGGAAATCTGGCTGAACCTTCAGTACGAGATGAGCTCCATTGAAAAGGTAAAGCTGATCAACCACATATTTTACAATGTATATGGCTTCCGTGGAAACACCACCAACCATACCGATCCACAGAACTCTTACATCAATCAGGTCCTGGAAAGCAAACGTGGAAATCAAATCTCTCTTGCGATCATCTATTCTACCCTGGCGCAGAAATTAGACATCCCAATTTATGGTGTAAACCTGCCGCAGCACTTTATCCTGGGCTACCTGGATGAAGGCAAACGTGAGGATCATGAATTTGGCGTGCTCTTTTACATCAACGCTTTTAATAAAGGGGCGATTTTCGGAAAACACGATGTGGATCAGTTTCTGCGTCAGCTGCAGCTTGAGCCCCTACCCGGTTTTTATACGCCATGTAGTAACGTTGAGATCATCCGGAGAATCATCAGAAACCTGATCTCCTCCTATGAGAATCTTGGCGCTACAGAAAAGGTTTTAGAGCTAAAGGAACTGCAGAACATCCTTAACAATACAGATCTGTAGCGGCCTATTTCCTATTGATGAAGTCGCTAAGGTAGCTGCATTCACCGGCCGCAATCTGGTAGAATGGCGTTTTGCCATATTTAGCTTTCAATTCTTTAAAATAAGCATTGTTATAGTTCGCCTCCAGAAAGCTTTTGTGTTTGGATTCATCAAAATTCCAGTAGGCAAAGGCATTCCATTTTGGGTTCAGAATTATCGCTTTCTGCTCACATTTTGCGAGCATGAAGGTACACTTCGCTTTGAAGTTTGGATCGCTGCTTAAGGCCCTAGCTTTTAGATACCACATTTTGGCTGTTCGAGCCGCTTTGTAATCGCCATCATAGAAATACTTTTCCGCCATACCATTATCATAGGATGACCAGGCGTAGCTGATCAAATACCAGCTGTTACCAAAATAGCCGGTCTGGTATACCGCGTTAGCCATCTTATAATAGTAAAGGGCAGCATTCTTTTTATCAAGCACGGTTAACTTCTGCAGGCGCGCCATTTCCGCCGCAAAGGTCTTTTTGGTGTAAGACCCTTTTTCCGACACATACTTCTTGGGGAAATCATTTATGGTCTCCAGGAAGGGGTTGGCGTACAGCTTGGGATCAGCATCGCCGTTGTACCAGTTTTCCGGCATGAAGAACTTGTAGCCTGCAGAAAGTTTTGAAAACATGGCTACCGCCTCATCATATTGATGTGTGCGCAGGAAAGTTGTGCCGTAGAGTTCATAAAAATCATCGTCACTAAACCAAGTAAACGATTGCGCAAGTTGGGCGGTCATGTCTCCACCATTAGCCTGCGCTTTATATTTCAACAAAGCTTGCATACTGGTGGGCCGCATATACTGTTGCAGGAAAGAAATGGCTTCGTAGCTACCCGGATCAGCTTTACTCATGGCCAAGGCAGCTTTCGCCGTATCGCCCAATTTCAAATAAGCGGGTGCCAGAATTTGCTGGTAGAAATTCCGGGTGGTTCTGCCATAACGTGCATCTGCACCTGCACGTTTATCATCCAGCCATTTTAGCGGGGGCAGCAGCTCATTTTCATCAAATGCCTCGCCTTTGCTGATGTTTTTAGCTTTAAGCAGCAAATGCGTGATACGGTACCGATCACGGAGCCGTTCAGAAAGCTGTGCCGGATGGAGCATGTCGAGGTATTTTTGTGCGAGCACATCATCATTGGCAATCCAGGAGAGATATGCAGCGGTTAACGTACCCAACTCCGGTTGAGGATACTTGCGCGCTGTAGCCAATTTTATGGCGAAATCACGAACATCAACAAGCTGTTTCAGGTTTACAGCTTGAACGCTGTCTTTGTAAGTCTTGTTTTCAGCAGCGAAATAGTAATTGTATGAAATCCGGGCGAGATCGCTGCCTTCAATCAGCGCCTGTTCCAGCTTGTTTACTTCGCGGATCAGCAAAGCGCCATTGAGCGGACTGCCGGGATCATATTCGTAAACTTTGTTCAGACTCTCCAGATCAAAATCCGGATTACCAAAACCATTGATTGCCCAGATGTTTGCACGCTCTTCATTAGTTTGGGCATATTTCAAAGCACCAGCTGCCGGCGTACTGTTGTAGTAATAGTTTTTGTAGGCTTGTACCCTTCGTTCGGGATTGCTGGCAAAGACTTTCGAAAATAGATACGCAGATGCCTCCGGGTCACCCAACCTCCGGGTAGCGCCAGCATATAGTGCCAATCCCCAGCCTTTGGCTGCACTCTTACTTTTGCTGTTTACAATGTATTGCGCATAGACCTGCTTGCTCTCTTCATACATGCCGGCGTAGTGGAACATTCGCGCTGCCTGATAAGCATAACGCAGTTTTATAAATTGATCACGGGTGCCTTTGATAAACTTTAGGGCTTCATTGCCAAGCAGCCCCATAGCAGTACTGTCGCGGGGTTCCGGATCCCATGGATCATAACCAACATTGGCGAAAGGTTCACAGCGCTTGGCGAACTTGAAATATTGAAGTGCCTTTTTATTTTTCGATAAGCCTTGCAGAAAGCTGTTCGCCCGAAGACTGTCCGGTAATGTCTTCATCTTCCCGTTATAATTCGTCATCATGGAACTCACCGTGCTATCTGCGGCATACATGATCTTGTAAACATCATCAGCTTTCACATGCAGATATTTTGCCCATTCGCTGCTGTTTATGGCCGGCTCACTTGCCACATCCTCCTCGCTATTGAGGTAAGTCATCTGATTATAGGCGAAAGGTGTATATTCATCGCCCTGCACGTTATTGTGGAAGTAGGAAACGTAATAGTCATAAGGATCCACTTCCGGCCCACAGGCGACATCCACTGCAATTTCGCCGAAGAAAGTAAACAGGAATACGCTAAAGCGCAGCGATAACTTTTTGAAGGTCTTCATCAGTAAAGTTTTTTAAAAGGTTGGAATCAAGATGGTAGAACACCAGGTCTCGGTCTTCAGATTTTAAATGCTTGCCTAAGAATTCAGCGGCGAGCAGCAAATCTGCTGCATTTACGCTTTCCCAGCGAACCACATCTCCATGTTTTAGTCCTGCTGCCGGATAATCCACCAGCAACTCATATAAGCTTGAATTTGGGTCGCGTTTAAAAAGGGTTCCATCATCAAGTTGGGCCTTTTGGATGCGTTTTGATATACCAGCATACCGCCCCTTTCTAAATACAACAGCCCATTCAAAAACAGGTAGCGCCACATCAAGTTTTAAGGGGTAATTTTTGAGGTGATCCTGAAGATAGCTGGTCATTTCCTGCTGATCCAGAATAGAGTTTTGCGGTCCGAATTTACGGAGGTTGCCCATGTTGTAACACATCAGCATCGCCCGTTCCACCGGCGGTATTCCACTTGATACAATATTTTTAACCTGGTGCATTCGCAGGGTTACAGAGAGCTGTTTGCCTTTCATTACCCGGTGAACTTTTAAGCGCTCGAGGAAATCGAAGTAGTTGACCTTGGTTGACTTAGTCCAGTCGCAATCTATCTGCAACGTTGTAAAGTCGCGCTTGCCGGCTTGCTTTACCTTTGCATCCACAAAGGTAGCGATTCGATCTGCCAAAGCAGTATTTTGAGTAGTATCAAGATGTTTGAAAACATTGTTGAGAATATAAACTACGGGTATGATCTCCAGCTGTTCAGGGAGTGCGTCTGAAAACTTTATTGGGGAAACCGGCGCAGCCTGTTGCAAATCGGGGTTGAAATCCACATCCATAATGCGCACATAGATTGATCCTGATTTAAAACGCTGCAGGTAATGATCCGCTTTATTGTCCTGCTTATAATTGGTCTTCCAGAAATAGAAAGTCGTATGCACATTTGATTTCTGACCACAACCAAATAATAGAAATACAGAAATCAACAGCAGTACGAATTTGCGCATAATCTTAACAGGTCAAAAGTAAGATTAATACCGAAAAAAGGCTGATGAGGATTTACGATACGGAGCAGTTAACTTCAAGTCTTAAAAGTTTTGAACCTGAAATTCCAGAAAAACGACCGTTTTAGTAAACCAAGCTTGTAATTATTCTTATGTTAATTACGATATGTTCATGATATATAATGAATTTCCTCAAGCGCACCTGTGATGTTAGCTTTTGCATGCGTAATCTTCCCATAACTAGCTACGTTCAAAACTAAAGAATTCCACTTACTATAGCTATTACTGTCTTGTTGTAATGTGGAAAACTGGCGCTGGTTTAGCGCTGAAAGTTTTCCATATTATTCTATATTTATTTCTGTAGCTGTTTTTAGGGAAGATTACACATGGAGTTTACCGTCATACAGTAGCTAACAAGCCCCCTTCTTATAGCTTCAACGATTCGCAGAAGCTAATAGCTCCTCACTTTAGGCATTCATGTGTGAGCAACAAAAATGAGATTCAGTAAAGTGGATAGTTAAAAAACTACAAGTTCTCTCTCCATAATCAAGGGTGCTCATTTTTGTAAATATTTTTGAGTTTTTTAAAATATTTATATCAACCTAGGGGGATCTTATAAGTAAACTATAACCAATATTAATACTTCGATCATTCTAGGGTACCCTTTCCATCAATTCGACCGGAATACCCTCTGTTGCCGTGCGTTATTTCGAAAATATCCAGTCACCATTCTTAAATATTCCTGCAAGTAGCAACAGTCCTGCACTAATGCTATAATATAGAACAAATACAATAATAGGATGTATGCCTTTTTTTTGAAGTTGTTCCCTTTTCTCGTACTTACTTAGTATCGCTTTGTATCTGTCTTTGTACAAGTAATATGCAAGGAGAACAAGTACTAGCCCTAACGAAAATATAAATCTGTATTTTGTATCAAAAGACACTTGTAGCAGATCTATACCAGTTAAGAAAAACATAATAGAAAAAAAGTTTAACATTAAACCGAAGCCCACAAAAAGAATTGCTCCTAATACTGGCAGATCATCAAAATTTCCTGATCTCACTGCCATCTGATACCCTTTAAAAAAAAGATAGTTATAAATTTTCATTTAGTTACTTCATTTTAGTTTCTACATAATCGTAAAATTCGTCTCCCCAAATATAGTCTGCTACGCCAATCCCGCCGGCTATTCCCCATCCAACTACAGGAATCGCACCTGCTCCGATGGCTACACTTGCTACCAAGGTCCTTGTTCCAGCACTATAATACTTTTGTTTGTCAATATCGCTATATATTTGAGAACTGGTAGCTATTAATCCAGCAACACCTAACACTTTTCCTCCAAGCCTAACACGATTTAAAAGGCGTGAGGAGACACTTATGTTTGCCATCGGGGTGCGCACAATTATTTCCGAACTTCGACGAAAAACTTCATTCCTGGGAAGGTATGCGCCTCTGTTTCGTAATATCCTTTCACTGCCCCCCGCAATTGGACCTAAAAGAGCATCTGCTAAGCCTACATTATCAGCCAAACTTTTCTCAGGATCTCGTGAGCCAGCTATACCGTTCGAACCCCCTGGTTTTCCGGCTACAATTTTTACTTCACTTAAGGAAATTACGTCAACACCTGGATTAAATGGCTTAATTCCAGGTTTTGGAGAGACAAGTTGGTTAGGCTTAATTGTATCTAAACCTAATGGATCGATGAACATTAATGGATTATTCATTACATAGTTGTATGGAGTCAAGTCATAATGCCTTTCTGATAATAAATCAGGCACATTCCACCTGGCAATCACCGGGTCATAGAACCTTGCTCTGTAATCATATGTCTCAGACTCTTCCTGTAACTCCTTACCATTATAAAGGTATTTATTTGTTCCAGGAGTTACAACAACTCTTTTACCAAAAGCAAAATATTCATCTTTTTGGAGCACTTCTAGCGCATTGGTTACTGGGTTCTTGAAGAATGATACTCTTACATTTCCTAAATGGTCTTTTAAGTTAAACTCATAGCTGTAGCTATTGGTATTTCTCCTTGCAATACCTTCTTCAGTCTGAATGAATTCTATACTATTGCCATTATACTGGATGCCATCTACGTAATGCGTGGTAACGGTTGCACCACCAATTGTACTTGTCTTCTTTAGTTTTGTCCCATCCATTGCATACAGGTAGTTCACCGTAGTACCGGCCCGGGTCACTGATTTAGGAAGATTTAAGGCATTGTATGTTAAAGAGTCAAGACTTCTTCCATTTTTGGTCATGTTGCCATTAGCATCATAGTAGTATTGGTAAGGCCGGGTTTCAAAGCCAGTTATCCTAGTGAGTTGGTTTCCAGAATAGTTGTAAGTACCCGTGGTACCGTTTCTGTTCATGGTGACAATATTACCCATACTGTCATAAGTTACCGTTTCGCTGATGTTTGTTGAACCAGGATTGCTACTTCCTTTGGTCAAGCGATCTAAACCGTCGTAAGTGTAAGTATATATATTAGGCGTAATGGTGTTGCTGTACCCCCACTTTTGATACGATACATTACCATTGAAATTTCTGTTTCCTCCAGTACTATCTCCATACATCAGCATTTCAGTAAACTCCTTGGAGCGCATCTCCCTAAGCCAGCCTCTCTGACCATGGATGTAAGTCGTTTTTTGAAGCCCATTATATAGCTGCTTCTCTTTCAAACCACTACCTACCTCATTATACAGATTTTCAGCCAGTACAACCTCTGCTTCAGCATTGATCTTTTTCCTGGTTCTTATTTGTCTGCTCCATGCATCATAGTCATAGGCAGTAGCAATGGTAAGGTTTGAAGCGCTAGTTTTGCGGTGAACTCTGGTGCTTGTTTCAAGTTCTCCTGCAAACTTGTAAGTATTTGTAGTTTCATCATAATTGCCAGCATCAACAGCAGAAGAGGCGTAATGTTGTTTAAAATTCTTGATCAATCGTCCATAGTCATCATAATAGTTTATGCTGCCAAGGTATTGCGCTGTTCCATTAACAAAAGTTAATGTGGCAGTCAGTAAACCTTTAGTTTTGAAGCTGCGTCCAGTTGACATCACATAAGCAGGTGGAAGCGGCATGTCGTAGTCATCATACTTAAATATTTGATGGAAGAAGTAGACAACTGTGGGAAAGGAGTTGGATGTGTATCCACTTCCGGCCCAAGTTTCCCAAAGTGGCACCGTTGAGGGTTGGTTGTCGACAGTAGCCTGTAAATTCTGACGAGTCGCAATGGTGCCATGGCGGTAAATCCCTGTAGCGGCAATCCTTCCAAGAGGATCATATTTGATGAAAGACCATTGCCTCTCGGGACGCTGATTACCATCTTGAGTCAAAACGACTTGATCCAAGTCATTGTAGATAATATATTCCCATTCCTTTCCGGGAAGACGCCTTTCAGATAAGCGCTGACGCTTATCATAATGGTAAACGTAGCAGTACTTTTTTACCAAGTCATCATTTTCATTCAAGGTAACTACTGAAGGTGCTCCTGGAAAGGGAGGCACAACGCATCTCAAATTACCGAAAACATCGTAAACATAAAAGGTACTTAAGGATACCGTATTGGTTTGCCAAAGCTTCTTCAAGATTATTCTACCCTCAAAGTCCTTGTACTCCTCAGTGGTATTTATCTTTCCTGATGTCCAGTTTTCATTTTTGGTAATGGTCTTAAAAAGCTTGCCTCCAGGATAGAAATCAGTAGCTATTGCTCCTGTTGCTGTGAGGCGTATATACGGTACATCAAGTGTGTCATTAACCAAATACTCCGAAACTACAGTTCGACCTGTTAGCTCTGTTCTGCTGGAACTAGGCTGCCAGTCTAGCCCTGGAAAACCTTGTTGTAAAACCGGGCTTGATGGGGATGCCTCTAAGACACTCACTGCAAAAGGAGCATTGGTCCATTGGATTGATGCTGGTGCGACACCTTCCTTATAGAAATTTCGCTGATTTGTAATAGCTGAAGATCTATAACTTCCGTTTGGAGTTCCAGAATCGGCATAAGGCGCATACTTGGTCGTCTCCCTTCCAAAAGCATCATAAGCAGCCGGAACAATAATATCCTTACCCATGGGACTGGCTTTTACATCAATGCTTTGTATCGATCGCCCAATTCCATCAAAGTATTGTATTGTTTGATTCAGATCGCAGTTGGTTAGGGCCTGAATCTGTGCGTCAGTTGTAATCCCGTTCTTTTTAATCGTATTACTAATAACATAATTTTGAGAAGCTGTTGCCGCTGTTGCCACCGGCAAACAAGCACTTTGCTGCCCTTTAGCAGATATAGATATCAAAAAGATATTTATACATATATATAGTGACCAAATAGTTTTCATATGAATTTTGTTAGCCTTTTTAATTGATAATCATTTACTAGAAGCAAGTTCCTTTGGTATTTGCATTACTCTGTCCATTCGCATTTGCCTCAGCCATAGCTTTTGCGTCTGCATCTGCCTGGGATATGGATGAAGTGTACTTTCCAGCTGGCACTTGATAATAAACCCTTGATCCTATTTGTCCAGATGGGCAGACTTTTTGGAATTCTATGGATAAATCTGTATTTGCATAAGCAACCTTAAATGGTATTTCCATGACATACCCCCCTTGGCAGCTGGAATAACCTGGTATTGTACCTCGGACAACATCATAGTACGGCCCCTCACCAACACCCTTTAAATTAGGTTCTGTTAGTACCACTTGTCCTCCTACTTTTTTCTGGCGTTTTTCATAAAAAATAGTTCCGGCTTGGTACAAATTATTGTATAGCTCGATTGAGACTACATCTCCGCCGTTTCGCATTTCGTTTGTGTATGGTGACAATGAAACAGTGAAAGTTTTAGACATTTCACCAGCTTCCAGGTTAATTGACCCGAAAAATTGCTTTCCGGATTGCATATAGAATACATAATTCACTTTAACTGCAAAATTCGAATATGGTCTAACAATAGTCGCGGTTGTAAAATTTGTAGTATTCGGAGCTGACTGTATGTTTATCAATCCGTAGCCAGAGGTCGATGGAGGGGCGACGTTCAATTGTTTTATCTGACAATACGACTCAACAGGTTCCCATATCACCTCTGTTTTCAGCCTGCACTTACCATTAGCATTAGCATACTGCTGTCCATTTGCTGTTAATGCAGCAGTAGCTTTATTTTGAGCATCTTGATAGCTTACTGTTGAAAAAAATGACCCTTCCTCGATTTCATATTTTACTGTTGTTCCATAATACTGTGAACTGCAGTTATTTTTAATAAACGTGCCTGATAATTTAGTGTTAGTATATATGATGGGAAGGCCACCTAATGATCTTGGAGTGGGGATATTATACTTGTAGTTTTTGGTGATCGCTAAATTATGATCCTTTTCGTTCAACAACCTTTGGAAACTATCATACTCAAAAACATTAAAATTGCCATTACTTTGACCAGTTGCTTTTACACCGACTAGCGGTTCGTGCAGGTAGGTGTTCATCATTGCGGATGCTGGGTGAAGTCTTAATTCATCTATGATAGCATCACTTGATGTTAAGGTAATTATACCATTAATTGGAGTCACCGTATGGGTAAAAAACATCCACCCATGGCTATTTGCAGCATTTGTAGTAGTTGGACCCGAACCATTTACTGAACAAGATTTCTTACCCCAGTAAGACACAACATACGGTTCCTGAGAGAGACCTGATTTTGAAATCGGTTCGGACAACTTAGCAAAGTCATAGACCTTCTCACCAACAACACCAATATAGAAGGGAAATACATCTTGGGTTCCTGATTCATTATAGGTCCAATTGCCCTTACTTCCATACTCAAATGATGTATAAGCAATTTGACCTGAACCGGCATTTTGAACTTCAGCTATCAAGTAACTTTGCTTCCGATCCCAAATGAATGCATTTTTCCGCTTATTATCCACCAAATACTCTAGCGCGTTTCCATTTGCGTCATAAGATGTATAGCTTATCCTTTTCTTGAAAACGGAAGGGATAGTTAGCAGCCCACTTCCATTTATAGATGATGCC
This sequence comes from Pedobacter quisquiliarum, assembly GCF_014642175.1. Taxonomy (GTDB): domain Bacteria; phylum Bacteroidota; class Bacteroidia; order Sphingobacteriales; family Sphingobacteriaceae; genus Pedobacter; species Pedobacter quisquiliarum. The sequence continues at coordinate 32,995 of NZ_BMIL01000010.1, read as the reverse complement.
TGATAACCGCTAATAGGCTGATCGGTTTCCAAGCGGTATTCGTCTTTTAATAGCTGCCTATTGTCATAGTATGTTTTAAGCTCACCTCCTACCACTGATTCCAATCCAGATGGCACTTTTACACTTACCGTTTTCTCAATAGGAAATGAAACCGCATTTAAATTTTGAAGATTTTTGATTCCTGATCCACTTGTTGTACTAACAGAAGCATTATAATCATCAGCATACTTAAATTTCGTGATTAACGTGTCTCCATTTGATTTCAAATTTTTAATAATGGATGGTTGAAAAGAATTGTTGTACTTATATTCAGTATATGTCTCTAGATTCTTGGAGGTACCATAAGTCTTTTCCGTACTTGAAGTTGGTAAATAGGCACCCGTATAAAGATTATAAAAGGAATATGAATACGGTCTAGGAAAATTTCCCGAATAGTAAAAAGGTTCTGCTAAACCAGAGAGTACGAATGACTGGACGACATTTAGCCCTATGTTTGAAACCGTTTCAGGCTTAATCGAAGTGTAATAATTGCTGATCTCTTTCTTTAACTTATAATTTGGACCATTAAGCTTTTCATATTCTTTAAGATTTAGAAGCTTTCCTCTTTTCCAATGATTAGATTGAACTTGGGGCATGATGCCAGAAGTATTATTAATTACAGGAATATCACTTGCCATACTAAACTCATGCACCTTTTTACCCAGGTTGACTTCTGGGGTGCCTATGTATTCTGTTACAAAGGGGTAAAAGACATTTGAGTCGTCATATTCATTTATACTGTAAGAAATATTTGAAGAGTAAACCGTATTATCACTGGTTGTTTGATATGGAGGAGAAGCAACGTATGAGCTAGTTCTTGTTGGTGTAAAGTACAATGTTTTTAGTGTGTTAAGTAAACCTGTTCCAGATTCCTTATTGTTAAAAGTTCCATATTTGTAGCTTTTTATTATAGGCTCAGCTCCTAGGCTCGGGTAGGTTAAGATCGATTGTATACGTACACCACCTCCAATCGTGTCCCTTACCGAACTCGAAAATTTATTTGGCTCATAATTGAAAATGGTGTAGCCTCCTGTTGGATACTGAATTCTTTTAAGTATGTTGCTTTGAACTACATTGGGATTAGGTGCCCGGTTTGCGTCTCCAATTTGAGCTGTGTTGGTTAAACTTGGAGGTACACCAATGCGATAGGGAATAATCGTTCTGGGTACTAAGGTGCTATTATGTTCTCCATTATAGTACCCCCAATAATCTTGAGCTTTCTTGAAATTTGGATGGTTTGGTTGATCATTATAAGTAAACCTGTAAGTCTGTCTGTCCTGGTAATCGTACCGACTTACTATTATGGAGTCCAATCTTAACCTTGAAGATGGTGAGCTCCCAAAATAGCTGTAAAAAAAATGTATATTCTTAAGTAAAATTTGTGCTCCAAGATTGTCCTTTGCATAAACATTTATGTGATCTAAGCTCCTGGCTGACAAATCATTTCTATCATACAAAGTTAAAAACTCTACTTTACCCCGTGGGAATTCGATTTTCTGGAGCAAACGCTGATTTACAGAGAAGTTAGAACTTGTTGTTGTATTTTGAATTGAGGAACTAGGTGGTGGGGGTGGAATCTCACAACATCCAGTTGTTCCATCATTCCAAATATTATCTGTGACAGATACATTATCAATACCTTCAACACTAAGTTGGACATTGTCGGCTGACTGATAATCAAAAGAAACTGTATCCGATTTATCAGCAGAAATCATATGTGTTAGAAGCCAACTTGAAGCATAAGTGTCTACCTTGCCACCAAGTTCCGTTGTAGATAATTCGACAACGGATTCGCCATTAAGTTTTTTGCCAAAAAGATAATTGTTGCCCTGTTCATCCAGCATGTTAAATCTAAATAAGTGTGAGGTAGCCTCAGGAATCAGATCTCTTGTAATACGGACTGGTTCAGACGGGATTAAGACCGGTGTAGTTGAATTCTTGTAAAGAAAATTTCCGAACTTACCAGGCACACTATATGAAAAAACATCTGGTTCACCATCTTGATCATTTGTTGAAAGAGACTTTAAGTATAAGTAACCATCAAATGTATTTGGGTTGACTTGAGCGGGTGTTTTTAGTTGGTAATCGGGCCTTAATATTCCACGTAAATCATCTTTCCCCTTTACACTCCTGGAGATCTGACCACCTACATTCAGGCTCCAACCCAAGCCCACCCAACTGGCTACATCGCTTACTTTGACTCCTGATGCATGGTAAGATAAGTTTATTGGAATATCAAACTTCTTAGACTTAAGATCAAATAGTGGAATAACTATCTCTGGAACCCCGTGAAAAAGGTTTACCTCGAAATTTCCATATTTTTCTATGGCTGCCACATTTGGCGATTTCGGAGTAACTACAATTGGCTTTGGCGCTAAACTACTTTGCCCTAATGCTAGGTTTGAGCATAAAAATAAACAAAAATTAAAAAGACCTAATAGTAAAGATAGGAATACACTTTTGTGGTGCCTTTTAAGAAAGTTTTTGGGATTTTGCATCTTTTTGAGGTTAATGGATGAGGTGGTTTAAACAAATATATTTCAACACAGTGCAACCAACTTGCACTACCAGAAATAGTTGAAATTCTTCTAAGAAATTTTCAGTAGTTATCTAAGAATGAAAATGGACAAACAGATACGTTCAGGAATACGACCACACAAGTAGAATTCATTCGATGACTTCACAAGTGAAGCTCTTATCAAAAAAACTGCGGTTAACCGCTATAATTACCATCCACATTGGGCGTGGGTTGAGAATGCGCATCGAAAGAGGGGCTAATACGCTTAAATGATATAATTACATATCCTTCTTCTGCATAGAAATATGTCTTTTTGTGCCGATTATATTCTATGGGCGCGTTAAAAATATCCTTCATGTGACTCAGCGTAAAGTGCAAGGTCCTTTTGGAAATACTAAGTCGTTTTGCAAATAGATCTGGACATCCGGTGGATTTGTGCCTAATTAAGAAGTCGATTGTGCTTACACGATTGAGGTCAATTCTCATATTGAACGTTAATTATAGGTTGGATTAGTTGTTAATACAGGTTTTTAATGTTAAAAGCTATTACTCATCTGAAACATCGGCAGGTACATACTTATAAGTATAAAACCCACCACTAGCCCAAGAAAAATAATGATCAAAGGCTCTATTAATTTGCTAAGCGTATTGGTCTGATATTCGACTTCCTGCACGTACTGATCACCTAAGTTTTTAAAGAAATCCTCAAGCTTATTGATCTCTTCTCCCACTTTCACGAGTTGTACCATTTTCGCTGGAAATACTGAAAAATCGGAAAGGCTATCATGAAGTGATCTTCCTGACATCACACTCACTTCTGTTTTCTCTAAAGCCACTTCTAATGGATAAAACCCAATTGTCTTTCGTGACAGACTTATTGCTTTTAACAATGGAATTCTTGAACTAATTAAAAGCTGCATGGTGTTGCAGAACCTTGCGAGATAAATCTTTAGCACCAAGTCTTTAACTACTGGTATTGCTAGTACCAATCTGCTTAACATCGCACGAACTTTTTTCTGATTTTTATACCGGAAATACACATAGATCAACACTCCAATAGATAGCATAAATGGGAGAACGATTGCTGACATCAGTCCCGAAGCGCTGATTACCAACTTTGTCATCCAAGGCAGTTCTCCTCCAAAGCGTCTGAATACATCACTGAACATGGGTACGACAAAGCGAAGCATGAAAAATACTGCACCAAAGGATGTTGTAAGCACAATTGCGGGATAGGTCAGCGCGCTGGCTATCTTGCGGCGCTGATCAACCTTTCGCTTATAAAATCCACCAAGCTCTTCCATAACAATCGCCAGATTTCCCGTTTCTTCTCCTATCTGTATACTTAGTACATCGTATTCAGAAAACTTGGTGCTCAACGATACTGCCTTTGATAAAGAAATTCCAGCTATAACAGCTTCTTTTATCTTTTTGTAAACGGCCAAATATTTATCTCCTGAACCTTCTATTGTTAGTAGATCAAGACTATTTTTTAGATCTATACCCGACTTTAAAAGCGTACTCAGTTCAAAAAAGAAGTCCTCTTTTTTTTGGTCAGGTAATTGCCCGGAGCCAAATCTGATATCTCTGGATAGTACATCACTTAACTTGTCAGAGAAATTGTTTTCACCACCTTTAGCAGAAGGTTTAGCTTCCCCTTTGTTTACCCGTTTGTAATCTGATATATCTATTATTTCCATAAAGGCTTAGGGCTTAAAGTTGCGTTTTGCAGAGAATCCTCCCAGTTAAATAGTTCTTCTTTAGAATATTCTTTTCTTGCACTAATGGTGGAGGGAGATTGTTCACTCTTAAAATGTAGTACGATATGATCTACAATTCCTTTATCAACTGAAAGACCTTCAAAGAATCCTCTAAAAGCAAGATCGTCCAATTTTATGCTATCAGACTTAAGTGGTGCTTTCCTGACTAGATAGTTTTCATTTAATGTGTAGTACACCGCGGCTGCTCCCATCGAGTCTTTTAGGTAAAAATGACTGCCATCAATCTCGACTAGTGATGAATGGCTAAAGTCCCGGGAAATAGCTTGTTTCATTAATTGCAGATCGGCTCCGGCTGATCTTTTAAGCCTATAATTTTCATACAACCTGGTGAAGATGGTTATAGAAGTATAAGCCATCCCTACAACTATAGCTGAGAATAACATGGCAAGAACCATCTCAATGAGCGTAAAAGACTTAATTCGTGCCGCTTTCATAATTTCGAATTAATTGCAAGTATTCAGTTATCAAAGTACCCTTGGGATCCTCAGCTAGAATGTTCATTACAAGAATGTCCGGCTGCTCTTCGCTCGCTCTAAAACTAACCTTATATGAAATTCCATTCTGGACCAGGTGAATGTCCCTTTTTTTATCTGCTTGCATTAAGCTGTCTGCAAGAAGTTCGCAATGGTTATCAGCACGCATTTTCTTATCCGAGGCTCCCGTAGAGGTAACTTTCATGAATATGACCATGCCAAATGAAAAGGCAATCATTAAGAGGACCAGAGCGACTAAGGTTTCAATCATCGTAGAGGATCTTAGCTTTCGGCTCGTTATTGAAGATGACATAATACAATTCCCGATTTTCTACTGCTGTTAAACATTTTAGAACCTGTATAATATTTTGACAAACTACTTCTGTCTATCCTAGCGTCGATGAGGTAGTTTTCGTAAATGATTGAGGAAATGTTAGCTGTCAGCCTGATGGCTGAGACGGACCCAGATACCGCGGACTTTTTACCTAGCTGTACATAGCCTTTAGACCAAATTTCCCCTTTGATGACCGAGCTATCCCCAATCTCAATATGCGGCATCATCTGGCTTCTGCTTTTCTCCCAGGCAAATAGCTGACCCTGCACAACGGAGTTCCGTCCAACGCTTATCCTGGGCTGAAATCCTGCAGTATCGGATTTGATTAAGACCAAAGCAGACGGATAGCTAAGCTTTACCGAATCTCCAACACTTATAGAATCTGAGGCAATGATTTGTAATCTTCCTTTAAACCCCGATAAAATTTTAACGTGAGGAGCAACTAGAATTACCTGGTCTAAACTGCTTAGCGCGTCAACCTTTATCAAGCTGTCTGATGAAATAATCACGTTTCCTTTGATTCTGCATTTTGAAATCAATGAATGTTTTACAGGCAGATGGATACGCATAATGCTGTCAAAGAACGAATTAGTTAACGAGCCCGGCAAAATCGGCTCATATTGAAGAGCTCTGCCTGATAACAGCTCATTAAGCTTATTGATTAAAATCGTATCGGGTAAGGGTAATTCACGCGTACTTTCAAGCACTTTGCCATAAACTAGCTGTTTTCCCTCATAGCTAGCATCACCAACGTATGCTGCTTTAATACCAGATTTAGGCAAGTAAGCAACACCTTCAATTCTGCTTTTGCCGCTAATGGATACAGGCCGATCTTCATCGGCGATATACAACGCTGAAATGGTATCCTTTAATGGTGAGCCAATCAACAAGGCTTTTTTGATGCTGTCACCGTTTTTAAAGCTGGTTACCAGTCCGAGCTCATATATACCCCACTGTCGTTTCTCTAATATTACACTGTCTTCCCATTCATCTTTACTTTCAAACAACTGAATGCGTTGTACCTTATCATAGGTAAAAGAGTCACGTAGTACTAGAAGAGATGCTGAAGTAACGTTCCTTAATAGCCTTTCATGACGGATTATCTTACTTTCATGCATTCTATACATATAGGCGGCAAGCAGAACCGATCCGCATATAATTGCGATAAGGATGGAAATGATCAAAGAGATATAAAGTGCTGACGAGCGTACCATATTACTTTTTTAATTTGATGAACCTCTTTATTCTACTTAGTACACTTACCTTCAATGAATCTGCTGACTCTACTTTCTTGAGTACCACCTTGCCTCCTTTGTACTTCAAAGTATCTTTAGGGTTGCCTGCAACATCATACTTAACCAAGGGACCATTAAGCTCTCCATCTTTAAAAAACTTTATTTCCTTAAGCCTGCCATCCTTTTCCCACCTTAGCCATCTGCCGGTTTTAAGTCCTTTGGCAAACGCTCCTGATGCGATCGGCTTCTTCGTTGCCCGGTCGTACTCCACGTATGGTCCATGTAATAGCTTTCCAGCATGATACCCTTGTGCAGTGTTAATTTTTCCATGTGCAAACCAGTAGTACGTACTACTAGCATTTGTTTTCGGACTCGGCTCGCCCTTAGCCAATCGAAAATTTATTGTACTTGTATCGCTATGCACCACAGCTTTCAAGGTTATATCCTCGGCCTGTTTTACTTCGACCGGTTTACAGCATGGTAGGGCCAGAATAAGCAGAGCCGCTATCGAGAATTGATTCTTCATTACTCTTTTTTAAGAACTTTTATGGTTCGGCCATTACTAACCCTAACGGCATTGTTTTCTATGTTCAATATTTTCATGCTATGCAGCATTTCTCCCTCTTTGAGTAAGCTTTCCACGCCCTTATAACTTAACACAGCAACCCTTCTATTACTAGATCCCCCTGCAACAAAACCCAGGTATTTCAAACTGTCAAGTGGATTTGGGACTTTTGCCATAACGGCTATACTTACAGTCTTTTCTTTGTTCTTTACTGTTGTATCTGGCGGCGTTTGAACCTGCCCGGTAAATGGATCCGGATATTTCAGCAGAAGTGTGAAAGTGTCTGGATACTGATAAGGCACCGATAGTTTGGCTTGGACTTTTGTACTTATAGTTATCTTTCTGGAATCTTTATCTTGCATTGCTAAAAAGACTTTGTACAGGATTAATCCCCATACAGCTAATACGATGGCTGCAAGAAAATAAACTGCCTTTTTAGACTTCATTTTAGTTATTGCGTAATGTATATAAAACTCGTAAGTACACTTGCTGGACCTTCATTCCCAGCTTCATCTACGGCAACAACATTCCAGTAAATGGTTTCACCCTGTTGCCCTGAGCTAAAGTTGTAGGCGTTGGCAGAAACAGTTAGGGGAAAAGCTGAACTATATAGTGTAGCACCATCACTCTTGTATAAAAACAATTTATACCTTTTTGCAGCTGGAACATTAGACCAAGTTATTCTAACCGGCGCACTGGATTCTACACCTTTGGCTGGACTCACCGGTGTAGGCACCCCAGGTGGCGTTCTATCATATGTCATAGTTCTGATATCTGACCATTTAGAACTTCCACTTGCATTTTGCGCACGCACCCGCCATCTGAAAATACCTTCTCTAGGGAAAGCATACTTAAACTGGTTTCCGCTTAATTCCTGATTATATGTGAGGGTAGCCTCATTTTCAAAATTTGCAGTGTCAATCTGAAGCAAATATTCATCCGCACCAAACAACCTATTCCACTCCAATGTAACGGTCGCTAAATTACTCAGGTAATTTGTTGATGGACTGGCAACGGATAACTTCTGATCATTCAAAGAAGACTCATGAATGATGAATTTTGCCGAAACGTACTTAGTACTGCTGCTCCCATTTTCTGCTCGGATCCGCCACTGGTAACGCCCAGGTTCAAGTGTCGTCTCAAAGCGACTTCTGCCCTCAATGAGGGTATCTTGTACCAGCGAAACTGCAGCGGAAAAATCTGGCGTTGCCACCTGCACCCGGTAGTACAAGGCATCCTGCACAGGCTCCCACCAAAACCCAACCTGATACTTGTTACTTTCACTGCCCTCGGCTGGTGCCACAAGAACCACTTTACGGTTTTCCAGTGAAGGCTCTATGAAGTCTTTACAGGCTAAAAACATCCCTAGTAGAAGGATAATGGGTATAAGTAGACTTCTTTTCATAGTTTATTCATGTTTTTATTGAGGTATACCTGTTACTAAAATGGTAAGCGTCGTATTAGATTCCCGAATAGGCTTCTGGTAAACTAACCCGGAAACTTTACCAATACCAGAAAATACTTCAAGCTCCTGTTGCAGGCTAATCAGGTTATGGTAGGTGCCAGACATTTCTATTTTCTGTATTAGAAGCGAATCTTTGTTGCTTGTAAATTTCTCCCATGGAGAGAAGGACCTCATGGAAACGTTATGTTTACTGCCAAGGGTGGCACAATGATTCCATAACTTGCTTTTCCATTTCAGCGTGTCAACTTCATACCTATCATATAGTTTGTTTATAGCGCTTGCCCTACTTTCTGTAAAAGCCGGGCTTATACTAAGCTGCTCTGACTGACCAGCCTGCATGAGCGTAGCATATGTTTTATAGCTATTCCATGTCTTGCTAATAGCAGTCGTCCACAACATGGCACACAGAAGGACACCGAGTAGAGGAGTAAACTTTAACATAAGCTTGAAATCGACTTTGCTTTTTATTCTCATGAACTTAATTGTTTAAATCCTGAATGTTTAAGGCAAGCATAAACTCGCCTCTACCGGATTCCTTATTATAATTATAGGACACTAACTCGCAATCTTTAACCCAGGTCATAGACCTGATTTTATGCAACCAGTTGTTCAATTCAGCTGCATCATTACTATTACCATTGATGAGAATTTTCAGGTTTTCATAGGCTACACCTCTCTCATCGGAATCTTTCCTCGTAAGTGGGTTGATGACAAATTGAGACATCCCGATAGTAACCGGCTTAGAAGCCATAACCCGGTCAGTAAGAAATGCTAGCGGATAGCCCCCGGTCCAACCTGTTGTTTTAATCAGAGATATCTTTTCAACTACATCTGATTCAATCATTTGATACTTTCCAACTTTATCAAGTGATAAATTTTGCTGCTGCCGCAACTGGGTTGCCTTTTCTGAAAATGTTGCATTTAGAAGGATATTTACAACAAGCGTTACAAAAACTAAACAAGCCGTAATAAGACCTGTTCCCTTAAGTTTTTCCTTTGCCCGGATCTGCTCCAGGTTACGCGCTAACATAGGTTGTGCTACTGCTACTACTTCTAGTCCGAGCAGAAGGTTAACACCAGCTTTCTTGAGCTCAGCTTCACCAAGATTCAGGCTTAATGATACAACTACGAATCCAAGGTCCGAGAGCTCATTCATGATTAAATCTGCTGCTTCTTTGCGGACCATGGTAATTCTTTGTGACTCACCAGAAAGCCACTGGAGATAAAAATCATCAGCTTTTGAATTAGGTAGTGTAAGATTGAATGCTTCCAGCGCTGAGGGTGTAGTCCCCACGGCTTCTTTTTGCAGAACTCCCTTTCCTGATAGCGTAAGAACCACAGGACTCCCGGACTGGTGCTGTTTTGCGAAATGCGTGATGTTTTTAAGATCAGCATTCTTTTTTGATACCGTTATTTTATCACCAGCGCAAGTTAGCTCGCAAGATGATAACGAGATCTTACCATTTCGATCCTGATTGATCGCCAGCAATAGGAGCTTGCCTAAGTGAAACACGTTATGGAGCGCAAGTTTCATTATTGATAAATTATGGTCGGCTTAATGAAAACCAGGGTGACAACCTTACTTTTAGTACGCTCTCTACTACTAAAAAGCCATTTTAGTACCGGTATCCTGGATAGTAGCGGTACTCCGCTGCCCGTCTCACTTCGCTCGGTTCGTTCCATACCACCAAGCACAATCATGTCTTCATTGTGTGCCCTGATAATACTCTCAAATTTACTTGTGCTGGTAGGCGGCGGGGCATTGGCGGGGGGCGTCCCAATAAAGTCTGAGATTTCAACCTTGATTCGCATGGTGACCTGATCATCTCCAGACACAACCGGATTAACCGTTATAGCAAGATTCGCATCCACTTTGTTAAACTGTTCAGTAAAGACAGTCTGCGTATTCACAGAAGAGAATACGTTTTGCGTTTTAGTGACGTAGTACCTTGTGGTACCAATGCTCAATGTTGCAGCGTGTCCGTTTAAGGTGCTGAGTTTGGGTACCTGCCTTATTTCAGCATTGTTATTTGCTTCAAGTGCACTGAGCTTCATATAAAAGTTTGGCGTCACCCTTCCAATATTGAATGTTTGGTTTGAGCCAATTCTTCCAAGAAACTCATTAATGGATCCAGATCCCAAGGTCATGTCCAGCCCTGATAAGACCTGGCCTTGGGTCCTTACCGTTGAATCGGCAATCCCTGCAGTAATGCCGGTTTTTACTGTATGTCCCTTTCGTACATCCAGGAGTGTAATCTCCAGTAGAACCATTGGCACAAGCTTGTCAAGCTCCCTGATATAACTTTCAACCTCAGAAATCTGGGGGGATGCTCCTGATATTAATAACGTATTCTGCTCTCTGAATTCTTTGATTTCAAGACCACGCTTTAACTCCGCAGGGATCATCATCATAACCGTATCCACAGATCTGTACTGCAGTTGTAGGACTTTATTTCGCCTTAATCCCTCTAGTCTTCTGTCACCAATTAAATAAATCCCATTTTCTAGCTTGTAGGTGTACTCCGTTCCATTAAACATGGCCGTGAGAAAATTATCAAAACTCATGTTTGTGACTTTTGTGCTGATGTTCCCCTTGAGCTCAGAATACAGAAAATAGTTTACGCCGATCTCATCTGAGGCAAATTTGACTAGGTCGATAATGGGAGCATTTACAGCGTTGATGTTGAGTAGCTTTCCTTTTGCCTCTACATTAAATCCGGTTGGTCCGCCGGTGCCACCCGAGGCTTGCTGCAAGGGTTTAAAGTTTTTTCTGACATCGGTGTTTTTATCTCCATTGATATATAGCTCCTCATCTTCTTTTAAGACCTGGAAGACAAATACCTGGTCGCTGGTTTTAGTAAGCTTTAGCTCATTTGCATAAGCAAGCTTTTCAAGCGCTGTTTCAAAAGGAGCATTGTTAAAGTATCCCGTCACTAATTTGCCGTTTAAAGCAAATGGGACAACAATGTTTTTACCAGACACCCGGCTAATCTTACGAGCTACATTTATCAGGCTGTCATTACTTAGTTCCAAAGACAAAGATCCATTTCCAGGATTATAAGTTACCGGAATATTCTTCTCCACAAATGGAGGCTTTACTACCAGCGGATTGTATGGGGATACCGTAATAATAGAACCGATCACGTTTATGTCCAGGTCATAATTTTCGGCCAGAAACAGCAAGATATTCAAGGCGTTTTCACTTGAAACATTACTTACAACCTTGATGTTCAGCATTGGGTCTACGTTAATGTTTAGCTGATTAGCCTGTGCAACAGCTCTTAAAAATTCTTGAATTGACACTCCTGATAGCCCAACCTGGACCTTCTGCTTAAGGCCAGGTACCGACGCAGAAAGGCCAACCAACTTTCTTTCCAAAGCATCCATACGCTCAACCTTGGTCTGCTGCGCTACCACAGGCAGGTGGAGTAGCAATCCAGTTAAACAAAGCAGGAAAATTTTGTAAAAATTCTTCATTATCTTTTCTTATCAGGTATGGGTCAGTTCAGTAGTAAAGGATATATCTCCTCAAGAGAAGTCTCACCGGCAGCAAACATATCGAAGGCGTTCTCGGCCAAGGATTTAATTCCCTTTGCCTTTAGCACAGACGCTGCATTCATTTCTCCTGACTTTATGAGCATAGCAAGTTCATTATCTATTGGAAGAACTTCATACACAGCTTTTCGGCCTGAGAAACCAGTGTTATAGCAGTTGTCACATCCCCCTGAAACAAAGTGGGTCTCAAGTTTATAAAATGGACTGAAATTACCTGGGTAACCGCTTCCATTGAAAGGCTGAGATTTCTTGCAATGCGGGCAAAGCAGGCGTACTAAGCGTTGCGCTACTGACATGTTTAAGGTACTCGAGGTCAAAAAAGATGGTATTCCCATATCCAGTAACCTTGACACTGTACCCCAGGCAGAATTGGTATGAATAGTGGATAAAACCAGGTGTCCCGTCATTGCAGCCCTAATCGCCATGTTTGCTGTTTCCGGGTCCCTTATCTCTCCTACCATGATTACATCGGGATCCTGACGCAGAAAGGTTCTAAGTGCCGAGGCAAAGCCAAGACCTATATTCTCTTTTAGCTGAACCTGATTAATGCCCTCAAGCGTGTACTCAATAGGGTCTTCAATTGTTAAAATGTTTCTGGTAGACTTATTAAGCAGCTTTAATGTCGCGTAAAGCGTAGTTGTCTTACCGGATCCTGTTGGCCCGCTGATTAGCACAATTCCATTGGGCCTTTGTACGCCATCCAAATAGGGTTTTAGGTCCTTCTCTGAGAGTCCTAGTTTCAGCAGATCAATATTGGTTGCATCATTGTTCAGAAGTCGGAGTACAATCTTTTCTCCATGCAACGTCGGCAGTATTGATACCCTTATATCAATTGCACTGGTTCCAAGTTTATAAGTTATCCTTCCATCCTGGGGTAGGCGTTTCTCTGCAATATCAAGATTTGCAAGTATCTTGATCCGGTTTATGATAGCGGGGTATTCTAGAAGATTGACCTTATAACGCTCTATAAGTAGTCCATCTATTCTTATACGAACGCGGCACTGTTGCTCAAAGGCCTCAATATGAATATCACTGCTTTTAAGTTTTTTAGCTTCTTGAATCAGTTTATCCAGGAAATTATCAGAGGCATTATCATGCTTTAAATTCTCAACACTGGAAGAACTGTTTTCTTTAAGATAGTACTGGTTCAGCAGTTTAGATAGCTCATTATTAGATATAATCTCAAGAATTACTTCCCTACCGAGTATTATTTCCAGTTCATCATGCAAAGATTGTTTGTCATCATGAGCATCGGAGCTTTTTTCGTCCTGTCCTATGTAAAGGCACAAGGCCGTGCCTTTAATATCGAAAGGAAATATTCTATACTGCCATGCAGTCTCATTATCGAGTTCATGGAGCAGCTCAGGACGATGCGTATAGGTTTTAACCTCGATCATTGCAGGTAACTATTTAGCCAGGTGACATTATTTAAAGAGATCTCCGTCAGTGAACTAATCAGGATCAAACATCCTAAGAGACCACCTTGAAACCCTGCAAGTGGTACCGTAAAATTTTGGGGTTTCTGCAGCTTGAGATAAATACCTGCGCAGATAGCAATCAGCACAAGGCTAAAAATATAAAAGGCCAAAAAGTTCAGCGGTGGAAAGTAGAAGGCGAGACATATAAGCAGCAGGATATCTCCTAATCCCATATGTGCTTTCATTAGGTTAATCCATTTTCCAGCCCTAATGCTTATTATGACTGTTGCTGATAAGTAGTTGATTCCTAAAAAAGCAATGTTAATAAGGACTTCAGTTGAGCTTAAATCTCTATTCAAGATAAATAGAGACCCGCCGAGCAGCGGGAAAGCGTACCATGTTATCGCACGATACTTTACATCCTGATACGTCATAAAAGCAAGTATGAGGATAGCTAAGAGGTTAATACAGAGCGTTAACATCGAAGATCAATCTTGAGTGACCTCTTTTAAATTCTTCTCTTGATCAATCTCCCACACATTAAAAGTTCCATCACCATCAAAGTCCACAACTGCGGTTGCTCGGGCAAGAAAATTAGTCGAAGTAGCTGTTATCACTTCCACCCGGTAATTTGCTTTTCCGTCCGCGCCATCTGTAGTTAGCTTCTCTTGGGAAAAGCCAATCTCAGGAAGGTTGTTGGAGTATTTTGAATGCTCATAATAATAGCCCTTCTCTAACTGATGGACATGTTCGAGCTGCATTTTAGCTTCGGTAGATTTAGCTTTGGTTATTAGCGGCATTAAATTCGGTAATGCAAGCAGCACCAAGATGCCAATAATTACTAATACAACAAGAATTTCAGTAAGCGTGTAGGCGGGAATCTTTTTAGATCTGAGAGATAATTTAATAGCGAGCATTATAGGGAGATTGATATACGAAATTATACATATTTTTACATATACCAAAATTTAAATGCACAATAATATTCTCACTTTTCCCCAAAGTGGACTTCTTTATACCACATTTTAATAAAGCCTTTATCATAGAAGAGGCGCGAACCAAATTGCGACGGGCCAAACTAGTGGCATATCGGCTTACTCAACCACTATAAAGTTCCAGAATCGAGATCGGCAAATCTGAGGGGTACTATATATCCTTCCGGAGGAAATTATGTTATTACCTGCCACAGATAATGTTTCGTATGTGCTAGTCGAAGGTCCTCAACGACTCCTATGACAAAGAAATGGTCAAGAGTAAAAACATAAGTAGGCGGTAGCAAAAGGATCATGACTTCCAGTGCTTCTGTAATGACCAGTCGTGGCGCTTAGGTGCAACTTTGGGGTCAAAAATGCCAAGGCGATCACGACCGGTTTCCAGCTCAAACTATCCGTAACTTAAGCTGCGAACCGTCTTCTTACTTTTGCCGTTCTTACGGTTAGGCTGACCAGCTGGTTTACTTTCAGCAATGTGGCGCTCCAGCTCGCCGGTCCATCATTGATTCCAGAAAGTGTTTTATCATTGACGCCAGTACTCCGTCCGTACCCGTCATTTTCTTGCCGGCATATAAGCCCGCTATATCTTTCTTTTTGAAGTTTTCGAAATCAAAATCTTCTTGTGTTGCCATGTTTATGTCGATAGTTTAAAGTTAAACTATTGACATGATTTGGGAAAAACCCTCTGCGGAATCCCTCCCGTTAGCTGTCCTCGGATTTGCACAAGATTTAACAACCAATGCTCAAAATACTAGTACTTAAACTAAGGAATATCAGTGTAAATTAGCTCACTTCCTTCAAGCAATCCCAGTGATTCAAGAATTGCTTTTATTTCTTTCTCAATCCTCTTCGATGGTTTAACATAGACATTCACTTCCATATACTTTTCTCCTATGCATTCATCCCACACTTCTCCAATCTCCCTTTCTTCTAATGTATCAACCAATGTATGCCGAAGGTTAAGATTTATACCTGATGCTTCATTTAAGAGTATTCTTACAGTTAGGTTTTTCACTGATTTTAGCTTTCTATTGCTTTTCCTCGCATAATTTCAGGCTGCTTATAATAGGCTGGTATTGTAGTCACTTGTTTATAATATTCCTTTTCGAAATACTCATCCAATTTGAAGTAATCTTCAACTCTTTTTCCTTCATCCAGAAGCAAGGCCATTGCTATTTTAGTTCCCACTAATGCTGATCCGGTAGCACCAATAGTTTCTAAATGTTTCACATTTTCAAATTCTGATTTTATCTTTTTAGATATGTCAGCATTAAATACACAAAACCATTCTATAGGATCTTCATCAGGCTCTCCTCTCTTATAATGAGGTATAACAATATCTTCTTCTTGGAGCGGCGTATTACCTACAAGCTTCCAGGTGCCACTATTAATTGACGGCAATATTCCTGCAATTAATAGTGGACACAAGATTAATTCTTTAGCAATAAACTTTTTTAGAGGCTGTGGGAGAGCTGATCTATAATTATACACTCTAATCAAAATGGGATAGCGAGCATCAGGGTTTATCTCCAATAAATTAATACATTTTGCATATGCAAATCCTAGATCATTAGGCAAAACGATCTGATAAATATCACCGCTTTTAACTTTTACTCTCGCCATTTTTCTTACTTACTCAAAAATTTAGTTGCCTCTCGGTAATAATGCAGTATTTGAGGGTTCTTCGTAGCTATACTATTTATTGAGTTTTCAAGGTTCTTTATACCTCCAGCTTTATCAATCATTAGTTGCTCAATACCCCTGGCAGCACCCTTTGTCGGAATTCCTACGTGAACCTCCGCTATATCTGTAAATCTATCACCATGCTGCGCCGCCCGCCGAACAAAGTCTTTCGTCATACCCCAATACACAGATCCATTTTGAGTAACCGCTCTATATACAGTATATAATGCAGGCGCGGCACTTTTTGATCCATTTAAAGCTACTCTAACTCCATTAATCATAGAAGTTGCCTTGCCCAAGCCAAACCCACCAAAGACTGGTGCATCGCCATAATCCAAATAGCCTAAGATGTCACCCTCTAATAAACTGCTGACCCGCTTTTGTGCAGCTTTATCGTATATATGATTCCAGTCCCAAGGACTACCCCCCTTTTTAGCAACGGAAGCATTTTTTCCTCCCAGCCCAGGCCCCTGTTCATCTTCTTCCTCTTCCCCTTGTTCATCTTGATCAGAAGAAGAATTAGACGCTTTTATTTGTCCAAATAAAGCTTTAGCATCCTCACCAGTAAGCCGGACACCTCCGTGAATATCATCAACTGCCCTACCATCAGGGTCTATAAACCTTATTGGGTTATTTACTCCATAGTTATACGGCGACCTTAGTCTTTCAAGTTCGGCTAGCGGATCAACGCTTGTCCACCTGGCAATCACCGGGTCATAGAATCTTGCTCCGTAATCAAACGTTTCCGATTCTCCCTGAAGCTCTTTACCATTATAAAGATATTTATTTGTTCCAGGAGTTACAACAACTCTTTTTCCAAAAGCAAAGTATTCATCTTTTTGGATCACTTCAAGCGCGTTCGATACTGGATTCTTAAAGAATGATACTCTTACGTTTCCTAGATGGTCTTTCAAGTTAAATTCATAACTGTAGGTACTGGTGTTTCTTCTTGCAATACCTTCCTCGGTCTGAATGAACTCGATACTATTACCATTTTACTGAATTCCATCTACATAATACGTGGTAACGGTTGCACCACCAATTACACTTGTTTTCTTCAGCTTGGTGCCGTCCATTGCGTATAGGTAGCTTACCGTAGTCCCTGCCCGAGTCACCGCTTTTGGAAGGTTTAAGGCATTGTATGTTAAAGAGTCAAGATTTCTTCCATTCTTCGTCATGTTGCCATTAGCATCATAGTAGTATTGGTAAGGCCGGGTTTCAAAGCCCGTAATCCTGTTTAGTCGGTTTCCAGAATAGGTGTAAGTACCCGTTGTACCGTTCCTGTTCATGGTGAGAATATTACCCATACTGTCATAGGTTACAGTTTCGCTGATGTTTGTTGAACCAGGATTGCTACTTCCTTTCGTCAACCGATCTAAGCCATCGTAAGTGTAAGTGTATACATTAGGTGTAATGGTGTTGCTATACCCCCACTTTTGATAAGAGATGTTACCATTGAAATTTCTGTTTCCTCCTGCACTATCTCCATACATCAGCATTTCAGTAAATTCCTTCGATCGCATCTCCCTGAGCCAGCCTCTTTGACCATGAATGTAAGTCGTTTTTTGCAAGCCATTATATAGCTGCTTTTCTTTTACACCACTACCGACCTCATTATACAAATTTTCAGCCAGTACAACCTCTGCTTCAGTATTGATCTTTTTCCTGGTTCTTATTTGTCTGCTCCATGCATCATAGTCATAGGCAGTAGCAATGGTAAGGTTTGAAGCGCTAGTTTTGCGGTGAACTCTGGTGCTTGTTTCAAGTTCTCCTGCAAACTTATAAGTGTTTGTCGTTTCATCATAATTGCCGACGTCAACAGCAGAAGACGCGTAATGCTGTTTGAAGTTCTTGATCAATCGACCATAGTCATCATAATAGTTTATGCTTGCCAGGTATTGCGCTGTTCCATCAACAAAAGTCAATGTGGCAGTAAGCAAACCCTTGGGCTTTCGATTTACAGGCAAAACATAAGCAGGCGGTAGCGGCATGTCGTAGTCATCATACTTAAATATCTGATGGAAGAAGTATGGTGTTTGTGGAAAGGTATTTAAGGTGTAGCCACTCCCTGCCCAGGTTTCCCATAATACACCTGTTTGGTTGTTTACCGTAGCCTGCAAACTCTCCCGCGTTGCAACGGTTCCATGGCGGTAAATACCTGTTGCAGCAACTCTTCCAAGGGGGTCATATTTAGTAAAGGACCAATGCCTCTGCGGACGCTGATTTCCATCCTGGGTTAAAACAACCTGATCGAGTTTGTTGTAGATAATATACTCCCATTCTTTGCCAGGAAGACGTTTTTCTGTTAACCTATTTCGATCATCATATTTATATACATAACAGTACCTTTTTACCAGATCATCATTTTCATTTAAAGTAATGATCGATGTAGCCCCAGGAAATGGGGGAACAACACATCGTAGATTTCCCAAGTCATCGTAAACATAAAAAGTACTTAAGAACACTGTATTGGTTTGCCAAATCTTCTTCAAGATTACTCTACCCTCAAAGTCCTTGTACTCCTCTATGGTATTCATCTTTCCTGATGTCCAGTTTTCATTTTTGGTAATGGTCTTAAACAGCTTACCTCCAGGATAAAAATCAGTAGCGATTGCCCCCGTTGCAGTTAGCCGGATATATGGTACATCAAGTGTGTCATTAACCAAATACTCCGAAACTACAGTTCGACCAGTTAACTCTGTTCTACTGGATGCACCGTTCTGAGAATATTTGCTTTTCGCAACGAGGATTTTTACACGCAAAGCGACGTGTTTTAAGAATAATGAGAACAGCATTTGCTGCGACCGGCAGATCCGCAAGGGTTCTCAAATAGAAAGAGCGTACACTGCGGCTGCTTTTCCGACAGCTAGGACAATGAGAACTTTTCTCCACTCTCCTTGCAAATAACCGGATTGTTGTACCACTAATTTCCCACCTATATATTTTAGTTTTCTGGTTCGCATAGAATGAAGATATAAAATTTGACTTAGACGTAATGCTTGAATTCACTGTTAAAGTATCTGATTATCAATGCTTTAAGATACTTAAAAAACAAAGATAAACAAGGATTCCGAGAAGTTATTGTACTGATTATGAGCGACTTATCATCATGGTTAACAGAGGGAAATTGCATCAAAATTGGCGAAGAACCACTCCTGATTGCCATTTTATGTGCACTGTTATTTACCGACTACAAATTGCAAGTATTTAACCATTATTTTATTTCTTTCCAATCTTTTTGGAACATTTTAGATTGCGTTGGATAATTCAACACTCATAAAAAGGCTTATACGAAGAGCGAGGTGCAAATTGAAAGGTGTGTTATATCTAACAAAATTTGTAATTTTTCTACTTCTAATAAGGTTATTTTCTTTGTCATAATACTAACGCTTTAAGACACAAAGACGGCAGATATCAGTCCTGGAACTTGTTGGATCAATATTCGAAAAGAATTTGAGATATTACAAAGCTAGCTAACGAAATGGGCGATATTCACTTAAATGTACTGGGAAGGTACGCACGGGAAGGCTTTTGCGTTCTGTTAATCGCTAACATCTCTGAGGTTTTAGATATTTCGCTCGATTACATTGTAGGTTAAACAAATATAGAGTAGACCATGCCATCCTAGATAAAATAATTACTATTTCAAAGCCGCTTGAATAAGATAAAATCGTACCATGTATTCACTTGATGGTTTTAGAGACAAGGCTTGACATATAATTATATATTTGATTGGATTAAATATTTTCGTTTATGAATCATAAAAGCCTTACACTTATACATCCTTTAATATTAGGAAAAATTAAGCCTTATCAGAACTTATGTCTTATAATTTCATGTGTAATCCTATTAATAGCTTTTACTCTATCCTGGTTTGATAATAAAATAATATCGAATATAGTGGGTCATTTAATAGCTTTAAGTTGTTTGCTAATAATGGCATTCATCCTTTTGAGCCTACCTTTCTTTTTCTTCAAGAGGCTTGAAATAGCTACAATAACAAATGGGGTTTTGTCCATTAGCATAGATGGTAAACCGGCAGAATTCAAAACACAAGATTTGATACTTCTACTTAACACTGGTAGCAAGGCCGTTAGAGGCAACGAGCCTTTAACTCCTGAATTAGTTAATGAATTATCAACTTGGGGTAATTATATAGTAATTACCTCTGAGTGCTCTATGAAGAATATTTATATACAATTTATACCTGATGAAGATTTGTTTAAAGTACTTCCACAATTAAAAATTGAAACTTCTAAAAGCAGATCAATCTTAATGAATGATACGACTGACCTGCTTAAAAAATTCATGTGGATGCTGTGGGGTGCTTCGTGATTAGAAAATTAATTGGGAAATTAATAAAACTGTATATATAATTAGCAGCTTCAAACATGCTTTTGAGGCTTTTGTGCCATATTTATTTACCCATTCAGCATATCGCTCTTTCATTTCATCTTTAACAGTAAATCTGCCCTTACTGTACCAGTAGAATATTATTATTAAACAGTAAAAAAGGACAACTAATAACATTCTAAATAAATCCATTATTTTTTAAAATTAGTATAAGCATCTTTATAAGGTCGGATTACCTGCCAAGCACCCTGCCCAGCAGAAAGAATATTAGTAAAGCCACTATTTGCTAGCTTAATGAGGTTTTGTCTTGATAAGCCAAAATCACCTCCTAATTGAAATAATTGTTGAGCCTTTTGATTGGAAGTTACAGCCATACTTGCTAAACCTAAAGCGTTATGAGGAGCATTCTTAGCACTTTGATTGCCAGACCATATTCCATAAATATTTACTGCGGCTGTTGCAACCCTTGTTGATCCATCAGCTATTAAATATGCTCCCGCAACTTGAGATACACCCGTAGGTGCTGCCACTAACGCCGAACCGCCTGCAATTTCGGTAACACCTGCGTAACCATTTGCTAAAGCACCGCCGGTAGCTATCAAATTATCTTTATTAGCTACCACCCAATCCCAGGCATTATCTAACACTCCTCCCTTGTTGGCAGCGTTAGATCCCTTATTATTGGTTGTCTTTACCTTTGGTCCTGGTCCAATCTCCTCCTCTTCCTGCGATTCTTCGTCTTCTGGAGCTTTATAAGCGTTAGTTAAATCACTATCGCTAATGAGATTATTTTTCATCCATGCTTCAGTTGAATACCTACCATCAGGGTCTATAAACCTTATTGGATTATTTATGGCATAGTTATAAGGCGAATGTCTTCGCATTTTTTCCGCTAGCGGATCAATGCTTGTCCACCTGGCAATCACCGGGTCATAGTATCGTGCACCGTAATCGTATGTCTCAGATTCGTCCTGAATTTCCTTACCATTATAAAGGTATTTATTTGGCCCAGGAATTACAACAACTCTTTTTCCAAATGAAAAGTATTCATCTTTTTGAAGTATTTCAAGCGCATTTGTTACTGGATTTTTGAAGAATGATACTCTTACGTTTCCTAAATGATCTTTCAAGTTGAATTCATAGCTGTAGCTACTGGTGTTTCTTCTTGCAATACCTTCCTCGGTCTGGATGAATTCAATATTATTGCCATTATATTGGATCCCATCTACATAATGCGTGGTAACAGTTGCACCACCAATTGTACTGGTTTTCTTTAGTTTTGTCCCATCCATGGCATACAGGTAGTTTACCGTAGTCCCTGCCCGTGTCACCGATTTTGGAAGATTTAAGGCATTGTAAGTCAAAGAGTCCAGATTTCTTCCATTCTTGGTCATGTTACCCTCAGCATCATAATAATATTGGTAAGGGCGGGTTTCAAAGCCAGTGATCCTAGTGAGCTGGTTTCCAGAATAGTTGTAAGTACCCGTGGTACCGTTTCTGTTCATGGTGAGAATATTACCCATGCTGTCATAGGTTACCGTTTCGCTGATGTTTGTTGATCCAGGATTGCTACTTCCTTTAGTCAACCGATCTAAGCCATCATAGGTGTAAGTATATATATTAGGCGTAATGGTGTTGCTATACCCCCACTTTTGATAAGAGATATTACCATTGAAATTTCTGTTTCCTCCAGCACTATCTCCATACATCAGCATTTCAGTAAATTCCTTGGACCGCATTTCCCTGAGCCAGCCTCTCTGACCATGAATGTAAGTCGTTTTTTGCAAGCCATTATATAGCTGCTTTTCTTTTACACCACTACCGACCTCATTATACAGATTTTCAGCCAGTACAACCTCTGCTTCAGTATTGATCTTTTTCCTGGTTCTTATTTGTCTGCTCCATGCATCATAGTCATAGGCAGTAGCAATGGTAAGGTTTGAAGCGCTAGTTTTGCGGTGAACTCTGGTGCTTGTTTCAAGTTCTCCTGCAAACTTATAAGTGTTTGTCGTTTCATCATAATTGCCGACGTCAACAACAGAAGACGCGTAATGCTGTTTGAAGTTCTTGATCAATCGACCATAGTCATCATAATAGTTTATGCTTGCCAGGTATTGCGCTGTTCCATCAACAAAAGTCAATGTGGCAGTAAGCAAACCCTTGGGCTTTCGATTTACAGGCAAAACATAAGCAGGCGGTAGCGGCATGTCGTAGTCATCATACTTAAATATCTGATGGAAGAAGTATGGTGTTTGTGGAAAAATATTTAAGGTGTAGCCACTCCCTGCCCAGGTTTCCCATAATACACCTGTTTGGTTGTTTACCGTAGCCTGCAAACTCTCCCGCGTTGCAACGGTTCCATGCCGGTAAATACCTGTTGCAGCAACTCTTCCAAGGGGGTCATATTTAGTAAAGGACCAATGCCTCTGCGGACGCTGATTTCCATCCTGGGTTAAAACAACCTGATCGAGTTTGTTGTAGATAATATACTCCCATTCTTTGCCAGGAAGACGTTTTTCTGTTAACCTATTTCGATCATCATATTTATATACATAACAGTACTTTTTTACCAGATCATCATTTTCATTTAAAGTAATGATCGATGTAGCCCCAGGAAATGGGGGCACAACACATCGTAGATTTCCCAAGTCATCGTAAACATAAAAAGTACTTAAGAACACTGTATTGGTTTGCCAAATCTTCTTCAAGATTACTCTACCCTCAAAGTCTTTGTACTCCTCAGTAGTATTTATCTTGCCTGATGTCCAGTTTTCATTTTTGGTAATGGTCTTGAAGAGCTTACCTCCGGGATAAAAATCAGTAGCGATTGCCCCCGTTGCAGTTAGCCGGATATATGGTACATCGAGTGTGTCGTTCACCAAATACTCCGAAACTACAGTTCGACCTGTTAGCTCTGTTCTGCTGGAACTAGGCTGCCAGTCTAGCCCTGGAAAACCTTGTTCTAACACCCTGTTCAGTGGTGAGGCTTCGATTACACTTCTACTAAAAGGAGCATTGGTCCATTGGATGGAAGCAGGCGCTGTGCCTTCCCTGTAGAAATCACGCTGGTTGGTAATCGCTGCAGTGCGAAAACTCCCATTAGCGGTACCGGGATCAGCATAAGGTTCATACTTGATGGCCTCTCTCCCAAAAGCATCATAAGCAACAGGTACTATGATGTCCCTGCCAAGGGGACTTGCTTTAACCTGTATGGTTTGAGACGGCCTTCCTAATCCATCAAAATACTGAATGGTCTGATTAAGTTCACAATTGGTAAGTGAACCGATTTGAGACACGCCGGTAACATTAGCCTTTTTAATCACATTTGAGATGATGTAATTCTGACTGCCAGTCGGGGCCGAGCCGACCGGACTACAAGGACTTTGTTGGGCTACACTTTTTGCAGACACTGCAAAAAGGCATAAAAAGCAAAGATGTTTTAACCTTTTCATAATTGTATTATTGTCCTTGTTGATTGTATTTAAAGTTTTTAATAATATTACCGCCAAAATCTCTGATGTTCATAAGACGCTGAAATTCGTCATACTCATAGCCTGTTGTAATGCCTTTCTCATCTGTCTGGCTGACAATTCCTTTTAGGGTATCGTATCTGAAATCTGTCATCAATACATCTTTAGTGTTCGTGACATAAGTTCTCAGCGGAGCTAAAAATGTAGTAATGGCACTTTCTGTAATTGTCTTATTATTTCTAAATGCTTCGATAGCGGTTGCGCCACCCAGTAGATTCTCCAGGGTTACATAGTCTATGTTGCTCACTTTGGCTACCAGGTAATCTCCGCCATAGCCCCATATATAGCAGACCTTTGTCCCCCGCTCCTGCTGAACCGAGAGTGGCGTGCCATGCAAATCATATTTCAGGTATCTAATCCGGGGATCTTTACCTGTATTTGATTTAAACACTGTACTGATAAGCTCTGCTTCATATACGTCTGCACTCCAGTTCTTATAATCTGTATACCTGGAGAAGTCAAGTGTCTGGTTAGTATAGAGCTGTTCGAGGATAACTGGCTTAATGATATTTTTATCATACATCGCTTTATATACCGGAGTAGAAAGAAAATCTTTAGGGTAGCTAAGGACAGTTTTTTTCTCCTCCTTTTTAGAGTTAATCAGAACTGTCTGCTTTGGCAGATAAGTTTCCGGATCATAGGTGTACTTCGTTACAACTTCAGCCTGCTTACCACCAGCAAACTCGGTGGTCTTACTTTGCGTAAGTTCTGCCCGTCCTTCAACAGGAGTAAAACTGGACGAAAGAAAATAATAAGGAGTGTTTGCAGGGTGAACATGGGTCGAAGTATGTGATTTAGGGCAAAGAAAACGTACTGGAGCAAGACTGATTGATCTAAAGTTTTCTACACGACTTTGGGAACTCGCATACGTATTATTTATCATATTGTAGAGATTCTCAGTTTTCTTGAGTAGACTTCCAGCTGCGTTATAGGTTTCCTCTTTGAGCAGCAGACCATAGCTATGGCGACTAAGACTCGTTGGAATGGTTGGGAAAACATTGTGTACAACGGGCGGCGAATCGGAGAAATTGGTAAAATACCTTACAATCTTCCCCACATTATTGTTGCCTTGACCAATTCTTTCAACAACCCGTTTGTACGTTACTGGACTACCATTAGCGTAAGCAAGATCATAAACACTAGAAGCATACCGAAGAATATAATTGTCAGGTGCATTTCTAAAATATCCCGGTGGTTCAGGAATAGTCTCATTATGTTTATAATCGTAAAAAGCCATTTGGGAATAAATTGGCCTAAAGCCTAAGGCTCCTGATGATGTTGTCCCATCTTCCATCACGTACTCATATTCTTTTACTGTTGCAGGTGTAGCTGATCCAGGTAAATAATCACTTATCCTCTTTGCTCGAAGGCCGCCAACGAAGGGCTGTACATGCACCAGATTGTGCTGAACAGGTGTGCCCGATCGTACTTCGCGCCATTCTATACTAACATTTTTATAGAAGTCTGTAGTATTGATTGTATAAATTCGGATTGAATAGTTTGCTCCTTTAACAAGGCCTAAAAGAGAAAATGTCTTTTCAACTGTTGTAGTTGTTCCACTTGAGAAATCAGCTTGTTGGGTCGTAACAAGTATTCCGGACGCGTTATATATCTCAAATTTAAGAGCACAGTCAAAATTACATCCACCAGGTGCAAATTGTATTTTAAAACTAGTAAAAGTGCCATTCTCCCCCTGGAAGGTGAAGGATTCGGTTCCCGCTGGATTGTTTGCGCTAGATACTGGCGCACTAATGTAGCGATCCTCGTAAGGAGGGCCAGGAACACTTACAATTACATTCTGTTCCAGCCAATTATCTTTAGCAGTATTGGCCTCTAGATCAAAAACTGTATACCCTCCGGTTGGATAAGTTATTTTAGTTATTGAACCTGCCTTTATACGGCTAGGGTCTGTATCACGATTCCCTCCAGAAAACTCCCTATAAGGTGGGAACTGTCCACCTGGCGCAGGGAAAAATTCATGAGGAATTAGTGGTCCAGTATTGCCGTTGGGGTATCCCCAATGATCCTGAGATGAAGTAAGTCTTTGGGGAAGAGGGGAATCGGTATAGTATTCAAATATATAAGGCTTTAAAGGAATCTCCTGCGTGCCACCTACTTCTCTAACCGACAACAAGGTGGCCCGACCACCCAGGGAATAATTTTGGTTCAGTAAAAAGCCCCTACTGGTTGGGCCCTTACTTATTGTAATCTTTTTCAACAGATAGTCATTGGAATTACCAACATCCTGACGCCTTATATTATCATATGTAAAATTTACTGTGTTTTGGTCTGGAAATATAATTGACTTAATCCTTTTAGTACGTACAAAGGGCTGGCTTCCTCCAACTGCATAGTGACTGTCTTTATTGCCATCTAGCGTCACTGGTATAGCCTGCGTCGAAGACATTGAAGTTCCAACATGCATATCAGTGTCGTCGTACTGTAAAACAATATGGTCTTTACCCGAAGGGTTGACGATTTCAGTTAAGTGCCAAGCTGATGTATAATTACCGGAAAAAGAACTTGGATTCTCCAGCGTAGTCTCATATGCAGAAAATATATATTTATATCCAAGCTCATCGATTATGGTAAATTTGGTAAATAGTGTAAGTCCTCCAATAACTTGTTTTTCTTTAACAAGTTTGAGTTTCGCATTATCTAGAAAGAGTGAGTCATTGTTTTTCCCAAGAACAAACCTGCCACTGCGACCATTAAAACTATAAGTGAATATATCATTTTGAGTATCAATATATCCTGCATTCATTCTGTAAAATAATCGGTCAGAGTTAGCATAATCTACAGGGACATTACCGTCGTACGCGTCTATTGGCAATTTTCGATCTAAAAAGCCATCTGTAGGAAATTCATCCGGAATGCCACGTTTGGTCCTTGAAATCACACCTCCGGCATTTAGTGCCCAACCCAATCCTATGGTAGAGGCCATCTCATCAACTTTGATTCCGCCTGCGTGGTAATCGAGAGAAACTTTAAAGTTTATCCCAAAGTTCTGACCTTTCCATTCGTAAATTGGAACGCCAACTGAAGGGATGCCAGTAGATAAGCCTACGGGGATATTACCAAACTTGCTGATTGCAGCAACATTGGGTGAAGGGGGAACAACATTTTCCATACTCGGCATAAGTGCTGTCGATGTTTGTGCAATGCTGCTATAGCTCAAAGTAGCCGTAGCAAGTAAAGTTCCAATAAATGTCTTGAGGTTCATATTCGCGCTAAGTAGATAGGCTTGTTAAATTACAATCGAACCAAAAGTAGAATGCTTCAGTGCAACCACCTTGCACTGTAAGAAAAACTTCAAAAATTATTTTATTCAATAACGCAACGTTGAGAGATTATCTAACAAGGACAACCACGATGATTCTATTAGTTGAGGTCGAAGTCTCACAAAACGATTCATTTTTAAGACAATTCTTTGAAATGGGTCATCTTTACAGATGTAAATAGATTATAGTCTCATTAATGGGTCTCAATAATCTATGTATCATTAATCGAGATTATAACGTTTTTTATGAAAATTGGGTAGGCCACTTTCAGTACATTGAACCAGACCTTAAACATATAATTGGACACACTGAAGCAATTCGGATGTGAACAGATATTTGAGGAAAAAATCTCTGGAGCTTCTAAAGAGAGACCTCAACTAATGAAGCTATTTAGCATACTACCGAAAGGGGATAGCGTGATAGTTTGAAAACTTAGCAGGCTGTGAAGATCCTTAAGCGATCCTATCGACTTGATCAGTGAGATAATGGATCTGGGTGTAACATTCGTAAGCAAGCATATATGAACTTTATCTACCATTGAACAACAGCTGAACAAGGAAATAAAGGTCCTGAATCATTCATCTAATTCGTCCTAACATGCAAAAAGGGGCGAAAACATGAATTTCCGCCCCTCGCATTCCATATCCAAGAAGATTACTCTCCTACCAATGGATTGGTATTTCTTTCGTTAACTGGTATCGGGAAGGTGTACCTAGGATCAGATACAGCAATCGTTTGACCTGCGGCACCAATAGCAGGCAATGCCCTATTTAACCTCGCCAGATCATTATATCTCTGGCCCTCACCAAGTAGCTCAATACGACGTTCTTTTAAGATCGTCTCCGTTAATGCAGCGCCAGTAAGCGTTCCAAAATCATAAGTCGCATCAGAACGTTTACGAACAGCATCAAGAAGTGCTCTTGCACGAACAGCGTTACCACCAGGTGCAGCTTCCGCTTCAGCAACATTCAGTAAAACTTCAGCATACCTGATCATAGGTACGAAATCCGTCCAGGGTGATGGTGTATTGTACTTCTTCAGCACTGGTTGTGCTATCAAACCAGAACCTGTAAATAATGCGGTAAAGGCTACTTTACGTGCATCAGTTGCAGGCCATAACGGATCTGCATATATTCCAGGCGCATTTTTATTCAGCGGATAAATCAAGTTCGCACCAGAGAAGCTGTTATAATAATAAGCCAATTGATTTTGAGTTCCTGGAGCATTTGTTGCCGCCATCGGGAAGGAGAAAATCGATTCCGACACGGTGTAAGGCGGAACATATAAAGAGGCAACATTACTCGCTAAAGCATGGCCGGCACCGGCTGTAGTTGAAAATGGTGCTGCCTGAGGAACAATCTTATTGCCTTCTTCGATCACCTTTGCATGGTTTGCCATTGCTAAATAAACACGTGTTTTTAAAGCAATTGCAGTGTTTTTATGCGCTCTTGTCGTTTTAGCCAGGGCGGTGGTGTACGTAGCTGGTAGTTGCGCCTCAGCTTCATCAAGATCTTTGATAATTTGGGCGTATACCTCTGCAACTGTACTTGATGCCAGGGCATTATTTGCAAGTGATGTTTCAGGAAGTAACCTAAGTGGCAGTCCCCTTGATGCGCCTGCGTTCAATACGTAAGGTTTAGCAAATATTTGAACAAGCTGGAAGTAGACAAGGGCTCTGATAAACTTGGCTTCCCCTAATGCAGGATCGATAACGGTTGGTGCTAGCCCGGCAAGATTTATCGTTAAGCCATCAATCGCTAAGTTAGCGCGGTTGATTGTAGAATACCCAACAGACCAAAAGCTCGAGATATAGGAGTTCGTTGCATCATTCGTAGCCTGATATACGTCAGCACCAGTTACATTGTTCGGATCTCTTAAGATGTACTCTTCTGCGCGAATGTCATTATAGATGTGATAACGACCTCCAAAAAGAGATCCACTCTTTGCCGATGAATATAACCCGGTAATTACTTTATCAACACGCTGAGGTGTCGTATAAGCCTCTTCCTGTGGTAACTCCAGCTCTGGCGCTTCAACCAAAAATTCCTTTTTACAAGAAGAAGCTAGCGCCGTAAGCATAATTGCAACGGCAGCAACTCTTACCGCCGGAAATCTATATGTGATTTTATGAAAAATTTTCATGTTGTATTTTAATTATAAGCTTAAACTAATTCCAAATGTGAACACTCTGCCCTGAGGAATACTATTTCTTTCTATACCACTGGCTAAATTCGAATCTCCGTTTGAAGAAATCTCAGGGTCAACACCTGAATATCCGGTGATCAGGAAAGCGTTGTTTACTTGCCCATACACCCTCAAGCCAGAGATACCTGAAGTACCAAATACCGTTTTTGGTAATCTATACCCTAAAGTAGCGGTTTGTAGTCTTAGAAAATCTCCTTTTTCTATGTTTTCTGAAATCAGGAAGGAAGATCCATTAGATACGTTATCCGTGTATACTGGGAAAGGTAGCGTACCTGATGTATTTGTTGGTGACCAGGCATTTGTCACGACCTCCTGAAGGTTATTCCAAAAACGCTGATCCAGAAGACCTGCACGAGATCCGTTATAGATGTAATTTCCACCTGAGAAGGTAAAGTTTAAAGCAAGATCAAAGCTTTTGTAAGTCATGGTGTTATTAAATCCACCATACCAGGTTGGTAAAGTGTTACCTAAGATTTGTTGCTGGCTTGCAGGCGATGGTGCTGCTGATCCATCGTTTACGTAAGTGTAACCATTGCCAGCACTTTGGTGCAGGTATTGGATTTCACGGCCATTTCTGTCAACAAATATACGCTGGCCATTAACCGGGTTTATTCCATTAGTTTTTACACCATAGATCTGAGCTGCAGAGTAACCTGCTTTAGTAATGCTGGTTTGCTCTAAACCGGCAGTGCTGGTTAGAATCTGCTCCACCTGTGGATCTAGTGCAGTTACCATATTTTTGATTCTGGTGAAATTCAAAGTCGTTGTCCATTTGAACTCTGTGTCACGGAAAATGCCTGCATTCAAGGCGAATTCAAAGCCTCTGTTGTACATGCTACCAACGTTGGAACGGATCGTGCCACCAGGGATACCTTTTGAAGGTGCTTGAGGAACGGCAAGAATAAGTCCGTCAATATTCTTGTTAAAGTAATCTACTTCCAGTGAGAAACGATTTGATAAGAAACCGATGTTAATACCTACGTCTGTTTGCTTGCTGGTTTCCCATCCAAGATCCACGTTTCCAGCTCTGTTGAAAACGAAGCCTGTACCACTTTCGCCGTATAATGTCGGATCATACGTGGTGTAATAATTGTAAGCGCCAACTGCAGCATTACCAACTACACCATAGCTACCTCTGATGCGCAAATTACTGATGATGGTGCTTAGCGATGAATTAGCAAAAAAGCCTTCTTTTGTCACTTCCCATCCTAATGAACCGCCACCAAAATTACCCCATCTTTTTGCCTCAGAAAAACCGGAGTTACCATCTCTTCTGAAGTTACCACTGATGAAGTATTTATTGTCGTAGTTATAGTTAGCAATTGCTAAATAAGATGCTAAAGCAGTTGCAGATAATCCATTTCCTGCAGCAGTGTTGTTGATAAACTGACCTTGAAACTGGGTGTAGAAAGGATCAGATAAGTTTGTACGGTTTGCACCCCAGTCATCTACCTTGGTGCTTTGGGCTTCGTTACCTGCAATCAGGGACACACTATGAACGCCACCAAATACTTTATTATAGTTTAGCGTATTGATAAAGTTGCGGTTGTTTCTGCGATTGTTGTTGTTATAGGCACTTCCAGTTGTGCTGAATCCGTCACCCGACAGCGGATTCCAGAACCTGTAGTTTTCTGTGTTTCCACGGTCCCATGAGAACGAAGATTTCAAAAACAAACCATCAGCTAGTTTAAGTTCCGCGCCTAAATTCGCTATGAATCGAGTGGTTTCTGATGTATTTCTATCCTTATCAATTAGAACAGCCGGATTCGACCAGGTAGAGGAAACTAAGTTTGACCCATTTCCAATTGTACCACCCGTAGCATTTAAGCTATAAGAACCATCATCATTAAATGGTCTTAAATTAGGCGCTAAAGCAAAAGCCAATCTACCTAATCCTGAACTGGCAAACGCACCGCCATCAGTAGAACCACTGTTTGGACTCTGATTAAAAGAATTGGTGTAAGCCATGTTCATCGTTAGCTTTAAATAACTGGTAGCCTGGTGCGAGACATTTGCGCGGCCGCTATACCTTTTAAAGTTGTTTCCCTTCAAAAATCCTTGCTGATCTGACAGACCACCAGAAAGAAAGTAGGTGGTCTTATCAGTTGCACTGCTCAAACTCACATTGTGGTTCTGTGTGAAGGCCTGACGATAAACCACATCGTTCCAGTCTGTATCTACAATAGACCCATCGCCTCGCACATTTGGAAGAAAGCTATTGCCTTCCGCATCGGACGGTACTTGCGCAGTTGGGTTAACCTGTTTTAAATTTCTAACTGCTTGATTTTTGTATGCAACGTATTCACTTGCATTCATTACTTCAGGTAGCCTTACTGCATTGCTTACACCTGCCCAGCCATCATAATTAAGACGAGTTTCCCCTCTTTTACCTTTTTTAGTGTTGATGATTAATACACCAGCTGCACCTCTGGAGCCATATATAGCGGTAGAGGCAGCGTCTTTTAAGATGTCGATACTTTCAATATCCTCCGGGTTAATGTCTCCAAGTGGGTTGTTCGCCGCTGAATTCGCAGAAGAGTTAGATGTCGAAATTGGAATACCATCTACAACAACCAAAGGAAAGGAAGAAAGGGATAATGAACTTAGCCCCCTAACACGAATTACAGGAGGGTTATTTAGCAAACCATTTGGTTGAACAATACTCACACCTGTAGCCTGACCAACTAAACCCTGACCAAAGCTTTGTACGGGTTTGTTCGCGATTTGCTCTGCTGTAACCGTTGATGAAGCGCCTGTAAAGCTCTTACGTTGAATGTTACCGTAGCCTGTTACCACAACTTCATTTAAGTCGTTAGCGTCGGAAACCAGTGCTACGTTCACAACGTTTGAACTTCCAAGGGCTTTTGTTTGCAGGACGTAGCCAATGTAGGAGAACTCTAACGTTGTTGTTGAGCTCGGTACGGAAACTGAATACCGGCCTTCTGCCGATGTTAGGGTCCCGGTTTTGGACCCTGGAATTTTCACTGTAGCGCCCGGGAGCGGCGTACCATCCTGGCTGGACGTAACTGTACCAGTGACTGTCCGATTTTGCGCGACTGCCGTTTGGGCAATGCAAAGCAAAATAAACAAACTTTGTAATAGTTTTTTCATAATGGAAATGAGTTGGTTAAGAGTTTTTAAGTTGAGCTGAATATAGAAATATTCAGAGAAATAATTTACCAAAATGTAGAATAGATTGTTTTAACCTCTAAAAAATTTCTCAAAAAAGGATTCTGACACCAAAGATTGTTAGGCAAATTTAACCAAGCGATTAAAAAGGAAAATCCAAAAACGCCCGCTCCAAACAGAATATCGACACGGTTCAAGACCAGTTAACAGACACACCAAACGCACAGCAATCGCACAGGTTGTGTGCGCTTGGTGTGCGTTTCGTCTGGGGTTGCTGTGCGTTTGGTCTGCGTTTGACTCGAGGCCTTTCCTTACACGACTGGAATGTTACCGCCATCGATGCGGTAGTTCGCACCAGGAAAGTAAGCGTAAAAAAAAAGGTACTGTTTTAAATTCCAAACATTTAAGACAAAAAAGTATTTTTGTATTTCAAAGAAGT
>NZ_BMIL01000009.1 GCF_014642175.1 Pedobacter quisquiliarum | reverse complement strand
CTAAATTCGAGCGAGTATTACACAACTGATTCAAAACTTTTGTCCAACTAATAAGGGGTCGGTGCACTTTTTTCTATACAAGCATGCGCACAACGGAATAGAAATGTAGATGCCTTTGAAAGTACCGGGGCTTATGAGTTGGCTCAAGCAGTAAGTAACGAGGACCTATCTAAAATTGAAAAAATAGTAAAACAAAATCCCAAGTTGTTAAATGTTATATCAGCATCTGGATTTAATGTACTGATGCTATGTTTGTATATTGAAAAGTTCGCTTCTTTTAAAAGGTTAATAGAATTGGGAGCTAACTCGAATTCTATCAACCCTTACACCAAGCATAGCGTGTTAATTGAAGCTTGCAAACCATTTGGAACTAGCTTAGAGTGGAGAACAGATAATAGATATGCTGAACTTTTATTAATGAAAGGAGCAGATCCAAATTATGCAGTCGAACAAGACTTTACGAATGAGCAAAGGGTAAATATTAGTGCAACCTCACCAATATTTCGGGCATCCAGATTGGATTTGGGACTGGTTAAAACCTTAGTTCGGTTTGGAGCTGACTATGAAAAACGTATTGGAGGCACAAAACCTTTCGCACAAGCAGTAACCTTCAAAAAGTTTGCTATAATTAATTATTATATCGACAGTTTAAAAATAGATCTAAAGGCCCCTTTAACAATCGGAACTTCTGATAGCCTATTCGTACAAGATTATATTGACAAGTTTATGGCTTATCAGGGGGGAACTGAAGGGTATGAGCTCAAACAAAAGCTGATTAAACGATTAACAGCGAAAGGCATAGACTTTAAAAATCATAAATATAAGCTGTAAGAAAGTCTATGAATTCAGTTGTACTAAGCCCTAAGTATAATTGATGCTGCTAGCAGAATTAACGAAGGTTTACAATCAAGGAGCACAGTTGAGTCAATTTCCTATGTGTTACAATATGCTATGAAAAATAAAATAGCATTAAAAAATGTTGTGTCAACTCCTTAGTACTATTACCTGGACAAAGGTTTTCAATCAGTTATCTAATACTCGTTGTTGAGTGTAAAGTGAACTGTTTCACTTTAATAAACGCCTATCAGAAGCCTCTATTCTCCTGAAAAGTTACGATCTGTGATGTGAAGACGGTAAATGCTAATTATACACTTTCCTTTACATTCAATTATAAGATCTTAATTGAGGATCGAAAATTATTATTTTGTTTTCGAGAGCGTTAATTGGATTGGGCAGCCGTATGGCTGTCCTTTTCTTCTTAATTTTTATTCGGAGTAAAATTCATACTTATGCTAGATATAAAAGACCTACTACAGAAAAAATCCAATAGGTTTATTTATTAACCTTATCTTAACATAAGAATAATTACAAGCTTTGTCTCACTGAAACGGTAATTAATTGCGACATTAACTTTGACCATTTTGGCTTGTAGAAGCGCTAGCCTTAGCCCTCCCAGTTTAATTGAAGGTCAGGAGATGGACATTGCGGAAGCTGATTGCAAATGAAAGCAAGTAATTCCATCTCCGGAGTACTAATCACTGTTGCTGAAGGCGTGGGCGCGGCCACCATATCTGGTTGTGCGTTCAACGTTGTAAATACCTTTGGCGACCATGAAGCCTTATAAAACCTTGAAACACGTGCTTTGACGACAGGTTGCTCAGTGGTCTTTAAATTGATCATAGTCGAAGGATGCACTCTTGGATTCACATTTATCATGTTGATTAGGCTAGCGTGGAAGAC
Source organism: Pedobacter quisquiliarum (assembly GCF_014642175.1). GTDB lineage: Bacteria > Bacteroidota > Bacteroidia > Sphingobacteriales > Sphingobacteriaceae > Pedobacter > Pedobacter quisquiliarum. The sequence continues at coordinate 169,403 of NZ_BMIL01000009.1, read as the reverse complement.
CGGGTTCACTGCTGGTGCAGCAGAAGTGCTGGATGCATCAATAAGGTTTTTCTTGAGTAACAATTCCTTGGTTTTGAAATGTCTGTCATTTCTTAACTTCAGCACTTCGTTATTTTTTAAAAGCATATTCGTCTGGAAAGCTGGTTTGAGTTTTCGAAATATGAGGTCGAGCAACCCTTTTTTTGTCCCTTGCGGTTCAACTACCGCTTGCTTCATCTCTACCTTAAGATTTCTGACGAATATCATTTTTTGCGGAAACGCAGGAAGTCTCCCGCTGCCAGACCCATCGGCTAGTGGTGCAATCCCGTCTGGTAGTTTCCAGAAACGTTGAAGCAGAAAGTCACTATAATGCAGCCATTCTCGGATAATCTCAACTACAGTATACTCTACACTTAGTTTATTGATGTCAATATTATCATCAGCGACCTCAAATAAATCTTTCAGACTTGCTGGCGCCTTACTGACCAGTGATTGTACTTCAGATTGGTCCAGGCTCAGTTCATGCCAGCCAGCATCATCTTCGAAGAAATTGATTGGTGAAAAGAAAGTGGGGATATAATTCAATTCGTTTGCAAGATGGTCGATTGAAGTCGCTTTTGAAAAGAGTTCATATTCAAGTTTCAGGTCGCCAATTGTTTTGTTAGGTGATGCTGCTGAAAGGGAAAGAAAGTCCCCTAGATATTTTTCTACTTGAGCGCGCTTTCCGGCCGATTCCCAAATTAAAAGGTTCCGTTCAATATCCTTCTTCAATATTGGCTCATCGTTGATCCATTGCTGCTTAACTGCCTCCGATCCATCTCCAGTAGCATTTATATTCGCTAGCGACCTGTTTTTGTATTCACTAACAGCAATCTTATAGAGCTGTTCATACTTATCGTAATTAGCCAGGTTCGTGGTGGTTTCGCCATTAGGAAGTATGATGGGCTCATTTAGATAAGCAATGGCTTTTGCGAACCTAACTTCTTGCTCTGGACCACGTACGTTACTCGCGGGTATGGCATTTTTTAGCGTTTCATGGTAGACTTCCTGCAAAGGTTCGCTTACTGGTCTGATAAAATCTCCTACTTCAGCCACAAAGTTGAAAGTATTTGAGAAGTCGAACATCTTTATCGCTGTATCAATTGGACCAACGCCATATTTGTCCGGTTGCATGAAGTAGAAGTTCTCCTTGGTCACAGGAAAGGCGCCGTTCTGAAATGCTAGAAACTTATTAGATTCACTATTCCCTTGCTTATCTGTTTCAAAGATGAGTTTCATTTTAGTGATGAGGGCAATCGCAATGGTAGGTGTCATGATTTTCTCCGAATTATATCAATCAAATGCAGCATTAGGGTCTGGGTTTGGACAGGTACCCACCAGGCGGTTCACAAAACCAAGTAATTGCATACCCTGGCATTTGATACCTTGTCCGGTGTCTTCCGAATGAAAGTCATGTATTTCCTGTCCTCTGGAATACCCACCCTTAACTCTAAAAGGTCCCCAGCCAGCAGATGCACTCGCATTGAACTGGCTTCTGAAGCTACTAGCTTCCCATGAACCCTTGTCGAACTGGATCTCCAGATCCTTTGCAAAGATGGCATTGGTCGAATAGGCGATGAAACTTCCATTCGGCGGGTTGCCGCCATCAGATAATTGAGGATTGCCAAATGTCCATGTGCCCGGATCTAGCTTCCATCCCCTGCATGAAAAGAGTTCGGTACCAAACCATGGACGGATAATTTTTACTTGTGTCAGGCCGAACTTCATGGAGTAGTTCTGTGTCTGGACGTTGCTGTGCGTTCTTTCGGTGCTACCACCGGCTGAACCACCTGCACTCCAAAGCCCCAGGTTCACGCCACCACCCACATTCCATTTAGTCGTCGTTTTATCGGAGTGACTGGTATATTCATTTTCAGAGAAAGAGAAGTCCATCCAGCTTTGTTTGTAGAAATTAGCAGGGTATAGGCGGACAGGATGAAAAGTGAAGTCGATCATCGACTCTGTGAAAGCGGCTCTGTCGTACACGTCTCGTAGCTCCGCAAACCAAGCCGCCATACTGCGGCCAGTTACCTGCGCAATATATGCTTGCATATCTTCTACTTCGTTCTTGTAGCCAGCACCAGTCCAGCTATTCATTGCAGCCTTCACCTTATTGCGATATATTGGAGCGTTGACCGAGAAGTCCAGTACCGCCTGCTTTTCATCGCTTGTAGCTGCATTTATTCTTTTGAGGTTGTAGAGTAGTGCGGCCTCTTCGTAAGCATATAGCTTTTCAGTATAGGCTTGTAAAACAGGTCCTTCAACAACGCTAGATTTTACTTCGTCGGTCACCAGGTTTTTCTCCTCTTTGATGGTGTAGAGTAACTTCTTGAATTTCTCCATCTTCTCTTTTTCTGTATCGGTAGGAGAAAGGTTGGTTACCTTGGCAAACTTCAGAATATTGCCATAAATTTTACTCAATCGTTCCTGGCTGTTACGATCCATGGTTTGACCTTGATCAGCGTTATAAACCGCGGTCGGGTCTGGTACCAAATCCGAGAACATGGCGAAGTCTGCCGCCTGCATCACCAGCCGGCGCACGTCGTTTGCGTCGGCTCCATTGAAGCCCTTCTCCAGAAACTCAAAATCACTTTCTGAAAAGGGCATTCCTGGCATGATCCAGGAGATAAAACTGTTTCTATTGGCAGGCGCATACTCATCACCACCAGTAATAATCTCATTAAGTTTTCCGAGTGTCGCTTTGATCAGGTCATCGCTGTTGAAAATTGCCATTGCTATTAGGTTTAAGAAAAATCATCGGACAGTTAAAAGTGCATCACCTGAATTCTGGGCGCACCATCTACCGCCTCAAACTTTGAGGCGAAGGTTTCAAAGTCTTCATCATACTCAGTTCCATCTCCTGGATCGACGATGTGGAGGTAAACAGTACCGGATTCGTCCCCACTAATTCCAGAAATGATCCTGGCATGGATGGCAAAGAACTCGCTGGTGTCTTCGTCTGTAATCACGATGACAGGACCGTAACTAACCAACAGGTTGTAAATGCCTTCAGGCGAATAGCATTGGGGATACTCAATGGTCATTCCAGCGGATTCGGCAAAGTCCTGATGGTCGCCGGCGCTTAACCCTTCCTCGCTGTCGAATAAGCTGCGATATTTGTCGCCGGCAATATCCATAGCGGTCTCAATGGCGTAGCTTTGTTGATCGCGCCAAGACATCAGCATGGTCGCTACGGTGGCCCAGCAGGCCATTCCGTTTGGTTGTTGAATCGGGAATATGTATCCCGGTACCTGGTAGTCGGTTATCGTTGTTGACATGATAGATAGTATTGAAATATCTTGTCAAAGGTAATTTCGTAACTGTCTGATGCATAGTATAAATACGACATAAATTAACTATATTGTATCTCCTAAACTCAAATCGTGTTTTTCAAATATTATTGTTGTCACCCGGCATTGAAGGAATTCATCAGTGGAATTTATGTGCTCAATATCGATTTCAGCTTAGTTACCAATCTCTCATCGCTTTATACTTACGTGCCCACCTACACACGTTTTATTTGTTTTTATTTGGAAGATCCTGTGAAGGTGAAAAAGAATGATGGTGAATACGAGATTCGAGCCCGCTCTATCATCATTGGGCCGCAATTAACTTCTGTTTCATTGGACCTGGGTAAAAAGCATAGAAGCGTTATCGTAGGTTTAACACCATGTGGAATGCATCGACTGCTTGGCATTCCACTCGAAGAAATTGTAGACAGAGACTACGACGCGACGCTGATTTTGGGTCCTGAGGTCGAAGAAGTCCTTGACAGGCTGATGGGCGCGAAGACGAATGATGATCAAAACGAGGTGATTCAAAATTATTTCTTGTACAAGCTTTCACAACTCAGGCCTGCCTTGCCCTTTGATAAAGCAATGCTTCAGCAAGTACAAGCCAGGGGCCTTCTGTCGATAGACTTCCTTGCGTCACAATCTTGCCTTAGTGTTCGGCAGTTTGAGCGTAAGACGCTTGAGCGGATTGGCTTCTCACCTAAACTATATGCCAGGATAATCCGCTTCACCAATGCTTACAAGTATAAGGAGTTAAATCCCAACGCTACCTGGAGTGACATTGCTTATCGCTTTGGCTATTTCGATCAGATGCACTTCATCCGCGACTTTAAATGTTTCGCCGGATTTACGCCCCACTTCCTTACTGAAAATGATCTTGTACATTCTGTTCGCTTTCAATCCATAGGAAACTAACCGCACTGTCGGAATTTGCTAGCTAAGTATTTTGAAAGAACATTCAGGAACAGTCCAAGCCTAATGCACAATAGGCTTATGCGCTTTTTAGCGGGATATTTCCGAGCGGAATACCCGGTAAAACAAAAAGGGCAAGCTGACAAATATGTCAGCTTGCCCTTTTCAGGATTTCTGTTCTTCGAACTCAGTAGGAGCTTAGTTTGGCATTAATACAGTGTCTACAACATGTATTACGCCATTTTTTTGCTGAACATCAGCAATCGTTACCGTGCTCATACCATCTTTTTCATCTTTAAGAACGAGTTTACCATCTTTCATCCATGCCCAAAGTTTACCTCCTGCAACGGTTGTAAGTTCGGCTTTGCCATTTCCTTTTTTAATTGCTGCTTGAATCGCTTCGGCGTCCATTTTACCGGCGACTACGTGGTAGGTTAAGATTTTACTTAGCGTGGCTTTGTTTTCGGGCATCACCAAAGATTCCACCGTTCCTTTTGGCAATTTGTCAAAAGCCGAATTTGTCGGCGCAAATACGGTAAAGGGCCCAGCACCTTTTAACGTTTCTACTAAGCCTGCAGCCTTTACAGCAGTAACCAGAGTTGTATGATCTTTGGAGTTAACCGCATTGTCAACGATGTCCTTGGACGGATACATTGCTGCGCCACCTACCATTTTAGTTTTTTCAGTAGTGCTCATCGCAGACTGCGCCTGAACATTCATGTTATTAGCAAAAGAGAATGCTACCACTGCAATTGCGGAGAAAATAATTTTTTTCATTTGTGATTATATTTAAGGTTTGGTTGATTTACGAAAACCCCGCAGTATTGGATTTCAAACTGGTATAATTAGCTAACAGGGGTTCGGGTCTTTACCTCAGTTTTAATCTCAAATGCTGACTTTCAAGACTTCCTCATAGGTGATCAGATCTATTTTTCTTTCTATCTTTAATTACAGTAGATATTAAATAATTATGGATTCTATATACATCATCTCAAAGGTTTTCATCGCAATAGTTGCTACTGAGCACCTGTTCATTCTATGGATGGAAATGTTTGCCTGGGAAACAACCGGTAAAAGAGTTTTTAGAGATGCGCTGCCTGAAGAATTATTTAAGCCCACAAAGGGTTTAGCCGCCAGTCAAGGACTCTACAACGGCTTTTTGTCGGCAGGATTGATATGGAGTCTTTTTATCTCCGATCCAAGCTGGCAAAATAACGTTGCTTGCTTTTTCTTAGCTTGTGTGATAACAGCAGGAGTTTATGGAGCGCTAGTTTCCTCTAAGAAAATTTTCTTCACTCAGGCATTACCTGCAATTATTACTTTGATATTAGTACTGTTGAGTTAGGCTTTAAAACCTTTTGATGTTTTGCCAAATAGGTTAATGGATTTTAGTATTATGGCTTAGGTCCATGGCATAAAAGATCAGAAGATGGACAATCGTGGTAACTGATTGCATATTTATCAAATAAATTAGAGCATGAAAATTAGATTCAAAAGTCTATTAACAATCGCCTTCGTCATGGTGCTACTAACCTTTGATAAGACACCAGCTACCGCTCAGCAGGACAACAGGAAAATAAGGATCGCAAATATTCAGATTGATCCGGTCTATTTGGCCGAGTATAAGGCAGCACTAGCCGAGCATGCAAAGGTAGCCATTCGCGTAGAACCAGGCGTGCTCGCTTTGCAGGCCGTTTACGACAAAGCGCAACCTACTAAGGTGACAGTTTTTGAAGTATACGCCAGTGAAGAAGCATACCAATTTCATTTAAAGACACCTCATTTCCTTAAATATAAAAATGGCACGCTTAAAATGGTGAAGTCTCTTGAACTGGTCGAGGTTGTTCCTATTGAGATAGCAATCAAACCGCAGCTGATTAGAAAATAACATGCTCAGGTTTGCCGGTTAATATGCCGCACTACATATTTTCTGCAACTTTTCTATTGTTTTTTCCTCATCGAATAGCTCGACGAAAAATTCATTCTGCCATTTCTTTGTGCTGAGACCTTGTCTATTAACAGGGACATCCCAGTCAGGGTAAACTCTGAACCCTCGTTTCCCTTCCCTGGCCTCAGCTGTTAGTATTCCCATTCTGGCCAGTATCTTCTTTGGAAAAACAAAAAAACCGCATTGAGGAGCACGCTCAATGAGAATGATGTAAAAGTCAAAATCATCATCCAAATCATATGGCAGGGTGCGGCCCATTGGGTCTCTTTTCCATAACGTCACGAATTGACCTATTTTCTTAGGGGTAATTTTAGCTTTTCTAAATTTTACATGTTTACCTCCAATTTGGAAACTGCAACCAAAGTAGTCCGGACACGCTTTATCCTCCTTTGCATTGACGATTTCAGATCCAAAGGTTTTGAATACAAACGACTCAATTTTAATTAGCTCTTCAAACATGTTTAATTATCATTGTAATTTGTTGCAAGAAATATGTTTCCAGTTCAAAGTATAACATTTATTTCTTTTTTGTGAATAGGATACGCAGTATCTACTGAATGTTCGAGTGGATAGCAATTCATTATCTGTTGCTCGAGATCGTCTTACCGATTTCTACTACTTTCTATGCATTAACCTTTTCAACAAAGAAAGTTGACCCTTTCAACAAAACACAGCACCTGAGAACGCAATAGCTTTGTTATACAAAATTAGCAAAGATGAAAAAGACAGTTTTAATTACAGGTGCTTCGGCTGGAATTGGCAGAGCAACCGCGATTTTTTTAGCAGAACATGGCTACAATGTTTATGGTGCTGCTCGCAGGATCGAGAAAATGGCCGACCTAACCGCTTATGGGATTAAGCCCATCGTACTGGATGTTACGGTGGACCATAGTGTGGAGGCTTGTGTTGAACAAATTATAAATGAGTCTGGCAGCATTGATATTCTGGTGAACAATGCCGGCTTCGGTTCCGAAGGCGCTATTGAAGATGTTACCAAACAAGATGCAAAATATCAAATGGATGTAAACGTCTTTGGGGCTATGCATTTGACGCAGTTGGTGTTGCCAAAAATGCGCGAAAACGGATATGGTAAAATCATAAACATTTCCTCAGTATGCCCATGATCAACCTGTCTGATAATGCGTTTTTAAGAGGCTTCTTCGACTCCTTGCGGAGAAGCGCCTGGAGCAAGCCCACTATTTGATTTCGAAGAAGAACCAACGTCCTTCAGACGTCTATCTTGAAGTTGGATTTGAAAATCTCTCTCATTTTTACTTCGCATTCAAAAAGCTATTTGGACATGCGCCAACGAAGTTGGCTGCACATCAATAGCCTGTTATCGCCAACCCAGCCCTGGTGCCACGTGCTCCAAGATCGAAGACAGGAGGTGAACGTTGTATTCAACGCCTATGGTATTTGGTATGGTTAACAGGATGGTGTCTGCTTCCTGTAATGCTTCATCTTTGGCCAATTCTTCGATCAGTTTATCCGGTTCCGCTGCGTAGCTTTTCCCGAACACCGCTCGTGTACCAGGCTCTATATAACCGAAGCTATCTTTGCCTTTTCCTTGCTGTCCGAAGTAGTACCTGTCCTGATCATTCACAATTGCGAAGATGGAACGGCTTACCGAAACTCTGGCTTCACGAGTATGCCCCGCATTCTTCCAGGCTTCTTTATAAGCTCTGATCTGTTCTGCCTGCTGGATATGGAAGGGTTTACCGTTCTCGTCAAACTTTAACGTAGAGCTTTGCAGATGCATGCCGTTTTCAGCCGCCCAAATGGCTGTTGCATTCGTTGCTGCACCCCACCAGATGCGTTCGCGCAGACCTTCGGCGTGTGGTTCCAGGCGTAACAATCCTGGAGGGTTCGGAAACATTGGATTAGGACTCGGCTGTGCAAAGCCTTTTCCGGAAAGTTTGTCTAAGAAGGCCAGTGCTTTTTCCCGGCCCATATCGGCATCGGTCTGTCCTTCCGCAGGTGCGTAACCGAAATGACGCCAGCCATCAACAACTTGCTCGGGTGATCCTCTGCTAAGGCCCAGTTGCAATCTGCCGCCGGAAATCAGATCGGCTGCGCCGGCATCTTCCACCATATACATTGGGTTTTCATAGCGCATGTCAATCACCCCGGTTCCAATCTCAATCGTGCTGGTCTTCGCACCAATAGCAGATAATAACGGAAAGGGTGATGCCAGCTGTGCGGCAAAGTGATGGACCCGGAAATAAGCGCCATCTACGCCAAGTTCCTCGGCAGCAACAGCCAGATCGATCGACTGTAGTAAGGTGTCGCCTGCAGTTCGGGTGGCGTAAGCAGGGTGATTGGACCAGTGTCCAAATGATAAGAATCCGATTTTCTTCATTGCATCACAAATCTAATGAATTAATATGCACACCAGCAATCCTGCCAAAGATGAATCCAAGCCAGCTGCATGTCGACTGGATTCATCTCAGCAGAGGAAAGCTTAGTCTATGTTTATGCTTTGGATTGCCTTTTCTAAAGCATGCTCCTTAATGCCGGCGATCTTAACACCTTCTACACGGAGTACATCAACTTCAGTCATGCCCAGAAAGCCAAGGAAGGATTTTAGGTAAGGTGCTACAAAGTCGTTCTGCTGACCGGGTCCTTCGGAGTAGACGCCGCCGGAAGACATGGCCACATAGACTTTCTTGCCTTGAATCAGCCCTATAGATCCATGCTCGCCATAGGTAAAGGTAATGCCCGCTCTGGTGATCAGGTCAAGCCATGCTTTTAAGGCAGTATGAATGGTGAAGTTATAAAGCGGTGCACCGATCACGATGATATCTGCTGCCATCAGCTGTTTTACGGCTTCGTCCGAGCAGCGCAGGGATTCCCGGTCTTCTTCCGTAAGCTGCTCACCCGGGGTAAACATGGACTGCAGGATCTTTAGATTGAGATGCGGGAGGTCCAGATCGTTCAGATTTACTTCTTCAACGCTGCTGCCTGGATATTTGTCCGTGATCTTTTCGACTACGGCTTTACCAAGTTTGATGCTGTAGGACGCAGGGCCCTGAATGCTTGAGATTAAATGAAGGATACGTTTCATATTGATTGTGATTTTTAGTTTACATGTTTTTGCTGCACCAAAGGTATCCTCAGCAGCTACTAAAAAGATAGTACTTACCTAAAGGAAAGCGCTTACTTATAGGAAAGTACGTAGCTTTGAGTATGGAAACGATGATCAAGGATTGCGAAATGGTGCTGGGCAAGGAGGAGTGTGCCGGCTCTATGAAACATGTGCTGGATGCGCTCTATGTGCTGGGTGGGAAGTGGAAACTTCCCCTGATTTTAAGCCTTATAGATGGACCGAAGCGCTTCAATGAAATTCAGCATGATCTTAAGGGGATATCGCCAAAGATCCTGGCTAACGAGCTGAAAAATCTGGAGCTTAATGAATTTGTAGAGCGGAAAGTATATGCAACCACCCCGGTGACGATTATTTATGAAGCTACCGAACATAGTGCAACCCTCAGGAAGGTGCTGTATGAGCTAAGTGTTTGGGGTGAGGCGCATCGCGAAAAGATCCGCAACAGCATGAAGAGATAACGTTTCAGGCACCCTGCAGTAAATGCAGGAGTTGTTTTCAGTCAGCACTAGAAAGTTCATGCTGGATGGAGAAATATCCTCACCTGCCTGCCTAGCTTAGCCTACGCAGATTTTACAAACGGATGGGGCCTGCTGTTGTTAAGTTTAACATACATTAAGAACTAACGATGACACTGCTTACCGACACCTTAAACATCATATTCAAACGGGATCTGCTTAAACTGAAGGAAGAGCTAAACCTGTACAACCATGAAGAAAACCTGTGGCGTGTGGAGGGGAACATCTCCAACACCGCAGGTAACCTTTGCCTGCATCTCATCGGGAACTTAAACACTTATATCGGCGACGTGCTGGGGCATACGGGATATGTGCGGAACAGGCCTGAAGAGTTTTCCTTAAAGAATATACCCAGGGAAATGTTACTGGCTGAGCTGGATCGGACCATTAAAGTTATTGAAGACGTTCTGCCCAGACTTACGGAAACGCAACTTGCCGATGAATACCCGCGGCCGGTGTTCGAATATTCAATGACGACCGGGTATTTTCTGGTCCATCTGGCAACTCATCTGAATTATCACCTCGGACAGGTGAATTATCACCGACGATTGCTGGATGTTGATCTACACCTATGATGATTTGAGTATATTGGTGTAAAAGTATTCCCGATGAAATCCCTGAATTTATATCTATCCCTTTCCATTTTGTTGCTTTTCCCGTTCAGCAGTAAGGGGCAAAACCGATCCGTACAGACCCTGGAGATCTCCGTCGACGCTAATAATAAAGCACAAACCATTCACAACTTTGGCGCATCCGGTTGCTGGTTTTCTGAAGGTATTGGTAAGTACTGGCCGGAAGAGAAACGTGAGCGATTGGCGGAATTACTGTTTAGTCGTGCCGAGGCAACGGATGGCAGTTTTAAAGGAATAGGCTTATCTGCATGGCGCTTTAACATTGGCGCTGGTACTGCGGAGCAGGGCGATAGCAGTGGTATCAAGGATTTCCGCAAGCGCGTGGAATCCTTTCTTGCGCCCGATGGAACCTACGACTGGAACAAACAGGCCGGTTACATGTGGTTCGTTAGGAAGGCAAAGGATTATGGCGTGGAAAACCTCATCGCTTTTTCAAATAGCCCACCGGTGCAGTTTACAAAGAATGGCCTTGGCTTTAAAACAGAGAAAGATTATACAACAAACCTGAAAGCCGACAAGTATGAAGCCTATGCTGATTTCCTGACGGAGGTGATCAAACACTTTGATGGGGAGGGACTGCATTTTAAATACATCAGTCCGGTGAATGAACCCCAGTGGGATTGGTCCAATAAACATGGTGAGGCCAGCCAGGAAGGTAGTCCATGGAGCAATGCTGATATCCATAAAGTTGTAGGTAACTTGAATGCATCCCTGGAAAGAAAGCAGCTGAATACGCAGATACTGACCCCGGAGGCGGGTATGCTCACTTACTTGTATGGTGGACAATCAGGAGCTTCAAATCAGATCCAAAGCTTCTTCGGGAATCCTAGTAAAACCAGTCTACAGAACTTTAAACAGGTACCTCGCATCATCGCTGGACACAGTTACTTTACAGAAAATGGCGACAGTGCCATGGTTGCGGTGCGTAAGCATGTGCGGGATACGGCAAGCAAATACCAGCTTGAATACTGGCAATCGGAGTATTCCATGCTTGGGGATGGATTCAGAGAGGGAACGAAGGCCAAGCGCAGTCAGATGGATTGTGCACTTTTTCTGGCGAAGATCATCAATCAGGACCTCACAATTGGTAATGCTGCGGCATGGCAGCTTTGGAATGTTTGGGAACCCGGCAGTGCAGCCTGGGACACACGGTACTACCTGATTGCCTTATCACCCGCCAATCCGGAGTATACAGATGGTGATTTTACCATCACCAAAAATCTTTGGGCAATGGGGAACTACAGCCTTTTTGTGCGACCCGGTATGAAGCGCTTGATAACCAGCAGGAATGATGGTCGCAACGACGTTGAAGTTGCTCAGGATGTGATGGTCTCTGCTTTTAATGGCGGAGCTGATCAGTTGGTGATGGTGTTTGTAAACTACAGTGATCAGCCAAGGACGATCCGGCCGGCATTAAAGAACTTCAAGGCGATAAAAAGTTATAAGACTTATGTGACCACAGCTGACGTAAATGATAACCTGAGGCCCTCGGCATCACAGAAGTTCGGTGGAACGTTCCGCATATTGCCGCGTTCTGTGACGACAGTGGTTTTGAATTAATGGCCTGAGAATTTGTGATTTATTCTAATCTATATCACTATTTTATTTGTAACTTAATCGCAACCTATAATCCAGCAAATGCGTGTCTTTAAACTTACAATCCTGCTGCTCCTGGCATTGACCAGCTTCAAAACCATAAAGGAAGCTGATCGTAAGCCGGAATGGGTAAAGCTGTTCAACGGCAAAGACATTCGGGACTGGTTTGTGAAGATCCACCACCATGAAGTGGGAGAAAATTTTGGGAACACCTTCAGGGCAGAGGATGGAATTATAAAGGTTCGCTATGATCAATATGGTGATTTCAATGATCAGTTCGGTCATCTGTATTACAAGGTTCCATATGCATACTATCATCTTAAATTAGAGTACCGCTTTGTTGGAGAACTGCAAAAAGGCGCACCGGAATATACCTTACGCAATAGCGGCGTAATGTTTCATTCGCAGGACCCGCGAACCATGCCCAAAGAACAAGACTGGCCAATCTCTGTGGAGTTCCAGTTCCTGGGCGGGCTGGGAGATGGTAAGCCACGGCCGACAGGAAACATGTGTTCTCCCGGTACTAAAATCATTTATGAAGGCAAACTAGACGAACGCCACTGTATCAATTCGACATCAAAAACCTATGACGGTGATCAATGGGTTAAGGCAGAGCTCATCGTGCTTGGCGATTCTCTGATTACACACATCATCAATGGGGACACCGTGATGAAGTACTCAAAACCTCAGATTGGTGGAGACGTGGTCAACCGCTATGATCCGGCGATTAAACAGGATGGGAAGTTGTTAAAAAGCGGCTATATTGCGTTACAAAGTGAGGGACAGCCCATCGACTTCAGGAATATAGAACTTAAAGATCTTTCCCGAAAATGAAATACTATTTTTCTGGCCGCATCGCTAATTCTGAGCGCGATCTTTTTGGTCAAACTATTTAGTGGGTTTCGTTCTGCAAAGCCTTGAGTTATTTTAATGTCGGAACATTCCTGCTTAAATCTTTGTTAGCGTACACGTAACTTACGAGCGCGCACACAACATGGAGGAATTTGTAACTTTTATCAGATCAATTGTTGGTATTCACGATTCAGATCTGCAGCTTCTACTTTCCAAATGTGTCAAGCGTTCCGTGCCAAGAGGACAATTAATACTTCGCAAGGGGCAGGTCGCCAGTAAATATTTCTTCATCGTGTCTGGTGGCATCCGGTTTTTTTATGATCAGAATGGACAGGAAATGACGACCTGGATCTCCTTTAAAAATGAGTTCTTTACGGAGATCTCAAGCCTAAATCCACAGCGGCCAACCAGATTCAATATTGAAACCATTGAAGATTCGGAGCTGGTGGTCATTGACAAGAAAGACATGGACTTTCTCTATGCGCATATCTCTGCATGGGAGGTGTTTGGGCGGAAGATCTGGGAGGAAACGTCGGTAAGGATGATCGACCAGATTATCAATTTCCAGACCATGACTGCCGAAGAGCGCTATCTATCATTCATGAATAATCCTGAATTTCTAAAGAAAATCCCCGTGAAGCAGCTGGCAGCGATACTGGGGATCACACCGAATGCACTGAGCCGGATTCGCAAAAACATCAGGTGATTTCATTATCTACCAGTTGGTAGAATCAGGTGTGGCTTTCCGCGCTACTTTTGAGTCCTAATCTAAACAACAAATTATGACTCAACCGAATGTGCAATCAAGTTTAAGCCGGGGCGCTATTGCAGATGATGAACTTCTTAAAGACTTTCCAGGTTTTAAAAATAACTATTCGACTGTAAATGGTGTTACCTTACATTGGGTGGAGGGCGGCGAAGGCATGCCGCTTATCTGTTTGCCAGGATGGCCGCAGACCTGGTATTCCTACCGACCAATAGCGCTTGAACTCGCCAAAGCCTACCGCGTGTTCATTGTCGATATCCGGGGAATGGGAAGCTCCGAAAAACCAGCTTCAGGCTATGATAAAAAGACGATGGCGGATGACATCCTGGCGCTGGTACAGGAACTCGGATTTGATAAAGTGCACATCATGGGACATGATATCGGCGGGATGGTAGCCATGAGTTTTGCATTCAATTATCCGGCATTTACCGAGAAGCTTATTGTGCTGGATGGTTCACACCCAGGAGAAGGGATGCTGCATATGCCACTGATACCTGCCGCAGGAAGTTTCGGCGCAAAAATGGATGGGAACATGCCATATGCATGGTGGATGGGCTTCAATCAAGTTAAAGGGCTGCCAGAGCAATTGCTTGAAGGTAGATTTCAATTCCTGCTGGACTGGTTGTTTAGCTATGTTATGATTGATGACCGTAAGATGTCGGCCTTTGAACGTGCGGTATATGCGGCTGCATACAATGATGCTGACAGCATCAGGGCATCTAATGGATGGTATCAAAGTTTTGGGCAGGACATAGAAGATGCAAAAAGCTATCAGCAGCTTAAGATGCCAGTGCTGGGCGTTGGTAGTTACATCAGCTACAATTACATGAAAATGGGACTGCCTGCACTTGCAGACAATTTAAAATTGGTTGAAATAGCCGATAGCGGCCACTACCTGTATGAGGAACAAACTGAAAAGGTGCTTGAGGCTGTAATCAGCTTCCTTGCAGATTAATTAAACACATAAAACTTGAAACATGATAAAGAACATTTTAGTGGCCGGTGCCACAGGTAACCTGGGCGGCAGGATATGTAGGGAACTGGTTAACAGGGGCGCGTCTGTAACCGCTGTGGTCAGACCCGCTACTGACCCGGAGAAGGTTGAGAACCTCCGTACACTTGGCGTTGAGGTTAAGGTTGTCGACTTGAATAGTATCGAAGAGCTTACTAAAGCTTGTACGGGTGTCGACGGCGTGGTTTCGGCGCTTGCCGGATTGGCTGACGTGATTGTAGATCTGCAAAGCCGTGTGTTGGACGGTGCCATAAAGGCCGGGGTGGGCCGGTTTATACCTTCTGATTTTTGTACCGACTACAACGGATTGGAGCCAGGGAATAACAGGAATTTTGATTTGCGCAGGACATTTAAGGCGTACCTGGATTCAACGGGTATTAAGGCGACTTCAATCTTTAATGGTGCTTTCGCCGACATTCTGAAATACAATACGCCGGTTTTGAATCTGAAAGATCAAAGCATCGGGTACTGGGACGACAAGCAAGATTGGAAATTGGATTTTACAACGATGGATAATACCGCTGCTTTTACGGCGATGGCTGCACTTGACGAAGATGCACCTAGGAATCTGCAGATCGCAAGCTTCCAGGTCAGCCCTGTTGCGCTCAGCGAACATGTACTCGAGATTACCGGACGTACTTTCAATCTGCATAGGCTGTCTTCAATGGAAGATTTTGCTGGATACATAAAGCAACAAAGGGCCAATGATCCGGCAGGAGAGCAGGAGCTGTATGCCAAATGGCAGCAAAGCCAATATATGTATTCAATGTTTTCCACCCATCATGGGGATCTGGCAAATGACCGGTATGAAGGTATCGAATGGGTTAGTGCCCCGGCATACCTGGAAACCTTTGTCCGTTAAATTTGCACACCGTTTTCCCGGTTATAGAACGTACTCGTCATTAATTGGCTTAACAGGTTCTGGAATATCTTCCGCACCCATCATTTCCAAAAGGTTGATCTCTATACCTCGGGTAATTTGATTTAAGGGGATACTGGCCGAGTTGTTCACGAAAGGATTAACCAGGTTCATTCCGTTAATCTGCGTGGAAACAAACACAAAGCCGATCAGCCAGCCCAGGAAGATGGACACGACACCCGCACTTTCACTGATGACTAAGGTAAAGGTGACTACAAATAGCCAGATGAATACTTTGGTCATGTAAGAGTACGTAGTCGGGAAAACGGTGTTTTTTATGCGTTCAGCCATACCCATGCTGTCGGAGAACCGGACTAGCATGGCGTTAATTTCAATAAAGCGAAATCCATCAATGTGGCCATTCTTGGAAAGCATTTGCAGATCAGCAGATTGCAGGTTCAAGATGGCATTATGCAGATTGGTGGCACCTTTTATCGATGATCTATCCTCGTCATTCAGGTAGCGCACGTTACAATCGTTCGTTCCACCTCTTAGATTAGTTTTTAAGGCATATAGGAACGCAATATGTCTGTAGATCATTCGCTTAACTGTGGTTTGATCACCCTCCACATAATTCAAAAGACTGCGCGCATAGGAGCGTGAATCGTTTACCAGAGAACCCCATATTCTTCGTGCTTCCCACCAGCGATCGTAGGCCTGATTGTTATTGAAACCAATGAAAAAGGCGATTGCTGTACCAAGCAGGGTTGGTATGATCGCCGGGATAACATAATTATTGGCAATGAGGTGTTCTCGAATCATGTATGCGACGGTACATGAGACAATCATGATCAAATCTACTTGCCAGGTGTCTTTTAGAATACGGCTGATGCGGATGTTTTGGGCTAGAAGCATAGAAGGTGTGGCAATTTGCTGTCTCGATTTACTAACAATCATGCCAGAACACGCTTATTTTGAAGAACTAACCCGTTAACGTGCTCAGAATAATGGTGGATGTGCAAACAAAGTTGTTTCAGATATCTTATTATAGGAGTTGCACTGTTTAATATTGAACCATCAATCATGAAGCACAATTTAGCCCTTTTCGTAATCCTTGTCATTACCGGTGTTCTCGGAGTCGGTTGCGGTGTCATTAATAAAGGCACGGACGGTTTAACCATCACGCAGGCTATACCGGCGCATTCGAGGATGTTGATCCGCATAGAAGATGAATCAGCGTTTAAATTAGATATTGAAAATCAATCCAATGATACCCTCACGTTGGAACGAAAAGGGTTGGACAACCTTATGATTACGAAAGCCAGCATTAAAGCGATCATAGAGCCGGCTGCTGGGGCGGCCTTGTCAAATCCAACTGCCCGAGGCGTCAAGGTGAAGTTGAAAGTGTACGACCACAAGTCTAAGGTAATTCACAGTGTGGAAGCGATTAAGGCGGAAGCCAAACCCGCACCGTAGCTTCTTTACATTTATGGGAGCGCTAAAAACGACATGGTTTACTAAGAGTACCTTCAAAAAGGGTATTGTGGTGCCAAGCTTGATCTTTATACTGGCCATTACATTTGTTTCCAGCTTCTTCCCGCAACAAGCCGGGCTGTATCTAGGTGTTGTGCAGGAATGGATTTTCATCAACCTCAATTGGGTATATGTATGGGTGGTAACGATTTTCGTACTATTTCTATTATTCTTATTTTTTAGTAAGTACGGCGCTATCCGACTTGGTGATAATGATTCTGAGCCGGAATATTCCTTCTTCTCCTGGATTTCCATGCTTTTTGCCGCAGGTATGGGCATCGGACTGATGTATTTTGGTGTTGCAGAACCCATAGGTCACTTTTCAGATCCAACATTTGCTGCGCTTGACGAAGTTAAACGCGCCAAGAATGCACAACTTTATACTTTCTTTCACTGGGGTATCCATGCATGGGCAGTTTACGGTGTTGTCGGATTATCACTCGCATACTTTACGTATCGATATCGGCTCCCACTATCACTACGCAGTTGCTTTTATCCGATCTTAAAAAATAGGATCAATGGTTCTGCCGGAGATGTAATCGATACCTTCGCTTTATGTAGTACGTTTTTTGGGATAACGACAACTTTGGGTTTCGGTGTAGTGCAACTTAATGCAGGCCTTGTCGAACTCGGTTTAATGAAGGAAGCCGGATTCAGTTATCAAGTGGCAATTGTGTTCGTCATCATGACCGTCTCCATAGCGTCTGCAACATCAGGCGTAAACAAGGGTGTTAAGTTTTTGAGCCAGCTAAATATCATTCTCGCACTTGCTTTTTTGTTGTTCATATTGATCTGTGGCCCGACGGTTTTTCTGCTGGGCTCGTTATCTGAAGGTATTGGCTATTACCTTTCACAGTTCTTCAGTCTGGCATTTAATACCCATGCCTATGAACCTGAAACGCAGCAGTGGTTCTTCAACTGGACTGTCTTGTATTGGGCATGGTGGATCTCCTGGTCTCCATATGTGGGCTTGTTTATTGCAAAAATATCTAAGGGGCGTACCATCCGTGAGTTTATTGGAGCCGTACTAATCATTCCCACCGCTTTTAACTTTTTGTGGATGACGGTACTCGGAAACAGTGCAACCTGGCTGGACCGCAATTCCGCTAGCGGCCTGTTGAGTTCCATGGCGAATAGAGCCGATGAGCTGCTGTTTAAGTTCCTAGATCTGCTTCCTGCACCTGGAATCAGCAGCACTTTGGCAATTTTCATCATTTTTGTTTTCTTCGTTACGTCTGCTGACTCGGGCATCTATGTGATGAACAATATTGCCACGAATAATGCAATGAAGTCGCCCAAATGGCAAATGGTTTTCTGGGGCGTGCTGTTAGGCCTTCTGTCGCTTGTGCTACTTAATGCTGGCGGACTGGAATCACTGCAAACCATGACGCTGATTACCGCGCTGCCATTTTCTATAATCATGTGCATGTTCTGCTACAGTCTGGTAAAAGGTCTGGTTATAGACGACATTTACTATTCAAGGGCATATTCGCATGCTGCGAACAACTGGTCTGGTGAGTTCTGGAGAGAGAGACTACAGCGAATCCTGTCGTTTAAAAACCGGGAAGCGGTGGATGGCTTCATGCAGGACACGGTTAAAGTTGCGCTTGAGGAGCTCGCTGCAGCGTTTAATGCGAAGGGTGTAACGGCGGTCGTCAGTACTAAAGAAAGGCCTACAGCTATAGCGCTAACCATCAAACATGAGCAGTTGGAAGATTTTACCTACGGGGTTAGAACGGAGTCGAAAATCATATCTGAATTTCTCATGAACGAAGAAAACATTCCAGGCGTTGATGGTAACAAGACCTATATTCCAAAGACCTACTTTGGGGATAATAGGATAGGATACAACATCGAATACTTTAACAAGAATGAGGTAATTGCTGATGCATTAAAGCAATATGAACGCTTTATCCAGCTCAGCTCCGAGGTTAAAAACGAGTTGTTCACAGACAATACCTTGCGGGATCCACAAGCATAGACAGAAAGGCATCCATTACTAACATAATTTTTTATACTTTCGCCCCCTCAAAAAATTAAAGGGGACGCGCTATGGGAAAGTATTTGTATGGAATAGATTTTGGAACAACCAACTCGGCATTGGCAATTTACAATGAAGATACCGCTGAAATCCAGCATACGATCATTATTCCCTCTTTGATTTACTTTTTTGAGCACCGCCACGCCGATGGTAGTCCAAACTTTGTTGTGGGTGAAGAGGCGATTTCGGCGTACTTGAGTGAAGGCATGAAAGGCCGGTTTATCAAATCAGTGAAGCAGATTCTTTCGCGAAGCAGCTTCATTGAAACGCGCATTCAGAATGCCAGATATAACGCCTCGCAGCTCGTGGCCATCATCATCAGTGAACTTAAGACCCGTGCGGACCAGCTGATTGGTGAGTCTTGCAATAAGGCGGTAATTGGCAGGCCAGTGTTCTTCGATGATCACAATGTTCAAAAGGATACCCTAGCGCAGACAAGACTTACCAAAGCTGCGGAACTTGCCGGCTTTACCGATTTAAGGTTTCAATTTGAACCTATTGGTGCTGCATTTGCTTATGAGCGTACTTTAAAGAAAGCGGAGCATGTGCTTGTTGCGGATTTAGGGGGAGGGACCACTGATTTTACCTATCTGATTCTAGACCCGACCAAAGTAGGAGATAAGGACCGCAAGAACGACATGATGGCCACTGGTGGTATTTACATTGGTGGAGATAGTTTTGATGCCGCATTCATGTGGGAGCGTGGCACGCCATATTTTGGAAAATATACCGAGTATGAAGCTACACCTGGTAAGCGGTTGACGGTACCGAAATCATTGTTTGCAAACATCTGTTCCTGGGAACAGATGAACTTCTTCAATGGTCCACGCATTAAGAAAGATATTGAGGACTATTATTATTTCTCTGGGAAGGATTCTAAGTTCAAGAACCTCATTACGTTGATTGATCATAATCTGGGGTATTCCGTTTTCAGATCTATTGAGTACACGAAAATTGAGCTCTCCGCTACTGATCGCGCGAAGTTCAGTTATAATCAGATGGACATCGTCATTGAAGAGGATATCGTGCTTGCTGAATATGAGCAAATCATCGGTAAGCATGTGGATCAGATTGCTGGTTACCTGGAAAATTTCCTGACAGACAACAAAATAGAGCCCACGAAAATCGACAGCCTCTTCCTGACGGGCGGTACATCAATGGTCGGTGCTATTCAGAAATTATTCATGCAACGCTTCCCCCATGTAAATCTTAATTCCGGTGATAACTTCAGGAGTGTTGCAAAAGGGCTGGCGCTTAGCGGGTATCTTTTTGAAGATTAATTATAGTCCAACTCGCGCTCGACAATTTCTTTAGGCAGTACTTTTTCGAGTATAAGACGCTGCGCGCCATCAATATTTATGAACTTCCAATCGCGGCCCTTGTTGGAAGATATCGCAATAGATTTCTTCCTTGCTATTACGCTAAATTGGTCCTTCTCAGCATTATACTGCACATTGTTTGATCCAAATGTATTTGCAAGGGCCGCAACAGTCCTTGTTGAACGCGTTTCCTTTTGTTCTTTAGTTTCGGTTTCCTGCGGAATGAAGACCATTGACATATTGGTTGTATACCTTAGTTCGGAATAATAGCAGCTATCGATCATCTCTGGTGTACTGATGTTCAGCAGTTCCATATCCAGAATGGCGACTTTTACCTGTTCATTTGACAAGCCCACGTGCAATGCTTCAATAAGGCTTTCTTTGGGGACAACTCGAACATTTTTTCGGGTAACATGTCGACCAGTTTAGCATAGTCACCCTTTTGAGTGAGTTCGCCTAATCGTGTAAAGTCGCGCGCTATACTTTCTTTTAATGTTTGTGCCGAAATTGTGAATGATAGCAGGATAAAGAAGCTGCTTAAGAGCGTTGATTTTAAGGTCATTTTCTTACATGAAAGTTCAGGAACTAAGGTAAGATAAAACTTTATTGGAAAAATTATTTCTGTTTGTAAATCCAGGGCATTGGTTGTTGCGTAAATGAAAGCATAACATTAACCAACTATTAATAACCAAGCAATGGAAAATCAAGACATTTTAGAATCAGGGATTCAACGCCGTTCCTTTTTGCGGTATGCAGGAGCCGGTATGGCCGTTGTTGCACTAACTGCAGCAGGCTGTTCAAAAGACGACATGGTAGATCCGGTAACCGGTGCGGTTGACCTGGGATCTGGCGACATTGGCATCTTAAATTATGCTTATGCGCTTGAGCAACTTGAAGCGGCTTTCTACGAAGCAGTTATCAAGACGCCTTTTGCAGGCATGACCGAGACAGAGAAAATTTTCTTAACAGACATCCGGGACCATGAGTTGGCGCACCGCGATTTCTTCAAAGCAGCATTGGGCGACAAAGCCATTCCTGCGCTGGAGGTTAATTTTTCTGCTATCAATTTTAATGACAAGGCTTCGGTCCTTGGAACTGCAAAAGCTTTTGAAGACCTGGGTGTATCCGCCTATAATGGTGCTGGTAAATTGATAAAATCTCCTGATTACCTAACGCTTGCTGGTAAGATTGTTTCTGTAGAGGCTCGTCATGCGGCACTAATCCGTGACCTGATTGAAAATGGCAGCTTCGCTAACATGGAAGTTGTTGATGCCAATGGACTAGATGTGGCACGCACACCGAAAGAGGTTCTAGCGATTGCAAAAGCCTACATCAAAACTGAAATTACTGCCAATAACTTACCTTCTTAAACCAGAAATCATGAACATTGTAAATATATTATCAGAAATAGAAAAAGTAGACGGCGAAATCTATGAACGCCTGAGTCCACGTCGTGCTGCAATGAAGCAATTTTATTGCTTCGGTGCCAAGATTGCCGCTGCTGCAATTCCACTATCTTTAGGTTCGATGTTTAATAAAGCTTATGGTCAGTCTGCACCGGTAGCGGTTGAAAACGTATTGAACTACGCACTTACATTAGAATACCTTGAATATTATTTCTATCGCACTGGTTCAGGCACAAACGGATTAATTCCTGCAGGTCCTGGCGTTGGTGCCATTAAAACCATCTGTGATCACGAAATGCAACACGTGAACCTCTTAAAAGGTGCAATCACCGGATTGGGTAAAACACCGGTTTCATTTACATCGGCTAACTTTGACTATACCGCAAAGGGTACCTTCCCAACGGTTTTCTCAGATTATAAGACTTTCCTTGCTGTAGCACAGGCGCTTGAAGATACGGGTGTAAGAGCTTATAAGGGGCAGGCGGTGAACCTGATGTCTGCACCAGGTGTATTGCAAACGGCACTACAAATTCACTCGGTTGAAGCTCGTCATGCTTCACACATCCGCCAGATGCGCCGTGCACCCGCAGGTGGTGGCCTAACAGCCATGAAGCCATGGATTACCGGTGCAAATGATAGTGGAGTACCACAAGTAGATGCGGTTTATAAAGGTGAAGATAATACAACCCAGGGAGGTGTTAACATCAGAAACCTTGGCTATAGCGAAAGAGCTGCGACAGAAGCATTCGATGAAACGTTGACCATGGCTGAGGTAAATGCCATAGCAAGCTTGTTTATCAAATAAGACGATCTTTGTTAGGTTGTTGAGGGTAGCTGTAGTGGCTACCCTTTTTTGTTTGATTTTTGCAGCTTATCGTTTGATGATTGCATCGGCAAGGGTATTTCGGTGCCATACCTTTGTGATCAATCAAATTAGCATAACATGGAAAATCAAAAAGTATGGTTCGTTACAGGTGCTTCGAAAGGACTTGGACTTACCTTAGTTAAGAGATTAATTGATCAGGGATTTAGTGTGGCTGCAACGTCCCGTCGTCTCAATGACCTCGAAAAGGAGGTAGGCAAACACGAGCAGTTTTTACCACTTGAGGTGGATTTAACCAATGAAGCAAGTGTTTCAGCAGCATTAACATCTACTATTTCGAAATTCGGCCGCATTGATGTGGTGGTCAACAATGCAGGGTATGGTTTAGTGGGTGGACTAGAAGAGTTAAGTGATCAGGAAAGCAGGGGCAATTTTGACATCAATGTTTTTGGAATGCTGAACGTAATCCGAAATGTGTTGCCTCAAATGCGCAAACAATCTTCCGGACACATTTTTAACATTGCTTCTATAGGGGGATTCATCGGAACTTTCCCCGGCTTTGGCATTTATTGTGCAACGAAGTTTGCCGTCCATGGTTTATCGGAATCGCTGTCTACAGAGGTAGAACCAATGGGTATCAAGGTAACCATCGTTTCACCTGGGTACTTTAGAACTAACTTCCTGGATGCTTCGCTAGCAGTACCCGCAAATCCGATTGATGCTTATGCTGCGGTACGTGCTTCACAATCCATGCATCAGGATCAGATTAATGGCAATCAGCCGAATGATCCTGAAAAAGCAGCAGCGGTATTAATCGCGGCAGCAGCACTTGATCAAGCACCTTTGCATCTGTTTTTGGGTGATGATGCGTATCAGATGGTTGATCAGAAGATTAAAAATGTCGTACAGGAGATGGAAGTGCTAAAAGCGTTGGCAACCTCAACAGCTTTCAGTAGTTAGGTGTTCTTACGCCAGGTATTCCTGCATGGACCTGCAGGGATACTTCTTTTGTTTAATTTGTAGTAATTTCGAATGATGGACAAAGCACAAAGTATCGAGTCGTTTTACAAATCTAAGTTGAACTGTATTCCCGAAAACCTCCAGAAGGAGATGGGGCACTTCAATGTGTTTATGCTGGATGACTTTGTGGGCTGTCACGCTAAACCGATACCGTATAGCCGTAAAGATTTCTACAAGATTAGCCTTATTGAAGGCCGGAACAACATTTACTATGCAGATAAAACTGTGGTGATAGATGAGTTTGCATTGCTATTTGCAAATCCTCAGGTGCCATACACATGGGAGTCTCTGGATGATGATCAAAGTGGTTTCTTTTGCATTTTCACTGAGGCGTTTTTCCAGCAGTATGGCAATTTCAAGGAATATCCGGTGTTTAAACCAGGCGCTGATGCTGTTTATACCTTAAATGCAGATCAACGTCAGGCCGTAAAAAATATCTTCTCCCGGATGTTTGAGGAGATCGCAACGGATTATGTGTACAAGTATGATGTGCTGCGAAGTCTGGTGTTTGAGCTTATTCATAGTGCCTTGAAGTTTCAGCCTGCACAATCTAATCCGTTGAGTAAGCAGAAAGCTTCCTTGCGGGTAGCATCTTTGTTTATTGAACTGCTGGAACGACAGTTTCCTATCGAGTCGCCCAGGCAGCAAATGAAGCTACGGACGCCCGCGGAATTTGCAAATCACCTATGCATACATGTAAACCACCTTAACCGTTCTCTGAAAGAAGCTACGGAGAAGACTACGACGCAGCTAATCGCGGCGCGTATATTACAGGAAGCACGTGCATTACTCAAACATACAGATTGGAATATTTCCGAGATCGCCTGGTGCTTAGGTTTCGAAGAACTACCACATTTCATCAACTTCTTCAAAAAGAATATACATCAGACGCCCGGTTCCTTCCGAAACGTTTAGGTCTATATTCCCTTTGTAGCCATATACTGATGCGTTGTCAACTCAGTTATATGCTTCGCTTGTTTAATGATGTGTTCATGGATTTTTGTTTAGAAATGCGTGAACCGAAATTAGAAAAGCTGAAGGTTTACTGCGTTGTTATTGCCTGCACCTGCAGCAGGTTTTGAAATTACCCGCGCTTTCTGCTTACTGATCCAGGTTTTGCACTGATCTGCTGCAATGGGCTGTTTCAATAGCTCGAGGGATTGCTGCATCTGCAATAGGCGGTGCTCAACGGTTTGTCTGAACTTAATCAGGAGCTGCTGAAGGTGTTGCTGAACCTTTGTTTTTGCTTTTACACGAATGTTCTTATTGAGTGGGTTCAGAACCAGCGTCGTCAGCTCTTTGCTGAAGTAAAGAAAAGCGGCTTCAAGTCTGTTGCTTAATTGTGTCTGATCAAAGCCCTTAGTTTCATGAAGTGACAACAATTGAGTATGGAACTTTGCAAGCAATGTACCCAGGTTTTCCAGGGATTGCTCCATCTGGCTTAAGGCAATTTGAAGCTCGGGCAAGCTGGCTTTCTTCAGGTCCGCGTTGTTGAGCAGTGCTGCCAGAGCATCCTGGATACTGAATAAGGTGTAGTTCCGGAGCACAAGCTGAAGGATAAACCTTTCCTGGGCCGTTGAAATACTGTTGTTCAGGACTTCAGCTGTTGCAGGTTTCATAAAATTGATCACCTCCGGATTAGAGCGAAGACTTTCTGTGCTGATCTTTGACCTAAGGATAAGTCCATCTAGAGTTCTTACGCGACTTAGTGCCACATAAACCTGCCCGGCGATAAATGATTTACCAGCGTCAATAATCGCATGGTCGAAGGTAAGTCCCTGGCTTTTATGAATGGTTACAGCCCAGGCAAGTTTAATGGGATACTGTGTGAATTCGCCAACTTGCTGCTGCATTATATCTTCTTCGCCCTCGGCTTTATACTCAAAAGATTGCCATGCGCTTTTCTTTAGCAACATGTCTTCTTCACCGGGGAATGCAATATAGATTTCCGTTGCATCAATGGAGATCGACTTGATTTTGCCAATTTTTCCATTGTAGTACCTGCGGTTTCCGCCCACATCGTTTTTAATGAACATCACCTGTGCACCTGCTTTTAACTTTAGTGTTTGTTCTGCTTGCAGGCCAAGATCGCGGAAAGCGCCGGTGATTTCACCTTCAAAAGTATATTCCTGCCCAGATAGTGCTTCCAGTTTCTGTTTGTTGATGGCGTTTGCTTCCGCGTTGTGGGAAGTAATGATGATTGGATTCAAATCTTCCGTAGCCTGAAATTCCGGGTCATAGCGTTCATTAAGCAATTTAAGGCTGGTTTCGGTGATCGTATTGTTACGAATGTCATTCAGGATGTTAATGAAAGCTGGTTCCGTTTGGCGGAACACTTCCGTGAGTTCTACCTGAAGCACCGGATGCCGGCGGATGACATGAGCATCGAAGAAATAAGGGGAGGCATACGCACGGTTCAAGAACGACCATTCTTCTCTCTTTGTAACTGGCGGAAGTTGATAGAGATCACCAATCAGCAAGAGCTGTACACCCCCGAATGCTTCATTTGTGCCTCTGACCTTCCTGAGAATGGCGTCAATAACGTCCAGCAAGTCACAGCGGACCATGGAGACCTCATCAATAACCAGTAACTCTAATAGGCGAAACAAGTCCATCTTGTCCTTACCATAACTTAACTCACCGACCATCGACTGGATGGAGAGTATACCCGATTGCAGGTTTTCGAGACTGATATCTCCGGGGAAAAAAGATCCTGGAGGCAGTTGGAAGAAGGAGTTGATGGTGGTACCCTTGGCATTCATTGCGGCAACGCCTGTTGGTGCCAGGATTGCCATCTTTTTAGTTGTGCTGTCTTGTATCTTTCTCAACAGCGTTGTTTTACCAGTACCCGCCTTTCCCGTCAGGAAGATGTTCTGATTTGTATATTCAATAAAATCTAAAATTTTCTCAGCAATGAAGTTTGATGGTGCAGCATCGGTCATGCCGCAAATTTACGAGAAATAATGCTTTTCAGTTTTGTAGATTTAAGAGAGTTGCTCTACTATACGTTATAAATATTGCTCAAATTAGGAAGGAATGTGTGAAATTTTCACCCTTTTAACTTTGTATATTGAAAATTTAAATTACATTTGGGCTTACCCTTTAGGGGGTATGTTTTTCATAGGTAGATGTAGGGTCGAATACTTGTATTCGGCCCTTTTTTTATGGCATAGCTTATGTATCTGTTTTAACTCATGAGAAAAAAGAAAATCATTGTTGCCGTGACCGGCGCAAGTGGCTCCATTTACGCAAAACTGTTGTTGGATGGTTTAGCGCAAATGCAGGATCAGATTGAGCGCGTAGGGGTAGTCATGTCTGATAATGCGAAAGAAGTGTGGCGCTTTGAATTGGGTAATGAAGATTACGACGATTACAAGTTTGACTTCTACGGTAAAATGGATTTTAATGCGCCATTCGCATCCGGCTCCGCAAAGTTTGACACAATGATTATCATTCCCTGTTCAATGGGAACGCTTGGGCGAATCGCTACGGGAGTATCAAATGACCTGATCACCCGTGCTGCAGATGTGGTTCTGAAAGAGCGCAGAAAATTGATCGCCGTTGTTCGCGACACCCCTTTCAGCCTGATACACATTAACAATATGAAAGTTGTAACTGAAGCAGGTGGGATCATTTGCCCGGCAAATCCTTCATTTTACAGCATGCCAAAAACCATAGAAGAGGTGGCGCAAACCGTTGTAAGCCGTGTTATTGATCTCGCTGGTTTGGAACAGGATAGCTATCGCTGGAATGACTGATTATTAGAAAAAAGGCTATCTTTGCACATTCAAAATGAAGAAAGTTGCATTTTATACATTAGGTTGTAAGTTAAATTTTTCAGAGACATCTTCCATTGGTCGACTGTTTACTGATGCTGGCTATTCGGTTGTAGAATTCACCGAAGGTGCAGATGTCTATGTCATTAACACTTGTTCTGTTACAGAGCATGCAGATAAGAAGTGCCGAAAGGTTGTTAAAGAAGCCTTGAAGTATTCACCGAATGCCTATGTGACGATTGTAGGCTGTTATGCCCAGTTGAAACCACAGGAGATCGCAGAGATTGAAGGTGTGGATATGGTGCTTGGTGCAGCGGAGAAATTCCGTATTGTAGAATTTATCTCCGATCTGACTAAACAGCCGAAAGCGGTTATCCACCAACAAAATATAGAGAAAGTAAACCACAACTTCATTGCCGCTTATTCTATTGGCGACAGAACAAGGACCTTCCTTAAGGTTCAGGATGGTTGTGATTATCCTTGTACATACTGCACGATTCCATTGGCCAGGGGTGGCAGCAGGAGTGATACCATTGAAAATGTGGTGAACCGCGCAGCCCAGATCGCAGCGAGTGGCGTTAAAGAAATTGTACTCACTGGGGTAAACCTTGGCGATTTCGGCATTCGTAACGGCCAGCGGGAAGATAAGTTCTTCGATCTGGTACGTGCATTGGATGAGGTAGAAGGCATCGAACGGATCCGGATTTCTTCTATTGAGCCAAATCTATTAAGCAATGAAATCATCGAGTTTGTTGCGACATCGAAACGCTTTGTGCCACATTTCCATATTCCATTGCAATCCGGTTCAAACAAGATATTAGGCTTAATGAAACGACGTTACCGTCGCGAATTGTACACGGAACGTGTTGCTGCAATTAAAGCGGTAATGCCGGACTGCTGTATTGGTGTTGACGTGATCGTTGGTTTTCCCGGAGAAACGCAGGAAGACTTCTTAGATACTTACCAGTTTTTAAATGGTCTTGATGTTTCGTACTTGCACGTGTTTACCTATTCGGAACGTGAACAAACGGTTGCTGCGGAGCTTCCAGGCGTAATTCCGGGCAGTACGCGAGCAGATCGCAGTAAGATGCTGCACATCTTATCTGACAAGAAAAGAAGAGCTTTCTACCAGTCGCAAATCGGTACAGTTGGTGAAGTGCTTTTTGAAGATGACCAGAAAGGTGGTTTTATGCATGGCTTTACCAAGAACTATGTGAAGGTGAAAGCTAAATATGATCCCGTGATGGTGAATGAGCTTAAAATGGTTCAACTATTATCCATGACTGCAGATGGTGAGGTTGAAGTTGCCGAAGCAGAAGCTGTTTTACATCATTAATCCTATATTCGCATAAACTACATTATTATATGTTCCCTACCGTTTCGCATTTTTTAGAATATCTTTTCGGCATTCAGATACCTTTACCATTTAATACTTTTGGCGTTTTTGTTGCGCTGGCATTCATTGCCGGATATTGGGCTTTTACGAAAGAAATGCAACGTAAGGAGTCGCTTGGGATTTTACATCCGAGAAAGCGGACATACGTAATTGGGAAAAAGGCAACTACAACAGAGATGGTCATAAATGGAATTTTTGGATTCCTGATCGGCTACAAACTCGTTTATGCCTTAATAAACTACAGCTTATTTGTCTACGATGCGCAAACGGTGTTGCTGTCGACAAAAGGAAATATTCTCGGCGGACTGGCTTTTGCGGGCTTGTTCATTTACTGGGACATCCAGGAAAAGAATAAACATAAGCTTGATAGACCAAAGAACGTTGAAGTAACAGAGTATCCACATCAATTGATGGGCAACCTGATTGTCTGGGCTGCGGTCTGGGGCTTTTTGGGCGCTAAGATTTTTGATAACCTGGAACACTGGGATACCTTTATACAGGATCCAATTGGCGGGCTATTGTCGTTCAGTGGCTTAACCTTTTATGGTGGATTGATTTGCGGTGGCGCTGCGGTAATCATTATTGCCAGGAAAAATGGCATTAAACCGTTGCACATGCTGGATGTTGGTGGTCCTGGAATGATGCTGGCTTACAGCGTTGGCCGGATTGGCTGCCATATGTCTGGAGACGGTGACTGGGGAATTGTAAATTTAAATCCAAAACCATTTAGCTGGATGCCAGACTGGCTTTGGGCTTATACCTATCCGAATAACGTTGCTATGGAAGGGGTGAAGATCCCGAACTGTGTAGGTAAGTTTTGCTTCGAATTGCCACAACCGGTCTATCCAACGCCTTTGTATGAAGTTATTGCGGCATTTGCGATATTCCTGATCCTTTGGCAAATCCGCCACAAGATTAAGCTACCTGGAATGCTGTTCGGCATTTACCTGATGTTTAACGGATTGGAGCGTTTCTTAATCGAGCTTATTCGTGTGAATACAAAATATCATGTGGGAGACATTGCCTTCACACAAGCGGAGCTGATCTCTTCTATTCTATTTATTTCTGGCCTGGTTATGGTAATATTCGCCATCAAGAACAAGGAAAAACACGCTAACTACTAAATCGGTACGCATGGATTATGAATTGTTATGCACCCAGGTTTTGGGCATTGTTCGTCTGACCGGTAATTTTATCCGCAAGGAATCAATGTCTTTCGACAGCAGCAAAGTTGAGTTTAAAGGGCTGAATGATCTGGTGTCTTATGTGGATAAACAAGCAGAACGTATTCTGGTAGACAATCTTTCTGAGTTGCTGCCGGAATCTGGCTTCATCACGGAAGAACAAACTATAAATAAGCAGGGTGAGGTTTACAACTGGATCATAGATCCGCTGGATGGCACCACAAACTTTATACATGGCATACCGACATATTCAGTAAGCGTTGCCTTGTATGCCAATGATGAGCCGGTGATTGGCGTTGTATACGAAATCAATCGTGGGGAAATGTTCTATGCCTATAAAGGTGGAGCAGCTTATTTGAACAATAAAGTCATTCAGGTTTCTACCAGAACCGCAGTTGCTGATACACTGCTTGCAACGGGCTTCCCATATTATGATTTCGAGAAGCAGGCGCAATACATGGCTTTATTTACGGAGTTGATGCGAAGCTGTCATGGCTTGCGAAGGATTGGATCTGCTGCGGTAGATCTTGCTTATGTAGCGTGTGGCCGCTTTGATGCTTTTTTCGAATATAATCTTAATGCCTGGGACGTTGCTGCCGGTGCTTTCATCATACAACAGGCTGGAGGTAAAGTGATGAATTTTTCAGGGGGTGCCGAATTTATTGAGACCAGGGAACTATTGGCTACAAACAGCAGGATTGATGCGGAGCTGCTTGGATTTATTCGGAATCATTTTAAAGCGTAGCTTTAAAAATATAGGCATAAAAAAGACCCGCGAAGCGGGTCTTTTTTATGCCTTAGGATTTTCTATAATGCTTCTGAAACAACCTCTTTCACTTCAGGTACCATGCGTTGAAGCAGGTTCTGAATGCCAGACTTCAAGGTAATTGTAGAAGAAGGACAACCGCTGCATGAACCTCTAAGTTCTACGGTTACAACGCCATCACCTTCATCAAACGACTTGTAGCTGATTGCGCCACCATCTTGTTCAACAGCAGGACGCACATAGTCGTGCAAGATCTGCTGAATTTTCTTCTCAATATCTGAACCCTCAAAGCTTGGTGCTTCGTCGGATGTTTCTTCCTTGATTTTATATTCTGATTCTACCGCACCTTTAACAAACTCCTTCAGGATTGGTTCGATATCTGCCCAGTCTGCATCTTCAGATTTTGTAACGGTAACGAAGTTACTAGCGAAAAACACACCTGTTACGAAGTTGAACTTGAACAGCTCTTTAGCAAATGGAGAGTGCTCTGCACTTTCTTTTGATGCAAAATCTTCACTGCCATTGATCAATAGTTTATTGACCATGAATTTCATTGTAGCAGGATTCGGGGTCTGTTCTGTATATACGTTGATCGTCATTGTCTTCTTTTTTCTTACAAAAATAATTAATAAACAGTCTAATCTGAGATATCGATGTCTGTTTTAGGTCATTATGTTTAAAACACACCAGTGTATGAAAATGGCGTAATCAGTTTTAGCTCCGCCTTTACCAGGTCGCTCACATCCAGTCCGTTGATGAACGTAGCCATGGTTTCTGCAGTGATTTTTTGGTTTGTTCTGGTAAGGTCCTTAAGCGCCTCATAGGGATTCGGATAAGCTTCTCTTCTGAGGATGGTTTGAATTGCTTCTGCAACGACAGCCCAGTTATTTTCAAGATCTGCATCAATTGCTTCGTTGTTGAGAATGATCTTGTTCAGTCCCTTTAATGTTGAGCTAATGGTGATCATGGTGTGTGCCATTGGTACACCAATATTCCTCAATACGGTAGAATCGGTAAGGTCACGTTGTAGTCTGGAAATCGGAAGCTTAGCGGCGAAAAATTCAAAGAGTGCATTCGCGATGCCGGCATTTCCTTCTGCATTTTCGAAGTCAATTGGGTTAACCTTGTGTGGCATTGCTGACGATCCAATTTCACCTTCTTTAATCTTTTGCTTGAAGTAGTTTTTTGAAATGTAGGTCCAGATATCGCGGTCAAGATCAATGATGATGTTGTTTATTCTTTTTAATGCGTCACATTGCGCAGCAAATTGGTCGTAGTGTTCGATTTGTGTAGTGTACTGTGAACGACTTAAACCAAGGGTGTTGTTTACGAACTCGTTTGAAAAATCTACCCAGTTGATTGCAGGGTAGGCGATGTGATGTGCATTGAAGTTACCTGTAGCACCACCAAATTTGGCAGCATTGGGTATGTTCTTCAGGTTCTGCAGTTGAATTTTGATCCGCTCTGCAAATACCATGAATTCTTTACCCAGTTTGGTAGGTGATGCTGGCTGGCCATGCGTGTGTGCAAGTAAGGGCACATCTTTCCAGCTATTGGCAAGATCGGAGATTTTAGTAATCAGCTCTTCTAGGCCTGGATAGTACACCTCTTCAAGCGCTAACTTAAAGGTGTAGGGAATAGCCGTATTATTGATGTCCTGAGAAGTTAATCCAAAGTGGATAAATTCCTTATAATCGGACAAGCTAAGTGCATCGAACTTATTCTTAATGAAGTATTCTACTGCCTTTACATCATGGTTGGTCACCTTTTCAGTATCCTTTACAGCTTGCGCATCTGCT
This sequence comes from Pedobacter quisquiliarum, assembly GCF_014642175.1. Classification (GTDB taxonomy): domain Bacteria; phylum Bacteroidota; class Bacteroidia; order Sphingobacteriales; family Sphingobacteriaceae; genus Pedobacter; species Pedobacter quisquiliarum. Next base: position 136,831 of record NZ_BMIL01000009.1, on the reverse strand, counting down.
TCATTAAAGTTGATGTAAATACCTCTTAAAGCTTCGTACTGACTTTTATTGAAGTCTGCAAGGCCCGGAAGTCCGGCATTGCACAGCGCTATGAAATACTCGATTTCTACAAAGACGCGGTATTTAATAAGAGCAGATTCTGAGAAGTAGTTGGCGAGGTTTTGGGTTGTTAACCTGTAACGTCCATCAACCGGGGAGATGGCTTGAAGTGCAGAGAAGTTCATGAAAAAGGGTCTATTAATACGCTGCAAAGGTAACATTAATTGTTAATGCATAAAAAAAGAGGCTTCCGGTTAGGAAAGCCTCTTTTTTTATGGGTAAAGTTAAATTATGGTTTAACTTCAGTTGTAGAAGTTTCAACTTTAACAGTTGTATCTTGAACAGTTGAGTCAGTGATTACAGTGTCAGTTGCAGTAGTATCAGTGATGATTGCAGAAGAATCAGTCATTGTAGTATCGTTTCCTGAACCAGAACCTTCTGAGCTACAAGCTGCTACTGATAAAGAGATTGCTAAAGCTAAAAAGCCAAATTTAAATAAGTTTTTCATTTCAATTCTGTTTTAAATAATTAATTAATTTTACTGATTAATACCCATATGGATAAAAGGTAACCCAGCTTTTTAAAAAAACTTTTAATAATTATTTTGTTAGCATTGGGTTACCATTCACGTTTAAACGTATTAATTAGTGAGTAAAAAGTTAAGCAGTTCAGTTCCAACAGATAGAGAGGTTGTATTAGGGATATTAAATGATTCTGAGGATGCGCTAAATAAACTGTACATCGGGTATTTCCCAATGGTGCTGCAGTTTATCTTGAATAATAATGGTGATGAGGATGATGCTAAGGACGTTTACCAGGAGACAATTATTATACTATATAATAAGATAAAGACCGGTGAATTTGAATTAACAAGTAAACTGAAGACCTATATATATTCTGTCAGCAGACGCATTTGGTTGAAAAAACTAACGCAACCCGGCAGAAAGTCGAGCAACATCGCGGAATTTGAAGACATCATGGCTGTTGAGACGGACGTAGAGGTGTATGAGGCTAAAGATCTCCAGTTTGAAAAAATGGGAGCAGCACTTGAAAGCCTCGGTGAACCTTGCAAGACGATTATTCAGGATTTTTATATTAACAATTTATCCATGCAGGATATTTCTGAGAAATTCGGTTATACAAACACTGATAATGCAAAAACACAGAAATATAAATGCCTGCAACGGTTGAAAAAGTTGTTTTTTCAGATTTAATCTATGAGAAACGAAATAGAACTAGAGGCGTTAATTGAGGCGTATTTAAATGGTGAACTTAGTGCAGACGAAGTTCAGGCATTTGAGCTGCGACGTGCTGCCGATCCAAACCTGGATCACAAAGTCGTTGCACATAAAATGTTCCTGGAATCTTTAAATGAGTTTGGTACGACAAGTTCTTTGAGAGATAAGTTGAATAAAATACATTCGACCATAGACGTGGACGCACTTAGTGACGAGTTGAGACCGCATCCTTCCTTCATAGTTAATCTATGGAGAAAGAACAAGTCGGCGATGGCAGTAGCTGCTTCCTTCCTGGTATTAACGTTCGTATCCATTTATTCGATCTCCCATAGCAGCAAGCAAAACGGCAGTTACGAGATGATGAGAAGAGAGCTGGTGAAAATTCAGAATTCTCAGAATCGCCTGATTAGAAATGTGAATTCAAATAATAAGGCTGCTAAAGCACCTTCAAATCCGGCTCAATTTGGCGGAACTGGTTTCGCATTAACTTCCAACGGTTATTTGTGCACAAACTACCACGTAATTGATAAAGCGGACTCCATTTATGTGCAGAATAGCAAAGGGGATTCATATAAGGTGAAGGTCGTTTATCAGGATCCACAGTATGATTTAGCCATTTTAAAGATCGTTGATAGTCAGTTTACATCATTGAGTACACTCCCATATAAGCTGAAGTTGAATAATACTGGCATGGGTGAACATGTTTACACTTTAGGGTTTCCTAAGGATGATGCGGTGTTGGGAGAAGGTTACCTAAGTTCTAAAACAGGGTATGGTGGCGATACTTTATCTTACCAGGTTGACATCCGTGTTAATCCCGGAAATAGTGGTGGTCCGTTATTGGATAACCAAGGCAACGTAATTGGGGTAATCAGTGCGAAAGAAACATCAATCGACGGTGCCGCTTATGCCATCAAATCTAAATATGTGCTTGAAGCACTTCGTGCAATTCCCCAGGATTCACTTGGTGCAACTGTAAAGGTCAACAAAAAGAATCCTTTGCAAGGTCTGCAACGTACGGAGCAAATTGAGAAAATCCAAGATCATGTATTTATGATCAAGGTTTATAATTAAGCTTAGGAGGTTCAGACTTTCTGAATAGCATATCAGCCACACGAGATTTTAGACCCCTGGAACAAACGTTCAGGGGTTTTTTGTGGCTTCTAGATCTTGAACATTTATTAATCTGTTTGGTAATCAGGTGCACAGTCATTAATAATTTGTGATGAATCGCTGTAGCTTTCTTGTTTTTCTAATAAGATTGTTATTTTGAGATACTAAACTTTAAACCAAAATTATGAGTATCAGAATAGGTGATGTAGCGCCAAATTTTCAAGCAAAAACATCGATAGGCGACATTGATTTTTACGAATTCTTAGGAGATAGCTGGGGCGTGCTATTTTCGCATCCAGCAGATTATACGCCTGTATGTACGACGGAGCTTGGCCGCACGGCTGCTTTAAAAGGTGAATTTGAAAAGCGAAATGTTAAAGTACTTGCTTTAAGTGTGGATTCTGCGGAATCTCATAAGGGTTGGATCAATGACATCAATGAGACGCAGGATACCACCGTGGAATTTCCAATCATTGCAGATGAGGACAAGAAAATTGCAGACTTGTATGATATGATTCACCCGAATGCATCGGAAACTTTGACGGTTAGATCATTATTCATTATTTCTCCTGACAAGAAGGTAAAGTTGATGTTAACCTATCCGGCATCTACCGGACGTAATTTTACAGAAGTTTTAAGGGTTATAGATTCGTTGCAGTTGACGGCTAACTATAGCGTAGCCACGCCAGCGGACTGGAACGATGGTGATGATGTAGTTATTATGAACAGCATCAAGACCGAGGATATTCCTGAACGTTTTCCAAAGGGGCATAAGATCATTAAACCTTACCTTAGAACAACACCACAGCCTAACAAATAGCTGTAGCATTTAATACTTAATAATATTGTAGAATTGAAGCTTTCAGAATCACGTAGCCTAACTCTTGACTCCTGGTGAAAATCAGGAACTCATCTTGTGAAGGTTTGATCTTGAAAGCTTTAATTAGATCTTCAGGCTTCGCCGGGTAGTTTCTCACAATAACATTCCCGAAAAGATCCTTTTGCTTTTTAAGTTCCTTCTTTGTCAGCGTTTCACTAAGCTGGAAAATCCGACCCGGGAATTCTGGATTGATCTGATCAGAAATGTAGAGGTGCGATTGTACATCAAGCTTCTTCAGCTTGAACATTTCCCCTATGGTGTTGAATTCTCCACTCTTTAACAAAGCCACATCAGGCTCATATAAATAACGTTTGTGGTTGTTCTTTGCCTGACCCCAGGGTATTGATGTGTCTATTTGCAGATCGCTTTTTAGCTGCAGATTAGCCTGTTCGTTGGACTCGGTTGTAACATGATCTATATGAGGCTCGCTGTTGCGGCTTGAACGATCGAAGCTTACTTTCTTAATCTGCGCATTGATTGTTACACTGGTGATCTTTGGGTGCGGGTTGTTTGAACCAGCATCCAGAATAAACAGCAGCTCCTTGCACTCGTTTTTCACACTAATAATTTGAACTTCAGCTACATGCTTCAATTCATCAATGCCCGCTGATAGATCAAGTAGGGGAGAGGTTTTTATGATTAATCTTTTGGCTTTACTAAGTAGTAGGTCGAGGTGCTCCACAACATTAGGACTACAGTCTTTGAGCATGAATACCTTACCCGATTTGCCTCTTCGTGCCGGATCAATGTAGATTGTGCCGAAATTTTCGGTGGTATTTGCAAGAAAGGTTAGGCCGTCGGTATTCAGAAATTCCATGTTCGATACCTGAAGCTGCCTTGCATTGTGGGCAGCAATCATTGACAATTCTGGGATCAGCTCGCAATGGGTTACCTTTTTAGCCTTCTTGCTAAAAGCAAAACAGTCTACACCAAAGCCACCAGTAAGGTCCAAAACATGATCGCCCTCAATTAGAGAAGATTTGTAGGCTGCCGTCTTTTCTGAAGAACATTGCTCAATGGAAATCATCGGGGGATAGTAAATCCCTGAAGCATTAAACCAGCTGGGTAGCTTATTTTCAGAACGACGTTTAGCAAGTATTTGCCCCGCAAGTTCCTGTGCGGAAACATGGGCAAAGGGACTAATGGACATGGCAAGCTTATGCACATCATCTTTAAGATGCGTATTAATAAAGTGCTGTACAGCCTCGTCTAATATTGCGGGATTCATGTGTGTTCGTGTTTTCCAGCTACGATAGCCATGAGTTGACTTAATTGGTTTATTTCGACTTGTATTCTATTGCATTACAGGCTTATTCTTCATCAGAAGCTGGCAGGTATGTCTGCTTTTCAGTTCGAGTAAGATGTCCTTGTGCAGGGTTACTCGTTCAATTGTTTCCTCATTATAGTACCTGATGGTCACCAGTTCTAAGCCTGTATTGTATTTGATGTGATAGTTTATGGAAAGGTCCGCGATTAACTTCTGAATTTTCTCTTCTTCATAGTCGGCACTTACCGAGAAACTCACGGCGGAGTTATGCATGGTATTTACTTTAACCTTGTAGGCATGAAAAGTCTGGAATATTTGACTCAGGTTTTCTTCGATAATGAATGACAGGTCTTTCGGCATTATGGAGATCAAAACCTGATTCACCTTAAAGATGAAGGAAGGAATGCTCACCGGTGGGGCTACGCCGCTGATCTTTGTGCCAGTTTCTTCAGGATTCTTAAAGGATTTAACGAACAGTGGTATGTTGTGATTCTGTAGGGGTTTGATGGTCTTCGGGTGGATGACTGTTGCGCCGTAGTATGTTAGCTCAATGGCATCGTGATAAGACAGCTCATGGATCTTCTCCGTGCGTTCAAACCACTTTGGATCGGCATTAAGCACACCTGGAACATCTTTCCAGATCGTTAACGATGTTGCACCAAGGCAGGCGCTGAATATTGCCGCCGAATAGTCTGAGCCCTCACGGCCAAGCGTTGTTGTGAAATTCTCGCTGGTGCCGCCAATGAAGCCTTGGGTGATCACAAAGCCTTTGTTCAGTATCGCAGGCAAGGTTTTTCTTACTTCCGCCTCCGTTTTTACCCAATCTACATTCGCTTCCTTGTAGTTGTTATCTGTTTTTATGTAGTTCCTGGCATCCACCCAGGTGGAAAGACACTCGATGCTATTTAAGTATGCTGCTACGATTTTGCTGGATGCCACTTCCCCGATGGAAACGATTTGATCAAAGATGTACTCGGGTGTATCCCCAGGTTCTTCCTCCAAAAGCCACTCAATCTCGACGAACGCATTGTTCAGGTCGTCAAAAATGGCTGGATGTTGCTCGGGGAAGAGTTCCTGTAGTACTTGAAAATGGTCTTGCTTTAGTTCTTCAAGCAATATTGTGGCTGTGGGTTCAAGCTTTAAATATGCGTTGGTAAGTGCAACAAGCTTGTTTGTGGTATGTCCAATTGCTGAAATTACAATCAGCAGCTGGTCGCCCTGGAATTTTTTAAGAATGTTGCCAACGTTTCTAATGGCTTCTGCATTTTGTATGGATGCACCACCAAATTTATATACCTGCATTATTTACGATTCTGTTGATAGGGGAATTTGCTTGGATTAAGTCCTTTATTGAAGCGTAGGGAATAAGCAATCTTGTTACCCCAGCTGCATATGGCTTAATCTCATAAGGATTATACAAGAATTCAAGTCCTTGTGGTGTTATGGTGAAGTTTGAATTTAGATGGAATTGATCATTCTCAAAGAAATATGCGCCCGCAAGACTCTGTGTAGGTGTAAGGCCTTCGTTCTTCCGGAAGATTTGCTCTGCAACTGCTTGTAGCTTACTAAAAGTGTTCGGTTTTAAGATAGAATCCAGTGTAAGCACACTGCGCGTCTGACGGTCATAATTTACATAGCTGATGCTTGAATTTGGATGCGCACCGCCCATGTAATCTGCCTGCGAGAATTTAAGTGCAAGGAGAGGGGCATGCTGACGAATTACATCAACCTTTACTTCCAGAAACCAGGTTTGTATGTTATCCTCGTTGTAAGTCAGGTAGTCATCAAACCCCTTAACAAAGCTATTAGCGAGTTCCGCATAGGTGTTGTAGGAGCGGTCTGGATTAGATCCGCCTTCGCATACCCTTTGCTCAATTAGTTTGTCTAACTTTTCATCATTAAACCTGGGATACGTGATCACTGCTCTGGTGGTGTCCGTAGTGTGTTCATCTACAGTAACCAGGTTCTTGCTAATCACTTTTACAACGTCGTAGCTGTAAGTTAAGGTGTCCGTTTCTGTGCCATTGTCCTGGGTGGTGGAGTCACCTTGTTCCTGCTTTTTGTTTTCACTCTGACAGGCGAACAGCCCCAGACAAAGTAAAATGATTAGTAATTTCCTCATTATGCGTTCAGTTGTTCAGTTGAAAAGGAGGCGTTTAGCCACCCTGCTTCAAGGCTAGCTTGATATTTATTGTAGAAATTAATCGCAGGGGCATTCCAATCTAGCACTTGCCAGGACATGCCGTTAAACCCTTTTTCCCTTGCTTCCTGCATCACCCGCTCGAACAAGATCTTGCCGATGCCTTTGCCTCGTTCTTCAGCTGTTACGATGAAATCTTCAAGATATAACCTGCATCCTTTCCAGGTGGAATAACGTACGTAATACAGTGCGAAGCCAAGAATTTGACCCTCTCGCTCGGCGACGAATGCCTTCCAAACGGGATTATTGCCGAAGCCGGCTTCTACAAATTCTTCTAGTTTAACCGTGACTTCTTGAGGGGCTTTCTCGTAAAGAGCAAGCTCATGAATAAGTTCGAGGAGTCTTTCACAATCTTCTTGAACAGCAAATCTAATCGTTAACTCCATTACGCTTCCTTGATTTTTCTCTTACCAAAAATACTGCTGCCAATCCGAACCATGGTGCTACCTTCTTCAATTGCGATTTTATAGTCTGAGGACATGCCCATAGATAGCTCCTTGAAATAATCATCCTTCCTGAAAAACGATACCTTCACGCCGTCAAAAAGAACCTTCAATTCTTCAAACTCGTCTCTGATCTGCTTTTCGGTGTCTGTATTGCTTGCAATGCCCATTAAACCAACGATACGCACGTTCTTTAATACGGTAAATTCCTCGGCGCGAAGCAATTCGACAACTTCATCAAATCCCAAACCGAACTTGGTATCTTCATCAGCTATGTACACCTGGAGAAGGCAGTCTATTGTGCGGTTGTTTTTTGCTGCCTGTTTGTTGATTTCTTGCAGAAGCTTAAGGCTGTCTACCGACTCAATTACTGATATAAATGGTGCTATGTATTTTACTTTGTTGGTTTGTAAATGCCCGATGAGGTGCCATTCTATATCTTTTGGGAGTACGGCTTGTTTTTCAACCAGTTCCTGAACGATGTTCTCTCCAAAAACACGATGGCCGGCATTATAGGCTTCAAGTACAGCGTCTGCATCCTGATATTTCGAAACAGCCACAAGCTGCACTGCGCTTGCATCCAATTCCTTTTTATATTTTAATAAGTTATTTGCTATGCTCATTAATCAGTATTTTTGGTAAAATTAACAACCTTAGTCTACAATGGCTAAGAAAACGTAATGTTTTAACTAAATGAGGAAATTTCTCTCGCTTATTTTTATCAGTTTTTCTATAATCTGTTGTAAATCCAAAGAGATCCCTAAGGACATCATTCCACCAAATCAAATGCAGAAAATCTTGTATGACATCCACATTGCGGATGCTTATATAACGACGATTGGTGATGCAGATTCCGCTAAGAAGGTCTCTTCTGCATATTATAAAGGGATATACAAGAAATTTAAAACAGACTCCGTGCGGTATAATAAAAGCATGGATTACTACTACCAAAATCCTGGTTTGCTCACCGATATGTACGACAGGATTAAGGCAGATCTGGAAAAAACCAAGCAAAAGCAAGACACGATTTCCGTTAAACCGGTAACCGATATATGATATACCCCGAAAGTTGTTTAGAAAGACTTGGATTTCACGAAGTCAAACAACACATAAGCCAATACTGCTTAAGTCCAATGGGCAAGCAGCTGGTTAGTAAGATGCAGGTCATGACCAAGTTTGACCAGATCAACAAATTTCTCCGCCAAACCAAAGAATTCAAAAGTATTCTTGAAAATCAGGAGCCACTGCAGATCAGTGCCTTTTACGACCTTAAGTACCTGGCAGATAAGATTAGAGCAGAGGGGAGTTACCTGGTAGAAGAGGAGCTTTTCCAAATGTACACGTCTTTGCAGACGGTGTTTACCGTTATTCGCTTTTTCGAAGAACGGGCTGAAATTTACCCTAACCTGGAAGCACTGTTTGAACATCTTCCTATGGAAAAGAACATCCTTAAGAAGATTGAAACCGTACTTGATCCAAAGGGAAAGATAAAGCCGAATGCTTCTCCGGCTTTGCTGGACATACTTACAGAAATTGCCAAGGGAGAACAGGACGTGCGCAAACGAATGGACTCCATTTACAAAATGGCCGTTAGCCGGAACTGGGTGGCGGATGGTAGCCTTACGATCAGGGATGGTAGAATGTGTATTCCGCTGTTAGCAGAGAACAAACGTAAGCTCAAAGGATTTATCCATGATGAATCTGCAAGCGGACAAACCGTGTACATGGAGCCGGAGGAAGTTTTCACCCTGAACAATAAGCTTCGGGATTTGGAATTTGATAAAAGGAGAGAGGTCATAAGGATCCTCATCGCACTCACTACAGATTTAAGGCCGTACACTGCATTGCTACTTTCGTACCACGGGTTTCTAACCAAACTCGATTTCGTGCGTGCTAAGGCGCTGTTTGCAATTGAGGTGGAGGCTGACATGCCAGTACTTATCAAAGAAGCAAAAACACGCCTAATCAATGCTCGTCATCCATTGCTTATGCTTTCCTTCCGGGAAGAGCAACGAACGGTCGTTCCGTTGAATATTCATTTGGATGAGCGATTGAGGATTTTACTGGTATCCGGACCAAATGCGGGTGGTAAATCTGTATGCATGAAAACAGTCGGACTGCTACAGATCATGATCCAGTCGGGTTTATTGATACCTGTAGATGAAGCATCTGAAGTTGGAATATTTGATCAGATTTTTGCCGACATCGGTGATGATCAGTCCATAGAAAGTGACCTGAGTACCTATAGTGCCCACCTTACAAAAATGCGATACTTCGTGGCGCACGCTACACCGAAGTCCCTGATGCTCATAGATGAGTTTGGGACAGGGACTGATCCGCAGTTTGGTGGTCCAATGGCTGAAGCCGTACTCGAAGTATTAAACAATAAAAAAGTACGGGGTGTAATTACAACTCACTATTCGAACTTGAAGCTTTTCGCAGGCGATACAGAAGGACTTGAAAATGCGTCTATGTTGTTTGACAATACTAAAATGCGCCCCCTCTATGTACTCGAAATTGGCAAGCCTGGTAGTTCCTACGCTTTTGAAATAGCGCAGAACATCGGTTTGCAAAAGGAAGTGCTTGAACTTGCCAGACAGAAAACGGGTACCAATCAGAATAGGATCGATAGCCTGCTCGTTGATCTGGAGCGTGAGAAAAAGGACATCTACGACAAAAAGGTTCAACTTTCAAACCAGCAGAACAAAGCTAAGAACCTTGCTGCTGAGAATGAAAAACTTAAATTATACCTGGAGGAGAACAAGAAGGTGTTAATTAAGGAAGCAAAGCTTGAAGCGCAACGCATTATCAAAGATGCAAACAAGCTTGTTGAAAACACCATTTCACAGATCAAGGAGCAACAGGCAGACAAAACAGTCACTAAGCAATTGCGCCAAAACTTACAAAAGGAACTTCTAAATCACCAAGTAAAGGAGGAGAAAAAACCGGAACCAATCGCTTTGAGCAATACACTAATAGAAGTTGGCGATTGGGTACAGTTACGCAACACCGAGACAACGGGTCAGGTGCTCGAGATCAATCGGGGGAATCTGGTACTTGCCATTGGTGATCTACGATCTGTTGTAAAAAAGGAAAGAGTAGATAAGATCAGCAATAAACAGGCGAAGAAGGTTGTTCAAAGTAATTCTTTCTCCGGTAGGATTTCAGATGCGATTACCAACTTCAACGCCGAACTCGATTTAAGAGGGAGGCGCGGCGAAGATGCGATTTATGAAGTTGAAAAATACCTTGACAAAGCCATTATGCTAGGTTTTCCATACGTCAAGATAATCCATGGCAAAGGCGATGGGATTCTTAGAAAGTTAATCAGGGAATATGTCAGGAAATATAGCCAGGTGAACCGCGTTGAAGATGAACACCAGGACCGGGGAGGCGATGGTATCTCGTATGTATATTTTAATTAATTTAGCCGCAAACCAAATATATGATCAATAAAGTAGTAGCGGGGGCTGATGAAGCCATCCACGATTTAAAAGACGGGCAAACCTTGATGCTTGGCGGCTTTGGTCTGTGCGGAATCCCTGAGAATTGCATCAACGCATTAGTGCGTAAAGGCATCAAAGACCTGACTTGCATTTCAAACAACGCCGGTGTCGATGATTTTGGCATCGGGCTTTTGCTCCAAAGTCGGCAGGTTAAAAAAATGATCTCATCTTATGTAGGTGAAAACGCAGAATTCGAGCGACAGCTGCTTAGTGGCGAGTTAGAGGTGGAACTGATCCCGCAAGGGACTTTAGCGACACGATGCCTTGCCGCTGGCTATGGCATGCCGGCAATATTTACACCAGCTGGAGTAGGTACTGAAGTCGCCGAAGGCAAAGAAGTAAGAAACTTTAATGGTAAGGAATACCTTATGGAGTACGCGTTTGAGGCGGATTTCGCAATTGTAAAAGCCTGGAAAGGTGACACAGCAGGCAATCTGATTTATAAATCAACTGCAAGGAATTTCAATCCTGTAATGGCTACTGCCGGCAAAATTACCATTGCAGAAGTTGAAGAACTCGTAGAAGCAGGTGAGCTTGATCCCGATCAAATACATACCCCAGGTGTTTATGTACACAGAATATTCCAAGGCGTAGATTACGAGAAACGCATTGAACAACGTACCTTAAGATCCAAAAATCCTTAATCAGCAAAACATGTTAGATAAAAATGGAATTGCAAAGAGAATTGCAAAAGAGTTAAAAGATGGATTTTATGTGAACCTGGGCATCGGAATTCCAACCTTAGTGGCCAACTATATTCCTGAAGGCATCAACGTCGTACTACAATCCGAAAACGGATTGTTGGGCATGGGACCATTCCCCATAGAAGGACAAGAAGACCCAGATCTAATCAATGCTGGCAAACAGACCATTACAACCCTACCTGGAAGTTCAATCTTCGACTCTGCACTAAGCTTCGGTATGATCAGAAGTCAGAAGATTGACTTAACGATCCTAGGTGCAATGGAGGTATCGGAACACGGAGATATCGCCAACTGGAAAATACCAGGTAAAATGGTGAAAGGCATGGGCGGCGCAATGGATCTTGTTGCTTCTGCAAAAAACATCATCGTAGCCATGCAACATGTAAACAAAGCTGGTGAAAGCAAGCTATTGCCCAAATGCAGCCTTCCTTTAACGGGCGTGAACTGCATCAAGAAAGTGGTTACTGAACTCGCTGTGCTCGACATTCTGCCGGAAGGTGGATTTCAATTGTTAGAGCGAGCCCCAGGGGTGAGTGTAGACTACATCAAACAGGCAACTGCCGGCCGATTGATCGCGCCGGAAGATACACCTGAAATGAAATTCGATTAAGCTGTATTCTTTTCTTCAATAAGGGGCTTTAGCTCATCTGAAATCTGTTGCGAAGCAACAATAATATCATCTGCCACATGTTTGTTATTCATAATAACCTTGTGGCAGCTGCCTTTATAAGGCAACAAGTATCTGCGATAGGCGGGTAGTACATGATTTACCCACTGATACATCACCATGTCTCTCGTGTATCCACGTTCAATTTCATCCCTTGAAATACGTCTGTTCAAGGTGATTTCCTCATCCGCATCCATGAAAATCTTCATGTCGAACAAATCCGAAATCTCTTTAAAGTGGAAGACAAATAGGCCTTCTACAATTATAATTGGAGCAGAGGTAATGTTTAATAACCTCGCATGCTCCTCATTCATATTAAAAGTATATTCTTTTTTCTCAACAGCCTCACCTGCAATAAGACGCTTCAAGTCGTGCAGTAAACGGGCATCATCAATACCTTCCGGAAGATCGAAATTAATCCAGCCGTTCTCATCGATTTTCTGTTCCTGCTTAGGACGATAGTAATCATCCTGGGAAATTAGACTTACTTCTTCGGTTCTAAAGTGGTGAAGAAAACACTTCAGGAAGAACGTTTTACCTGACCCACTACCACCTGCTACGCCTATTACAAAAGGCTTCTTATTGCTCATTATCTTGTCCGCTGTACGTTATATTGCAAAAAAATCTTTTATCAATCGCGCCGATTGAATCTGCTACAGCCTTTGTCATAACCAGTATCACATCCCTCGTAGATTCATTCTCGGTATACTTTCCCACAACTTTCGCAAATGCAGATCTGTTCGTCATCGGATTGGTAATCTTTACGATCGTCCCAACCGGAGCGGTGCGATGCAAAACAAGCATCTTTACCGGATCTAAATCCTGATCTGTGATCCAAACTGCGGTACCCTTCTCATCTACCTGATTTAAACCATATCTGCTCGCATCACCCCTCAATGAGGGATCTTTAATCGTGGCATCATCCAGGCTATCAGCCGCTGGTTCCGTTTTTACCGGATACTGTCCGCTAATCAGCAACTTCTGGCCCACGCGTAGCGAATTATTCGGTAGGTTATTTTTCGCTTTCAGCTGATCGATGGTCATTTTGTATGTCGTAGCGATGGAATACATCGTTTCATTGGAGGCAACGGTATGCTCAACAAACTTCTCGTTCAAAGCTGGGTTTCTATTCGTCGAATCTACAGGCTTCGACTGCGGTCTAGTTGCTGCAGTATTTGTTCCTGGAGGGAGAATAGGTTTAGGTTGTTCTACAGGTCTGGTGTTGTTGCCAGCGCGAACGTTGCCTGTTTGCGGGGCTGGATTCTGAGCCACTACGGTCTCCTGTGCTGCAGATGCAGCATCAACGGGAGCAGGGACCTTTAGTTGTTGCCCGATTCTTAAGTTAATGGTTCTTAATTCATTTATCCGTCGTAGCTCAGGGACGGTTGTTCCATGTGCCCGGGCAATACTATTCAAATTATCTTTCGGTTTAACTTCGTAGTCAATCAGCGTTGGTTCAACACTTTCGGCATTAGAGGCATTGTTTTTGGCCGATGCCTGGGCAGGCTTATTATCAAACGGCAATTTTGTTGGAATTTTGATCAAGACACCTACCTGGAGGTATTTATTCTCATTAAAGGTCATGATTTCTTTGGGGGAGACGTTGTATCTTCTACCAACCGAGTAGTAGGTGTCGTTTTTAACGATCTGGTGGATGATCACCTTACTGCCATTTAGATTTTCAACGCCGATAGAGTCGATGACCGAATGGGCTTTTACATTGGCTAAGAACATTAAATTCGTTGCCAATAGCACAGTAATATATTTATACATTAATAATTTTATAAGTTATTTGAATGGTTAAAACTAAGTTGATGCTTATTCCGAATAGTAAACGAGGAAATTACACCTCTATTGTATGAAATTTCCCGTTGCAGGAAACCATTTCATCGAAGCTTTGTTATAACTCTTGTTTCAATAATATTACAAATTAAAAAATAATAAACCATGGACGCAAAAGAAATAAGCCTGAACGAGCAAGAAGTTAAACCTGTTGTTGATCTTTTAAACGACTATCTTGCTAATTATCACATACATTACCAGAAATTGCGCGGTTGTCATTGGAATATCAAAGGTTCTAACTTTTTCACATTGCACGTAAAATTCGAAGAATTATATACGGAAGCACAAACAACAATAGATGAAATTGCTGAACGTGTGTTAACTTTAGGTAAGCCACCACACAGTCGCTTCGCGGATTACATCAATGAGTCACGCATCAAAGAAATTGACACCATTGGTATGCAAGATATGGCAATGATCGATGCAATTTTGGATGACATGTCCAAGCTGATCGAGATGGAACGTGAGCTTCTGGAGGCAACTGATGAGGCTGGTGACGAAGGAACCAACGACATGGTAAACCGGTTCATGCAGTTCAAAGAAAAGAACACCTGGATGCTTAGATCTTTTGCAGATAAGAAATAGAATCACCCTGATTACGAAAAAGCCACGCCCAAGCGTGGCTTTTTTTTGTTATAGATACTTCATTATTTATTAGTTTATACCTTTGATCCTGATGGGATATTCAAGCTTAGCAGCGTGCGTTAACGATTTAGAAAAACATGGACACCTGATCCGGATTAAGGAAGAGGTTGATCCATATCTCGAAATGGCCTCCATACATCTTCGGGTGTATGAAGAACAAGGGCCGGCCATACTTTTTGAAAATGTAAAAGGCTCTAAGTTCCCGGCTGTGTCAAACCTTTTTGGTACGCTGGAAAGGTCCAAGTTCATGTTCCGGGATAGTCTGGCGAATGTGGAACAGCTGGTCGGATTGCGATCAGATCCAATAAAAGCGATAAAGAACCCGTTTAAAACAGCAGGGGCGGGGCTAACTGCATTGTCTGCACTGCCATTAAAGCAAAGCCTGTTTAAATCTACATTCAGGAAAACCACCATCTCTGCATTGCCACAGATTGTCAATTGGCCGATGGACGGAGGACCTTTTATTACCATGCCCCAGGTTTACACAGAAGATGTAGAGAAACCAGGTATTCTGAATGCTAATCTTGGAATGTACCGGATTCAACTTGCCGGCAATGCTTATATTCAGGATCAGGAGATCGGCTTGCATTACCAGATCCACCGCGGAATAGGTGTACATCAATCTAAAGCAAATAAACTTGGTAAGCCTTTGAAGGTGAGCATCTTCGTAGGCGGACCACCATCACATCCGCTCGCCGCGGTGATGCCACTTCCGGAAGGCTTATCTGAGATGACCTTTGCTGGCGCGCTGGGCAACCGTCGGTTCCGCTATTTTTATGATGAAGAAGGTTTTTGCATCTCTGCAGATGCTGATTTTGTAATCACCGGAACCGTGTACCCCAATGAGAACAAGCCCGAAGGCCCATTTGGAGACCACCTTGGCTACTATAGTCTCACACACCCATTTCCTTTGATGAAGGTCCACAACGTTTACCATCGGGAGGATGCCATCTGGTCATTCACGGTAGTGGGTCGCCCGCCGCAGGAAGATACCAGTTTCGGAGCGCTCATCCACGAAATCACCGGATCAGCATTGCCTAAAGAAATTCATGGCCTGAAAGAAGTCAACGCAGTAGATGCAGCAGGGGTACACCCATTGCTGTTTGCCATCGGAAGTGAACGATATACACCATTTCTGGATGGACGTAGACCGCAGGAGATACTCACGATATCAAATCACATCCTTGGCAAAAATCAGCTTAGTTTAGCCAAATACCTGTTCATTGCCGCCAGGGAGGATGATGAACAGCTCTCGACGCATCATCTTCAGGAGTTTCTGATGCACGTACTTTCAAGGATGAACTTCAGAAGGGATCTCCATTTCCATACCCAAACGACCATCGACACGCTCGACTACACCGGTACGGGTTTAAATGCAGGCTCTAAAGTCGTCTTTGCTGCTGCCGGACCAGTTCGACGTTCCCTGCAGCGTACATTGCCAGCTGCCTTACCACTGCCGAAAGGTTTCAGCAATCCGCAACTTGCATTTCCAGGCGTGCTAACCCTTCAAGTGGAAGCATATACAACAGCAGCCGAAACAGCCTCCGATGTGCTCGCGCTCGACAAAGCCTTACAAAACACCGATCTGAGCGGTTTTGCGATGATCGTTCTGTGTGACGACAGTGCGTTTACCGCTTTAAACATCAACAACTTCGTATGGGTAACATTTACGCGTAGCAACCCGGCAGCAGATATCTATGGTATCGGCAGTGCTACGCACGATAAACATTGGGGTTGCGAAGGTCCAATCATTATTGACGCCCGAAAAAAGCCCCATCACGCACCAGAGCTGATCAAAGATCCAGTAATAGAAGCCAATACAACCAGAATTCTGGAAGGACTCAAACGGCAAGAACAATAAGCACGTTTAATAAAGAGCGTGGACCTAAGTCTTGTTGCTCATATTCAAAATGCTTAAGTATAAAACTAATTGAAAATGCATAAGCATAAAAATTCAAGAAGCATAGGTATAAACAAATTCAAGAAGCCTTAGCATAAAACACATTCGACAAGCACTAGCATCAAGACGAATTCAAAAAGCATAACCATAAAAAAAGGTCCTGAACGTAAGTTCAGGACCTTTTTTTATGCATTAGATTTGGATGATTAGAATCTAACCCCAAACGTTAAGAAAACGTTGTTTTTAGCAAAGTTAACATTCGCAACAGGCGCAGGTCCTACAGGATTGTTCAATGCTAACTGATAAGGACTGAAAGTATTCGTAGTCTCTACACGTTGGTAAGCAACATCAAAATAGTAGTTGTTATAACGGTATCCCAAGCCGCCACTGTAGATCTTAGTGTCAAAAACATTGTCATCATCATCTGCATATGGTGAGCCATTCAATCCGAAACCAGCTCTTAAAGCAACTGGTCCCAATTTGTACTCTCCACCCACACGATAGTTGATCGCTCCAGTATATTGATCTTTAATTTCCGCATTGTTATCGGCAATCGTTGAATTGCTTAGATAATTGTCAGAATTGCTCAACTTCATACTAGCGTAATCGATGTAGTCAATGTCAGCAGAGATTAAAGCATTGTTACCTAAGATCAGACTCGCTCCCAAAGATCCTTTATATGGTGTTCTCAGGTTGTACTCTGTCAGATAATTATCCGCCTGAGTTGGGAAGCTTGTCACACCACCGTTACTTGCTGTATACTCGGTGTATAACGATTCAGACCAGTTATCCTGGATATGTAACCAGGTAGGTGTCTGGAAAGTCGCACCAATTCTCAACGTACTTGTTGGTTTGAAAATCAAACCTAAGCGGCCGTTTACACCAGAACCATCGGTAAGTTGATTGATTCTGTATGAGAAGCTGTAATCCTCAGTCGTCAGATCATTCAAAGTTTGTACGCCTGATTCCAGGAATTCAGAATTTCTATCGTAGCGAATGTTCACGAAACCAAGTGAAGCACCCAAATACAATTGGTTCGAAATGTTCAAACCAGCAGCAACATTAAATTCTGAGGTAGAACCTGTTCTAAAGTCGTAGTTCTGCTGAACATTCGGAACTTCAGTAGCTGCATAATAACGTGTTGGATCATTAGCATCTGCTACAATTAAACCGCTGTCATACGCTTTTGCTTCTAATGAATTATCACCAAATTTATCCTGAGTTACCCCAGTTGCAATCTGTGCAAAATAGTCCGTCATGGAGTTCTGTGCGTTCTGTCCATCGTAGCGGAAGTTCGCATTGAAGTCGTTGGTCCGATTAAAACCAACACCCCAAACAATGCTTAGTGCACCTTTATTCAAATCTGCACCCTGACGTTTGCGGATAGGGGTGTAGAATACTGCACCTGCCTGATTCAGATTCAAATGGTTTTTCGAATCTTTCGTTCTTTGACCAAGATAAACAGCGTCAGCAGAAGCATTGTTAAATTCTGGCGTGATGCTGAATTCTGATCTGGTGAACATACCCAGCCCTGCAGGGTTTGCACCCAAAGAACTCATGTCACCACCTAAACCGATCTGCGCACCACCTAAACCTTTAAATCTTGAAGAGCTACCGTAATTTCCTTGAGAAAACCGTAAGGCGTCACTCGCATATTGTGCATATAATGTTCCTGTACCGGCTACTGTAGCCAGTATGAGCGTTGAAATAAACTTTTTCATGTGTGTGTTTAAAGTAAATTAGCCTCTACCTCCGGCTCTTGCTGGTCTTGATGAACCACCGCCACCGCCCATGCTACCACCGCTTGACCTTGATCCACCGTTATTAGCTGGCGGCGTATAAGTTGGTCTCGATGAACGCTCTGGTGTGTAGCCTTCAGTTCTGGTCGGTCTTTGACTTGTTGGTCTTTGACTGGTTGGTCTCTGGCTTCTTGTCGGCGCACCTACCTGGTTATCACGACCTGGTCTTGCACCTATTGCCGCACCACGGTTCGGGTTGTAGGTTCCTGCACCGGCACTTCTACCGCCAAGTACTACACCACCACCTGTGTTTCCACGTGAGCCTGCTGCATTGTTAATTCTGGATCCGCCATTGCGATAGCCAATTCCGTTTTCAGAACCTCTGGTCGGACGACCACCTGCACTTACACGACCATTTCCAACAAGGTATCCGCCACCATAGTAGCCACCACCCAGGAATCCGCCGCCGTAATAACCGCCACCCATGTATCCGCCATAAGGCCATGTGCGATAGCCCCAGAAAGGTGAATATAAACCACCATAAGAATAAGGACCCCAGAAACCGCCGCCCCAGCCGTAGTTGAAGCCTAAGCCAAAGGATAAACCTGAGTAATAAGGAGAGAAAGCATTGTATCCGTAGAAGCCGTCAAAGTATGGATCGAAGAACGGATCATAGTAGGAGCGGAATGGGCTTCCATAGTAGAATCTGTTAATACGAGAATAATAATCCATATCGTAGTTCGGGTCGCTACTGCCATAATTGTTGGTAGAGATTGAATCCTGGTACCTCGCAGCTGCAGAAGGTGCAGGTCTTTCATATGCTACCGCAGTCGCAGTCGTATTGTAAACATCATCCTGAATGTTTACGCTCTGTGCCATCTGTGGTGTCGAACAAGATGTGACAACCAAGGACGTCCACGCGAGCAGACCGGTGAATAAATAGATTGGTTTCATATATCTGATTGTTTGTGTGTGTGAACTTAAATAGCTATAAATTTATAGATTTGTAACTATTATTACAAGTCAACAAACACAAAAAACGTTCCAAGCGGCTATGAGCAAAGGTATTACAAGTAAAAATGAAGACTATTCACAGTGGTATAACGACATTGTTATAAAAGCCGACCTGGCAGAGCATTCATCTGTCAAGGGTTGTATGGTCATTAAGCCCTATGGTTACTCCATTTGGGAGAAAATGCAGGCTGTTTTAGATCAAAAATTCAAGGATACTGGTCACAGTAATGCCTATTTTCCATTATTCATTCCCAAGTCATTTTTCTCTAAAGAAGCAGCTCACGTAGAAGGTTTTGCCACGGAGTGTGCTGTCGTGACACATTATCGTCTGAAGAATGACGGAAATGGCAATATCATCGTTGATGAGACTGCCAAATTGGAAGAAGAGCTGATCGTGCGTCCTACTTCCGAAACCATCATCTGGAATACATTCAAAGGCTGGGTGCAGTCTTACCGCGACCTTCCACTACTTATAAATCAATGGGCAAACGTTGTCCGTTGGGAAATGAGAACCCGATTGTTCCTTAGAACCACGGAATTCCTGTGGCAAGAAGGGCACACTGCCCATGCAACCTCTCAGGAAGCTGTAGAAGAAACAGAAAGAATGCTAGACGTTTATGCAGATTTCGCAGAGAACTGGATGGCACTACCTGTTGTGCGTGGTAAAAAGACAGCCAATGAGCGCTTTGCGGGTGCATTAGATACCTACTGCATTGAAGCCTTGATGCAGGATGGAAAAGCCCTGCAGGCCGGAACATCCCACTTCCTGGGCCAGAACTTTGCCAAAGCATTTGATGTGAAGTTCACCAGTAAAGAAGGCAAAATAGATCACGTATGGGCTTCTTCATGGGGGGTGTCTACACGCTTAATCGGAGCGCTGATTATGGCACACAGTGATGACGCTGGATTAGTGCTTCCACCGAAACTTGCACCTATCCAAGTGGTGATCGTTCCAATCTATAAAAGTGATGCAGCCCTGGAGAACATCTCAAACTTCGTAGACAAACTAATGCCGAAATTAAAAGCCTTGGGCATCTCCGTGAAATATGATGACCGCGACACCCAACGTCCAGGTTTCAAGTTTGCAGAATACGAGCTTAAAGGCGTACCTGTTCGTGTAGCGATCGGTGCCCGGGATATGGAAAACCAAACTGTTGAACTTGCACGCAGAGATACGCGTGAGAAACAAACGGTCTCACAAGATGGTCTGGAAATCCACATCGCTCAACTGCTTAATGAAATTCAGGAAAACATCTACAATAAAGCAGAAACCTTCCGTGATGAACACATTACAGAAGCAAACTCTTACGAGGAGTTCCAGGCATTGCTTGATGGTAAAACAGGCTTTATTGCTGCACATTGGGATGGTACTACAGAGACCGAGCTAAAAATAAAAGAAGAAACAAAGGCTACAATCAGATGTATACCGTTAAATAATAAGCAGGAAGAGGGTATTTGCATCTATTCTGGCAAACCATCAACGCAACGCGTGCTGTTTGCAAGAGCATACTAACCAAGATCTGCTTTAAAATTCATAAATCATGATGAAAGACAATATGAAATTTGCCACCAAAGCCATTCACGCGGGACAGGAACCTGACCCGACCACCGGCGCGGTGATGACACCAATTTATCAAACATCTACCTACGCGCAAAAAGCGCCGGGTGACCATAAAGGTTTTGAATATTCAAGAGGAACCAACCCAACTCGTCAAGCGCTTGAAGCTTGCCTTGCTGCACTTGAGAATGCTAAATACGGTTTAGCCTTCTCCAGCGGTATGGGCGCCACGGATGCAGTAATGAAGCTATTGCAACCGGGTGATGAGGTAATTACCGGAAACGACTTATACGGTGGCTCATACCGGATCTTTACGAAGATCTACATGAAATATGGTATCAAGTTTCACTTCCTGGATCTTTCAAAGCCCGAAAACATCGAGCAATACATCAACGAAAAAACAAAGCTCGTGTGGATTGAAACACCAACCAATCCCACTATGCAGATTATTGATATTGAAGGCATCGCAAAGATTACCAAAGCGAACAACATCTTGCTTTCGGTAGATAACACTTTCGCTTCACCTTACCTGCAAAATCCAATGGATCTTGGTGCAGATATCGTGATGCACTCGGTAACCAAATACATTGGTGGTCACTCCGATGTGGTTATGGGAGCCTTGCTGGTAAATGATGATGAACTATACAAACAACTATGGTTCATTTATAATGCCTGTGGTGCAACCCCGGGACCGCAGGATGCCTTCCTGGTATTGCGTGGTATCAAAACCCTGCACCTGCGAATGAAAGCACACTGTGAAAACGGTGCTCGTGTGGCGGCGTTCCTAAAGACGCATCCAAAGATCGACAAGATCTACTGGCCAGGTTTTGAAGATCATCCTAACCATGACGTTGCAAAGCGTCAGATGCGTGATTTCGGCGGTATGGTATCCATCACAATCAAAGATGCAGACCTTCAGGAAACCTATCGTATTGCTTCAAGATTCAAGGTGTTTACATTGGCAGAATCACTTGGCGGTGTGGAGTCCTTGATCAATCACCCGACAAGCATGACCCATGGTTCAATTCCTAAAGACGAACGCGAGAAAGTTGGTGTAACCGATAACCTGCTCCGCTTGAGCGTAGGGGTAGAGGATATTGAAGACCTGCTTGCAGATCTTGAACAGGCACTTAGCTAAGGACCTTGGACTTTCTGGAATTACAATCCTTTCTGGATCTTAAAGTGCGGGCATATAATCAACCCGGGTTCATCACCAATGACCCGATTTGTATTCCGCACCAATATCACATCAAACAAGACATCGAAATTGCCGCATTTTTCGCGGCAATTTTAGCTTGGGGCCAGCGCAAAACGATCATAAACAAATGTAACGAGTTGTTTCAGCGGATGGACAACGCGCCATATCAATTTATGCTGCAACATGAAGACCAGGATCTGAAACGTTTATTGGGCTTTAAGCATCGGACCTTCAACGATACCGATCTACTCTATTTCGTGCATTTCTTCAAGCATCATTACAGTCAATCCGATACCCTTGAAGATGCCTTTTTACCTGATCCGAAAGCTAAAAGCGGAACATTCGATGGCGAGCAGGTACTCAACCATTTCAGATCTTATTTTTTCAGTCTGCCTGATTTTCCACACCGTACTAAAAAGCATATTTCTTCGCCCATGCAGAAATCTACCTGCAAGCGACTAAACATGTTTCTAAGATGGATGGTGCGTAAAGATAACTGTGGCGTTGACTTCGGCTTGTGGGCCAAGATTAAGCCCGCTGCGTTGATATGTCCCTGTGATGTGCACGTTGACAGGGTAGCCAGAATTCTAGGGCTTATATCAAGAAAACAGACGGATTGGCTTACGGCAGTAGAACTAACAGCGAAGCTACGGGCGTTTGATCCAGCAGACCCGGTGAAGTATGACTTTGCTTTATTTGGACTAGGGGTAGAGGCTAAGCTCTAACGCCTAAAGTTCTTGAACTTAGCGCTTGTAGTTTCTGAACCAACTGTTAACCTTCATCTGAATGACGCCCAAAAACGCTTCCCTGAAAATTCTGGTACTCATCTTTGACACGCCCTCTGTACGATCGGTGAATATAATCGGCACTTCAATAACCTTAAACCCGTACTGGATGGCGGTGAACTTCATCTCGATCTGAAAGGCATAACCAACGAATTTGATTTTTTCCATAGGAATGGTCTCCAACACCACTCTGCGATAGCACTTAAAACCCGCTGTGGCATCTTGTATGTCTATCCTGGTAATCAGTCGTACGTACATTGAAGCGAAGTAAGACATCAACACCCTGCTCATCGGCCAGTTTACCACATTAACCCCCTTCACATACCTGGAGCCAATAGCAACATCGGCGCCTTCCATGCATGCTGCCCTTAGGCGAATCAAGTCCAATGGATTGTGTGAGAAATCGGCATCCATCTCAAAGATGTAGCTATAATTCCGGCTGAGTGCCCATTTAAAACCGTGGATATAGGCAGTCCCAAGGCCTAGTTTTCCAACACGTTGCTCCAGGTGCAGCAAACCAGGAAATTCCATCTGTAACCTTTGTACAATCGCTGCTGTACCATCAGGTGAGCCATCGTCGATGATCAGAATCTCAAAGTCGGAATTCAGTTCTATTACTTTCCTTATAATTTTCTCAACGTTCTCTTTCTCATTATAAGTAGGAATAATTACTAAGCTGTCTCTCACGCGGGGGTATTGGTGGTTTAAAATGTTCTGCAAAAATATTGATTTTAAATTAAAAAACCCGTAGTAAAAATCTTACTACGGGTCTATATCAATTTGGGGAGCTGAATTATCTCACACCGTGCATCATTTTCTTAAGGAATCCTGAAATCAGGAACAACACGATTGCTGCAACACCTGAAAGCGTTACGAACACCATGAAGAATTCATAAAGATTATGGATGGTAAAACCAGCAAATGTTGGATATACAAGGTCAATTTTCTCTTTGGTCATGATCGCAATCTGCTCTGCAGTTGCAGTGACATTACCGTCCAGGATCCCTTTCAGGTCAATTCCTTTAGAAGTGGCAAATTCGAACTTATCACCGGTTGGTGGAATTAATGCGCCCAAGGTACCTGCAAGTGCATAACCTGCAGCATTACCAATGAACCATACACCCATTAACAGAGAAGAGAAACGTTTAGGCGCAAGTTTAGACACCAACGAAAGTCCGATAGGAGAAAGACAAAGCTCTCCAAGCGTGTGGAACAGATACATGACAAATAACCAGTGTACTGCCAATTTACCCGTATCACCGATCTTTGCAATCTGAATTGCGATGATGTAATAACCTACAGCAAGTAATAATAAACCAATTGCTTGTTTAACGGGAGAGATTGGCTCCAGGTTTCTTGCCTGAAGTTTTAACCATAACCAGCTAAATGGCAAGGCAAACATCACGATGAAAATCGAGTTGGCATTCTGAACGAAACTTGGCGGCAATTGGAAGCCCAGGAAGTTTAAGTCCGTCTGTTTATCTGCAACGAAGGTTAATGATGAACCCGCCTGTTCAAAGGCAGACCAGAAGAAGATCACGAAGAAAGCGATGATGTACATCACGATAATACGGTCACGTTCGATCTTGGTAATTGATTTATCTGTAAGAATCAATACGGCCAGGCTGACCGCTGCCGCATAAATGAAGGGATAAACCCAGCTCTTAATTGGATTTGGATCAAGCGATAAGTAGTGAAAAGCGAAGTATAGAACCACCATTAAGATACCACAGCCCAGCATAGCTGGCTTTGTGAAGTTCGCTTTTTCCACTTCTTCGCCAGCAACAGTATTAGTGAAGTCAGGCTTAGCACCTACCGGTTTGCCATTTGGATCTACAACAAACTTGTTTTTAAGTACGAAGAACAACAGGGTACCAAAGAACATCGCCAGACCTGCAGCAAGGAATCCCCAACGGAAAGCCTCCACAACACGTACTTCACCAACCTTCACATCACCCAGGAAAGGGCAGATCGACATACCTAAGAAGGCACCCACGTTGATACCCATGTAGAAGATTGTAAACGCTGAATCCAGCCTGTTATCGCCTTTATGGTATAGCTGCCCAACAATTGAAGAAATGTTTGGTTTAAAGAAACCATTACCTAAGATAATCGTACCTAAGGCAATCCACATCAATGTTTTAGCTAACTCCAGATTGGTATCGAAAGTGGAACCACTCATGAACAGCAGCAACTGTCCTATACCCATAACCAGACCACCCAGCATAATACAATTACGGTTACCCAGATACCTGTCTGCAACAAAACCGCCCAACATTGGCGTGAGGTAGCAAAGGCCTAAGAATCCACCGTAGATGATTGAGGAGTCTTTATCTGAAAATGCGAGTGCATTTACTAAAAACAGCGTAAGTAGTGCGCGCATTCCGTAGAAGTTGAAACGCTCCCACATCTCCGTCGTAAAAAGCACATACAAGCCCTTCGGGTGTCCCTTTTTGGAACCTGTATGATGTTCAGGTTGTAGAATTTCTTCCATTGTGTGTTTATTTGTAAATAAAGTTTAAGAATTAAAATCTAAATGCATCAAAGTTGGGCAAGTTAATCAGACATTGTCAAACTCGCAAATATTAAATCCTGAGGTGGAATAGCCGGTATACCTGCTTTAGGGGATTCTAGAACTTCTTTTTCGCAGGAATGTCTTTCCGTAAAGGATCAATATAGAACGCATCCTGATCATCCGGATCGTTGTTCAATTCAATGTTTTCCACAAGCTTCAAGCGACCTTTCTGGATCTGATAACCATCAAAGCTGGAGTCAGATGCATAAAACTCGTAGTTCCCCTGCATGGCAGGGTCATACGGCGCCAGGTGATCACAAACAATCATGTTTACTTTCTTGTCGAAACGTAGGGTCATCGAGTTCAGCTTGTTGTAAGTAAAAACAAGCCTGTTTTTTGTGCTCAGCTGCCCAGCTTGTTCAAAGACTGGTTTACCGAAAGTGGCAGTGCCGCCTTTTAGTGAAAGGATTTCAATCACCTTGCTGGTTG
The DNA here is from genome assembly GCF_014642175.1 of Pedobacter quisquiliarum. Taxonomy (GTDB): domain Bacteria; phylum Bacteroidota; class Bacteroidia; order Sphingobacteriales; family Sphingobacteriaceae; genus Pedobacter; species Pedobacter quisquiliarum. The sequence continues at coordinate 111,089 of NZ_BMIL01000009.1, read as the reverse complement.
TCTTCTGGTTGTTGCCTTTCCAGCCTAAAAGCGCATAATAGGTGTCTTTACCCTCCGCTACAGGTACAATATCGTAGTACCGGCTACCAAACCAAATCTTAGGTTCTGTAACTGCATTACTGTCTGTGAAGTTAGAGGTTTGATCAATTAAAGGAATCAACTTGACCTCGCCTTGTTTGGAAGGCAGTTGAATGGTTCCGAAGTACCTGAATCCGCCTTCATCTGTCGGTACAAACCAGGTATAGAGTTTTACCGCATTGTCTGGCGATTTGATCACGGATACCATATCAAGCGAATCAAAACCGAAATTGAAGCTGCCCGGTAAGCGCAACGCCTGAACCAGGGTTTTAATGAAAGTGGCATTCTGCTCAAAGCGTGCCGTGTTTTCGCGCGCTTCAATGATTTTCTTACTGAGGCCAAGCAGGCTGTCCTGTAAGGCTGTTAGCTCGGTTGTTGCCGATATGTCACTATTTTGCTGTGCCCGGGTGTTGAGCCCTGCACAGCAAAGATAACTTGCTAATAAAAAAGCTGTTAAAGCCTTCTTCATTCAATATTAATTTAGGTTTTCGATCACGATTGCACTTGCGCCACCGCCACCATTACAGATCCCGGCAACGCCGATCTTGCCTTGCTGTTGGTTCAGCACGTTGACTAAGGTAACCACGATCCTGGCACCGGAAGCACCAAGTGGATGCCCTAAGGCAACAGCACCACCGTTAATGTTAACCTTGCTGTCATCTAAAGATAGTGCCTGGTTGTTCGCAATGGCAACAACAGAGAAAGCCTCATTGATTTCAAAGAAATCAACATCCTTAATGTCGATGTTTCCTCTTTGTAAAGCTAAAGGAATGGCTTTAGATGGGGCAGTGGTAAACCATTCTGGTGCTTGTTGTGCGTCAGCATAGCTGATGATCTTTGCCAATGGCTTTAATCCTAGTGCTACTGCTTTTTCCATGCTCATCAATACCAATGCTGCAGCACCGTCATTCAAAGTAGATGCATTTGCAGCAGTAACGGTACCTTCTTTAGAGAACACCGGCTTTAAGCCAGGAATCTTATCGAATTTAACTGTTGATGGTTCTTCATCCTGATCAATCAGCGTTACATTACCTTTACGATCCTTTACTTCAACCGCAACGATCTCAGATTTGAAATTTCCGGAAGCATGTGCCGCTTGCGCACGCTCGTATGAAGCGATGGCATAAGCATCTTGCTGCTCCCTGCTGATCTCACAAGTGCTGGCACAAAGTTCAGCCGCAGACCCCATGTGGTAGTCGTTATAAACGTCCCAAAGTCCGTCCTTAACCAAACCGTCTGTTAATTGTCCATGGCCCAAACGGTAACCTGTTCTGGCTTTGTCCAGGTAAAAGGGAACATTGCTCATGCTTTCCATACCGCCAGCTACAATGATGTCCTGCTCACCTAAAGCAATACTTTGCGCAGCAAGCATAATTGCTTTAGTACCAGAAGCACAAACTTTATTAATGGTTGTTGCCGGTAGATCATGAAGGCCAGCATTTTTTGCTGCCTGCGTAGCCGGAGCCTGGCCCAGGTTGGCAGATAATACATTTCCCATGTACACTTCCTGCACATCTTCGGGCTTAATTCCAGCCCTTTCGATAGCTCCCTTTATGGCAATACCGCCCAACTGGGTGGCTGAGAATCCTGCTAAACTTCCACCAAAAGCGCCTATTGGTGTTCTAACTGCAGATACAATAACAACTTCTTTCATTCTTGTTTATATAAATTGGTTCTTACAAAGTTAGCAAATTAAGCCCAGTTGGGCAACGCAGCCGATCATGGAAAACCTTTTCTGAACACCCTTGTTTTTAGACTTTACGTTAAGCTATGGTCAAAAGATTACCCATCCTTTTTTTGCTATTGTTCATCAGCGTCAATGCTTCCGCTCAATATACAGACAGCACCCAGTACTTTTTTGGATATGCCTTTACCGGATCCATCAACAAAACAGATGACGGTACGGCAAATCTGCTTAATAATGCCGTTAAACTCGGGATGAAGAAAAAGAGCATTTCCATGAACTTCAACAATTCTTATGTTTATGGAAAGCAGAACGGTCAACTGACCAATGATGATATTTCCTCTGCTTTTGACATAAACCTTTACAAGACCTTCCCGCACTTTAACTATTGGGGCTTAGCGAACTTTAACAAAAGTTTCTCCCTGAAAGTGAATCAGCAATGGCTTGCAGGGGTCGGCATCGCATATAGCATCATTGATCGGGAGCATGCCTACTTAAACCTGAGCGATGGGATTCTCATTGATCATAGCGATTTGATTCTCGAAGGTGGCATTGCCGATAAATACGAGACGCTCCGAAACTCCTTCCGTTTCAATTACAACTTCGTGATCAAAGAAAAGATCGTTTTCAATGGATCGAATTTTATTCAAAACTCCCTGTCCAATAAGAACGATTTCAACATCAAAACAACAAACCGCCTTGGCCTGAAATTCAATAAATGGTTAAACCTGAATGCGCAGCTGGACTACAACAGGGTAAATCGAAATCGTCGGGAAAACCTGCTTTTAAGTTATGGACTGAGCTTCGAAAGATACTTCTAACTGCCTTGCCGCCCAGCCCGCAAGTTTCAGGCGGTTCAAACAACACCCGGATCATGTTGTTATAAGTACGAACCTCAAATTGAACATTATGGATACGACAGACAATAAATTACCACTGGATGATAGCATGGGCCAGGACTATGATGAACAATCAAGTCAGCAGGATGTACACTCGAATGGCCTGAGCGATGAATTTGTTCTGAACCAGTTGAAAGCAGAAGATGAAGACGATGATGGCATACAGATGCCGGAGTCTGATTTACTGGAACAAGCATCAGATTCTTCGGAGCCATCCTTCACCTTAGACCCTGATAAAGGCATTGCACCGAAACAGTCTGATGAAGACACTAACGTGAAAAGTTAATCCGGCATTCAGGAGAAACACAGTATGCACACACAACAAACGCACACGAAACGCACATAACTTGTGCGCTTGGTGTGCGTCTCGTGTGCGGTTCGTGTGCGTTTGGTCTGCGTTTGGTACGGAGCTATCCCCTCCGCTATATCCCTTTCTCGTAGATCCGGTACCTTTTGTATGGTGTACCTTTAATTGCAATGATGGCGTTATTCACCATGTCATTGTTTTCCAGCGTCCAGCCAGCCTCTGCATATTGAAGACCTTTCTTGCGGTAAGATTTAATGATGGAGCCGTATATACATGCTTCAATCCCCATCTTCCGGTATCCGTCAACAACACCTAAAAGCAGGATGCGTATACCTTTGATCTTCTTCTTGCCGAGTAGTAACTTGAAAATACCTGTCGGCAACAAGCGACCTCGTTTAACTTTAATCAGAATTTCGTTTAAGTCTGGTATTGCAGCGCCAAAGCCGACAACCTTCCCGTTCTGTTCTGCAATAAAGCAGAAGTCAGGATCCAGAATCAGCTTCAGGTCTTTAGCCTGGTAGTCGTACTCTTCGTCATTCAGCGGCACAAAGCCCAGGTTTTTGTCCCATGCTTTATTGTAAACTTCACGCAGGGCTTCCGCATCTTGCTTGAAGTTCTTCATGTTGATTTTGCGAATGATGATATCATTCCTATTCAGACGCTCTTCCAACCTGTCCATCAGTTTTACCGACCGGTCGTCGTAGTTCGAGCCATCCCATTTCCAGGCAAGTAGGTCTACCTTCTTCGCCAGATTCCAGTTTTCCAGCAGGGTTGCGTAGTAGGGTGCGTTGTACGGCATCATCACCACAGGTGGCGAGTCAAATCCTTCAATCAGCAGTCCACAGGATTCGTTCGTAGAGAAGTTTACCGGACCGATTATCGTGGAAAGTCCTTTTTCCAATAACCAGGTTTTCGCCTGTTCGAGCAGCATATTTGCGGTTTCCTGATCATTGATGCAGTCAAAAAAACCATAAAACCCGTCGTTGGTTCCATTAAACTCATTGTGCGCGGTATTGTGGATTGCTGCAACACGCCCGGTGATTTTATCACCGTCGAACAAAAGAAAGCACTGGAGGGATGAATGTTTGTGGAAGGGGTGCGTGGTTAGCAGATCCCGTTGTGCTATGAAAAGTTCTGGTACATAGTTGGGATCGTGGGCATATAGATCGTGTGGAAAATCAATGAAAGCCTTTAATTCGGCTTTTGATTTTACCGGTACTATTTTCTTCATCGGATTCTTCGTAATTTAGGACTAAGTTAGTCTATTTATTTAAAATCATAGAACACGCCAGAACATGCCAGAGCTCCCAGACCTTCAGGCTTTCAGCCAGAACTTACAGCGGCGACTTTCGGGAAAGCGCATAAAAGCGGTGGCCTTGAATTCCAAAAAAGCTGAAGCGACTTTAGCTGAACTTGAATCTGCCTTGCTGGGTGGCGTTATAGAAAAGGTGTTCCGGGAAGGTAAGCAACTTCGTATTGCTTTTAATTCAGGTCAGTTGCTTGGCTTGCACTTGATGTTACATGGCGAGCTGCATATTTCGCCAGCTGATGAACCGGTCAAGTTCAGCGTGTTCGAGCTACTGCTGGATACAGGGGAAAAGTTCGTGCTTTCGGACTTTCAGAAACAAGCACGACCGATGTTGAACCCTGAACCAGTTGATGTTCCTGATGCATTATCGAAAGCATTAAACTTCAAGTATCTGAAGGAAGTACTAGGTGGCAAGAAAGCGATTATCAAAAATGTGTTGCTTGATCAGGAGGTAGTACGGGGGATCGGAAATGCGTATGCGGATGAGATTTTATGGCATGCAAAGATATCACCGTTTTCCATTAGTAAGGCAGTGCCGGATGCTGAAGTCAAGACCTTGCTAAAATCGATACGGCATGTGCTCGAACATGCTATAAAACAAATCTTAAAAGAAAAGCCGGATATCATGTCCGGAGAGCTGCGGGATTTTCTGCTCATCCACCAGAACAAAAGTCCGGAAAGCCCAACAGGGCATAAGATCGAGATCGTAAAGGCTGGTGCAAGAAAGACCTATTTCACCGATGAACAGGTTTTATTTCAATTGTAACCCGAACAGTACAGTTGGTTCAGTATAGTAGATATTCAACGCGCCGAGCTTTGCGTACATAAAAAAACTTTCCAGGTGCGGCTTCTACCGCAATGGTGCGGACAAATCCCACAACTGGAAAGCTTTAAATAATCAACCAACTAGTCGATTACTTCATGCATGTTTTCTGCATAAACCTTTAATCTTGACTTCAAAATCTGACGTGCCAGATGTATTCTGGTTTTTACGGTTCCGATCGGGATGTTCAGCATCTCTGCAATTTCCTGATATTTATAGCCTTCAAAGTATTTGACGAAGGGTGTGTAGTATTCTGGTTGTAGTTTGGAAAGGATTTTATTGATGTCATCTGTGACGAACTTGCTGTTGCAGGTATTTGATTCAGCGTTGTTGGAGAGGTTGTGATTGCTGATTTCGTCGGATTGGATGATTACGTTTTCTTTTCTTTTGATCCTTCTGTATTCGTTGATGTAGGTGTTCTTTAAAATGGTAAATAACCATCCACGTAAATTTGTTCCCTGTTTAAAAAGTCCTGAATACCTAAAGGCTTTTAAGAGTGTATCCTGAACTAAATCGTTGGCATCATCAATATCCTGGGTGTATTTAAGGGCAAACGCTTGAAGCGCATTCTTGTGGTCACAGATCTGTACGTTGATGTCTAGGTTTTTCATAGGTTTTAAGTTATAGGATGTGCTTTTTTCAGAACAATCTATGTACCAAAGTATTACTACGGGCCAATATGTTTTTGATTACGGCATCAAACTAAGTGCAGGCCTTTACTGTTGTATTTTAAACAAATATGAAAATCATGGAAAACACCAATTTGAACAACCAGCAGTCCGGAACTCCGGAAAATGATTCTGTGAAATTGAACAATGATACAGACTTTGAAAACCCGAGTGTAGATCCAGGATTTGCAGAATCTGATGACGATTCAGCAGGAAATGAAATGGATGGTCGCGAAGATGAGCGCAGCGGCAACATCGATTCTGGCAAGAGCATCAAAGAGATGCGTGAAGAGTTCGACCAGGATCAGGATGCGATGAATAATAAACCAGGCGATGGTGCCTATGATCCCACTAAAATATAGATAACGCTTATGCCGTCAAAGGTTGTAGAAGATTGTGCGAAATTATTAGCTGCGCAGGAACTGAACATCGCTTTTGCAGAAAGTGCTACTGTCGGTAGAATGGCTGCTGAATTCGGCCTTACTGATGAAGCAGGAAAAATTCTAAAGGGTGGCATTGTTTGTTATGATGCCGGCGTGAAGGAAGATCTCCTAAAGGTGGATGATAAACTTGTGGAGGAATTTACGCCGGAGTCGGCCGAAGTAACGGAAGCTGCTGCAAATGGCTTACGGTCGTTCATGCCCGCTAAGATTCATGTAGCGATTACCGGACTAACCTGTCCTGGTGGAAGTGAAAGCCCGGAGAAGCCGGTGGGAACAATGTTTATCCACTGTATCTCTGATGACTTTGAGTTTTCTGATCGGAGTACTTTCACCGGTGGAAAGGAAGTCATCATCATGAAGTGTATAGAAAACTTCGCCCATTTATTAATTCAAAAAATAAGCCCTGCTAAATAACAGGGCTTATTTTTTGGCTTTAACGTTTATAGTTGTTGTGCCGCAGTATAGTGATTCTGAATTACAGAAAGCGATTTCTCAGCAAAGGCCTTTACTTTCTCTTCTCTTGTATTTGCACCGAACTTCATAAGTTGGACCGCTTTATCATGACTCTTGATCATCATGTCTTTATAGTGCTTGTCAAATGCTGCGCCTTTCATGCCTTTCATCATGTCCAGCTCTTCACGCTGCTCCTTGCTAAAGTCGCCTTTAAGAATAATCTGGCTTTCGGTTGCTAAGGCTTCCGCTTCCTTATCCATTTGCGTATGATCTTTAATCATCATCTCTGCAAAGCTTTTGATCTTCGGATCGGTAGACACCTGTAGGGCCTGCTTTGCCATGGTAATCTCCAATAAGCCGGAAGCCTTTACGCCATCCATGAATATCTTGTCGTCATCAGACACTTTCGTCTTCTGTGAAATGTTGTTATCTGTAGGTCTGTTACCACCTGGTTCAACCGAGTTGTTTAATTCTTTTGATCCGGAGCCACTCGCATCGCTTTGGAAGGTGGTGTCTTCAGTGGCATTCTGGTTCACGGCACGCGTCTCCGGGCTTTGGCAAGCCGGGAGCACAAAAATCAAGCTTGTTATAAAGCAATAGGCAATATTCTTTTTCATAGTTGTCATTTTTGTATAATAAACATTGGAATGCGCGAGAAAGTTTGTCTTTTTTGAATGGCAGGAGTACCCCTGAATATGTGTGAAGGAAATATTGCCGTAACTTAGGGAGGCAATTTATGAAGATACTACATACGGCCGACTGGCACTTAGGAAAGAAACTGGAGCAGTGTGAAAGAACCGAAGAACATCAGGATTTCTTAGACTGGTTAATTGTAAAGCTTAGCGCGGAATGCATTGATGTGTTAATCATTGCCGGTGATGTATTTGACACTGGATCACCCTCCAATACGGCGCTTGAGCAATACTACCGTTTCCTGCGCATGGTGAAAGATACTTGCTGCAGGGAAGTTGTCATCATTGGCGGCAATCATGATTCCATCAGTACGTTGAATGCGCCGAAGTCCTTGCTCAAATACTTCAATGTTCACATTGTGGGCGGTGTTCCGGCCACATTCACGGAGCAGATCATTCCCATTCATGATGCCCGGGACAAGCTAGAGCTTGTCGTTTGTGCCGTGCCATTTTTGCGTGACCGCGATATCCGGTTATCGATTTCCGGAGAAACGAATGAAGAACGGGAACAACGGATTAAGCAGGGCATCAGTGAACACTACCATCGATTTGTAGAACACATTACAACTTATAAGGAAGCCGATATCCCGGTTATCGCAACAGGACATCTGTTTGCAGCAGGCGCTTCTACTTCTGAAAGTGAAAAGGAGATTCACGTGGGCAACCTGGGGCAGGTGCATGGCGATCATTTTCCAGTGGAGTTCAACTACATCGCGTTAGGGCACATCCATCGCCCGCAGGTGGTTAATAAAATGGAGCACATCCGCTATTCCGGATCGCCAATACCCTTGAGTTTTTCTGAAAATGAGGACCGAAAGCAGGTGCTTATTCTGGAGTTTAAAGGCGGCGAATTGTTGAGCCTGGTGCCGCATGAGGTGCCTTGCGTAAGGAAGTTGATCCGTATCAAAGGGGATCTGGAAACGGTGAGACAAAAGATCCTTGCGCTGGAGGATCCTGGGCTGAAGTATCAGCCATGGGTGGAAGTTCAGGTGGAAACGCAAACTGCGATTCTGGATCTTGACCAGCAGCTATCGGCCCTGCAGGCGCAAAAGCCTTTCATCGAAAGGTTCTTCCCAAGGCAGAACCGACTAAGAACCAGCAAATCTCTGGATGTGCTGCAGCAGGAAGAAATGGCCCTAAAGGACCTTACTCCCAAAGCAGTGTTCCTGAAACGTTGCGAATCCAAGATCGCAAATGAAGAAGTTCCGGAACTGATGCGCACTTTCGAAGAAGCCTTGGAGCTGATGGGTCAGAAAATTAATTAGCGCATTGCTCAATGAAGATACTTAGTATTAAAATTAAAAATCTCAACTCTTTAAGGGCTGAGCATAAAATAGATTTTAGTCAGCCGCCATTTTCGGAAACTGGCCTTTTCGCCATTACTGGTCCTACAGGTGCCGGCAAAACCACCATTTTGGATGCAATCACTGTTGCACTCTATGGGAAAGTGCACCGGCATAATCGTGATGTTGAAGAAATCATGTCCCGCCACACCGGCGAGTGTTATTCAGAACTTGAATTCGAAGCCAAAGATAAAGTCTACCGCGCGAAGTGGTCCCTGCATCGTGCAGGTGGCAAAGCGGACGGAAAACTCCAACAGGAAAAAATGGAGCTTTCTGAACTTCGAGACAGCGAATACGTCATGATCGGTGAACATCGCGTGACGCAGATCAGGCAGCAGATTGAATCACTGTGTGGCCTGGATTATCAACAGTTCCTTAGATCCGTGATTTTGTGCCAGGGTGACTTTACGCAGTTTTTGAAGTCTTCAGACCGGGACAGGAGTTTCCTATTAGAAAATATTACGGGCACGGAGATTTATTCACAGATCTCGGTATTTGTATTCGATAAGTTAAAGGAGGAGCGTGATCGCCTGAGCGCATTACAAAATGAACTCGGCAATGTGAAACTGCTTACAGCGGAGGAAAAGCAGGAACATGAGGCCACGTTGGCGCAGCTGCTGGCGAAAGAAACGCTGTTGCGCACAGATCAGCAAAGCGTTTCCGCAAACATTTCCTGGTTAGCACAACTCGACAAGCTGGAGCAGCGGAAACGCAGCCTGGCGGCAGATTATATTGCTGCACAGGAAAAGTATGCGACACAGCAGGAGGCCTTCGAGCGGCTGAAATGGCACGAGGCAGCCTTGCGCTTTAAGCCGCAATACGAGTATATTAAGGAAATAGAAGCAGAGGAGCAGAAAACAGCAGCACAGATAAAGGCTCTTGAAGTCAGCCTACCGGCGCTTGAAGCGGATGCAAATGCAGCGGGCGCTACCCTTAAGCTTGCTACGGAACAGCTTGAACAAGCTGCAGCAAGCCTGGAGTTGCAAAATCCAATCATTGATGAAGCCATCATTAAGGATGAAGGCATTAAGGCGGTAGAAGTTAGTTTAGAAGCTGCCCGAAACGCTCTTTATGTACTGCAACCGGAAATCGTTAACATTCAGACGCAAAAGGCACATTATGAATCCGGTTTAAAGTGGGTTAACGAGGAACTGAAAGCAGTTGAAGCTTATCTGCTTGCAAATGCGGCAGATGAGGGGCTGGGTAGAGAGCGACTCGTGTTTGAACAAAAGATAGCACGGCTGGAGGAGCTCAAAACGGCTTTACTTGCTGCGGAGGCGGACCGCCTGAAAACGGAGAACCTGATTCAGCAAAGCCAGTTGCGGCTAGAACAACAGGACGTGCTACAGCAAACAGCAATAGCCAGGCACAGCGCCCTGGAGAAAGACATTACGGCCCTTGAAGCACAACTGCAACAGCGCTTAGCAGGAAAGTCCCTGGACGAGCTCGAAGCTGCGGTGGCGGGTTTACCGGTATTGGTGAACAACTACCAGCAGCAAATGGATACCGTGTCGGCATTGGTGACTTTCCGAAAGGAATATGCCGCTACGCAGGCCGAGCTGAAAGCTGCAGCGCTTCAGCAGGCCGTGGAGGAGGAGAAACTATCCCGGTTAGAAGTGGCCAATGAAGAAGCCAGGCAGCTGTTTGATGCGCATGAAAAAGTGCTTAATGCTGAGCAAAGGCTTCAGAAGTATGAAGCCGATCGCGTTCACCTGGTAGATGGTGAACCCTGCACGCTTTGTGGAGCGGTGCATCACCCTTTTGCAGTAGTAAGTCCTCAGGATAACCTTTCTGCAGCAAAGCAGGCGCTGGAAGCCCAAAGGTCCGTGGTCGACACGGTCGGTAAACAGCTGTTCGAGGCAAAGATGGAAGTGCAAAAGCTAAAGTTGACTGTTCAAGGTGCCGAAAAAGCATTACAGGAAAAGCTGAATGCCGGCATGACGCTGAAAACCAAGTTCGAGACTTTGAATGCTGAACTTCCCGCTGCGGTTGGCGATAAAGATGCGTCATTGATTGAAGCACTGATGCTGGAAACCAGGCATAAGTGGGAGTCGCTAAGACAGACCCTGCTGACTGCTAAGCAGCTGAAGGAAGACATGATCAGGCAGCAGAAGCAGTTGGATGATCAGAAATTGACTACCATAAACCTGAAGAACGAGTCCGCCTTGATTCATGGTGATATCAAGAATTACCAGGAACATATCAGACGTGTTCAAACCGTTACCACACAGCTGCAGGAACAGCAGGAACAGGTTGTTCAGGAGCTCCGTCAGATGCTGGAGGGCTATCAGGTATCATTCGACCTGCAGCAGTTAGCTACAATTTCGAGTGCTTTAAAGGTCCGTATGGAACGATACCAGGAGGCGGAGCAGCGGTTGAAGAAGCTTACAGAGGAGGCTTTGATGCTAAACAAAGCACTGGATCCACTTACTTATGCGCTTCAGGAAAAATTAAAAGCTGCAGAAAAGCTCCAGGAAGATATCGCAAGGATTGGTGGCGAATTGCTGGGCCTGCAGTCCGCCAGAAAGGCATTGTTCGGTGATCGAGATCCCGTTGCAGAGCGAAATCGTTTAAACCTGGAGCTGAAGAAATTCGGCTCGACCAGAGAACAAGCGATGAACGTACAGCAGGAGAAGCAAAGGCGCCATTCAGAAGCGTTACTGACACACAAGCAGCTTGCTGAAAGCCATTTATCTTTGGCAGAAAAACTGTCTCGTTTGCAGCATGCTTTGGTGACGCATTTGGAACAGGAAGGCATTGCCGGCCTTGCCGCACTTGCTGACTTATTGCTACCCGATGACGTCGCAACATCGCTGAAGGCGCTAAAAAAGGAATTGGAAGAAAGTCTTAGCACCACACAGGAGCTTATTAAAGCGAATGCTGCGGATCTTAATTCGGAGCGTGAACGTGCATTGACCAGCAGCACGTTGGAAGCTTTACAGCAGCAGTTTAAAGAATTGGGCGATGCGATATCTGTATTAAACCAGGAAATTGGACGTATTAAAGGCATTTTTGCCGCTGATGAAGCAACCCTGAAGCAACATGCCAGCATCACTGGTAAAATCCAGCTGCAACAGCAGGAGTTTAGTCGTTGGAACAGATTATGTAACCTCATCGGCTCTGCGGACGGAAACAGCTTCAGGATGTTTGCGCAGGGGCTCACTTTGGCTCGACTTACAGAACTGGCGAATAAACATCTTGCTCAGCTTACGGATCGCTACAGTATTTTGAAGAGCAAAGACAAGGACCTTGGCCTGGAGATTGAAGATCACTATCAGGCCGATGCCACACGACCAATGGCGACACTCTCCGGTGGTGAAAGTTTTCTGGTGAGTCTGGCGCTTGCCTTAGGATTATCCGACCTGGCTAGTCACAAGGTGCAGATCAATACTTTATTCATTGATGAAGGTTTCGGCACCCTGGATGCGGATACACTTGATGTGGCCATTTCTGCTTTGGAAAACCTACAGGCAAAAGGGAAGTTGGTCGGGATCATCTCCCACGTGGAAGCGTTAAAAGAACGGATCGGCACGCAGATTCAGGTGGAGAAACAGCCTGGCGGCTCAAGCAAGATTAAAATACAGCACTACGGCGTGATCATGAATTAAGGCACGCTTGTTATTTACTTAAAAACATACATGAACTTCAATAAGACACTACTTGCTTTACTATTTGTGCCTCTGCTTACAGAAGCGCAGCAAACGAAGAAAGCAAACGAAGTATATATCGACAAAACCGGGATCATCAGGCTGCAAGCCAACAATAAGGAAGCAAGCTATTTCGGCGTGAACTACACACTTCCTTTTGCCTACGGCTACCGGTCGCACAAGAAGCTGAACATCAATATAGAGCAGGCAATTGACCGGGATGTTTATCATCTGGCGAGGCTTGGCATAAATGCCTTTAGGGTCCATGTCTGGGATACGGAAATCAGTGATGCTGCGGGCAACCTGAAGGAAAATGAACACCTACGCTTGTTCGACTATTTGATTGCAAAGCTCGAGGAGCGGGGCATCCGCATTTTGATTACACCTATTGCATTTTGGGGTAATGGCTATCCGGATGAGGATGAGAAGACCGGGAGTTTTGTAGAACGTTATACCAAGGGGGGCGCAGTGGTTGAAGAGGCCGCTTTTGTGGCTCAGGAGCGGTATCTGGACCAGTTCTTCAGACATGTAAACCCATACACCAAGAAGACCTATGCTGAAGATCCATTTGTAATTGCGACAGAGATTAACAATGAACCTAAACATAGTGGGCCGAAGTCACGCGCAACGGAATACGTAAACCGGATGGTGGCTGCGGTGCGGAAAACCGGCTGGACAAAGCCTGTATTTTACAACATCAGTGAGTCACCAAGCTATGCAGATGCTGTTGCAGCATCCACGGCGGATGGATTCAGTTTTCAGTGGTACCCTACAGGACTTGTTGCAGGACATGAGCAACAAGGCAACCTTTTACCACATGTAGATCGATACCAAATTCCTTTTGATACCATTCCTGCGTTTAAACATAAGCCGCGCATGGTTTATGAATTTGAATCTGCCGACGTGCTTAAGCCTTACATGTATCCGGCAATGGCGAGGAGTTTTAAGACTGCTGGTATGCAGTGGGCTACGCAGTTTGCTTATGACCCATTGGGCACTGCTTATGCAAATACTGAATACCAGACCCACTACCTGAATCTGGCTTACACGCCGGCTAAGGCGATTAGTTTACTGATTGCTTCAAGGATTTTCCACCATATGCCAGCTTACAAAGACTATGGCAGTTTCCCGGAGAACACCAGCTTTGCGGGTTTTAAGCTTGATTCAAAAGCAGCGGCAGCAGAGATGAACACCGCTTCGGAATATTATTATACCAGCGGATCGGAAAGTAAGCCCGTGGAGGCAAAAGCGCTGCAGCACATTGCTGGGGTGGGTTCATCTCCTGTTCTGAAATACAGTGGCAACGGTGCCTACTTTTTAGACAAGGTTAAAGCAGGTGTGTGGCGCCTGGAGGTGATGCCTGATGTAAAGGTACTCGCAGATCCATTTGGAAAGAACGAGTTGGATAAGCCGGTAAGGACCACCGTTTGGGCCAGTCACGATATGGAAGTTGTGCTGCCCGACCTGGGCGAAGGTTTTAGCGTACTTGCGTTGAACGCTGGAAACAAACACCAGCCTACAGTAAATAGGGGTAAGTTTAAGATTACGCCGGGTACGTATTTGCTGCGCAAAAAAGGTCTGGCTTTTACAGCTTCCGCACAGACGAAGGTTGGTGTGCTGGGCTTGAACGAATTTGTGGCGCCCGAGGCAGTTTCCAAAGCTACTGATGTAGCAGCGGCGACTTCGCTTCTGAAAGCAAAGGTTGCTGCAGATGGCACTCTGCCACTGTTTGATGGTACGGTTGCAGCTTCGAATGTTGTCGTTTATGCACCCTCTTGGGAGACTGATCCTTATGCATTTGTAAACGAAGCAGGTCAGCATGCACATCTAAGCTTAAAGCACAAACCATCTGGCACAGGTCAGTTGGGTGGTGTTCAGGTTAATTTAACTGATGTCGTGGATAAAGGTTCGCTTTCATCAGCGGATTGGAAAACGCTAAGCGTGAGGATTTCAGGCGATCGCGAAAGCAGGGCAAAGGTCATCCTGGTAGATGCGCGGGGGAATGCCGTTTCCGGGCTGATTAACATTGGGCGCAGGACAGTGGAAGTTCCTGTAGCAGTTCAGGCGATGAAGCCAGATGAGTTCATGCTACTACCACGACCTTACCCGGGCTTTCAGGCTTTGTATTTCAAGGGTAGTGGCAAGGAAGCCTTCAAACTTCAGGAGCTTGAAAAGATTCAGGTCCTGCTATTGGGGGATGATCAGGCCAATGAGGTTCGAATTGAAAGTATTAAGTTAGTTCGTTAGCTTTTTCAATCGCCATAGGTAACCGTTCTTCGATTGGAACCGGTCTAAACGGTCCAACTCGAAGAGCTGGTTTAAAAAGGTTTCCGCCTCCGGCATGTTCTTATGGGTAAGAACCGCGTATTCTTTAGTGGTTAGCGTAGGGTAATGGCTGAAGAGATTGAGGTAATTGGTGTTAATGGGTTTTTTCGAGGCTTTGGGATTCCATTTCTGGATGGCCTGCTCAAACTCTTCATAGGGTTTGAAGCCATATAGCAGGTATTGGTCCTGATTGGCATCCGTGAAGAGGATAGAGGGAAAGCCTTTAATGCCCAGGCTTCTGGCAAGCTTAACATCATCCTCAAAGGCTTTTATTGCAGCACCCTGCATGTCTTTGGCGAGTTGTTTAGGATCTAATCCACACTGTAATGCTGCGGTTTGGAGGTGTTCTAATCTGGTGGTATTGATCTTTTGCAGGAATACCATTTCTTTGATCTTGCGAAAGAACTGCAGTGCTTTGCAAGGATTCTGCAGCTGTGCTGCTTTAAAGGCAATGGATGGTGGAAAAGAAGAGTCTAATGGATCATGTAGCCAAACATCACCATCAATAGGCATATCATAGTATTGGCTTGCTTCGTCCCAGTGTACTGCTACGTCTCCAGGTGTGCGAACATCTTTCCCTTTGTAGGATGTCCAGCTTTCCAGCAGTCCGCCCATCTTGTATTCAATATTGAAGTAATCGCCATATTCAAGCTTCAGCTTGCGCAAATGCGGTTCAATGCCCCAACATGATGAACATATCGGGTCAGTGAAGTACATAATACTGATCTTGTGGTCAGGAATGATGATGGAATCTGCTAAAGGAAGATTGGTTTGTTTGGGAAGACTGCAGGTTCCAGTTTCTAATTCGCAGAAGAAGTTATTCTCTTCACTCATTGTCCTATAATTTGGTTATATATTTTTTAGCAATACTCTATTATGTTAAAAAATTAAACAAATGGTTAGGGTTCATGTGTGTGAATCGTGCTCAAGATAGCAAATTCTATAAATACTTTTCCGGATTTTAAACTTTAAAAGATTAAGTGATTGATTCGTACGCTTTTTCGAGGGTTTGGAGAAAGATCTCTGGCGCCTGTGCACCGGAAACGGCATATTTATCATCAAAGACGAAAAATGGAACACCACGAATGCCGATACGCTGCGCCTCCAGTTGATCAATCCGCACTTCGGCGTCAAAATCATCACCATTAAACAGGGATTGAACTGCAGATGCTGAGATCCCGATGTTTTTAGCGGTTTCTGTTAGAACCTGTTCATCATCAATGTTTTTGCCTTCCATAAAGTGGATTTTGAAAAGCGCTTCTTCAATTTCGTCACCAAGGTTTAAGGTTTTTGCAAGCTGGATAACCCGGTGTGCTTTAAAAGAATTTGCAACTACAGACTGGTCCAGTTTGAAATCCAGACCAACTTCTGCAGCAACCTGCGTTACATTGTTAAACATGTCGACAGCCTGTTCTTGGGGGATGCCTTTGGCTTTTGAGAAATATTCGTAGATGTTGGTGTCTGCTACGGTTTGCAGATTAGGATCAAGCTCAAAACTCTTCCAGGTGATTTTCACTTCGTCTTTATGCGCGAAAGCGGCAAGTGCGGTTTCAAACTTTCTTTTTCCGATATAACAAAAAGGACATCTTACGTCCGACCAGATTTTAACTTCCATGTGTATAGTTTAGGATTTCAAAGGTAATGGGTTTGGGAATTGGCATTGTTGATGGCGTGCAATATTGGCTTGTCTCTATTCTGGCGCAACAATGCGCGACCATTCCTGATGTCTTTTCAGAAATGCCCGCACGTAGGAACATGCAGGCACGACTTTCAGATCCTGCGCTTCGATGTATTGGAATGCTTTTTCAACCAGGTCGGCAGCTATGCCCTTGCCTTCCTGTGATTCAGGTACTTCCGTGTGCATCAGGTAAATCTTCTCACCTTCAATTTCATAACCGATGAAGGAACGCTGGCCTTCAACCCACAATTCTAACGCATGTTGCGTCTTGTTATCTTTAAGTTCAATATCTGGATACTTCATGTTCAGCAATGTATAGTGACTTTAATGTCTGCTATTAACAACGGCAAGGCGATATTGTGTTGGATTCTGGTGCTTGTTGGCGTTGATCCGCTTAATAGGCGTTAGATTGTCCGCCATCAATCGCAATGATCTGTCCGTTGACGTAAGCACAGTCATCACTCATAAGGAACACCACCAGCTTTGCAACTTCTACCGGCAAGCCCAGACGTTTGGAAGGGTTTTGCTGCGAGAATGCTTCTTCTGCTTGTTTCGGGTCCTGGGGGTTCATTTGTTTGAAGGCCTCTTCAACCATTGGCGTAAGGATAGCACCTGGTGCAATCGCGTTAACAAGAATTCCATCCTGAGCATATTCTAACGCTGCAGTTTTCGTAAGCCCGGACACGGCGTGTTTGCTTGCAACATAAGGACCTTCATTCAACACCCCGCGAATGCCGCCTACGGATGTCGCATTTACAATGCGCCCGGATTTCTGACTTTGCATTATTGGAATAACATACCGCATACCGTAATAAACACCCATGAGATTGATGTCAACAACTTTCTTGAATGACTCCATGTCATAATCAGCAAGCTTTGCCTGTTTCCCCTCAATGCCGGCATTGTTATAGAACCCATCAATTCTGCCGAACGCAGAAAAGGTTTGATCGACATATGCTTTTACCTGGGATTCATCAGAAACGTCTGCTGTAATGATCATAATCCCGGCGTCCGGGAACTCTGCTGAGAGTTGTGATTTCGCTTCCCCTAATGCTTGATCATTATAATCTACAAGGACAAGTTTTGCCCCTTCCTTGGCACATTCTACTGCGGTTGAAAGCCCAAGACCCATTGCTGCACCGGTTATTACAATTACTTTTCCTTCTAGTTTCTTCATAGTTCCTACAATTATATACGTATAAATTCCTCTTTTAGCTAAGTTACACTAAAGTAGAAACAATCCGCTATGATAGCTGTTCAGCATAAGATTTCAGCACATGTTATGGCAAACAAGAGACAACGCATTTTATTCTTCCCATTCAACCTGCTTTCGCACTATCTGCGATGTCTGGTTCTGGCAGATTCGTACAATAAAGCTGACTATGAAATTAAGTTCCTAAGCTCTGATCAGTATAATGGTTTTGTTGAGGCTCATGGCTATGATGTTTTCTCCTGCCAGGGTTTTGACGCAGAATACGTAATGGCCTGCACAAACAACTTCAGCTTTGACTGGCTGAATGAGAAAGATCTGGAGCGGGTGCTGCTTGGACAGGTGAAATGCATCAACGCGATGAAGGCCGATGTGGTCATCGGCGATGTTGCGCCTACATTGAAAATGGCTGCTGAACTTTCGGGCGTTAAACATATCAGCCTGGTGAATGGCTACATGACGCGGTATTATGCGGCGACGCGAAAGATTCCAAAGAAGCATAAAGCCTACGAACTTATACAGCAACTGCCGCCCCGGTTTGCAGATGCGCTGACAACAATGGGGGAAAAGCTGGCTTTTCGCAAAATACAGGCGCCATTTAATGGTTTGCGGAAGAAGTATGGCCTTCGTCGTGTTAATGACTATCTCGAAGAGCTTGAAGGAACGGAAAATCTGATCTGCGACATGCCCGAACTGTTTCCCCAAAAGTTTTTGCCCCAAAGCTACCGCTTCATTGGACCGCTGATCTACCAGTATCCTGAAGATCAATGTTCCTGGTCGAACCTTGCAGAAATGGAAAAACCAATTATCTGTGTGTGTATGGGAAGCACTGGGGACTGGGAAAGCTTAAGGTTTTTGAACGATCCATATTACAACAAGTATACGATCATCACCGCAGGTGATAAGGCCAGAGTTTTATCTGCCCCGCATATCCTTGCCCGCGACTTCATTAACCTTAATAAGGTGCTTGAAAAATCAAGCCTGATGATTTGCCATGGCGGGAATGGCACAATTTACACGGGCATATCAAATGGTGTTTTCATGCTGTGTCTGGCGAGTCACTTCGAACAGGATTATAACATTGAAGCCTTGGAACGCCAGGGTTACGGGAAGTCTGCTGCAGATTTCCAGGAAAGCGACTGGAAGGCAGAGATCTGTTTCCATTGCGAACGTTACAAGATCAGGCAGCCTGCATAGCATTAGGCTACTTTCGTTAGTCCCATCTTTAACAATCCAATGCTCGTGGCGTACGCGGGTGAAGTCAGTTTCTCTGCCCATTTTGATGGTACAGCACTTTTCTGCAGGTGTAGGGTAGGACTTCCGCCATGGCACTTCAAGCCGGTAATCTGCTCACCAAGCACACGAAGGTTGGGCAGATTAGCATCTCCCCCTGTGAAAACGATACCGCAGGTCAGGCAACGCCCTTTTAATGCTTCTTCAATTCTGTTGTAGGCAAGCCCAATCAGTTCTTCCATTCTGGACTGGATGATCAAGGCTAAATCTACCTTGGAGATAAATTTATCTTTAGTGCCATTAAGGATTTTATACTGGATGATTTCACTGGGATCAATTTGCTCTGGAAGCACAGAACCATAAACTTTCTTCATGAGCTCTGCCTGTTTGCTGCTTAGGCCAGTAAATTCTTTAATATCTGCATTGATGGTATTTCCGCCCAAAAGGATTGTATCTGCATATCGCATGATGCCATGCTTGTAAACCGATATGCTGGTTACCGCTGCACCAATGTCGATCACAGCGATGCCTTCTTCTTTTTCTTCTTCACAGATTACCGCTTCCGCAGATGCGATGCCCGTAGGATAGATATCCTTTACGCCAACCTGCGCTTGTCGCACACACTTCTGGAGGTTTTGTAGGCCTGTTACCTCGCCAGTGATGACATGGAAATCAGATTCAAACCGCTGCCCCGCCATCCCGATCGGGTCACGAATATCCGGTTCGTCATCTATGATGAAATGCTGCGGTTCGAGGTACACGATCTGTTCTCCGGGAGGATAGGGGTTGCCCTGCATCTCTTTTTTAAGTCGGATGATATCTTCGTTACCAATTTCATGGATCATATCTTCACGGATGATTACACCCCGTTGGTCCAGGTTATTGCAAAGGCCAGAATAGTTTGTAATGACCTGATTCACCTCAACATTCGCCATGGTGATGGCCGAGTGTAGTGCTTCACGGATGGCCGCTGCAGTTTTGGTAAGATTCACAACGGAACCGCGGATCAAGCCTTCAGAAGGCACTTCGGCAAAGCCCAGGATTTCTACCTTCTGCTGTGCATCAAGCCGGCCAACTAGTGCAACGATCTTGCTTGATCCGACATCAAGTCCGACGGCAATGCCTTCGGCATTCTCTTTCAGGATGATCTCTATCGCGGACTCTGGGGCTGCTGTTTTTGTGTGTTCTGGTCCATGTTCATGTGCAGCTTCCCGGTCATCACCCCATAGGGACTTAAATTGTGGAAACTGGCCGGAACTCAAGTTCTCAAATATTCCGAGCAGGCCTTTTTTCTTCATATAGCATGAAGTATAAATAAACTTCTTAATACAAACGAATATTTTCTGCAAAAAGTTTTGGTAGAAGCCTTTTAAAGGCCGTTTTAACTGTGAAAAAACGAGATGATGGGGAGTAGCATTCGCTTGTGTTATTGCAGCTTACAGGAGTAAACACAAAAACACAGACTTCTCCGGATGTTTCCCAATATTAAATCCTTTGAAATCTGTGTTCGCACCATGCTGAGGGCTGAAATGAATCCTACTTCCGCTGCAGTTAATCGTGTAAAAACAAGACGTACAATATTTTAATCTGCTGGTGTTGAATATGCAACGGAGGGTTGCATAATATTATACAGGGCAAGTTGTCTGTGATAACCCCAAGAGGGTTTGTTCAGCTTCTGCCAGTTGTTGTTCCATGTTCCCGACAAGCAAGGTTGTTCGCGTGCTCAGCTGCGGAAGCATATTCTTGTAGTAGTCAATACCCTGCTGTAGTTGGTTCGAGAACTTCGTCCAATACTTTTGCTTCTTGTCGTTTAAAACCTCTACCTGCGTCTTCATGTCCTTTTTCAGATAGTCAAGGTACAGGCGAAGTTCGTTCACAAAAAGGTTTGGGCGCGTGGCATGTTTAAGCAGGTCAATACGGCCATATATATGATCAATCATCTCTTTCAGGCTGTATTGGCCTGAAAAGTAGGCCAGGTTGGGACCGGGGCAGATACTTACCGCATCCCGCTCCTTAGGTTCTAACATGTGGTTCTTAAGGTAAGTGGAAGCGCAAAGCCCTTCGCATAGGCATACCTTTTCAGTAATGGCATTAAATTGCGCCTGATAAGCCGTGTCTGAAAGTTCTTGCGCTTTCAGTTGATTGATCTTTAGGTTCTGGTACTCCCGTGAAGCCGTGCAGATGGGTTGTTCCGTGAATTCTGTATTTGTACAAAGGAACTTCTTTTTACAGGGGCTTCCAGGGCGGCCTTTTTCTATGCGCTCTAACCTTAGCTGTTCAGCACTACTGTGTCTGAAATTGTTAAACAATACCCCTAAAGGTGAGGCATTACTGATGTAAAAGTCGCGTTCTTCAGCGGTAATTAATGCCGCTAGCGTTTTATCATCCACATTGGTTGCTTCGGGCACCAGCAGGAACGGACTTCCCCAGCCGGCTGCATCGAGATTGTAGTACTGCATCAAGAATTGATGCTCTTCAGCCGTGCCAATGCCGCCTTGATACGTTACGGTTTGTTTGGGTTGCTCCGGGACAGAAAGCCCTTTACCCGCTAATGCAGCAAGGTAAATCTTCAGGATATCATCATAAAGGATGGCCCGGTTTTGTTTGAATTCTTCGAGTATTGGTCCCATCAGCAGTCCGTCGGTAGCAAAGGCGTGACCGCCGCAGTTTAGACCTGACTCAACCCGAAACTCACTTACCCAAAGGCCTTTTTTCGCGAGCATCTTCGCTTGTATAATCGCAGAGCGATAGTCGCTTACTTTTAAAATTATCTTCTTTACAGTTTCCCCACTAACAGGAAAAAAGGACTGGCATTTTTCCATATAGGCGTACAGCCTTGGATTAAGCCCTGCAGAGATCACTACAGCAGAAGTGAGGGTACTTTCTTCGAAGCCACGCATGGCGGCCAGCGCATCAGTAAAGTCATCACCTGCGTAAAGCCCATCTGGGTTGTAGTTCGCTTTGTCCACCTTAGACATGATGTTCACATCGATACTACCGGGTTTTATTGCGCTTTTCAGCGCATTCGCGAGTGCTTGCTTTGCTTCGCCGTCAGGAAGCGCGATAAAGCGCTCGTACCTGGATTTAAGTGTTGAAGTTGCAGGTAAAACCTCAAAGTAAGTACATAAGTCACTACCAGGGATAAAGTCCTGCTTCTTCATTTCTTCAACCTGTTGGTTGACCAGCAGTTCCAGTAAGTTCAGATAGGCGGTGATCCGCTTCGCACGACTGTCGGGATCTTTGACACCGATCGGGGTATAGGGGAGCTGATTTAGCGAGCTGTGGTATTTGCGCATACGCTCGACGAGTTCATCATCAACGATAGATACCACGGATGATATACCAAATCGGGCAACTTTCAAGGGGGTATCGATAGAATAACCTAAACCTAAAACGGGGATATGAAATGTATGACTCATGAATAATTGTATAGATTGTGGCAAAGAAGCGCACAATTTCCAGGATAAAAGATGACCCAGATCACCTTTCCGGCATGATCGTAATCAAGTTTCCCGGCAAAGCAAAAATTCTATATTTGTAGCAACCTATGGAAAAAGCAACCTTATTAAAAGCGATAATTGAGTCTGCGATAGATGGTATAATCACCATCGACAATCGTGGTTTAATTGAAAGCCTCAATCCTGCAGCGCTGCGGTTGTTTGGTTACGATGCTGCCGAAGTGATCGGTAAGAACATTAGTGTATTGATGCCGGAGCCAGATAAGTCGGCACATGATGGCTACCTTGAGCGTTATGACCGTACCGGCGAACCCCGGATCATTGGCAAAGGTCGGGAGGTACGTGGCCTTCGTAAGGATGGTACAACATTCCCATTCCGCCTTGCGGTGAGTGAGGTACAATATGAGGATCGCAAGATATATACCGGCTTTGTGCACGATCTCTCGAAAGAGAAAGAGGCTGAAGAACAACTCCGGGAGTATGCAGCCAAACTAGAGGAACTTGTTGACGAGCGTACCAATTCATTAAAAGAGTTGATAACCGCTTTGCGTGAGGCCAAAGAAGAGGTGAGTGTATCACTTGAAAAGGAGAAGGAGCTTGGGCAAATGAAGAGCCGCTTTGTTTCTATGGCCTCCCATGAATTCCGGACGCCACTGAGCTCAGTTCAGTTGTCGGCATCCTTAATCCAGAAGTATGCAGAGCCATTTGACAGCATCCCCATTAAAAAACATGTTAACAAGATCAAGAATGCCGTAGGCAACCTAACAACCATCCTGAACGACTTCCTATCCCTGGAGAAGCTTGAAGCTGGGCGTGTGGAAGTTAATCTAAGCAACTTTGATCTGGTGAAGCTATCCGAAGAAGTTACGGAAGAAATGCAGATGATTGCCAAACAGAACCAGCACATCATTTATCAGCATACCGGTGCGAAAAGCATGGTACACCTCGATCAGAACCTAATAAAGAACTGCATGATAAACCTCATAAGTAATGCAATCAAGTATTCAGGAGAAAATACCTTCATCGAGTTCAACACCGAAATCAACGAAGAGGGCTGCAAAGTGATCGTTAAAGATAATGGGATTGGCATACCGGAGGCCGACCAGGTTTACCTGTTCGAGCCCTTCTTCCGCGCGCACAACACGGGGAACATACCTGGAACGGGTCTGGGCTTGAACATTGTCCGTCGCTATTCCAATCTGATGAAAGGCACCCTGCAATTCAAAAGCATTATAAACCAGGAAACTACATTCATACTGTCGTTCGAAAATCATGGATAAACGAAGAATACAAATTATTGAAGATAACGATGACATCAGGGAGAGTATCATTGAGATACTTGAACTAGCGAATTACGAAGTGATCGCAGCAGATAATGGTAAAACCGGCATTGAGCTTGCCAACCAGCATTTGCCAGATCTCATCCTTTGCGACATCATGATGCCCGAACTCGACGGCTACGGCGTATTGTATTTGCTGGGCAAAAATCCGCAAACCGCTTCCATACCATTCATCTTCTTAACTGCAAAAGCAGAGCGGATAGACATGCGTAAAGGCATGGAGATGGGTGCAGATGATTATCTTACGAAACCCTTCGACGACATGGAACTGCTCAATGCCGTGGAGAGTCGTTTAAACAAAAAAACAAAACAGGAGGCTTATTACAGTAAGTCGCTAGACACCATCGATGGTCTGATCAGCAGTACCTCTGGCATGCAGGAGCTCAGCAAGGCTGTAGCACAACGGAAAGTGCGTACCATCAAGAAAAAACAGGTTATCTACTATGAAGGGGACTCTATTGCCGGCATCTACCTGGTGGTACAAGGCAAGGTGAAAACCTACAAACTTACGCCCGACGGCCGCGAGCTCATGGTTGGCATTTACACAGACGATGAGTACTTCGGCATCCCTTCGTTGTTGTTGAACGAGCCACATGCAGAAACCGCAGAGGCGATGGAAGATACGATGATCTGTATGCTGCCCAAAGAGTTGATGGAAACACTATTGGGTAAATACCCCGATATTGGCAGACAGTTCATCAAAATCCTGTCTAACAATTTGTTGGACCGGGAGCAGCAGTTGCTTCAGCTTGCATACTTCTCTGTACGTAAGCGCCTGGCGGAAGTACTCATCCGGCTATACAAACAAGAACAATCCACCAATCCGCTAAACATAAAGGTGTCCCGCGACAACCTTGCCGCACTCGCCGGTATGGCCACGGAAACGGTAAGCAGAATATTGAGTGACTTTAAAGCAGAAAACATCATAGAACGCAAAGGCAGTCACATTCAGATATTGAATCTGCAGATGCTGCAGGAGATGAAAAACTGACGAAGATCATTATTACTGCTGATTATCCTCATTCCCCTGCTGGGGGGCAGCGACTACTTTTGATGGTAAATATTTATTATGAGAGTAGTCGCTTACAATATCAAATCTTCGGAGAAAGAGCCACTGGCAGTGGCCAACCGGAAGAAACATGAAATTACCCTGATTTCAAACCCCCTCAATGTAGATACAGCGCCATTTGCTGCTGGAAAAGTAGCTGTCGTAGTTACTAAAGAGGATGACCTCTCTGCACAGGTCCTACATAAACTCGCTGCCTTAGGGGTGAAGTACATCGCTACTCGGTCCGTTTCTACGGATCACATCAATCTTGATGCTGCAGCGGAACTGAAGATCAAGATCGCAGCAGTGCCAGCAGCCATCTTAAATACCAAAACCTTAAATGAAATTGCTGCGGTTCTTGCAGAACAGACCATCGTGAATCTGGACTCATGGCAAGGCAATTCTTGTCTGGGCAATGCCTGCGTATGCTCCAAATCATGCGATCGCGGGCCGGTAGATTTTCTTAATCCAGCAGTTGCGAAACATGAACACTAATCTTACAGCCAAATACAACGTTCCAGTACCCAGATATACCAGTTACCCGACGGTACCGTACTGGGACGCCACTTATTTTACCGCAGAAGCCTGGCGGAAAACAGTCATCCAAACCGTCGCACAAAGCGATGACCAGGAAGGCATCAGCCTCTACATTCACTTGCCCTTCTGCGAAAGTCTATGTACCTATTGCGGCTGCAACACCAGGATCACAAAGAACCACAAAGTGGAACTGCCTTACATTGAAGCAGTACTTGCAGAGTGGCAGCTGTACCTGCAAATCCTAGGTAAGAAACCAGTAATTAAAGAACTACATCTCGGTGGTGGTACACCAACGTTCTTTAGTGCAGAAAACCTGCAGTTACTTATTCAGGGGATCTTAGCACATGCCACGCCACATGAAGATGCAGCATTCAGCTTTGAAGGACATCCCGGGAACACCACCAGGGAACATCTGGAAACGCTTTACCAATTGGGTTTCAAACGCCTAAGTCTGGGCATTCAGGACTTTGATCCGCGGGTACAATTAATCATAAACCGCATTCAAACCGTTGAAGAGGTGGAAAACACCACCAGCATTGCCAGAGCAACTGGATACAACTCAATCAACTACGATCTAATATACGGCCTTCCACTGCAGACCCTCGCTGGTCTTGAAGAAACCGTGGCTGAAGTTGTGCGCCTTAAGCCGGATCGTATTGCATTTTACAGTTACGCACACGTACCATGGGTGAAACCTGGACAACGACGTTATACAGAGAAAGACTTGCCAGATGCGGCATTGAAGCAACAGCTTTATGAAACCGGCAGAAGCATGTTGAAAGCTGCCGGCTACGAAGAAATCGGTATGGACCACTTCACCCTGAAAACAGATGGACTATACCTTGCTGCACAGGAAGGTAAGCTACACCGTAACTTCATGGGCTACACTGATCAGTATAGTAAGCTGATGATCGGACTGGGTGTATCCTCAATATCAGACTCCTGGGCTGGATTCGCCCAAAATGAGAAGAAGGTAGAGACCTACCTCGAACGCGTTAATCGTGGCGAACTGCCCGTCGTAAAAGGACATATTTCCACGTCAGAAGATCTCATTTTGAGGCAACACATCTTGAACATCATGTGTAATGGTTATACCACCTGGGATAGAACAGATACATTCTGTACAGCCTTATTCGAAGGGCTAAAGCGCATGGCAGCACTTGAGGAAGATGGCCTTGTGGAGATTGGCGCATCCA
This sequence comes from Pedobacter quisquiliarum, assembly GCF_014642175.1. Taxonomy (GTDB): domain Bacteria; phylum Bacteroidota; class Bacteroidia; order Sphingobacteriales; family Sphingobacteriaceae; genus Pedobacter; species Pedobacter quisquiliarum. Next base: position 84,718 of record NZ_BMIL01000009.1, on the reverse strand, counting down.
GACTGCAGGTTACTGAGACCGGCAAGCGGTATCTCAGGAATATTTGCATGACTTTAGATGCCAGGCTTTGGGAGAATCAGCCAACTACGCAACTATTCAGTATGGCTGGCTAAGGACTACTTACAGACAGCAGCACCAGAATGAAGGGCTGGACTTAAATAAGGTATATTTAGGTCCAGCCCTCTTAGTATAAACCAGATCCCTAGACACAACATCATATAAGGGATAACCTTATTCACGCGATTACGTACAGCTGCACCTGTTAGTCCGGTTGTAACTGCCGCAATCAGCATTAATGGCGCTGTGCCCAGCCCAAAGAAAAACATATAGCCCACGGCGTCCATAACCGTCGGGCGGTTTACCGCGCCGGCCAAAGCCAGGTATACAAAGCCACAGGGCAGCAAGCCATTGATCATACCAATGATCAGGTGATTGGCCTTGTGTTTCAACGCGTAGCCAAAAAGTTTGTTGAAGGGCTTTAACAGCATGTTGTATTTTGTGCTTTTGCTCGCCGCCAATTTGAAGATTCTGGATAACGCTGCCACTAGTATCAGGCACCCACTTAATATGCTCAGTCCTTGCTGCATGCCAGCCATCCACAGCTGATTGCCAATGAAGCCGATGATGATCCCCAGCACACAGTAGGATACGATGCGACCTGCCTGATACATGGTTTTATCCAGGAGGAGCCAACCTGCACCTTGCTGCAGGGAAGGCACGGCAAAGGCCAGCGGGCCGCACATGCCAATGCAATGCAAGCTACCCAACAGGCCGATCATGAATGCTAAATACGTCTCGCTCATGGCAGCATCACCTCTTTTTCATACAGGTATGGTCTGCCCATACTTGTCCAGTCCAGCTGTACTTTCCAAAGTCCCCTGGCTTTTTGTAATACCGGAACTTTAAAGACCCTTGCTGTGTCAGTTGATATCTCATACTGTTGGTCAAGTCTTTTGTCAGCGGTACGAATCATCCGAAGCTGGCCACTTGCAGCTCTCGCAAAAGTCACCACAAGACTGTCGTTTCGAAGTTCAACTTTTGGCGCTGCACGGTCCTCACGCACATGCGATTTTTTACGGTACTCCAGGTTGTAGTTAATGCCTTTTTCATAGTAGTCATTATCTACCAGTGCATCCTTGTCACTACGCATCATCAGTACGGCGTACACGATGATCATGGTCATAAAACAAACCATGCCGATCACTAATTTTGTTCCCCAGTTCATATCCTAATTGTTAGGTGGTGCAATAAATGTTGTTTGGAATTCGTCAATTACCTTTCCTGCTGAAACGAGCTTAAACTTGATTTCAGACTTGAATTGTTTGACTTCTGTTTGCGGCATCAACACAAAAAAGGTGAGTTTGACACTTCCCCCATAGGCTAATTTGTGCTCCTTCTGAATATACTGAAGCTTTATGGACTTATCTTCCGGCACAATCTGAAATTCAAGTGCCTTGCTCGTCTTGTTTACCAATTCTGCATTATAGAGGTTGCTTACCATTTTATCATCCCGCATTTGATAAAGGGTGCCGCTTGCGCGGAGAATAGTTGTTTTTACGTCAGAGCGGTCAATCATCAGAAAGGATAGCAGCGACATCAGGACCAGCAGCACTGCGGCATAACCATATACCCGGCGACTAAGTTTAAACGGTTTCTTTGATGTAATCTCTTCCTCCGATTTAAACCCAATGAGACGAAGTGGACGGTTTGTTTTTTCCATCACCATGTCGCATGCGTCAATGCAGGCCGTACAATTTGTACATTCCATTTGTGTACCATTTCTGATATCAATCCCGGTAGGACAAACCTGGACACACAATTTACAATCAATACAATCACCTTTAAGGTTCTCGAAGCCCTTCTGGACCTTGCCACGAGGTTCTCCACGATTATAATCGTATGCCACAATGATACTCTGGCTGTCCAGCAAAACACCTTGCAGCCTGCCATAGGGACATATAACCGTACAAACTATTTCACGCGCACGCGAAAACACCATATAGAATACAAAAGTGAAGATCCAAATGGCGATAAAGCCAGATAGATGACTTGCTATAGGTTGCGTTATAATCTCAATTAAGGCCTCGGAGCCGATAATGTAACCAAGGAACACATTTGCAATTAAGAACGAAATCATGAAGAACAGCCCATGTTTGGCCGTTTTCCTCCAGAATTTATCCATGTCCATTGGTCTTTCATTCAGTTTCTTTTGCTTTACCGGCTCACCCTCTATCCAATACTCGATTTTACGGAATACCATTTCCAGAAAGATGGTCTGCGGACAAATCCAGCCACAGAAGACCCGTCCAAATACTACTGTAAAGAGGACAACAAATACAATGAAGGTAAGTAAGGCGAGCACAAAAAGGTAGAAGTCTTGCGGCCAGAAGATGATGCCGAAAAATACAAACTTGCGCTGCAGTACGTCTAACAGAACCAGCTGTTCACCATTGAACTTAATAAATGGAGCTGCAAAGAGCAGCCCCAGAAAAAAGTAACTCAATAATGTACGATACTGGTAAAGTTTACCTTTTATTATTTTTGGGTGAATGGCCATGACTACGGTTGTTTGTCGCCCTGCGGTGCTTTTGCATTCGCAGGTTTGCTTCCTTGCAGGGAAAGCACATAGTTGGTGATATCAGCGATCTGTTGTGCACTCAGGGATTTTTCCCAGGCCACCATTCCTTTTTCAGGAACACCATACTTAATCACTTTGAAAACGTCTTTTACTCCGCCGCCGTGCAACCAGAATTCGTCTGTTAGATTTGGCCCTACAATGCCTTCGCCTGCTGCACCATGACATGGCGTGCAGCGATTTGCATATAGTGCAGCTCCAGACTGGATAATCACTGCATCTTTGCTTTGTTCAATGTTGTTCTCATTAACTGCACTGGCAGCATTTGCGGGATTTAGCAGGAAGGCTTCTTTATCACGCGCCGCCTGCTCAAGTTCAGCTACATATTCCTGCTCCTGATTTTTGCCACTGCCAAGTACTTCATAGTGCAAAAGATAGCCGGCAGCGAAGATGATGCTTCCATAAAACAGCACCATAAACCAGCGAGGGGTAGGATTGTCGAGCTCGGCGATACCATCAAAAGTGTGTTCCATCACCAACTCATGCTCCTCAGAAAGTGGTTTTAACCCCATCAGGCGGTTGAAAAGTGGCACCTTCGGCGTAATCAGGGCAGCTTCTGCAGCAGCGGCAAGGCGTTGGCGTTCTCTTTCATCAGCATTCGGGAAAGGCAGCGTATTCAGTGTACCGTTAGCATAAAGCTTAATCAGATTAAACATCATGACGGCCACGATAAGTATAATTAATGCGGTGATTAAAAGTACAACCACCATTAGATCTGCGTAGCTCATTGTTAAGATTCTTTATCGTTTAAAGGAAGTTCACTCATGTATTGCACTTCTTCTTTCTTCATCAAAAAGATGAATAAGCCTACCAGGACAAAGAATAGCACAAAGATGCTCAGAGAACTGATCAGGTAACCTTCATTACCGTTTATTAGGGTTTGAAATTGCTTAAACATGATCGTAGAATTAATTTGCTTTAATGTCTGTTCCAAGGCGTTGCAGATAGGCTATCAATGCAATGATTTCCTTATCGCTTTTTACCTTTATGTTGTTTTTCTGCAGGTCCGCAGCAATTGCTTTAGCCTGTTCATCAAGGTCTTGATTTGCCTGATGCTCATAGCCATCCTCATAAGGAACACCAAGGCTGCGCATCGCGTTAATTGAGGCGATGGTTGTTGTCGTATCCAGCGTTTGCGTGCTTAACCATTCGTAAGGTGGCATAATACTTCCAGGCGACATGGTTTGTGGATCTACCATGTGGTTGAAGTGCCATGCATTTGAATACTTTCCACCTTCACGTTGCAAATCAGGTCCGGTACGTTTAGATCCCCAAAGATGTGGGTGATCATAAACAAACTCACCTGCTTTGCTATACTCGCCATAGCGTTCTGTCTCGGAGCGGAAGGGGCGAATCATCTGGGAGTGACAGTTCACGCAGCCCTCTCTGATGTAAACGTTACGGCCATGCAGTTCCAGGGCGGTATATGGTTTTACACTGCTGATGGTTGGAATGTTAGATTTGATGGTGAACGTTGGCATCATCTCGATCATACCACCTATTAAAATAACGATCAATGATAACACCATAAACACCATCGGTTTACGTTCTATCACCCTGTGCCATCTTCTGTCTGTTCCAACAGCCTCAAACTTGGCTGGCAGTGGTAAGGATTCAGCTGCTTCGTCGGCGACCAACTTGCCTGCTTTTGCGGTCTTGATGATGTTGTAAGTCATCACAATTACACCAATCAGGTAAAGCAATCCGCCAAAAGCCCTTAACATATACATTGGGATGATTTGGATTACCGTCTCCAGGAAGTTCGGGTACTTCAACACACCTTCTGGTGTAAACTCTTTCCACATCATGCCCTGGGTAAACCCGGCAAAGTACAATGGAATGGCATAAAATAGTATCCCGAGCGTACCGATCCAAAAGTGGAAGTTGGCAAGCTTTTTAGAGTATAATTCTGTTTTATAAATTCTTGGAATCAACCAATATAAGATCGCAAAAGTAAGGAAGCCGTTCCAGCCTAGTGCACCGACGTGTACGTGTGCAACAATCCAGTCGGTATAGTGAGCAATGGCATTGATTTGCTTAAAAGCAAGCATTGGGCCTTCGAACGTAGCCATACCATAGGCGGTTAAGCCAACCACCATGAACTTTAAAATTGCATCATCACGAACCTTATCCCAGGCACCACGAAGTGTGAGTAGTCCGTTTATCATACCACCCCAACTTGGAGCGATCAACATCACCGAGAATGCAACGCCTAAAGATTGCGCCCAACCAGGTAAGGAGGTGTAAAGTAAATGGTGTGGTCCAGCCCAGATATATATAAATATCAGCGACCAGAAGTGAAGGATACTTAGTTTGTAGGAGTAGATTGGACGGTTCGCCATCTTTGGAAGGAAATAGTACATCATTCCAAGGTATGGTGTGGTTAAAAAGAATGCCACCGCATTATGCCCATACCACCATTGCACCAATGCATCTTGAACACCTGCATACAAGTAGTAGCTTTTAAATGCAGAGATCGGCATCTGGAAAGAGTTAACAATGTGTAATACAGCAACAGTAACGAACGTAGCAATGTAAAACCAGATGGCAACATACATGTGTTTCTCACGTCGCTTGATGATTGTTCCAAACATGTTCCAGCCAAAAACCACCCAGATTACAGTGATGGCAATGTCGATTGGCCATTCCATTTCTGCATATTCATGTGAGGTTGTTAAGCCTAACGGAAGGGTTATTACAGTTGCAACAATGATGAGTTGCCAGCCCCAGAAGTGAACCTGGCTGAGCGCGTCACTAAACATGCGCGCCTTCAATAAACGTTGTAATGAGTAATAAACACCCATGAAAATGGCATTGCCGACGAACGCGAATATGACGGCATTGGTGTGTAATGGCCTGATCCGGCCGAAAGTGGTGTACTGGCTTCCCAGGTTTACATCCGGGTTAACCAGCTGTAAGGCTATAAACAAGCCGATAGTCATGCCAATAATGCCCCACACTATGGTAGCAATGGCGAAATTGCGGACGATCTTATTGTCATAGTAGAATTTCTCAGTCATACTAATAAGGTGTTTGTGAATTATGGTGTAAAAGTAGTTTGCCGTTGCTGACGCTGGAATGACGCTTGTTGTTGCTAAATATGATCCTCATCACTTTTTTCAATGCCAGGTTTTACCTCATCATCAAACAGGATCCGTAGCCCTGGTGTGTAGGTGTCGTCATGTTGGCCGGATTTGCTGGCCCAGAAAAAGGCAGCTAAAAAGATCAGGGCCAGCAGGATGCTGACGCCGATAAGCATATAGATGATGTTCATAACAGTTTGTTTTTACGTGCGTATAGTCGTGCAGTGATACTCGTGAAGGAGATGATGGTTGCTGTGCTTGCCGGCATTAGTATGGCGGCCATAAGTGGTGAAAGCAGCCCTTGTACGGCAAAGGAAAGTCCCACGATGTTGTATATCAATGAAATTGCGAAGCTCATGTGGATCACCTTTACCGCGTCTTTTGCTTGCTGTATAAAGGCTGGAACTTTACTGAAGCTTGCACCATCAAGGATGGCTTCACAGCCCGGGGTGAAGTTGTTGATGTTATCCGTTACCGCAATACCCAGATCGCTTTGCTTTAAAGCACCTGCGTCATTGAGTCCGTCGCCAAACATCAGCACCTTTTGTCCTTGTTCCTGAAGTGCTTTAATGTAATCCAGCTTTTGCTGTGGGCTCTGTTTAAACTGCATCTGATTACCATCTGTGAAAATGGTCATCAGTTCCATTCGATCATGATCCTGATCTCCAGAAAGCAGGTGCAAGTTAGCACCTTTTCGCAGGCTAACGGTTAGTGCTTTTAAACCATCCCGCCATTGCTGCGTAAAGAGATAGTAGCCAAGGTACTGCTGGTCTATGACAACATGAACGGTACTTCCCGGAATAGGCTTTTCTAGCGTTATCCCGGTGAAAGCGGCATTGCCGATCTTCACCTCATGCTGCATTATCCTGCCACTGAGGCCCCGTCCGACCATCTCACGGTAGTTGTTAACGGTGTAATGCTGTGGCAGGTTCAGCCATTTCACCAGCTCGCGACTAAGCGGATGGCCGGAGTTCCTGGCCAGATCACTAACCAGTTGTGCTTGTTCTGCAGTGATGTTCCCCTGAAATGTAAACCCTGCGCGTTCCGGATTGCTGATGGTCCCAGTTTTGTCGAACACGAAAGTGTCTATTCTGGCCAGCTGCTCAATCACTGCAGTGTTTTTCAGGTAGAACTTATTTTTATCAAAAATGCTCAGGACAGCAGCAAGGGTAAAAGGGGAGGCGAGTGCCAGGGCACAGGGACAGGCGATGATGAGCACTGCAGAAAATGAAGCAATGGCTTTTGTGGCATCTCCATGAAACATCCAGTACAGACCGCTTCCAAATGCGATGGCCAAAAGCACAATACTGAAGTACTTGCTGGCCGTGGCACTAAAGGTCATGATCGTATCTTTCTCAATCCGGAAAGTTTCGTTGTTCCAGAGCTTAGTGAGGTGACTCTGGGATACCGCTTTTACAACTTCAAGCTCAATTGCGGCACCCAGTTGCCTTCCGCCGGCATAAACTATTTCTCCTAGTACCTTTTGCACCGGCTTAGACTCTCCGGTAACGAAACTAAAATCGACCTTCGCATCACCTTTCAGGAGTATGGCATCTGCCGGAATGATCTCATTGCTGCGAATCAGTATACGATGTCCTTTTCTTAACTGATCCAGGGGAATAGGACGTTCAAGTCCATCCTCCAGAATGGTTACGGCAACAGGGAAATAGGAGCGATAGTCGCGTTCAAATGATAGGTGATGATAGGTGCGTTGTTGCATCCATTTACCCACTAGCAGGAAGAAGATGAGCCCGCAAAGGGTGTCCACCCAGCCAGGTCCCGAATTGGTCGCAACTTCCACTATAGAGCGGATAAACATGACGGCAATACCAAGTGCGAGCGGGAAGTCGAGGTTGAGTACACCGTTTTTCAGGTTGAGCCAGGCGCCTGTGAAGTAGTCCCTGCCACTGTAAAATACGACCGGAAAAGCGAAGGCTAGGTTTAGCCAACCGAAGAAGGTCTTGAAATCCTGCTCAAAGCTGGAAAGGCCAAAATATTCAGGGAAATACAACAGCATGGTATTCCCGAAGCAAAAGCCCGCAACGGCGATCTTGGTGATTAAGCTACGATCTGTAGTTTGCGTCTGCTGGGATTTTACAACATCCTGCAAGCTGATCAAGGGTTCGTACCCGATATTAACCAGTGTTTCTACAAGATGTTTGAGGCTGAGTTCCTGATTATCAAAGGTGATGTAAACCTGCTTCTTAAGAAAATCTACACGGGATTCTGTGATGGCAGGATTAATCTTGTGGAGGGTTTCCAGGAGCCAGATGCAGGAGCTGCAATGGATGGCGGGAATGTATAGCGTGATGATGGTGATCTTGTCATCCTGGTAGTCGACCAGACCGGCTGCAATTTCCGGTTCATTCAGGTAATCAAAGTTTAAGCCCTTTGGCTTGTGTGTTTGCCCTGGTACATCATTATAGGCATAATAGTCTGTCAGATTATGTTCGTGTAAGATGCTATAAACACCAACACAGCCAGCACAGCAGAACTTTTTATCGTCATTCAGGAGCGGGGTGGCTGGGAGGGCCTCCCCGCAATGAAAGCAAATGGTATCGAGTTGTAACGCTTTGGTTTGTAACATGAATTTTCAATATGTCCAAAGATGACATAAGCTTACATGCTACAAAATGACCAGCCTTTTTGCAAAATATGATGCTGGTCACTTTTTCAGGTTTATTGACCTAAACGTTTTTGCTCCGCGTCAAGGGCAGTTTGGCGATCTCTGGAGGACTTCACTGTTGATTTGCCAAAGCGCTGGGTGTAGGTTAATCGCACGCTCCTTGATGTACCCCATTGTTTTAAGGTGTATTCATTGCCTTCCAGGTTGCTGCTGATTCTCGGCTTTTGCGTGTGGAAAACATCACTTACACCAAGTTTAAGGTTGCCATTTTTGTTTTTGAAGTTGTAACGAAGTCCTGCATCCGATGTAAAAAAGGTCTTCAGGTTTAATGCATTATCGATTTGAGGTGTACTGTAGAAGAAACTCATGTCTGCACTCCATTGACTGGACATGTTGAAGTTATGCTGCATGTATATGTTGCCTGTAAATCGCTTTGATTTGAGCTCAAAACCATTGATGTTTGGACTCTTAAGTTGCTTGTGATAAGCCAGAATGTTGTTGTTAAAGTTCCACCATTTTGTAACCGTTACCGGGAAGTTTAATGTTAGTGATATGATGTCATCTGATGCAAGGTTTAAGTTTGTTTGATACATTGAATTCAGCGCTGCATTTTGCAGGAGGATCTGCGTAATTACATCCGAAACATGGGTGTATGCAAGGGCGATACTGTACTTCTGTTTAAACAAATATGTTGCTTCAAAATTGGTTGCGAATTCAGGTCTTAAATTCGGATTACCCTGGTTGTAAGTGTACTGATCAAGGTAGTCCATGAATGGATTTAAATTCTGATAATTTGGTCTGTTTATCTTCCTTGAATACGAGAAGTTTAGTACATTGTTTTCATTGAAATTTTGGCTTACAAATACAGATGGAAATAAGTTGGTGTACTTGCGGTCGATCTCTTCATTTAAGGTTACAGAGGTACCGGTAGAGTGTGTTCTTTCTGCGCGTAATCCAGCCTGTATAGAGAGTTTACCTAAGGTTGCACTAAAGGTGGTATAAGCGGCGCTTACTTCTTCGCTATACTTGAATCTGTTGCTGCGGTTTGGATCAGTAAGCCAGCCACTTCCAACCTCATTTTCGAAAATAAAGTTGTTGTCACTTTCTACGCCCGCATATTTCAGACCGGCCTCAATTTTCAAATCCTTGTTCAAAGGCAATACATAATCCGCCTTAATCGCTCTGATGTTGATCTCTGAAGGTGCAAAACTTCTATAGATCTGCCCATTCTTAAAGAAGGTGCCATCTGCGCGGAAAAACTTATTTCTATACAGCGCATCGTTATCGCCATCGAAAGTGCTGTAGTCCACATCCAGCGTAAGTTCTTGTCCCGCTGTATCCAGGATCCCTTTATAGTTCAGGTTATAAGAATAGTTCTTTCTGGCACCTTCGTTATGGCTTGGCGTTCTCAGAATCGAATCGGTCTGACCTAAACTGCTGCCGATGTTGGTCCTGCTGAAGCTGTTCTCTTCTCTGTTGTTGATATTCCCTTTTACCAGAAACCCAACCGTGTGTTTAGGCGATAAGAAGAAGTCTGTACCAATTTTGAAGTTATGTGAATTGTTGTTGGATGTGTCCGTATTACGCTGACTGAAGTATAGTTTATTGGCTTCATTTGGTGTTACGCGATCAATCAGGAGGTTCTGTTCCCATTTGTTGTTGTTATAGCTGTAAGATCCAAAGGTGTTAAAGAAGTTCTTACGGTAGTTGAGGTTGAGGTTGTTGCTGCTGGAAAGACGTTTGTTATAACCAGCGCCAATAGCGACATTTCCGTTAAAGCCATCAGCTTTGCTTTTCTTGGTTTTAATGTTGATCACACCTCCGGTACTGTTTGCCTCATAGCGCGCACCAGGATTGTTCATAATCTCTATGCTTTCGATCTCTGTACTTTGCATAGACTTGAGGAGGTTTACAACCTCTTCCTGACTTAAATAGGTTTGTTTTCCATCAATGGTAACCAACACATTACTCTTTCCTGCAAGGGAGATGTTCTCGTTATGATCTACAACAACACCTGGTGCTTTTTTAAGTGCTTCCAGTGCATTTAGACCTGCTGCTGACGGTGTTGCATCAAGGTTAAATACAAGCTTATCCGCTTTGCGTTCCAGCACAGGTTTAGCGGCAGTTACGACCACTTCATTCAGGTTATTTTCAGTTTCTTTAAGCAGTATCGATGGTACGGAATAGGACTTTTCTCCGTTCAGTTTTATTGATGCTGTACTGACTTTATTGTAGCCCATTGAAGTGGCAACAATATAGTACGATCCAGTCTTAGCTTTAAAATTAAATTGTCCATTTTCATTGGTCATTGCACTACTAACAAGTGCAGAATCCTTGCTCGAATACAGGAGTACTGTAGCAGCTGGCATGTTTTGTTTATCATCTTTTACCAATCCTTCAACATTGATTAAATCCTGAGCGAAGGTGGTTAGCGGGAGCAAGTAAAATAGACAAATTAGGGCGGCGGTAAATATCGTTTTCATGATTGTAATCTTTGGCTGTAAGACGACCGTAAATACCGATTGGTTACAGATTTAAATGTTAAATTTGTTAAATAAATATTTTAGTTTTACTGTAACAAATCGTCAGCAGCAATGTCATTATTAAAAGATCTATATACACCGGTTTTCTACAACGGTATTGCCAGCTGCATGCAGGAAACACTGCTTGGCTTTGATACGCAATTATTTCTGGAATACATATACGTGCCCGCATTTGAGACCATGGAGCTTAAGGCACGCATGAAGCATACAGCAATGTGTATGCACCAGTTCATGCCTGCATCATACTCCGATGCAATGGTTTTATTGGTGGCACTCATCGAACGCCTGAAAGCACATGGCTTCTTGCAAGAGCGCCTGGAGATGATGTTCTTACCCGCATATATTGAAACTTATGGGCTCAAGCATCCACAGGCTTCCATTGAAAGCATGGAGATTGTAACGCAGTATGTAAGTTGTGAATTTGCCATCCGACCGTTTTTGAATGCGCATTTTGAACAGACGCTAAACGCAATGCAGGTCTGGACCCAGCATGAACATGCACGAGTACGAAGACTGGCGACGGAAGGTTGCAGGCCAAGACTGCCCTGGGGCTTAGCGGTGGACAGGTTAAAGAAGGATCCCAGCCCTATATTGCCTATTTTAGAAGCGCTAAAAGCGGATACGGATGAGGCGGTGCGCAGGAGTGTGGCCAATAACCTCAACGACATCTCTAAAGATCACCCGGATGTAGTCCTGGCCATAGTTAAAGCCTGGAGCGGAAACTCGAGGGAAACGGATGCAATTATTAAACATGGCTGCCGCACTTTGTTGAAACGTGGACATACGCATGTGCTGGAACACTACGGCTTGAATGCTGAAAAAATTATTTTGGAAAATTTTGAGTTGCTTACACCTGAAGTTAAGATTGGTGGCTTATTGTCTTTCAAATTCCAAGTGGGGAATGTAGGTGACAAAGCTAAAACCATACGTTTAGAGTATGCGATATATTACAGGAAAGCAAATGGACAACTGAACAGGAAAGTGTTTAAGATCAGTGAGCGGATATATCAGGCTGGCCAACTTGAAAACATCAGTAGAAACCAGTCTTTTAAGCTGATTAGCACCAGAAAATATTATGAAGGTGAACATGCCATCGAAGTGTTGATCAATGGATCGGTGATGGCTGAAGGAAACTATATGGTTCGCCTGTAAAGCTGTCGCGCAGTATTCTGCACGACAGCAGGCTTATTAATAATGTTATTCAACCGGCTTAGCTTTAAGCTGCGATTTTGATACATAGATTTTTGCACCTCTTCCGTCTACATAATAGTATCTGGATTTATTGTCGATGTAGATGGTCTGTCCATCCGGACCTACTTTATCTTTATACGTCTTATCTACAAGCGTCGAGGCACCTTTAACCGCAACTTCAGCTGTTTTGTTTCCGACACTTTTTGCAGTTTTCTTGATCTTCTTATCCGGATCAATCTTAAGTGTGTCTTTTTTCTCCTGGGCAAATGCTGCCGTACTGCATGTAACTGCTACTGCAAAAGCAATTGTTTTCAAGATGTTTTTCATAGGATATGTTTTTGTTCAACGTAATTCATTTACTATAACAGCACTTTAGGCGGTATGTTTTGGAAACCCTTTTTCGCTTTCAACTGTTAATGATGAAATGAAGAGATCAGCCATTCTATTCCTGTTTGTCCTTACCTGGGTCATCATCGGTATTGGATTCTATTTTTTAAATCGTAACCCGTCACCGACAACAGATACACCCGTGGTACGCGTGGGCAGTGTGTCCGGTGATCTGAGTAACCATGTTGACTTTGTAAACGCGGCGCAGTTGGTAACGCCGGCTGTGGTGCACATTAAAACGCGTAGCAGTAATGGCGGTGGACTTGGTTCAGGGGTCATCATCGCTGAAAACGGGTACATTGCGACCAACAACCACGTGATTGAAAACGCGGAATCGATTACCGTAATTCTGCCGGACCGCCGGGAATTTGTAGGTGAGCTGGTCGGCCGTGATCCGAATACAGATCTAGCATTACTGAAAATCAAAGCAACCAAACTGCCTGTCGTGAAGCTTGGCAATTCTGATGAAGTGCTTGTTGGTGAATGGGTGCTTGCAGTGGGGTATCCACTTACCTTAAGTACTACAGCGACTGCGGGAATCGTCAGCGCGAAAGGACGTAACATCGGCATCATTGAAACGAGTCAGCAGCAAGCCTCCCAGCAGGGTAGTAGTGCCATAGAGTCTTTCATACAAACTGATGCAGCCATTAACCCGGGTAACAGTGGGGGTGCACTGGTCAATACCAGGGGAGAATTGATCGGTATCAATGCTGCCATTGCATCTATGACCGGGAGTTATGCTGGCTACGCCTTTGCGATCCCTGTAAACCTGGCTAAGAAAATTCTGGATGACTTCAAGCAGTTTGGTGAAGTACGGAGAGGTCTTCTGGGAGTGAGTTTCCCTTCGCCTACAACAGAAGATCAATTTCTAAAACAACAGGGCATAAAACCAGGGACTGTTAATGGTGTATTCATCACCGATATTCAGCCTGGAAGTGCTGCCGCAGAAGCAGGACTTAAAGCAGGGGATATCATTCAGAAGATAGATGGACAACAGATATTCTCTTCTTCTGAGTTTTCAGAACGCATTGCGAGGCACCGCCCTGGCGACGAAGTGAAGCTAAGCTACCTTCGTGATGGGAAGGAACGGAATACCTCAGCGAAATTAAAACGTGAGGACCGATCGCGTGACCTTGCCAGCCGTCAGAGTGTTAGTGAGATGTACGAAAAGCTTGGTGCTCGATTTACCCCGCTGCCATCAGCATTGAAACAGCAATTGGGTGTCAATGCGGGTGTAGTTGTCACAGAAGTTGCCCGGAACGGGGTGTTTGGGCAGATTGGCATTCCTCCGGGAACAATTATTGTTTACATAAACGGTACAGAAATTTCTAGCCCGAAGGATATTGAAACAGCACTGTTAGAAGCAGGGCGGTCGAGGATTCAAATCCTGGCGATTGCACCTGATGGCTCTAAAGTAGCCTTCAATTTTTCTTTCGGAGCGTAAGAACAGCGCTGGAGATCGCGGATTGGTGGCGAGTTGGTGAGGGATTGATAAGGGCTCAAAGCGTCGTTAGCCTAGCAACCTCTAACCAACCCCTAAGCAAAACCTGACCGACTACTTAGCAACTATGGAGCAGATGGGGAGCAATAGGCTAGCTAATGATGATCGAAAGACCTGTTTTAGCGGTGCGTTTTAAGTTGCAAGCTGGATTTCACCCCCGAAGAGGAGCGTGAATAAGCATACAGCAGTGCAAAGCTGAAAATTTTTCTTGTTGATCGTGAACCGCTTACAGGATAGTTGATGCTTTTAACTTGGGGGGACTTCCTGGAATTGAAAAATAATTCTACCTTTGAACCATACCAATCGCAAGGATATGTGATAACGGTTTGAAAGAAGAAGAAAAATATTTTAAAATAAATTTCTTTATTAAAGTAAAAGTTCTACTTTTGCAATCCCAAACAACGAGAGAATGCAAATTCTTAAGTTGGACAACACCAGTTCGGGGTGTAGCGTAGCCCGGTATCGCGCCACATTTGGGATGTGGAGGTCGTAGGTTCGAATCCTGCCACCCCGACTAAAAAGGCCTCTAAGTGCAAACTTAGAGGCTTTTTTGCGTTTAAACCTTTTATAAGTTACAGGTTGGTGTGGCCTCATCGTTAAAAGGAAGGGCCTCTGAAGGCGAATATGTCTGAGATGTTTGTTAACCAGGACTGCATTGTTTAACTTTCTTCTGAAATTTAAAGAGAAGTACATCATTTGACTAATTTAATCCCACGTTATGCCTACAATGATTTACGCCACTAAGAAGCTAGAGAAATTAATTCCGAAGATGATTACCGTGGATGCTGCTGTTGAAACAAGTCCGCTTGGGAAGTGGAATGCCACCGTATTTCTTGTCGACCGAAAAAAATGCTGGTTGTTTACAAACGGACTGACGAAGTACAGCGTCATACTGCCTAATGTGAAAACAGCTGATCATGCCCAAATTGAGACCCTCTTTAAAAACACCTTTGTCAACCAGCTTATTTATGACGGCATCATTGTAGATTTCGAGGCACTCACCAGCAGCATGGGGCAGCTAAGATTCATGCGTACAGATAACGACCGTGTTACGACAGGCTTTCAGAATCAGCGGGTTTACGAATTAGAAGTGTGGAAAGAGGAATTTAGAACGTTGGAGCACATGCCGATGACAGACTTAGCCAATCGTATGAATGGAATTCCGATTCATATAGGTAAGAGTAAGAGATTTGCTGATTTCACCGATGCAATCTGCGAAATGAAAAAAGCTTTGTCTGTCGCCATTTAGCTCGCTATGTCGGAACAGCTTGTATTATCAAAGCGGCAAGCGCGGCAGATTATCTTAGATGCCGCGGGCTTGTCCAGGACGGGCCAGTTTGGATTTGGCAAAGCAGCTGTATATGAAGTTATCAAACACTTGGGGTTTGTGCAGCTGGATACGAATCTAGTGGTTGAGCGTGCCCATCATCATGTATTTGCATCGAGAGTGCCGGATTATCAAACCAGCTGGCTTACGGAACTTTGCGATGAAGGACTTGTTTTCGAATACTTCGCTTCTGATGCAGGGTACATGCCGATGTACGACTTTCGTTATACTTTACCTGTAAAGCAGGCTTTCGAGCTAAACCGTCCGGTCTTGAAAAAGCCGATACTCCATTTGATGGCACAAATACTGGATCAGGTGGAGCGGGACGGAGCGGTAAGGGTGAGCGACTTCGAAAATGACCGTCAGGAAGCAAGTTCGGGTTGGTGGGACTGGCGCCCGGCAAAGGTAGCACTGGAGCGGCTGTACCTGGAAGGGAAGTTGATGATCCGCAGAGATGAAAAATTTCAGAAGGTGTATGAACTGCCATTAAACCTGGTTCCGGATGAAATAGACCAGACGCTTCCAACGGCAGCAGCATACGCCAGATATATCATACATAGAACCTTATCCGCCTTGGGCATTGGCGCTGCAAAAGAACTACGCTGGCGTAGCCGCCGGGTTAAAGACAATGCTATTAAATCGGAGCTGGAAAAAATGATTCTAGAGGGTGCGGTAATTCAGGTTCAGGTGGAAGGTCTGAAGGAAATATATTATATGCTAAAGGAACAAAATACCGTTCCTGTGAACGCGGGAGATGTTTTCATTCTTTCTCCTTTTGATCTTTTGAATGTATTTAGATACCGTTTAAAAGAATTTTTCAATTTCGATTATCAGTTAGAGTGTTTTGTTCCAGCGGCTAAGCGGCAATACGGCTATTTTTCCCTGCCGGTACTTGCAGGAGATTGCTTCATTGCGAGGATGGATGCAAAAGCAGACCGAAAAAACAAGCTTTTAATTGTACATAACATCCATTTTGAAGCTGTTGAAATCAGCGATTCGCAACTCGACAAATTCATTCAGGCATTAAGGGTTTACATAATGTTTAATCAATGTAGGGACGTGTTATTTATCAAATCAAATACTCCTGCTTACCTGTCCAAACTACAAACGGCATTCGGATGATAGAGGTGTTGCACTTGTAATTCCAGCTTCTTTTGTTGAAAAGCGGAGAAATATCCTATCTTTATTTTGGCAAAAGGCCACCCTACTGATCATCCCATTACGCAATCACTTATGGTCAACTTGAAAGAGATTGAGCTACTTTACAATGCTATGCCCACCCCAAGCGTCATTTTACACCCCGACGCGCCGGATTTTACCATTGCTGCGGTCAACAAAGCTTTTCTGGTCAGTACTTATAAAAATGCCGAGGATCTTATCGCAAAACCGTTTTTTTCTGTGTTCCCGGCTAATGTGGATGACGATGGGAGTAGGACGGTAAATATAACGCAAGCCTTTGATCATGTGCTCAACTCCAAGACACCTTACCTTGTCTTAAAACATCGCTATGACTTACCGTCTGAGGCTATTATTATGCCAGAGCTGCGCTATTGGAACATTGAAACTTATCCGCTACTTGACGAAGCAGGAACGTTACGTTACATCGTTCAAAGTTCTACAGATGTGACCGAACTCGTGGTCGCAGAAATGAAGCTGGAAGAGAACAATGTGCGGCTTTTGAAAGAGCTGGAAGGACGCGAGCAGATGGAGTCCGCCCTTCAGTTAAGCAATGAGCGGTATAATTATGTAAATAAAGCAACCAATGATGCCATATATGATTGGGATATTGAAGCCGATAATATTGAATGGGGACATGCTTTTTATCATGCTTATGGTTGCCCGACAGAGGGTCGGTTTTCGATTGATAAATGGAAAGCGTTAATATATCCCCAGGACATTGAACGTCTGGAGCGGAGCTTGGATGAAACGCTACGCAATCCTGGTGCACAAAACTGGACTTCCGATTATAAATTGAGGAGGATGGATGGGCGTTATGCCGAAGTGGAGGAAAATGGATATATCCTGCGGGATGAGCATGGCCGCGCGAAACGCATGATTGGCGTCCTGAGGGATGTTACATCCCGCAAGAAGGCGGAAGAAGAGCTTGAAACTTTGAAGAACACTTTTAGCGAGCTTTTTCAATTGAACCCTTTGCCAATGTGGGTATATGATTTGCATTCGTTGAAATTCCTTGATGTGAATGAAGCTGCAGTTGCCCATTATGGATATTCAAAGGCTGAATTTCTTTCCATGTCCATTCAGGAAATCAGACCGCAAGCTGATGCAGCAGCGTTCGTCGAAAAGCTTCGGTCGGAGGTTGAACCGGGTAAACCACACTCGTTGATTGTAAATCACCGGAAGAAATCGGGAGAAACTATTCTCTTACAAATTAAGGGAAATTCCATCCATTACGGAACAAAAGAAGCGCGGCTTGTGGTTGCTATAGACATCACGGAAAAGACCAGGTTTGAAAGAGCCTTAATTGACAGTGAACGACGTTTTAAAACTTTGATTCAGGAAAGTTCCGATCTGATTGCGATTATGGACGGAGATGGGGTCTATAAATACGTGAGTCCTACTATTGAGCGCCTGATGGGCCTTACGCCGGAGCAGGTAGTCGGGAAAAATGCGTTTACTGCTATTCATGAGGACCATCGGGCGTATCTGATTGAACAAATGGAAGCACTCGCGGAAAAGAAAAGCATCAA
Source organism: Pedobacter quisquiliarum (assembly GCF_014642175.1). Lineage (GTDB taxonomy): Bacteria > Bacteroidota > Bacteroidia > Sphingobacteriales > Sphingobacteriaceae > Pedobacter > Pedobacter quisquiliarum. The sequence continues at coordinate 66,717 of NZ_BMIL01000009.1, read as the reverse complement.
ATTAGCGCCTTATAGGCTTACAGATCAGCTGGGCCGGACACACTGGATGGAAACGATCATAACGGATATGCGTGCGGATGAGGCGATTGATGGCATTATCTGCAATGCGCGTATTGTTACGGATAGGGTAGAACAGGAGCTGAAGATTAAAGAACATCTGGAACGCTTAAACATTGTTTCCAAGGCAACCAGCGACACGATTTGGGACTTAAATCACCAAAATGGTAAGGTGATATGGAATCAGGGTATTCAATCCATATTTGGGTATGATTGTTTAGAATCGGATTACCAGTGGTGGTATGAACGTGTGCACCCAGAAGATCTGGAACGAGTAACAGGCGTGGTGCAGTACAATGTTGATCATAAACTATCGCGCTGGACCAGTGAATACCGGTTTAGATGTGCAGATGGTTCATACAAAGACATACTAGACCGCGGGTTCCTGATATTTGATCCGGAAACCGGAGGTGTTGTAAAAATGATTGGTGCATTTCAGGACATCAGCGAACGTGTTGCTTACACCAAGGCGGTCGAAGAGCACAACAGCAGACTAAAGGAAATTGCCTGGACACAGGCACACCTGGTGAGGGGTCCACTTACGAGCATTCTCGGATTGATGGCACTGCTAAAAGATCCGGCCACAGACGAAGCAACGAAAACGTCTGTTTTGACGTATCTAGATCATTCTGCGGCCAAACTTGACGAAATCATTATGGAGATCATCAACAAAAGCCATGAGTCTTTGAAGGATGCCTAGCGTTTTTACTAAGACTTTTTAGCGGTTGCAACAACCACAATTCCGCCGATTAATAAAATACCGCCGAGGTATGGGGGCCAGTTTACACTCTTTTCTTTGTCTGCAGAGACTTGAATCGGTCCTGCGTCAATCACTTTTTCTTTTTTGGTGTAAGAAAATCCTGTCCAGATTAGCATCACAACGCCAAGTACAATCAAAATTAATCCTATCGTTCTGTTCATAATGTATGTTTTACTTACATACTATAATCAAAAAATAGAAATTTTGTTTTTTAAAGCAATGTAAATGCCGAATTATTACTATTTGGAGAGGTAGAAAAAGAACATGGCTTTAACAATCTGACTCATGGACCGCTTCCCGGAAACCCAGTCTGCAATGCTATCCCGATCGACACCGGTGTCGAAAGCAATCTGTTTGATACGGACGTTCTTTTCTTTCATTTTTCTTTCCAACCAGGCCGGAGTGACCACCGATGTAGGCGTAAGGCCATGAGTTGTTGGTTCAATATCAAGCTCGTATTCTGGGAACCATTTGTCAAAGACCTCATGTGCACGCTTGATTAAGGTTGCTTCGTTCGCATATTTCTTGGATCGTGTTTCAGATTGACTGACCTCCATGTAGATCTTCTGATCGCGAACATCTTTGATGGTAAACTGGATATTAGATTGCATTTTATGGATTTCAGCTGCTTTTTCTAAGGCTTCGAGCTGATCCGTTGCTAATAGGTCTGTGAGCGTTTCTATTCCGGCTATAATGGGCATGGGCTATTCTATGTTAATGTCTAAAACCAACTGAATGCTAGTTTTAGTGCATTGTTTGAAAGAAGAAAGAACTTTGCGTGCTAAATGCCGCGGGTATTTGTATTGCGCATCAGTTGTATGGCTTAGCTATTCTTGAAAGTGTTTGTCCTAGATTAGAACTTGGTGGATAACAAAATCCTGGATAAGCTTGATTTCTTTTCTTTAATTTGGCTTTTTAAGCTTTATACCCATCAACATGTTTAATCGTCGGAAATTCATAAAAGCCTCTGCAGTATCTGCAGGAATGTTAGCCATCAATCAGCAAGCCATTGCAGACATCGTACCTTCAGAAACCATTTCAGCGGCAGCTAAGCCAATCATCATTTCTACCTGGGATTTTGGTGTTGCAGCGAACAAGGCTGGCTGGGCGGTGCTCTCTAAAGGTGGGCGAGCGCTTGATGCCGTTGAGCAAGCCGGTTGGGTGCCTGAGTCGGATGTGAAGAATCAAACGGTGGGGTATGGTGGCCTGCCAGATCGTGATGGTAATGTGACCTTAGACGCCTGCATTATGGATGAGCAGGGTAATTGCGGTGCAGTACTTGCGCTGGAGCACATCAAACACCCGATATCTGTTGCCAGGAAGGTGATGGAGAAAACACCACATGTGATGCTTGCCGGTGCAGGAGCACTCCAGTTTGCATTGGAGAACGGCTTCCCTAAAGAAAACCTGCTTACACCTGAAAGTGAAAAAGCGTGGAAAGAGTGGTTGAAAACCGCGGAATATGCGCCGGTGATGAACATCGAAAACAAGCAATACGAAAAAAGTAGTCCGCAAATGCTACCTGGAAATCAATATAACCATGATACGATAGGCATTCTGGCAATCGATGCAAGCGGAAACATTTCCGGAGGTTGCACTACAAGCGGAATGGCGTATAAGCTTCATGGCCGAATTGGCGACAGTCCGATTATCGGCGCAGGCTTGTATGTGGATAATGAGGTTGGTGGCGCTACATCTACGGGTGTAGGTGAGGAGGTGGTTCGCAACGTCGGCTCTTTTCTGGTTGTGGAACTGATGCGTCAGGGCTACTCTCCAGAAGCAGCATGTAAGGAAGCAGTTATGCGGATCATCAAGAAGAAACCCGAGATCGCAAAAAACATACAAGTTGGCTTTCTTGCCATTAATAAAAAGGGTGAACATGGCGCTTATGCCATCCAGAAAGGCTTCTCCTATGCGGTATGCAATGACGTGAAACAGGATCTATTAATTCCAGGCAAAAGCTACTACTAGGCTATGGTGAAGTTGGAAGTGTGTGCAAATGGTGTCAACTCAGCATTGATTGCACAGGAAGCTGGTGCCTACCGCGTTGAATTATGTGATAATCTTCTTGAAGGGGGCACAACGCCTTCATACGGGCAAATTGCCCTGGCTAGAAAACTACTGCATATAAAATTATACCCGATAATACGTCCTCGTGGCGGAAACTTCGTCTATTCAGATGTTGAATTTGAAGTGATGAAGGCCGACATTCTCAATTGCAAAGCCTTGGGATGCGATGGTGTTGTTTTCGGCATCTTAAATCCGGATCAAACCATAGATGAAGAGCGCTGTAAGGCCCTGCTTGAAGTTGCACATCCGATGCCGGCGACCTTCCACCGGGCTTTTGATGACTTGAAGGATATGCATCAAGGCTTGGGACAATTGATAACACTCGGTTTTGAAAGAATATTGACGTCTGGCGGTGCGGCCACCGCTGTTGCTGGTGCCGATGTTATTAAACAGTTGATAACAGCTGCTGCAGGGCGGATCGAGATTATGCCAGGCGCCGGACTGAACTTGAACAATGTGGAAGAACTGATTCAGCGCACAGGTGCCCGGGAGGTTCACGGTTCATTTTCAAGGGACGTTCCATTTAGGTTGACTGATGCAGATGTTGTAAAGGCAGTAAGTCTTAGACTTTCAAGTCTTTAGCTATGTGAGGCCGGCTTGTGAATAGGCCATTTGAATTAAAAACTTCACAGTAAATATTCGTTTTACGTGAAATGAATATGCCGAATGATTTATTACTTTTACAAGCTAACACGTACTTGAAACAATATGCAGGACTTTGTTGATATTGATAAAAAAAATAAACAATACCAGTCCCTAATTGAAGATTCGCCCTTAGCCATTTACACGAGTGATCAGGATGGGCGGTTAACGTATTTCAACCCGGCGGCAGTTCAATTGTGGGGAAGGGTTCCGGTGATGGGTGAGGATTTTTGGAGCGGGCCATGGAGGATCCATTTTCCAGATGGGAGACCAATGAACCTCAGCGATTCGCCTATGGCGAAAGCACTACAACAAATCGCAAGGTTTGAAAATCAGGAGATCGTAATTGAGCGGCCGGATCAGACCTTCAAGCGTTTGCTTGTATTTGCTATTCCGACTTTTGATGATCAGAGTACGTTCTCGGGAACGCAAAATACCTTTGTTGATATTACGGCAAAAACTTCTTACGAAACCAAACAGTCTGTATTATCAGCAATTGTGGAATCATCTGATGATGCCATCATAAGCAAGGATTTGAATGGGATTATTTCCAGTTGGAATCAAGGCGCTCAAAGGATTTTCGGGTATACAGAAACAGAGGTAATTGGAAAACCGGTTTCGATCCTGATACCCACAGAAAGGCTTAAGGAAGAAGATACCATCTTGGGTCAGATCCGCCAGGGGAATAAAGTAAAACATTTCGAGACCATTCGGATGACGAAAATAGGAAAATTGATCCCAATTTCGCTAACGGTTTCGCCCGTAAAAGACGTCTCTGGAAATATCATAGGGGCATCTAAGATTGCAAGGGACATCACCGAGCAGGTTGAAGCCCAGGCATCCATTAAGCGCAATGCGCAGAATCTTGAGTTGCTGAATTCTATTGGTAAGGTTATACTGGAACAGCTGGAAGTGAAAGAAGTCCTTCAGCAAGTTACGGATGTGACCACGCAAATCACTGGAGCATCCTTTGGGGCTTTCTTTTACAATACTTACGATGACAATGGTGAAGCTTTTATGCTTTATACGCTTTCAGGGGCCTCAAGTGCCCAATTTGAATCCCTGGGCATGCCAAGGCATGCAGCGTTGTTCAAGCCGACATTTAGCAATAGTGAAGTCATCAGGGTAGATGACGTGACCATGGACAGCCGCTATGGAAAGAATATGCCTCTATTCGGAATGCCAAGCGGCCATTTGGATGTTAAAAGTTACCTCGCTGTGCCTGTTGTTTCAGCCAACGGTGAGGTGATTGGCGGATTGTTGTTTGGACATCCCGAAGTGGGACAGTTTCGTGCCGAGCATGAAGATCTCGTAGAGAGTATTGCCTCACAAGCTGCCATTGCGCTTGAAAATTCAAGGCTATTCGAAGAGATCAAGACGATGAGTGATAAGAAAGATGAATTCATCGCACTCGCGAGCCATGAGTTAAAAACACCGCTTACGACAATCAAAGGCTATTTACAGCTACTTGCTAAGAAAAAGCAGGACCGTGTGAATGCGCTGTTTATTGAGAAAACGCTGGATCAGGTGGCAAAGTTAAACGCGCTGATTGCTGACTTACTGGATGTTTCAAAAATTGAGGCTGGTAAGTTGCAGTTTAATCTGGAGCATTTCGACTTAAGGTTGTTGCTGAAAGAAGTTATGGAGACTTTTCCTTACACTTACAAGACGCATAAGATCATTTTTCATGATGCCAATGAGCCTGCAATCGTCTATGCTGATAAACAGCGCATTGAGCAGGTCATCAATAATCTACTAACCAACGCAATTAAATATTCGCCTGCAGCGGACCTGGTAGAAATTTCATTGTTTAAAGATGCTGAGGTGGTCACCGTAAGGGTGAAGGATTACGGTATCGGGTTAAAGGAGGAGCATAAAAGTAAGATCTTCACCAGGTTCTATCGTGCCGATGGCGTGGTTAATGTATCTGGTCTTGGCATTGGACTTCACCTGACCAAGGAAATTATTGACAGGCACAACGGGCAAATCGGTGTAGAAGGCACGTTTGGCGTTGGTTCAGAGTTCTACTTTACCTTGCCGGCAAATGGTGGATAACATAGATGTATAACTGTTTTCTTTTATAACAAAAAAGGCTTTTCAAAATGTTGAAAAGCCTTTTTTGTTCCTAATACAATTTAAATTCTAATAATCCTCTTCAAATATAACCAGAAAAAGGTTAGTTGATGTGTTTTGATGTAAAATAATTGCTTTTTATATATTATATTTTGTGAATGTTTGACAAGTGGATAATAAATACGTCATGTTGCGTCTATTTTTGGACAATCTTATGGTTCTTGATCAAATATCTTATTGATTCGTTAGTTTTTGTAGCTATTTTGAGTCGTTTGTGTTGTAAATACAAGTAATTTTAGGTATTTGCAGCTGGAATACTGAAGTAAAAAGTTGTTCCAACATTCAATGTACTTTCCACCCAGATCTTGCCGTCACTTTTTTCAACAAAATCTTTGCAGAGAATAAGTCCCAAGCCACTGCCTTTTTCATTTTCTGTGCCTATCGTAGTAAATGAGCTTTCCATTTTGAACAGCCGGTCGATCAATTGCTCAGGTATTCCAGTTCCATTATCACTTACAGAAAACAATATGGTATCATCCTGCGGTACTGCTCGGATTACAACTTTGCTATTGGTGTGACTAAATTTCACAGCGTTTGACGTCAGGTTACGGAGTACCGTGCTTAACATCTGTTTGTCTGCGTTAACCAAACCTACCGTGTCTTCAGCCATCTCGATCTGAATGTCTTTTATGATTGAAATGGGTGAAAGCAGTTCTATATGTTCCAGAATAAGGTGACGAACGTCAATTAACTCGGGTTTAGGAAGTAGCGCACCAGTTTGTAACCTGGACCAACTCAGCAGGTTTTCAAGCAAGCCGAACGCATTCTGTGCTGCTCTGCGGATGGTAAGTGCCATCTGCTCTAATTTAGGCGGACTGAATTTCTGTGTATTCTTTGCAATCAAGTCGCTATAGGCAAGGATAGAGGTAAATGGCGATTTTAGATCGTGCGCAATTATGGAGAAAAATTTATCCTTAGTTGAGTTTAAATCCTGTAAGGCCTTCTCATTAATCTTCAGCTGTGTGATGTCATAGCTGATGACAAGGTAAGAGAAGCCCATAAGGCCAGAGGTGTACTCAGGAATAACTTTAAGCGCATAGTGCCTGTTGGCGTCGAAACTGAAGTCTAACTGCTGTTCCGCCTTGCTCTCTCTGGCTTTTTCAAGCAAATCTTCAATGCCCTCTGCGAAATTTGCTGGCAAGCCCAGATTGTAAACGTTCTGGCAGGATGGAAGATCAGGTGTATGACCAGTTAGCTCCTGAACGGCTTTATTTGCATAAATGCACTTTCCCTTTTCATCAAACCGGAAGATCAATACAGGCAGGTTTTCAGAAAGGGTACGGTAGTTTTGCTCACTGTCGCTAAGATTCTTAAAGATCAAGGTTGTGGGATTGATAAATCCTTTCTCCACAACAGCCTTATAGGTAAAGAAAAACGCTAGTAGCTTGGCACAGTGTCCCACGGCATTGGAAGCACTGTAATTAGATACATACAGCGTAAAGCAGAATTCGGTCAGAATGGCGAAGCATATCGATAGGCATAAAGACCTGAAAATGGATGGCTCAAAATGTTGACGGTTCTTTTTCAGCAAAAACAAGCCTACAAAGAGTATTGCAATGATGGTGTACTCGGCATAAATTTTAAAGGCTGTCTGGCCAACACCATCAATGAAGCAAATCGGGAAGTTTTCCCATACTAAAATCGAGCAAATGATCAATGTGGTTACAACCAGGTAGGCTATGAAAGTGGCATCAACATTTATTCTCCGCTTCCGATGAATAAAGGTGAAGCCGACAACGAGTGCCGTTGCTTCGAGAAAGCGCGTTGCTACCCAGAACTGGTTGGAATAGTAGATCTGATCGTCGATGATGTTCATGCCCTTGAACGTAATCGTGTGTAACAGGTCGAGCACCCCGATGAATAGATAGGCGATCCCTTGAAAATACAGATAGTTGCTGTCCAACATTTTCCTGGAGTTCCAGGTCACCGTAAACACTGCGAAGGCCACGATTATAGAGAACAGTTCAACGAGTGTGTGGAAAAGCAGGTAGTTCTGGGCGATGCTTACCAAAAAAATGAAGACCAGTAATGTTACGGCAGCTAATGTTCTGTAGTACTTTTTAAGCCAGGCCTGGAGCGTGTTCAATAATGTAGGAGTTGAATGATGTTAAAAGCGTAGCACAGATGATATAACCAATACCTGATGCGGCTACAAATATACAGTTTGAGGTCTTAATGCTTCCCTTTAATAAAAGAGTTTTAGTAAGGATATCTACCTGAGTGGCCAGGGGAGGTTTATTGCGCGTAGGTAATCAAGAATGACATGGATTTAAAGTACTTATACATTCCAAAACCGATGTTTTTACTTTGCACATTTTTTCCCACATTCCTTAGGTTAGTGTAAAATTTATATATGTTCAGATTGATATACTTTAATCCTGCTGCCGGTTATAGAACATTTGATTATAAGCAAGTTGAACGATTATCAGAGGGAGAACGCCTTGTAGCTGATGCTGAAGCAATGATAATCTGTGTAGTAGATTATTACAACAAGGCAATTTTGCACAAGTGTAGCGATTACGAAACACACCGGGAGCAAATCGATCCACTGATCTTTGATCCTAAGGTTATGGGCTTGTATTACTGATGGCTGTTCTCCCCGGTTATTTACATGTTAGGCGGCTTCATCAGGTTTCACGCGAAAAATGATTTGTGCTTTCAGAATCGGCCTGACCACGCCCCTGCGGTAAATGGTTGTTGAATTCTTACGTATCTTTTTGTTTAGCTTAAGCTGCATATAGTTCATCACCAACTCACGCCTGATCTCACCTTGTTCTTTCACCTTAGATAATAGCTTTAATGACAGGGCAGCCATGAGTCCGCCAAGAATAAATAAGAAGCTCCACCCTTGTATGTTGATGATTTCAAAGGTGCTTACTATACCTTCCGTGTTTTTGAATTGGATGTCCCATAACAGTTGCTGATTGGCAAAGGTGTCTGCGAGCAGCCCGCCGATCATCGGTGAAAGCGCTGAAAACACGGCAACCACCATGTTCAAGGAAGACATGTAAGCCATGGCCTCTCTTCTTGGCGCAAGTTTCATCCCGATGTTGTATAAAGCAAGGTTAATTCCGCCGGTAGCAGTACCGCTGAAAATGCTGATTACGGTAAGGATAAGTAAACCATACACGCGTTCGGTAGGCATAGAAGCATATACCCAGGCCAAGATACAGGTGATGTAAACCGGTGCACATATGTTCAGAATCGTCTTGTTGCTAAAACGATCGGCATATTGGCCTATCGTTTTGATGGAAAGAATGTTGCTGACCTGAGCAAGGATCGTAAACCCGATTACATAGGAAAGGGGTAGACCCATGGTATTCATCAGGTATACGGTAAAAAATGGAACGGCAAGGTTTAAAGCAAATGCCCAGGCTGCGTTAAATACAAGAAGGTTCTTGAAGTTTTTATCTTTCAATGGCTTCTTGAATTGTTCAAGCACACTGTCTTGATTGGTAATCGGCGTGGGCTCTGGTGCCTTTGCAAGCCAATACACGCCAACCAGGCCAATGATTCCACCAAGTACAAATATGCTGTAATACATCAGCGTTAGAAATTCCGTGTAATTTCCTTTTACGTAATCAATTGAAATCGACATGGCCAGTCCTAGTGCAGCACTTAAGATGGTTATCAGTTTTGTGCGCTTTGAGAAAAAGCTTCCTAGTCTGTTTTCCGGGATTAAGTCCTTTACCCAGGAGTTCCAACTTGCACCTGCAATGGATCCGAAAACATAGTGGATGAAGAGGATGACCAACAACAACTGAAGGCTGACCTCTTTCGAAAAGAAGAAGGGAAGACATGCGGCGAACAACATCGGGAAGCGTCCTAGAATCGCACTAACGACTGTTATTGCACGACGATTATTGTACCGTTGTACCAGCCATATTGAAAATAGCTGGAAAATATTCGTCAGAATAGGGAGGCTTGCAAGTAGCCCGATCTGAAAGTTAGAGGCACCTAGATGTAGTGCCATAGCTGTAATGAATGCGCCTCCGGATAGATTTACCATAGCTTCACCGGCCAGGCTGTCTTTAAGAATTGATTTTTGCCCAGCATTGATTTGGCTATCGTTTAATGTTGGTGTGGTGTTTAAGTTCATTTTGCGTTTTTCTGTAGATCGTCTTTTGTAGTGTGGTTTATACGGGGTGGCGTATATTCCTCTAAAAGACGGGCGCAAAAGTACTGGTTTATCTGACTATTTTCATGAGGAGGAACAGAAAAGCAATAAGGGAATTGTCATATTTTAATGATGCAAGTGGCTTGTTCTGAGTAATATAGCACGTATTTAACGTGAACGATTTGCTTGGCTTGCCCTTACGCAAAGGAATTTCGCTAATGTTTATGGTCTTATTTAAGCTTGTTCTTTTCAGAGATCCACAGGGACATGTATTTGTTGCTATTCAGGCTGTGATGCTGAAGGATTTGGCCCATGAAATTTTTTCTGCGATGCTGAGAGAGATTGCCTTTTAAATACTGGAGCCTTTGCATAAAGCCTGGTATAAACAAGCCTTTGTCGTACTTTTCATTTAGTATTCGCAGGCCATTTTGCTGTGCCTGTAGCCATTTCCCACAATCTGCATATAAACGCGCCGCTGTGGATACGAATTCTGTAAGATCATCACATATCGCGCCGCCCCATAGGAGGTTGTCGTTCATGGCCTCGGCCCCGATGTTTGTTGTAATGCTTGGGGTACCGGTCTGCATGGCATCAATAAATTTCCCCTTTAATCCTGCGCCAAACTTTATGGGCGCTAGTAGAAGTCGGTGTTTGGACATGACTTCAGTGGCACTATCTGCTCTGCCGTGTACCAGAAAGTGCTCCGCTACATTCTGGAGTTGGGAAACCTTTGCGCTTGCGTAAGCACCATAGATGTGCATCTTAACGCCGGGCAGTCGCTTTCTTAAAAGTGGCCAAATGGTGGTTTTTAAAGTCTGCAGTGTATTCCAATTGGGTTCATGCAGGTAATTTCCAATGAACATAAATCCTTCACGTGCGTCATAAGGCTGCCAGCTATCCACCGCAGCCGGTGTGAGCGGCGTTTCTAAAAAGGGCAGGAAATATAGAAGATCCCGGTTCACACCGTATTCCTGAACAAGGAGCTCTACTTCAGCTTGTGAAATAATCAAGGAAAGATCCGAGCGTAGAATGGCGGCTATTTCCCGCTTGGCGATGTCGTTGAACAAATCCAGCTGGCTCAGCTCGGTATGGTTTTTAATTGCAGCTTGCCTTGCCGCCCTCAGGCAATGTAGGTCTTCCGTATCCAATAGGGTAAGCGCTGTTGGACATTCTTGTCTTACCCGCCAGCCGTACTGCTCTTCTATCATGTACCGATCGAACATCACCATTTCAGGCTGTAGGCTGCGCACGAACACATTAAAACTGTCGACGTTAAGCTTTATGGGAACTTCATTTACGCCCAGGCTTGTCAGGTCTGCACTGAACTCTCCTTTGGCTGCAGCAGAAGCAAAAACAACGGTATACTGCTCTTCTAGAAACATATTCAGGAGTTGTACCATCCTGGTACCTGCCGCAGAGGATTTGGGTTCTGGCCAGACCAGTCCTATAATTAAGATTGTTTTTTCTTGCATCACTTCGTTGTGCAAAGTAAGCAGTTTTCAGGCATCCGTACCGTAGTTTTCTGCCATGCGCTTTAAAAGGAGCTTATTATACTTACTTTTGTTGCGCTAAATAAATACAAATGCTGGGATTAAAATTACTTACCGACCCTCGATGGGCGAATATTGCGGAGTCTAACCTGGAGGAGATCTTAACGGATCATGCCTGGTGTGAGCAGAAAGCTGCCAGCAATGCCATCAGCTTAATAGCGAACAATTCCGAACACATGGATCTTGTTGAAGAATTAACTGCAATCGCCATCGAAGAGATGCAACATTTCCAGATGGTGATCGAAATCATCAAGCAGCGTGGTTATACTTTAGGCCGTGAACGCAAGGATGACTATGTGGGCAAGCTTATAAAGTTTAGCAAGAAGGATGGAAGTAGAAATACCGCTTTCATTGACAGGCTCTTATTTGCTGCAATGATTGAAGCGCGTAGCTGTGAACGTTTTCGCGTGCTTTCTCAGAATATTAAAGATCCGGATCTGGCCAAGTTCTACTATGATCTGATGGTTTCTGAGGCCAACCATTATACAACCTTCCTCAACTTCGCCCGCAAGTATACCATCGATGTGGACGTAGACAAGCGTTGGAAGCAATGGCTCGAGTTTGAAGGTGAGCTCATCCAGAGTTTTGGTACAAAAGAAGCCATCCACGGCTAATATTTCAACCCGGCTTTTACCGGGTTTTTTTATTTCCTAAATTAGGGATGGTTACCCTGCCCAATGTGACCACGCTCCTATGGAAAAGACACCGATACCCGCAGAACCTTTTGGAAAGATTGCTTTGAGTTGTTCTGGCGGAGGATACCGCGCCGCCTCTTTCCACCTGGGGTCTATGTCGTACCTCCATAGACTTGATTTCGGTGGAACACCGCTTATGGAGCATGTAAAGCTTATCTCTACAGTTTCCGGCGGATCCATCACGGGGGTGGTCTACGCTATGATGAAGCAGCAAGAGCATACCTTCAAAGAGATCTATGATTTTCTGCTGCAGACCTTACTCAATACTGATCTTCTGAAGTCTGGTATTGAAAACCTGAATCCTGATGCGCCCTGGCCGCATACACATAAACGGAAAAACCTGATTAACGTCTTCGCCGCTCAGTATGATGCGCAGTTTACCCGCGGTGCGCTGATGAACGTCTTTGATAAGATGACCTGTCATTTGGAAGCGGTTGTATTTAATTGCACAGACTTTCAGCATGCCCTGAACTTTCGTTTTCGCAACCCGGGCAGTAGCTATGCGGGAAACTACTACAACCGCATTCCGCTGAAGCAACTCCGTGAAGTGAAGTTGGCAGATGTTATGGCGGCATCCTCCTGTTTCCCTGGCGGCTTTGAGCCGATGTGCTGGCCCGATGATTTCGTGCATGAACAATCACCCAACCTACTGGATTTGGCAACTCAGAATGCCGCTGCTGCGATAAACCCGCTGGGGATTATGGATGGTGGCATTTACGACAACCAGGGGGTTGACAGCATCCTGCGCTACAAGGAAGGATCAGCGCTGCCGTATTTCGATCTGATTATCCTCTCTGATGTAGCCTCACCCGATATGAAGGCCTTCGTGCCCTTCAAAGAACAGCCAAAGAAAGGCTTTCGTGCACTTACAATTAAGGCCGTGAAAACCCGCATTGCTACTGTAGACAAAGCAGTGGGTTGGGGGCTGTGGTTAATAGCAGCATTAGGGGTTCTGCTCCCTTTTATCTTCAACATGCAGGCAAACTGGTTGGCAGGCATATGTTGGACCTTTACCGGCTTTGCACTTGCATCCTTAGGGGTGCGCTTTTGGGTGAAGCAGCAGCTTCATCTGTTGCTTTTTCGGATGTTTTTAAAAGTCCGTGATAATCTGGCACCCTTCTACCTTCGAAGACTTTCGCTGTTTGATATCGAAGAACTTTCCGTCCACAGAGCCGAGCCATTGATTATGGATCGGATCAATTCATTGATGATACTCCTTACCAGTGTATTCCTGAAGGTTGTGCGTCGGCTGAACTACAATCGCCTGTATGAGGATGACGTTTACCAGTTCCGACGACTTTCCACATTAATTAAGTGCCTTAGCCGCGACAACCTCGTGAAGGCGACCAGCGATAGAAAAAAGCCTGGGTTCTTCAGCGGAGACTATGATACTGATATTGGTCCAGCCATTCAGGGGGTTGTGGAGCAAGCGGTCGCCTTTGGGACAACTTTATGGTTCACCGAACAGCAGCTGCTAGATGATGTGTTGAAGAAGTTAGTGGCTACAGGGCAGGTTACCATGTGCTACAATATGATTCTTTACATAGAGCAATTGAAGAACAGTAGTGGTGATCAGTATGATAAGCTTGATGCGCAAGTGCGTGCGAAAGTAGATGCCTTATATGCGCAGTGTACATCCGATTGGGTATTGTTCCGCCAGGATCCGATGCATCTGGTTTAATGGCTAGCCCTCCCTAATAGCCCTATCTAGAAAATAATCTCTCCAGTGCAGCATCAATGTCGCTCGCATGGTTCCAGAGATACAAATAAAATAAAGACATGCTCACAGAGATCAGGTTCCCGATTAAGTAGTAGTTGTTGAAACGCTGTGTTTCTCCCTGTCGTTCTTCATGCTTCAGGCGCGTGGCGATCTTCAGCGCACTGAAGACAGTTAAAGCATGTGGCAGGTCATTATATAGAAACAATGCCAGGAAGAGGCGCTCCAGGCAACCTTTGAACAAGGATTCTAAGTCTATCTCTGTCTTTTTGTAGTAGAACTTTGCGACCACAGAGAAGATGAACCAAAGCAGAATTTCACTAACAACCATAATGGCTATTGTAATTAATAATCTCATACCTGATCAGCTATGTATTGCGTTACCTGTTTTATCGCAAAGTACGGTTCTATTTTTAAATTCTTGTGCCTTTTCCAAATTTGAGATCTCGTTTTCCCTAAAGCTTCTGCAACTTGCTTATAGTCCTTTAAATCAAGAAACTTGCAAATAAGCGCATGGTCTTTTTCTAATTTCCAGTCGTCTGTTATGTTCTGGTAAATACTCATGCTGGCGGTCAATGCCGCAGCCGCTTCTTGCTTATGTATGTGTATGGCGTACCTGCTGTTCGTTGCCTTGCTGCTTTCCAGCGCTTCACGCGCTTTTGTAAGGCCTTCACCGAGCATGCCATATGCAATCTCTTCATTTATGGGCGTATCGATTGGCCCTTGATACACAACATACCTTAACTTAAATCCTGCATTCTCCACGATTAACCTTTCTTCAAGCTGTAGAATGATGGATATTGCTTTTGAGGTATTTTTAACCACGCACTGGAATTCATCTCCCAGGGTGATGGTTATCGGGGATCGTAGCCAACGTTTATTTCGCTTATTTACATCTTCTGTTAACCGCTTAAAGGTTCTCATCAGTGCATTCTGATCGCTTTTACGGCTATCTATGATGTCTGCCATTAAGATGATGGGGTCTTTTCTGGTCATGTTCCTGAGATCTTTATGTCAAAAATAGTGAAATAAAGTAGTTTATGTCATTAAAAGTGAAACAAAAGGTTTTATGTCATTAAAAGTGAAACGCTATATGCCCCATGCGGTGATTACAAGATTGCGGCGGCCACCTTGATTTCGATGTTCACAGAGGTAAATACCCTGCCAGATGCCTAATGCGAGCCGACCTCGGGTTATGGGAATGGTTAAGCTGATGTCTAGTAATGCACTTTTTAGGTGTGCTGGCATGTCATCTGCGCCTTCGTCATCGTGCTTGTAATCGGGGTCTTCTTCCGGTACAACCTTATCAAAGTACATCTTGAAATCCGTTCTTACAGTTGGATCAGCGTTTTCATTGATGGTTAGGGAGGCGGAGGTATGCTGTATAAAAACCTGGCAAATACCGGTTTGTATTTCTTTCAGCTGGGGCAGTGCCTGTAATACCTCGGCTGTAATCAGGTGAAAACCGCGAGGATAGGAGCGCAGCGTAATGGTGTTCTGGAACATCTTCATATAAAACAAAATTGGCTTTAAGAACAATTCTTAAAGCCAATTCGTTTGATCGTTATTTGCTTAATCGCAATGTGGTACCGTATAGGTCCAGGTTTCAGACGTTCCGGTAGGGAGGGAGTAGCTGCTGCCACTACCCATTTCAAACCACATCTTACCGCGGATTTTTTCTCTTGAAATCAACTCATTCATGGTCATGCTGTCATAAAGCCTTCCATTGATCATCACGTACTTGATTTTCTCTGAGTTACGGATGTCTTCAAGTGGGTTGGCATCCATAATGACAAGATCTGCAAGTTTACCCACTTCAAGGGAACCGATTTCCTTATCCATACCCAGGTAGTTTGCACCATTGAGGGTCGCTGCGCGAATTGCTTGCAATGGCGACATACCGCCTTGTGCAAGCATCCACAACTCCCAGTGTGCACCAAGTCCTTGGATCTGCCCGTGTGCGCCAAGATTCACCTTTACGCCTGCATCTGCAAGTTGCTTCGCAGCTTTAGAAACATCAATATGGTTGTAATCTCCGTACTCTGAAGTGGTCCTTCTTCTGGCACGCTCATCAATGATAGATCGTGGGGTAAAGGCTAGTAGTCTTTCATTTTCCCAAACATTGGTACGGTCGTACCAGTAGTTCTCACCCCACTGACCGCCATAAGCAACAATCAGGGTAGGTGTATAGCCCACCTGTGTATTTTTCCACAGGCTTACAACATCTTTGTAAACTGGTGAAACCGGTAAGCTGTGTTCAAGGCCCGTATGTCCATCTATAACCATGTTCAGGTTCGTGTAAAAGGTGGAACCACCTTCAGGCACTACTTCCATTTTAAGTTGCCTTGCAGCCTCCAGAATTTGCTGGCGCTGTTCACGTCGTGGCTGATTGTAAGACTTCACGGAGAAAGCACCTACCGCTTTCAGCCTGCGCAAGCTGGAAAGTGCATCATCCAGGCTGTTCACCACGACTTTCATGTCTGCATCGGCGCCGTATAAGATGGAACCCGTAGAGTAGAGTCTAGGGCCAATCATTCTGCCAGCTTTCAACATTTCCGCCTGACTGAAAACCATCTCTGTGTTACTTGATGGATCATGTGCGGTTGTGACGCCAAAAGACAAATTGGCAAGATATGACCAATCTGTTTGCGGACTAATACCATCCGGGCTGGTCCGCAAATGCGCATGCACATCGACCATTCCAGGCATAATGGTTTTACCATTCAGATCCACAACTTTCGCCTGTTCCGGCACTTTCACATCGGCAGCTTTGCCGATGCTTACAATTTTGTTGTTCTCTATAAGTACAGATCCATTTTCAATTACCTCATCACCCTTCATGGTAATGATGCGGGCACCAGTTAGTGCAATAATGCCAGATGGTGCATCAGCCTTAAGTTTAAGCCCAATAGACAAACTGTCGGGCGCAACTTCGCGACTGCTTTGTGCAGCACCATCAACAAATGGGAAAGCATTTTTTACATCCTGAGCGTAGTACTGCTCACCAAGCGTCCAGAAAAGACGTTTGCTATCGTTGCTCCAATGGATGTAAGATCCCGCATCTTTCGTAAGGCGGGTAAGGGGGATAGATTTATTACCTGATGATAGATCCTGTGCAGAACCGGTCAGCATCATCGGTGTAATATAAACATTGAAAAACTCCGTGAAAGCCATCCATCGGCCATCCGGGCTCGGTTCAAACTGTGTAGCATAGCCAGATGTATAGTGCGTTACTTCTCCGCCACCATTCACATTAACGCTTTTGTAAGCTTTCTTTCCATTCTCCGAAGACTGGAAGAAAATACGACTGTCATCGGCATTAAACTTCGGCTTGATGCCATTATCTGTAACCAAGGTTTTAGAACCGCCGTTTGCCGACATCACGTAAATGCCACCGCCTTTTCCATATGTCTGCCCAAGCACGTCATTTCCACGACCTTTTCTAAAGACAATACGATCGCCTTTGCTGGAATATGAAGGTGAGTAATAAAACCCTTTCTCATCGGTTAGCGTCGAAAATCTGCCCGAACGCACATCCGCTCTTTTGACAGAGCCTTTAAACTCATCACTCCAGGTAGTATAAACCACGTATTTACCGTCAGGACTAAAAGAAGGCTCAAACTCGAAATCCATACCGTTAGTCAGACGTTCCGGTGTACCGTTCGGCAGTTCTTTTTTATACAAGAATCCCGCAGTGTTGAAAACCACCATCTTCCCATCAGGGGATGTGGTTAGCTGGCGAATCATCTTAGCATTAAAATCAGGCGTGAAGACCTGCTGTGGAAAATGTAAGGATTGCTGCACCGTCTGGTTGGTTGTAACCTGGAACGGGATTTCAGCGACCGACAAAGATGCCAGATCCACCTTCTTAATTTTACCTTTTGCATAAAATACAAGGCCTCTTGAATCCGGTGTCCATGCAAAGTTTGGATACACGCCGAATATTGCCCATGTTTCCTGTTGGTCTTTGCTTAAATCATCAAAAACCGGCGACTCTTCACCAGTCTGCAGGTTCTGAATGTAAAGCACAGATTTCAATCTAACCCTTTTCACAAAGGCCATCAACTTGCCATCAGGTGAAATTTGCGGCCTTGCAGCACCACCTTGTTGGCGGATCAGGTCTGTCGTTTTACCAGTACTTAAATCCAGTTGCTTAATCGCGTAAATGGTGCCATTTGGATCTTTACTGTATTCGAAAGTCGGACCAGGGGTCACATCTTCGCTGTAGTATAAGAATTTGCCATTGGGCGATATGTTGGGCTCGCCAGAATCCTGCTGGTCATTTTTCCTTTTGGTGAGCTGAACACCGTCACCACCATTGATGTTATACATCCACATTTCACCTGCACCCAATGAGCGTGTGCCCGTGAAATGCTTCCTGGCAACAATATATTCACTGTTCGGCATCCAGGTTGCGTTATTCAGCAGTCTAAAATTCTCTTTTGTAATCTGGCGTTTGCCAGACCCATCGCGGTTCATCATCCAGATGTTATCGCCTCCGGATTTGTCGCTCGTGTAGGAAATGTATTTTCCATTGGGACTGAATCGGGGTTGCACATCGAATGCTGCACCGCCAGTAAGCAGCTTAGCCGTACCGCCAGAAATTGGCATAATGTATATGTCGCCCAAGATATCAAACACAATGTCTTTACCATCTGGGCTAACATCCAGGTTCATCCAGGTGCCTTCATCAGTGTTAATCGTGAAATTCTTTGTGGTTCCCCGGAACTTTTCAACGTCCCACTTCGGCGCATCTTTCTTGTCCTGCGAAAATACAGGCTGAGCAGCAGCTAAAATTAAAACACTTAGTAAGGTCTTACGCATATTTAAAACGATTTATGAACCGGCAATTTAATAATATCGGAACGTTTTTATAGTTTTGATCGGGACCTTTATGAATAAAACCGAGCTTTTAAAGCAATATTGGGGCTTCGATACCTTCAGACCACTTCAGGAAGACATTATCGACGCTGTATTGAACGGACAAGATGCATTGGCGCTACTGCCAACCGGCGGAGGAAAGTCCTTATGCTTTCAACTGCCAGCATTGCTGCAAGAAGGAATATGCATCGTCGTTTCTCCACTTATTGCCTTAATGAAGGATCAGGTTGAAAACCTTAAAGCCAAGGGGATCCAAGCCATCGCCATCTACGCGGGGATGGGTAAACGCGAGATCGACATTCTGCTCGACAACTGCATCTATGGGAACATCAAGTTCCTTTATCTATCTCCAGAAAGATTGCTCTCGCCCCTGGTAAAGGAACGTTTAGCCTACATGAAGGTTAACCTCTTTGCCATTGACGAGGCACACTGTATTTCGCAGTGGGGTTACGATTTCAGACCACCTTACCTGTTGCTGAAAGATTTACGTGAAATACACCCCGAAGTACCAATCATCGCGCTTACCGCAACCGCAACTAAATTTGTTCGGCAGGACATCGTTGAAAAATTAGAGCTCAAAGCGCCTAAGATTTTTGTAAAAAGCTTTGCCAGAAGAAATCTAAGCTATGTGGTGATGGATCTGGAGGATAAATATGGAAAACTGCTGGATGTACTGAAGAACGTTAAGGGCAGCGGTTTGATTTACGTTCGCAATCGCAGGGAAACGACAGAAGTTGCACTCTTCTTGAAACGCAACCGTATTGCCGCTGATTTTTATCATGCAGGTTTGGAAAAAAACGAAAGGAGCCTTAAACAGGAATCCTGGAAGCAAAACAAAATCAGGGTAATGGTTGCCACAAATGCTTTTGGGATGGGTATTGACAAACCTGATGTTCGATTTGTCATTCACCTTGATCTTCCTGAAAGCCTGGAAGCATACTACCAGGAAGCCGGGCGCGCAGGTCGCGATGAACTAAAAGCCTTCGCCGTGCTACTCGCGAACAAGTCAGACCGACTGGCGTTAGAAGTTAAATACAAGGACAATTTCCCCAATGTAGAAGAGATCAAAAAGACTTACCATTATCTCGGTAGCTATTATCAACTTGCGTATGGAGCGGGCCAGGGGATAAGCTTTCCTTTTGATCTGGCCGACTTCTGTAAACGTTTTAAACTGAGTGTTCTCAAAACCATTGCTGCGCTAAAGTTTTTGGAACATGATGGCTACCTGACTTTATCCGAGAACATCTTCCTGCAATCCAGGTTGATGTTTATGCAAAGCCATGAGGATGTTTACCGCTTTCAGATTGAAAACTCAGGCTACGATGCCCTTATCAAAACTGTGCTACGTGCTTATGGGGGCTCATTCGATCAATATGTTAAAGTGAATGAGAACGAGATCGCCGGCCGCCTGAAAATATCTTATCAAACGGTAGTGGATATGCTGCGGAAGCTGGAAGCACAGGAAATTATATCTTATCTGCCACAGACCGACAAGCCCCAACTACAATTTGTTGTTCCACGTGTTGACCAACTGCACATGGATATTGATGTGCGCTATATTGAACTAAGAAAGAAAATTCAGGAAGAACAGGTTGCAGCAGTGCTGGCCTATGCCGCTACACCCATTTGTCGCAGCATACAATTACTTGCTTACTTTGATGAGCCTGCAGCAGATAAATGCGGACTTTGCGATATCTGTGTTGCCGAGAAAAAACAAGCTGATCTTGATGAACTGGATGAGAAAGTCTCATTTGAAATCGCAACTTTGCTGCAGTCGGCACCACATACATTGGACGAGCTGGTGCTTGCCGTAAAAACCGGAACAGAGGTGCAGCGGGTGGCTCAACTCCGATTGCTCCTGGATGCCGGAAAAATCAAAACTGACGGCAAGAACTATTACTTATAACCATTCGATTGAAACTGTTGTTAATAGTGAAAGACCCATTAAACATAAAATGATGATTAAACATTTTCTCCTAAATCACAAGCTGACTTTGATCCTGGTGGCCGCGATTTCTTTCGCGGGATGTTCCACAAAATGTATAGAGGATTCTGGCAACCACATTGTAAAAGATTTGACAGTGACGCCCTTTGACGAGATAGAAATTACCGGCCCGGTGAAACTGGTACTTCGCCAGGATAGCTCATTTAAGATCAGCCTTTCTGCCGATTCAAGTATCATAGACAAGATCAAAACTTCTGTTAGTGGAGACAAGTTCAAGGTCTCATTAGACCCAATGCAGTACTGCGGTACAGATTCCATCGTGATCCATGCGGGTATTGGTGCATTAACAGAAATTAAGGCCGCAGGAGCAAGTAAAGTTTACAGCGAAGGTGCCCTGCATGTAGGGGACATTGCTATGGAGCTTTCGGGTGCTACTGAACTTAACCTGAATCTTTTTGCCGGCAAGGTAAAGACCAACAGTGATGGCGCTGCAAGATTAACATTGAGCGGTCAGGCCGGTACACATGATCTGAATAGTAAAGGGGTACTGGAGCTGAACGCGTTCGACTTTGTTGTTGCAGAGTATGATATCGACATTCAGGGCACTGGTAAATCGAATATTAATGTGCTTAATGATCTTGATGTAAAATCTACCGGATCGAGCGCTATTTATTATAAAGGCAATCCCAAGAAAGTTTCTGATAAAAAATCAGGCACCTCCAAACTGGAAAAAGTAAACTAGGTGGTTATAAAGAATAACAAAAAGGTTATACGGGCATGGGCAATGTTCGATTGGGCAAATTCTGCTTATAACCTGGTGATTACTTCAACGATTTTCCCCGCGTATTTTACCGCGATTACAACGACCGAGGCAAACGGCGATAAGGTTACTTTCTTCGGAAGGAGCTTCGTCAACACGGCCCTAAGCAATTATGCACTTGCTTTTGCTTATCTGGTGATCGTGCTAATCTCACCCTTACTGAGTTCCATTGCGGATTATCGTGGAAACAAGAAGATATACATGCAGTTGTTTACCTGGCTGGGGGCAATTGCATGTTGTCTGCTCTTTTTCTTTAAGCCGGAAACGCTTGAACTTGGCATCATCTGTTTCGCACTGGCGGCTATCGGCTATGCCGGTGGTTTCGTATTCTACAATTCCTACTTGCCGGAAATTGCGACAGAAGACCAGCAAGATGCAGTAAGCGCAAAAGGCTTTTCTTACGGCTACGTGGGTAGTGTGCTTTTACAGATCATCTGCCTGCTGTTTGTCCTTAAACCAGATTGGTTCGGCATCGCCGACGAGAGCTTTCCGCCACGGTTGTCCTTTTTACTCGTAGGACTCTGGTGGATTGTTTTTGCACAAATACCTTTTTATATACTACCAAAAGGCAGTCCGAATTTTAAGGTAGATGTACAACGGAAAGTATCCAGCGGCTTTGCGGAGCTCGGAAAAGTATGGCAACAACTTAAGCAGATGGCACAACTGAAGAAGTTCCTTATCGCCTTTTTTTTCTACTCCATGGGCGTGCAAACGACCATGCTTGCTGCTGCTGGCTTTGGTGCTAAAGTATTACAACTGCCAACCTCAAGTTTGATCATTACCATCCTGATCATTCAGCTGGTTGCTATTGCAGGTGCGAATCTGATGTCGCGGTTGTCTCGTGTATACGGCAATGTGCAGGTACTGCTGTTCGTGGTTGCGGTATGGATCGGCATCTGCATTGCAGCATATTATGTGCATACCATTACAATGTTTTATCTACTCGCTGCGGTAGTCGGCCTGGTAATGGGGGGCATCCAATCGCTCTCACGCTCAACGTATTCGAAGTTTCTACCTGAAAATACGCCAGACACCGCATCCTTTTTCAGCTTTTACGACGTTACTGAAAAGCTGGCTATTGTTGCAGGATTGGCATCTTTCGCTTACATTGAACAGCTAACCGGTAACATGCGGAACTCAATAATTGCATTAACCCTGTTTTTTGCTTTGGGACTAATATTTTTGTTCTCCCTTAAAAAAGCATCAGAACATTTACATACATCGAAATGAAAGTAGAATTATTTGTGCCCTGTTTTATTGACCAACTATATCCGGAAACGGCCTTTAACACGGTTAAAGTTCTGGAGAAAGCAGGGTGTGAAGTGAGCTATAACGCCAATCAGACCTGCTGCGGGCAGCCTGCATATAACGCGGGCTACTGGGAAGAGGCCAAGGTAATTGGGAACAAGTTTTTAAACGATTTCTCGGATACGAAATATATCGTATCTCCATCTGCGTCTTGCGTGGGTATGGTGAAGACCGGGTTTAATGATCTTTTTACGAATTCAAACGTACACAACAGGTGTAGAAATATACAGGGTAACATCTTCGAACTATCGGACTTCCTGATCAATGTAGCGAAACGCGACTACTTCGGGGCAGAACTGGAAGGCAGAGCGGTTTACCATGACTCTTGTAGCGGCTTAAGAGAGTGCAAGATTAAAGAGGAACCACGCCGATTGCTATCCAAAGTAATTGGACTTGAAATGGTGGAAATGCGTGACACGGATATGTGTTGCGGTTTCGGTGGAACATTCTCGGTAAAGTTCGATGCTATTTCTTCGGCCATGGCCGAACAGAAGGTTAACAATGCCCTGGAGCAGGATGTGGATTACATCATCTCCACAGATCATTCCTGTTTGCTTCACCTGAAAAGCTATATTGAAAAGCACAATATTCCATTGAAGACCATGCATCTGGCAGACGTGCTTGCCAATGGTTGGTTGGAAAGCACAGAATACTAGTCTACAACATTCTTATTTCTAAAGCCCCGGTTTCTTAGCCGGGGCTTTATTGTTTCGGAGCAGGGTTTCTAGCCTTTAACTGTACCCGGCCAATACGCCAGAAACTGGAGAACAAGTACCCAGTTTACAAGGGGTCGACAGGGGGTTTACAGGGGGCATACAGGGGGTTAACAGGGCTTTGGCCCTGTAAGGGGCTTGTAGGGTCCTTGTGGCCTGCGCGTGGCCCCTTTGTTATCGGATAAATTGCCTCCGCTGTGCTGGAAATTTGGATCGGTGGAGACAGATATTAAATAATAAGCTAACTTTGTTATTCAAAATCACGGCGTAGGTGATTTAATAAATACATTTTAAACCTTAAAATCATAGTTGTAGATGATTAACATTACACTCCCGGATGGTTCTGTCCGGTTTTATGAAAGTGGCGTAACCGCTCACGACATCGCCCTCTCCATTTCTGAAGGATTAGCCCGTAACGTACTAGCAGCCGAAGTAAACGGCGAAGTTTGGGATTCTTCCCGACGTATTGAAAGTGACTCTAGTGTAAAACTGCTTACCTGGAATGATAATGCTGGTAAATCGACGTTTTGGCATTCCTCAGCCCACCTTATGGCTGAAGCGCTTGAAGCACTTTATCCGGGCACGAAGTTCGGTATCGGTCCGGCAATCGAAACCGGTTTCTATTATGATGTAGACTTCGGCGATAGGGAATTTTCTTCTGATGACTTCAAAGCCATAGAAAGCAAAATGCTTGAGCTTGCTAAACAAAAGGAAGTATTTGAACGTACCGCGGTTTCCAAAGATGACGCTTTGGCCTATTTTGAAGAAAAAGGGGATGAGTACAAACTGGACCTTTTAGAAGGTCTTGAAGACGGAAAGATTACCTTTTACAAGCAAGGTGCTTTTACCGACTTATGTAGAGGTCCACACATCCCGCATACTGGTTTCATCAAAGCGGTTAAGCTGATGAATGTTGCTGGTGCATACTGGAGAGGTGATGAGACTAAAAAACAGTTAACCAGGATTTATGGTGTTACTTATCCAAAGCAAAGTGAGCTAACGGAATATCTTCACATGATTGAAGAGGCCAAAAAGCGTGATCACCGTAAGCTTGGTAAAGAACTTGAGCTGTTTGCTTTCTCTGAGAAAGTAGGCGCAGGCCTGCCATTGTGGTTACCGAAAGGTACTGCATTGCGGGAACGTCTGGTTCAATTCTTGACAAAAGCACAATCTAAATCTGGCTATGAGCAGGTAATTACGCCGCACATCGGTCATAAAAACCTATATATCACGTCAGGCCACTGGGACAAGTATGGTAAAGATGCTTTCCAGTCCATCAAGACGCCACAAGAGGGTGAGGAGTTCTTATTAAAACCAATGAACTGTCCACACCACTGTGAAATTTATAAAGTTAAGCCGCGTTCGTATAAAGATCTTCCACTGCGATTTGCAGAATTCGGAACGGTATATAGATACGAGCAAAGTGGGGAGCTACACGGTTTAACCCGGGTAAGAGGCTTTACACAGGATGATGCGCACCTTTTCTGCAGACCAGATCAGGTGAAGGAAGAGTTCAAAAAGGTGATTGACCTGGTTTTGTATGTTTTCAAATCTTTAGGTTTCAACGACTACATCGCTCAGGTTTCGCTTAGAGATCCAGAGAATAAAACCAAGTACATCGGTTCTGATGAGAACTGGAAGCTAGCTGAATCTGCGATTATTGAAGCTGCAGATGAAAAAGGCTTGCCTACTGTTGTAGAATATGGCGAGGCTGCGTTTTATGGCCCGAAACTTGATTTCATGGTGAAAGATGCCCTAGGTAGAAAATGGCAGCTTGGAACGATTCAGGTAGACTACAATTTGCCGGAGCGTTTTGAACTTGAATATACCGGCAGCGATAATCAAAAACACAGACCAGTGATGATCCACCGTGCACCATTTGGTTCACTGGAGCGATTTGTTGCTGTACTGATTGAACATTGCGCTGGTAACTTCCCACTTTGGCTATCACCTGAGCAGTTTATCATTCTTCCTATTTCAGAAAAATATGAAGATTATGCGAAAAAAGTTTTAGATGAGCTAAATAATTCGGATATTCGCGGATTGATTGATTTTCGTGATGAAAAGATCGGAAGAAAGATCAGAGATGCTGAGGTTAAAAAGCTGCCTTATATGCTGATTATCGGAGAGAAAGAAATGGCGGATGGGAAATTAGCAGTAAGAAAGCATGGCGCCGGTGATTTAGGCGAGATGACCATTCAGGAATTTGGTGAATTATTAATAAAAGAAATAACAATTTAAACAAGATACACATTTGGCATTAGGCAGACCAGGATTTAATAGGGGACCACGTCCTCCTTTTAAGAAAAAAGAAGCAGAACATAATATTAATCAGTATATCAGAGCGCAGGAGGTTAGATTAGCTGGAGATAATGTTGAACCAGGGATTTATCCTCTGTCGAAAGCTTTGGCCTTAGCTGATGAATTAGAGCTGGATCTTGTGGAGATATCTCCAAATGCAGTACCTCCTGTATGCAGAATTATCGATTACAGCAAGTTTGTTTACGAGCAAAAGAAAAAGCAAAAGGAGATTAAATCCAATGCAAAGCAGACTGTAATTAAGGAGATCCGTTTCGGACCAAATACCAATGATCATGATTTTCAGTTTAAACTGAAGCATGCCATTAGCTTTCTTGAAAACGGTGAGAAGGTACGTGCATACGTTCACTTCAAAGGAAGAGCTATTGTTTACAAAGAGCAGGGAGAGATTTTATTGCTTAAGTTTGCACAAGCACTTGAAGATATCGGTAAAGTGGAGTTGCTACCTAAGTTAGAAGGTAAGCGTATGTTCCTGACACTAGCGCCGAAAGTTGCTAAGAAATAATAATTAACATAAATAATAAACAGGTTATGCCAAAAATGAAGACCAATTCCAGTGCTAAAAAGCGTTTCTCGCTTACTGGAACAGGTAAAATCGCAAGAAAGAATGCATTTAAAAGCCACATCTTAACCAAGATGTCAACTAAGCGTAAGCGCAATCTAAGCCACACCAGTATGGTATCGGCAGCAGATATGGGCAACGTTAAGAGAATGCTTGCAATCGGTAAATAATAATTTTTTTTAACCAGGTACCCGGTAGTAAGTTTGCTGAAATACGCAACACCGCTTATCAAAACACAACACAACTATGCCACGTTCGGTAAACGCAGTAGCTTCGAGAAGAAGAAGGAAAAAAGTCCTTAATATGGCCAAAGGCTATTGGGGATCTAGAAGTAAAGTATTCACAATCGCTAAAAATACGGTTGAAAAAGGTTTGCAATATGCATACCGTGACCGTAAAGTTAAGAAAAGAGAATTCCGTGGATTATGGATTCAGCGTATCAATGCTGGTGCTCGTCAACATGGAATTTCTTACTCTCAATTGATCGGTAAATTAGCGACTAAAAATATCGGTTTAAACCGTAAAGTATTGGCTGATTTAGCAATGAATCACCCAGAAGCTTTCAAAGCTGTTATTGATGCAGTAAAATAGTTTAAATCTATTTCATAAAAAAAGGGGAGCAAATTTGCTCCCCTTTTTTTATGCCTGATATTAGGTGTTCTGTGTAGATGTTGTTTTTCTTTCCATCGGTCTGCGACCTTTTCTTGGCTGGCGATCTTTCATCTTTTCTTTACGCTCTGCCTTCATCGACTCATACTTTGCTTTCTGGTCGGCAGTTAGGACTTTAGCAAGTTTCTCTTCGCTCGCCTGCATTTCTGCCTTTCGAGCTTCTGAAACCTTCTTCATTTCCTTGCTGCGTTCTTTACGCCAATCCGCTTGCTTCTTCAGCTTTTCAACCTCAATTTTGTAAACCTCTGCTTTCTGTGTATCCGTTAGCGATAGCTTCTGCTGAAGTTGACTGGCTACACGCTCAGCGCGTTGTGCTGGATCTACTGGTTTTCTGTCTGTGGTTTGTGCGTAGCCGGCAGTAATTGCGCTTACTGCTATGGCTAATGATAATATGATCTTTTTCATTTGTAAGTTGTTTAAAGGAATAGATCATAAATGCTCGGATAAGTTTAATGCTTATATGTTAAAATATGTTAACGCTTGATCGGTCAGTTATTCTTGTTTAGGTTTTGAAGTGACTTTTGCATTTGTGCCATCATCTGGGTAAGGGTCTCAATCGACGGATCTGCACTGGCTTCTGGTAAGCTGGTTGTGAAATAAGCTTTAGCTTTCCAGATTTCAAGAATGTCATCAGATGCGATGAAATATGGATCGTACATTTTATTGTCAGATACCAGCTTCAGCTCTTTATTCTCCTTGAACTTGTTACCCGCGCGTTTGTAGACAACGCCTTCATTTTTACTGATGACGATGTAGGTTTCTCCCGGCTTGATCTCTGACCAGTTCTCCAGGTATTCTCCAACCACGATACTGCCGGGTTGGATAGGTAACATCGAATCACCCATAATCTCGAACCCGCGGAATGTGCCTTGCTTTAGGGTTGGTAGGGGAAGCTGAAACTTCGGCAAATCCTTGATGTATTCCGGGTCTGAAAAGCCATTCAAATATCCAGCACTTGCCTTTACTGGTACAAGTTCAATGTTCTCATTATCGTCTCTATCCACTGAAATACTAAGCACCCTCAGGTTTGATCCTTGTGCTTGTGTCTTCGGTTTCCACTTATCATTGATTGTATCGTTGATAAACTCATCAATGGTTAATTCGTAGAAGTCTGCTATTTTCTTTAGTAACTCATATTTCGGTTCTGCACGGTCTTCTTCGTATGCTCCGACCAGCGAACGCTTAATCCCCAAGGCATCAGCGAATTGCTGCTGGGTCATTCCTTTTTTCTTTCTTAAGTATTTCAGGTTGGACGAAATATTCGACATAAAATAAAAGTTTATAAAATGTTTGTTTGTACTAAAATAGTTAGTATTATTGTACCAATAAAGTTAGTAATATTTATTTGCAAAGCAAAGTTGTATACTAATTTAATTAGTTGTAACCCTAAACCCTTAATAAGATGAAAAAATTTGTTTACATCGTAACCGACAGAAACAGAACCAGTCTTCATGTTGGAATGAGTGCTGACTTAATTAAGACGCTTGACTTTTACAAGACGATGCCGAGTTTGTTTTTCGACAGTGGTATGCAGCTGACCAGGTTGGTCTATTTCGAAGAGTTTAAGACGGAAGAACAAGCGTTAAGCAGATTTAAGGTTGTTAGCCGTTTCACGAGAATGCAAAAGGAGCGACTGGTAAGATCCTGCAATCCTGATTGGATAGATTTGACTATCGGTTTAGATTTCGAACACATCATGATAAATAAGCCCTTGAGCATGCAGGTGAAACTGCCACTAGGAAGCCTGTCATAAAAAATGCGAATCCCTTGTGGAATTCGCATTGAATAGAAATGGAGCTGTAACCTGTGTATGGCTGCTACCAGCCTGGCGCGAAAGTTAATCCGAACACGCCGGCTTTAACATCTTTACGCTGGAATGGGAAAGCGTAATATGGTTCCAATACAAAGTAGCCAAACATGTTTACCCTAAGGGAAACGCCCGCACTTAAAGCTGGAACACGTTCTCTTGGACGGCCACTTTCAAGAAGCTCACCGCTTGGTTGTCCTTTAAATTTGACTGTCGAGTATTCGTCCCATGCAAGCCCGGCATCAAAAAATAGGTTGAGGTCGGAGATCAGGAACCTTGATGGAATTTGAGCCAACTGCTTAGGTCCGGTGAAAGGTAGTCGCACTTCAAAGTTGAATACCGCCATCTTACTACCGGAAAGCTGGTTGATGTCGAAAGTTCCGACTTGTGCACTGTTGCTGTTGTAGAATGAATTTGCTTCATAGCCACGAATCAAATACGGGTAGCCAACATATAGCGGGTAGAGGTTTTCTCCATCTTCACCAAGGCGCATATAGGAGAATGCTCTAGCAGCAAAGGTAACCGGCTTAGCACGTACATACTTGCGTAAGTCGATGTTTACTGCGCTGAACTGATAGTCTCCAAAGTACTGTTCACCCGATACACGGTAGCGGAAGCCGTCCAATGGAGCTGTAAGTCCCATGACGGAGTTATCTCCAACAAAACCGGCATTTACCTGAAAAATATTAAATGAACGCAGCGTGATGCCTAGCTCACGGCTTGCTTGCTCAGTCGGTATTTTCTTACGGTCTGAACCTAGATAACCGCCCACATAGCCATCAATATTCTGATAGTAATTGCTCCATCGGTCTACACGATAGCTGTACTGCGAAACCGCACTTCCTGCTTCAAACCTGTGCACTTTACTAAATGGATAAGCTGCAAATACCTGCGCTTGGTTCTCGAAGGTCCGGATGATGTTCGTTCTTTCATTATAGACAGGTACGGTTGTATTTGGATCGTTGGTCGGTAGTTCCTCCATAGCGATATCCCGGAAACCGGTGAGGTAGGGGATGTGCGAAAGTGCAAAGCCCCAGTTTATCCGGTTCGCCTGATTGATATAACCCGCCAGACCTCCGAAGTCCTGAATCTCTCCATTTATGGAAACATTGGCTATGATCTGATTTCTGCCCAGAATATCACTGAACATACCGACAACACCACCTTGAACACCCGTTCCAAAGCGACTTGTGGAAACACCTACACCGCTGTTCGCAAGGTAATCCAGCTTGAATTTTGGCTTATATGGAATGGTCCGTAATGAATCCTGAAGCACTTGCTCGTAGTTACTAAAATTCTGCAGGTTATTGTTTACCATGGTTGAACCCGTGTTCTCAAATGGCGGCAACACTGCAGCACTGAAATTTACATCGTTGGCATCAACAGCCTTGGAATTGAAGTTACTTAGGGAAGCATTGTACAGGGTATAACGCTGCGCTCTGTAGTAGCTGTAAATGATTTCATCATTCCTGGAAACGGTAATGGCTGGAGAGAACTCCGTAATACCACTTATCCCGGTGAAGTAGTCCGTCAGTTGGTTCAGACCACCTGAATCTAGATTATATTCATACAAGTTTCTAAATCCATCCCTGTTGGACAGGAAGAATATTCTTTTGCTATCCCCTGAAAATACTGCGTTTAAGTTGTTTGCACCCTCAAAAACAGGTATGTTTCTAACGGCTTTAGTACTTAGATCTAGTATCGCTAGATTCAATGGGTATGTAGCTGCTTTTAAACCTTTGGAAACTCCGGCACGGTCGGAGGAGAAAACAAGGTGTTTTCCATCTGGCGAGTAGTTCGGTGCATAATCCGAATATTCATTATTTGTTAGTTGCGCTACATTCTTGCTGTCCAGGTTGTAGGCGAAAATATCACTCTGACCTTCAACCATACCTGAGAATGCTATTGTCGTTCCATCCGGTGACCAGGTTAGGTTTCCAAATTGTTCTACATCACCCATGCCGGTTTGTAGCAATGTTTTTCCTTTGCTCACATCGACAATCATGAGCTGATTTCGTCCCTGACTGAATATACTAAAGGCGAATTTCTTACTGTCTGGCGACCAGGCGCCTGCAGATTCAAGAAAGTTGAAGTCATCAATGTGAGAGTTCGTAGCCTGGCTGCTTAGCTTCCTGATAATCTTACCTGTCTTTGCATCTGCAAGGAACAAGTCAATGCCAAACAAATCCTTCTCCGACAAGAACGCCAGGTATTTGCCGTCGGGCGAAATGGCCGGTGCAACGTTCATGTTTCCACCGTTCTTGTTGTCGACGATTTTAGTGCCCCTGATTTTAACCTGGCTACTATCTGTCTTCAACATCGGACGATAATGCGCTTCGATGGCCTGCTTCCACAAGCCGGAAAGTGACTTATCATCAAAGCCCAGGGTAAAGCGAAGTGCGTTTTCGTACCCGTATTTGGCTGTGTTTTTCAACAAGGGCACAATCGTGCTATCACCGTAAGTAGACCCTACGAAGGTCCAGAAGGCCTGGCCATAGCGGTAGGGGAAGTATCGGTTTGAATTCGTAAGATCTTTTAGCGAGGGAATGTCACGGTTCAGCAATGCATCACGCATCCACATGGATGTGAATGCATCCGTTTTTCCGATAGACATATATTCTGCCATACCTTCCACCATCCAAAGTGGAACCTGGCTAACATTCTCCAGGCTCAATGAGTCAGTTTCCAGGAGCGTGTGGTACTGGAAAGCGTGGACCAACTCGTGACCAAGTACGTGACGTGTCTGGTTGCCAAGCTCCATTACGGGCATGATTACCCGGTTTTTCAAGGCTTCCGTTACCCCGCCCGTACCTATGCTTACCTCGCCATTGAGTGCTGTTGTTTGCTGGAAGTCCGGGTGGTTGTTGTAAAGGATAATTGGGTTTTTCTTTTGAAAGGTATCCAGAAATATGGATTGATGCATTTTGTACCAGGTCTCGGCATCTTGCGCATATCTCTTGATAAATTTCTCATTTTTCAGGTAGTAATAAATTTCGAAGTTCGGTGTTTGTAGCACCTTGAAGTCCTCGTTTTTATACCTGACGCGGTTCTGTCCAAAGCTTTGTGCTTTGATGCTGGAAGCGGTAAATGTAATGATTGCTGCAGTAGCCGCAATCTTGAATAAAGTACCTGTTTTTCTCATACAAGCTCAAGTATTATGTATCTCCCTGGTTATTCTTTTTGGCATCTTTTTCCTGCTGGCGCTGTTTTCTTCTGAGTTCCCGTTCTTCTTTGCGCGTCAATGGAGCTTCAGAAGTGTTGGGTCTCTGCTGGGCAGGGTCTGAATTTCTTCTTGCTTCCGTCCTCACCGTTTCTTCCACCGGTTCACTTACCGGCTCTTCGATAGGCATTGGCTCAAGGTCAACGGAATCTACAACTGTCGTGTCTGTCGCTGTTGTATCAGGTACGTATCTCGGAGTCGGACAGTTGTATTGTTTCGTGATTTCTACAGTAGGCTTCGGAAACTGTCCGAAGGTGTATCCGGAGTTAGGATCCTTGTAAACCTTTTCCATGAACTTCGCGAAGATCGGAAGTGCAGTCCGAGATCCTTCACCGGTTTCGCCGTTCTTGAAGTGCGCAGTACGCTCATCGCAGCCCACCCATACACCTGTCACAAGATCTTTGGTAATGCCCATGTACCAGGCATCAACATAGTCGGATGAAGTACCAGTTTTACCACCAATCTGGTTGTTTTTCTTCCATAGATCCCATTCCCAAAGTGCCTGAGAGGTTCCCCCTGGCTCTTCCATACCACCACGGAACATGTATAACATCAGCCATGCAATCTCTTCAGACAATACACGCTTCGTTTTAGGTTTAAAATCTTCGATCAGGTTATCATCCAGGTCTGTGATCTTTTCTATTAAAATAGGATCCGTTTTCACACCCTTGTTTAGGAAGGTACCATAAGCACGGACCATCTCGAAAACGCTAACATCGTTTGGACCGAGACTCACCGAGGGTACTGACTGCAATGGGCTTTCAATCCCGCATTCATGCGCCCACTTCACTACATTGTCCCAGCCTACGTCTTCCGTTACCTGTGCGGTAATGGTATTTACCGACCTCGCCATCGCAAGTCTTAGCGACATAGTTTGATACGTTGAACCCCAGCTTGCGTTCCTCGGCTCCCAGGTTTCTTTCTTCCCATGTTCATCATAACTGATCTTTACAGGCTTATCTACGTAGGTGTCGCAAGGGGTCATGCCACTTTGCAAAGCAGCCAGATAGGCGAAAGGCTTGAAGGTAGATCCCGCCTGACGTTTCGCCTGGTTCACGTGGTCGTATTTAAAGAAACGGTGATTGATACCACCAACCCAAACTTTGATCTTTCCGTTGAAAGGATCCAGCGTCATCATACCCGTATTTAAGATCTTACCGTAGTATCGGATAGAGTCCAATGTTGAAAACGTCGTATCTCTCGTGCCGTTCCAGGAGAAGACTTTCATCTTCTTCTTTTTGTTGAAATAAGCAGTCACAGAATCAGGGTCATTGGGAAACTTCTTTTGAAGCATCGCATAAATCTTTAGGTTCCGCATGGCACGGTCCGGGTAATCCACTTTCTTTTTCTCGGAGTCATACCAGGGATCTTCCTTGCCCCAGACATTGTAGAACCGCTTTTGCAGTATCTTCATCTGATCCGCAACAGCTTCTTCAGCGTATTGCTGTAAGCGGGAATCAATTGTTGTATAGATCTTTAAACCATCTTCATGTAGGTCGTAGTCATTTTCCTCGCACCACTTCTCGAGGTATTTGGCCGCAGCAGTACGCAGGTATGAGTCACCATCACTGCTTTCTTCAATGTCACCAGCCTTAAGCTGCACAGGTGTTTCTTTGAAAGACTGAAATTCCGCTTGTGTGATGTAGTTGTACTTCGCCATCTGCGCTAGCGCAACATTCCTTCTATCTAGTGCATTCTTCGGATTACGGATGGGATTATACAGCGTGGTACCCTTTAGCATACCTACCAGCATCGCTGATTCGGGCACAGTAAGCTGATCTGTTTCCCGGTCAAAGTAAGTTCTGGCTGCAGTCTTAATTCCGTACGCATTGTTACCAAATGAAACGGTATTTAGGTACATGGTTAAAATGTCGTTTTTCGTATAATTAGATTCTAATTTAACAGCAGTCATCCATTCCTTCAGCTTTGAAACGATGGTTCTTACCAATGGGATTTTACCCGTAAAGCCTTGTGACTTATTATATCTTGTGCGGTAAAGATTCTTCGCAAGTTGCTGTGTAATTGTACTTCCGCCGCGTTTATCTCCAGTTGCGGTAGAGATTCCGCTGGATAATAATGAACGGAAGTCAATACCCATATGATCATAGAAGCGAACATCTTCAGTTGCAATGAGCGCATTCACAACGCTCGGTGCAATTTCCTTGAAGTCTACTGGTGTGCGGTTTTCCTTGAAGTAACGCCCGATGAGTTTTCCGTCTGCGGTATAAAGTTCAGATCCAACACGCTGGGTTGGTGCTTTGATGTCGGTGTAAGAAGGGGAGTATCCGAACAACCATAAGAAATTCACTTGTAAGGCGCAGAAGAAGATGATGACAGCAAAAATAAATATTAGTGTATAACGTATGAATTTATTCCCGATTTCTCTAAACATAGGTTTAAGGTCAGTATATGATGGTTGTAGGTTATATATGGTTGCAAATTAACGTAATTAAATTACTAAAATTTTAGGGAAGAACTAAATATTAGCGCGTTCACCTACATCGCGCGGCCATTTAAATCCCCGCACACAGGAAAACCTCGCGTATAGGTGGTTGAGATCTTTGCTTCACACTGGAATATTTATACATTTGCGTCGATTTTGGTTCTCCATAGATCGTCAGCTTTATGGAGATTAAAAGGGAATACGGTGAAATTCCGTAACTGTCCCGCAGCTGTAAGCTCTATTAACGAAACATTCATCCAGGCCACTGTTTAATAAAATGGGAAGGCGTTTGTTTCGGGAGTAAGTCAGAAGACCTGCCACAAGTATTTATTTCATAGCTTTCGGGGATTGAAGCTGGAGATGGGTTCGTAGTGTACAGACTGCTCATTTCTTTTATTCTACTGCTTGCTGTGCTTAAACCACAGAGATGAACAAAAAACAGAAAATCTATGCCATTGCAGGCTTTGGGCTTGCACAATTCCTTTCCTTAACTCCAGCTTTCGCGCAGGACAGCAAATCACTTGATGAAGTGGTGATCATGACCACAAAGAACGATCAGAAACAAAGTCAAACCGGTAAAGTCGTGAACATCATTACCCGGGAACAGCTCGAACGCAGCGCGGGTAAAACGCTGCCTGAACTATTAAGTGAGCAGGCAGGTGTCATTGTAGGTGGTGCCACAAGTAATCAAGGCTTAAACAAAGGCCTGTTTATAAGAGGTGCTGGAAGCGCCTATGCGGTTGTGCTCATCGATGGAATTCCGGTAGCCAATCCTTCCGGTGCGGGTTCGGCATTCGACCTCCGGATGTTTGGTATCGACCAGATCGATCACATTGAGATCATTAAAGGTGGGCAGTCAACCATTTACGGCTCAGACGCAGTCGCTGGTGTAATCAACATCATCACCAAAAAAGGAAAAACCGATGTTAGCAGTGTGTTTGGAAATGCTACTGCCGGATCATACGACAGCTATAAAGGTACCATCGGCATCAACAGTAACGTGTCTGGTTTCTCTTATAACATCGGGTACACGCAAGCTAAAACAGCAGGTATCTCTGAAGCTGCAGATTCAACCGGTACAGCTGCACCACTCGAAAAAGATGGTAACCGCACCGCTGCTTTAAACGCCAACTTTTCATTACAGGCCACCGAAGCTTTGAGCATTAGCCCTTTCTTCAGGTACTTTTATGGCAGGTATGACTTCGACGGCGGATCGTTCGTTGATAACCCAACCAACCAATACAAGACCAAGCACTACAACACAGGCCTTAACACACAGTATAAGTTTGCCACAGGTAAGATCAATCTTAATTATAGCTACGAAAGCACCTGGAATGATACCAAAAACCAATATGGTGTGAGCCAATCGGAGGGCAAGATGAACCTCATAGATCTCTATTACAGTCAGCAACTTGGAAGTCACCTTACCTTACTTGTTGGCCTGGATAACAGGTTAACCAAGCTGGAGGGCAGCTATACCGCTAAGGCAAACCTCTTCAGTACTTACGGCTCCCTATTATTACATGACCTCAAAGGATTTAATCTGGAAGTTGGCGGCCGCTACAATAACCATGACGAGTATGGTGATAATTACACCTATAGTGTTACGCCGTCATATGATATTGCCAGCTTTATCAAGGTATTTGGAACGGTTTCCACAAACTTCAAAGCACCGACGTTAGACATGTTGTTCGGCTTGTATGGTGCCAACCTAGCATTGAAACCAGAGCACTCTCAAAACTACGAAGCAGGATTCGCACTGAAGTCGAATAATAATAACATAAGCTTACGACTTAGTGCTTTTCAGCGTGATTTAACGGATGCTATTGTATACGGTAATATGGGGTACGTGAATCAACTTAGCCAGAAAGCGAAAGGATTTGAGCTCGAACCAAGGGTAAAGTACAAGCAATTTACAGCAACAGGCTTTTATGCCTACGTTGAAGGAACGGAATTCAACTTTGTGAACAATCAAACAGAGAACACGCTGTTCAGAAGACCAAAGCACACCGTAGGCGTGAACCTGGGCCTTCAGGCAACAAGAAGTCTCTTTCTGAGCACCAACTTCAAACATCTCGGTAAACGTACCGATGGAGATTTCGACTTTAACAATCCACACGTGGTAACCATGCCGGCATTCAGCTTAGTAGATATCTATGGCGAATACAAAGTGTATAAGTCTCAACTTAGATTGTTCGTCGACCTAAAGAACATATTCGATAAACAGTACAACGAATATTATGGCTACAATGCTATGGGCTTCAACATGAATGCAGGGCTTGCTTTTAATTTCAGATAAAATTGATAATTTTGTATAAACAATAAATTCAAATGGCAAATATCAAATTCAATCCACGTACACTTACCTTAATCCTGTTTATTGTGATTATTGGTTTGTCCAGAGTGTTACTTCCGATGTTCGGCGATCTAGGCGCAATAGCAAACTACTCGGCTGTAGGTGCATTGGCAATCTTTGGTGGCGCTTATTTCAATAACAACTTGAAATCCTTCAGCTTACCTATACTTACATTGCTTCTGAGTGATGTTTTATTATCACTAACAGTATATAAATCTTCCAGTAACCAATTTCTATATGAAGGCTGGTATTGGGTTTATGGTGCATTTGCACTGATGGTTTTAGCTGGTAAGCTGATTATGAACAAAGTAAATGTGCTCAGCTTCCTTACGGCGACACTTGCATCAGTAATGATTCACTGGATTCTAACTGATTTTGGTATCTGGTATGGTTCTGCAACGTATCCTCAAACCCTTGCAGGTTTCTGGACAGTGCTGGCAGCTGCTATCCCTTTCGAGTTCCGCTTTATGTACGGTACGCTGGGTTACGGTATTGTGATGTTCGGCCTGTTTGAAGTACTGAAGATGAAATTCCCAGTTTTGAATTACAACAAGAACAAGCAAGCTTTAACAGCTTAACAATCATACAAAATAGAAAGCCCCTTTTGTTCGTTCAAAAGGGGCTTTCTATTTTTAAGAGAATTATAAATTTTGCTATGAAGAAGAGAATTGTTGTATTAACCGGCGCAGGCATAAGCGCTGAAAGTGGGCTTAAAATCTTTAGAGATGCAGATGGACTATGGGAAGGCCAGTTCAGTAAGCTGCTGGATCTTCTAAAACTATCTTAACCTGCTGTCTGTAAAACTTCGTCGATGGCCGCGCCAGCTTCTTTCGCGAAGGCATCATCCAGCGTAATCGCAATGTGATCGCTATCGGCCACAGGAATGTAGTAGGGCAGGTCTCCAGCGGCTATATCGTCCTTTTCCAAGAGTTTCCAGTCGCCCTGCGCATTTTTCTCCACGGCACTTAGCACCGCTGCATAGTAGATAATCTTGTAATATCCTTCATCCGTAGGGAGCACGGTGAGACTCACTTGCTCCGGTGCCTTTATTCTTATGTTAAATGGATCCATGCAGCATAAACCCTGCGGGACAAAGAATGTTTTTCCCAGCGACACTGCAAAATTAGGCTGGTGATAAACAATCCTATGGGTAGGGTGTTAATATCGTTAAAACATTTACACATGGAAAATACGCAAAACTCAAGGGATAGTTCAAACAATACCCAACCAACTGAAGAGCATATTAAAACGTTGCAAGGCAATGAGGCACTTGAAAAGATGAAGTCCCTTGCTACCAAAGCGGAGAATTGCTTTTTCTGTACAAACATCAAAACCGGGCTGCCTGCATCCATTCGCCCAATGAACGTACTTCAAGTAGATGATGAAGGGAGTCTTTGGTTTATGAGTATGAAAGACAGCAAGAAGAATAACGAAATCTCTAGTGATCCTTTCACGCACGTGCTATTTCAGGAAAACACCAATTCCGGATTTCTCAATGTATATGGCATCACCGAGATCAGCACAGATCAGGCTAAAATCGATGAGCTTTGGAAGCCATTGTTGAAGGTTTGGTTCCAGGGTGGTAAAGATGATCCGAACATCACTTTATTGAAAGTAGTACCTACAAATGTTTATTATTGGGATAATAAACACGGTGATGTAGTTGCTTTCGCTAAAATGGCTGCTTCAGTAATTAC
Source organism: Pedobacter quisquiliarum (assembly GCF_014642175.1). Classification (GTDB taxonomy): domain Bacteria; phylum Bacteroidota; class Bacteroidia; order Sphingobacteriales; family Sphingobacteriaceae; genus Pedobacter; species Pedobacter quisquiliarum. The sequence continues at coordinate 28,236 of NZ_BMIL01000009.1, read as the reverse complement.
CGGAAAGACAATGGACGATTCTATCGAGGGTAACCTTGACTTCTAGTCCTCTTGACATACAAAGCACAACAATCAGGCATATCGTTGTTTCATTCAAGCAACGATATGCCTATATTTATTTGATCTCTAATATATAATGAATACGATTTCTACGCAATACCTACAAACAAGAGCCAGGAGTGTTGATATCTGTTCAAGATTAGAGAAGGAGGACTACGTTGTACAACCCGTTGTTGATGTAAGTCCACCCAAATGGCACCTCGGCCATACCACCTGGTTTTTCGAAACCTTCATACTCCTCCCACATTTTCAAGACTATAAGGTGTTTCATCCGGAGTATCACTTCGTGTTTAACAGCTATTACGAAGCGCTTGGTGCACGCGTGATCAGAACAGATCGGGGAAACCTAAGCCGACCTACGGTAGATGATGTTTACCGCTACAGGGCATATGTAGACGAGGCCATGCTTCGTTTCCTGGAATCAGTCGTAGAATCCACGCCCTTATATGTCCTTATGGAATTGGGACTGAATCATGAGGCACAACATCAGGAATTACTATGGTACGACATCAAGTATATTTTGGGTCATAATCCTTTGTTCCCGGCATACGCAACGCAAAATATTGAGCAAGGCATTACCTCAACCGATAGCGATTGGATTCACATAGAAGCAGGCGTTTACGAAATTGGCTATGAAGGAAACGCATTCCACTTTGATAATGAGAGCGGGAAACATCGTGTATTCCTTGAAGCCTATGCAATCGCGACGGATCTGATCTCCAACAAAGAATATCTGGAGTTTATTGAAGATGGCGGGTATCAACGCTTTGAATTTTGGCATGCAGAAGGCTGGGAGTGGGTACAAACCAACAAGATTACCGCCCCATTATATTGGCATAACATAGATGGAAACTGGCAACGATATGGGTTAGGGGGATTACAACCTTTAGTAATTCAGGAACCTGTGATGCATATTTCATATTATGAAGCCTGGGCTTTCTCGCAGTGGAAGGGTATGAGACTACCGACCGAGTTTGAATGGGAGGTCGCCGCTGCCAAATTTAACTGGGGGAAACTATGGGAATGGACAGAAAGTGCTTACTTACCGTATCCAGGGTTTAAGCGCGTGCCTGGCCCCGAAGGTGAGTACAATGGCAAGTTTATGGTGAACCAGAAAGTGCTTAGAGGTGCCTCCATCGCCACGTCACCAGATCATAGTCGCCCCACTTACCGGAATTTTTTCCATCCGCATCTCCGCTGGATGTTCAGCGGAATCAGACTAGCAAAACATGAATGAACAATTTCTAAATGACGTCGTAACTGGACTAAGTGCAAAAACTAAGAAGCTAAACTCCAAATACTTCTACGACGATGAAGGCGACGTGCTCTTCCAAAAGATCATGCAATCCGAAGAGTATTACCTCACAGATTGTGAGTATGAGATATTCAAGGGGAAATCGCCAGCCCTTGCAGGGGTCTTCATAGACCAGCTAAAATCATTTGAACTGCTGGAGTTGGGTGCAGGTGATGCTTCCAAAACCAAGTTTCTCCTTGAAGCATTGGTAAACCGAAAGGCAGATTTCACCTATATGCCTATCGATATCTCCGGTTCAATGATCACTTACCTGGAGGACAATTTGCCTTCAAAAATCCCCGGATTAAAGGTCACCGGTCTAAACGGCGAGTATTTCCCAATGCTGGAAAAGGTGAAAACCATATCTTCCCGGAAGAAGGCTGTTTTATTTCTCGGCGGAAACATCGGGAATATGGATCCGGATGATGCCCTTGCGTTCTGCAAACAACTGCATGCATCCTTAAACCCAGGCGATTACGTCCTTATGGGCTTTGACCTCAGGAAGAATCCGCATGCCATTTTCAATGCCTACAACGACAAGGCCGGATATACCAAAGCTTTCAATCTGAATCTCCTTAAACGTATCAACAATGAGCTTGGTGCTGACTTTCAGTTGGCAGATTTCGAGCATTATAACAGTTACGACCCCTTAACAGGCGCATGTCGCAGTTTTCTGGTTAGCCTCAAAGCGCAGCAGGTCAATTTAGATGGACAAGCCTTTCATTTCAAAGCGAATGAAGTCATAGACATGGAGATTTCTCAAAAATATTCTATGGAAGAAATTTACGATCTCGGAAATCAGGCTAACTTTGAAGTGGTGGAAACCTTCTTTGATTCAAAAGAATGGTTCCTCGACATGCTATGGAAGGTAACCTAAAACAGGCGCTAAGTTGTGATATTCTAATTTGTGGAGCAGGACTTGCCGGACTCAGTCTGGCATACCGCGGCATCGAATCTGGTAAGTGGCTTAACGAAAAGATTTTTATTGTAGACCCTTCCATCAAAGCAGAAAACGATAAGACCTGGTCCTTCTGGAAAAAAGAAAAGGGGCCATTTGATGATTTGATTTTTAAATCATGGACGAACTTGTCCGTTTTTTCCAACGCCGGGGAGAAGATTAACCTTGAGACCGGAAATTATACCTACAACTCCATTCGGAGTGTGGATTTCTATCACCATACACGAACTTATCTGAAAGCGCAACCGAATGTGACTTTTATCCACGAGGCCGTACAGCGTTTGCATACAAATGCGGATGGCTGTCTGGCAGAAACCGATCAATATGAGATCAAGGCCAGGTATGCCTTTAACTCGATCTACGAAAAGCCAGTCTTAAAATCCTCCACGCAGTATTTTCTTCAGCACTTTAAAGGTGTCATCATTAAATGCCCTGAAATTCAGATGGCGGAGCATGAAGCCTTTTTGATGGATTACAGAACCGATCAAACTAACGGAACGACTTTCCTCTACACACTTCCGCTAGGGAATAACGAGCTCTTTGTAGAATATACCTTGTTCTCCAAGCAGCTGCTTGAACAATCCGCGTACGATGATGCAATAGAGAAGTATCTGAAATCCATTCTGAAGCTGACAAAATATGAAATCCTGCATAAGGAATACGGGGTAATACCTATGACGGACCACGATTTCAATAGATTTGATGGTCACATAGTAAACATTGGTACGATGGGGGGCGATACCCGAGGTGCAACAGGTTATACCTTTGCTAATGTTCAGAAAACAATAACCAACATCCTGGCAGCATGGTCGGGGAGTGGGGATTTAAACCTATGGAAAGAGAACATAAGTGCCAAACACAAACTGTACGACGCCATTATGTTGAACGTCTTGAATGATGGAAACTATGCGGGGCATGAGCTTTTTCGCGATCTCTTCAAGAATGCTAAAGCGCATTACATCTTCAAATTCCTGGATGCTGAAACCGGCATCAGTGAAGATTTAAGCATCATCACCAGCCTAAAACCAATGCCCTTTTTAAAAGCACTATCGAAAGTACTGCGTTCCAAAATCAGTAACTAAAAACATCAATAAAAATATCGGTAAATAGAAAAAGGCCACTCACTGAGCGGCCTTTTTTTATTCGAGTGTTTCAGTTGATTAAAACAAGCTGAATTCTACACGTCTGTTTTGTTGACGACCTTCCGCTGTTGCGTTAGATGCAATTGGCTGGTTTGGTCCGTAACCTGTAGCTTCGATTCTTGATGCATTTGCACCTTTAGAAACTAAGTAAGCTTTAACCGCTTCTGCACGATCTTTAGATAGTCTTAAGTTCAATGCCATTGAACCAGTATTATCTGTGTGACCTGCAAGTTTAAGACTGAAGTTTTTCTCTACCAACAGTGCTGCAACGCGATCAAGAGTAGAGTATGATTTAGATGCAATAGTTGCTTTACCTAATTCGAACTCTAAGTTTTTAATTGCTTCGTTAACCACTTTACGATCTGCTTCAGTCACGATTACACGTTCTCTAACAACAGTAGTAGGGCCTTTCAAAGGACAACCAGATCCATCAACTACAGTTCCTGCAGTAGTACCTGCACATTTATCAAATTTGTTAGCTACACCATCATTATCATCATCACCAAGCTCTTGCATTAAAGCTTCTCTGTCTCTGGCTGCATTTTGTTCTGCTGTAGATAATGCTCTTCTTAGTTCAGCGCTTTCTGCTGCTGATGCTTCACGAAGTGCTGCTACTGCGCTGTAGTTTGCTAATTGAGAAGTTCCTTTTTTACCAAGTGCAATTTCGATACCTGCATGTGCATAAGAGAAATTGTCATTTCTGTTTCCAGATACATAACCATCGAAGTTATCATCCTTAACAAAGTTCACGGTGTATCCAAGGTCTAAGTTTACTGCTTTTGTTAAGCCAAATTTTAAACCTGCACCGATTGGAACGAACCAATCTTCAGTATAACCTTTACCACCACCAACGATTCCGGTAGTTTCAGCGTTTGAAGACATGTAACCAATACCACCAGTTACATATGGTGAAAGTACGCTACGTTTCTGGTTCATGCTAAGGTTAGCAATGGTGAAGTTACCACTTACACTAGCTGCCCATTCTACATGTGATTTGAATCTTGAATCTGCAAGCTCAGTTCCTGTACCTGCAGTTGTTGATGGGGTAGTTGCCCTAAGGCCTTCTACATTACCAGCAAGGAAGTCTGCCTGAATACCGAAAGATGGAATGATCTGCTTTTTAATATAACCACCATAGCCCCAGTTTTCAGTTGGTGTACTAAAGTCGTTGTTCTTACCGCGGAAAACCGTATGTGGCGTTAACATACCACCGTGTAATCCGATAGACCAGGTACGAAAATCTTTTTTAGAGAATCTGTCTGCTGCAGATGTTGAGTCTTGGGCAAATAATCCGGATGATAATCCTACTAAGGATAAGATCATGGCCGATTTGGTAATTTTTGAATTCATGTTTAAACAGTTAGATGTGTATTTATAATCTTTACTGCTCAGGTGTATGTAATAACCCTGCCAAATAAAATAAATGTTTTTTTAATATTTTAAACAGCTATTAAACAATGAATTATGCGCTTTAATGCAGAAAATGCGGATGCAAATTGATTTTAACTGGCATCCGGAAAAGTGTATAAATTTTAGTACAAATGACAAATATATTTTGATTTATCAGGTATATTGCTTATTAAAAGATAGCCCAAATTAACTGAGGACTTAAAGCGTGTACTTGTAACCCTTAATGGCGATATCACATTTATAGTTAAGTTCTGTTAAAGCGGATTGTAGGGACTCCATGCTTTTACGCTCACCATGTACCAGGAAGATGTTTTTCAGTTGCTCTGGTGATTGCGTGGTTACGGTGTTGAGCAAATCCTGATGATCTCCGTGGCCGCTGAGTAAGTCTGTCTGCTTAATGCTTGCATAGACCATCAGGTCCCTGCCTCTTAAGCGAACAATCGGGTCGCCCCTTAAAAGTCGGTTGCCCAATGTACCCGGTGCGCAATACCCTATAAACAGGATTGTACAGTAGTAATTCTGGATGTTGTGAAAAAGATGGTCCTGAATCCGTCCACCTTCAAGCATACCTGCTGATGAAATGATGATACAAGGCTCATGGTAATTGGAGATGGAGATACTCTCTTTTTTATCCGTTACATAGGAAAGCGACTCGAAGTCGAACTCATCACCTTCACGGTTATAGAAGTCTTTAGCTTCATCATTCACGAGGTCATGATGTTTGCGGTAGATATCCGTTGCATAATTTGCCATTGGGCTATCCACAAAAATCTGAACTCTTGGTAGCAGGCCTTTGCTGAAAATCTTGTTCAGCGAAAAAACGAGTGCCTGGGTTCTGCCTATGCTGAAGGCTGGAATGATGAGTCGTCCGGGATACTTGATGCAAGCCTCCTCAATGCTTTTCACTAGTTTGTCTTCTAGCGACTCCTCCTTTGTGTGCATCTTACCACCATATGTGGATTCCAATACCAAGTAGTCGACCGGCGGCAAAGGTTCTGGATCTACAAGAACCGGGTAGTTTTTTCTACCGATGTCCCCGGAGAAAGCAATCTTCTTTGTTGTACCCTGATCTTCCACTTCAATGATGGCCGCTGCCGCACCAAGAAGATGGCCCACCGGTATAAAGGTGATCGCCGCTTTTTCATGGAACTGGAACCGTTTATGAAACCCGATGGTAACAAAGCGCTCTACGGTGTCGTTCACATGTTTCTGCAGGTACAATGGGGGAGGTCCAGAGGATTGTTGCCGGCGCCCTCTGCCTCTTCCACTTTTCTTTTGCTTGGAGAGAAAGATGTTCACAGCATCCATCAGCAGTATTTCCGTAAGATCAGCCGTTGCAGGCGTACATAGCACCTGACCTTGGAAGCCCATCCGCACCAGTGTCGGCAAGTTACCTGTATGATCTATATGTGCATGGGTAAGCACAACGAGGTCTAACGTAGTGGGATCGAAGGGGAAGTTTTGATTTTCTTCCTGGTAGGTATCTCTTTCGTAATCCAACCCACAATCGATCAGTATTTTATAGTTATCAAATTCCAGCAGGTGCATGCTTCCCGTCACTTGTTCTGCTGCACCCCAAACCGTTAATTCCATATCGTCGTTATATCAGCCGAAGCTGTATGATGTAAACGCATTGAAGGGCTAAATAGCATCTTCATGCGCAAAATGATGGCATTTCTATTAAACCAAAAAAGGGTATGCTTACGCAAACCCTTTAAGATCTTGGATGTGTTTAACAGGTTAGAGTACTGTTACATTAGAGGCTTCCGGGCCTTTTTTTCCGTCATTTAATTCAAATTCAACGCTATCACCTTCATTTAGTTCTCTGAATGAATCACCTGCGATTGCTGAAAAATGTACGAAAATATCTTTGCCTCCTTGTTCTGGAGTGATAAATCCAAAGCCTTTCGCTGAATTAAACCATTTTACTTTTCCTGTTGTACGCATATTGTATTATCTATATTTCCGGTGAAAATAGAGATTTGACATCAGTAATGCAAACCTAGCATTGGAAAGATTGTTCTGTTTATTAAAATGTTGATTATGGAAACATCAAATTCAAACGAAAACATGGCGCAAAATCCTTCAGCAGGTGAAAGCCTTATACCGGATCCAAAACCGGAATTGCAGCATGACGAACAAGACAACCTGGGCCTGGATGCAGATCGTTCTTCAGACAACCAGACCTTGTCCCGCAGGTATAACATCGATAATGATGTGATCTCCGGAAATCCGGACGGTGAGGACGATCGTCGCGATTCCGATGAAACCCGTGGTTCTTCTCCGTTAATGGATAAGTAAGAAATATTTTGGCACTATATTTTCTATAATGTCGTACGACACAACAAAATTAGAATTATGAAAAATTTATTTGCCATATTGTTTATTGCCCTGGCGATGTCTTCTTGTTCAAACAAAGAAAAAGAAGAGGCCGCAAAACAAGCTGCAATCGCTGCAGTGAAGGACAGCATTAGGTTAGACAGCTTCAGACGCGCTGACGCTGAGAACAAGGCTAAACTAGCAGAAGCTGAAACTAAAAGAGCAGAAGCTGTGCAAAAACAAGCGGAAGAAAAACGATTGATGATGTTGGCTGAAGAGCGTAGCGCAGCTAATGCACCGGCAGTTACATCGACCAGTTCTTCAACTACAACGACTTCTACTCAGAAGAAAGGCTGGAGTTCGGCTGCTAAAGGTACTGCAATTGGTGCGGGTGCCGGTGCGCTAGGTGGTGCCTTGATCGATAAGAAAAAGGGTAGAGGTGCTATTATTGGTGGTGTAGTTGGTGCAGGTACTGGTTACATTATTGGTAGAGATAAGGATAAAAAATCCGGAAGAGCAGATTAGCATATTGGATATTTCCTGATGAAGGGAGTATGATTTAACAGCTCAGTCTATCTTAGGCTGAGCTGTTTTTGCTACACAGTATTATACATATTGTTGCATATAGGGGCTTTTTAAAGGCCCCTTTTTTATGGGGGTTATTTTGCGGTGGTATTTAGATTTTTGGAGGTAGGGGTGTTAGAGGGGCAGGTTTTGTGTGGGACTTCGAGTATTTCTCCAACTGTTGTTTTTACGGTTGTGGTTTAAAGTGAATTGGTTCTGCAACTGTATAGGTGTATTAGGGAAAAGGTTGCCCGGTGTATAGTAATCATCGGGGTTAAGGATATGCAATATGTGTTTGATGTCGGAAGGAGGGTTTCTGAATAGAATTGAGGCAAGCGCACAAGAGACGCACACCTAACGCACACCAGACGCACACCTAGCGCACAAATTACGTGTGATCAGTGTGCGTTTGATGTGCGTCTCATCTTTGGTTTAGGTCAATTCAGAAAGGAATCCTAGGTGCATTGCATGGTAACAAAGGTCTTCACGCCGAGATTTATGATTCAGAAGCAGAATATCCCAAACCTTGGTTCAGATGTATAATAGCTTTGGGTATTTTCACATATTTTCATTTTTTATACACAGTGTATAAAACAGCGAAAAAATATTCCTAAGTTTGTGAAATATTGGTGTTTAACTCTATAACGCTTTTTTATAATCATCCATGGAGAGTAGTGCAAAAACGAGAAAGGTAATTCTTATAATTGATGATGAACCTAGTATACTTAAGCTACTAAATTTCATCCTCTCCTCAACTTACGACCTTACAATCAAGACCAGTGGGATAGAGGCAATCGCCTGGTTAGAAGAGGGGAACGACCCTGATCTGATCATTTCCGATCTTATGATGCCGTATTTCGACGGCAGTTTATTGATAAAGAATTTAAAAGTCAGTGGCTTATATAGAAATACTCCTGTAATCCTATTGTCTGGTGCAGATGACCTTGCTGAAAAGGTTGACGCTATGCCATTCACTGTAGACAGCTTTTTACAAAAACCTTTTAATCCGACAGCATTAAAGGCATCCATCTCAGAATTACTCACCTCATGATTTCAACTGAAACTATTCCTAAAATTACCGCCAGAATTGTTTATTATGGCAATTTGTTGAAGAGCACTATTTTTGAAGATGCGGCAAATTATAGTCTTGAACACTTCGACCATCCTTTGAAGTTCAAAGTGTACCTTGATAATAGATCCCTATTGTCGCTGCCTGATATTTTGATTATAGAGGTGGACGATAATAAAGATTGTTTTGAGCAGGTTAAGTACATTAAGAGTAATCCTTTATTACAGGGATTAATCGTAGTGCTTGCGGGTATAAAAGAGGATAAAAACTGGAGGAACAAAGCGCTGCAGTTTAAGGTTAATGATTATTATACCTATCCATTTCCTCTGGAAGACTTCTTTGAGCGCCTTAATTTTCTGATTAAGTTTAAGTTGATCAAGCCTAAGTTGCTGGAGCTCTCTAAGCAAATGGATGTGGAATATCAGGTACCATTGATGAAACGGGCATTTGATGTCGTTGCTTCTGGTATGGGACTGTTGGTGCTGTCACCACTTCTCTTACTTACCGCATTATGTGTAAGGTTAGAATCCCCTGGGCCGATAATTTATAAGAGTAAGCGTGTGGGTGCAGGCTACAAGATCTTTGATTTCTATAAATTCAGATCCATGCGTAACGATGCGGATAAGATGATAGATGCCATCTCAGATTTGAATCAATATGGCGGTGATGATGCGCAATCTAAATCTGCTTTCGTGAAGTTTAAGAACGATCCACGCGTTACAAAGGTTGGAAAGTTCTTACGTAAAACCAGTATTGATGAGCTTCCGCAATTGCTTAATGTATTTATGGGCGATATGTCGCTTGTTGGAAACCGACCATTGCCCCTTTATGAAGCTGAGCAGTTAACGACAAACGAATGGTCTACGCGATTCTTGGGTCCTGCAGGTTTGACTGGTCTGTGGCAGATTAGTAAGCGTGGCCAGAAGGAAATGTCGGATCAGGAGCGTAAGGAGTTAGATAACTACTATGCGGCTAATTACTCCGTTTTTCTGGATCTTAAGATTATTTTAAAGACTATCCCTGCTTTGATTCAGAAGGAAAGTGTATAATACCATTAACCTCATTTCGCTCAATTAATCAACTCAAATAACGTTCATGAAAAAGATTTTCCCAATCTCATTCTTCCTTTTATTACTTACGACTTTTATCAGTCATGCACAAGAGTCTATCTTAAAAGACATTAACTATTCAGACCTTCAGAAATATATAGATCTGGCGAGGGTGAACTTTCCTCAAATGAAAATTGCCGAAGCAAAGAAGGAACTTGTTAAAACAGGAATTCCAATTGCGCAAGCGTCTTATCTAGATATTTTGAATGCATCTTACTTCTATCGTCCGGAAAATAAGTCTGTATTAGACCCTGTAAATCCTTATAATTTTAACGGATTTCAGTTCGGAGTAAGTGTCAATGTTGGGAATTTGCTTCAAATACCTTTCGAGGTGAAACGAGCAAAAGCCGATTATAAAGTTGCTGTTCTTGAAGCTCAGCAAAATGACAAAGCCGTTGAAATGGAGGTCAAAAGAAGGTACTATGACTATATTAGGCAGATAAGCCAGCTTAAAATTGCGACTAAAAGTGCACAAGACAATAAAGGTGTAAGTGAAAGCCTTCGCAATAAATTCGAAAAGGGCGAGATTACACTTGATGCCTATAACCAATCAAGACTAAATCAATCAACATCAGATTCTGATAAGGTAGAAGCGGAAGTAAATTACTTGAAGGCCAAGGATTTACTTGAAGAAATAATAGGTGTAAAGCTCACTGATATTAAATAAAGGTAATAATTGATGGACATAAAACTATTTTTAAAATTAGTAAATAGATACAAATGGCTGCTGATGATTGTTCCAGTAATAGCTGCCACTGTAACCTACTTCTTAACAAAAAATTTACCGAAAAAGTATCGTTCGGAAGCACAGCTTTCGACGGGAATACTTGATCCTTCAAAAAAACTCGTTTCTAGTGGAGCAACAGACTTCTTTGCTGTAAGTCAACAGTTTAGCGGAATAATTGAAAAACTAAAGGCTAAAAAGATTTTGGATTTACTATCTTATCATCTAATGATCCATGATCTTCAGAATTCGTCACGCCCATTTAGAAGCTATAGTAAGCAGCTGGATTCTTTGAACGAAGAACAGAAAATTGACCTGCTGAACACAATCAAGGCTAGACTTTCAAAAAAATCGATTCTTACTTTGGCGGATAACAAAGGCAAGTATAGGTTGTATGATATTATCAACAATATGGGCTATGGAGAAGAAGACCTTGCCGACAAAATTGAAATATCCCATGTTGAAAATAGTGATTTCATTGACATAGGTTTTGTTTCAGAAAATCCAGACTTGTCTGCTTACGTTGTGAATACCCTCGCCGCCGAGTTCATTCATAACTATAGTTCGGATATAAATACTAATCAAAATGTATCGCTTGGAGTACTTGATTCTTTGTTGAAACAAAAAGAGGCGGTTATGAACGAGAAGAATCGTGCACTTTCAGAATTCAAGAGAACGAAAGGGGTGTTGAACTTAGATGAGCAGTCAGCAACAGTATATGCGCAAATCTCCCGGTATGAAGTTGAAAGGACCCAAGCCTTAAGAGAAATTCAATCTAGTCGTGGAGCGATCGCGGTGATTGAAGGGAAACTAAGAGGTAGTGACCCTTATGTAAGAGGAAGTAGCAGAAATGATAATCAAGAAATCATAAGGTTAAAGAGGCAATTAGAAAATGCGAATGCCAGTTATATTGATAACAATTTTAACGCAAGGGATCAAAAGAAAGTGGATTCTTTGACTAGAATAATTAGTGAAAAGAGTGCACGAAACATAGATGAAAATGTATTAGACCCGAGAACATCAAAACAAGGCTTAGTACAGCAAAAATTATCGTTGGAAATTGCGCTCCAGCAGGCCAAAAGCAGCATTAAGACCTTGGATAATCAACTTTCAATATTGCGTGGAAGGTATAAGAACATGGTTCCATTTGATGCCGATATACAAAATTATCAAAGAGAAGCTGATCTTGCGACTAAAGAATACATGGCAGCGCTGGATATTTACAATACTAATAGTGCAAAACAAAAATTAGGTCTACAATTACAGATAGAGCAATACGGTCTATCAGGCAATCCAGAACCCTCAAAGGAGGTCTTGTATATTGCCGGAGCAGGTCTCTCAAGTGTGTTTCTATGTTTTTCATTTTTGTTGGTCTTATTTGTTTCAGATAAGTCTATCACTACGGTCAGCCAACTTGAGCAAGTTACTGGCTCAAAGGCTATAGGTGTGATTAACCTAATTGAAGGAAATGATCGTGAGGTTAGAAGTATTTGGGCTAATAAAAACAAGAACATCAATTATCAAAATTTTAAAGACTTGTTGAGGTCACTTCGTTTCGAAATCAATAGTCGGCTGGATGAACGAGAAACTAAGATTCTAGGTATAACGAGTCTTGTTGATGGAGAAGGAAAGACCTTTCTTGCTTATAGCCTAGCTTATGCATTTGCGATGACTGGAAAGAAAATCTTATTAATTGCAGATGACCAACCATTACCAACAACGGGAGGTAAAGATCTTTCTATTAGTCAAAATTTCCAGAAGTTTTTGATAAAGAAGGAAGTACATGTTGAAGACTTAATAACGGTAATGAATAAGACCACGGAAAAAAACTCACTTTTTGAAATTCAAAATATCAAAAACTTAAAATCGGGATTTGATGTTCTTCGTCGTGAATTCGACCTTATCATTATTGATATCAATAGCTTAGGTGAGATGAACATCACTAAAGAATGGCTTTTGTTCACTGAACAAACTGTTTGTGTCTACGAGTCGGGAAGAGCTTTAACTAATGCAGATAAGAAGTTTATTGAGGTAATAAATAGTCATCCTGGTTTTATTGGTTGGATACTAAACAAGTATAAGAGTGATGAAGTTGCCTAGCTTGTGACATGAGGATCGTGCTTATATTTACCCTGCTTGTTTATTGTTTTGTCTTCGGAATCCTAGATAGGGAAATTGGAGGATTTCAATATGGGTTGATGATTGAAGGGTTGATTTTGACCGTGGTGGCAGCGGTGTTGGTGAAAACTTCCGCCAAAGAGTATACCGAAATTAACAAGGACTTGTTCTATTTGCTTTTAGTATGGTTTGTAATTAGTTTACTACAAGTGCTAAATCCCGGTGCTTCTTTAATGGGATGGGTATCAGAGATTCGCTCAACCGCTTTATATCCATTATTAATGGTGATGTTGGGATTGTTGATATTCAATCAACGTCGCCATCTAGATTTGTTTTTGGTGTTGATTATTGGACTGTCCACGTTAGCATCACTGAATGGTATTAAACAATTGTATTTTGGCCCTTCATCAGGAGAACAAGCTTTTTTAAATGGAGGCGGGGCAATTACTCACATTTTATTTGGACGCTTACGAGTGTTTTCATTCTACAGTGATGCTGGACAGTTTGGGGCTTCTCAAGCACAATTAGGTCTTATTGCTTTAATTTTAGGATTTGGCCCATTTAGGAAATGGACAAAATGTATCTTCCTAAGTTGCTCCGGGTTAATGCTATATGGCATGTTAATTTCAGGAACACGCGGTGCACTGTTCGCGTTAGTTATCGGTGGATTTGTTGCGCTTGTACTAAGTAAGAATCTAAAAGTGCTCCTTTTAGGAGGGCTTGTCGGAATTTTATTTTTATCGTTCTTGAAGTTCACTTATATCGGGAACAGCAACTACCAAATTTATAGATTAAGATCAGCTGTAAACCCGAATGATCCTTCATTAAACGTGAGATTTAATACCCAAAAACTTTTACGTGAGTATATGAGCAGTCGCCCTTTTGGAGGAGGATTAGGTGTTATTGGACACAACGGCATATTATATAACTCAGACAAATTTTTGTCAACTGTTCCTCCTGACAGTTATTTCGTTAAAGTCTGGGCGATGTATGGCATTGTAGGATTCACAATTTGGCTCGCAATAATGTTATATGTCTTTGGTAAGTGCTGTGGTATAGTATGGCGCTTGGAAGATAAGGAGATAAAGATTAAAATGATTGCATTGACGTCCGGCTTTGCAGGTATACTTTTTTGCAGTTATGGTAATGAGGTCATTAATTCCATGCCTTCATCAATCGTTGTATACTTTTCATGGGTTTTCATTTATAAAAGTCCTCAACTACAAGGAACCGGACAGAGTTTTATTATATAGATCTAGTCATGCCATTTGAAATATTTGCTTTGCCCGTGTTAATCTCCTTTATCATTGGTCTGAAAAACGGCCTCAAGAGATAATCTTGTTATTAATCAATCAGAAAAGAAATGTCGATCGTATCAAAAATTAAGGCTAATCCAACTTTAAAGAGGCTTGCTTTACGGCTATTAATTCCGGCAAATCAACACCAGCCTAGGCTATGGGTAAAGTTGATTTTAAATCCGTTTAGTCACAAAAAAGGTAGAAACTCGGTTGTTAGAGCTAGATCTAGAATGGATGTGTTTCCTTTTAATGGATTTATATTGGGAGCAAAATCAATCATAGAGGATTTTGCTACTATTAACAATGGTGTGGGCGCTGTGATGATTGGCCAGAACACCATAATTGGAATTGGATGTGTCATTATCGGTCCTGTTAGTGTGGGGAATGATGTAATGTTGGCTCAGAATATAGTGGTATCTGGCTTGAACCATGGATATGAAGACGTTAACATTGCCACTTCTAAGCAGGCCGTTACATGCAAAGAAATTATTATCGAAGACGAGGTTTGGATAGGTGCCAATAGCGTAATAACAGCCGGGGTGAGGCTGGGGCGTCATTGCGTAATTGGTGCTGGAAGTATTGTCACGAAAGATGTTCCTGAATTTTCTGTCGCTGTCGGCAATCCTGCAAAGGTGATTAAGAAATACGATTTTAAGGAAAATAGGTGGCGATCAGTTTAGGCTTTCTGTTGAGATGAAGGTTTCAGATGTGTCGTTTTTGATGCCTTGTTTTAGTAATTGTTTTTTTTAAATTATGATGGAACTTATTTCCGACCTGGATATTTTAATAATTGGTCAGCAAGCTTGGGACACTGGGATTGGAAGCAATTGCAAGAATATCGCAGTTGAACTAAGTAAGACAAATCGAGTCTTGTATGTCAATTCACCTTTAGATCGAATAACAAGACTCAAAGCAAGAGGCGATGTTGACGTAATTAAGCGACTCGATGTGATTAAACATAAAGAAAGTGGGCTTGTAGAAGTGCAGCATAATCTCTGGATATTTTATCCTGATTGTATGGTAGAATCTATCAACTGGATTAACAACACAGCCGTTTTTGACTTTTTTAATAAAAGAAATAATAAAAAGTTTTCAGAATCGATATTGCGTGCATTGAAGATGCTGAATTTTGAAAAGTACATTCTATTTAATGATGGTGAGATTTTCAAGGGGTTTTATGCAGGCCACTTTCTCCATCCATTGTTACGTATATACTATGTTCGGGATTTTCTAACCGGCGTCCCTTATTGGAGAAAACATGGAAGTCGCCTTGAACCGTTATTAATTCGGAATTCTGATTTGTGCCTTTGCAATTCTCAGTATTTGACGCTCTACTGTAGAGAGTATAATCCAAACTCGTTCAATATTGGACAAGGAGTGGATATTGACGATCTTGTTGACATTAGAGCCACTAAGCCCGAGGATCTTGAACCTATTAAGGGAAAAATAATCGGTTATGTGGGAGCGTTAAGTAGTGCGAGGTTAGATATTGAAATTTTGGTTCATATTGCCTTAAATTTTCCCACATACTCCTTAGTACTTATAGGTTATGAGGATAATGAATTCAGATTTAGTAAGCTCCATAATATGTCAAATGTATACTTTTTGGGACAAAAGCCGACAACCGTTATTTCTTCCTATATTAGTAACTTCGATGTCTGCATAAACCCGCAATTAGTAAATAATATTACCCTCGGTAACTATCCCCGGAAAATAGATGAGTATCTGCTTTTTGGTAAGCCTGTGGTAGCGACCAAGACTGTTTCCATGGAAATTTTCAAGGACTACGTGCACCTAGCTGAAACGAAGGACGAGTATATAGAATTTATATCTAATGCACTGCAGTCGGACAATAAAGATTTACAAAAGTGGCGGATAGACTTTGCTAAGACACATACTTGGGCGAAATCAGTAGGTGAAATGTTCCAACATATTCAACAAACTTTATCTCATCATTAATTTCATTTGTTAAATCGAGTTCAAAATGAGTATCTTTTTTATCATCCTATTTTGCATTAACCTAATCGTAGTTGTCTTTTGTAGCTATCCGGCCATATTAAGTCTTTTAGTTTATTTAAGGTCTAAGAGCTCTCGAGAACACAAAGGTCCTATCTTCGAGCCAGATTATGCCGTGATTGTTACTGCCTATGAACAAGTTCAACTAATTCCAGAAGTTGTTGACTCCATTTTACGGTGCAATTATCCTAACCTCTGCATTTATGTTGTCGCTGACAATTGTGACGTTTCAACTCTGGTTTTTGGGGATCCAAGAGTTGTAATACTTCGACCTGAAATAAAGCTAGCAAATAATATTAAGTCCCACTTCCATGCTATTGAAAATTTCAAACGGAATCATGAGAGAATTACCATCATAGACAGCGACAATCTTGTTGACGTAGATTATTTTATTGAATTGAATAAAGTATTTGACTTAGGGTTTGAGGCAGTACAAGGTGTAAGAAAGGCCAAGAATTTAAACTCCGAAATAGCATGTCTCGACGAAGCTGGTGACATCTATTACCGTTATATAGACAGGTTTTTACTTTTTCATGTCGGTTCTTCAGCATCCCTCGCTGGTTCCGGAATGGCATTTTCTTCTAAATTGTATGTGGAGGCTCTAAAAGGGCAGAAAATGAGTGGTGCAGGGTTTGATAAACTACTACAATTTCAACTCGTTAGTGCAGAAATTAGAATTGCCTTCGCTGAGAATGCGTTAGTCTACGACACCAAAACTAGTAAGTCAAAGCAATTAGTAGAACAGCGAGCACGTTGGATAAATACTTGGTTTAAATATGTAACATGGGGAGTTAAAATGATGTTTTCCGGTATTGCAAATTTAAGTTGGAATAAGTTTGTTTTTAGTATAATGTTACAGCGGCCCCCACTGTTCTTGCTAATATTACTCGGGTTATTTTTAGGTGTTATAGATGTACTCTACTTTCCTGAATTACTTTTAGGTTTGGTAATAGCTGCAATTCTTTTTCTGCTTATATTCTTTAGATCCTTGTATGTTTTTTCAGCTGATAGACGAATTTTTAGATCATTGAGAACTATACCTAAGTTTATCTTACTGCAACTATATGCTTTAATAAATGCCAAGAGGGCCAATATACTTTCCGTGGCTACAAAGCATGAACATGGCACCCTTATAAAAAATACGAATAATGACAGATAAAATTCGAGTTCTACATACAATTAGACAAGGTAAAATTGGAGGTGGTGAAACGCATGTTATTAATTTAATTGAGCAACTAGATCAAAATCATTTCGAAAGCCTCCTGTTAGCGTTTACTGATGGTCCCATGGTAGATAAGATGCGCGCAAGGGGTATAAAGACTTTTGTGGTTAAAACAGAAAAGCCATTTAATTTTACAAAGTGGAGTGATGTAGAGAAAATCATAAAAGAAAATAAAATTGATATTGTTCATGCACACGGTACTCGTGCCAATTCAAACTCCTTCTATGCTGCCAAAAAGTTTAATATTCCCCTGGTATATACGGTACATGGTTGGTCGTTCCATCCAGACCAGAGTTTTATAATCAAGAAAATACGTCTAATCAGTGAATCTCAGTTAATAAAAAGATCGGATTTAACTATATGTGTATCAAACAACAATTTGTTAGATGGGAGAAGTCACTTCAATATCGAAAGAGCTACAGTGATTAGATCTGGAATTGATCTTGAAAAGTATAACTTTAACTCAGGTCTTTCAGAATTGAGAAAAGAATTCCATATTGACGAGACTAACATAGTTGTAGGGTACATTGTGAGGATTACCAAGCAAAAGGATCCTTTTACATTAGTGCGAGCTATAAAGCTAATACCGGAGAACCTTAACTTAAAGTTCTTGTTCGTAGGTGAAGGAGATTTAAAGGAAGATACAATTGCGTTGGCAAAACAATTAAAAGTTTACCACAGAATTATTTTCCAGGATTTTAGAGAAGATGTACCTGACGTACTGAGAACAATAGACATCTACTCTCTACCCTCACTTTGGGAAGGTTTACCGATCGGACTGCTTGAAGCTATGGCCATGAAGAAAGCTGTTATAGCTACCGCAATTGATGGCACGAAAGAAGTAATAGAGCATATGCAAAATGGGATTTTAGTTCCAGTTTCTTGCCCTCAAGCTTTAGCCGATGCTATTATTATGCTTGCAAATGATCACAAACTCCGTAAGAGTTTAGGCGAAAATGCGCTTAAAACTATTGAAAAAGAGTATAATAATGAGCGAATGACGAAGCAAATAGAAGATATCTATTACAAACTAAGTCAAGGTCGTGATCCTTTAGGCAAATAGCTTAGGGTGGTTAAATACTGAACATACCAAAATCATACATGCGGGTAATAAACAAGGTTCTCTCGTCCCTAAAAAATATACATCTTCAATCATTACTCGGAAATGGGGTCATGGCAGCATTTGGTATGCTTACTATGGCGCTACTTTACCGTGCTTTATCTCTTAAGGATATTGGACTTTATGTATTTTTTATGGCTATTTTCGGTTTGATTGATACTTTGAGGTCGGGGTTTTTAACCACATCATTCATCAAATTCTATTCTGGAACAAATGATTTCAGGGCACGCGAGGTTGCGGGTTCTGCTTGGGCAATAGCCCTGTTTATAACAGCAATACTAGTGTTGGTTAATGCCGTTATATACATACTGCCACTTACAATAACAGATCAGGGTATATTGTTATTGGTTAACTATTTTTCTTTTATTTCTATTGCAACCCTGCCGACATTTATGTCAAGTTTAGTATTACAAGCAGATAGAAGATTTGATAGATATCTTTGGGTACGACTAATAAATCAAGTGTTGTTCACAGGTACGGTAGTGGTTTTAATGACCATGAATTCAGCTAATTTACAAACAGTAATTATCAGTTATACACTTTGCAATTTGATCACGAGTATTATTATAATGGTATTTGGATGGTCTCGGATTAAGTCGTTAAGATATACAACCAAACAAGCGATTAAACAACTGTTTGATTTTGGAAAGTACAGCGTTGGCACGTATGTCAGTTCAAATCTTTTTAAGGTTATAGATACCTTTTTTATTAGTTATTTTTTAGGGCCGGCTGCCCTGGCCATTTATAATCTATCTGGAAAACTCATACAGTTAGTGGAAATGCCTTTACTTAGTTTTGCATCTTCAGGCATGCCTAGTTTGTCCGGATACTATAATAATAATGAAAAGGACAACATGATGTATGTGATGAAAAAGATGATAGGAATAGTATCAATAATGATTCTGATTATAGCTTTGCTGTCCATTGTCTTCGCTGAACCTATCATATTGTTGATAGGTGGAGAGAAATATCTAGAAACAGAGGCAGTAAATCTTTTACGGATTTTTATGATCATGACTGTTTTGTATCCAGCAGATAGATATTTCGGGTTAACACTTGATGTAATCCATATGCCTAAGATAAATTTCTATAAAATATTATGTATGCTTGCTGTAAATTTGATAGCTGATTATATTGGAATATTATTATTTAAGTCTGTCTATGCGATTGGGATTGCAAATATATTCCCATTAGTGTTGTCTATCTTAATAGCTTATGTGCCATTGAATAAATATAACTCTTTCAATTTTTGGAATATGTATGTTATTGGATACACAGAAATGAAGTTCATTTTGAAAAGGAGCTATAACTCTCTTTTTTTTAATTAGGTTGATATATCTCACATTGTGGGCTTATGTGTCAGGCCCTGAAATTCTAAGACTTAAGTATTGTCGTACACTTCGATGTAAATAATGCAAAACTTAGTCGAGACGATAACGTAATAATCATCGGTCAGTTCAGGCTTGCTCTAGGTTGAATATTCTGGTAGTAAGCCCACTCGTAATTACTTACAATCTTAATCAGAAAGCTCCAATACCAGCTATCTTTGATTTGAAATTAGTATCGTCATAAACAGCATCATTTCTGTTATTAAAATATTGATTATTGTTATCTACTGACAGCTTTTTGCCACCTATATTATGTATCATGTTAGATGGCTGTGTTGTGTTGCTGAATAATTCAAATCCTAGATTGTTATAGTACTCCACGCTACCGCTGATATTATATAAATCTAGTACCTGTCCCTCCCAATCTTTGGACGTGTTCATTTTGCCGACAGTATTATTAAATATCCTCATATTCACCCTGGTAGTCTTACCAGGCATTATATTTCTATCAAATTCCTGAAGTTCAAATGCACCGTACTTCCTTGTATTGTAGCAAACATTATTGTAAATCGAGTTTGTTGTAGGGACAGTTCCTCGAGCGTAAAGCCACATTCTGATCGCGTTACCTTGATAATTTGTGAGCTTGTTGTGGTGGAAGTTACCATTACCCTCCATAGAGAAAATACCGTTGTGATTATTGTTTGTGGGATTAACATTGTTAACAACGTTGTGATGTATGTTGTAGTTTTGCACATTAGTAAACCAGCATACACTACCAGCATCTGTGTTTTGAAAGGTATTATATGCGATTTCAACATCTTGGAAAAGTCCAGTATCTTCCTGTTTGTCTTTATTGAAGTTCCCTCCAAAAACAATGGAGCCTGTATTATCAAACAGACAATTAAGAATTTTAAATGTTCGTGTTTTTGTTTCGATTGTTCCTAGGTTAGCAAAATCTTTTCCATTGCTTCGTTCACCTGCTATAACATAGTTGTTGACGTTCTTGAATGTAATGTTTTTGAGGGTCACGCCGCAAAGACCTCCGTTCATCTGTATAGCTCGGTAACTAATATTTTCGAATTTTATGGCATGGCTTACATCTCCGTTGAGTTCCCCAGATATTGTAACATCCTTCAGGTTATCTGTGTACATCGCCTCTAATACTCTAACCACTCCCGTGCTCTTAATGTAAATTCTTTTTTCTGTATCTGCAATTAGGTTCTTTAGAGTAATGGTTTTGTAAGAACCTTCTTTAATTCTAACAAGTACATTCCCTCTAAGGTTCATTAATCGCCCATCGAGAGTTAAGCTACCGGAGCCCGCTCCGATATTCACCAATGTAGCATCAGCAGGAATACTGTCGCTAGAAATTTGCTTTACATTGTGAGGAATCTCAGTTAACGGTATGAGCTTAGGTTCAAGAGTGATTTGATCCTTTCGACATGATGTGCATGAGATGAATAATATAATGTAGAGAAAAAAATACGGCTTTAACGCGGGTACCATGACTTCCTGAAATTTAAGTTAAATGAATAATTTACAGATTCCTCCCCTAGTAGGAGTTGTTTAATATAACAAAAATAGCTTAATTCACATTATTTCACAAAAATGGGTATTAATATACAATTTTATGTAATACTTAATTGCTCATGATTATCTTTGACTAAAGTTACGTTCGATGGATAGAAGGAATTATTTAAAATCAGTCTTGGCACTGATAGGCTTAGGTATTGGTTCCTTTTCGCTGGTCAAATGGTTCAAACAAACTACACCTAAATTTGTAGTGACAAACCGGGATTGGGAAAAAAGACGTTCTTTAATAACTGAACTTGCCGAAGTTATTATTCCAACTACTGAAACACCAGGTGCGAAAGAGGCGGGTGTGGGAAATTATATCATTTCAGTAATGAGTAAGTGCTACGATCAATCACAACAAAGTGCTTTTATTTCCGGTCTTGATGATGTAGATCACTTTACCAAAAGTCAGTTTGGAAGATTATTTATGGATTGTGACGCGTCATCAAGATACGATGCTGTTCAGCATTTTTCATACAGTCTGGTTGAATCGTCCCCTTTGCTCTTGAAAATTAAGAATAAATTATTCGGAAAATCCTTTTTCTTTATGCTTCGCGAACTTACTGTTGAAGGATACTGTACCTCTCAGCTTGGTTCTACAAGGGCCCTTACATATGATCCAGTACCTGGAGCGTATGAAGCATGCATATCTCTCTCCGAACATCAAACATCTTGGGCTACAAAATAACATGTACATCATTAAAAGAAATGAACAGCATACGTATGATGCTATAGTTGTTGGATCAGGCATCAGCGGGGGCTGGGCTGCTATGGAACTCTGCAAAAAGGGCTTGAAAACTTTGCTTCTTGAGAGAGGGAGAGATGTTACACACATAGAGGATTACCCCACAGCACATATGAACCCGTGGGATTTTAAATTCGGCTTAAATAATACATTAGAAGACCGCCTTGCAAATCCTGTTCAAAGTAATGTCTATAGTCCAGCAGACAAACACTACTACGTCAATGATTACGAGCATCCCTATATTCAAGAGCAGCCGTTTAATTGGTTTAGAGGCTACCAAGTTGGCGGAAGGTCT
Source organism: Pedobacter quisquiliarum (assembly GCF_014642175.1). Lineage (GTDB taxonomy): Bacteria > Bacteroidota > Bacteroidia > Sphingobacteriales > Sphingobacteriaceae > Pedobacter > Pedobacter quisquiliarum. Next base: position 5,870 of record NZ_BMIL01000009.1, on the reverse strand, counting down.
TTGACTTGGGGGCGGCAGTGCTACCGCTTGAGCGACTTAGACTTCGAAGCAAATTCCAAGGATGGTAATGGTGTGGATTGGCCCATAAGGTACAAGGATGTGGAGAAATGGTATGATTATGTAGAATCATTTGTTGGCGTAAGTGGACGTAAGGAAAACTTGAAACATTTGCCTGACGGGCAATTTCTTAACCCTATGGAACTCAACTGTATTGAAAAACATCTTGGTGAAAGTGTCAATCGATACGACACTTCTAGGATATTAACAATCGCCAGAATTGCGAACCTAACTAGAGGATGGCATAGTCGCGGTCCCTGTTTGAGCCGTAATCTTTGTTCTAGAGGATGTCCCTATGGTGGATATTTTAGTAGTAACAGTTCTACAATACCCGCAGCGGCTGCTACAGGGAACTTAACGATCAAGCCATATTCGATTGTGACCGAATTGCTTCTTGACGAAAATTCACGAAAGGCAAAAGGCGTGAGAGTTATAGACACAATTAGTAATGAAGTTTTTGAATTCCGTTCAAAAATCATCTTTGTAAATGCCTCAACCATAGCCACGGCAGGAATATTATTAAATTCCAAATCCACAAGATTTCCGAATGGTTTTGGTAATGATAGTGGCGAGGTAGGCCACAATCTAATGGATCATCATTCGTCTGCTGGCGCTCAGGGACAACATGAGTACTTTAGTAATCTGTACTACAAAGGCCGTCGCCCCTGCGGATTTCTAATACCAAGATTTAGGAACCTGAGTGCTGACGAGAATCATGGTTTTATTAGAGGTTACAATATCCAGGGACGAGGTGAGCGTTTGGAATGGATTGATAAGTCGAGAAGCGTTCATGGTTTTGGAAAAGACTTCAAAGAACAAGTTATCACGCCCGGTCCATGGAGTGTTTGGATGGGTGGTTGGGGCGAGTGTTTACCTTACCATGAGAATAAAGTTATTCTTGATCCTTTGTTGAAGGATAAATGGGGCCAGCCACAATTAAGGATTGACTTTTCCTTTAAAAAAAATGAAAAGACAATGATGAATGATATCAGAGAAACCTCAGGAGAAATGTTGGAACGTGCAGGATTCAAAGATATACGAACCTTTATTTATGATAAACCCGGGGGATCTACCATACATGAGATGGGTACAGCACGGATGGGAGCAGACCCAAAAACTTCGGTGTTAAACAAGTATAATCAAATACATAGTGTAAAGAACGTTTTTATCACTGATGGAAGTTGCATGACGTCTTCTGCTTGCCAAAGTCCATCATTAACCTACATGGCTTTAACGGCACGTGCTTGTGAATACGCATTTTTAGAGCTTAAAAGAGGAAATCTATAATTCTACAGAAGCACCATGATCAAAACTTCTATTATAACTGTTAATTATAATCAACCAGCGGTCACAATTGATTTCCTTAAGTCAGTCGCAGCAAACACTAAGCAAGATGAGGTTGAAATTATTCTCGTCGACAATGGGTGTGATGAAGATCATAGCCTAGCTTTTAAGGCTATCTACCCCGAAATGATTTATCTTCGTTCTTCAAAAAATCTCGGGTTTGCCGGAGGGAACAATCTTGCTGTTAAGGTCGCACAAGGAGAATTTTTATTGTTTCTTAACAACGATACGGAAATTGGTCCAAATTTATTAGAAACACTGATTGCGGAACTTGAAGCCAATACTGACATCGGCTTGATTTCTCCATTAATCACCTATTTTGATGATCCTGAAGTCATACAATATGCCGGCTTTACACCGATGAATTATTTCACTTGTCGTAATGAGGGGATTGGGAACATGGCAAAAAATATTGGACAATACGATAACGACAGTAGAGAAACTGGGTTCTGTCACGGAGCAGCTATGATGTGTCGGCGAGACACCTTAGCTCAAGTGGGTTTGATGGAAGACTCATTTTTCTTGTATTATGAGGAGTTAGACTGGTGTGAGAAATTTAGAAAGAAGGGCAAAAATATCTGGTTTACCGGAAAGGCAGTTGTATTTCATAAAGAGTCTCAGAGCGTGGGGAAAGAGAGTGCGATCAAGACGTACTTTATGACCCGTAACAGGATGCTGTTTATTAGAAGGAATACCAGCCTTATAACAACTTGCTTGTTTAGTATTTACTATATTTTGTTTGTCTTAACTACCAAGGTAGCTTCCTACTTAGTTCGGGGGCGAATTGATTTAGCTAAACAAGTTATAGCAGGAGTCTTATGGAACTTTAAAAACCGGAAAGACAGCGAATATATTGGTTTTAAAAAAATATAAGTATGATCATAGCATTTTGGGTTGGCCTTTTTATAATTGTGTATACATACATTGGATATGGTATTATGCTATATGTACTCGTGAAGGTAAAACGATTGCTCAAGAAAAGGATTCCTCTTTATAAGGATAAACATTTCCCAACCGTATCTATCCTGATTGCAGCTTACAATGAAGAAGATTTGATCAGCGAGAAGATAGCTAACACCCTAGCTCTCTATTATCCGAAGGAGAAAATCCAACTTATCGTCATTACGGATGGTTCAACAGACTTGACGGTTAAGAAGGTAAGTGAATTTCCGGATGTTGTACATCTCCATAAAGATCAACGAGGGGGCAAAATGGCTGCGATCAAACGTGCAATCCCCTATATTACGGGTGAGGTGTTGTTATTTACCGACGCAAATACATTTTTGAATAAATCAGCTGTGAGCGAACTAGTGAGGCATTACCAGAATAAGCGCGTGGGTGCGGTTGCAGGTGAGAAGCGCATTATGGTTGAGGAAACAGCAGATGCGAGTTCGGCTGGCGAAGGCTTTTATTGGAAGTACGAATCGTTCCTGAAGAAATGTGATTACGAACTGTATTCTAATGTTGGAGCTGCCGGAGAATTGTTTAGTATTCGGACTAAACTCTATGAGCCCGTGGAGGCCGACACGATCATTGATGATCACATGATTGCTATGCGGATTGCCGAAAAAGGATTTATCATTGCTTATGAACCCAATGCCTACGCCTTAGAAACAGCATCTGCCAATGTAAAAGAGGAACTAAAGCGAAAGGTAAGAATCGCTGCTGGTGGAATCCAATCTATTTTGCGCCTGAGGAAAGCAGCCAACCCATTTAGGAATCCCATATTAACCTTTCAATATATAAGCCACCGAGTTCTAAGATGGACGCTCACACCAATTTTACTTCCACCAGTTTTTATATTGAATGGAATGATTGTTTATAGTGGTGGATCGTTGCTCTATAGGGTTCTATTTCTGGTTCAGTGTGCCTTTTATATATTAGCCTACATAGGATTTTACTTTGAGAGAAAGAACATTAGAGTAAAGGCGCTTTTCATTCCATTTTACTTTTGCATGATGAACTATGCGGTAATTGCTGGCATCGTACGGTATTCTAGAAAAGCGCAAAGTGCAGCTTGGGAAAAATCAGTGCGAAAATCAGCTTAGGCGACCCGGGACAATATCATTTAAGGTGCGAATTAAGAATCTCGGCAAATTGAGATGCTCGTACCTCCCAAGTATTCTTTTGTGCCAGTTGCCTGCGCCGCTGTTTTTCTGCCTCACTGTCTTTTTGCAACATATCGTTTAACGCGTAGCTGAAGTTGGTAGCGGTTCTGCAATATGCTACACAGTCCTCGGTATAGTCTTTTAGATCTTCGTTGAAGTCTGTTGCAACCACCGGTTTACCAGCACTAAGGTATTCGAATAATTTAATCGGAAAAATGGTTTTGCTTACATCGTCTTTCTTAAAAGGTATAATTGCCACATCAAAACTGGATATCATTTGTTCAACATCTTGATGCGAAATAGTGCCTAAAAAGCGGACATTTTGAAGCTTGTATAATTCCTCGGGCACAAACCCCTCCGATACTGGACCAGCAAATACAAACGACTTATCAGGATTGAGCATGATTACCTCAGTGATCAGCTCGAAATTAATTCTTCGTTCTATTGTTCCTAAATAACCAATTACTGGCCTGGGTATACTCTTTAGCTTGTCATGGCGGTCGAAGGTTACATTCCCTATACCTTTGGGGTTTAAATCGGTTCCATTTGGAATAAAGAAAGTATTGCTATTTTGCGTCGATTTCTCAAGGTAGAGCGCTTTGCTTGTACAGATTACGAGATCACTCTTTGCTACAAGTTGCTTTTCAGAATATATGCCATGTTTCATGTCGTAAGGAACTATCATAGGGTCCACACATTGATACACACTCAACGATGGGTTTATTCTTTCGGCAATATCAGGATAATGAAAGTTGAAAGCATTCACGTAGATAAATTCAGAAACCTTTTCCGCTCTTAGTACTTTCTTTACCCTTCGTGCAATTATTTCTTGATTAAAATTCAACAAACGACGGAAAATAGTGCCCTCCGGCATGAAATTTATTGGGAGCACAGGCGGGGTAACAATAATTTCTAAGTTTTTAATTTTAGTCCGCAGCCGGCCGTCTGAAAACAAGGAAAATTTGCGTCTTCGTAGCTTTAACTCCTTTGTGTCGAAAGAAGTCGTGAAACAGTCTTTGAGAGTAAAAGGGTAGTCAATGAAGAAAACTTTGTTGTGTTTAGCAAGGTTTTGAGCAATAAAGAAGGATGTGGACTTAATATTTCCGTCGAAACGTGCATTCCCAAGAAATATTATTGTTTTGTTTTTTAAGAGCATTTTATAAGACGGTAGATAGTACTTCAGAAAAATATGATGCATCTAAGATAATATAAATAAATCGATCTAAACAAAAGGACACCTTCTCACACTTAAATGTGAGTAAAAGTTCGCATGTTTGTATAGTTTGTTGAGAATTCTTGGTATCTTTCTCAAAATTCTAGCGCAACTACATGCCTTCTACATTCATTAATAAACTGTTTAGTTTATACACCAAAATAAAGCATCCAGGTGTTCCTCCTGAACTTAGATACTTTTATAGAGACACTTATTCTTCTAAATTGGCTCAGGTGAAATACCTAGTGAAGGACTACTTGTATAAAGAAAAGTATAAAGACATACGATTCAATGGGGAGTTTGGTCCTGAACTACAATTTGTGTTGCCGTTTGCGTACTGGCATTATAAAAATGGAACATTGCGCAGCACAGTGTCCTCTAAATTCACTCGTGAATTTTATTTTTTTTCAGAAAATCATTCCGAGAATTTTGATAACAGAACTAACGAAGGCAATTACAATTTTGAGGTACCGAGAATTTTATACAGCCAAGATTATAACATGAGTAAATGGCTGGCCGTTCCTCTAAAAGAAAAATACAAAAATGATGTCTATGTTTTTGAAAAGCCACTGCTTATCATAGCTAATCGATACAACATGGAATGGAATGGACCTCCGATTAGTTACTTTGATATTCCTACTTTGGATTATATTGTGGGAAATCTTAAGAATCACTTTACAATAGTATACAATCGACCAAGACCGGAGAATATAACTGAGGACAACAGTGAGACGTATGACCTCAATGAGTTTAATTGGCTGAAAGAAACCCACCCGGAAGTCTTGTTTATGCAAGACCTTTATGAGCAGAACAAGGGTAATGCGAATAACTTCAATCATCTTCAATTGATGGTATACGCAAACGCAAATCACTTTGTTTCAATACATGGCGGAACCTCCGTACTTGCCAGCTATTTTGAAGGGATTAATGTAATTCTATCCAAGCAAGGGCCTGAACATCATTTTAATTGCTATAATACACTGTATCCGAAACTTTCGGGTGCTACAATCTTACACGCCAAAAACAACGAAGAAGTAAGACACTATATTTCCGAGAACTTTTTACCTAAGAAATAGGAACTGGAATTGCAACAATAAAATAGACATTTAGTTAAGCTGCAATATTCCGTTTGTTTAAGTTTCTTTCAA
>NZ_BMIL01000008.1 GCF_014642175.1 Pedobacter quisquiliarum | reverse complement strand
AGCAGAAAACCTTTGTCTTCTGCTCCTTTTTACCCTTTAATTCAAAAGGACTTTTTCAGTGGCCTCTTTAACAATCATCCCTTTTTCTATTTACCACCTATCCTTTGCTATACTGTTCCAAAGTCTTTCTAATAATTGCTAAACTTTCCTGCATCTCCCCTTCCGTAATCACCAAAGGCGGCGCAAAGCGGATGATATGTCCATGGGTAGGTTTAGCCAGTAAGCCCATATCCTTCAACGCAACACACAAATCCCATGCAGTACGGCCATCAGCCTGTTCAACAATCTCCACCGCATTCATCAAGCCGCGTCCACGAACAACAGAAATGACTCCTGGAAACTGCTCCTGGAGTTCCTGCAAGCCAGAACGGAACAATTCTCCCATCCTTGCTGCGTTCTCAGCCAGTTGCTCATCCTCAACCACGGCCAGAGCCGCCATCGCAACGGCACAGGCCAAGGGATTGCCCCCAAAAGTTGACCCATGCTCACCAGGTTTAATCGTCAGCATGATCTCATCATCAGCCAGCACGGCTGAAACCGGTAGCACGCCGCCAGATAAAGCCTTGCCCAAAATCAGCACATCCGGACGAACATCATCATAATTGCAAGCCAGTAACATCCCTGTACGTGCTATGCCCGTCTGTATTTCATCCGCAATAAACAAGACGTTATGCTGCTTACATAAGGCATAAGCCTTAGACAAATAGCCGTCGGCCGGCAGTTTAATTCCTGCTTCACCTTGTATAGGTTCTACCAGAAAAGCACAAACATCAGGGTTTTGCAACTGCGCTTCCAATGCTTCCAGGTTGTTGTGTGGCACGGAAACATAACCAGACATATATGGACCAAAGTTACTCGTGGCGCTCGGGTCCGTAGAGAAAGAAATAATACCTGTGGTACGACCATGGAAGTTCTCATCTGCAACAATAATCGTCGCTTTCTGATCAGGGATGCCCTTCTTCACGTAACCCCACCTTCTGGCAAGTTTAATGGCCGTCTCCACCGCTTCAGCACCAGAATTCATCATCAGCACTTTCTCATAACCAAAGTAACTGGTTATGTATTGCTCGCATTCACCAAGTTTGGAGCTGTAGAAAGCACGGGATGTCAGTGTAAGTTGACTGGCCTGTGCAGTTAACGCCTCAATGATGCGCGGATGGCAGTGCCCCTGGTTTACTGCACTATATGCAGAAAGAAAATCGAAGTACCGCTTACCCTCGGGGTCCCAGACGTGAACGCCTTTACCCCGATCTAACACCACCGGAAGCGGATGATAATTATGTGCACCGTATTTATCTTCAAGTGCGATAGCCTCCTGGCTGGAAATCATTCTTTTCATAGCATCATGTTATATGGCCCAAATTACAAATTCTGCGCAGCAATCAGAATCAAAGCAGCTAAAGGACAGCGTCCTCCGCACTGAATGCTCAATTAGCTTCTCAATTCGGCTCAGCTTCTACACGAATTTTCCCGTTTTCCAATTTACACATGTCGCAGCATAGCTAAAGCCTTAATTTCGCTGCACATCTAAAATAAACATCCCCTATGACCTCATTTTACCGCAACACCATCTTTGCAGCATGCTGCCTAGCAATGCTCGCTTCCTGTGAAAAGAAAACGACAGATCTGGATAAATTGGAAGCTAAAAAAACCGGCATTTCCGCAGAAAAGGTTTATCCATTAGCCGGCAATGACATGTCTACGAACATCCTGCCTAAAAAGAATCTGCCAGCAGCAGTGCTCACAAACTACTATGATGTAAAAGTCAAACTGATAGACACCGTATGTGATGAGTACCTGAAAGAAACTAGAAAATTCGATATATCTAAGCTGAAGGATGGTGAATTTACATACGACATTAAAGACAAGAAGATTACCCTATCTTCAACCATGGGCTTTAAGAAATTAAACAATGGACCTAAAGGCTGGTGGACACACTGGAACTACAGTCCTTACACCGAGTCTGAATACCCGAATGTACTTTTCGCGGAAAGCGAAGAAGGCTTCGTATCCAATGTCATGATCCTTAACCTGAACAAAAAAGTGACAACATTCGGCTTCGAAATTGCCCCAAATGCGACAGGCATGGACCTCAACGTTAATGTAAGTTACCAGGAAGAAGACAGCAAACTGGAGAATGAGCTTTTCAGCGTAAATCAAACAGTAAGCGCTCCATCAGGTGCCAGATTAATTGCGGTGAAATCACAAACACCATTCAAAAAGATTACCATAGTCCTGGAAAACAAGAAGCCGGAGCTGCCAGGTTTAGCCATCTCGAACATCCGATATACACTAGCAAAATAATAAAACACCTTTAACAAGAAAGGGCATTCCAAACGGAATGCCCTTTCTTGTTAGAAAACAAATCTGCTATTGCGGATTCTGAACCACAACACCATTACTAAAGTTGATTTCATCCTGTGGAATCAGGAACTGCCAGCGCACATCACCTGCAGGAACCTCAAGAACGCCGTTTGCATAACTTGCATTATGGTTAGCACCATTCCGGTTTAGCGGTGAATTTGTACGTTTCAAGTCGTAGAAACGGAAACCTTCACCCCATAGCTCCACGCGTCGCTGTAACATGATTTCGTTGATCAGCGCTTCACCAGTATTGGTAGACTGCACATAAGAGGGATCCCTGTTCACCGCCAATGGGTAAAGTGCCGCAGCAGCGCCAGCGTTATCACCGCTTCTTGCCAATGCTTCAGCCTCAATCAGGTACATTTCCGCAGCACGCATGTACGGCACATCGCCGATACTTAAGCTTGGATCTGCTACCCTGAACTTTCTACTCATGTATGGCGCTCTGATGGACGCAGAAGTTGGTATTGGGAAAGTGGTATTTGTTCCAGTCGGATCCCAAACTTCTTTACGTACGTCAGTCGGGGAAATGGTATTGTACAAGGTAGAAGAGATCGACTTCGGACTGGTGCGGATTACCGTAGAACTATAATTCGCAGACATGTACGCGAAGAAAGAATAGAAATAACTGGTCTGATCCGATTGGATTCTTGATGCCCAGATCCATTCCGGATTGTCATAATTGTTAAAACCAGCTAAATACTGCGTATTGCTCATCAAAGTATAACCCGTTCTCGCGGATTTTGCAGCTGCGGCAGCTGCTGCCCAGTCACCCTGAACCAACGCGACACGAGCCTTGATACCTTGTGCGGTATTTACATTCAAATGCGATTTATTTACGCCTTTATAGTTTACAAGATCCGTGATGGCCTGATTAATATCTGTGTTAATCTGTGCATATACTTCTGCAACGGTGCTTCTTGGCGTGGGTGTAGTTTTTGGATCAAGCACCAGCGGTACGGCAAGTGACGAATTCTGTGCTCCCGGAACATACCGCTCTCCGAAAAGTTGTACCATCTGGAAGTATGCCCAGGCACGATAAGCAAGTGCTTGCCCCCTGATGGCCATCTTATCTGCCTCAGGCCCTTCCGCGCTTTTGATATTCGCAAGGATCATGTTTGCATTACCGATGATCACATAGTAGAATTGATAGTTGTAAAACAGCATGCTGCTTGTCGCATCACGGTGTCTGATCCAACGGTATTCAGGCAATAACCAGGTACTCGATGAGGTATTAAAAACCATATCTTCACCCAGGATATCCATGTAAAGCATATTACCACTCTGCCCGCCTTGTGCCTGCACACCAAATATCTGTGAGTACATGGTGCGGTGTATACCGTTTAATGCTGCCCAGGCATTCTTTGTGGTGCCGAATGCCGTACCAGTTTCCACCTGATCGGTGGGGGTTGTTTGAAGAAATTCCTTCTTGCAGGCGGTTCCTGATATGATCACCAGTAAACCGAGTACAATTTTGTTATATATAAATTTCATGTTCTTATTGCTAGATTAAAAGTTCACGTTTACACCAACCGAGATGGTTCTGCTGAAGTTGTAGTTGTTTCCAACGGTACCGTTAAATGAAGTTCCCGGGAACATGCCTCTTCTTTTTGAAGCCAGCGCTAGGTTTTCACCGCTCACGTAAATACTTGCCGACTGTGCCTTAATGGCCGTCATCCAGTCTTTCGGAAGTTCATAATTCAGGGTCACTCTATTCAGCTGGAAATAACTTGCATCAACAAGGAATCTACTACTTTGACCAGCAAAGTTCGCCACCTGGCCGTTGTCCAATCTTGGCACGTTCGTCACGTCACCAGGATTTTTCCAGCGGTTCAATGCATCAACATGCAAAGCTGTACCATAGTTACCACCGTGCATTAAAGCTGCATAAGCGCCATCATACACCTTACCGCCAGTCTGGAAATTGAATTGTACATCAAGACTGAAGTTTTTGTATCCGAAGTTGTGCGTCATAGATCCATAGATGTCTGGAATCGCACTATCACCAGTGTAACGGTAGTTTGCTTCACCCAGTACGCTGGTTACGGTATCAGCACCAATGATCTTGGTGTTGTTCGTCTGGATGTTTGTTTTATATAGCGCATTTCCATTTTCCGGATCAACACCGTAGTAATCACGCAGGTAGAAGTCGTAAATAGAATGACCTACACTGTACCCTTTGGTTCCATCCTGGATCAGCGGCGAATTTTCCGGCATCTTCGTTATTCTGTTTTTAAAGGAGGTCAGGTTTAACGTTGTGGTGTAACTGAAAGCACGACCCTTAACGATTTGGCCAGTTAAGGTCAACTCACCACCTGAATTGTATAGATTACCAATATTTGTCGGAATGGTAAAGTTTCCGTCGTTGTAACTACCACCATTAGATAGCGGCTGCTGAACCTGGAAAATTAAACCATCTGTTTTTCTTTTAAAGTACTCTACACTACCACCAAGACGGCCACCGAACATGCTAAAATCAACACCTGCATCAAAGTTCTTTGAGGTTTCCCAGGTCAGGTCAGGGTTGGATAGTGAACGCTGGATGATACCGGCTTCAGTCTGGTTATTTCTGCCAAGATCATACAATGCCTGATATGGATAGTATCCTAAGCCACCATCATTTCCAAGCACACCATATGATGCACGAAGTTTCAACTGATCTACCCAGCTCGCTTTAAAGAAGGATTCACGGTTGATGTTCCAGCCCCCACTTACGGACCAGAAGTTTGCCCACCTTACACTTGGTGAAAACTTCGAGTTACCATCGCGTCTGAAGCTACCGCTGAAAAGGTATTTCGAATCATAGTCATAAGATACTCTTGACAAATAACTTTCGATGGTCGCATTATCTTCGTATGAAGTTGTACCCAATACCGTCGCAAAGTTTACCAGTTCGGTAATACCATCCACGATGATACCGCTACGGCTACCAGATAGATAGTTGTACTTGTAACCGTAGTTCTCATGACCTGCGAGTACTTGTAGATTATGCTTGTCAAAGCGCTTGTTATATTCCGCAAGTTGCGAGAAGGTGTAACTTGTGGTACGATACAGGTATTGGTAAGCTCTTCCAGATGGTGCACCATCACCCACGTTAGGGTTATCATAGGTGCGGTCCTGTGTATCCTGGAAGTCAAAACTCAATCTTGCAGTCGCTTTCAGTCCTGGTAGGATGTGCACGCTACCAAAAGTTCGGGCACCGATCGCACCTCTCACCTGGTTCTGGCGATCGTTCAGGTTTTCATAGATAGTGTGACGACCAGATGCAAATGGACGACCATCACCGAAATCGTACTGTGGCTGACCGTTAGCATCCAGCACCAATGCCCCGTTTGCATCATGCAAATGCACCGGATAAATTGGCGCAATCATTCTGGAGATGTAAAATGGATTGATGAAACTGGTTCCACCATCGGCATTATCGTAACGTGATTTAGAATACGTACCATTCAGGTTCAAGCCAGTGCTGAACCAGGTTACTGGTTGCGTATTGAGGTTCAAACGTCCATTGAAACGCTTTAAGCTGGAGTTAATCAAATATCCCTCATCATTGGTGTAACCCAATGATCCAAAATAATCCGACTTTTCACTTCCGCCAGAATAAGACATAGTGTAATTCTGACGCTTTTTACCACCTTGCATGGCTTGGTCTGCCCAGTCTAAATCATCCGCATACAAAAGGCTTGCTGCAGGATTAAGCACACCTTCTGCGGAGACAATCTGGTTATCAGCAACGTTGAAAGGATTATAGCCTAACAAACTTTTAATACCGCTGTATCTGCTGCCATTATAAGTGGTGATGTTCCCTGAAGCAATACCACCAGCTATGTCCAATGGAATTTTCGAAGATCCGTAGGCCAGGGTATTTCTTTGAACTTCCCACATTAAAGGGTAATACTGAAAAGCGTCTACGCGCTCATACTCTGGCAAACCGCGACTTACCCAGCCGGTATTTGCTTTGAAGTTCAGTGTCTGACGACCAGCTTTTCCTTTTTTAGTGGTGATTAGCACCACGCCGTTACCAGCTCTTGAACCGTAAAGGGCGGCTGTTGCCGCATCTTTTAAGAGGGACACAGACTCAATGTCTGCAGGGTCAATGTTAGAAATGGCGCCGTCGTAGACACTACCATCAACAACATAAAGCGCGTCGTTAGAGGCAGAGATAGATCCAAATCCACGAATACGAATCCCCGGTGTAGAACCTGGTGCACCGCTGGAGGTGGTTGCCTGAATACCTGGTGCGGAGCCTGCAACAGCACTCATCACGTTGGTAATTGGTCTGTTCTCAAAATCAGCACTATTGATCTGCGCAGAAGACCCGGTGTAGGTATTCTTGTTTGCAGTACCATAAGCAACGATCAGGACTTCGCTAAGTTGATTCTGATCAGGCGCCAGCGTGAGGTTTACTGTGGTTCTGTTGCCGGCATTGATTTCCTGACTTGCGTACCCAACATAGCTGAACACCAAAACTGGCGTGCCGCCTGCTGGTACTTTAATGGAATAGGTACCGTTAATTCCAGTCTGACTGACTACGCTGGTTCCTTTGACTTTGATGCTTACACTGGGCATTGGGAGCCCATCATCTTTTGAGGTGACTGTTCCGGTTATTGTTTTAACCTGCGCATAGGCAGAGCCAACAATAAGGAACAAAAACAATAAACTTTGTACGAGTTTTTGCATTTGTACTGGTTTTAGGTTAGGGAATTGACAATTAAGTCTAAGGTATCACATTCCTAAAATAAAAAAGGCAAAAAGCCGTTGTGTAAAATATTTTATACAAAATCTAAATAGAAAACAGCTTAAATATTGCTGCATTATCAAAATTCATGGATAAAATTGGGACGAAAACCAGAAATAAAAGTGCTATGCCTGCATAACATCAGTATTTAATGGGAATTTTAAGGATAAAAAATCACAAGATAGACCTTGAAAGCCCAAATTCACGAGTTTTTGGTGCTTAATTAAGCAAATAAACGAACATATAAAGCAGAAATGCAGTACTACAACTCAATTTAGTCGCTATTCTAAGATAAAAAATCGTGAGCATCTATCAAAATTTATTTTTACAAAAAGAATATGCGTTCAGGCCAGACTGCAATTAATCTCGCAGCTGCCCCATTGCCTTCAATGCAGAAGAAAGCCCCTTCGGATTGTTGGTGCCAATCAGCAATTTCTTCTGGTCCACAAACTCCAGTTGCAAGCCTTGATTCCCAGAGACGTTGAAAGCGGTTCCCTTGCCAAACATCCCATACCTTAAGCCCCAGCCTCCATATTCTGTGATTGCCGAATATTTGCGCACATAAGATCTGTTGATCCTGGACCATGGATAGTGTTTGAACTTGAGGTGAAAAGGGAAAAATCTTACGTAAATACCGTCAGCCTTAATAAGCGTTTCAAGCCGAAGGCTATAGAAAAATGCGCTAAACAGGAAACTAACAAGCGTTGCAACCGTAACGCCGGTGTCTCTCATTGGATTGTCTCCAACAGGCTGCCCTGTAATCACCTGCTTATAAAATCCATAAATGAAAACCAGGTTCAATACAACCAGGATCAGCCACAACCACCACTGCGTAAATCTTTGTATTTCTTTATAAACGTAATTTTGCTCCATAACTGTTTCTTCAATCGTGCCAGACACGAAAGCTTAAGCTTACTGCTGTTAGGCATCTCCGGATCCAAAATAGGAAAAAATACACAGCTAAAAGTCATAATCCCGAACAGGCACGCTAAGCCGGCAAAGCACCCGAACAATTACGATTTCCAAGTTGTTTAGCCGATAACTTATACATTTGTTGTCTAGAAATAAATCATATGAATACTGAAAAAGCAATATTAGCCGGTGGATGTTTTTGGGGTATGGAGGAGTTGATTCGCCAATATCCAGGTGTTATATCCACGGTCGTTGGTTATACAGGTGGCGATGTGCCCAACGCAACTTACCGCAACCACGGAACGCACGCGGAAGCGATTGCGATTACCTATGATCCCGCGCAGCTGTCATACCGCAAATTGTTGGAGTACTTCTTTCAAATCCATAATCCAACAACCAGAAACAGGCAGGGAAATGACATCGGCGTATCTTACCGCTCTGCCATATTCTACTTAAATGAAGAACAGCAGGAAGTTGCCAATACCCTGATTGCTGAAATGGATGCATCCGGTATCTGGCCGGGTAAGGTCGTAACTGAGGTGGTTCCGGCGGGCGACTTCTGGGATGCAGAAGAAGAGCATCAAGCTTATCTGCAGAAAAATCCTTACGGATATACCTGCCACTTTGAAAGACCGGAGTGGGCATTGGAAGCCAATTAAAAAGAACACGGAGCATAAATTCAAGCACACCTTAGCCACACCTGGCGCACACCTTATCCACACCTCGCCCACGCAAAGTGTGGGTAAGGTGTTTTTCTTGTGTTATTAAATTGTTTAACAATCACGATTTCTGATGAGCTTTTTTGTATCTTTAAGAAACAAATTAACGTTCTCAGATGGCAAAATATCGACAAGGAATAAATGGCGTGTTCGTCGGCAAAGTGGGTACCGTGGTTGGTTGTGTATGGAAAGGCATACCTTACATGCGGGCGAAAGGCCGCCCACGCACTAGCGAACCCAGCGAAAAAGAAGAAACCAATAGAAACAAGTTCAAGACTGCACATGCCTGGCTACAGCCCTTGCTCGACTTTCTTCGGGTCGGCTTCGCAGGTTATACCGCCACATCCGAAGGCTACAATGCAGCAAAATCTTATAACCTGAAAAACGCCATACTACAGGGCGAAGTTATGCCGGAGCTGGTCAAGGTCAGCTATGGTGATCTTCCGCTTTCAGCGG
The DNA here is from genome assembly GCF_014642175.1 of Pedobacter quisquiliarum. Taxonomy (GTDB): domain Bacteria; phylum Bacteroidota; class Bacteroidia; order Sphingobacteriales; family Sphingobacteriaceae; genus Pedobacter; species Pedobacter quisquiliarum. Next base: position 217,478 of record NZ_BMIL01000008.1, on the reverse strand, counting down.
ACATCAGTTGCGAACTGCAGGAAAACAAGCTCCATTTTAGTTGGTCGCCAGATTACATACCCGAAACAAGCAACAAAGATCAGGCGATGGTACTCGCCTATCATCCCGAAAGCCGGACCATGGTATATGATGTTCACGGGTCTTTCCGGAATGTGGGCCATCACGTCATGGATACCTACAAGGCCTTTCTAGGACAAACCATCCATGTCTATGCGGCATTTATTTCTGCGGACAGGACGAGACAGAGCAACAGCCAATATCTGGGCACAATAGATTGCTAATACTCTTCTTCCGGCGCGGGGGACAGGAAGAGTGTCTGTGCGAAGTTTACCAGGAACAGCTGCCTTTTGGCACGCGTAATGGCGGTGTACAGCCAGCGGAGAAAGTCCAGATCAATCATCTCTTCTGTTAAGTATCCCTGATCTACAAATACAGCGTCCCATTGTCCACCCTGGGCTTTATGGCAGGTGACGGCGTAGGCGAACTTAATCTGCAGGGCATTGTAATATGGATCTTCCTTTATGGCAAGGAGTCGCTCCTTCTTGTTGGTAATGTGTGCATAATCCAGACTGATTTCCTCGAAAAGCTTTCTGCTGTCTTCATAAGCGAGGTTAGGACTCTCCGAGGTGAGCGTGTCCAGCATAACCTTACAGGTGATGCTGCCGGCGTCGGGGTAATCTAGAAATTCCAATTGCACTTCCGAAAAGCGGAAGCCATAACGTTCCTCCTGATTACGAACCCTGGTAATTTTGGCCATATCGCCATTAGCAATGAAAGAAGTCGCTTCATTATCTGGTAACCAGAAGTAGTTGTTGCGCACCACCATGATCTGATCACCCCCGGTAAGCTCTTCATCGCGGTACAAAATTCTCGCCCTGATCTGCTGGTTATAAATGTTTGCAGATTTATTGGATCGGCAGACAACCAGGGTATTCTCCATATCGAATTTGCCATAAGCATATTCCAGACCTTCAACCAGTTTTAATCCTGTCATGCGGAAGATATCCTTATAGCCACTGGTGTAAAACTTTGGTATGGGTAGCGCGCCTTCCATATCTTCTGGCATCTCATTTTCATACTGGAAAATCATCTCCCGCAGCATGGTCGCATTCGCCAGAATACCCGAGGTTTTCTCCTGGCGCACAACTTCCCGCAGTTCGACTTCCTTAACACTCTTATAAAAGGTGCCTGCGATGTAAGCGCCGTTAAGCGCAGGACTCTCCATGCTGCCCACAGGTGGAAGCTGGGCAGTGTCGCCGACAAATATCACTGCGCAATTCTTACGATTGTAGACATAGTCCATCAGATCTTTCAGAAAGGAGGAACCCGTCTGGGTGTTCCACTCATCTGCGATCATGGATGCTTCATCAATGATAAACACGGTATGTTCCGCCAGATTGGGTGCCAGCTGAAAGCTCATGTCTGTAGAGACAGCCGACTTTTTCCGGTAAATTCTCTTGTGAATGGTAAGGGCTGTTCGGCCGGAATAGTTGCTCATCACCTTTGCTGCGCGGCCAGTTGGGGCAAGCAAGGCTGCACGAAGACGAAACTTGGGCAGGGCTTTTACCAGGGCAGCAACAGAGGTTGTTTTTCCGGTACCGGCATAGCCACGAAGGATAAAACATTGGCCATCGAGCGGTTGCGATAAAAACAGCGCCATCTTTCTACAAAATTCCAGCTGTTCGGCAGTAGGTGTAAATTGATAGGATTGGGCAATCAATTGGGCTTTATCCATTTTACAAATATGCAATGCTGTGGTTATAGAAAAAAGGATTAATTTTGCTAAGATGAATAACAAAAACAGCATCTTATTGGAGGATCCGGCATTTGATCCGGTAGCGGCTTTAAATTGTAATTTGTTGTTGAAGATTACGGCAGATAGCTTTTCCTATGCCATTGTTAACACTGTCGAGCAGAAAGTTGAAGTGGTTTACGATTGCCAGGACTTCCAGCCTACAGCATACAATCTTTCTTCTACCATTCTTTCAGATCCTTATTTAAGCCTGCTGTTTAATCGTGTCAAGATCTCGTCGTACACGACCAATACCGTGTCGATACCAAAGACACTTTACACTGAAGCGGTTGCTGCACCCTACTTGCAATACTTCAGCGACCTGGACCATTATTCCTCCAATGTGTACACGGCTGCTTATTCCGGACAGGATTTTACGAATCTATTTCTGCTTCCGAATGCTGTAGAATCCGCCCTTAAATCACACTGGCGTGAAGCAGGCACCTATGAGCAGACCGCCGGATTGCTGGCCTTAAATGCAGGAGCCGCAACACAGCAGTTTTATCTTGATTTTACCGCAGGGTCTTTTCAGGCAATGTTACTTCAACATGGAAAGATGATCTTCCAGAACGTTTTTCAGATTGAAAACGCGGAGGAATTCCATTACTACTTACTGCTACTCCTGAAGCAGCTCAACATCGACACAACGCAAACCAGACTACTTGCGAGCGGGATCTTTAATGAGGGCGACGAACAATACGATATCCTGATGAAATACTTCCCGGCGATACAACTTTGCACACCTGCTGAAGATCTTACCAACAATTCTATCCTGGAGGATATGCCTCCACATTATTATACCAGCTTACTAGCACTGAATCTATGCGAATAATTGGAGGAAAACTTAAGGGCATCCGCATGAATGCGCCAGCAAGTTTACCCGTTAGACCGACTACTGACATGGCCAAAGAAGCCTTGTTTAACATACTATATAATACGTACGATTTCGACAATTGTGAGGTGCTGGATTTATTCTCCGGTACGGGGAACATCAGCATTGAATTTGCCTCCCGTGACATCAAAAGTGTGACATCAGTAGATAAACACTCCGGCTGTGTTTACTGGCTGGAGTCCGTGATCAAGAAATATGAGCTGAATCAGATCCACACCATCAAAGGTGATGTGTTTAAGTTCCTCGATCAGCATAAGAAGTCGTACCAGATCATTTTTGCAGATCCGCCATACGACCTGCCGAACATCCCGCAGATTGCGGAAAAGGTTATTAAGAACGGGTTATTAACCGATAATGGCGTGCTGGTTATTGAACATCCCTCCTTCCTGAAGCTTAACTTTCTTGAAGGTTTTACCGAAACGCGCCGATACGGTAACTCTTCCTTCAGCTTTTTTGAAAACCCAGTAGAAGCATAGTATGAAAATAGCACTATTTCCAGGTTCTTTCGATCCCATAACGATTGCGCATGTGGATATTCTGAAGCGATCTTTGCCCCTGTTCGACAAGATTGTTGTGGGCATAGGCCTCAACAGTTCAAAACAGGGATTTCTTTCTGCAGATAAGCGTGAAGAGATTGTACGAGCGGTATTTCAGGATGAAGCAAATATTGAAGTGCAGACCTATGAAGGCCTGACGGTAGATTTTTGCAAGAGAATTAAGGCAACTTATATGGTGAGAGGCATCCGCTCGGTAGCAGATTTTGAGTACGAGCGTGCTATCGCGCAGATCAATCAGACGATGATGCCGGAAGTGGAGTCGATCTTCATACTGAGCAAACCGGAATATTCAGCCATCAGTTCTACGATTGTGCGCGATATTTTGCGTAATGGTGGAGATGTAAGCTCCTTTCTCCCGAAAGAAGCCATACAGTATCTATAAAAAAGCGGATTGAAGCAGTTGAGCTGCTGTTGATTTTACTAGAGCAGGTCGCCCGACTTTAGCACATCAAGGATAAGTGGGTAGGTGTTTTTCAACACTGGGGCAAGCTCGTTTGGAGTTAGCCATTCTGCTTTGGTGATACCCTCTTCTTTTTGCGGCACCAGCTTCGGTGAGCCCTTTACAGTCATGCTGTACCAGTTGGTTTTTTTCAGCACAATGCGGTTGTTCATCTCATAGATGTGGTAGGTTCTGCAGAGTTTTTCTTTGTTTTTGAAGATTTTCACCCCACATTCTTCTTCAACCTCACGTAAAGCGGCTTCCTTCATTTTTTCGCCCTTTTCTACTTTACCCTTCGGAAGATCCCAGCGTTTGTTCCTGAAAATGAACAAGTAGCCTTTATCTGCATTTTTTACAAGTCCGCCAGCGGCTTTGATGAGCTGACAGGATTCTTTGATCCTTTTAAAAACGACTTTAGGAGATTCTGTTAGAATCACATAATGACCAGCTGATCCTTTACTAAGATTTTTATAAAATGTTTTAAATTCAAACCCTTCAGCTTCAAGAAGTTGGAGATTCTCGACTTCATCAGGCATCGTGTCTGATATAAACAAACTGTTATCGTTGATATAAATTCTGTAATTTTGGATCATGTTTAATAAAAGTGATATTGAATTAAAGGTAGCTGAATTTCTTTTACAAATTAAAGCAATAAAGTTACAACCTAATAATCCATTTACGTGGGCCTCGGGTTGGAAATCCCCTATTTATTGCGATAACAGAGTTACGCTTTCCCATCCTTCAATAAGAACCTACATCAGACAGAAGCTTACACAGCTGGTTCAGGAAGAGTATGGATCTGTTGATCTTATTGTTGGTGTTGCCACCGCTGGTATACCACAGGGCGCATTAGTTGCACAGGAACTTGGTTTACCCTTTGCTTATGTTCGTGCAAAAGCAAAAGAACATGGAACTGGCAGTTTAATTGAAGGGGAAATTGTAGAAGGCCAACGCGTTGTACTTGTAGAAGACCTAATCTCTACCGGAAAAAGCAGCTTAGCTGCTGTAGCGGCATTGCGAGATGCAGGTTTGTCTGTAGCAGGATTGGTGTCCATCTTTACCTATGGTTTTGACGTAGCTGAGGAGAACTTTAAGGCGGCGAAATGTCGTTACACTTCCTTATCAAACTACGAGACCCTGATCGACTATGCATCCGAACACAGCATTATCGCAGGAACTGACATTGAGTTGCTTAAAAAATGGCGCGAGAACCCTGCTGAGTGGGGTAGATAAGATTTAAAAACCAAATATTATATGACCATCATAGAGAGTACAACAGAAATAAACCAGCCCGTAGAGGCTGTTTATGCCTTTCTTTCAAATCTGAACAACCATCAACAACTGATGCCAGAGAACATCTATAACTGGTCATCAACAGAGGATGAAGCGAGTTTCACGATTCAGAACATGGCTAAACTTGCCATTAAAATCAATACGCGCATTGAAAATCAGGAGCTTACAGCAATCCCCTCTGAAAAGGCGCCCTTTGATGTGGAACTTAAATGGAATGTAGCGCCTAATGCTAATGGCGGCACAACTGCAAAGCATACCATCACTGCAGATTTAAACATGATGATGAAAATGTTGGCTTCCGGGCCACTACAAAAATTAGCGGACCACCAAACCAGCAAACTTGCTGAAATGCTGGTTTAAGCTCATTTAATAATATATGCTTACGAGCCCCCACACTGTGGGGGCTTTGTTGTTATGCAACAAATGAATTACAGATTGTCTGGCGATGCGGTTTATTTGTAACTTTTACAAACATTAACGCGAATCATGAAGAAAGCATTACTACTCCTCACCCTTTTTACGCTAAGTTTTGTCGGTTGCAAAAAAGACGAGCTTAAGCCCGAGCCTAGCGCCGATTTCACTTTTGGTAGAGAGAATGTCTCTAATTATGTAAGTCGGGATTCCTTTTGGGGCGTGCCGACGAATGGATCTACTAATGCCGTTTCTTATCTCTGGGATTTTGGTGATGGCCGAACAAGCAATGAAAAAGCCCCAGAAATATCATATAAAAAAGCTGGAACTTACATTCTCAGCATGACTGCTACGAGTGCTGATGGTAAAACAGCCACGACTAGGAAGTCAATTACGATCCTAAAACCTTTCATCAAGAACTTTATCATAGAAAACCTTTCAGGATGGGAAGGCTTCGACTTTCACACCTTAAAGAAATTCAACGGCGGCGATGTCTGGGTGGAGGTCTATAAACCGGTGAAAGGTGTAGCTTATAAGATGCAGCCGAACTCCTTATATGATTATCCGCTATATTACAAGAGCGATGTTATTAAGAATGTACCCGCTAGTTCAACAGGATTTATAAACATCGACGTTAATGAACAGATTAGTTTAGCTGGCATCATTGAGCGGGACGCTGATTATGTCTTTACTGTTTTCGTTAGAGATCAGGCGGGTACGCACGTACTGATCAGTTCTGATCTCCAAGCAATTGCTTCTAATACGCTACCCACCGGTTATGACTTGCTCACTTACAAGTGGAAAAAAGGATATGCTGGCTCATCAGCAGCACTGGTTTTCACCTATAGATAACACTTACAGACATTTTTACAGTTAAACAGATTCATAAACAGCCAATTAGTCTGTTCAACTTCTTATTACAGGACAGTTTTTCCTAGTCTTGCTTTATACAGTGCATGGCATCTGTTTTGTGCCAAAGCAAGTATGAACTTCAACAACTTTACAATCAAAGCCCAGGAAGCAGTTCAACAGGCTTCAGCAATAACCGAAGGCAATCAGCAACAGGCTATTGAGACCGCACACCTACTTAAAGGTTTGCTAAATGTTGATGAGAACGTGGTTTCTTACGTATTGAAGAAGCTAAACGTAAACTTAAATGTACTAAACCAATATCTGGATGCCCAGATTAGCAAATACCCGAAGGTAAGTGGAAGTAATGTCTACCTATCCTCCGGCGCAAATACGGCTTTGCAAAAAGCACAATCTTACCTTAAAGAGTTTAAAGACGAGTTTGTATCCGTAGAGCACCTGCTGCTTGGGATCCTTGCCGCGAACGACAATACATCCAAACTTCTGAAGGATATGGGTGTAAATGAAAAAGATCTTAAGACCGCAATTGTTTCCCTACGTGGTGATAACCGGGTAACGGACCAGAATGCGGAGGCGACCTATAATGCCTTAAATAAATATGCACGTAACTTGAATGAGTATGCGGAATCTGGTAAGCTGGATCCGGTTATTGGCCGTGATGAGGAAATCAGACGGGTAATTCAGATTCTATCCCGCAGGACTAAAAACAACCCTATCCTTATTGGGGAGCCAGGTGTTGGTAAGACCGCCATTGCGGAAGGTATCGCATTTCGTATCATTAAAGGCGACGTGCCGGAGAACCTCAAGACCAAGACTGTATTTTCTTTAGATATGGGTGCACTGATTGCCGGTGCAAAATATAAAGGGGAGTTTGAAGAACGTTTGAAAGCCGTGGTTAAAGAGGTGCAACAGAGCGAGGGCGATATCATCATGTTTATTGATGAGATCCATACGCTGGTTGGTGCCGGCGGCGGTGAAGGTGCCATGGATGCTGCAAACATACTTAAACCTGCCCTAGCCCGCGGTGAACTTCGTGCAATTGGTGCAACTACCCTTGATGAGTACCAGAAGTACTTTGAAAAGGATAAAGCACTGGAAAGACGTTTTCAGAAAGTGAACGTTGATGAGCCGGATACACAAGATGCGATTTCCATTTTGCGTGGCTTAAAGGAACGCTATGAAACACACCACAAGGTGCGTATTAAAGATGAGGCCATTATTGCTGCAGTAGAACTCTCCCAACGGTATATTTCCGACAGGTTCTTGCCAGATAAAGCAATTGACCTGATGGATGAAGCCGCATCTAAGCTGCGCCTGGAAATGGACAGTGTACCAGAAAATGTGGATGAGCTGGACCGCAGAATTATGCAGCTGGAGATTGAACGAGAGGCCATCAAGCGTGAAAACGACGAGAAAAAGGTGGCATCCTTAGGTGAAGAGATTGCAAATCTTTCTGCGGAGCGGGATGCGCTTAAAGCGAAATGGCAGGCAGAAAAAGACCAGGTAGAGCTGGTGAACAGCTTATCTGAACAGATCGAAAGCTACAAGCTTGAGGCCGCACAAGCAGAGCGTGCAGGTGATTACGGCCGTGTGGCGGAGATCCGTTACGGTAAAATTAAAGAAGCACAGGATAAAGCTGCTCAGGTGAAAGCCGAGCTGGAAGGTCAGCAGGCAGAAAGCCGCATGCTTAAAGAGGAAGTTACTGCCGACGATATTGCGGGTGTAGTGGCGCGTTGGACAGGTATTCCGGTGACGAAGCTGATTGCAAGTGAACGCGCGAAGCTGCTGCACCTGGAAGCGGAACTGCATAAACGTGTGGCCGGTCAGGATGAAGCGATAGAAGCCATCTCCGATGCCATTCGCAGGTCCCGCGCCGGATTGCAGGATAAGCGCAAGCCCATTGGGTCCTTTATTTTCCTGGGCACAACGGGTGTGGGTAAAACCGAGCTTGCAAAAGCTCTGGCGGAGTTCCTGTTCAATGATGAAAATGCAATGACCAGGATCGACATGAGTGAGTACCAGGAACGTCATGCGGTTTCCAGACTGATCGGTGCGCCTCCGGGATATGTAGGATACGATGAAGGTGGGCAGCTGACTGAAGCGGTGCGTAGAAAGCCTTATTCAGTAGTTTTGCTGGACGAGATCGAAAAAGCCCACCCGGATGTGTTTAACATCCTGCTGCAGGTGCTTGATGATGGCCGGTTGACCGACAACAAAGGTCGCTTGGTGAACTTCAAGAACACGATCATCATCATGACATCGAATATCGGCTCCCATCTGATCCAGGAAAACTTCAAAGAGCTGATCGATGAGAACAGGGATATGCTGATTGCGAAAACAAAGAATGAGGTGTTTGAGCTCTTAAAGCAGACCATCAGACCAGAGTTCCTGAACCGTATCGACGAGCTGATCATGTTCACGCCTCTAAACCGTGAGGAGATCAGAGGCATTGTTACTTTACAGTTCAGACATGTACAGGAGACGCTTAAAGATATGGGTGTTGAAATCGAAGCTACGGATGAAGCATTGGATTGGCTTGCAGAGCTTGGCTATGATCCACAGTTCGGCGCACGTCCATTGAAGCGTGTTATCCAGAAACGTATTCTGAACGAGCTTTCTAAAGAGATCCTCGCTGGTAATATTGATAAGGATAGTAAGATTAAACTCGACATGTTCGATCACAAGTTTGTTTTCTTAAACATGAAGCCAGAGACCGTTAGCTAGTGGTTGCTAGCACAAGTTTTTGACAGCATGCACAAGCATGGCTAATTGAAAGCCGCCCCTGAATTTCGCAAGGGCGGCTTTTTCATGTTCAAGGGTTATTGAGACGGCTTGTCAGTCTAAATTGTCTATTTTGGCATCTTTATTACTGACAATCTTTCTAAATTAGTCAGACTGCATCTTTCAATTACATGACCTTAGTGTTACAATAACACTTAGTTGTGTCACTGCAAAATAATAAACGCTCTATTTGGATTTCTTATTTAGTTATTAACTAGCAAGTTAGACAAAAACGTGCTTTATTCCACATTTAAGACATGTTGGCTTTGGCACAGCTATTGACTATATGACATCGTTGGTCAGGATATAAAAACAAAATGGCCACGTTGAACATTAAAATTTAAGAAAATGAAAAAGTTATTATTATCAATTTTTGCAGTAGCTGCTTTAGGTTTTAGTACTCAGGCACAAACAGAAAAAGGAAAAGTTATGTTGGGTGGTAACATTGCATTTGATAGTCAAAAAAGCGATGCAGCAAATTCGAAAGCAAACACCAGCTTTGAGATTGTTCCTAGTGTAGGTTACTTTGTTTCAGATAACATTGCAGTAGGTACTGGTATTGGTTACAGCTACGATAAGAACATTGGTACAACTAAAAACGAAGCGTTTGTTGTAAGTCCATTTGGTCGTTACTACACAAACATTTCAGAGCAGTTCAAATTCTTCGGACAATTAGCAGTGCCTATGCAGTTCGGTTCAGCACATGCTGTTGACGCACAAGGTGATGAAGGTGCAAAATTAGGTAAGTCTACTCAAATCGGCGTAGCATTATCTCCAGGTTTTGCTTTCTTCCCTACTAAGAAAATCGGTATTGAATTGGCTTTAAACGGTTTAAGCTACACTAACTACCGTGTTGAAGACGCTAATGAAAACGACGTTAAAGGCGCAGGTTATGACAACGTAAGTTTTGGAACTAACTTTTTCGCTCCAAAATTGGGTATCCAATTCCACTTTTAATAAAACACAACACACAATAAACCCATCTGCTGAAATCTGTCATGTGATTAAGCAGACATCAAAAAAAAGCATCCCTAGGGATGCTTTTTTTATGTGGTTACTTTTTGTTCTTACCATTTCGTTCTTTTTCCCTGTCGATTTCGACGATATCGACTTTGTCCGGGCCCTCGAAATCACCGATGAGGTATCTGTTAAAGTGATCTGCAAGTTTCCAGAAAGCATATTCTGTTAGGTCTCCAAAAGCATGACGTTGTCCTGGAAGGATCACGAACTCAAAGCGTTTACCGGCCTTCATCAATTCATTTGCAAGTCTGATGGTGTTTGCCGGGTGTACGTTGTTGTCGATATCACCAGTCATAATCATCAAGTGTCCTTTCAGGTTAGCTGCAAGCTCTGGGTTCTTGTCGATGCTGTAAGTGAAGGTGGTGTCTCCTTTGGAATCGATTACTTCCTTCACCCCGTGGTGTTTCTCACTCCACCAGCGATTGTATATACTGTTATCGTGGTTACCAGCTTTCGATACTGCCGCTTTGAAGAAGTCGGGGTAAACCAGCATGGCTGCAGTAGACATGAATCCACCACCGGAATGGCCAGTGATGCCCACCCTACTCGCATCAATGAAGTTATGACGTGCAGCCAGTTGTTCTACTGCTGCTTTTTTATCTGCCAGGCCGTAGTCTCTCAGATTGCCGTAGCCGAAGGTATGGTACCATTTGGAGCGTGCCGGGTTTCCACCGCGATTACCCACAGAAACAACGATGTAACCTAGCTGCGCAAGGCGGTCGGTGTTGTCCATGCTTTTGGTGAAAGCCTTATTTACCGCTTCCGTTTGTGGCCCAGGATACACGTACTCTATGATTGGGTATTTCTTGTTTGGGTCAAAGTCGAAGGGCTTGTACATAACACCATAAATGTCTGTAACGCCATCATCTGCTTTAACTTTGAAAGGCTCAGGGAATTTGTACCCTGCGGCCATTAGCAGGGAAAGATCAGCGGTCTCCAGGTTCATTACTGGATTACCTTTGCTGTCCATGACCATTGCTTTCGGTGCTGTATTTACCCTGGAGAAGTTGTTCACGAAGTATTTGGCCTCGTCATTCATGCTTACGGCATGATCAAAGTTCCCTGGGTTCAGCAACTTCATGCCGCTTCCGTCGAAGTTGACGCGGTAAAGGTGCTGGTAGTAAGGATCTTCACCGGCTTCACGGCCATTTGCAGTGAAGTACAACACGCGGTTCTTCTCATCGATGTTGACGATGCTTTCGCAGTGGAACGCACCTTTGGTGATCTGGTTTTTAAGCTTTCCATTCGCGTCGAAAAGGTAGAAGTGCGCCCAGCCGTCCCGCTCTGACCAATGGATGATCTCCTGACCGTCTTTAACGAGCCCAGGACGATTAATCTCTACATAGGTATTAAAGCGCTCGTCTATCAATGGACTTACTTTTTCCGAGTTGATGTCTATCGTACAGATGTCAACACGCTTTAAGTCTCTGCTGGTACGTGAAAAGTAGATTTTGGAATTGTTGCCGAGCCAGATGGATGGTCTGAATTCATTATCACGGTCTTTGACTAAAGATGGTGCCTGCCATAGGGATACGCTTTGATCTTTGAAGGCGGCGACGTTCAGCTTTTTGTAGGTCTTCGCGGCGAAGTTAAACAGTAATATCTCATCTATTGGTGCTTCTTTTTCACCCGGCATCTGGTATTTGTAGGTCTCGAGGGTTGGGCGGCCCGCTGCAGTGTTGTTGAGCACCCATAGGTCCTTTACCTTCCGGCTGTCCTGGCGGTTCATAACGAAATAGCGCGCGTCGGGCGACCATAGTACGTAAGCACGTCTTCTTTTCTTGTCCTTCTTAAGCACTTCTTCGTTGTTCTCTCCATCGCCATCATTGCCGTAGGCATAAAACTTAACGCCATCCTTGGTAAGCTGATGCTCTACAATCGTGCTGTCTTCTTCATTCTTAACGGCCTTCAGGTAATTGGTCTTATCCATCCAGTAAAGGTTGTAGTTACGGGTGAAAATGACCGCAGAGGAATCCGGTGCAACAGAACCCCAATCCGGCTTCGCCTTAGGCTTGGTATAGTTTGGCACTTCGGTGACCTTGGAAGTTGCAATGTCATAATTGAAGTAGAAGACCTTCTTCTGCAGGGAATCTGCAGCTTTTTTATCTTTTCGGTCAGGTTTGATTTCATCTACCGTGCTTTTGATTTCAAAGCTCAGGCTCTTTTCATCTTTTGCGAACTTCAGGTTTTCGATTGGCAGGTGTTCAGCATCGAAAGGATCACGCACAATCCGCGTGATCTCCGCAGCAAGTTCAGCATTGTTAAAGATCTGCTTCTTTGTCCGCTTCGCGGGATCAACCATAATCCACGATTTACCATTTGGCGTCTCATAAACGTACCAGAAGCGGTTGCTTAACTTCAGCCAATGCGGATCTACCGTGGTTGAATAAACCATCTTCTTCAGTTTGTTTGGGGAGAAACGTGCAGCGAGCGAATAGTTCGCTTTTGGTGCGTCTGAGGTAGGTTCATTTAGGGTGATGGTTCTGGTTTGGGCAACAGCATATCCGGACAGCAGACATGCCACCAGGGAAAATAGGTAGCGTTTTTTCATTACATACATTTAAAGCTCTAAAGTACTCTAAATTGAAAATCGCCGGAGAGAAATGATGTAATAAATAGGATAGTTAATAGTGATGTACCTTTACTATACACATTTTCATACATTTGTGACATATACCGAGAAGTTAATCACCCTTATACGCCTGATGAATAGAATATTTAGACCCTTTGTTGCCGCCGCAATCGTATTATCTGCTGGCTGCTTTTCAAAGTCGCAAACGCCTGTACAACTATCAAATACCTCCGACAGTACCGTTGTAGAAAACCAAACAACGAAAGATACCAAGCCCGTTCGTATTGACGACATCAAGACTGCCGACGCAAAAACCATCCTTGATCGCAAGCAGGTTCCAGTGTTGTGCTACCATCAGATACGTGACTGGAAACCGACGGACTCCAAAGCTGCCAAAGACTACATCGTGCCGGTTGAAACCTTCAAGGCGCACATGAAAATGCTTGCGGACAGTGGATACAACACAATACTCCCAGATGAATATTATGCCTATCTGAACCTCGGCACACCCCTGCCCGAAAAGCCTGTGATGCTGACATTTGATGATACGGAAGCCAATCAGTACCTGATTGCAGCTCCGGAAATGAAGAAGTATGGATTTAAAGCTGTCTATTTCATCATGACAGTTTCGCTTGGACGGCCGAAGTACATGACCAAAGATCAGGTAAAAGGACTATCTGAAGCGGGCCACGTGATTGGTTCTCACACCTGGGATCACCAGAATGTGAAAAAGTACAAAGGCGACGACTGGGTAACGCAGATTGAGAAGCCTACCAAAACGCTGGAAGCCATCACCGGCAAGAAAGTAACGCATTTCGCTTACCCTTTTGGTCTGTGGAACCCGGAAGCATTTCCAGAGCTGAAGAAGCGTGGATTCAAATCGGGGTATATCCTAGCTGAGAAACGCGACCCTTCAGATCCATTGTTTACGATCAGACGAATTATCGCGAGTGGATACTGGGATGCGAAGCGTTTGAACAACAGCATGACCAGAAGCTTCTAACCACAAGGATTAAACATAAAAAAGCGCTTAACATCTTTTTGTTCTAAGATGTTAAGCGCTTTTTCATTTTAGTTTATGCAGGATGTTGCATCATCAATAGTACTCGCAGCCATAATGCATCTCTACCCCGCAAGCTGCTGAGCAATCTACTAACAGTATCTACGGCGTCTATTGAATACTAATGATCTCGTATGCTTTCTGATTAAAAGTAAACGTCTCCCCCACGTGTTTTCCAAGCATCAACTGCCCAACCGGAGAAGCTGCTGAAATCGCGAAAGCGGGTTTACCTTCAACGCTGAGTTGGCCAGCGCTTATGGAAACATAAAACACCCCCTGAGACGTTTCCACCAGACTACCATTCTTCACAGCAGCTGCTGCAGGGACATCAACCAGGGTTTTCAACAAAGCCATGTTCTGCTGTGCGTCTGCCAGGAGCTTCTTATTCCTGAAGATATCCTGCTGCATCATCTCCCTGGTGGTTTCAAACTTATCGCCGGCACTGCTTTTCGTGTCGTCGTTGCTTGCTTCCTGGGCCTGTGCAAGTGCAGTTTCCGCAGTCTCTATCCTGGCTTCAATAAAACGTAGACAAGCTTCGTAAAAGGCTGATTTATTAAACGCCATCACTATTCCTCAATCCACTTAACCTTTTGCTCAATAGGCGTTCTTTTAGCTTCCGCCGCAGGCGCATTGTGGTAGCCCATGTAGAACACGCCGTAAACCTGCTCATCCGGCTGCAAGTCTAAGAATTCACGCATTTTCGCAACAGGGCCCGGTGAACTCCAGTAAGCGCCAATGTTCAATGCCTCAGCAGTAAGTGCCATATTCTGAACAGCACAAGCCAATGCAGCCACTTCTTCCCATTCTGGTAAAAGTGCAGGATTCAACTGCGCCTTCAGAACGATTACGCAACTCGCTTGCTCGAACTTCACGCCGAATGAATCATATTTCTTTTGCAGGAATGACTCTTCAGGTGTGCTCGCTTTATAGGCATTTGCCAGTTCCTGTCCCAGTCTGGTCTTTCCGCCCTTCCTGAAAACAGAAAACCGCCATGGCTCTGTCTTCTTGTGTGTAGGTGCATAATTGGCACTTTCCAGTATGGCTTCTATGGCCTCCACAGGGATTTCCTCTTGTGTAAAGCTTGCCGGAAATATGCTTCTTCTCCTCTTTATAATGCGCTGCAGTACGTCTAGTTCTTTTTCCATAATAGGCTGCAAAGCTAAGTAATTTCTAATAATGCCGGTATTAGCTTGTCTCGGGCCTAAAAAGAATAGTACCAGCCAATTAGCGATTTTATAAATAATGCCTACCTTTGCAGATATTTTCTATATATGATATCAGTATCCAATTTATCCCTGCGTTACGGCAAACGTACCCTCTTTGAAGACGTTAATTTAAAATTCACCCAAGGCAACTGCTACGGTGTTATTGGTGCTAACGGCGCAGGTAAATCAACCTTTCTTAAAATCCTTTCCGGTGAAGTAAACCAAACATCCGGTAACGTTGCTATCACCCCTGGTGAAAGGATGGCTGTCCTGAAGCAAAACCACTATGAGTTTGATGAATCTTCAGTAATCGAAACCGTAATGATGGGCCACACGGAACTTTATGCCATCATGAAGGAGAAAGATGCGATCTACCTGAAAGAAGATTTCAGCGACAAAGACGGTGAACGTGCTGGAGAACTGGAAAATCGCTTTGCGGAAATGGACGGCTGGAACATGGAAAGCAACGCTGCAACCATGCTGAGCAACCTTGGAATTAAGGAAGAAGACCACTATAAATTACTAAAGGAACTTGACGGTAACCAAAAAGTACGTGTACTACTTGCGCAAGCATTATTTGGTAACCCTGATATTCTATTACTGGATGAGCCGACCAACGATTTGGACATCGAGACCATCGCCTGGTTGGAAAACTTCCTTGCAGACTATGAGAATATCGTTTTAGTGGTTTCCCACGATAGACACTTCCTGGATGCGGTATGTACACATATCGTAGACATCGACTTCAGCAAGATGAACATCTATTCTGGTAACTACACCTTCTGGTATGAATCCAGTCAACTTGCACTTAAACAACGCAGTGATCAGAACAAGAAACTGGAGGAGAAAGTTAAAGAGCTTCAGGAATTTATTCAGCGCTTCAGCGCGAATGCTTCCAAGTCAAAACAAGCAACTTCACGTAAGAAAGCGCTTGATAAGATCGACATTTCTGAAATCAAAGCATCCAGCCGTAAATATCCAGCTATTCTCTTCAACAACCTGGGCCGTGAGGCTGGCGACCAGATCCTTCAGGTGGAAAATCTATCGCACAGCGTAAACGGTGAAGTGATGTTCAAAAACATCAGCTTCATGGTTAACAAAGGAGACAAGATCGCAATACTTTCACAAAACAGCTTAGCTACAGCGGCATTCTACAATGTGTTAACCGGTAGAAGCCAAGACTATACAGGCGAATTTAAGTTCGGTATCACCATCAGCCTAGCAGATATTCCGAATGACAATTCGCAGTACTTCGAAGGTAAGGACATGAACCTGGTAGACTGGTTGCGTGAGTATTCCAACACCGATCAGGATGAGCAATTCGTAAGAAGCTTCTTAGGAAGGATGTTGTTCTCTGGTGAGGAAGTACTTAAAAATGTAAAAGTATTATCCGGTGGTGAAAAGATGCGTTGTATGTTCTCCCAAATGATGCTTAAGCATGCCAACCTTTTATTGTTTGATGAGCCGACCAACCACTTGGACCTGGAATCCATCACCGCTTTAAACAATGGCATGAAAGACTTCAAAGGCACAATACTGTTCACCTCACGAGATCATGCGCTTACAGAATCTGTAGCTACAAGAATCATTGAGATTACGCCGAAGGGTACTATTGACAAAATGATGAGCTATGATGACTACATCAACAGTCCTGATGTACAAGCATTAAGAGCTGAAATGTATAAATAAGCCACGTGGCGGGTTTTTACATTAGAATCTTACGCGTGCTAAGTAAAAACAAGTACGCTTAATAAAGCAAAAACAATAAAGGCTGTTCCTCATCGGAACAGCCTTTATTGTTAAATAACAAATCCGTTATTATTAGTGACCTGAATGTCCATCAGCACCATGCGCGTGGCCATGTGCCAATTCATCCTGAGTAGCCTCACGAACGGTAAGAATCTTACCAGAGAAGATCAGGTTTTTACCAGCCATTGGGTGATTCAAATCTACAGAAATAGAATCCTCATGAACGCCAGTAACACCAGCTCTGAAGTGGTTACCTTCATTATCCTGTAATGGAATAATGTCGCCAACTGCTGGAAGATCTACCTCTTTAAACATCTCCTTAGGAAGATCAGCAAAAGCACCTGGATCGATAGGACCATAGCCATCTTCTGCGGTAAGCTCAAAGCTATATTCATCACCAGCGTTTAAGCCAGCTAAATGTTCTTCAAATTTCGGCAACATCATGCCAGTTCCGTACATAAAAACCAAAGCATTTTGCTCATCAGCTTTCTCTACAAAAACTTGTTGACCTTCTGCATTTGTGGTATGCAGTTCGTACGTTAATGAAACTACGGTGTTAGGTTTAATAGTCATTACAATCTTGTTTAAATAATTAATTTAAGTGCTTCTTCAACTGTATTCACAGGCAGCTGACATGCTTTATTGCGGCAAATATAGATTTTTGTTTCTATGCTTTGTTTATTTCTTAACAATGGAAGCGTTGTATTTGTTCCTGCTAAGATAATTTTGTTCGGCAAGTAAATGGAACTCAGCGCTTCCAGTACTTCCGACTGCTTTTCACCTGTAATTGCCACTTCTGTAAGGCCGTAAACCTCATTCAGCAACTGAATCGCCCAATTTGAATACGCTGAACCATAGGTTTTCATTTGTGGCAGAACCGTCATGAGCATGGCTTTCGAACGCGCCGAATAGCCGTCATGGTCAAAATACAAGCCCAACCGTTGAAGATTCTGCGCCATCACAGAGTTAGATGCTGGTATCACATTGTCCATCAACTCATGTTTCCTGGCGATGAGTGCCTCTGCACCTTTACCTGTATAAAAGAACATCGGCCCTGCAGGATCCTCAAACTGTTCCATCACATAATCACAAAGCTGCTGGGCTTCATATAACCAGGCTTCATTGAAATCAGCTTGATACAGACTGATCAATGCATCAATCATGAAGGCATAGTCATCCAAAAAGCAATGGATGGAAGGCTTACCCTGCTTAAAGTTACGGTACAAACCGCCTTCAGGTGTTTTCATATTCTGAATGATAAAACTTGCAGCGGTACTCGCCATCCCAAGCCATTCCTTAACACCACAAACCACCGAAGCCTCTGCCAATCCTTTTATCGCCATTGCATTCCATGCCGTTAAGCATTTATCATCCAGCCCTGGTCGCACCCGCTTCGCTCTTTTCTCCAGCAGCTTCTGCTTGCTCCGCTGCAGGATGTCCAGCCATGCGTGTAGTGTCAGCCCATATTCAGCAGCAAAACTTGCGTCATCCTGTTGCTTCATCAGGATGTTGGTTTCCTCCTCCGCCCAGTTCCCTTCCGCAGTAACCTGGTAGTAAGCGTTAAAGTACACAGCTTCCTCGCCCAACAAAGCGTCAATCTCCTCCTTATCCCACACATAGAATCTTCCCTCAATGCCCTCACTATCCGCATCAAGTGCCGCATAGAACAGCCCTTCCGGAGCAGTCATTTCTCTGGCAAGCCAGTCGGCTGTCTCCTGAATAACCCTGCGGTATGCTATATCCTTTGTAAGCTGAAAAGCCTCAGCATATAGACTTAAAAGCTGCCCGTTGTCGTACAGCATCTTTTCAAAATGCGGCACATGCCATCGTTCATCAACACTGTACCTTGCAAAACCACCACCCAAATGATCGTAGATGCCACCATAAGCCATCTTATCCAGCGTAAGCCTTGCCGCGTGTGCGGTGGCCGTGTCCCCACTAAGCTGACTGTACCGCAGCATAAACAGCCAATTGTTTGGCATGGGGAACTTCGGCGCAGCATTGTGCCCGCCTTCCTCAAGGTCAAACCGCTCTACCCAGGGCTTTACAATGGCATCCAACTGCGATGCATCAAAATCGTCAGGAAACACATTTGGCACAATCCGCTCCGCTTGCACAATACCTTCTGTAAGTCGCTCGGCATACTGCAGCGCCTTCGCAGGTTCCGTCGCCCAGAGCCCCGCAACATTCTGGAGAATGTTCATCCAGTCGTCCTTACGGAAATACGTGCCCCCATATATCGGTCGCTGGTCCGGAAGACAAATGCAATTCAATGGCCAGCCGCCGCTCCCCGTCATCAGCTGTATCGCCAGCATATATATCTGATCAATGTCCGGGCGCTCCTCGCGATCCACCTTTATACACACGTAATGTTTGTTCATCACCGCAGCGACCTCCGGCAATTCAAAGCTTTCGCGTTCCATTACATGGCACCAGTGGCAAGCCGAATAGCCGATGCTAACCAGCAACAGCTTCTGTTCTCGGCGGGCCTTTTCGAGCGCCTCCTCACCCCACTCATGCCAATCTACAGGATTATACGCATGCTGTAAGAGGTACGGCGAGGAAGCATTTATGAGCTTATTGGGGTTCCCTTTCATAGCCTTAAAGGTAAAGAGATAATTATTACTTTTACGGAAACACCAAGGCATGAAGATTACATCCATCGATATTTACCGATTCAGCATTCCCATGGAGCCCTTTGTTATTGCGACTGGCACCATGCACTTTGCGCAGAACACCCTACTGAAAATCCATACAGATGCTGGAATTACCGGTATCGGTGAATGTTCTGCCTTTCCAATGATCGTGGGCGAAACCCAGGACACCTGCATCATCATGGCGCAACTGTTCGCAAAACAGCTGATCGGAAAAGACCCACTGGAAATACCAGATCGCATGAACGACCTGCTTGCTGCCGCTGCGCACAACAGCACCATTAAAAGCGCGTTTGACATGGCACTGTTTGACATCGCCGCAAAAGATGCCAAGCTTCCACTTTACGCCTTCCTTGGCGGACAGCATAAGATCGTAGAAACAGACATGACCATTGGCATCAATACGCCGGAGAAGATGGCAGAAGCTGCTTTAAAGATCAGAAACAAGGGCTGCAACTTCCTCAAGGTGAAACTCGGAAAGAACGCTATTGAAGATATTGAAAGGGTTAAACAAATCCGCGCTGCAGTAGGGCCTGAAATGTCCATCCGCCTGGATGCCAATCAGGGCTGGGACTTCGATGAAGCGCTACATGCACTGGGCCAGATGGCCCAGTACGACATTGAGTTCTGCGAACAACCCATGCGCACCTGGTTCGATGATCGGCTGCCGGAGTTACACCTGAATTCACCGGTAAAGATTATGGCCGACGAAAGCTGCTACAATCACCATGACGCCCGCAAGCTCATCAACAGCCAGTCCTGCAGCTATATCAATATCAAATTTTCCAAGTCCGGCGGCATTCTGGAAGCACAAAAGATCCACGAGATGTCCCTTCAAAGTGGCGTTAAATGCATGATTGGTGCCATGCTGGAAACCCGAATTGCCCTGAGTGCTAAGCTACACTTCGCACTGGCGAGTCCTAATGTGGTATTTTATGATCTGGATACCTGCCTGCTCGGCCACCTGATAGATCCTGTAATTGGCGGACTAACCTTTGATGGGTACCAGCTCAGCGCACCAGACACCATTGGTATTGGTGCCGATGCAGATCCTGCTTTCCTGGAACAATGTGAAAAGTGGACTGTAGATGCAACTACTTAATCAGTAAAGACTGAAAGGCTGTACTATCGCCGCGGAAAGCATTGAAATCAACCACGTGGTTGATGCCCGTGATCCTCGCTTTATCAGAGTGCTGCCAGAAAAACCAGTTTGCACCGCTGTCGATCTTCAGCTCAGACTTGTAATAGTGCGCAATCCATAAAGGATACGCATCAAAGTAGCCTTTCAGATAATCATTATAATAGGTGAGACCGGAATAGATGATCGGTTTCACCTTTGTCTTCTGTTCCACATGATCTAAAAACGCCTGCAGCTCTACCCGCATTTCAGCAGGTGTGGCGCCATTGAGGTGCTCAATATCCACGACCGGAGGCAAGTCACCCTGCTCAAAATGAACCGTCTGCAGGAACAACCTGGCCTGCTGTCTACCAGATTTGGAAGGCCTGAAGAAATGATAGGCACCGCAAACAATCCCCACCTTTGCAGCCTCGCGCCAGTTCCGCTGAAAATATGGATCCACACTCGCCAGCCCCTCAGTTGCTTTTATGATCGCAAAACTGACCTGCACCCCATCTTCTTTCATGGCCCTTACCTTGGGCCAGTCAATCTTACCCTGGTAGTAGGAAACATCTATGCCATGAATGTTGTAGGCCACGGGAATTTTAATCTCGAAACTGTTGTACGTACGGTAATTTGGATCCTCACCGATATCGAGTACCCAGCGCCAGGTAGAACTAAAACCTTTGATGATGTAACCGTAATAAAAAGGTGATAATAAAATCAACACCAGCGCTCCGACAGCAAACTTCACATAAGCCGGGAGCGGTTTTTTCTTAGATGAACGCTTTTTCGGGGCAGCCTTCCGAACAGGTGCAGGAGCGCTCCTTCTTACAGGTTTTCCGGACCGTAAGGGATTAGGAATATCTTCCAGCGCAGCATGATTGTTCGGTTTCTTAGGTGGTGGCACCCCGTAAAAATACGAAATGCCAGAACTTTCTGGGGCAAATAACGTAATGTATATAACAATAAGTTAAATATGGACCCATATACGCTCGAGTTAGCACTCCTTGGCCTTGCTGCATTAGGCATGGTCTGGATTCCAGCCTTAACCAAAGATCGTGGCATCTCATACGCCATCATCTACATGCTCATCGGTGTACTGCTCTACACCATCGTACCTGACCATATGCCACCTGCAGACCCTAAAGAACATGGAACCCTTACCATGCACTTTGCAGAGATTGTCGTCATCATTTCATTAATGGGTACCGGTATAAAGCTAGACCGATCGTTTTCCTGGCGACACTGGGCTTCGCCACTGCGCCTGGTAACCATCGCTTTGATTCTCGGGATGGCCGCTGCCATGCTGATTGGGTATACTTTCCTTGGATTTAGCCTTGCTTCGGCTGTATTACTCGGCGCTGTCCTGGCTCCTACCGACCCCGTTCTTGCTTCCGATGTGCAAGTCGGACCGCCAAATGAACAGCGAAAATCTGAAACCAAATTCGCACTCACTGCTGAAGCGGGCCTGAACGACGGCATGGCTTTTCCATTTGTGTGGCTGGCCGTTTTCATGACCATGGGAAAACTTTCTACTGGCGGAGAATGGCTTACCTGGTTCGGCGTTGACGTTGTCTACAAGATCCTTGCTGGTATTGCTGTTGGATGGGCATTCGGGCGTGGCGTAGGTTATCTCCTGTTCGATCTGTCTGCCAAATACAAATTCCTGAAAACAACAGACGGCTTTCTTGCCCTTGCACTTACGTTCCTGGTATACGGTGTTACAGAGTTGTTGCACGGCTATGGCTTCTTTGCCGTGTTCATCTGTGCGGTAAACCTAAGGCATTACGAGAAAGGACACGAGTTTCATTCAGAGCTCCACTCCTTTACCGATCAGATTGAGCGGCTGCTCATTGCCGTGCTCCTGATCCTCTTCGGAGGCAGTCTGGTAACTGGTATTCTTGATGCATTAACCTGGAAGATGGCACTCTTCTCCATAGGATTTGTGTTTATCGTTCGCCCGCTTACCGGCATGATCAGCCTGATTAAGCGTGATATAAATATCAAGGAAAAACTTGCAATCAGCTTCTTCGGTATCCGAGGGATGGGCTCTATATTTTACCTGGCCTTTGCTTTACATGAGGCAACCTTCGAAAATCAGGATGAACTGTGGGCGGTTGTCGCTTTCACCATTATGCTATCCATAGTGGTACATGGCATCAGCTCTACGCCAGCCATGAAACACCTGCAAGCAACTTTGCCGAAAGAGAAAGTCCCGGAATAAACAACCTAGCGGCTGTGGAACAGATTTATGGTTGCTGTTTTCCATTTAATGTACCCAAGCTTGGCACAAACCTCAGCCGTCATAGTCTCGGCCGCAGCAGGCACATCATTCACAATGCGCCAACGTACAGCATATTTGCTGTTATAGCTCACGTAAACCACCAGGTCATCAAAAAGTGGTTCAACAGATTCCATATGTCGCAAATGAACTTCCTGCAAGTCCTGCGCAATACGGCGAAGCCTTTCCTGCATAACCTTAGCTAATGGAACACCAGGTCTTGGATCTGGTTCAATGATTGGAACTACAGTAACTGTCATAAGCCCGTGTTACTACAAAAATTAGTAAAAACAGGATTATAACAATCTAAGTGCCTAAATGTTGTATTTTTCAATCAATGATTTGAGCTCATTGAAGTTCCGGACCTGGTATTTTGCCATTCGGAAGGCTCCACACCCGGACGGGCAATAGGTACCGTATTCATTCCTAGCGTATTACAAGGAAAGTCATTATAAGTATTGCGCTCGAACTCTAGGCCAACTCCGGTTTTTTAAATCGTACAAAAAACGTAGACCCCATGTTGATCTTGCTGTCTACCCACACTCTTCCCTGATGTTTATTCATGATCTTTTTAACAATGGAAAGCCCTACACCGGTACCCTCAAAATCCTTAACATCACTCGCTCTGGTAAACAATTCAAAGATCTTCTCCTGCTCTGATGGGTCTATGCCGATGCCGTTATCCTGAATCGCATATTCAACCTCATTGCCATGATCTACCGCGCTGATGTTTACCACAGGCTTACTGGCTTGCTGTGAATACTTCACCGCGTTACCAATCAGGTTAGAGAATACCTGCATCACCATGGTCTCTTCTCCGTAAACGTCTTGAACACCATTGATGTTGATTTTCACATCAGTATCGTTGTAAGATACCAGCAGTTCTTGTTTTAATTCATTCAACAAGTTTTCCATGTTCACCAGCTTGTATTCTGACTTGATCTGCCCCGCCTTAGAATAGGTTAACACATCTTGAATCATCGCTTGCATTTTCTCTGCACCAGATAGAATTCTGGAGATCATATGCTGCGCTTTGGGGTCCAAGTCGGCATTGCGTAGTAAGATTTGCGAATAACTCTTTATTGAAGAAAGTGGGTTTTTAAGGTCATGAGAAATCGTATAACTAAAAGCATCCAGTTCATCATAAGCTTCTTTCAGCTTTTCGTTCAGTACCCTGAGCTGGGTGGCTTTACGACTGATTGCGAACCTGATCTCTTCTTTGAGTTTTAGTACCGACTGCAGCTCTTCATGAATCCAGGGCACTGCAGTAAGATGCACTTCGCTCGACCAGACTTCGAAGGATTTCCTTGGTGAAATCGTGCTCATATCAGGTCCTGTAACTTCTACTGCTTTGTTCGGATTTCCTGCCCAGTTCACAGTTGAAATCACTTCCGGACGGAACCAGATCATGTATTCCCGAAGTTCTTTAGATAAACGGCAGGCCAGCATACCACTTGCAACTTCCTTGAATTCAAGTGCATCCGAATAGATCTCCGATAATTTCTGAGTGGCATAAATATCCGGCTCCATGTTTTCATCAAGCCAGCTAACCAGCTTGTTTAAAAACGCTTCATCCGGAACGGGCCCTTTGGTATGCAGCTCATTGTCGAAAAACATGGCAACGCCTGTCGCATCTACTGCATCCAATAAGGTGCATTCATGGTTAAACAAGGCATTGGCAATGTTATTCTCACGGATCAACTGTCTCGTTAATAAATCCGTAGAAACTTTGTAGCGGGCGGCATTCTGCTCATCCTGCTCCAGAATACGGAAGCTCAATGCTGAAGACAAAACCTGTCCGATCAGCTTCGCAGCATCACGTTCTTTATAATTAATGAACCTTGGCGTATAGTTATGGCATGCAATCAGTCCCCAGAGTTCATCTTCATGAACCAGGGAAATACTGAAACTAGATGCCACACCCATATTTTTGAGGTATTGGATGTGTATGGGCGAAACGGCCCGCAATGCAGAATTGGTTAAATCCAATGGTGCCATATCTGCCTGAAGCATCGTCGAAATCGGCGATGGCGTCGTATAAACATTCGCTATCAGCCGGGTTAGATTTTTCTTGTAGAGTTCCCTGGCTTGCTTCGGGATATCTGTAGCCGGATAATGTAAGCCTAAGAAAGGCTCCAGATTATCATTCTTCACCTCTGCAACAACCTCACCATGACCGTCAGCATGGAATTTATAGATCATCACGCGATCGTAGCCGATGATTTCTTTAATCTTGGTTACCGACTTATTTAAAATACTCGCAGGCTGAATATCTGAAAGCATTTCTGATAACGAACGACCAACCACACGCTGAAGATCTGCTTTCAAATCAGAGAACTCCGGTTCAAATTCAAGCAGATAAAACTGCTCGGACCTGGAGATAATCAGGTTGAAAGGTAGCCCGTTGATGGTTAATGGGTATGGATTGAAAGGTTCGAAACCCTGGTCACTTTGCGCCAACTTGATGAGTTGAATCACAAAATTGGGCGGTTCTGTTCTTCTCAGGTAACTGTCCAGCATACCTGCCGGCCGGTTAAGAAGTTCAGTTGCCGTAATCCCAAAGAAGTTTACGACGTTTTCACTGCAGTATGTGATTCGGAAGGTTCCATCTAAAGCGATGAGAAAACCATGATCCTGAATTTGACCGGGGATGTGTATGGGTTCCCTACTACAGTTTTCTAAGGTTGGTACAAACATTTTTTTAAATTAGAAATCATTACTTTTCCATCCAGACCTTAAACTTCTGAAAGGTTTCATTAGCCGCCTGCGTAATTACATCAGCTTCATGCTGCGTATTGGCGTGGCTTTCCAGCACAACTTTAAAACTGTCCCACATGGCCATGGTATCTTCACCATAACTCCTGAAAAAGCTAAGTCCTTCACCGGTAGCCAGTTCAAGTTTTTTGGAGATCATCTTGCTAATCACCTGTCCACCCAACGTAGATCCCTCAATAACATATAGCGCACCAAATGCTTTAAGTACATCGTCAATCACGGGCAAATCTGCAGCCGTTGCTTTCTCAGGCACTATGCCATTCAATGCCAGAATATCTTCTTTGATACTCAGGGTTTTTCTGCGTGCCGCGTAATCAGATAACTGATCTGCACCGATATATTGATTGATTTGATCTTCTAAAGCGCCAAAGTAAGCATAGAAAATCTGGAGAATGTGAAGGTAATCCTGGAGACTAGCCATCTCCTTAAGCTTTAATATCAGGTTTTTTTCCAGCTGCTGGTGATTAGACAGCGTTTCAGATTTCAGCTGCTCTAAAAGATTATTTTTAATCAACTTATATGGTATTGAATGTAAAGTACAAATGTATGAATTCCTTTTAATTGGCCTCTTCGCTCATGTATTCCTTAATCTTTGTCAAGGTTTCTTTACTTATACTTTCTATCGAACTAAGCAACACGGGAATCTGTGGATCTTCCAGGCTTTCAGATTTTTTAAGCAGCAAGTGTGTAAAGGTTGGAATAAAGCCAAGCGTACCAGCAATATCATGCCTCAAAGTGCGTCTACGCAGTTCTTTCTCCGCCCGGAGATCTTTGTCCGTAACTTCTTTTTGCTTCTGAATTGTTACATCTTGTAGAAAGCCTGTGACCAGCCGGCCTGAGTCCTGGACGTCCAATGTGATCGATAATTCCACAAAGTGGAGCACGCCGTCCGGTAATTTCAAACTAAAATCAAGCTGCTGCATCACACCAGGCTCCAGAGCACAGAAGATCTTCTCTACCCTTGCACGATCTTCTTTACTAATCATCTTCTGTATTCGTTCCGCCTTCAGGCCTTCTGCTTTGGTCTGAAAATACGTGTAAAAAGCAGGATTAGCATAGGAAAAGTTCTTTGCGTCTAAATCAAATACAAAGCAGACACGTGGATCGTGATGAATTAAGGTAAGGATTGCAGATTCTGGTTTTACCAAAGACATAGATAAAGGCAGGCGCTTAAACCGTTTTGGCTACCTGGCAGGACTGTCGTACATAAATCGTTCCATTCATATTTGCCGCCACTTGCAAAATGGAAGCAAATTGCACGCAGGTTTCCCCCTAATTGCTTATCCAAACACAGATTTTGCTTTTACAATCGCCTTCTCCAGATCTATACCTTCTCCCAATGCCCCTATGAACAGATCGCCTTCAACCTTCAGTCTGTCCAGCGCATTAAAGATTGTGAAGTCGCGCATCTTCAGTCCTGGCTTCAGCTCATCCCAATGCAATGGCATCGAGACAGTTGCTCCTGGTTTCGGGCGCAAGGAGTATGGACCCGCAATGGTCGCACCAGGGCGATTTTGTAAGAAATCCAGGTACATCTTACCCTTCCGGTTAGAAATCATCCGCTCCAAACTGGTGTATTCCGGGATCTCTTCATGCACCCGGTTGACCAAAATCCTGGCAAAAAGCTGGGTTTGATCATAGGTGTATTTTGCGCCCATAGGGATATAAATATGAATTCCTGTAGAGCCTGATGTCTTACAAAAAGATGGCACATCAATGGCATCCAACAAGTTTTTTACAACCAAAGCCGCCTCTATCACTTGGTCGAAGGTATTTTTGTCAGGGTCCAGATCAATGACACAATAATCCGGATGATCTGGCGATTGCACCCTGCTAAACCATGGGTTCATCTCTATGCAGCCAAGGGTAGCCATCCACAATAAAGTTGCTTCATCATCCCCTACCAGGTACTCCTTATCTTCCCCATCGCTGGTCCGGTATGGGAAGGTCTTTGCCCATTCTGGTGCTTTATTCTTCACATCCTTCTGGTAAAAGCTCGGTCCATGGATGCCACCTGGAAAACGGTTCAGCGACATAGGCCTGTCTTTCAGGTACGGAAGAATATACTCCGCAATCTGATAGTAGAAGTTGAACATGTCGCGTTTGGTCACGTTATCTTCGGGCCAGTAAACCTTGCTCAGGTTGGTGAACTTAAGATCATGTCCACAGACTTTTCGCACCTGGGTTTCGTCTTTAGGGTTCAGTAAGGTCTTGCGCTCTTTATTTCCCGGCGGCTTAATCGCTGCGTTATGTTTGTCAGCTTTCGCGGCTGACTTTGCTTTCGGGGCTTCCTCGGGCTCCACAGCAACGATATCTGCTGTATCTACCGCGGTTTCCCTAACCACCTCTTTCGCTTTCTTATCAATGCGAATGCCCTGAAAAGAAGGATGACGGAACACGCCGTCGCTTGTTACTTCGGTAAAGGCAACCTCACACACCAGTTCAGGCTTCAGCCATGTCGCTTTCGCCTTCGGCGGATTGGGTCTGAACCTGGAACCCTTGTTTACATCCGGGATGGATTCAAATGGACTTTCATCTACAATTAGAGGTTTAAATGCCGCAATCATCTCCTTCTGCACCTTGTCAGAAAATCCTGTACCAACTTTTCCTACATACTGCAATCGTCCTTGCTCGTACACACCGAGCAGCAGCGAACTGAACTGCTTGGAGGTATCTTCATTCTTCGTGTAACCGGCAATAACCACCTCCTGGCGCTTATGTACTTTAACCTTTAACCATTGTTTTGAGCGTAAGTCTGGTGAATAGGTGCTGTTTTTCTGCTTGGCAATAATGCCCTCCAGTCCCATTTTCTCCGCAGCGTGAAAGAACTCTATCCCATCTGCATTAAAGACCGGGCCCAACCTTAAACGGTCATCATCTGTAGGCAAAATGTCTTTAAGAATTGCTTGTCGTTGATACAGTGGCAACTCCATCAAGTTCTTGCCTTCATACCACAGCAGATCGAAAACATAATACACAAGATCGCCATCAGCCTCACTGCGCCAGTTCTGCAGGTCGCCAAAATTAGAACGGCCTTTTTCATCCAGCACCAGGATTTCCCCATCAAGCACCGCATTCAAGCCAGATGCTTTGAGGATATCTGGAATGGGGTAAAACTTATTGTTGAAGGACTTCTTGTTCCTCGACAGCAACTCCACTTCTCCCTTGTTTACATAGGCCAAAGCACGATACCCGTCCCATTTAACTTCATACTGCCAGTCCGGATCGTCAAAGGGTTCATCCACCAGGGTTGCCAGCATTGGCTTTATGCCCGTCGGAATCTTAGCCTTCGGTGCCGCTTTAATTAGCGCGGCTACATCAACCTTATCTTGTATTTTTTCGTCCTTTGTGTTGTCCAGCGCCGCTGCAGGCTCGGATATATCTTTACCGGCCTTTGCAGGCTTAGCCGCTTTGCTGGACTTGGCTTTGGTTGATGCTGTTTTGGATTTCTTTGCTGCTGTGCTTTTGGTTTTTTTATCAGGTGGCGCAACATCCTGTTGGTGACCGTCTTTCCAGACTTTCTCACTGGTCTTCTCCATCGCTTCGATGGTTTTTCCGGAAAGGACAGATTTATCTGCTTTGGTGATGTCCTTTGTAGAGGCAAACTCATCTTTATGTTTGATCATGAGCCAGCCATTTTCACCCATGCCGTGGGTTTTCACGAGCGCGAATTCACCCTGCAACTTCTGACCATGAAGTTTGATCTTCAATGAACCTTCATGCAGTTGCTTCAGCAGGTGCTTTTCCTGCGCCTTTTTTCCTTTAATCGGTTCTATGGGCTCATAGGTACCTTCATCCCACACGATTACGGTTCCACCGCCATACTCCCCCTTCGGGATTATGCCTTCAAAATCACGGTAATCAAATGGGTGGTCCTCCACCATCATCGCAAGGCGCTTATTCTTAGGGTCTGTTGAAGGACCTTTCGGCACCGCCCAGCTTTTTAATACACCTTCCATCTCTAAACGGAAGTCGTAATGCAGCCTGGATGCATCATGTTTCTGAACGACAAAGGTGAGTTTATCCTTGTCCTTACTTTTACCAGATTTTGGTTCAGTGGTTTTACTGAAATCCCGTTTCTCTACATATTGATCCAGACTCATAATCGTGTATTTGGTACGATTATAACAATGGGCAGCGGGTAAAGGTTTGTAGCTAGACTAAGGGGGATTGTTTAGCCTGTTTTGCTCTTCGTACTTTCAGCATAAACAAAAAGCTTGTCGTGACGGCAAGGCCAATGGGGAACTTTCCTATGCTTTTGAAATCAGCAAGTATTAAAACAACGTTTAATAACAATACGATGAGGGAAAAAACGAGTCCGATGTTAATGATCTTGTTGAGCGTCATGTTTTTTATTTTCTTAAATATAATCAGCGTACCACAATCTTGCAAATACAGCTCACAACAATCTAGCAAATAGCTGAAAATACAAATTGGAAAAGGCTATCAATCGCTCATGGCTAAACAACACCTGAAACACAGCTTACCCACAGATTACGTGGGTCAGGTGTGGAGCAGGTGTGTGCAAGGTGTGGATCAGCTGTGTCTAAATCCTGGTGCTATTTGTGCTTTATCGTCTTTGCTTTCTGGGCTTCATGCCAAAGAAAAAAGGAGCTGACCACGGTGTGATTCAGCTCCTTTATCATTTTAAACTTGTGCTAAGTTTTAACCTTTGCTCAGTTCTGCAAAATATTTATGGAACAATGGCAAAGTTTCAATGCCTTTGTAATAGTTGAAAATGTCATATTTCTCATTTGGCGAGTGTAATGCATCACTGTCTAAGCCGAAACCAAACAATACAGACTTGATGCCCAGTTCTTCTTCAAATAACGCGACAATAGGAATACTACCACCACCTCTGGTTGGAATTGGTTTTTTGCCGAACGATTCAAGAATAGCCTGTTCAGCTGCGCGGTAAGCAACGCTATCTGTTGGGGTCACAACAGGCTCGCCACCATGGTGCTCGGTTACTTTAACCGTAACATAGTCTGGCGCAATGCTTTCGAAATGTTTGGTAAAAATTGCCGCAATCTCTTTCGAGCTTTGGTTTGGCACCAAACGCATCGAGATTTTAGCATTAGCTTTTGAAGGCAATACTGTTTTTGCACCTTCTCCAATATAACCGCTCCAGATACCATTTACTTCAAGTGTTGGTCTAGTTCCGGTACGTTCTAGTGTAGAATAGCCTTTTTCTCCCCATTCTGCTTTAACGTTCAGGTCTTCCTTGTATTCTTCAAGGTCAAATGGTGCGCTGTTTAGTGCTTTTTTCTCCTCATCAGATAATTCCACAACATCGTTGTAGAATTCAGGAATGGTGATGTGGTTATTCTCGTCGTGCAGCGAAGCGATCATCTTACATAGGATGGTTGCGGGGTTTGCAACGGCACCACCATAAACACCGGAGTGTAAATCGCGGTTCGGACCGACAACTTCAACTTCCATGTAGGCCAGGCCACGAAGCCCGGTTTCGATGGAAGGATTTTCCATGCTGATCATGGATGTATCAGAGATCAGCACCACATCGGCTTTTAAGCGTTCTGCATTTTCTTTAACGAAAATGGATAGGTTGTTTGATCCCACCTCCTCTTCACCCTCAATCATGAACTTAACGTTACATGCAAGGGTGTTGGTTTGCATCATCAGCTCAAAAGCTTTCACGTGCATGTAGAATTGACCTTTATCATCGCAGGCGCCACGGGCGTAAATTTTGCCGTCGCGTACCGTAGGCTCAAAAGGCGGCGTATGCCACAGCTCCAATGGATCTGCAGGTTGTACATCATAATGTCCGTAGATCAGGACCGTAGGTAAAGCAGCATCTACGATTTTCTCACCGTAAACGATTGGATACCCTGCAGTCTGACAAACTTCTACCTGATCAGCACCAGCATCTTTCAGCTTTTGCGCGACGTAATCCGCTGTTTTTAGTACATCACCTTTGTATTTAGGATCCGCACTTACCGATGGGAAACGAAGCAGTTCAAAAAGCTCTTCCAGGAAGCGCTCCTTATTTTCTTCTACATATTTTTTGATCTCTTGCATAACAATGAATGTTTCAATTTTATTAAATGGTCTCAGGATCGTTTGGTGATTTCTTAAAGCTTTTCATAGCCTGTTTATAGCGGTTTTCAACGCGGAAAAGGCTACAGGCATCGCGCAAAAACGCACCCGAATGTGAGGATGCTAAAGTATAAAAATACTTTATCACATCACAGTCATTACTTCTTAGCTGGATTTGGGGATTCACAAAGGTCGATTCAGGAGCGTCAAGGCGTCAAACTATGTTTTCTGAAGCCTTCGAGTAATAATTTTGATTTATAGATTTTTATATGTGGTATCTACCAGAAAGGACAATGCCTTCTTGATTTCGTTTCTTCCGGATTCCGTTGCCAGATCAATACCACAAAAAACACTGCCATTTACAGCAGCGTATAAATCCAGGTAGTAGGTGCCGCCAATCAGCAAGGCCGCTATGGCGCGAAACTGCGTAGACCGGTCTTGAAAATGTGGGTCAGTGATGCTCTTTAGCAAGATTTCGCCGTTTGCCTCCTGTGCCTCAACCAGCTTTTGAAGGGAATTTCGTTGTTCTGTTAGCCGCCACAACAGAAGCTTTTGAAGTGCCTCATCGCCGGCGACCTGATCAAATTGTAATAACAGCATTTCTTCGACGAATGCCTTGCCGCCGTCGGTAATTGCATTAGGCACTTTCTCGCCCTAACGTTGCTCCAGAAGTCTTTGGTCTGGATATATTCGTCCATGAGTTGATCCGTACCACCAAAATACTTGTAGATCAGCTTTTATGTGCACAAACCTGGTCACCTTATGGTGACTTATATTATATTTGCTACGATCTTTATTAACTCTCACCCTATGAATACTTGCATAGCTTCTAAACTTGAAGTGTCCTGTACCTACTTTCCACATCCCGGCCGGCCACTGGTTCAGCGAAACATCAATGGCAGCTGGCCAACCATCGCGCATCGGCATATTACAATTAGTACAGGGTTACAATTTGATGCGGAAAGCTGATTCCATGATTTTACTGCAGATACATTTTGATTTCGACAAAAATATGTCGGGAAACCGTTTGGCCGAAAATGGCAAGCCATTAGCAGAAAGTCTTAACCTGGAGGAAGGCTTTATTTCTAAGATATGGATTGAGAATCAGGAAACCGGCGTTGCTGGTGGAATTCACCTGTTTGACAATGCTGAAAATGCAAGGAGTTTCGCAGAAAAGCAACGTGAACGACTTAGTTCTATCGGTGCCGCCAACATCAACATCCAATACTTTGAGGTTAATCAATCTTTATCCATGATAAACAAGGGTATATAAAGGTTGTACCGCATCTCCTTTAACAATTGAATTAAAGCAAAGCTAAACTTTTTGGTATATTTGTGCGCAGCCGTTCATAATCGCTGTTCTTCCCGCTTACCCTTAGCTGGATCAGCAGGCTGCCATTAACTGATTTGTTTTAAACAGCGTCTATAAATTACCTCCTCAATTTATAACTTCGCGCATTAATTTTTTTCATTTGGATTACTTAGCAGGATTAAACCCACAACAGCGTGCAGCAGTAGAGAATACCGAGGGCCCGGCAATGATTGTTGCTGGAGCAGGATCGGGTAAAACCAGGGTGATTACTTACCGGGTGGCGCATCTTATAGAAAAAGGTGTGGATCCTTTCAATATATTGGTACTAACCTTTACCAACAAAGCGGCTAAGGGGATGCGCGAGCGTATCATCAAAGTCATCGGTGCAGAGGCTAAAAACATCTGGATGGGTACCTTCCACTCTGTGTTTGCGAAGATTTTAAGGGTTGAAGCACAGAAAATTGGATATCCTTCCAACTTTACGATATACGATACGGACGATAGCAAAAGTCTGATCCGTTCCATCCTGCGCGAAATGCAGCTGGATGATAAATTATACAATGCGAATTTCGTTTATAACCGCATTTCTGCAGCGAAGAACAACCTGATTTCCCATGTGGAATATCAGCAAAGTGCAGAGATTCAGGCAGAAGATGTTTCTAACAAGCGTCCGCTGATTGGTACAATTTACGAAACTTACACCAAGCGTTGCTTTAAGGCTGGTGCGATGGATTTTGATGATCTACTCTTCAAAACAAACGTTTTGTTGAAAGATCATATCGACGTGCTGAATAAATATCAGCAGAAATTCAGATACCTGATGGTGGATGAGTACCAAGATACGAACTTTTCGCAGTACACCATTGTGAAGAAACTTGCGGCTGCATACCTTAATATATGTGTGGTTGGCGACGATGCGCAAAGTATCTATGGTTTCCGCGGTGCGAACATTCAGAACATCCTGAACTTTGAAAAGGATTATCCGGATTTGAACGTCTACAAGCTGGAGCAGAACTACCGTTCTACGCAGAATATTGTAGAGGTTGCTAACAGCATTATTGCAAACAATAAAAACCAGCTGAAGAAAAACGTCTTTTCAGATAATGAAAGTGGCGACCGTATAAAGGTTCAACGTGCTTTTACCGACAACGAAGAAGGTAAGCTTGTTGCTGAAGCCATTGTACAGGAACGCACTTCTAAAGGTTATGACCATAAAGATTTCGCCATTCTATACCGCACAAATGCCCAGTCCAGAGCTATGGAGGAGGCTTTGCGGAAGCTGAATGTGCCTTATAAAATATATGGTGGACTAAGTTTCTACCAACGTAAGGAGATC
The DNA here is from genome assembly GCF_014642175.1 of Pedobacter quisquiliarum. Taxonomy (GTDB): domain Bacteria; phylum Bacteroidota; class Bacteroidia; order Sphingobacteriales; family Sphingobacteriaceae; genus Pedobacter; species Pedobacter quisquiliarum. The sequence continues at coordinate 183,302 of NZ_BMIL01000008.1, read as the reverse complement.
AAGGATTTAATTGCTTACTTCCGTTTGACCTTCAATCCCGGAGATGAGGAAGCGATTAAACGTGTGATCAACTACCCGAAAAGGGGTCTTGGGGATACTACGGTTGATAAAATCATTGTCGCTGCAGATCAGCACGACATCACCATGTGGGATGTGGTTTGCGACCCGCAGAAATACATCCCCGGCAGGATAGCAAGTCAGCTGAACGACTTTGCCATGCTGATCAAGAGCTTTATGGCGGAGGCGAAAAAGTTGGACGCCTATGAAACCGCGCTATATATTGCACAACATTCAGGCATTTTAAAGGAGCTACATACCGACGACAGCATTGAAGGCCGGAGCAGGTACGAGAATATTTCCGAATTGCTGAATGGTATCAAGGAATTTGCCGAACGTGAGGACATTGAGGACCGCAGTCTGGCGACTTTCATGCAGGACGTGGCTTTGCTAACCAATGACGATCGTCAGGATGATAAAGAAAAAGATACCGTTTCCCTGATGACGATTCACTCGGCAAAGGGTCTGGAGTTTAAAAACGTGTTCGTGGTGGGGCTGGAGGAAAATCTATTTCCATCGCAGATGTCCTTGAATTCGAGAAGTGATCTGGAAGAGGAACGACGTTTGTTCTATGTCGCAATTACCCGTGCTGAGAAAAAACTTACACTAACTTACGCAACTTCACGTTATCGTTGGGGTAACCTAACCACCTGTGAGCCAAGCCGTTTCATTAACGAGATTAATGCAAAATACCTGGAGCTGGAGGTTGCGAAGTCTGCAATGAGTTCCCTGGGTGAAAACAGTTTCTCTGATGAACGCAGGAGCTGGTCGCAACAGCGGGATGCCTTTAGTAAGCCGAAACCAGCGAGCGCAAGTACGGCAAACAGTGCCACGCCCGCACAGCGGCCAAAAACGACGTCAATTCTGCCCAAAGCACACGTGCCAACACCGGGTTTCGCGCCTGATGCGGCGAGTGCTTTTCAAAATGGAATGGAAGTTGAGCATGAGAAGTTTGGATTCGGAAAAATCGTTAACCTGGAAGGTAATCTTCCGGATGTTAAAGCAACGGTATTTTTCCAGGGGCTGGGCAACAAACAACTGTTACTTAAGTTCGCTAAATTGCGGATTGTCAAATAACAATATATCTTTACTAAATTAATTAAAGTGCCTGGAAATCACTCTCCCGCTCCAGGCTCATAAATACATAAAATGAATTTCGATTATAATACCACCAGAAGCGAACTGATCCTTGCAGAGTACGGGCGGAATGTACAGAATATGGTTAAGTACATTTGCGAGCTGCCAGACAGGGAGGAGCGCAATAGATATGCACAGGCAGTTATTGATTTGATGGGGTTTTTGAATCCACATCTTCGTGATGTCGCGGATTTTAAACACAAACTGTGGGATCACCTGCACATCATATCAGACTATAAGATTGATGTAGATAGCCCCTATCCTAAGCCAACCATTGAGCAGGCGCAAGTGAAACCTAAACACATTGGTTATCCGCAGAAGAAAATCACTTACAAGCATTATGGTAAGACGGTTGAGGATCTGATTGAGAAAACAAAGGCTGTTGAAGATCCCGAGCGCCGGTTGAGCATGGCTCAGGGCATTGCTAACTTCATGAAAATGGCGTATGTACAATGGAACAAGGACAGCGTTGCAGATGAAACCATCCTTAAAAACCTGCGTGAACTGTCTGGCGGTGCATTGAAATTGGATGAAAACTTTAACCTGAACAAGGTGGAGTTTAAGCCAGTGGTGAATAACAGACCTGCCAATAATAATCGCGGCAGAAGCAATAACAACAATAATAATAAAGGTAAACAGAATAACAATAATCGCCCGCAGCAACGTAACAACAATAACCCAAAGGCTAGATTCTAAGAATACCATAAAAAAGAAACACACAACACATGAATGCATTTGAAATTATTGGTGGTAAGAAACTGAAAGGTGAAATTCAGCCCCAGGGCGCAAAGAATGAAGCACTTCAGATTTTATCTGCCGTGCTGCTTACTGAAGAAAAGATTACCATAAGTAATATTCCTGACATCCAGGATGTGAATAAATTGATCGAACTGCTTGGAGATCTTGGTGTAGAGGTAGAACGCCTGTCTAAAGACACCTACACGTTTAAAGCGGCTAACATCAACCTGGATTTCTTTAAATCGGAGACTTTTAAGAGAAAAGGTGGTAGTTTGAGGGGCTCAATTATGATCGTAGGTCCGCTTTTGGGTCGCTTCGGCCGTGCTGCAATCCCTAAACCTGGTGGCGATAAGATTGGCAGACGCCGTTTAGACACGCACTTCCTTGGGTTTGAAAAGCTTGGCGCAAAGTTCGTTTACGATAGTAAAAACGAGTTCTTTAACGTTGATGCAACCAATTTACAGGGCACTTACATCCTATTGGATGAGGCTTCGGTAACGGGCACCGCAAACATCGTGATGACTGCAGTGCTTGCGAAAGGCACTACAACAATCTATAACGCTGCTTGCGAGCCTTACTTGCAACAGCTTTGTAAGATGCTGAACCGCATGGGTGCGAAAATATCCGGTATCGGTTCTAACTTACTGACCATTGAAGGTGTAGAAAAGTTGGGTGGCACGGAACATCGCATGCTTCCGGATATGATCGAGATCGGCTCTTTCATCGGCCTTGCCGCAATGACAGGTTCTGAAATTACCATTAAAGATGTTTGCTACTCAGAACTGGGTATTATCCCTGATGTTTTCCGCAAGTTGGGTATTAAGTTTGAACTTAAAGGTGACGACATATACATCCCTTCTCAGGATCACTATGTGATTGAGTCTTTTATTGATGGTTCTATGCTTACCATCGCAGATTCACCTTGGCCAGGCTTTACGCCAGACCTGCTGAGCATTGTGCTGGTTGTTGCTACACAGGCTAAAGGTTCCGTGCTTATCCACCAGAAGATGTTCGAAAGCCGCCTGTTCTTCGTAGATAAGCTGATTGAGATGGGTGCGCAGATTATCCTTTGTGATCCACACCGTGCAAGTGTTATCGGAATCGACAAGGCATACCGTTTAAGAGGCATCAGCATGACTTCTCCGGATATCCGTGCAGGTGTTTCGCTACTGATTGCTGCATTATCCGCTGAAGGAACTTCTACGATCTATAATATTGAACAGATTGAACGTGGCTACCAGGACATCGACATCCGTTTACGTGCACTTGGTGCTCAAATAAAACGTGTTGATGGTAATGGCCCAGGCCACTAAATACTATCCATAAACAAGAAAAGCCCTGAGATGATCAGGGCTTTTCTTGTTTATGGAAAAAGCTTTATGCAGCATAACTGCTGTGGCGCTGCATTCGCAACGTTGTAAAGCTTAGTAGTTTATTTTACTTGGTGATTTCCGTAATGGTTTCATTTTCCAGGAAGCCACGCTCCATCATCCATTCTTTGTTAAACATCTTGCCCATGTATCTGCTGCCATGGTCAACAAAGATGACAACAACAACATCTTCTGGTTTGAAGTGGTGTTTCAGTTGCAGTAAACCTGCGACAGCAGCACCAGCAGAGTTTCCAGCGAAAATTCCTTCTTTCAAAGCGATGTCTCTGGTCATTACGGCAGCATCTTTATCCGTAACTTTCTCGAATCCATCGATCACGTCGAAGTTCACATTCTGCGGTAGGAAGTCTTCCCCAATACCTTCTGTGATATACGGGTAGATCTCATTCTTGTCGAACTCACCGGTTTCCTTGTATTTTTTGAATACAGAACCGTAGGTATCTACGCCCCATACTTTAATATCTGGATTTTGCTCTTTCAAGTATTTCCCTGCGCCAGAAATGGTACCACCAGTACCTACACCTACAACAAGGTGCGTGATTTTACCTTCGGTCTGTTTCCAGATCTCAGGACCGGTTTGCTCGTAGTGCGCTTGGGTATTTGAGAGATTATCATACTGGTTCGGTTTCCAGGAGTTTGGAACTTCACGCTCCAGCCTTGAAGAAACAGAATAGTAAGAACGTGGATCTTCAGGATCAACATCAGTAGGACAAACGATCACTTCAGCACCAAAGGCACGTAAAGCATCAAACTTCTCCTTAGATTGTTTATCGGTTGAGGTGAAGATACATTTGTATCCTTTGATGATGGCTGCCATAGCAAGCCCCATACCTGTATTCCCCGAAGTACCTTCTATGATGGTACCGCCAGGTTTTAAAGCACCGCTGTTCTCTGCATCTTCAATCATTTTCAAGGCCATACGGTCTTTAATTGAGTTTCCAGGATTGTTGCTCTCGATTTTAGCCAGAACGGTCGCTTCGATACCCTCCGTTACGTTATTTAATTTTACCAGAGGTGTATTTCCAATGGTTTCTAGGATGTTGTTGTACCACATAGCAACAAAAATACGGTAATTAATTCAATCTATAAACATTTCCAGGTAAGGATGTCAATACCCCCTGCATCTCTAGACTCAACAAATGAATAGCCAGTTTGCTTTGCTGTAAGGTTGTTTTTATCGCGATTTCATCTACCATTGCAGGTGCATCTCTTAGTACCTGAACAATGCTCAGCTCTTCAAGAGATAGTCCAACAGGCAATTTAAGCTGCCTTTCTGCGCTTTTCCGATGTGGATCATCCCAGCCCAGGTAGTACACGAGGTCCCGTGCGTGGTTTAATAGCCCTGCCCTGTTGGTCTTGATCAGAAAATTACAGCCCTGGGAATATTCATCCGTCGTACGGCCCGGGAAGGCGAAGACATCGCGGTTGTAGGAGCCCGCAATGTCTGCAGTGATCAAAGCGCCGCCCTTTGAAGTTGCTTCAACTACGATCGTTACATCGGCAATGCCTGCTATAATGCGGTTTCGTTTAGGGAAGTTCTCCCGATCAGGAAGGGTGTTTAGCGGAAACTCGGTCAACAAGCCCCCATTGCGGAGCATCCCCTGTGCGATGGTTTTGTGCATACTTGGATAAATCCGGTCCAATCCGTGCCCCAGCACACCAATGGTCGGTATTTCATTGGCAAGACTCTCCTTATGCGCAGCGATGTCTATACCATAGGCGAGTCCACTCACCACCAGCACGTTATATGACCTTAGTGTTTCCGCAAGCTGCCTGCATAGCATCTTACCGTATTCTGTGGCCCTACGAGTACCAACAATGCTTACTATCCGAGCATGGTTTAAATCTGCTGTACCTTTATAGTACAATATAATTGGTGCATCCGGACATTCTCTTAAGCGACGAGGATAGTTGTCATCTTTGAAGAATAGGGTTTCAATTTTATGCTTCTCCAGAAACCTGAGCTGGCGGCTAGCTTCTTCAAGTGCATCTGTTTCCAGAATCTGTGCGGCGATGCCAGCCCCCACGCCCGGAACCTGCATCAGCGCTTCTTTGGAAGCTTTAAAGATGGAGTCGGCATCGCCGAAGGTCGCCAGCAGATTCTTGGCTGTTACATGCCCGACACCCTTGATGAGCGTAAGCGCGATTTTGGAGATCAACGTCATAATGTAAGTTATGACATCTAAGTAAATCGAAAGGTATGAACAATAGGAATACGATAGCTTGTTGCAAATTCAGAGATAGCAGATAACCTATTGGGCGCCTTACTCACCCCATAGGTTAACTACAACGTACAGCACCTTTGCCTAAGATCTTAACTTAGCTTCAGAAATTTACTGCGGAATGTACACCACGTACTTGGTGTCAAAGAATTCCTCTTTAAAGTATTCAGACAAAGGATAAAGCTCGGCTTTCAGCCTCGACTCTTCGATTTCCTCCCGAAGGTCACCACCCTTTAAGTAGAGGATTCCATTGGGCACTGAATTCTTGGAGTCTTTATTGAACTTACCTTTTATCCAAGGATAGAAGTCGATCAGGCGGGTAACTGCACGGGAAACCACGAAGTCGAACTTACCGTCGATCTGCTCCGCACGGGAGTGTGAAGCTTTAACATTGGTCAACCCCAGTGCCGCTGCAACCTCCGTCACCACCTTTATCTTTTTACCGATGGAATCCACGAGATGGAACTGCGTCTCCGGGAACATGATGGCAAGCGGAATGCCTGGAAAGCCACCTCCAGTACCTACATCAAGCACCTTCTCACCCGGTTTAAAGGAAATAAACTTCGCGATGCCCAGCGAGTGCAGGATATGCCGTTCATAAAGCGCTTCAATATCTTTCCTGGAAATCACATTTATTTGTGCGTTCCAAAAGCTGTAAAGCTCAAATAACTGATCAAACTGCTGGATCTGCTTTTCGGTAAGATTACTGAAGTATTGCTGTAGGAGCTCTGATTTTATTTCCACTGTACTTTTTTGACAAAGATAGACAGAATGCCATTAAACACTAAAAAAATGAATAATAGTATGTCCAGCAGAGGAAACCACCACCGAAGGCCCGGGTAGCCGAGCTTGATCAGCAGTCGTGGATAAACCAACGCACGTATTAATATACTCAGGATAAACAATCCTGCAGCGATGAGCTGCGTCTCGCGGAGGCAAAACATCGCGGTGAGCAATACATAGAAAAGAAATTGAACAATAATCTGTGCAGACAATATAAACTTATGCCGTGCTTTATACATTTTTCCAGCGCCAAAATGCCGCTTCTTCTGCTTCAAATATGCGCCCCAGGTTCTTTTTGGATCGGTATGCATAAAGGTATCCGGGTGTATCTGAATGGCTGTATTCCCCGCGTGCGCGTTCGCATTAACAAATAGATCATCATCTCCAGAGGGGATATGCATGTGTGTGGCAAAGCCCTTATTCTTGAAAAACAAAGCCTTTTTGTAGGCCATGTTCCGGCCCACGCCCATGTACGGCATACCTTTTATGGCGAAAGACAGGTAATTTACTGCTGTGAAAAAGGTTTCAAAACGGATGAGCGCGTTCAGCAAGCCCCCGGTTCTGGTGTATGGCGAATAGCCGAGCACAATCTCTACGGCGGCATCTTCCGGCTGCTGCATACCCATCAACCAATTCGAAGATTCAGGCTTACAATCTGCGTCTGTAAACACCAGCCATTCGTGCTTTGCCGCCTTGATGCCCATGGTAACTGCAAACTTTTTACCCGCAATGTACCTGGCCGTTTCAGGCACAGTAACCACTTTCAAATTGCTATACTGCGCTTCAAATGCACGCAATACCTCCTTTGTCCCATCCCAGGAACGGTCGTTCACCACAACAACCTCGAAATCGGGGTAATCTTGTGTTAATATAGCTGGCAGGTTGGCCTCAAGATTTTCCGCCTCATTACGCGCGCAAATGATCACCGTAACCGGCCCGGCTGCAGCAGGACTAACCTCCGGAACTGAAAACCTAGCAAGTTTGAGGTGTACAAAGAGGGTGAAATAGAGCTGGACAAGAAAACAGAAGAGGAAAGTGCCAAGCAGCACCAGCGCTATTATAGATAAGTTCACGGTGTATTTTTGGTGGCCAAATTTCTGATTAATAATCTGTAATGTTCCCGATGTTGATAAAAATTTAAACGCGTTAATAGCGCCTTTTTTGCTACTTTTGACGGATTATTTGGCGAGCAAATTAATATATGAAGTTTAGTTTAGAGGCACGAGATGCCTTTTCAAAAGCAAGAGCAGGGACAGTTACAACAGCACACGGCGAAATCCAAACCCCAATCTTCATGCCGGTAGGTACCGCAGGTACCGTTAAAGCGGTTCATCAGCGGGAACTCAAAGATGACATCAAGGCACAAATCATTTTAGGAAACACCTATCATTTATACCTCCGCCCAGGATTAGACGTCCTGGAAAAAGCAGGCGGACTCCACAAATTCATCGGTTGGGACGGTCCCATTCTTACCGACAGTGGTGGCTATCAGGTATATTCTTTAAGCAAAGTACGCAAAATCAAGGAAGAAGGCGTAACCTTCCGCTCCCATATCGACGGCTCTAAACACTTGTTTACGCCAGAAATTGCGATGGATATCCAACGTACAATCGGCGCAGACATCATTATGGCCTTCGATGAGTGTACACCATACCCTTGCGACTACCGCTATGCGGCAAGATCCATCCAGATGACGCACCGCTGGTTGAAGCGCTGCTGCGAACGTGTAGACAGCACAGAGCCAAAATACGGCTACGAGCAAACACTTTTCCCAATCGTTCAGGGCTCTGTATACAAAGATCTTCGTGTAAAATCCGCAGAATTCATCGCCAGCATGGGCCGCGAAGGCAATGCAATCGGCGGTCTTTCCGTTGGAGAACCTGCAGAAGAAATGTACGGCATGACCGAAGTGGTGTGCGACATCCTCCCGGAAGAAAAACCACGTTACCTGATGGGCGTAGGAACCCCAATCAACATCCTGGAAAATATCGCGTTAGGCGTAGACATGTTCGACTGTGTGATGCCGACCCGCAACGCCAGAAACGGCATGTTGTTCACCAAGAACGGCATCATCAACATCGGCAACAAGAAGTGGGCAGATGACCTCTCGCCAATTGAAGCAGATAGCGACCTGTTTGCCGATCAGGTGTATTCCAAAGCATATTTAAGGCACCTGATGCACTCTAAAGAGATGCTTGGCGCCCAGATAGCCACCCTACACAACCTGAATTTCTACCTATGGCTGGTAAAAGAAGCCCGCGAACGGATCATTAATGGAACGTTTTATGAGTGGAAAAACAAAATGGTGCAAGTATTAGGACAAAAACTATAAATGGACTTCCTTACAGGCAGACTTAAAATCATAGACCGCCACATCATTGGCAAGTATCTGGGTACATTTATATATACCCTGACGATCTTTGTTGTGATTATTGTGATTTTCGATCTCTCTGAAAAGCTGGACGATTTTTTAAGGAACAACCTTAGCTTCTGGCAGGTTGTTTCCTTATACTACGCCGGTTCCATCCCGTTCTACGTCAACATGCTCTCCCCGTTGATCAACTTTATCGCCGTAATTTTCTTTACAGCAAAGATGGCCGACCAGACGGAGATTGTACCGATTTTAAGTGGTGGCGTAAGTTTCAACAGGTTTTTAAGGCCGTATTTCATCTCCGCATTCATCATTTTTGCGGCGAATCTGGCAGCGAACCTCTACATCCTACCATACACCAACACCCTCAAGAATACCTTTGAGAATACCTATGTGAAGCAGGGCAATCCTTCTGTGAAAGGCCAGATTCACATGAAGCTGGATAAAAACACATACATCTATATCGACGGTTTTGACAACAAAACCAAAATTGGGACGAAGTTCATCCTCGATAACTTCGATGGTGATGTGATGCGCAAGAAGATCGTGGCGGAGTCCATAACATGGGATTCTACCAAGCGTTCCTGGAGGCTAAGCAACTACACCATCCGCAACATTGATGGCTTAAAAGAAACCTTTATTAACGGTGGTGATAAGAAGAAAGACACCATACTGGATATGCGGCCGGATGATTTTTCCGCGTATGATAACATCTATGAGAACCTGAGCAACCGGGAGCTTTCTGATAAAATCAGCAAGGAAAGCGTCCGTGGATCCGGCATCATGAACGACCTCCTGTTTGAGCAATATAAGCGCTATTTACAGCCGCTCTCGGCCTTCGTACTGACTTTAATTGGTGTCGCACTCTCCTCGCGTAAAGTTCGCGGAGGCGTGGGCTTACCACTGGGGATCGGAATTTTCCTGAGCTTCGGATACATCGTATTAAACCAATTCGCAAAAATGTTCTCCATTAAAGGCGGTATTCCACCCCTTTTTGCAGTACTGCTACCCACCATACTCTTCGGAATTCTAGGCTACGTGTTGCTTAGAAAAGCACCTAAATAATCATGTCTGACATCACTCCTGCCACTGAAAAAAGAAACCTCCTGATCCTTCATCTTACGGTTTTTGTATGGGGCTTCACCGGAATTTTGGGTGCTCTGATCTCCATCGATGCCGTACAAATGGTATGGTATCGGGTGCTTATTGCAAGCATTACCTTGTTCCTGTATTTCACGATTGCGAAGGTAAATATCAAGGTAAGCAGGAAGCAGTTTGTGCAGTTTTTCATGATCGGAAGCATCGTGGCGCTTCACTGGATTCTCTTCTTCCACGCCATCAAAGTGTCGACAGTTTCTGTAACGCTGGTCTGCCTTTCGTCGTTTACGTTGTTTACGGCAATCCTGGAACCCCTGATAAAAAGGAAGCCAATACTGGTTGCAGACATCGTAATCGGCCTGATCATCATCCTGGGCATTTACCTGATCTTTAAGTTTGAGAGTCAGTATACCCTGGGTATAATCTTTGGGCTTTCTGCAGCACTTGCATCGAGTATATTCAACATCTTTAACTCTACACTTGTTCAGAAAACCGAGCCTCAGGTGATTGGGTTTTATGAGATCGCAGGCGCCTTTTTCTGGATTACCATCTACCGTCTTTTCGATGGATCTCTCGCCACAGAGACCTTCAGCCTAAGTGGTACAGACTGGATCTATTTAGTGGTATTGGGCACCATCTGTACTGCGCTTGCCTACGTTGCAGGGGTATCTGTTATGCGTACGCTTTCCGCTTTCAGGGTGGCACTAATCACCAATCTGGAGCCTGTATATGGCATAATGCTAGCTTTCCTTTTTTTCGGAAAACAGGAGAAAATGACCCTGGGTTTCTACATCGGAGCAGTGTTAATTTTAGGCGCTGTTTTCCTGTACCCGATCTATAAAACACGTAAGAAACTACAGTAACACCTTCCAGGATACACCACATAAATTGCAGGCCAATGGCTAGTATTAGGCGTGCATTGGGCATCGCTATAGCATGAAATTTGGATGGTCATAAGCACGAATATCAAGGCCACAGAGCAAATGTTTCAGCTAATCACATGAGCTAAAATTCAAGGCTCATACCGCATATAATCCCCTCTACATATAGCAGCATTCATCGCCGACACTCCAATTAAGAATATCAATTCAAGGCAAATCACACAGCCGAATACCCAAGAATTAAAGCGGAAAGGCACAGCAAAAACAAGCCAGAGCAACTACCTGTTAAAGCCAATACCAGAAAGAAAAAGATGGATTAACTAGGCTACGCCACTTGTAGTTCGGCTGAAAATCCGAGGCAAGACACCGTAAAATGAAGACCCAAGTATGGCTAGATATCTTCAAAACTAACACCTGAAAACATATCCAGAAACATGAATAGGAGAACTGCACTAACCCGATTACACATGGTAAACACTTGCTTAAAGTACGGTTTGGTCGTCAAATAAAGGGGCTTTTAATGATATAACAAAGGCATTTAATTACAAATATAGTGACACCTGACTGCTAAGAAACCAACATACAAAGACCAAAAACGACGAAATAAGTCGAGCTAAACCAGCGCAAAAACCACACATACACGAGTACACTATTACAACAAAAGCGTGAAATAAATTAGAATAAAATCGAAATAAATCACCTCAAGAATACCATATAACCGGACCAGGAAACCGAATATACAACATGTAATTAGTCGTTAATAATCATGAAGTAAGCGCAATTTAAGATTGATTATTACAAAACGCACCCCCAATTTTATTACCCATAAATACAAAACATAATCACAATTCTACCACTCATAAACACAATTAATATGGTCAACATAACCACAGAAACCACGCAGAAAACGACACAATAAATGCCTATATTCAGCACTAAATACCAATCTGAAACACGCAAAAAACACACGGATTGATGCACCTTCCAGCATGCAAAATCAGGCAAATGGATCCATGTGATCACAGAATCTAACGCAGAGGCACGACAACAATCTTCAACTACCACCCAAATTTCGACAAAGGATTTCAGGTGATTAGTGTATCTTACAGCCTTAAATGTCAAAAATACAGAAGATGCGCTACAACAGCCAAAAAAGCGACTTTAACGCTACAAAATGAACAACAGCACGATTTAAACAATCCAATATAACCACACATACAATACTGATTACCAACATTTTACTTAAATATAAAAAATAAATACTTTACATTGATCTAACATCGAACTCCATAAATAACTAATATTTTTAGCATACACGCTATATGCCATTTAAAATAACGCATAGAACTCTACTTATCAGTACTATAACATTATCCTGTTTAACTTTAACCTCACTACCACTAAAGGCCCAATTGTTCAACGGAGAACAAAACCCACTTAGTGTAAAATGGCGCCAGATTGAAGCAGGAGGTTTTAAAATCATTTATCCACGCGAACTGGAGCGTGAGGGACAGCGTATGGCCAATACACTGCCCTTCATCTACGCGAAAGAAGGCGCAAGCCTGAATACAAGTACAACGCGGCTCCCTATTGTTTTGCAAAACCGGGGCGTTATCGCGAACGGTTTTGTGCAACTCGGTCCGAAGAAATCGGAGTTCTTTACTACCCCTCCCCAAGCCTTCGATAGTCAGGATTGGTTGAACAACCTTGCCGTCCATGAATTGCGCCATGTTGCGCAGTATGATAAGCTCAGCGGCATACAACACAAACCCTTCCCTGAACTGGTCTATTTCGCCTGGATGGGCGCTTCTATCCCCCTGTGGTTCTTTGAAGGGGATGCGGTAACAACAGAGACTGCATTAACGAACGCGGGGCGCGGCAGACAACCAGCCTGGATTATGCCCTACCGTGCAAACCTGTTAAGTGGAAAAAAGTATAGTTATAGTAAAGCACAATTCGGTTCTTCGAAAGACGTAACACCTGGTTATTATCAGTTGGGTTATCTTTTAAGTACCAACATCAGAACCCAATTCGGTAAATCAGTTTTTGATAGCGTACTCACCGACATAAAAAAACATCCATTAAGAATTTATCCCTTCTCTAAAAGCCTAAAAAAATACACCGGTAAAAATACCGAAACCTGGTACAAGGAAACACAAACATTAATCGCTGAACAATGGAAAAAACAAGACAGCTTATCGAACACTAAAACGTACCCTTCAAAAACAAAAACGCAAACCTTTTTGACCGACTATTTATTACCGGTTACGTTAGAAAACAAAAACATCATTGCATTAAAAAGAAGCAAGGCAACAACACCGGAATTCGTAATCATAGACAGCAATAAAAATGAAAAATCAATTTTAAAAATAGGTTACCAGGAACAGCCTTGGTTCAGCATAAACCAAGATGTAATTGTATGGGATGAGATCAGGTATAATCCACGATATCGACAGGAAAGTTTCAGCGTTATCTGCACTTACAACATCAGCACTAAAACCTACAAACAATTACGTTTTAAATCACGGCTCTTCTCCCCTACCCTCTCGCCGGATGGAAAGAAAATTATCGCCGTTCAGGTCGATTTATCAAATCAGTTTAACCTCGTTGAACTCGATGCAAACACGGCGGAAATCCTGCACAAATTTGAGAATAATGACAACCTTATCCTGCAAACACCGGCCTACCATCCGGACGGAAATACCATCACTTACATCAGTGTGTCCGAAAAAGGGAAGTCTTTATGGCTGGAGGAAAAATCCGGCAAAAAGCTCGAATTGATCAAGAAAACCCGCCAACAGATCAGCAAACCGGTGTTTTACAAGGAAGGAATCGCATTTAACGCCCATTACAGCGGCTTAGATAATGTTTACTACTTGAACATCAACTCGCGCGAGATAATGGCTCTGAGCGCCTCTAAATTCGGCGCTTTTCACATGGGTCCAGGTAAAAACGACACGGAATTTGTCTTCAGCAACTACACGCCCCAGGGTTTTGAGATTGCAACGAGTCCCTTTAATCCACAAAAAGTAGAAGCGGACAATTTTGTTTTCTTCGGCGAAGCCGCCAAAGCACAGGAGCAAACCTGGGATGTTTTCGCAAACATTCCCGACAGCATCTACCCTTCCAAGCCGTACAAGAAATTCACACAGCTCTTCAATTTTCATAGCATTATCCCGACCATCGACGACAGCTATACCGGAGGTCTGCAACTCCAGTCGGACAACCTCCTGAACACCGTGAGTTTTTTCACCGGGGTAGACTACTATCGCGACCTGAACAGATTTGGATACAACGCCGGACTTTCCATTAAAAGCTTCTTCCCAGTTTTCACCGTTAATTACGAGAACCGCCCAAGAAGGAATTTTTACAATTCGAACAAAGTCATCAAGCAGGGCGACTGGCGTGAAAACTACATCGGCATAAACGCGCGGGTTCCGATAAGTTTCAGTGCGCTAAACCACAACTACAACATTTCCGCAAATGTTGGCACCAGCTACACCAAACGCTACATGCTCGAGAACTTACCATCGAGCTTCAACACGACTCTAAATTTCCCGCTGAACTATGGACTCACTTTACAGCACAGCATCCGGCAGGCAGAACGTGACGTGGCGCCAAGATGGGGACAGATCCTTCGGCTGAAATATTTCCATCAACCTTTCGACACTCGCTTAGGCGGAGATTTATTTTCTACAGAAGCTTTCCTGTATTTTCCGGGCATCGCGCGAAATCATAGCTTCCTCGCTAACTTCAACTTTCAGGAGGCATCCGGGGTGCGGCAGTACAATACGGAAATCAATACCGTGTATGGCTACAACAACATCCAGGCAAGAAGCAGGCTTAAAAACACGCTGCTGTTCAACTACCGGTTTCCCATTGCCTTTCCGGATGCCGAACTTGGCCCCCTTGCCTACATCAGGAACATTCGCGGCGGCATGTTCTGCCATTACGAAAACATCGGAAGGGAAACTTCCCTCCTGCAACCCAAGACGTATGGACTGGAGCTGCACGCAGACATGAATGTACTGCGTTACCAGCCCAACATAGACCTGGGCACAAGAATTGTGCTGGTCAACAAGCTTTACAAGCATAATCCTATATTTGAATTGTTGTTGAACTATAGTTTCTGATCCACATGCGTATAAAAACCTTATTTATCATCGCCTTCACGGCCCTCGTTACCGTCTTCTTAGTCATAAACACCGATGCTGTTGAGTTTAATTTCATATTTACCACAGCAGAGGTTTCAAAGCTTGTGGTCATCGGCGTGTGCACCTTCATCGGTTTTGTACTCGGCTACATTGTTGCAAAGCCAAGAACAACGGTAACCACTTATGACGACCGGTTCGATGCTAACGATCAAAACAAGGATCACCTTAGCGAAGAAGATCGCAAATACATCAGCTAACATTAACACCCGATACTTACACCCTAGCGCGTGCTTCTCCCAAGAGAGCCACGCGCTTTTTATTTGCCCCTTCATAGAGGAATCAAGCACAGCTGGAACACACCTGCTCCACACCTGGCCCACACCTCACCCACGCAATACGTGTGGAAGGTGTTGTACAGCTCTTGTGCAGTTATGGAATATGCACATGGCTATCCTCGATTTGAGCAGGGCACAAAAAAAGCTGTTCAGTAAAACCGAACAGCTTTTAAAAAATGAAAAGCAAGTATTAACTAAGCGCCTGCTGAATATCTTTAAGAATGTCGTCGACATGTTCCAGACCGATGGACAAGCGTATAGTCCCTTGTTCTATACCAACTTCCTGGCGCTGGGCTTCGGTGAGTTTGGAATGGGTACTGGTTGCCGGATGCGTTGCAATAGAACGCGTGTCGCCAAGATTTGCCGATATGGAGAACATCTTCAGTTTATCCATAAATCCTGCAGCCGCCTGCACACCACCTTCGATCACGAAGGTCACGATGCCTCCACCTTGCTTCATCTGCTTTCTGGCAATTTCATATTGCGGATGCGATTGCAAAAATGGGTACATCACTTTTTTCACGTTGGACTGGCTTTCTAAGAAGGTCGCAACTTTCAAAGCATTTTCACAGTGCCTGTCCATGCGCACAGCTAAAGTTTCGAGACTCTTAGACAACAACCATGCATTAAAAGGCGACATTGCCGGCCCGGAGTGTCTCGCAAACCCTTCAATCTGCTTCATCAGCTCCGCGGATCCCAGAATAATCCCGCCGAGGGTACGCCCCTGGCCATCGATGTATTTGGTAGCGGAATGTATGGAAATGTCGGCACCGAGTTTTAGTGGTTGTTGCAGGTATGGCGTGGCGAAGCAGTTATCCACCACCAGCAAGATTTTATGTTCTTTGGCCAGATCTGCCAACCATTGTAAATCGATAATGTCGATGCCCGGGTTTGAAGGGGTTTCTACAAAGATCACTTTCGTATTTTCCTTGATGCCTTCGGTCCATTGCTCTGGCTTGTCCAGATCTGCGTAAGAGTAGGTGATGCCCCATTTAGGGAACACCGCGGTAAGCAACTGGTGCGTGCTACCAAAAACAGATCTGCTGGAAAGCACATGATCCCCGTTTTGCAGGAATGTTGCCAGCGTGGTGAAAATTGCTGCCATACCGGTCGCCGTTACCCAACCCGTCTCGGCGCCTTCAAGCGCCGCCATCTTTTCGATAAGCTCTGAAGTATTCGGATTGGCGTATCTGCTGTACACATTACCTTCTTTCTCTGCAGCAAACAAGGCACGCATGTCTTCTGCATCATCAAACTTGTAGCTGGATGTTAGGTAAAGCGGTACCGAGTGTTCTTTATACTGGCTGCGTTCGGCTTGCAAACGGATCGCAATGGTTTCAAAATTTTCTTCTGACATGGTTTAGGGATGAATCGTATAAGTATATTTCAATGTTGCTGAGCGGCCAAGAATATTGGACACGGAGCAGTATTTTTCAAAGGTAAGCGCTAAAGCGCGTTCAACCTTTTGCTGGCTCAATGCGCCAAAAAGATCGAAATGGATGTTTATTTCTTCAAAGATGGGCGGCATCTCGTTATCACGCCGGGAGGCACTGATCTTAATTTTTACATCGTCCAGTGGTTCCTTCTGCTTCTGCAGGACATTGACCATGTCAATGCCGCTGCAGCCACCAAGACCAACCAACAGCATTTCCATCGGGCGGAAGCCTTTACCTTCCCCACCAATTTCGGGTTTCGCATCTAGCTCTACAGTCTGCCCGGACGGGTTTACCGCTTCAAAGTTGAATTTCTTATTTTTCCGGATCAGGTTGATCTCCATCATAGTTTATAGGTTATAGTATACTTTGTTGTGCTGCTCCAATTCAGGTAGGGCTACTGGTCCATTGAAGATGCCGTACACGGAAGAACCGCTTCCGCTCATGGCGGCATATAAGGCGCCGGCAGCATACAACTTCTGTTTAACGTCTGCAATGGCTGGATATTTCTCGAAGACCATCCGTTCAAAATCATTTTTCACCTGGTCTTTCCAGGTTTCCACCGGCTGCTGTACCAACGCTGGTAGATGCTCTTCATGAGGTAGCGGCTGCATACCCGCGTAGGCTTCTGCGGTAGAGACGTGAATGTCGGGCTTTACCAGTACGATGTTGTAGGCGGATAGGTCTAGACCGACTGGCTGAAATTGATCGCCCCTGCCAACTGCATAAACTGGTTTGTTCTCGATAAAGAACGCACAGTCGGCACCAAGCGCCGAAGCGTACTGTTCCATTTCAGGAACTGTTAAACCTAAATTGAATTTCTTGTTGATAATTTTGATGAGCTGCGCCGCATCAGATGAACCCCCGCCAAGTCCTGCGCCAACCGGAATCTGCTTCAGGAGCGTAATCTGCTGCTCCGGAAAGTTGTACTCGCGCTGTAACAGCCGAAAGGCTTTGTAGCAGATGTTTTCCTCGGGGTTGCCCAGATTGTCGATCCCCGAAACCACGCAGGTGGTGGTTGTAGCATCTGTGAGCTCCACGACATCGTGCAGCTCGATTGGATAGAATACGGTTTGAATGTTGTGATAGCCATCTGGCAGCTTTTCTGTAACGTTTAAACCGATGTTAATTTTAGCATTTGCAAATGCAAGCATGAGCCTTTTGTTTTTTCTTGTATGTAGCAAACTTACAAAAAGACTGGTAAAGCCGGGAGCAATGTCGTAGGCTTGTAACACATTATATGAATATTGCGGGCAGGCTGCGCAACATCCGCGCGCAGCGGAGAAGAAATCGCGCAGCAAAGGGCTACATTGGATAAATTATGATAGTTTTGTAAGAAGAGCATATACATATATAAGATAATGGCGCCCGCGCCGTTCTCGATAAGAAAATGAGACAGTATTTAGATTTAATGCAACATGTGCTGGATCATGGCACACAGAAGCATGACCGCACCGGTACCGGCACCATCAGCGTTTTTGGGCACCAGATGCGCTTTAACCTGGAAGATGGTTTTCCAATGGTGACCACCAAGAAACTACACCTAAAATCCATCATCCACGAATTGATCTGGTTCCTTCAAGGGGACACCAATATCAAATACCTTAAAGATAACAACGTACGGATCTGGGATGAGTGGGCAGACGAGCAAGGCAACCTTGGCCCGGTGTATGGTGCGCAGTGGCGTTCATGGCCTACGGCCGACGGGCGACACATCGATCAGATTGCACAGGTAATCAAAACCCTGAAGGAGAACCCCGATTCACGCAGGATCATGGTTTCTGCATGGAACGTCGCGGAAATTGAAAACATGAAACTTCCGCCCTGCCATGCCTTGTTCCAGTTTTACGTGGCCGATGGTAAGTTAAGCTGCCAGCTTTATCAACGCAGCGCAGACATCTTCCTTGGCGTGCCTTTCAACATTGCGTCTTATGCGTTGCTGACCATGATGGTTGCGCAGGTGTGTGACCTGAAAGTGGGTGAATTTATTCATACCCTTGGCGATGCACATATCTACAACAACCACATTGAGCAGGCGAAGTTGCAGTTGACGAGAGCGCCGAAGCCCTTGCCGCAGATGAAGATCAATCCGGATGTCAAGGATATCTTCGCCTTTCGCTATGAAGATTTCACATTGGAAAACTACGAAGCACACCCACATATTAAAGGAGAGGTAGCCGTATGATCGTGACTTTTGTTGTAGCAGCAGCTGCAAACAACGCTATTGGAAAAGATAATCAACTTCTTTGGCACTTGCCTACAGATTTGAAGCACTTCAAGACGATCACTTCCGGGCACACCATCATCATGGGTCGCAAAACCTTCGATTCGATGGGCAAGCCATTGCCGAACCGTAGGAACATCATTATCACCCGGAATCAGGACCTGAAAATTGATGGAGCAACCGTTACGCAAAGCCTGGATCAGGCTTTGGAACTGTGTAATGATGAAGCTGAGGTTTTCGTAATCGGGGGTGCTGAGATTTATAAGGCAGCTTTAGACAGAACGGATAAGATTTACCTCACCAGGGTTCATAAATCCTTTGAAGGCGATGCTTATTTCCCTGATCTGGACCCTGAAAAATGGACTGAAGTGGCTCGTGAAGATCATGCTGCAGATGAGAAAAATTCCCTCGATTTTTCCTTCATAACGCTCGAAAGTAAATAGTTGAGCACCACCAAGAAAAACTTTGATAAGTGGCCTATTAATTAAAAATTTAATTAGATTTGCCGACTTGTTAAAAAAAATTTATAGCATATAGACAATAATTACAAACAACAAATGCAAGGTAAAGGTTTTATTAAATTTATGGCAATACTCTTAGGTATTGTCTGTGTGTATTCCCTCTCGTTCAATCTGGTTTCTTCGAACGTAGAGAAAAATGCTAAAGCTTACGCGAAAGGCGACCCTGAAAAGGAAAAAGCTTATCTGGATTCTATGTCCACCGTACCCGTTTATCCAATCTTCGGATTTGATTACGAGTTCTGTAAATCAAAATCCATCAACCTTGGTCTGGATTTAAAAGGTGGTATGAACGTTACAATGGAGATTTCACTAGCAGAACTGGTTAAATCTCTTGCTGGCAACCCAGATGACGCAAACTTCAATCAGGCTGTTGCAAATGCACAAACGGAACTTAATGCTGGCGGTAAAGACTTCATTAACTTATTCGTTAATAACTTCGAAAAGCTAAATCCGAATGTAAAACTTGCAGACTACTTTGCAAACCAGGATAATGCACAACAGCTTAAATCAACTGCGAGCAATTCTGAAGTAAGAACTTACCTGTCTAAAGAAGCTACTAGTGCTATCGACCGTTCATTTATCATTATCCGTAGCCGTATTGACGGTTTTGGTGTGGTAAGTCCGAACATGCAGAAACAAGAAGGTACCAACCGTATCCTTATTGAGATGCCAGGTGTTCAGGATAAAGAAAGGATTCACAAATTACTACAAGGATCTGCAGAACTTCAGTTCTGGCAAGTATATCAAAATGAAGAAGTTTATTCTTTATTAGAAAACATCAATAAAACACTTGCTTCAACCCTTAAAGATACAACCGCTACCGCAGCTACTGATACCACTGCTGCAAACGCAGGAAGCAAGCTTGCTGGCTTAGGAAAAAAAGCAAATAACGCTGACTCTGCTGCGAAAACATTAGAGGCTGCGAAAAACAATCCATTGTTCTCCGTATTAAGCATCCCGACTTACCAGGGACAAAATGGCCCGGCATTACGTCCAGGACCAGTTGTTGGATGGGTTGCTCAAAAAGATACTGCGAAAGTTAACAGCTATCTGAAAAGAGCAGAAATTGCGCCGATCATTCCATCAACCTTCAAATTTATGTGGAGTGTTAAGCCGATGGAAGGCAGCAAAGTGTTTGAACTATATGCAATCAAAGATGTTGATGCAAATGGTGCACCTGATCTAGGTGGCGAAGCCATCAGCGATGCTCGTCATGATTATGACCAGAAAGGCAAGCCTGAAGTAACCATGTATATGACTGGTGAAGGTGCTGCTAAATGGAAAAAAATTACTGCTGAAGCTTCTGCAGATGCAAACAACAAAAAAGCAATTGCTATCGTATTAGATAATAACGTTTACTCTGCCCCTACTGTACAGAACGAGATTCCTAACGGTATTTCTTCCATCACTGGTAGCTTCACTGTAAACGACACACAAGATTTGGCGAACATTCTTAAAGCTGGTAAGTTACCTGCACCAGCAAGAATCGTAGGTGAATTCGTAGTTGGTCCATCATTGGGTCAGGCTGCAATTGACAACGGTTTACTTTCATTCTGTCTTGCTTTCGTGGTTATTCTAGTGTTCATGGCACTTTACTACAACAAAGCTGGATGGGTTGCTAACCTTGCATTGGTGATCAACTTATTCTTCATCATGGGTATTCTGGTATCACTTGGTGCAGTATTAACACTGCCTGGTATCGCTGGTATTATCCTTGTAATTGGTCTTTCGGTAGATGCGAACATTCTGATCTTTGAGCGTGTGCGTGAAGAGTTACTACATGGTAAATCAACCGCATTGTCCATCAGAGAAGGTTTCAAGCATGCAATGCCTTCTATCATTGACTCAAACGTTACCATCTTAATCTTAGGTATCATCCTTTACATCTTCGGTAGCGGTCCGGTTCAAGGTTTCGCAACGACACTTTGTATCGGTATTCTTTCGTCACTATTTTGTGCGGTATTGATCTCACGCTTAGTATTCGAAAGCATGTTGAACAAAAACGCCAACATCACTTTCGGTAACAAAGCAACTTTACACGCCTTTAGAGATATCGCTTTCGACTTTGTAGGCCGTAGAAAAATCTACTACCTGATTTCAACAGTGATCATCGTTGCTGGTACCATCTTCTACTTCAAAAATGGTGGTTTAAGATTGGGTATCGACTTCAAAGGTGGCCGTTACTATATCGTTCACTTCGACAAATCTGTAGATACAGAAACTGTAAAAGAGCACTTAACACCTGTTTTCGGTGACGAAGCACCAGAGGTTAAAACTGCTGGTAACGATAATGAGCTTAAAATTACAACCACATACCACATCGCTGACGTTGCAACTTCAGCAGATAAGGTTGTTGAGGATGCTTTAAGAGCTGGATTAAACAAAACTGGCGTTCCTTACACCATTGAGAGTAACCAAAAGGTAGGACCGATCATTGCGAGCGACTTGGTTTACAGTGCATACGGTGCGATCTTGTTCTCTTGTTTAGTGATGTTTATCTACATCATCGTAAGGTTTAAGAAACTAAACTATGGTTTGGGTGCGGTAATCGCGTTATTTCACGACGTACTGTTGGTATTGTCATTCTACACGATCTTAGACGGTGTACTTCCATTCTCATTAGAGATTGGCCAGGATTTCATCGCAGCGATCTTAACGGTAATGTCTTACACCATGACAGAAACAGTTGTTGTATTCGACAGGATTCGTGAGAAACTTGCGGAAACTGGTAAAGATGACATCCACGGTGAAGAGCGTAATCAAACCATCAACTTCGCTTTGAACAGTACCTTAAGCCGTACCATTCTTACTTCATTAACGGTATTCTTCGTATTGTTGGTAATCTTCATCTTCGGTGGAGAAAGCATCAGAGGATTTATCTTCGCCCTACTAATTGGTCGTGTTATCGGTACATATTCATCACTATGTATTTCTACGCCAATCGTTGTAGATTTAGGCAGAAACAAATAATTAGCAATTTCAATTGCATAGTAAAAAGGTGCCCCCACAAGGGCACCTTTTTTTGTTTGTAAGGGTTATGACAGCCGAGCGTTGTATTTTGTTCAAGTTGGGTGCAGGGAATGCTTATTCGTGTATATTTACCTTGATGCAAGAGCCGATTAAACTAGTAGAGTGCCCGAGGGATGCCATGCAGGGCATCCATGATTTCATACCGACGCAGCTTAAAGCCGAATACCTGAACCTACTACTTCAGGTTGGTTTTAATACCCTTGATTTTGGGAGTTTCGTATCGCCGAAAGCCATTCCACAGCTTAAGGACACTGCAGAAGTACTATCCATGCTCGACCTGAGTCAGACCAGCACGAAACTACTGGCTATTGTAGCCAATTTAAGGGGTGTAGAAGACACTGTCCGTTATCCGGAGATCAGTTATCTTGGTTTTCCCTTTTCGATCTCAGAGACCTTCCAGCAGCGCAATACAAATTCCAGCATCAGCCAATCTATGGATACGGTAGAACAGATGCTGACGCACTGTGACAAAGCGGGCAAAACGGCGGTGGTCTACTTGTCAATGGGCTTTGGTAATCCTTACGGCGACGAATGGAGTACTGAAATCGTGCAGCACTGGGCATCGGCGTTAGTAGAAAAAGGCGTGAAGATCCTTGCACTGTCTGATACCACTGGCGTGTCTACGCCTGAAAAGATCAGCACCCTCCTGCCCGCTTTGATCAATCGTTTTCCCCAGGCGGAGGTTGGCTTGCACCTGCATAGTACCCCCGAGAAAAGGTTAGAAAAAATAAAAGCCGCTTTTGAGAGCGGCTGTCAACGTTTTGATAGTGCATTGAAGGGTTACGGTGGTTGCCCAATGGCGGCGGATGACCTGACGGGCAACATGGCCACCGAAGATGTGCTTCAGTATCTGAAAGCCCAAAACATCGAAACCGGACTGAACATGGACAAGTTCCATGAAGCCATGCAATTCAGCAGTCGAGTTTTCACCGGAGCGTAATGGTTTGAAGCACCTTAGTGCTTCTTTACCATTTTGAAGTGTTGGATACCGGCTTCTTCGAACTGCGGGCCTTCGGCCACAAAGCCGAACTTAGCATATAGACCCATGGCATCTAGTTGCGCATTCAGGTAAATGTATTCGGCATCCCCGGGAAGGTCGGCAAGTGCAGCAGTAACCAGCGCCTGGCCTACTTTACGGCCCCTGTACGCCTGTAACACTGCGAAGCGTTCTAACTTGTACCCGGCGTCGGTTTTACGCCATCTGCAGGCACCTACAGGCTCGCCATCTATGGTTGCCAGGAAGTGTGTAGAAACATCTTCATTCTCCCATTCCAGTTCTGGTGGACAATTTTGTTCATCTACGAAAACGATCCTTCGGATGTTGAAGACCTTTTCCAGTACATCTTCCGTAGTTACTTTGTTAACTTCTATGTTATTCATGTTTCTTTTTTAAATGGGTGACGCGTGTTGCGCAACGGTTGAATATAGCTATATATCTGGTTGTACTTAACAAAAAAAGGCCATAAGCGTTTGCTTATGACCTTTTCTATGCTGGATATGCTTACAGTTTGTCGTTTGCGTTTCTGCAGTTTAAATCTTCGAAAGCCTGGGTTAAGCGTTTAACGAAAGCTTCTTCGCCTTTACGCAACCACACGCGTGGATCGTAGTATTTTTTGTTTGGTTTATCATCGCCTTCTGCGTTACCAATCTGTCCCTGAAGGTAACCTTCATTCGCTTTGTAGTAATCAAGGATACCTTCCCAGAATGCCCATTGCATATCTGTATCGATGTTCATCTTGATGGCACCGTAAGAGATGGCTTCACGAATTTCTTCCTGTGAAGAACCAGAACCACCGTGGAATACGAAGTTGATTGGTTTCTCAGCAGTTAAGTTAAATTGTTCTTTAACGTACTCCTGTGAGTTGTGTAAGATAACGGGTTGTAATTTTACGTTACCTGGTTTGTACACGCCGTGTACGTTACCGAAAGCAGCAGCAACGGTGAACTTGTCAGACACCTTACTTAGTTGTTCGTAAGCGTAAGCCACTTCAGATGGTTGCGTATATAATTTTGAACTGTCTACGTCGCTGTTATCCACGCCATCTTCTTCACCACCGGTTACACCTAGTTCAATCTCGATGGTCATGCCCATTTTAGACATACGCTCAAGATACTTTGCGCTGATTTCCATGTTTTCTTCGATAGACTCTTCAGAAAGGTCTAACATGTGTGAAGAGAATAATGGTTTTCCGGTTTCAGCAAAGAACTGCTCACCATGATCTAGTAACCCGTCGATCCATGGTAATAACTTTTTCGCAGCATGGTCGGTATGTAAAACTACCGCTACACCATAGTGCTCAGCTAACAAATGAACATGCTTAGCTGCAGAAACTGCACCCAATACACATGCTTTCAGGTTGTCGTTATTTAATGTTTTACCTGCATAAAACTGCGCGCCCCCGTTTGACAACTGGATCATCACGGGTGAATTAACTGCCTTAGCAGTCTCCATCACAGCGTTAATCGTATTGGTTCCTGTTACGTTAACTGCAGGTAATGCAAACTGGTGCTTTTTAGCCTGCTCAAACAATTCTTGAACAGCATCTCCATAAATTACACCTTTGTAGCCTTTTAAACTCATATTTTTAGTATTTGTACAGCCGAAGTTATAAAAAATATGATTGTACGCCAAAGAAAGCGCCTTTATTTACCGCAAAGTTTACCCAGAAACTAAGGTTATCTGTTCTAATTTTTTTTTGTTTCTTTGTACACGCATTTTTGAACAAAAAACATGGCTTGGTTTAAAAGAGAAAAGAAAGGTATCAGTACACTAACCGAAGAAAAGAAAGAAGCGCCGGATGGTTTGTGGAACAAATGTCCGAATTGCAAGAAGGCTTTACACAGTGCTGACCTGACCGAAAACAAATACGTATGTCACTATTGTGACTTCCATATAAGAGTTGGTTCTAAAGAATATTTCCAGGTTCTATTTGACGATAACCAGTTTACCGAACTCTTCCCTAACCTGACATCAGGAGATCCCTTAAACTTTAACGATTCTAAACCTTACACCGAACGTCTGGTGGATAGCATTGCTAAAACTGGTTTGAATGACGCCATCCGCGCTGCGCATGGTAAGATTGAGGGCGAAGATCTTGTAGTTGCCTGTATGGACTTCACGTTCATTGGTGGTTCCATGGGCTCTGTAGTTGGTGAAAAGATCGCAAGGTCTATTGATTACAGCATAAAACACAACATTCCATTCATGATGATCTCCAAATCTGGTGGTGCACGCATGATGGAAGCGGCATTCTCACTGATGCAAATGGCGAAGACATCCGCTAAACTAGCTTTGTTAAGTCAGGCTAAAATACCATACATTTCTTTGCTTACAGATCCAACTACTGGTGGTGTAACCGCTTCTTATGCCATGCTGGGCGATATTAACATCGCTGAGCCGGGTGCATTGATTGGTTTCGCGGGTCCGCGGGTAATTAAAGAGACAATTAAGAAAGATTTGCCTAAGGGCTTCCAGACTGCAGAGTTCGTACTGGAACACGGTTTCCTTGACTTCATCGTAGACCGCCGAGGCATGAAAGCCAAAGTGGCGAAGTTTATCAGAATGCTGAAGAACTAATTGTACGCTATACAGAGATAAAAAAAGCCACACCCCTTATGGATGTGGCTTTTTCTTGTTTAAGATGTACCCTTAGGGGTATGCTTAAAAGTTATTTCCGCCGGGCATAGTACCGGGCTCATGGCCTGAGCCTAGCGGTGTATTGTCTCTTTGTGGACGGTTTACAAGGCTGGTACGGCCAGTCTCGATAACAGATGACGAATCACCGTTATCCTTTTTATCTTCGTTGATCGGATCAGGAGTTTCCTTGTAGATGGTTTTTCTATTCTCCCGATCTTCCTTGCCCTCAGTATCTTCTGAATCTTCATGATTCAGATCATTTTGGTTCAGCTGCGTCTGACTAAGGTCGTTAGGATTGTGTTGGTTCAAATCATCCTGATTCAGGTTATTGTTTTCTGGAACTATCATAGCTTTAATGTTTTAGTAAACAAATGTCCATAAATAACAGCAGGTCATGCTTTTTGTTTCCTGAAATAGAAAGGGACCTTGAATCAGCTTCAAGGTCCCTTTAATAATAATGTCAGATTTAAACTTCAAAAAAGCCTGATCTGGTTGACGCAATGGTTTGGATTCAACCTTTACAAGGCCAGTATTATACGTTAATGTTTTGCTCTACAATATGTTTAAGCTTGTCTACTACGTAATCCAGCTCTTCGCGGGTATTGTGCTTGCTGAATGAAAAACGTACCGATGGACGTGTTGCATTTGCATTGATTTCATTCAACACATGTGAACCAATGTTTGATCCTGAAGAACATGCACTTCCGCCGGATGCAGAAATACCATTGATGTCCAAATTAAACAGCAGCATATCACCCATATCCATCTCTGGGAAGGAAACGTTTAACACCGTGTATAGGCTTTTGGAAGGGTCAATCTCTCCGTTGAATAACACGCCAGGAATTTCAGCCTGCAGGCGGTTAATCAAGTAGCTTTTTAAGTTTTGTATGTGCAAGCGGTGATCTTCCATGTGGTCATGCGCAATTTCGAATGCTTTTGCCAGACCAACGATGCCGTATACGTTTTCTGTACCACCGCGCATGTTTCGTTCCTGCGCACCACCGAAGATCAGCGGACTGATCTTGATGTTGTGGTTTACATATAGAAAGCCTACGCCTTTTGGACCGTGCAATTTGTGGGCTGCACAAGCAAGGAAGTGAACTTTCAGCTTACGTACATCATGCACATAGTGGCCCATGGTCTGCACCGTATCACAATGATAAATGGCATCATACTGCTCACAAAGTTCCCCTACGCGTTCAATATCGGTTAGCGTACCAAGTTCATTATTGGCATGCATTAAACTTACCATTGATCTTGGATGTTGCTGTAACAAGCGCTCCAGGTGGTCATAGTCAATATTGCCTTTCTCGTCAATATCCACATAACTCACCTGATCGATAACACCCTTTTTAAGTAGGTTATCAAGGGTATGCTCTACGGCATGATGCTCAATTTTGGAGGTAATTACATGTTTCAGGTTGAAAGTGCTCACACCGCAAACGATCGCAGTGTTATCAGCTTCTGTTCCGCCAGAGGTAAAAAAGATTTCAGCAGGTACGGCATTAAGCAGATGCGCAACAGATTTGCGCGCTTTTTCTATAAGTGTACGTACTTCCCTGCCTTGCGCATGTATTGAAGAAGGATTACCGTAGTAGTCCTCCATCACTTTGACCATTTCAGCAATGACTGCTTTGTCCAGAGGTGTTGTTGCAGCATTGTCCAAATAGATTCTTTCCATGGTTAGTTAAGTTTTAATATTTCTTTTATGTCGGAGATGATTTTGCTTGCAAGATTCTCTGCAACGGTCTCATTCTGCGCTTCACTGTAGATCCTGATGATCGGCTCTGTATTAGAACGTCTTAGGTGAACCCACTCATTGTCAAACTCGATTTTCAAGCCATCAATGGTAGAATGTGGTTGTGCTTTATATTTCTCCTGTACTTTAAGGAGCAGCGCATCGATATCCATGTCTGCAGTCAGGGTGATTTTATTCTTAGAGATGTGGTAGCTTGGATAGCTGCTGCGCAATCTTGAGATCGACTTACCAGACTTCGCCAGGTGCGTTAGGAATAGTCCTATACCCACCAATGCATCACGACCATAGTGCGATTCAGGGTAGATAACGCCGCCATTTCCTTCACCACCGATGATCGCGTTACACGCTTTCATTTTCGTCACTACGTTTACTTCGCCCACGGCAGCCGCATGGTATTCATTACCAGCTTTCTCCGTAACATCGCGCAGTGCACGTGTAGAAGAGAGGTTTGATACCGTATTACCCGGCGTATGCTGCAGTACATAATCGGCAACGGCTACTAAGGTATATTCTTCACCGAACATGGTGCCATCCTCGCAAACAAAACAAAGTCTGTCTACATCAGGATCAACCACGATGCCCAGATCTGCGTTTTTTTCCTGCACTAGCTTCGAAATCTCCGTCAGGTTCTCTGGCAATGGCTCCGGGTTGTGCGGGAACTCGCCGTTTGGCGTGCAGTATAATGGATAAACCGTCTGAACACCCAGTGCTTTAAGCAACGCTGGCACAAAGATGCCGCCGGTAGAATTCACGCAGTCTATAGCAACCTTAAAATTAGCGGCCTTAATCGCCTCTACATCTACCAGTCTCAAGGCAAGTACATGGTCAACATGGTTTTGGAGGTAACTGTCGTCTTGAATTACTTTTCCCAGCTCAGAAACCGTTGCATACTCCACATCGCCACTTTCCGCCAGTTCAAGCACGTACTGTCCTTCCGCATCGCTGATAAACTCACCTTTATGGTTAAGCAGCTTCAGCGCATTCCACTGTTTAGGGTTGTGACTTGCGGTAATGATGATACCACCGCCAGCCTGTTCAAGCGGCACGGCCAGCTCGACTGTTGGCGTTGTAGACAGACCAAGGTTTATAACTTCAATGCCGAGACCCTGCAATGTTCCGGCAACAAGGTTATTAACCATTTCGCCTGAAATGCGTGCATCTCTTCCGATAACTACTTTTTTGATCTGTGTGGTTTTAATTACCCAGCTGCCATAAGCAGCGGTAAATTTTACAACATCCATTGGCGTCAGGCCCTGACCTGCTTTTCCACCGATGGTACCACGTATTCCTGAGATTGATTTTATTAAGGTCAATTTTTTTAGATTAGCTTGCGCGAAATTAAGAAAAATATAGGTAGGGTACTTAAATAAGCACAAACGGTTTTTAATAATCTAACGTTGATTACAGAAATACTATATTTGTGCTTTTTACAATATTTATAATATAGAGCTCTATGCAGCGTAAATGGTTTCAATATTGGTTCAATTCACCATATTACCACATACTTTACAGTCAGCGTAATGATGAGGAAGCCGAATTTCTGATTGACAACCTCTCAGAATACCTAAAACCCGCCCCTAATGCCCGCATTCTGGATATCGCCTGCGGCAGAGGCAGACACTCCGTTTACCTGAATAAAAAAGGCTACGACGTTACTGGCATCGATCTTTCTGAACAAAGCATAAAGTATGCGCGGCAGTTTGAACAACGCCACCTGCACTTCTTCGTGCACGACATGCGCAAGCTGTCGTTCATCAACTACTTCGACTTTTCCTTCAATCTTTTCACCAGCTTCGGGTATTTCGAGACGGAAAAAGAACATGTGAATGCACTTAAATCCTTCCGCAAGGGTCTTAAACCCGAAGGTAAACTCGTGATTGACTACTTTAACAGCACCAAAATACAGAAGAACCTGGCCAAACAGGAGATCAAAACCATGGAGGGCATTGAATTTCACATCAGCAAATTCATTGCTGAGGGCAAGATCATCAAACACATCAATTTTGAACATCGAAGTAAGACCTTCGCGTTTGAAGAGCGTGTTCAAGCTTTCCAGCTTGCAGATTTTGAAAGAATGTTCGAAGCCAGTGGGTTGGTTTTAGAGCAGCACTTTGGCAGCTACGGTTTGGAAGCTTTCGACGAAAACAAGTCAGACCGGTTAATTTTAGTTTGTAGGAAAGCATGATCACCAACATCCAGGAGTTTGACCTTGAACTTTTCTTAAAGATCCACCGGGACATGTCCAATGGATTTTTTGATTGGTTGTTCCCGCTAATGCGGAACCGTTTCTTCTGGGCGCCACTTTATCTTTTCATCATCATCTTCTGTATACGGGAGTTTAAAAAGCGAGGCCTGTACATCATCGGGATGCTCTTGCTAACCTTCGGCATGGGTGATCTGATTGCTTCAAGGCTCATCAAGCCGTTTATTGGCCGTATACGACCTTGCAACGACTTTCAGATTTCGAATTTGATCATACACCGGGTACACTGCGGTACGGGCTACAGCTTTCCGTCTGCACATGCAACCAACCACTTCGCCATTGCCATCTTTCTGATCCTGGTATTTTACAGCCGTTGGAAGCCTATACTTCCAATAGGCCTTGCCTGGGCCTTTATCGTTTCCCTGTCGCAGGTTTACGTGGGCGTACATTATCCCATTGATACGATCGTTGGGGCAGCACTTGGCACTGCAATTGGTATGTTCACAGGCACCCTTTATCATAAGCTACAACCTTACATCTAAATGGAATTCTGGAAAATACTAGTACTCTTTTTTTGTGCCTTTCTCGGCGGCTGCGCCATATTCCTGGTTAAAAGTGACAAATCGAAACTACTCAAGCTTATTCTCTCCTTCAGCGGAGCCTATCTGTTTGCAATTACCGTTCTGCACCTTATTCCTGATGCATATCACGGTGTAGACGCACATGATATTGGTATTTATATTCTGATTGGTTTCATGATCCAGGTCTTCCTGGAGCAGTTTTCACATGGCGTGGAACATGGCCACATGCACCATCATCATGAGCATGGCCATGGACGGGTATTTCCTTATGGTATCATGATTAGCCTTTGCTTGCATGCTTTTCTGGAAGGTATGCCACTGGCGAAGGAACATCATAATGAACTTATCTTCGGGATTGCACTGCACCACATTCCGGCGGCATTCGCGCTCGCGAGCATCCTCCTGCAGAATCACTACCGCTCCGGCCACCTCCTGCTCTATGTTGGTATCTTCGCCATCATGGCACCACTTGGCTTCCTGCTAAGTTATGGCATCAGCAATGGTAGTATCGGCGGCATTGAGATGTACTTCAACAAAATGATGGGCATCGTGATTGGTATCTTCCTGCACATCTCCACCACGATACTGTTTGAAAGCAGTGTAGACCACAAATTTACGAGACGTAAAATGATCGCGGTGATCTGTGGACTAGCAGTCGCCCTGCTTGGGTTTTACACTGGCGGGCACTGATTCTCTTTTCTTGCCGTAGCCCCATGGGCAATGCTTGCACTTGTTTTTACAGCAGCTGCCACGTTTACGATGGTAAGCTTCGGTAAAGACCATGAGCCCATCTTCGTTGAAATAGAAATCTACACCCTCAATCATCTTAATTCAGGCTTTTAACCAGTAGCGTGTCTTTGAAGTAGTCTTTCAGCTGCGAGCCACTGCCATGCGTGGTCCATACTTCTTTGGGTTTCACCTGCCGGATTGTTTCCAGGATATCATTCCAATCCACATGATCTGAAATGCATAGCTGCAAACCTGTAGAGGATTGCAAATGCTTCCAGCCACTGGCGAATACCCGCACCACGTTAATGGCTTTTATGTAACTCTTAAAGACCATTGGTGGCACCAGATAAACCAAGCCTTTAGGATTGTTCTTCATCACCTTACGGTCGTACATCTCGTACTTGCCCATATCCATCCCCAGCTGTTCATAGAGCTTCACAAAAGGCATTATGCTGTGGTGTACCAATACGCGCTTGCCCGGGCAGTGGTCGTTAATTAACCTGATGATCCGCTGACTCTTGCCAAGCGCATAGGCGCCAAGCATGATGTTCATCTCGGTATCATTGAGGTTCTTAATCTCGTCCTCTGCCTTTGGATGTTGCGTATTCGGATCCGCAAAGGTCGTTTCCGTAATCAGAACATCGGCTTCGGCAAACTCAATGACTTCACAGGTTGGATCGTCCTGCAGCTTGTAGTCGCCTGTATAAAGGTATTTAACGCCCTGGTACTCCATTAAAACCTGTGCAGATCCGGCCATGTGCCCGGCAGAGATAAAGGTGATCTTCACGCCGTGTAGCATAAAGCTCTCATGGTAGGCCTTAAGGTAGAACGTGCCTGCCGCGAACTTCTTGTACCGGTGCAGCATGAACAAGGAAGTCGCTTTGGTGCAGTAAACATGCTGGTTGCCGCTGCAGGCATGATCGCCATGTGCATGCGAAATTACCGCATTCACAACAGGCATTTTTGGATCCAGGTAGAAGTTGCCGTAAGCACAGAAAAGGCCGGTCTCATTCTGAATCAGGAAGTCGTTTAAAATCATGTGTTGGTATTCAAGAAGGTCTGGTGTAGTGCCAGCACCTGTAAAATCAGCGATGTAGATTCATCATTCGAGATGTGATGATGGGCCATCGCCAGCTTTTGTTCATCTGTAAATTGTTTATCCATCCGCGCGAGCACCTGCTCCGCACTTACGCCGTCACGTTCAATCACCCGGTTTAATTTCGTTTGTTTAGGTGCAGTAACCAGAATACTGGTGTCGCACATCTTGTAAGACGCACTTTCAAACAGCAAGGCAGCCTCTTTGAGTATATATGGGCAGTCCTTTGGAACTTGTGTTATCCACTGGTCAAAAGCCCGGAATACGGCTGGGTGCACCAGCGCATTTAGCTTTTCGAGCTCCAGGTTATTGTTAAATACAATCCCGGCAATGTGTTTATTGTTCAGCACACCGGTTTCAAAATAACTTTCGGCGCCGAAAGCAGTTTTTACGCCTTCAATCAGGATCATATCTTTCACCATAATTTCCTTAGCCACCAGGTCTGCATAGAAGACCGGAATCCCGAGTACCTCAAAAATTCTGCAGACGGTCGTTTTACCGCTTCCGATACCCCCTGTGATTCCTACTTTCAACATTACTTCTCAATTAAAAAGTCCACCTTAGAAGGACTGGTTCGAACAAACTTACAGAAATCCGGAAAGCGGACAAGGTTAACGCGCATCGTTTGATGGCCAAGTTGCTTCCATTCATTCAAATCCAGGACTGCTTCTATGAAGCGTTCGTTAACATTTTCATAGCTGGAAAGCGGAACCAGGAAGGTCACCTTGACTTTCTTCGGATAGATCTTGACATTGTAGTATTCCCGGTTGTTGATGACCTTTAAAGGCACTTCTACGGTCTTCTCGGTGAACTCATCTACCGGAATCTTAACTTCTACGCTGCTTGGAAAAATGCTGACATTCTTAAGCAGGTTCTGTTTCATAGCAACTCTGGTTGTAGTCGTATACTGAACGTTTGAAAGCTTCAACGTATCGGTTTTCCATTCGTCGATTTCACCGATATCGGCCGTAGGCCCCGAAACGGTTACATAGGCTGGGGTAATCGCCACATCTCCGGAGATGCCATACTGCTTCGCAAACTCCAGGTTGGACAGTAGTTTCACGGGTACACGTTTCACCGTACGGGTAGAAAAATCAAAGTAAAGGGTGTCTGGTTTTACGGAAATGATCTTCTGAGAGGTCTCCAGCTGCTTATTAACCCCATATAGCTGCTCGGAAAATAAGATGTAGTTCCGGTTCTTTAGATTGTCCAGATTGATGTCGATAGACTGTGGATTTACCCGCAACCTGGCGAACAGCAGCTGCCAGCCTGTACCTTCTACCTGCAGATCAACCGTATCAGATTGCAGTGGGTGGAATGCTTTGTTCTGGGGGAAGTTCTTATAGACCAGCACCGTCTTGGCCGTGTAAACGTATTTATTGTTCAAGGCCATAAACAACCATCCGGCAATGGCGAGTAAGAAGCAGGAAATGAGGACCATGACTCTTTTCCTTTCAGGAATGGTAAGTTTAACGAGTGCCATCGGTCTAAATTACTTAAAAATTAACCAAACGAAAAAGCCGCTCCAGGTCTGAAGCGGCTTCTTAGAAATTCATTATTTAAGCTTTCGTAGTCGTCGCTTTAGTTGCATCCAAAGAGATGGCTGATTTATCAAACCTGATCTTTGTACCACCTTCAACTTCGATAAGGAAAGTTGTTTCATTCAAATCTACGATACGGCCGTGTATACCCGCTGTTGTGATCACCTTATCGCCTTTACCAAGTTCGGCTACAAGTTTCTTGTGATCTTTTGCTTTTTTTACCTGCGGTCTGATCATGAAGAAGTAAAAAACGATCATGATCAACACCATTGGTACCAAAGTACTAAGCATGTTGCCGCCTGCTGCTGCCTGTAAAATAATTGCTGTATTCATATTTATAATTTTGTTGTGTTATTAAGAAGCTGGAACAACTTCT
Organism: Pedobacter quisquiliarum; assembly: GCF_014642175.1. Classification (GTDB taxonomy): domain Bacteria; phylum Bacteroidota; class Bacteroidia; order Sphingobacteriales; family Sphingobacteriaceae; genus Pedobacter; species Pedobacter quisquiliarum. The sequence continues at coordinate 149,008 of NZ_BMIL01000008.1, read as the reverse complement.
CCTGTTAAGTGTACGTCATTGATTGAAGGATTACCATTCGAAGTGATGGTTACCACTTTATCCTGTAATCCGGCTTTGCCCATGGTGTCGAAAACAACCTTGATCACTGCCGACGCACCAGGTTTAATCGGATCCTTAGGCGGCTCAGGCACAGTGCAACCACAAGTTGCAGTAGCATCGCTGATGATCAACGGGCTTTTACCGGTGTTGGTAAACTTAAACTCATACTGCACCTTCTCACCTTCTTTTACCTTACCAAAATCGTAGTTAATGGTTTCAAAGCTCATTACAGGAGCATCCGTAGCTGCCATAGCAGATGATATCTGTGTACCGGTAGAATCTGCGGTGTCTGCTGCAGATGATGATGATTGCTGACATGAAGCAAAGGACATGGCAACCAGTGCCAATACTAACATTTTTTTCATATTGTTATTCTTCTATTAAACCTCTTCCAATTTTATGGATGCTATCTGTTCTTTTCAGATCGCCCAAAATTTTATCCAAGATACCGTTTATAAAGGAATTACTCTTCGGTGTACTGTAATCTTTAGAAAGATCCAGGTATTCGTTGATGGTTACTTTCACCGGAATGGAAGGGAAATTCAACAATTCGCAGATGGCCATCTTCATCAGAATGGTATCCATTAACGCGATACGCTCAGACTCCCAGTTCTTGGTACGTTCGGCAATCATTTTCTGATAAGCCTCATTGTTTCTCAAGGTGTAGGCAAAAAGGTCCTGAACAAATTTGCTGTCTTCATCCCAATCTGCACTGATCGGCGTAAGCTTGTTCTTAAATGGATCCTCAGAAGTAAAGTTCTTAATGGTCTTTGCAACCATGCCCTGCATTACCTCTTTATCAACAGACCAGTTGATGAATTTATCTTCAAAAGCCTGAATGATGTTTAGGCTCTTGAGAATGATCTTCCGGAAAATAAACTTAATGATCTCCTTAGACGACTCCAGGCTTTCATCAGGGTCTGCCAGGTACGCGGTGTATTCTGATGTTGACTTCAGCTTGTTGTAGATGGTTTTCAGGAAGTCGGGTTCCGAATTCCAGTTTACCTGGTACTTGTTTACAGCAGCCTGGAACTCCGGGTTCTTCTGTAAGGTAACAATAAACTTGTTGTGTAGTAATTTCTGATTTGGATTCAGATCTTCCGGTGTTGGGAAGTGCTTGTTGGAGCGCTCAATGGCATCCACTGCAGTGTACTCTGTGATTTCAGACAATAGTGCCAGCATTCTGATGTACATTTCATATACATTGTCGATGCTTGTCATTAAGTTCTTTTTGGAACTAACGAGGTCTTTTTTGTCTGACATTTGCCATGCATAAATACTCTGCAAAGCTTTGATTCTAAGGTGCCTTCTATTTAACATTTATATAAGAACGAGTGGTATGTAAGTTACCGGTTTACTAAAATGACGATTTAATTTTTTTAATATCAATGATTCGTTGTTCTGCAATCCTGTTGGCTGCAATTATTGTGGGTATATTCTCTTGTTTAGACATTTTAATAACACTGCGCGTTGCATCGTAAATGTGCTCGGTAAGCTGCATGGTACGCTTTTTACCAAATCCGGTAAGCTCAGAATAGCAGCTGATCAAACCACCGGCATTGATCAGGTAATCTGGCGCAAAAAGGATGTTTTTATCGTGCAGCATCTTGCCATGCTTGGCTTCATCAGCAAGCTGGTTGTTCGCAGAACCTGCGATGATTGCAAAGTTCAGCTTGTCAATCGTATAATCATTGATGGTTGCACCTAAGGCACATGGTGCATAAATATCTGCGCCAATACCGAAGATTTTATCTGCACTAATCGGCTTTGCTTTGTACTTCGCAGCAACCTGTTGCAAACGATCTTCATTGATGTCGCTTACATAAACCTGCATGTTCTCATTCCGCAGCAGCTCTACCAGGTGCTCACCCACACTACCGATACCCTGTACTACGACAGACTTACCGGCTAGCATATCGGTACCAAAAACCTCTTTAACACAGGCTTTGATGCCAAGGTACACGCCTTTGGCTGAAAACGGTGAAGGATCACCTGCTCCGCCAATGGATTCCGGTACGCCAGTTACATGGCTGGTCTCCATACGGATGTATTCCATGTCGCGGGTTGTTGTACCAACATCCTCCGCTGTAATAAATTCACCGTTAAGATTTTTAATAAATCGGCCGAAGCTGCGCATCATGGCCTCAGATTTGCCCTTCCTGGAATCACCGATTATAACAGCTTTACCTCCACCAAGGTTAATCCCGGTGATGGCGGCTTTATAGGTCATGCTTCTGGAAAGTCGGAGTACATCTTCAAGTGCTTCTGCTTCGGTATCATAGTTCCACATTCTTGTTCCGCCAATTGCCGGGCCAAGCGTTGTATCGTGAATCGCAATTATTGCTTTAAGTCCTGTATCCGGATCATTGCAGAAAACCACTTTTTTGTGTCCCTGTGCACTTAATTGATCTAAAACAGAATTTACTGCAGAACTATTATCAGACATAAAATTGATTATGAGATGTCCGGCAAAAGTACTACAAAAAAACAAGTTTTTACCTGCTTGTAACCAAAGTCTCAAAAAAAACAGGCCCCTTTGCATAACTTTACACATCCATGAAGCACCTTCGTTTTCTCAATAAGTATTTCTATAAGTATAAATGGTGGATAATCCCCGGCATATTCTTCGTTATCATTTCCAACATCTTTGCCGTCATCCCCGCTCAGGTTATAGGTCATGCCTTTAACCTCATTACCGAGAACATCCAGATCTATGGCCTTTTTGAGGGCTTTAACAAACAGGCACTTATATACGACATCTTCAGCGAAAGCTTGTTCCTGTTCGGTGCGCTGGTGCTCGTGCTCTATCTCATTCGCGGCCTCTTCCTGTTCTTCATGCGGCAAACCATTATCCTCATGTCGCGACACATTGAGTTCGACATGAAGAACGAGATTTACAACCATTACCAGGCGCTAACTTTAGGCTTCTACCGGAAAAACAATACTGGTGATCTGATGAACCGTGCCACGGAGGATGTGAATCGCGTGCGGATGTATGTTGGCCCGGCCATCATGTACACCATTAATACGGCGGTGCTCTTCATCCTGATCATCTCTTCGATGTACGCCGTAAATGCCACACTTGCCACTTTTTGCTTGTTGCCTTTGCCGGTTCTGGTGATCACCATTTATTATGTAAACACACTCATTAACCAGCGTAGCGAAGAAATTCAACAGCAGTTATCCAGACTTTCGTCCTTTGTGCAGGAAAGATTCTCCGGCATCCGGGTTATAAAATCGTATGTACGGGAAGATTATACCCGTAAAATCTTTGCCGAAGAAAGTGGAGCTTACAAAGGCAATTCCATGAACCTCGTACGCGTGCAGGCTTTCTTCTATCCGACCATGTTGTTGATGGTGGGCTTAAGTACCATCCTCACCGTCTATGTTGGTGGTCGGCAGGTGCTGGAAGGATCCATCTCCGCTGGTAACATCGCCGAATTCATCGTCTATGTGAATCAACTCACCTTCCCGGTAACCATGCTTGGCTGGGTAACAACCCTCATCCAAAGGGCTTCTGCTTCTCAAAAGCGAATCAATGAGTTCTTACAACTTCAACCAGACATCACTGCAGGTGACGTTAAACTAGAGCGACTTAAGGGTAACATCAGTTTCAATGACGTAAACTTCACTTATCCCGACACCGGTATCCAGGCTTTAAAGGGCATAAGTTTTGAAGTGAAAGCGGGTGAATTCCTGGCCGTAATCGGCAGAACAGGTTCGGGCAAATCTACCCTGGCCAACCTCATTATGCGTATGTATGATGTTGACAATGGCGAAATCCGGATCGACGATACGCCGATTACCAAGGTGGACCTGAACAGCTATCGCAGTCAGGTGGGCTTTGTGCCGCAGGAAGTTTTCCTGTTTTCGGACAGCATCAAGCATAACATTGCTTTTAGTCTGGATGAAATCAAAGGTGATGAAGTTGAACAAGCTGCGAAGAACGCTGCCGTTTACAATAACATCATGGACTTCGAACTTAAATTCGAAACCATGCTGGGCGAACGTGGTATCACGCTTTCAGGCGGACAGAAACAGCGTGTTTCTATTGCCAGAGCCTTGATCAACGAGCCCAAAATCTTAATCTTCGACGATTGCCTCTCTGCTGTCGACACCAGAACGGAGGAAGAAATTCTGAACAACCTGAGTCGCATCATGAAGGGCAGAACGAGCGTGTTGATTGCACACCGGATCTCCACCATCAAAAACGCCGATAAGATCATCGTTATGGAAGAAGGTAAAATTGTGGAACAGGGAACCCACAATGAGCTCCTCAATCAGGGGGGTGTTTATGCTGAAATGTATCAAAACCAACTACTTGAAGAGGAAAAACATACGCTGTAATTTCTATTTTGAACTTTGAAATTTATTGCTTTATATTTACGGAAACCAAAACAGACTAGTTCCAATTATATGGCAGAATTTGATAACAAAGAGCGAGAAGAAGTTTTTTCTAAGAAAGTGCGAGCAGGTAAAAGAACCTATTTCTTCGATGTGAAGGCCACCCGTTCCGGAGATTTTTACCTCACACTTACCGAAAGCAAGAAAAGACTGGAGGATGGGGTGTTTGTCAAACATAAGATCTTTCTATACAAAGAGGATTTTGAGAAGTTTGCCGAAGGACTAAATGAAACCGTAGACTACATCAAAAATCACCAGGAAGTTGTCGAAAAGCGTTACGAATTCGCAGACAACCATGAAGGACATACTGGTAAATCCAATGACGACTTCAACTACTAGCATTAAATTATAAGTTTCAACAAATAAAAGCCTCAACAATTGAGGCTTTTATTTTGCCCCATGTTTTCAGATGAAAAAGCTTCCCATATTCCTACTGCTAATTAGCCTTACATTTTCAGCCGCAGCACAAACCAAAAAAGATAAAAAGCTAAGTAAAATGATCCACGAGCTGGTTCAAGGCTTCAATGGTGAGGTGGGCATTTACGTGAAAAACCTTAAAACCGGTAAGGTAGTGGAATATAAAGGCGATAGTATTTTCCCGACGGCCAGCATGATTAAAGTTCCCATCACCGCAGGATTAATGAATAAGGTGGCTAAAAATGAACTTGACTACCAAAGTAAACTTACCTATAAAGATAGTCTACTCTATGCAGGCGAAGACATTCTGGGCAGTTTTAAGGATGGGGAGCAGATTGCGCTCGGCAAGGTGATGATGCTTATGATCACCACAAGCGATAATACGGCGAGCTTATGGTGCCAATCGCTAGCAGGCGGGGGAGCAGCAATAAATGAGCTGATGGCACAGGAAGGGCTGCTGAATACACGCGTAAACTCCAGAACACCGGGCCGTTCAGCAAACCAGCTGAAATACGGTTGGGGACAAACAACGCCAAGAGAAATGGCGACCCTCCTTACAAAAATCAGGAATTCAACGCTGATCAATCCGGCGGTTTCAGAACGCATCTACCGGAATCTAATCAGAATCTACTACGATAGCCAGGCCCTTTCGCAGATTCCACCTTACGTGCAGGTTGCATCTAAATCTGGCGCAGTGGACGAATCGCGTTCAGAGGTCCTGCTTGTCAACGCACCGCACGGCGATTACGTGTTCTGCATTGCCACTAAAAACCAGCGCGACATGTCTTGGGAACCCAACAACGAAGGTTGGGTACTTATCCGCTCTTTAAGCAAAATGCTGTGGAACTACTTCGAGCCGGGTTCCAATTGGCAGCCCGCTGCTGGAATGGAATCCTACCGCAACTAAATTCTACAATTCCTGTGCTTTGTAAGTCGCCGTATTGATCCGTAATTCCGTATCGGCCTCTGCCCCACTAACCGCCAAGATTAACTCCGGGTGTTGGTCCATGATCTCGCGGATGCCCTTTAGTGTCTGTTGCTCGACAACCTTATTGCAAATGCGAACGGGTTCGTCAAGTGCTTCGGTCACGATTTCTATGTCGTAAATACCATTAACCAGCGTTTCACAAATTACAAGTGATACATCTTTCTGCGCAGTCACTTTCCGCAATGCTACAAACGCATGTTTAACCTGTTCCATATTTGCATCATCAAATTTGAGGCAAATACAAGGAATAGAACTTTGGGTATCTACTAAAGCCACTTCAGTAGTGTCGGCTAAAATTGTTTCAATTACTAATCTGTCCATATTAAAAGTTAACAGTTATTAAAGCTTTTTTGTTGCACCTTTGTTTTTCATATCGCAAAACCGCGCCCGCAAGGCCCATATGAGGACACAGTAGCACCCAGGCAAGTACTGGCTTTACAAGGCGCCGACAGGGTCCCCACAGGGGGTTCACAGGGGGTTAACAGGGCTACAGCCTGGTCATCCCCTTTCGGGAACCTTACCCCCCGCTCGTCAACCGCTTTTCATTCTTTTACTTACAGCAAACATTCTTTAGCCTAAACACCTTATCCTTTAAAACTTAGAGACCTGGAAAATGAAAAAGACGCTGCAAATCCTTAACCTGATTACCTTCATTGCTGCAGTAGCAATCAATTATTTTTATAATACAGGAAGTAATGCACCAAACACGGTAGGTGAAATTTCAGACAAGTACGAGAATCTGCTCACACCCGCGGGTTATGCATTTTCCATCTGGGGGCTGATCTATCTGATGCTTGGGTTGTTTGCCGTTTTTCAGGCGAGGAGTCTATTTAATTCAAAATACGAGGATAAGTTTGTACTTGACATTGGGCCATGGTTTATCCTCTCGAACTTCGTAAATGCAGGATGGATCATTGCTTTCACAAACGACCTGATCGGTTTATCCGTTATCTTAATGCTGGTTTTCTTTATATCCCTGTTGAAGATTGTTGTCAACCTGAACATGGAACGTTGGAATGCCCCAAAGTCCATCATCTTCTTTATCTGGTGGCCGTTTAGTGTTTATTTCGGTTGGCTGAACGTGGCGCTGATCGCAAACCTGTCGGTTTACTTCAGGTCAATCGGTTGGGATGGGGCCCCATTGTCGCAAAGCATATGGGCAGTTCTGATACTTGTAATTGCGGGTGTGATCTTCACAAGTATGGTCTGGACCAGAAGTATGCGTGAATATGCATTGGCCGGGTCCTGGGGTATTGTCGCTATTGGTGTAAACAACTGGGAAAGCACCCCAATCGTCGCATATACTGCCTTTGGTGTTGCTGCTATCGTGATACTTAATGTTCTTATACAAGGTTATAAGAAACAGGTGGCAGAGAATTATGCCTCCTGATTCCTTTGTGCTTCCATGTAGGCCACTAGTCGATTGAGTCTGTCATAGTAAACCTCCGTGCCCTTTTTACCCTCATTGGCTTTGATGTAGTTCAAATGAGATGCGATAAATAGTGGCACATCCTGGATGGTTACGCCACTATCAATATCTACCTGCTCGGGTAGGGCAATGCCTGTAAAGTAACCTTCAAATTCTTCCGCTGTCATGGTTGCGAAGGTAGTGATTATCCGAGTTTTTCTGCTTCAATCGCCCTGCCGATATTTTCAAGCAAGTCATCGTCGATGTCATCGTCTGTGGTCCAGGTAATGCCCTGCTCACGCGTATTCGGCGCAACTACACCCACCACATCATCTTTCTGATTTACCTGGAAGCGACCATCTTCCAGTGGTGTAATGGTATAGGTAATGCTTGATCCGCCAGTTGCTACTTCAATTTCAAATGTATCCATCTTGTTCGTTTTTTGGTATTTAACATCGATTTCCAGGGATTGTTTAAGATCTAAGGAATTGGCCATCACCATCCTTAACCTCCACAGCATCCTGAGAACGGTAATTTACAGTTAATCACGCATTTGCACGTTTGTACACGTTCTGTTTCACGAACTTCTGGAAAGGCACTGGAGGCCAATTTATGACGTAATTTTGCAAGGGTAATCTTTAATATCAATACGCCATGGAGTCACAGGATTTCTTATTTCAACCTCAGAAAGCATACGAGAAGTGTCCATCCTGTAAGACAGGCTATCTGGACACCCGGATCAGAAGGTCATTCGTGTACAAGTACATCCTTTTTTTCTTGAAGGTTAAAAGGTATAAATGCAGTGCTTGTAACTGCAAGCGACACATACCCATTCGGGATATGGATGCGCATCACATGAATCCCGCGACTTAAGCACAGCAAGCTTTTTCCAGATTCCTTCAACATTCCTCCCCTGCCAGCTGTTTAGCATAGAAATATGACTATGGAAAAACCAGTTCCGGCTCAGGAAAGCGGCAGTGAAATGAATGCCGTAGAAGAAGCAAGATTTGATAGCGCTGAAGCAGCAAACGCATTTTACGCGGTTGCCAAGCAACGATTACTTGATGTAAATAAATGGGATGAGGTGGCCAAGTTGCCCTCGTCTACCTTCATCTTATGCGATGCTTCGGGCGAACGTACCACGCGTAACGTGCAGCTTGGAGATTATCTTAAGATTGACATTCCAGGTCCTGGCACGAGCACTGGCGATGGTTACGACTGGGTGCAGGTGGAATTCATTGAAGAGCAACATCTGGAAGGAGCAGACATCATGAGCTTCCGGGTGCGGCCCACAGACAACCCACTTTCACCAGAAAAAGCCATTGCACATTTCTTTGATGATGCTGCGACATCCACTTTCCAGGTGAAGAAGCTGGGTAATGTGGTAACGGCAGAGGTGCACGGACGGAATGAAACGCCGAATACCCATACCGATCACATTTTAGATAACGTCCGCAATACCATGGTGGGTCTGGGCGCGAAGATTGGCGCCTCATACCCACAATGGAAAGGATTAGTTGCCGGAATTGCAGCCGTTGATTAATCGCGCATCAGTTCGGCAAATATTTCATAGGAGCGCAACTTCGCCTGATGGTCGAAGATGTGTGCACTTACCATGATTTCATCTACTTGCGTTTGCTGCAGGAAGGATTCCATATCTTCTTTAACCAGTGCCTTGCTACCCACGAAAGTGCAGGCAAGCATCTGGTTAATCTGCTCGGCTTCATATGCACTTAGTACATTGCTGATATCATCTACCGGTGGCTGCAGCAAATTGCGCTCGCCAGTGATGATGCCTCTGAACATCTGGTAGAGTGACGTGGCATGTTTGTTCGCCTCTGCATCCGTGTCGGCTGCAATGACGTTTACGCAGGAAAGTACATACGGCTCCTTTAAATATTCGGACGGCTTAAATTCATTACGATAGATGTTGATCGCCGTTAGGAACTGCGCTGGCGCAAAATGACTTGCAAAGGCATACGGTAATCCCATAGCTGCGGCAAGGTGGGCACTGTCGGTGCTGGAGCCCAGGATCCAGATTGGAATTTCCAGTCCCTCTCCGGGAATTGCTCTAACCTTCGCATTGCGGTTCTCTGCGGAGAAGTAGGTCTGAAGTTTTTTAACTTCCTGGGGGAAGTTGTTTACTGCGGCATACCTATCTCCACGGATGGCCATGGCGGTAAGCTGATCGGTGCCCGGTGCTCGTCCTAAACCCAAATCTATACGACCCGGATATAAAGACTCCAGTGTACCAAATTGCTCTGCGATCACAAGTGGTGAGTGGTTGGGCAGCATAATACCTCCGGAACCAACACGGATGGTTTTGGTGCCCCCAGCGATATGGCCGATGACCACAGCGGTGGCGGAGCTTGCCACACTGATCATATTATGGTGTTCAGCCAGCCAGTAGCGGTGGTACCCCCAGGATTCAACATGTCTGGCCAGGTCAAGGCTACTTACAAAGGTATCGGCAGGGGTTTTGCCTTGTATAACGGTTGCTAAATCTAAAACAGAGTAAGCAGTATGTTTTAATTGTTTGTTGCTCATAAGTCGGGAAATCAACATTTAATGCTGAGGTCAACAAAATTAAAGATTATATAGTTTCTGAATTAGGGCCCTGCGCCAGTTATGACATTGTATACAGACGCCGCCGGCAAAACTATAATACATTTGAAACGGTTATGACTATAAACAATAACAAACTATGAAAAGCAACAGGCAAATCATCAATGAGCTCAAAGAACTCCTGCTCCTGGTTAACGATGGCAAAGAAGGTTTTGAAACATCGAGTGAGGCCATGGAGAAGATTGAACTGAAAGGTTTATTCCTAAGATTTTCCGCACAACGTGCATTGTATGCCAGTGAATTGAAGGCGCACATCGAGAAGCACGGTGGCAAGGTCGACAATGAAAAGGGTGATCTGATGGGCGCATTGCACCGTACCTGGATAGACATTAAACAAGCACTCAGCAGTAAAGAAGATAAGGTCATTTTAAATGCCGTAATCACTGGTGAGCGCGTGACACTTGACAAGTATAACAGACTGATTGCTGACTTTGACGATCATGCTGATCATCTTGACTTATTGAGAACACAACGCGATGGTGTTGTAGAAGCTATGGAATCTGTATACGAAATGATGAGCAGGCAAAAGAGTTAAGAACTTTTATCTTTGGCCTATGCAGAACGCCACAAAGTTTTTCTCCAAACTCGTTTACAATAAATTTTTCTGGCAATTCTTTGTTGCAGCCTTCATGCTTGGAATGGCTGTTTTCTTTTTTAGAGAACAACATATTGAACTGGTGCGCATTCAGGAAGAGCTGCAGCGCAGTAACCCGGTTTACATCATTGCCGGCATTCTCCTGACGCTTTTGTATGTTATTGCGCAGGCACAAATGTACGTGCATAGCTTTCGTGCTTTAAACAAGAATATTCCCCTGGGGCTGGCACTATCCCTTTTTCTTAAGCGAAATTTAGTCAGCATTTTCCTGCCGGCAGGTGGGTTCTCCTCGCTGGTATTTTTTACCCGGCAAATAGAGGAGCGCGGAATCTCCAAGTCCAACATTCACCTTGCTTCTACGCTCTTCGGGTTCTGCAGTATATTATCGGTCGTTGTTGTGGGTATCCCAGTGATGGGCATCGCCCTGCTGTTCACACAGATCGGGCATACAGAATTGCTTGCATTCGTGTTTTTGTTACTGCTCACAGTTGGTTTAATCGCACTCATCTACTCCATTTCTAAAAAAGGATATGCCTACCGCTGGCTTGCAAGACTCCGGCCCTCTATAACGACAATTCTGGACGACATGATCGACCAGAAGGTGCGTAAAAGGGAATTCTGGAATACCCTGCTGGTATCCATCGGCATTGAGCTGATCGGCATCATACACCTCTATATCTGTATGCTCGCTTTAGGTCTGGATGCAAGCTGGCCTGCTGCAATCATCGGTTACATGGTCATGGTGGTTCTGTTAATAGCCTCCCCTTTTCTCCGGGGTCTGGGTACGATAGAACTTTCCCTGACCTTCATTTTACAACAGTTCGGCTTTCCCATTGTGGCCGCAGCCACCATTACGCTGCTCTTCCGTTTTTTTGAATTCTGGCTACCCTTATTTGCGGGTATTCTGAGCTTCATTACAAAAAGGGACAACCTTATTCTCCGGGTACTACCTGCGTTCATTATTCTGATACTGGGGATTGTAAACATTGTTTCTGCAGTTACCCCGGCGATTCCAGTGCGACTGCGACTGGTACAGAACCTCCTCTCAGAAGATTTGATTGTGACCAGTAATGCGTTCGTGCTGGTATTCGGTTTGATATTGGTGATGATGAGCGTGTTTCTGTTACAAGGTTCAAAAAGGGCGTGGTATGCTGCAATTTCCATTACGGCATTTTCCTTCTTTGGGCACCTTTTAAAGGCGGCCGACTACGAGGAGGCCATTCTTGCTTTTAGTGCTGGCGCGACCCTATGGTATACCCGAAGCTTTTATAAGCTTAAACCAAATCCCAGATTTGTATCTTTCAATTATCTCGTGATCATTTACGCCGTGCTGGCGGTATTGGCCTATGGGGTACTTGGCTTCTACTTCATCGATAAGCACCATTTTGGAATAGACTTCCGCTTTGATCAGGCCGTGAAGGCTGTACTTAAGGTGCTGTTCCTGATTGATGATAAAGCGCTGGCACCGAGGACGCCGTTCGGGGAGCGGTTTGAATACTCGATATACATTGCGGGCGCTGCATTGATCCTCTTCATCATCTTTAGCTTATTGAAGCCCTATTTTTCTAAGCCTTTCAACCCGCAGGAAGACTTCGATACCGCAGAAGATTTGCTTAAGCAGCATGGTAAGTCGGCATTAGACTACTTCAAAACCTATCCAGATAAGTTGCTCTTTTTCAATGCAGACCGAACGGCCTTTATCAGTTTTAAAATTACCCGTCACTTTGCCATTGTGCTGGAAGATCCTGTCGCGGCAAACGACGAGCAGAAACGGGAGATGGTTGCATTGTTTGAGGTATTCTGCCAGGAAAACGGCTTTATAAGTGCTTATTACCGGGTTCCGGAATCTTCGCTGGAGTTCTACAAATCACTGGGGCGGAAATCTATCCCTATTGGCGAAGAAGCCATTCTGGATTTAACATCTTTCAGCCTTCAGGGCGGCAAGATGAAAACCACCAGAAGCGCTGTAAACCGCTTGGTAGCCGAGGGATTTCAGTTGAAGGTATATAAGAATCCGGTAAAGCTTGGCCTGATCCAGAAATTGGAAACGGTATCAGATGAATGGCTCCGTGAGCTGAATCAAAAGGAAGTTGCTTTTACGCAGGGTGTGTTCGATGCCAGTATTCTAAAAGAACAGACGATCCTTACGATTGAAGATCAGGAGGAAAAAGTGTACGCATTCCTGAATTTGATTCCAGACTATGCGCCTGGAGAAGCGACCTACGATCTTATCCGTAAGGTCACAGATGCGCCAAATGGGGTGTTAGATATGTTGCTGTCTATGACTTTCCTATACTTAAAAGAGGAAGGATATCAGTCGGTAAACATGGGCCTTGCGCCACTTTCAGGCATGGAAGACGTGAACGTAACGCAGAAGACGATCAAGTATGCTTATGAAAACTTCAAGATCTTCGGGCAGTTCAAAGGCTTGCGCCGCTACAAAGAAAAGTTCATGCCACGCTGGGAAAAGAAATACCTTATCTACAGTCACAACTATCACTTGTTGCAGGTGCCCCGGGCATTGAAGCGCATCTCAGAGGGTAACTAAAGTGCTTGAATGATGGTTTTAGCAAGTAGACTTACATCGTCATTGTATTTATGTGAACCAGGAACCAGCATTTTCCTCAGCTTTGAGGTCTGCTTTATTGCCGGATAAAAATCACTGTTTTCCGTTGCCCCGAAGATGCAGAGTGTTGGTGCCGGGCTTTTCAGGAGTTGCGGATAAACCTTGTATGGATCTTTATCCGTACTCCCCATGCCGAGCATGTTGCTGATCTTCGTTACAAATCCTGTTGAAAAGCCAGGGGAAAGCAACACCACTGCCTGCAGTTTTGATGCTGTGCCTGCCGGCAAAAGCGGCGGCACAAAGGCGCCGACATCTGCACCGAAGGAATAGCCGATCAATGCAAAGTCTGCCTTGTTCCAGGCTTTCAAGTAGTGGTCGACGAGCAGTTTTGTATCGTGGGCAAACTGTGCGGGCTCCTTTTTCTCCCAAAAGTACTTTCTGGTATCAAGCGCCACGACCGCATAGCCCTGGTCATTGAGGGTCTTGATTAAATTTTTAGAGAAGCTATTCATTCCGCCATCTCCTGTAAGGTAGAGCAGCATTGTTTTGTGACCTGGTTTGGGAAACAAATGCGTAGGTAGATCAGACTGCGCGGATACTTTTAAGGTGGCAAAGCCCGACAACAGTAATAATAGAGGGATAAAAAGTATCAGTCTGCGTTTCATTTGATTCTTATTGTACGAGTTTGGTTTAGCGTGTTTATTATTGTTGCACATTCCAGTGTCTCATAGCGATGGTCGCCGGAAAGGAATTTCATGTGAAAGTTCTTCCGTTTGTAGTCCTTGAGTGCTTTTGGGCGCTCCTCTGCTCCATAGAAACAGTAAACGGGTATACGAATGTCCTGTAGTTCCGGTTGTACCTTGTAGCGTTTATCATCCCCGGAAAGGTTGAGCAGGTCAGCAGTTCTCACCATGAAATCGGTACTTGCGAAGGGTGATAATAGCGCGATTGCAGAAACATTTCTCCGGGTAGCTGCCGGCATACGGTTGTAAATAAAGGGCACGACATCTGCCCCAAAGGAGTAGCCTGCCAGATATATCTTGTTTGTGTGGTATAGTTTTGAATAGTGTTTAATCAAGCGCATCACGTCGGAAGTGGTCTGTTCAGGGTTTCTTTGGTCCCAGAAGTAGCTTCGGGAATTCAGCCCTACGACATGGAAGCCCTTGGCGGCAAAGCCCGCAGCAAGCTGATCATTGAATTCCAACCAGCCGCCATCGCCGGATAGCAGTACGAGCAAGCGACGGGCATTTGGCGGTTCTGCAGGATACAGCACGACCGGCAAATTCAGTTCATTTGTTTGTTCACCCTGGTGCTTACTGAAGCGATTTCGTTTCAGGACACTACAGCTGCATAGCAGCAGCATAAAAGCAATTCCAAGAATTGAGATCGATGGTTTCATGTAAACATGGTGTGTTTGAAAGGTTTTCGCATTAAAAGAGCTTTAGCTGTTTGTCGACAGGTGGTTTTGAATCGCCGAAGATGGTCATGCCACCATACTTCCAGGCGTCTCGTCGTTCTTTTTCGATTACCGCATCGAAGTTTTGGTTCGGTGTAAATCCTTGTTCGGCCATTCTGGAAAGTTCTGATAATTTCTGAATTGCCTGCAGCTTATCGGACTGGCCGACCTTCGCTTTCTGCACTGCACGGCTGAGTACAGAGATGGTTTCATCATAGACTTTCACCGGCACTGGAAAAGGATGGCCATCCTTACCCCCATGGGCAAATGAGAAGCGTGCCGGGTCCTCAAACCTGGATGGTGTTCCATAAATGATCTCACTTACGAGGGCCATCGACTGAAGTGTTCTGGGCCCCATGCCTTCCAGCAGCAGCAAGGACTCGAAATCTTTGGGTTGCTGCGCCTGCGTAAGCCAAAGCATAGCACCCAGCCTTTTCAGGTCGACATCCTTTGCTTTCACGTCATGGTGATGCGGCATTTTCAGGTGCCGGATCTCTGTTATCATGCGCGCAGGATCTTCCCTCGACATCGACAGCATCGCATCTTGTGCAGGTCCTGCAGCTTTGGCGGCCAGATTGGTGATGTATCCCTGGTTTACGCCAGCGATGCCGGAATGTGGATCGGAAACGAAGGAGGTTAAGTCTGCAGAATGCCAGTGATACCTCCGGGCAGTAGCGGCGTCTGGCCGCATGCCTTGCTGAACCACGGTCCAGCTCCCGGTATGATCTACGATAAAGCTATGCAGGTAAAGCTGGAAGCCATCCTGAACTGCTGTGTTGTCGACTTTGGCACTGAGTTTACTTGACCTGACAAGTGCCTCGCCATCGATTCCGGCAAATTCGCCGTAGCGGGTCAGCTCCATGGGCGTGTTTCTGGAGTGCTTCCCTTTTCCACCACAGATGTATAAGCCCAGGGCTTTTGAATGTGGATTGATGGCTTTCTTTAAGGCGCCCATTACCGAAGTGGTAATGCCTGAGGAATGCCAATCCATGCCCATCACGGCACCAAAACTCTGAAACCAAAAGGGGTCCCCTAGCCGCTGCAGCAAGGCTGCAGTGCCAAATTCTTCTATGATGGCCTCCGATATTGCAAAGCCCAGCTTAGACATCCGCTCGGCAAGCCACATCGGCACATGGCCATTATGTAAAGGTAAGTCTGCGGTTCCGGAGCGTCTCATAACTATCCGAAGATCAATTGATCTACGCGCACCCAGTGCATCCCTGCCGCCTCAGCAGCCTTCACGCCTGGTACGCCATCCTCAAAGACAAGGCATTTTGCTGGATCCACGCCCAATAGTTCCGCAGCGTGGAGAAAAGGATCTGAATAAGGCTTGCCGCGCTCCGTATCACCAGCGCAAACCAACACTTCAACCAGGTTACGAATGCCTAAGATTTCGAGTGTGCGCTCGATCGCCTCTGTGTCGCCACCAGAGACCACTGCTATACGTTTTTTACCCGCATTTGCCTTTAAGTGGTCAACCACATGTTGGATCGGCTGTATACCACTAATGTACCGGTCTGCAAATATTTCTGCCTTGCGTGCCTTGAATGCAGCAGGTACGAGGCTGCAGTTATATCTGGAATTTATTTCTTCTACCACGTTGGCAATGGGCCAGCCCGCAAGTTCGTCAATGATTGCAGGGTCAAAAACAACATCATGTTCTTTAGCGGCTTCAACATAGGATTTCGTATGTGCCGCCATGTTATCCGCCAGCGTACCATCACAATCGTATAGGAAGGCTTCGTAGTCGCCTTTAGTAAGTTCGTTTAGTTTATCAAATTTGGATTGCTCCATAGTGTGCATATTTTTTTAAGGTTCAAAATTACGACATTTCTCACGCGGGTTGGCGATTGTCGGTCGCCTGAATGTCAAGCTTAGTAAAACAAAGTATTACGCCGTTTGTAATAAGTATCATGAACCAAGAGCATGAACTTTTTTGGCTTTTTATTCTAGCCATCCCTGTTGCCAGCATTGCATGGACTGTTACCCATGAAGAAGTTTTCAGAGAGCCAAGGGAGTACTGCGTCAGACAATCTAAGGAAGCACCCAGACTGCTAAAAAGGAAATTCTTTTACCTGTTTACCTGTGAGTTCTGCTTTAGCCACTATGTAACGGTGTTCATCTTGTTTTTGACAAACTATACGCTTTATCATGATGATTGGCGCGGCTATATTCTTTCCGGGTTCTCCCTGGTATGGATCGCAAATTTCTACATGAGCATTTACAACAAGATTCGTATAGATCTAAAGACGGGTAAACTGATATCCAAGAAGCAGGAGCACATTTTGAACGAACAAAAAAAGGAAGACTAAAGTCTTCCAAATATTCTTGTTAGTTCCCGCAACATTTTACCATGTTCCTGTTTGAGTTCCGCTGGACCTAAGCGCCAGCCCCAGTTATCTTTTACGGAAGATGGTGTATTCATCCGGGCCTTCTTGCCCAGACCAAGTACATCCTGAACAGGGATGATGGCAAGGTTGGCTACGGATGCAAAAGCCAGCCGGATGAGGGCATAGTGCACGTTATCCGCTGTTACTGGTTTGCCGAGGTAACACTCTAGATTCTTTCTGGTCTCCTTCGTTGCTTCCGACTTGAACCAACCCTTGGTGGTGGTATTATCATGGGTTCCCGTGTACACAATACAATTTTCGGTGTCATATTGATGCGGGATATGCACCGAGCAAGGCATATCTTCTCCGAAGGCAAACTGCAAGACCTTCATTCCTGGCATCTCGTATGCATCACGCAGGGTATAAACATCGTCGTCAATGTCGCCGAGGTCTTCTGCAATGAAAGGCAGGTTACCAAGGGCCTCACGCATGGCGTCGAAGAATTTGGCACCCGGACCTGGTATCCAGGCGCCGTTTATTGCGGTTTCTTCTCCTGCCGGCACCTCCCAGTAAGAAGCAAAAGCCCTGAAATGATCCAGACGAAGTAGGTCAAAAAGCTCCATATTTTTCTGGAGGCGCTGTTTCCACCACGCATAATCAGTGTTTTCCATCGCATCCCATCGGAAAACAGGCATACCCCAGAGCTGTCCATCTTCATTGAAATAATCAGGTGGCACACCAGCAATGCCAGCGATATTACCCGAGTCATCTAACTTGAAAAGTTCGGGATTGGCCCATACATCTACAGAGTCATAACCGATGTAGAATGGCAGATCGCCGATAAGCTGGACGCGCTGTTTGTGTGCATACTGCTTAAGTGCTGCAAACTGCTTGAAGAAAACGTATTGCATCCATTTGATCCTATTGAGCGCATCTTTTTCGCCATTTACAATCTTTGTAATTGCGTTTGCCTTGCGCTTTCGGACTTCTTCAGGCCACTCATTCCATGGCTTTTGGTCATATTTGGTCTTCAGGAGCGTAAACAACGCGAAGTCGTCCAACCAATAAGATTCATTTTCACAAAATTCCTGAAAGTCGGCATTATCGCCCTTCTGCTTGAAGTTATCATAAGCACGTTCCAGAAGTGGCAGCTTGAGGCGCTCCACTTCCGCGTAGTCTACTTTCTTGTTTCCGGAAGGCAAGTTGGCCTTGAGGTCTTCTTCTGTAAGCACACCTTCATCCACAAGCGACTCCAGGCTGATCAGTAGAACATTGCCCGCCATGCTCGACAGCGCGCTATAGGGTGAGTAACTTTGACTTTTACTTATCGGATTTAACGGTAGAAGCTGCCAGTACTTTTGTCCACTTTTCTTTAGGAAATCAACAAAGGTGAAAGCCTCTTTCCCGATGTCACCAATACCAAAGGATGATGGAAGTGACGTGATGTGCATTAGGATACCTGCTCCTCTTTTGTTAGCCGGATGTTCCAGCTTTAGCACCGCGAGAGGCATGTCTTTGAATATATCTTCGAGCTTGATCACCCCTGCTTTTACCTTGCCCTTTTCACTGGTAAACAGCTGTACCCATTCTTCTGGTGCGCCCGCCGGAATTTCAAGGCGTGTATTCTTCCAATTGATGGAAAAGATGTCGGCGTTCTGAGACTCGCACAAGGCAGCGAGGTGTAAAGGCACGACCACGACGGTCGTCGATTGCGCAGATTTTCTAGCGTAAGCCAGAATGTGGTCTGCATACTTCCCTTTTACTTCTATTGGTATATACGAGGCGGTCTTATAAGCTTCAGCATGCTTTTTACGATCCTGAAGCAGCAGGTGTTGAAGCCAAAGCTTGATCTTTCCATCGTATCTGTTTTCCCATAGCGTAGGGATATCAGCAGCTTCTGCAAGCTCCCCGAGCCATTTGGTTCGCTTTTCGTAATCTACAGCACGACGGTTGTCGGGGTCTACCAGACTAAGATCCCAAAGCTCTGTGCCTTGATAAACATCTGGTACACCAGGTGCCGTAAACTTAATAACGGCTTGCGCAAGGCTGTTTAGAATACCGTAATCAGCAACTTTTTTGAAGAATGCTTGAAAGCGGCCTGCGAAGGGACCATTTGCATCCATAAAGCGGCTGCTAAAATGCTGTGCAGCCGCTTCATAGTCAACCGCGGGATCCGCCCAGCCGGTATGTCGTTTAGCTTCACGCAACGCTTTTTGCAGGTAGGCATCAACACGTTCCTGATAATCAGCTTCTTTGACGCCCGGCATTGGGCAACTACCGATCAGCGTTTGATAGATGAAATAGATGTCGTTTAAATCCGGCTTTTCTGATGCCGTTGTATAACTGTTCCATTCCTGAACCAGGTTCAGCCACTCTTCCGGCAAATCCGTTAGCACATTGAGCCTGGCGCGTACATCTTCTCCACGTTTGGTATCATGGGTGGATGTGCCGTTCATCGCAAGCGGCCAGTATTTCATACGCGTTTTCATGGAATCGTGGAAAGCTTGTGGACTTAAACCAAAGCCTTCAGGTGAGTCCCCAACTTCATTTTTACCGATAAATCGGTTATAGGTATACATTAGCGTGTCTTCAACACCCTTGGCCATAAGTGGACCGCTAAACTGCATACAACGCTTATAGAACAGGGCTGCACGTTTATTGTAATCTTTATTCAAGGCTTTTGGACGCTCAAACCACACCTGCTTAAGTGCGTCTATCGCGGTCTGGCGTTCCTTGCTGCTGATGTGATCTAAGAGGTTCGACAAGTCGGCAGCTTCTGTTTTCGTCAGGGGAAATGTACCACCATAATATCTGTACACCGGACAATGGATCAGTAAAGCAGCAATGGCATCCTTTAGGCTTTCAGCATCAACTTCAGCTTGGTCTTCATCCAAGTTTAAGCTATGGTAAAGGTCTACCAGGTTGTTAAGCTCGCCTCCCATGTGGTCTTTCAGGATTGCAGCTTTCTTGCCCCAGATCTGTTCTTCTATGCTTTCTGAACTTTCACTAAGGTCTTTGTAGTAAGCTGAAAACGGTTCTTCAGCCTCTTGATTTGTGAATACATTGTTCACGGTGGCAAGGAAGTCATATCCGGTAGTGCCCTGCACCGGCCATGCCGTCGGTAGCTCCTCACCCTGTTCCAGAATCTTCTCGATCACAATGTAAGTGTCGTTACCGACAGACTCCCTAAGCAACTCCAGGTAGGCATCCGGATCAAAAAGACCGTCAATATGATCTACACGCAAGCCCTGAAAAACGCCGTCTCTCAGCAGCTTGAAGATGTATTCGTGGTACGCTTTAAAAACATCAGGATCCTGAATATTCAGGCAAATCAGGCTATTTACAGTAAAAAACCGTCTGTAGTTGATCTTTCTGTCTGTTTCCTTCCAGTTGCAAAGCCGATAGTTTTGACTGCTCGCAAGCTTTAGCAGCTGCGCTTTGTCTGCATTGAAATCGTCCAGCTTCTGCCCTTGCAATTCTTCTTGTGCAGCATCATGCAGTGGCCAGCGGTTACCGGAGTAATCCAGTTCAAACCTGTCTTCCGTTTTGACAACTTGCAGTGCGCCATCTGCTATCACTTTTTCAAGGTCATCACCAAGAAAGGGTGTCATAATGGGTTCGGAACCCTTCCCTGACCAGTTCAGGTCGAAGAATCCATAATATGGTGATGCTTCTCCCTTTTCAAGGACATCCATTAACCATAGATTATTTTGATGGTATGCCATGTGATTGGGTACGATATCCTGTACCCAGTTCATCCCTTTCTCTTTAAGCAAGGCGGAGAGCTCAAACAATTCTGCCTCCGTACCAATCTCCGGGTTGATGCGTAATGGGTTTACCGTGTCATATCCATGCATGCTACCTGGACTTGCCTCCATGATTGGCGAGGCATATATGGTTTGGATGCCAAGATCGTGCAGGTAGGGAATGATTTTCTTAAAGTCTGAAAAGGTAAATTCCTTATTGAATTGAATTCTGTAGGTCGCTACTGGATTAAGCATCTTTTCGTGTATAAATTAGAATGGATTCCGGTTGAATAATTAATTTATTAACAGACTGGCATGCGCCATCGTCTGTACAAGGCCCACCCCATTTCTCATCAGCAGAACACAATAGTAGTTCCCAGTTATGAATAGAATCTTCTGCAGGAACCGCTTGTTTTTCTTTTGAGAAATTGAGGATGCATACGATCTGCTGCCTTGGTTCCCAACGCTTTACCACCAGGGTATTTTTGTCGGGGTAACTCATGGCTGTGATTCGGCTGCGATCTCCATTGGACAAAGCTGGATGAGCCTTTCTTAAAGCAATAAGTTCTTTGTAATAGTTGAACATCACTTGATGCTCAGGCTTGTCCAAAAGGTCCCATTGTAATTTTGATTGCTGGAAAGTTTCCAGGACATCCGGATCGGGTGCTTCACCTTCTGCATGAAATGCGGCGAATTCCGCTTTGCGGCCTTCACGCACCAGCTTGTTTAGCTCCGCATCTGTATGGCTCACGAAATATAAGAATGGGTTTGTCTCTCCGTACTCCTCCCCCATAAACAGCATTGGCAAATATGGGCTGATCATCACTGCGCCGGCAAGCACCTTCTGCATTTCGAAGCTGTATAATGTGGAACTTCGTTCGCCGAGCATGCGGTTTCCGACCTGATCATGGTTTTGTGAAAAGACGATGAACTTGGAACCAGGCTGCCCATCAGCGCTGCGTCCGAAGTTCTTTTTCCGATGCTCCGAGTACTGTCCGTCATATACGTAAGCGTCACGATAAGCCTTTTCTAAATGGCGGATGCCCTGAAAGTCGGCATAATAACCTGTGCCTGGCTCACCGGCAGTAATCCGCAGGGCGTGATGAAACTCATCTATCCACTGCGAATCCATTCCGAAACCATTCTTTTCAGGAGCGTCTAAAAATCTTGGATCGTTAAGGTCACATTCCACAATCAGGTAGTGCTTTCTGCCGGTTATTTCCATCAGGGCGTCTACCTGCAGGCGGATGGCCTGGAGGATGTGTTGTGCACTTAGATCTTTGATGGCGTGAACTGCATCCATGCGTAAGGCGTCGATGTGAAAATCGCGAAACCACATCAGCACGTTCTCAATAAAGTAGTCTCTTACACCATCACAGTCCGCATCATCGAAGTTTACGGCTTGTCCCCAAGGTGTGTGGTATTTATCAGTGAAGTACGGACCGAATTCAGCGAAGTAATTACCTTCGGGGCCAACGTGATTGTAAACCACGTCCAGGATTACGGCGATACCTTTGTCGTGACAGGTATTTACCAGTTCCTGCAATTTCGCTGCCCCTCCGTATGATTGTTGAACGGCAAAAGGGAACACACCATCATAGCCCCAGTTCCGGTCTCCGGGAAACTGCGCTACCGGCATAATTTCTATCGCGTTTACGCCAAGTTCAATCAGGTGATCTAAATGTTGTGCAATACCATCAAAGGTCCCCTTTGCTGAAAAGGTTCCGGTATGTATTTCATAGATGATATAGTCATTTAGGGCTGGATTCTGCCATTCGGTGTCCGTCCACTCAAAAGCCTGCAGGTCGACAGCCATGGAAGCTTCATGCACGCCATTTGGCTGTGCTAAAGAAGCGGGATCTGGCAATCCATCCTTTCCATTCAGTTTAAATTTATATTGATCATTAGGCTGGAGCAGATCCGTAGTCGCTTTCCAATATCCATCGGCACTTCTGCTAAGGCTTACAAGAGATCCACTTGCTAATGCGGCTTCAACACTTTCGGCATTTGGCGCCCAAAGGCAAATTTCTGCTTGCTGTGCCTCATTAAAGTTAATTCCAACCCTTCTTCGTTTTAAGTAAGCGTTTTCTTTCATATCTACATCAATGTCAAAGCATAAGGAAATGTTTTAAAATTCTATAGCCTCAAAATACTCGTTTTTTCTGCGGGAGATACGTTCCGGCGTACTTACACGCCCTGTGTTAAAAAAGATTTTGCAGATAAGTTGTAATGTTCATTTCTTGTACTACATTTGTACTGTACTACATAACTAATACACCAACAACAAACATTAAAAATATGATAAAGCTTTCAAATCTGAGTTTTGGATACAGCAAGAATGCGCTGTTGTTTAAGAACCTGAATCTCGAGTTACAGGTAGGGCATATTTATGGTCTGCTCGGGAAAAATGGTGCGGGGAAATCTACCTTGCTAAAAAACATTGCGGGACTAGTGTTTCCGCTGGATGGGGCATGCCAGGTGAATGGCCATGATGCTGCGGCGCGCCTGCCATCATTTTTGCAGGAACTGTTCTTTATCCCGGAAGAGGTGTACTTACCGGCGCTCAACGCAAGGGGCTTTGTTGGCAGCAGCGGTCAGTTTTATCCAAGCTTTGATCATGCAGGCTTCTATAACATGTTGGAAGAATTTGAAGTGCCTGCCGACAAGATGCTGAACAAGCTTTCTTTCGGACAGCAGAAGAAAGTTATGATTGCTTTTGGACTGGCGACCAATACCGGGACGCTGATTATGGATGAACCGACCAATGGGCTTGACATTCCTTCAAAAGTGCAGTTCCGGAAAATCATTGCTGCTGCACTTACAGACAATCGCTGTATCATCATTTCTACCCACCAGGTACGTGACCTTGATAGCTTAATAGACAGTTTGGTGGTTGTTCATAATCAGGAAATTGTCTTGAACAAGAGCCTTGAGGAGATTTCAGAGAAGATTCAGTTCAGCACAGCAGTTCAGGCTAAGAAAGCTGACATTTTGTATCAGGAAGACGGTGATTTCGGCATCAACACCATCAGCATTAACCGTGCGGAGAATTATAGTAAGGTTGACATGGAGTTGCTTTTCAATGCAATCACGAATAAGAGCCAGGCAGTAACATCATATTTAAACTAACAGTTATGAACAACACATTTGATCTTCAGCGATTCGGCCTTTTGCTTTCTAAACATACCAAGGAAAATGCCCGCACTTACCTTTTATCACTTGCCGTATTGATGGCAATATTATCTAGCTTGTTAACCTTTGCGACTTTTGCCAATGATGGTTACCTTGGGCCACACGTACAGGCGACGTTTTACCTGGTATTTAAAGTACTATCGGGTGCTATGTTCACCAGTGTTATTTTCAGCGATTATGGCAGCAAAAAGAAGGCGATACCACTGCTTACCCTGCCAGTATCTAATTTAGAACGTTACCTCGTTAGCTGGATTTATTCATACGTCATTTTTCAGGTGCTCTACACCTTATGTTTCTACTTTATCGACTTCACCGTCCTCAGCATTGCAAACCTTACAGCGGTGCAGAAAAATGAAGTGGTAAACATCGTTACCGTGGAAGACTCGAAGTTCTTTCCAGGGCTTATGATCTTCACTTTTATACATTCCATATTTTTCATTGGTGCGATATTCTTCGAAAAGCTGCACTTCATTAAAACCGGCTTCGTCTTCTTTGCGAGCGTGCTGGGCTTGATATTGCTAAACGCACCACTATTGCAAATCATCTTTGGTGGGCATGCGGAATTCTCTGCCCCTTTTGATTCCATGAGAATACTTGAAAGCGGCAACACCATTGAGCTTCATCCTTCGCCTGCTACGGTCTATATACCATGGATCTTGATTGCTGTGATGTCCCTGATCTTATGGGTGGGTGCTTATTTTAAATTGAAAGAAAAGGAGGTTTAAGATGGAATTCAGAGAGAACGAAGCGATTTACCTGCAGATAGCAGCGTACATCAGCGAGCATATACTGCTCGGGAAGTGGGCTCAGGATGATAAAATACCATCTGTCCGGGAGCTGGCGGTTCAGCTTGAAGTGAACCCCAACACAGTAGTAAGGGCCTACGAGTACCTGCAAAACAAAGAGGTTATTTACAACAAACGCGGCATCGGGTTCTATACCACTGCGGATGCCGCCAAAAAGATTAAAGCCTACAGCAGGGAACGTTTCCTGGGACAAGAGCTGCCAGAGTTATTCCGCAACATGTATTTGCTGGACATCAATATGGATGAACTTGAGAAACGTTACCAATTATATATTTCAGAAAATTATCAATAGAACAAGTCATGAAAACCAGCACCATACTAATTATAGCTGCGGTAGCCGCAAGCTTCATTGCCATCACCGCCTTTAATCTTACGCAGAAAGCTTTCTATGATAAAGGCGAATGGCGTGGTCGCTTCTATGGAATGGAGTTTATACCAGTCAACAGTGTAAGTGACATCGAAATAGCAGACTCTGAAAAGATGGAAGTTACCATTGAGCAAGGCAAAAAAGAAGGTTTATATATCGGTAAGAGCTTTAAAGAGCACATTAAATGGTCTAAGAATGGGAAAAAGTTGAAACTGGAAGTTGTGGAAGATGCAAAGAAAGGGGCGCCCTTTCGCAACGAAACGTTCATACTTGTATTAAACAGGCTTGATCAGGTAAAAACCAGTCCTTACCAGTCGATTAAATTCCAGAAAAGTTATCCGCAGGCAGTAATGCAGATCAAAGGCTTTAAGCAAAATGCCCTGGCGCTCGACTTAGGTACATCAGGCAGGGCCAATTTGATCGATATGGCTTTAGACACCCTCACCGCTAAGATTGGCAACCAGGAAGGTGGCAGCAGTCTGAGGATCGAGAAAGGCACAAAAATCAAAGCTGCAAACTTCACTATTCCAGGAGAAAGTGGACTTGTGCTCAACAACCCAGACATCACCAAAGCGACGTACCGCTTAACTGACCAAGCCACTGTTATCCTAAATGGAAATGTCTTGAATGTTTTAAAATAGGCACTAGAAGATTTTTTTTCAAGGCAGATACAATAAAGCGGCTTCTTAGTCGTCTATATTACTGAGAGCGTTAATTTAGACGGGGGTATTTCGGACGAAATATCTCCGTTTTTTGTTTTAAAACAATTCCTATGTCAATTCAATCCATCAATCCGGTTAATGGCCAAGTTGTAAAAAGTTACACCGCACACAGCGAGCATGAGGTTTCCAAGAAGATCGCGCAGGCACACCTTGCATGGAAGCACTGGCGCCAGGTTCCGCTGGACGAGAAAGCAGCATTGCTAATGAATACCGCCGCCGTGCTGCGCGTACGTAAAGATGCACTTGCGATGACCATGGCTTTGGAGATGGGTAAGCCCTTGAAGGATGGCGTAGCTGAAGTTGAGAAATGTGCTGCTGTATGTGAATACTATGCTCAGAATGGCATTGCCTATATGGCGGATGAAGCGGTGCATACGGAGGCCAGGAAAAGCTACATCTCTTACCAGCCTTTGGGTATTGTGCTTGCCGTAATGCCATGGAACTTTCCGCTATGGCAAGTCTTTCGCTTTGTCGCTCCGGGATTGATGGCGGGCAATTGTGGATTACTAAAGCACGCTTCGAATGTTCCCGGTTGTGCATTGGCCATTGAAGAAGTACTTCTGGAAGCAGGTTTCCCGGAACATGTCTTTCAGACCTTGCTCATCAACAGCAAGGCTGCTGGTAAAGTGATTGAACATCCGCTGGTGCGCGCCGTTACGCTTACCGGGAGTACAGAAGCAGGCAGGCAAGTGGCCGCACAGGCAGCGGGTTTATTGAAGAAATCCGTACTTGAGCTTGGTGGAAGCGATCCTTATCTCATTCTTGAAGATGCGGACCTCGAAGCCGCAGCTGAAATCTGCGTGCAAAGCAGACTGATAAATAATGGTCAAAGTTGTATTGCCGCAAAACGCTTTATCCTGCAAAAAGGCATCGCCGGTGAATTCACGGAAATTTTCCGGGCAAAAATGACCGCCAGGATCACGGGCGATCCTTTAGCCGAGGCGACACAACTTGGCCCTATGGCGCGAAAAGACCTGCGCGACGAACTCCATACACAGGTGCAAAGCAATATTCAGGCTGGTGCAAAATGTATTCTCGGCGGTGAAATTCCCGACTATTCTGGCGACCACGCCTTCTACACGCCTACCATTTTAACGGGCGTCCGTAAAGGCATGCCGGCATATTCGGAAGAGCTCTTTGGTCCTGTAGCATCTATCATGGAGGCATCTAGTATAGCAGAGGCTGTAGATATTGCAAACGACACGCAGTTCGGCCTTGGCGCTGCGATTTTCAGCCGCGACGTTGAAAAAGCAGAGCAGATCGCCAGAACACAACTAGAGGCCGGATCATGTTTCGTGAACAGCTTCGTTAAGTCAGACCCGCGTTTGCCCTTCGGTGGCATCAAAGGATCCGGTTATGGAAGGGAGCTCGGGCTGGTGGGTATGCATGAATTTGTAAACATCAAAACCGTTTACGTCGCTTGATGCTATAATGTTCCTGTTTTGTGAATGTTGGTTAAATGTTTTTGGCATTTAATTTGGTTTATAATGTATAAACCAGCATACTATGAAAACGTTACCACACTTAAAACAGATTACCTATGGTGTTATAATCGTTGCATTTCCATTCATTTTCTCCGCTTCTGATGGTTTGAAGACACCAGAAGTTAAACCAAGGGCTAAAAAGCAATATACATTTACAGTAAACAGCCCGGAAGAGACAATGAATATCTTAAAAGTAACGATCGACAGCCTTAAAGGAAGCAGCAATAAACTGACTATAACCAATTAAATGCAGCGCTGCGTACGCGCACTGCATGATAAAACATACAATATATTCCGCCACATCTAGCAATCCTTCAATCCATGGGGGATCCTGAGCATCACCTAAAAGAAGAAGCTTACATGCGCTAAGGCTGCGAACTTTGTTCCCGGCGTAAAAGCAATGCTGTTCACCGCATCTCTGTTCCTTAACTTCGTTAACGTTTCAAACTGCGTTTCCTTCCATTTCACATTAAAAAGATTATTCACGGTTAGCCCGACCTCAAAGCGCTTCGCTGTGTAATTCAGTACAAGATCAGTGATGAAGTACCCGGTAGCAGTTAAACTGTAATCTTCATTTGCCGGACGGTCGCCTAAATACCGGTACCGCAAACTACCATTAATACCCGTTTTATTCATGTAAGTAATTCCTGCTGAGCTGCTCCAGACTGGTGCAAGTGGAATGTAGTCTTCGCCTTTAGCTTCGTCAACAGCACGTCCATGCGCATAGTTAAGATCTGCATCCAGGTAGATTGCAGGAATTGGTTGATACCTCGCAGAGAAGTCAAAGCCTACGCGTTGTGTCTTCCCGCTAAATTCAACCGATCCACCATCACCGCTATATACATATTCGTTATCCAGGTGGATTTGCCAAACCGCAGCATTTACCAGTAGTTTGTCCGAAATCTTCAACACCGTACCCAGATCCGTTGTATAAGCCGCGGGCAACGTTTTCAGCCCTGCGGCCGAGACTACTCCCCTGGTATCATTGGAGTGAAAGCCCCTACCTGCAGTTAAATAGAATTGCGTGCGGTTAGATGGCTGATAAAAGAAGCTAAGCTTCGGGCTGAGGATATTGTTTTGTTCTTTATAAGCGCCAGCACCGTTTAATGTCGGGTCTTCATCCAGTTTATTGTAGTAACGGTAATAGAATTGGTCGAAACGCAAGCCTGCATTGATGCTGAAGGTTTCATTGAAGCGCAGTGTTTCGCTCAGGAATACCCCGGAGTTTAATTCCGTAATGTCGCCAAGCTTAATTGCGTCAAGTAAGTAGGTGTTGTTCCTGGTGTGCGAGAGTTCTGAGTTTTGGGTTGCATCTAACCGAACATCTAGCCCAATTTGTGAGCTAAGTTTTAGATTTCCGATATAATCGTCCTGTGTGTAGCTTCCGTGATATCCAAAAATGTCCCTTCCCTCCCGTTGTCGAATTTCATCTCCATTTTCAGGGTCTTCCAGGAAAAAGGTGAAGTTGGTATGGAGGTCCAGCGCATAACGCGAATAATAAAGTTGATTCTTGATCAGGTTGTTGTTCGGTGTACTGGTCAGTAAAACGGCGTTGAAGTTGGTTCTGGAGGTTACACCACCTTCGTTCGGATCTAAAGCACCAAAGAAGCCGATTGTACCGTCGTTGACTGCATAATCCGGGATTTGCCCTGAAGCTTTCCAGTCACTGTAAAACGTTGAAGCGGAAGCAGCCAGCGTGCTGTTGTCTGAGATACGTCCATAGTATTTGGTGAAAAAGTTTGTTCTTTTGAAGCGCTGAGGGTGCTCGAAATAGCTATCCGAATACCGGTATTCACCAGCTGCATACCAAGAGTGGTTCTGGTTCATTGCTTTTTTACTTAGCAGGTTGACCATCGCGAGCGCTCTGTAAGTATTAAACTGCCCGGCCTCAACCCGGAAAACATTCCGGTCCAAAGCATTGAGCGTGTGGAAAGCCGCATACCCTGAAGTGACCATATTGCCCTTCTCTGCATCTGCACTACCTTTTTTGAAAGTCGTATTTCCAATCGTTTCGGGAATGATGAAGTGGCTGTCACTATATCCTTGTCCATGTGCATGGGAAACCATGTTTATCGGCATGCCATCCACTTCAAGTTTGATATCGGTACCGTGATCATTATCGAAACCCCGCAGAAAGATCTGTTCAGCTTTACCACCACCCTGATGCTGCCCAATGAAGAGGCCCGGCACCATTCGTAGAACTTCCTGTGAGTTGGACACACCGCGCAAACGGATATCTGCATCACTAATTGCCCGGTAAGGGTTTCCGGCTGCGCCGGAAATGAGAACATCCTGCAATTGGTTGGTAGCAGGTTGCAAACTGAATACTTGCCCCGCCTTTATGTTGCTGATCTTAATTTCCTGCCTTTCGTAACCAATAGCTGTTATGTAGAGTGTTGCAGGACCATCCATGCTACGCCTGATGCTGAATACACCCTGCTCATCACTAATATCTGCGGCATGACCATCACCGAACCAGATGGTAGCACCTGGGATAGCGATCTTCGACTTCGCGTCGATAAGTTTTCCTGAAAATTCGTTTTTCTGAGCGTAAATGGCGGTATTTAGTAGCAATAACAGTGGGAGTAGCAGTTTCTTCATTCAGGATCTTAGTTAAATTTGCTGCAAAAATAGAAAGCTAAACCTAAGCGCCAATGGCAGAAGCCATTTAAGTACGTTTGTAATGGTTTTTATACTTGACGGGGGGATCATCTACATTGTTTAGAATGATTCTAAGAAAGTCACATGAAGGTAAAAGCAATTAATCGTTTGTAATAAACATGATAGATTGCTTATCTTTGATATATCAAAACGGCAAACCTCATTGCTCTTTCAACATAAACACTCTGCTTATTGAACAGAACCTTACCTCAACAAACGTCTACCAACGCATAGCCAACCAAATTTAAACCTATGAGAAAGTACATTTTAGCAGGCGCAGGATCTTTACTAGTAACTTTATCAGTGATGATGACCGGATGGATTCCAAGTACTGGAACTCAGGTTAAGCATCGGTCGGTTGAAGTGAGTAAAGTCCCTGTAGCAATTTCCGCAGATTCTTTATATAACAAACACCTGGACGATCTATACCTTGCAGCCAACCTTGGTGCAACGGGATTAAGTCAGCTTGTATTCGAAAAAGCCGTTACCGGGTTCTATAACCTGAAGAATGCAGGTAAATTATCTGCTGCAAAATCCATCATCAGTATTGCCGATATGAGTCAAACCAGTAGTACTAAAAGGCTTTGGGTGATTGATCTGGACAAAAAGCAACTGCTTTTAAATACCTGGGTTGCCCATGGCAAGAACACAGGTGATGATCGCGCAACCAGTTTTTCAAACGTTAACTCTTCAAACCAGAGTAGCCTTGGTTTCTACATCACTGGCGAAGTTTATTACGGAAAACACGGTCGTTCCCTACGTTTAGATGGAATGGATAATGGTTACAATGATAATGCTCGCCGTCGTGCCATTGTTGTACACGGAGCAGATTATGTTGGTCAGGGAACCATTAATGCTTTAGGCCGCTTAGGTCGTAGCTTAGGTTGTCCTGCTGTTGCACCTGAGTTATCAGATAAACTGATCAACACCATTGAGGGTAAAACTGTATTGTTCATCAACGGTGCTGATCAGCGTTATACTTCGAAATATCTTGACAACCATTTAGCTGCAGCCTTTGCTTCTAACAGCACAGATATTCCTGTAAAAAGCGAGAATTTACTTCCCGCTAAGTCTCTGCAAGTAGGTATATAAAACGATATCTAACCCATATACATCTTTTCTAAACTTCAGGCCACCACTGGGGTCGGCCCAGGCCGTAAAGTATGTCAGATACACAGGTACTTTTTTCGGCAAGGCCAGGTCTGTCGCTTCAGGATTATTAGATTCCATATTTTTCTTGATCAGGTCGAACTTGGAACCATCGCCAAATAGCGCATGTGCAAGGTCCAATGGTTTCTCAACACGTACGCAGCCATGACTCAATGCGCGCTCAGCCCTGGCGAAACCAGCCTTTGCAGGGGTATCGTGTAAATACACGCTACTTTGATTTTTAAACAGGAATTTAATCTTTCCTAATGCGTTGTCTTCACCCGGACGTTGCTTGAAGGCATAAACTTTACCGGCATCCGGTGCAGACCAGTCGATCGTTTCCGTGTCTTCAATGATCTTTCCGTTCTTATAAACATCGATGTTGTTGTTTGAAAGGTAGTATGGATCTGCCGCGGCACTCTTCGTGATTTCGTTTGTTGCGATACTCTGCGGTATATTCCACACAGGATTTACCTGCACACTGTGAATCATGCTATTTAGCTGAGGTGTTTCTCTTGTAAATGGTCTATCCTTTTTCAAGTCATGCTCATCGTATTCAACCAGATTATCTGTAAAGGTCTTATTTCTACCTTCACCAACAACAACCTTCATGTTGAGCACAGATTTACCTTTTTCAATTACATCAAGATTGTAATCTGCAATGTTCACCAATACATACTTGTCTTCTGTAGGTTTGTTTTTCCATCTTAAACGTTCCAGATTTACAGCTAAGACGCGTTGTGTTTCTTCAACTGACATCTTAGGATCTTTAAATCCAGTGCTTAATGCCTTTTGCAGTGCTAAATACTGTGGGTCTTTCGGCTGAATACTGTCCAGATAACCTTTAAGATCCGTCACGGAAAAGATGCGCTGCATAGATACACTATCCGGACGTTTCGTTTCGGTATAATAACGTGCATAGATTTTTCTAGGGCTGATTACACCAAACTGCATGGCATTGCTGTAGTTGATCAGCGCATTTGCAGCCATGATCTCCAGGTCGGCCAAACTTTGGTAAGCTTCTTCCTTAGACTTTATGCCTTTTTTATCATAAAACTTGGTGATGAGGTTGTTCAAAGCAGAAGCTTTGAACATTTCCGGCTCCAGGCCATGAGACTTTACGTTGTTAAAGTACTCGTTAATTACCTTTAGTTTGCCCTCTGGGAGGTGTTTAAGCACTAAAACTGGTTCATAATCATTGGCTTCATAGAAGGCCGTGATCAATTTTGGATTGTTCAGTGTTGAACGCTTCGTTTCCAGTGTTTTTTTAAGCACTACAGCAAAGGTGTCACTTTGCAAATCCTTAAAGGCTTTGTTTTTCGTTTCCCCATAAAGGGCTTTTGAGATGTCAGATCGCGTCTTTTTACAAGATTGTATGCCGAGCGATGTAAACAGTAACACCAGGCATACCGCGGCAGTACTTTTAAAATTAAGATTCAGTTTATTCATAAGTGATGTTTGTGTGTTATAAATGCTATTGATTCAGAAAATACATTACTAAAGATCCTCATCCAGCGGACCAACCTTATGCCTTGGAAAGTTAAACGCCAAGGAGCTTACAATTGGAATCACGAAAATTGCAACAGTAATGATGGATACTGCAAGGTCCGCTCGTTCACTGTCCAGGAACTTTGAAATCGGCGATGTTGGCGCAAAATGCGTAATCACGGATGCAGAGAGCTTAAGCCCCAGCACGCCGATTACCAGGTATGCCGCCGACTCCAGGAAGGAGAATCGCTCCATCAGCTTAACAAAGCCTTGTGCAACGAAGCGCATGGCGAGGATTCCGATAAATACGCCGATATAAATAAGGTAGATGTTATCTGTAAATGCGACTGCTGCAAAAACGTTATCAATAGAAAAAGCCAGGTCCATAAGTTCTACGAGTGCTACGGTCGCCCAGAAGTTTCCTACCAGTCCAACTGTAGACCTGTAGAACCAATTCCGTTTTTTATCGATGGCTTCAAGATGGTGTTCCTCCTGCTTTTTCATCCGTTTCAGCAAATAAGAGATTGCAAGGTAGAGCAGATAAAAGCCACCGATTGGCTTGAGCCACCAGATGGTTACCAGCCAGGCAGCTAAGACCAGACAGATACCGCGGAAGATGTAAGCACCGATAATGCCATACCGCAAGGCTTTTTCCCGTTGATCTTTGGGAAGGTCCATCACCATTGTTGCCAATACTGCCGCGTTGTCAACAGAGAGCAGACTTTCAATAATAATAAGATTTAGAATGATAAGTAAGCCCGCCTGAATGTCGTCGCCCAAAATGGTGTGCAGAAAATCCATTATTCTACGATGTTTTTAAGTTATTAATGTAAATAAAGCGGAAGATATGTGAAATATATGCAAGAACTAAGCCATAAAGCCGGTGACAAGGAAGTTGATGGATTTACATCGGGAACACGCTATGGTTTGATGACCGGCTTGGGCCTTAGCATTTCAACCAGTAGCGAGAATAGAATCACCAGGAAACAGCCAAGTACATTAAGCCATAAATAAGCGATGACTTCAAAGTATCCGGTGATACAAACCAGCAATTCGGCTATCAATGCACCGAAGAAAACTGACTTGCCACCTACCCGTTTAACATAGAAAGCCACAAGAAAGATCCCGAGGACGGTTCCATAGACATATGAGCCGAGGATGTTAACTGCCTCAATCAAATTCCCGATCTTGCTCGCATAGAGCGCCATCGCGATACAGATCACGCCCCAAAAGATGGTCGCCCAGCGAGAAGCAGAAAGATACTGGCTGTCGGAACCATCCTTCTTAATCAGACGTTTATAAACATCAATTACACTGGTGGAGGCTAGCGAGTTCAGCGCGCTTGCGGTAGAGCCCATAGACGCTAAAAAGATGATGGCGATCAGTAAACCAATTAATCCTTGCGGCAGGTATCGGGTAACAAAACTTAAGAAGATGTAATTATTGTCGTTCACGTCGGCATTGCGATCGTTTTTCAACATTAGGTCTGTTGCTTCCTTTTTAAGCGAACGGGTTTCAAGATCGGCAAGCTGCAGCTGTTTCCGCTGCGCGTTAATTGAAGCTTCATCCCCAGCGTCGAGTGCGCGATTAAGTTGGTTTAGTTGTTCCTGCTTTGCAGCAAAGGCTGCATCATAGCGCTCGTAAATAGCCTCGAGCTGTGGTTTATAGTTACTTGCTTCAAGTTTATTCAGTTCGAAGCTATTGAAGAAAATTGGCGGTTTGGTATACTGATAAAATGTAAACACCAATACCCCAATCAGCAGGATCAGAAACTGCATTGGAATTTTCACCAGTCCATTCATCAGCAAACCAAGGCGACTCTGACTGATCGATGAACCGGTTAGGTATCGCCCCACTTGACTCTGATCCGTTCCGAAGTAAGACAGCTGTAAGAAAAAGCCACCAATTAATCCGCTCCACACGGTGTACTGGTTGTTCCAGTCAAACTTGAAATCAATGGCACTTGCCCGTCCCATCTTGCCCGCAATGCTGATCGCTTTAACAAAGCCGATGTCCCCCGGGAGCAAGGAAACGACAACATAACCCGCCGCAAACAGTCCCAAAAAGATAATGCTCATCTGCAGCATTTGGGTGTAAGAAACCGCCTTGGTACCGCCATATACGGTATAGCAAACTACGATGATCCCGATGAACAAAGTTGTATACACGGTATTGATATCCAGAATTGTAGAAAGAATAATAGCAGGCGCATAAATGGTAATACCAGTTGAAAGTCCCCGCTGTATTAAGAACAAGATGGCGGTAAGCACCCTGGTATTTAGGTCGAAACGCTGTTCCAGGTATTCGTACGCCGTGTAAACCTTAAGTCTATGAAAGATGGGCACAAAGGTGATGCAGAGTACGATCATGGCTAGCGGAAGCCCGAAATAGAACTGCACGAAGCTCATGCCCGATGAATACGCTAGTCCTGGTGCCGAAAGGAAAGTGATCGCGCTTGCTTGTGTAGCCATAACAGAGAGGCACACACTATACCAGGGCAGTGACTGGTTCCCCAACAGATAGCCGTCTATGTTCTTTGCACCGCGGCTTTTGTAAACGCCATAAGAAACAATGGCCAGTAACGTACCAAACAATACACACCAGTCTAGTACGCTCATTGGAAGTAGATGGTAAAAAGGTAAAAACTAAGGATCAACAACAATAACCAGATGATGAGCAGCACGTAAAATTGCTTCCATGTTTTAACAAAGGGAGGTAGTTCCTGCTTGTTATCCTTTTCAATCATATCTGATTTGCTCATCTTACTATGTACTCCTCCTACTTTATATTATTCTCCTGTTTCGGGGCAAGACTATTTTTTGTCCGTGCTTTTTGCGCCTGCGGAGAGCAAGTTTACAAACAAGCGATACGCCCCTGGCACCCCCGCAGGAAGCTCTCTGTAAAATACCAGGCCGGTATAGATGTATTTACCTTTTCCATACTCTGCGATGATTAACGAACCGTTGGAAGGCTGCTCACCTTTGTCGCCCATACGTAGAATTGGCGTATACTTTTCATCCAGATTACTGGCGAAGTAAATACCGCGCTCTTGAACCCAGCCTTCGAAGTCCTTCTGGGTAATCTTATTGGGGTAGTTTAACAACGCATGATCAGGTTTTAAGAACGATACGTCCGCATCTTCTTCTGTAACCCGGTCGCGTGTTATTGTAAATGGATACGGACCAATTTGACTGATCTTTAATGGATTATTCACGTTGTACTGCTGAACCAGCGTGCCGCCGTTCTTAACGTAAGCCATCAACTTGGCCTGCATTGCTGCTGCATCCTCGTTGATGTTGTACAACCTCACCCCAGTTACAATTGCATCAAATCTGGATAGATCTCCATTCAGCAGATTTGCATCCAACATGGTAACTTCATACCCGACCTGTTTAAGTGATTGCGGAATGAGATCCCCTGCACCTGCAACATAGCCAATCTGTTTTCCGGCGAATTTAAGATCCAGCTGCTCCAGCCTTGCTTCTGCCTGCGGGAACAGTGTTTGCACAGGTATGTGTTCATATGCAATCTGCTGGAACCCCTTGTTATATGTCTCCCCTGCAGTTACGATCTGCAACTCCAATTTCCCGGAAGTAGCTTTTTCATTCGGTGTTACGGTGAAGTCTAAAATTTCCTCCGTGCCTTTCTCAGCTAAATTAAGATCTATACTGGAAGGAGCAACGTTCCATCCTTTTGGTACTTTAATTTCAAGTTTTCCTTTAGCATTCTTGATGAAGCTCCGGATCGAAACTGATATTTTCCTTGGAGTCTGGTTGTTGAATACATAAGCTTTTTCCTGAAGCGTTGCGGTAATCGGCGGGGCGATAACTAAAGGCTGGTAAATCTCTCCGACCGCCGGATTTGCATATTTGTATATGATGGAGCGATCCACAGCGATGCGGGTTCCATTAATTTTAATGGCTACATCCCCGGCTGAAGGTGCTTTATTCTCAGGTGCACCTAAGTTTTCGATACCTGTAAACACATATGCACCTATACCATGTGGATTGGCAAGCCAATAGGGCTGTGTAAGTTTTCGGGCACTGTCTGGCAAGGCCCGGTTCAAGCGGATTAAATTGCCGGGCTTGAGTTCTATTGGATCCTCGCGATCAACCAGCAGCTCTACTTTCAGCGGCGATCCGCTTGGCAGGCGCGATATTGCTTGCAACTCATAGGTCATCAAATCATTTACGCCGTATGCCGGATGTGCACTCACCGCTTCTATCCAGATACCGGCACAAGCTAAAATCAGCTCATCCAGTTTTACGTGATCAAACGGCAGTTTAGCGGTCGCCGTCTTTAGCTGAAGCAATTGCGCTATAGATTCGTAAGGGGCTTCTACACGGTACCGTTTATTAATATCGTTGATGAGGAATTGTACATCTTTAAGCCCAGGGTATTTGTTCAAGCTGGCATCAACATCCTCAAACAAGTCCTTCTTTGCAGGTACACCGGCACGATGTTGGAAAGATTCCATTGCGGAACCACGCTGCTTTGCTGAGCCGAAACCCTGACTTCTGTGCCTTGACCGGCTGTCTGCTGCAATCTCACCATAGCTTTGCCCAAGCAAGGCATTGTACTGACCAACGTCCATCGAAAGTTGATCGGCTGTAATCGTGTTGGTTCCCCCAAAGTTGAACGTATTCCACACGATACGCCCGGTCTTCCATGGCTTCAGGTAAGCAAGTTGTTCCGGAAATTGCCGCGGGTCGGCAGCGGCGCTGAAGGCCTTTTCAGCAAGGATTGCAGATGCCGCATGCGCTCCGTGGCCAGCACGTTCGTCGCCGGGAAAGCGGGTAATGATTACATCCGGCTGAAACTTGCGGATTACCCAGACCACATCGCTCAGAATTTTCTTTTCATCCCAAAAGCGCAGTGCTTCTTCTGCCGTCTTAGAAAACCCGAAATCATTGGCACGGGTAAAAAATTGTTCCGCACCGTCAATTTGCCGTGCAGCAAGGAGCTCCTGCGTTCTAAGCAAGCCAAGCTGATCAGCCTGCTCAGTACCAATAAGGTTCTGTCCCCCATCTCCCCTGGTTAAAGAAAGGTATGCCGTTTTATACTTCTTGCCTTTGGACAAATAGGCTAAAAGCCTTGTATTTTCATCATCCGGGTGCGCTGCGATATACAACACCCTGCCGGTAACACTTAAAGCTTCCAGCCCCTGTTTTATCTCTGCAGCATTATAGGACCGCTGAGACTGCGCGTTTAGACAGAATGGGAAAAGAACAAATAGGTAGAAAGGCAGCACTTTTATTTTCATACAGCTTCAATCGCGAATCTTGGTGTCGGTAAATATTTGGTTTTTGGTTATTTGAAAAGCACTTTACTGCTAATCTCTTTATCAATGGTAAGAAATCCTGGGTACTTTACCAATGCGCCAGCAACTTTAATACTGGGCTTAATCTTCAGCGTCAGCATACCCTTACGCGCTACTGAATCCGTTCCCGACTGTAAAAAGGCAGCAACTTCCTGCATCACTTGTTTGTTGGAAATAAAGCGGTAAGCATTCAGGTTCACATTGACGGGTACTACGGTTGTGCCACCAGGCTGAACATCCACAAGTTGATTCACTAAGCCCGTGGCGAGCTCCTGATTGTTAATGAGCACTTTATATTCGAAATCATTGATTGCCGCAGCGGTGCTCGTCGGATTGGTGATTTCAAGATTGAGCCTGGCTTTTAATGGAACATCCTGCGTAAGCAGACCTAATGCAAGTCCTGGTAAACTCGCTAAATTGATGTCCTGCAAGTTTGAGAAACTGGCAATGTTTGTACCGCCAAGGGTAACCTGTTCAGCGGATAGCAACTTGTATTTACACTTTTCAAGTGCCGCGATCTGCTGCGCCTGCTTATTCACACCACAACCACACAGTACCAACAGCACGATCCCAAAGGCTAATATTTTCTTCATATGTTATGTCTAAACTATTATAACGGTAATATTAGGTATTTGCATTTACATGAGCGAGATAAAACATTGTAGAGCTTAAATCGTTAACTAGAAAACAGTATGATGAAGCCTTTCCAAATAACAACTGCCAAGGGCACAAACTACGATGTTTCAGAAATGAAAGGTACCCCTAATGGCTATGAAATCTCCAAAGATGGAGAGAATTGTCCTTTTTTTATGGGCTCCAAAGGTCAATGGAGCACCGGTGACTTTGCCCCGCGCTTTCTTGATTTTGACATTTCGGAAATTGGAAAGCTGATTGAGTTTGAACTCAAGCTAAAGGCGGATCGCTGATCCCAGGTTTAAAAAGCCCTGTACTTACGACTTAGTTTCCTACCTATAAAGTAATCGAGGCTGTACTTGCCGGGCCCAACGAGCAATAAGAATAGGTACACCAGCACATAGTGGCCAGGTAATTCCTGCTTCTGAAAGCCGTCAGCAGCATGCGCCACAAATATTGCAACCAGCATGGTAATGATCAATGGGATCGTTGCCCATCTTGTCGCGAGGCCAAAAAGAAGCAAAAACGAGCACAGCACTTCTGCAAAAATCGCCAACACAAAAGATGCTATAGCGCCCAGACCAAATGGATCTAAGAACTGGATTTCTCCGCCAGCAAGCAGCTTCATAAGCTTTGGCCATCCATGGGTAAGCATGAAACAAGCAATACCAATTCTTAAAATCAGTAGCGCGGCATTCACAACAGTTTGATTTGAGGATGTATTGAATATTCTCTTCATTGTCTAAGCTTTAATGTATAACTGTAAATATATCATTTTATTTATTCAAGAACATTTTTAAACAAAAAGCGAAGAATATGCTTAAACAGAAGAATAAAATCGCGGTAAAACTAAAAGGTTGCAACATTGTTCCATAATCAACCTAAAAATGCATACTATGAAAAAAATGAAGTTTAAAGACATATGGCGACTACTTAAAGATTCATTCGCCGGCTTCTCAGATGATAAGGTTACCAAGCTTAGTGCATCTTTAGCCTACTACACGGTATTTTCAATGGGGCCACTGCTTATCCTAATAATCTCCATCTGCGGCATTTTCCTCGGCAGAGAAGCCATGGAAGGTGAAGTTTACCGGCAGCTGGAAGGTTTCATGGGGGCAGACACCGCTAAATCACTCCAAGATATTATTAAAAATGCAGCCATAAGTGGCGGAAGTACAATTGCCATCATCATAGGAGCAGTTACCCTACTGGTGGGTGCCACAACGGTGTTCGCCGAGATTCAGGACTCCATCAATACCATATGGGGCTTGAAACCTAAACCAAAACTGGGCCTCATGAAGATGTTGCTTAACCGTTTTTTATCTTTTTCCGTAATCGTGAGTTTAGTCTTCATTCTTTTAGTCTCCCTAGGCGTGACGTGGTTGATTGAAGGCCTGAGCGATCGGTTGTTCCGCAATTTCGAAGATACCTCGGTGATTGTTGTGAACGTGGTCGGTCAAATAATCACCCTTGTCGTGATCTCTTTCATTTTTGGCGTAATCTTCAAAGTGCTTCCAGATGCAAAAATCAAATGGCGCGATGTAGCACTAGGTTCTATCGTAACTGCAGTGCTGTTTATGATTGGGAAATTTGGTATTTCATTTTACATCAGCAAAAGTAATGTCGGTAGTACCTATGGCGCAGCAGGATCCCTGGTGGTACTGCTACTCTGGACCTACTACTCTTCTATTATACTATACTTCGGTGCTGAATTTACCAAAGCTTATGCAATGGATTTTGGCTCTCCGATACATCCGAACCACTATGCGGTAACCACCCGTCAGGTTGAAGTTGAAACAGGCGATGCTCCGGTGCAGGCAAATGCAGATAAACCGACTACCGTTAAGGAACAGGAGAAAAAGAGCTAAAAAAAACGGGGAGGTCACTTTCGCGATCTCCCCGTCATCTAATTAACGCTCGTAATAAAGACGCTAATTCTTATACTTGATTGTGCAAGGCTTAATTAAGCTGTTGCAAGTTTAGCAATATTGCGGTATGGATAAACATTGAAGATGTGTCTTCTTGCAAATCTTCCCGGTGAATCTGCATTAACAAGCTTTACGTAAACCGCTTTAGGAACTTCAAAATACTCGTAGCTGCTGCCATCTAAGAATTGAACAGTTAGCACCAATCCAGCCCATGAAAAATCCGCTATCCCACAAGTAGCCGTGGTCTGCGTATATTCTTCAATAGAAAGCGAAAGGGTTTCCGGCGCAATACTTACCAGAAAATGGTAAGCTTCAATAATCTCCTTACTTCTTTGCTCCGCAGCTAACTTCTCCTCGTCATTATCCTGAAATTTATCAGGGTGACAGTCCTTCATCAGGTTTCTATAAATGGTTTTAAGCTCTTTTAACTCGGTATCTTTTTGTACACCTAATAATTTTCTGTAATCGACGATTTTCTTCATATTGTGGTTATTAGCAGCGTGTTGCTACGCCTTAAAAACGAGTTTGCAAAGGTAGGATTATTTATGCTCCCACACAAGCTAATAACTGATTATATATTAAGGGATTAGTCCCAACGCCAATCACCAGCAATCCGCAACGGTATTTCCAATTTATTTGCCTGTAAAAACGACTTTATCTCTTCCTCCGTCTGCACCTTTACTGGTATCTGTGGTGTATTTGCCAGTGCATATGTTAGCATTGCACTATATCTTACGGTGTTCTTAAGCTCCTGTTCGTCTACCAGTTTGAAAGAATCGCCATTAGAATGGTAGTATGGTCCGGAGTTATTCGGCAATTTACCACCTGTTCCGCCACCTGTAGGAATACCAGCAAGCATGAAAGGCTGGTGGTCACTGTGCAAGCCAGCGCCAGCGGCAAAGATATTTTTGAAGCCTGTGTCTAATTTAGCAATGTCCGCTCCCCAGGACTTAAACAGACTTTCCATTTCTTTTCTTCCGGTCGTAAATCCTTTAGGATCATTCGTCATG
The DNA here is from genome assembly GCF_014642175.1 of Pedobacter quisquiliarum. Classification (GTDB taxonomy): domain Bacteria; phylum Bacteroidota; class Bacteroidia; order Sphingobacteriales; family Sphingobacteriaceae; genus Pedobacter; species Pedobacter quisquiliarum. Next base: position 107,653 of record NZ_BMIL01000008.1, on the reverse strand, counting down.
TCATAGTTCAGCATGAACTTCACTTTCCCCAATGTACCATCCTTTTTCGCCTGTTCTACATAGGCCTTTGAACCCAGCAAGCCTTGCTCCTCACCCATAAACATCACAAACTCTACCGTACGTTTTGTTTTCAGATTAAGCTTCTTGAATGTCCGAGCCATATCCAGGATAGCGAAAGAGCCGATACCATTATCGATTGCACCTGTGGCAAGATCCCAGCTATCCAGATGGCCGCCGACCACAATCTTCTCGTCAGCAAGGTCATTTCCTTTCAGCGTTGCAATAACATTCCGGGCTTTGATCATCCCCGAGAAGTTCGTCATGTTAATACTGGCGAACTGTTTGGTTTGTTTCATGGTTTCCTTAATCCGCATTCCATTTTCAAGGCCTATACAAACTGCAGGAATCGGAATCAACTTACCGGTAACGGAAGCGGTACCCGTAAGTAGCACATCACCTTTAACACCGTTGATGATGACAACACCTACGGCGCCATGCTGGGTAGCTAGCGCTGTCTTCTCCGAACGATGCAACCTGGGCGTATTTTCAGGAGAGCCCGGCAAAGTACCCAGGAATATCAACGCAACTTTGCCCTTTGCCTTATCAGGATTTGCCAGGTAATCAGCCGCTGTTCCATTACCCATATCTACAAGCTCAGCAGTGACACTCGCTTTTACTGGTGAATGTGCCAGCGTAACCGCATTCACGGCTTCCAAACGACCTTCATTGCCAATCTTCGTTTCCACACTTATGCGATTCCAGCTTTCAACTTCAAATGGCTGATAGCGCACCTGAAACCCGTAAGATTTCAAAAGATCGTAAGCGTAAGACTCTGCCTTGGCGCCATTGGGCGAACCTGTTAAGCGATGACCAATGGTTTCAGTTGCCGATTTAAGGTTTGGATAAGCTTTTGAATTTTGCTGTACTTCCGAATTAATTCGGCTGAATACGGGACCAAAATTATCCTGCGCTGTTGCAGAAAAACTCCACATTAAAGCGGATGCAATAAGTAGTCTGGTAGGTTGATTTATCCTCATAATTAAATTCTATACTCAAATATAAAAAAAATGAGCATGTACCAGCCAGCCCGGCCGCGTTAGCCATTGTATAATTTCCGCTACCAATTTTAATTGATACTTTTACGCCATAATTTTATACATGGGACCTTTATTCCAGCGGCTTGAACAAGGCCGACCCTCCACGAAATTACTTTATGTATTCCTTGGCACCTGGTTTCTAATTAACCTGCTTCAGGCCCTATTCACCGGTTTACACCCGGATGAAGCCTATTATTGGATGTACTCCAAGTTTCTGGACTGGGGTTACTTCGACCACCCGCCAATGGTCGCTTTATACATTAAGGCAGGCGACTGGATTATACATAATCCATTAAGCTTAAGGTTGGTTACAGTCATCACCAATACCCTCTCCATCTTCGTGTTGTGGCAAATTGTTAAGCCTTATACCAAGAACGGCGCCTTATTTATACTGCTGTTCAGCTCTGTGCTGATATTTCATGTTTATGGCTTCATTACCACACCTGACTCGCCGCTCTACTTATTTACGATCTTGTTCTTGTATGCCTACCAGCAATATCTGAAGTCTTACAACTTTGGCTGGGCGCTAGCCTTAGGTATACTTGCAGCGGCATTGCTGCTCAGCAAATATCATGGTGTACTTGTTATATTCTTTGTACTACTTTCAAATTTAAAGCTCTTTACCAAAGGCTCTTTCTGGATAGCCATGGTTGTTGCATTCGCCTTATTTGCCCCGCACATCTATTGGCAATACCTGAACGACTACCCTTCTATTCATTATCACCTGTTTGAACGATCGGCCAGTCCTTACAAGTTCGAGTACACCGCACAATACTTTGTCGACCAATTGCTGATGATGGGCCCCATTATGGGCTGGTACCTGATCTCAAGTGCATGGAAACAAAAAGCGAATCAAGACCTGTTCTTAAGTGGCTTAAGATTTTTGGTGATCGGTGTCTTCATTTTCTTTTTCCTTAACACCTTCAAGGGCAGGGTTCAGGCGCACTGGCCATTGATCGAATTTATACCCTTATTCATCCTGGCTTATATACACATTGCCCGGGGGGGATTAAACAAGACCTATAAAATCCTGTTTACCGTAAACATCGGCTTAATTTTAGTCGCCCGATTAGTCCTGATGGCGGCACCCGAGGGTCTACAGAAAGTTAAGTTTGTAGCCAGTTATTATGGATACCAGGATTGGGCGAATAGCATCGCACAGGCAGCAGAGGGCAATCCGGTGATATTTCAGGATGGCTTTCAGGCACCTGCTTATTACAATTACTACAACAACACGTTAGATGGCTTTGGCAACAATTCCTATGGATACCGTAAGACCCAGTTCGACATCTGGCCAATAGAGGACAGTCTTCAATTCAAAAAGGTGCTGTATGTACTGGATCATCCCTTTGCTGATGGGGCGGAGCAGTTCTCCATTCCGACTAACAAGGCGAAGTTCTACGGAAAATTTATCAATAAGGTAAGGCTGTACCAGAAACTTCAATTCAGCCCATTACATTACAATGATGACTGGAACACAGCTGAGCTTCGGGAGATTACCTTTCAAATAGAAAACCCCTACGATCAGGAAGTACGCTTTGAAGACATTGCTGATGAAAGCCCGGTAGAACTACTCTATGGCTATTACCAATCCGGACAGGTTGTGCAGGTTTCCAACGTATCAGAAGCCTATAAGCAACTGAAGATTCCAGCACACGGCACCACCCAATTCACCATTAAAATCCAGGCGCCGAAAACACCTGGGAAGTACAAGCTTTTTATTGCCCTAAAAACAGCTCCCTTTCCCGGCTCCAGAAACAGCAGCATGATCAACGTCAATGTTAAATAATATGAACCACACCATCGCTTCACTACGAAGATTCCTACTCCTAACCATACTTATATTCAGCGCAGGTTCCACATTTGCTCAGGAGCTGGAAGGCAACCTCAGTTTCTTCGGCTTCATGGATAACCGCGAATACATGAAGTCCGGGCGGTACTCACAAACGATTTTTGGCACCAGAATTTCTCCTGAGGTCGGATTGAGGATCGATAGTGTGCACCGCCTACGCGTGGGCTTCAACGCGCTGTATGAATTCGGTTCTCAACGTGCTAATTTCTTCGACAAAATAGAACCGGTCATCTACTACCAATACGAGAAGAAAAATGTTGATTTCTTCATTGGATCCTTCCCTCGTCAAAACCTCGTAGACGATTATCCACGTGCATTACTGTCCGACACCCTGAATTACTATCGCCCGAATGTACAAGGGATGCTGGGCAGGTATGAAACCTCAACCTTTCGGGAAATCATCTGGCTGGATTGGACCAGCAGACAGACAAACATCGACCGGGAAACTTTTATTTTCGGACTGTCCGGTAAATACCAACCCAACAAGTTTTTTATTAGTCACCACGCTTACATGTTCCACAATGCGGGCGCTGCGATTGAAGTGCCAGGCGATAACTTGCAAGACAATGGTGCGGCGACTGTAAAGCTTGGTGTGGACCTTTCTAAATCAACCTTCCTGGATTCGTTGACCATTGCTGCCGGTGGCATGATGTCCTTCGAGAGAACCAGGAGTGTCTCTGATTTTGTAACACCAAAGGGCTTTGTTGCTGATCTTTATCTTGGCTACAAAAGATTTAGCATTACCAACACTTTCTATGCTGGTGAAGGTCACCATTTGATTCTGGGGGATAAGTTCTACGATGCTAAAACATACAACCGTATTGATTTAGGATGGACACCAATCCTGTTCAAGAACATCAGTGGCAGGTTCGTCTTCACATATCATTATGCAGATGGTATAATGGACAACCAGCAAGCCTTCTTCCTGAGGTACAACATATCCGGATCTAAAAAGCTCAGGTAGGCTCAGCATTAGACAAAAACCTTTTATTCTTTTATAGTGTTAATCAACTAATATTAACATAAACTAAAAAGACATGAATGGATTTTTCAAGACGCTGATTGCAGGCTATGGTGCCAAGAAACTGGGGGGAGGATGCTTCTCTACGATTATCATTTTTGTGCTTATTTATTGGGCATTAGGCCAGTGTAATAAACAGACGCCGCGTGCTGCATCTGAAATTACCCAGCCATCATACATTGAACAATCCAGATAAGGTTAAGATTAGCAAAAAAGTACTGTGGACTATAAAATTCTAGGGGGCTCGGGGCTGCATGTTCCGGCCCTCAGCTTTGGTACGGCTACATTCGGTGGCGGTAATGAATTCTTTAAGGCTTGGGGAACCACCCAGGTTGAGGAAGCCAGGCAACTGATTAACTTATGTCTTGATGCCGGCATGAACTTGTTTGACACCGCCAACAGCTATTCTAATGGCATGTCTGAAGAAATCCTTGCCCAAGCTTTAAAAGGCATCTCGAGACATGACTATATCCTTTCCACCAAAGGTACTTTCCGCATGGGACCAGGTGTAAATGACTTCGGATCCGGGCGGTACCATCTCACGAAAGCACTTGAAGATAGCCTCAAACGTTTAAATACAGACCACATCGACATCTACCACATGCACGGCTTTGACGCCAGTACACCCGTGGAAGAAACGTTAAGCACGCTTGATAACTTCGTGACACAAGGTAAAGTGCGGTACATTGCCTGTTCCAATTTCTCCGGATGGCACCTCATGAAATCGCTCTCCGTTTCTGAGCGTTACGGATGGAGCAGGTATGTCGCACATCAAGCATATTACTCGCTGATCAATAGAGAATTTGAATGGGAGCTGATGCCCCTGGGAATAGACCAGAAAGTGGGTACAATTGTATGGAGTCCACTTGCTTCAGGCCGGTTAAGTGGAAGAATCAACAGGTCACATCCTATGCCGGCTGCAGACAGCCGTTATAGTCAGGGTGGCGGCCAGGGTCCCGATGTTGAACAGGAATTCCTATTCAACATTGTTGATGTACTGGAATCAATTTCGCAAGAGACCGGAAAGAGCATTTCCCAGATCTCCTTGAACTGGCTGCTGCAAAAGCCTACCATAAGCAGTTTAGTTGTTGGTGCCAGAAATGAAAAGCAACTAAAAGAAAATCTCGGCGCTGTCGGCTGGCGATTGAGCGCCGAGCAGATTTCCCGACTGGATGAGGTATCAGCAGTTACGCCGGTTTACCCATACTGGCACCAGCGTAACTTTCCGCATTAAATTTTATTTACCCCGCCAGAGCCAATGACGCGTTTTTTAACGCTGGCATTCCCGCTGTAGTTCACCTGTGCAGAACCACTGATCAATGCATCAATAGACTCGTCTGCATGAATTTCAACCTGACCAGCGCCGCTCATTCTGGTGTTTAGCACATCTACTTTAAGGTTTTTTCCTGCAAATCGTGAAGCACCGCTCATGGTTATATCTGCACGTTCGGCCTTGCCTTTAACATCCAGATGGCCCGAACCGCTAAGTACTGTTGTGAGTTTATCCACATCTACATTGGCCGTCACGCGGCCGCTGCCACTTAGGGTTGTTGTCAGCTCCGCAGCCTCCACCGTACCACTAATGTCAATTGTGCCATTACCGCTCATGGTAATACTGGTCAGCGTTTTCGCAGTTACGTAAGCTACAATCTTCTTGTTCTCGTATTTTTTTGCCCAGCTGGTAACACTCGGCTTAGGACGGATGACCAACACATTCCCCCTTACCTCAGATACCAGGGATGCTAGCACATCTTCATCCCCTTCCAGGCGCATACTTTCTACATTACCAAATTTAACAAACACCTGAATCGGGCCTTGTACCGCTAGACCCTGAAAGTTGCGCACATCCGGGTTAGCCTTTAACTCAGATTTACTGATGACGATCGGAAGTGAAGCGTTTGCCTGCAAACCAGCACCGGTTAAAACGGCTGCTAATAAATAAGGATATAGTTTTCTCATGTTTTTCAGATTTACTACTAAGACGTACATCATATTAAAAAGTTGCATGCGGTACCTAAAATATTAAGTTTTAAAACAGAAGAATGATAAATCTGTTAATAATTGTACTTAAACAACGATCATGGCAGACTTAGGAACAAATAATCCCGAATTCAAAATTGGAGTTTCGTTAAACGGACAGGAACGAAATTTACATATTAAGCCCGATGAAACGAGCGATGGCATAGAGTATTTCGTCGTCTTTGATGATGAGAACGAACTTACCCAGATCCGTCTGGAAGCTGAAGGTAAGTGGGAACAGATGTGGGGCGAGCTATCGGAAGAAGATGTTAACACCATTGGTGAAGCGATAACTAAACAGACAAAAGATGGTAATTCATGATGAAACTTTAAAATTACGCTCTGGTAAATTCTCCATTCAACGGGAAGTTCGACGTAATCTTGGCTTTACAGAACGTCTGGTTTCTGTATTCCTTGGTGGCGCTTTACTGAGCAAAGGCATAGCACACCCTTTTAAATCCAGATTCTGGTACGGAGCATACCTTACCTACCGAGGATTTACCGGTAAATGTGTGATTTATGATCAGCTTGGCATTGATGCAAGAAAGCCGCACGCGGTAAACATCCGGGGTGAGTTTGTGATTGATAAACCAAGTCAGGAAGTTTATAGCTACTGGCGTAACCTCAGCAATATCCCGGCAAGCATCAATCACCTGATGGATGTCGAAATGGTTGATGAGAACCTCTCCAAATGGAAGTCGAACGTCCTTGGCAGTTTCCTGCCCATCAATTGGGAAGCAGAAATTGTAAAAGATGAACCGGGACATCTCATCGGATGGCGTGCAGTAAAAGGCTCCATGCTGCCTCATGTCGGCAAGGTAGAATTTCATCCAACGCCTGATGGAACAGGGACCTTACTCAAAATTGTACTGTCCTACCGTCCACCTGCAGGTGGCCTTGGTGTAGGCGTCTCAAAAATGATAAATCCGGTATTTGAAGAAATGTTGAAGAAGGAGATCATAACCTTCAAACATAAGATTGAAAGCAAAGCTCCTGCCTACTAGCAGGAGCTTTGCTCTTTATTAGGCAGCAGCGATCCCCGCGCCTATGCTGAACAGCACAACCATTAACACATACATAGAGATGATTATCACCGTCACCACTCCAAAAAACTTAAAGATTGATTTCATCTTAACCATTGCTTCCGACAAACTTTCCTGATTGCCATACAATACGGCAAGCTTTGCTGCTGATGAAAACTTGTACATCAGGTAACTTGGGTAGAAATATAACAGTGCAAGAAGCAGGTAAAAGAACATAATTACACCAGAACCTAAAGCCACAAGCCCTGCGTATGCTGGTATCTCCGAAAGACTTTGCATGACAGATTGAACACTTAGTGCAATCATTACCATCAGACCGGTTACGATAAATCCGACAATCGAAAGAAACTTTGCCCATTTAGCAGCCTGATAAATATAGCTCCTGATATCCTCGGTTATGACCAGCCTGATCGGTCCATCCACTTCCTCATGCCCCATTTCAGGCTCATTATAATTTTCCATGATACTATATTCCGCCTTAATTTATGTGGCTAAACATAAAGATTATTTTTGATACCTTTGCGGCGAATCTAGAAAAAATCATTCATGGCATTACAATGTGGTATAGTGGGTTTACCGAACGTAGGTAAATCAACTTTATTTAACTGTTTATCAAACGCGAAGGCTCAGGCCGCTAACTTTCCATTCTGCACCATTGAACCAAATATCGGCGTAATTACCGTTCCTGATCACAGGCTGACTAAGCTTGCGGAATTGGTTAAACCGAATAAAGTACAACCGAACACCATTGAAATCGTAGACATCGCCGGCCTTGTCAAAGGTGCTTCTAAGGGCGAAGGTCTGGGAAATCAGTTCCTTGGTAACATCAGAGCAACAAGCGCGATCATACATGTTTTGCGCTGCTTTGAAGACGGCAATGTTATTCACGTTGATGGATCTGTGGATCCGGTGCGTGATAAAGAAATCATCGACACAGAGCTTCAGCTTAAGGATCTGGATACCGTTACCAAACGCATTCAGAAGGTGGAGAAAATGGCTAAGACCGACAAGGAAGCAAAGCGGACTTTTGACATTCTAAGCATCATCAAATCGCACCTGGAAGTAGGTAAATCTGTGCGCGCTGCAGCAATTGATGCAGATGACTTCGAGTTCATCAAAGACCTTGGTCTGCTAACCCAAAAGCCGGTTATGTATGTGTGCAACGTTGATGAGAATTCAGTGATCAACGGCAATGAATTTGTAGATCGCGTTCGTGAAGCCGTGAAAGATGAGCAGGCAGAAATCCTGATCATCTCCGCAAAAATTGAATCCGAAATTGCAGAATTGGAGAGTTATGAAGAGCGTCAGGAATTTCTTGCTGATCTTGGCTTGACAGAATCAGGTGTAAACAAGCTTATTCAGGCGGCGTACCGGTTGCTAGACCTATACACGTACTTCACCGCGGGTGTACAGGAAGTAAGAGCCTGGACCATTACTAAAGGCTTCACCGCACCTCAGGCTGCCGGTGTTATTCACACAGACTTCGAAAAAGGATTTATCCGCGCAGAGGTAATCAAGTACAATGATTTTGTAACCCTTGGTTCAGAGGCGGCGTGTAAAGAAGCTGGTAAACTCGGCATTGAAGGTAAAACTTACGTAGTGGAAGATGGCGACATCATGCACTTCCGCTTCAACGTTTAATCAATCATATACTATTATAAAAGAAAAGGCAGCTGAAGTTCAGCTGCCTTTTCTTTTATATGAAAATCAAAATCTAATTTACGTTTATAACAGCACGCCTTTAAGGAACATTACAGCGACTGAGAAATAGATAATCAATCCGGTAACGTCAACTAAGGTTGCGACAAAAGGCGCAGAGGACGTCGCAGGGTCAGCACCCAACCTTTTCAGAATCAGGGGCAGCATTGAGCCCGCCAGAGATCCCCACAATACCACACCAACTAAAGCAACGCCCACAGTTAGACCAATGAGCAGCCAATGCGGCCCGTACATGTCGGTAAACTGAACCCAAATGAAAATTCGCAGGAAACCGATAAATCCTAAAGCAATGCCAAGCATTAATCCAGACTGTATTTCCCTGCGCATAATACGCCACCAATCACCAACCGTGATTTCGCCGAGTGCCATTGCCTGGATAATCAGTGTAGAAGCCTGAGAGCCACTATTTCCGCCGCTGGAGATGATTAATGGAACAAACATCGCCAGGATCACAGCCTTCTCTATATCAGCCTGGAAGTGAGACATTGCCGTTGCCGTCAACATCTCCCCAAGAAAAAGTACAATTAACCAGCCGATGCGTTTTTTCACTAGGCCGAGTAAAGGCATATCCAAATATGGTTCATCCAGCGCCTGGGTACCCCCGATCTTGTGGATATCCTCGGTATATTCTTCATTGGCCAGCCATAGAATATCATCTACGGTAACAATACCAAGCAGCATATCACTATCATCAACTACGGGCAAAGCAACGCGATTATTCATCCTGAAAACATTGATGGCCTCCTCTTGAGGGTCATTTGCATTTAGCGCAATCGTTCGGTTATCAGCAAGATCCCCAATCTTCGTTTGTGGTTCAGCCAATAAAACTTCACGTATCCTGATGTCATCGATCAATACCCCTTCCTCATCAATGATGTAGATTACATCAATCGTTTCAGAGTTTTTGCCGTACCATCGGATATGTTCAATAACCCTTGCGATAGTCCAATGTGTCTTCACCGCCACATAATCCGGCGTCATCAGACGGCCGACGCTATTTTCTTTATAACCTAATAGTGAAAGGGCTTCAAGGCGATCTGCTGCCGGAAGCAGGATGATCAGCTTTTTAACCGCATCACCTTTAAGCTCACTGAAGAGGGCGGTACGATCGTCGGGCGGTAAAAGGTTGATTAACTCAGCGAGTTTTGTGCCTGGAAGCTTTTTGAGAATGCGCTCCTGGGTTGGGAAGTCAAGAATTCGGAAAACGTTAACCGCGCGATTGATGGCGAGGGTATCAATGAATTTAACCGCATGTTCCGGAAGTTCATCAATTAAATGTTCGACGTCAGAAATATTGAGGTTGTCCAGATAGTCTTTCAATTGAGCATCATCTTGCTGCTCTAATAATTCCACCACTTCTTCCACAATCATTTCTTCCATAGACCTCTTTTTACATCGTTCGCTGTTTACAAGATTGCAAATGTGGGTTTTTATTTTAAAAAAACCTGTTTTTGCGCTATTTAGTTCACATTTTAAATGATGAACGCTACAATTCTAAAACAATGCCAAAGTAAAAAAAGAAAGGGGCAACCCTCCGGCTGCCCCAATCCATTAACGCTCTCGAGACAAACCTAGGACTTTAATCATTCCCTACCTAAAAAAAAGTGCAGACGTGAAGCATTTTGTAAAATTTTGATCTTAGCTGCAAGGCAAGCCCCCCCGGAAAATCCCATTTACGAAAAAAGCCTTCCAAATAAATTTGAAAGGCTTCTTGGTGTTCCCGACGAGATTCGAACTCATATCGTCTGAACCGGAATCAGAAATTCTATCCATTGAACTACGGGAACGTGCCGCAAAGATATACAATCCGGGGACATATCATTAATTGCAACAAAAAATTTGATCCTCAGCTCATGCCATGTTTTAATATCTTTTACAGACAATCAAAAACTAAGCGGTTTTACTACATTTGATTTATTTTTCAAACCAACGATGCTTAAAATAAAATTCCTCTCGCTCCTGCTCTTTATTGCGTTCAGTAGTACTGCATTCAGTCAGAAATTAGACATCAACAACTTTATTGTCAAAGAAAGTCTGCTTAAAAACAGCAAACTGGCAATTATTGCTGCAGATTCTTTAGAGAACCCACTGGAACAAATTAACGGCATCTATACCTTCACCGTAAGTGGCTTCTCACAGTCCCTACGCTTTAATGATGGCGTAGCCATCGTGCCCTTACAGCTTGAGCGTTCTGCATTCGTATATATCAAACACATAAATGACAGCGGTACACACAGTAAACTCGTGTATGTTTATAAGAAGGAAGGCAGCCTTAGCCCCTATACCGTAAATTCCATGTGGCTGGTCATCATACCACTTATCATTGTCGTGATCGTATTCCTTTTCCGCAAACTGCTGGTACTAGGGATAATCATATTCCTGATCTTACTCTATTTTAACCACAGCAACGGACTGGGTATTGGAACTTTCTTCGAAACCATCTTTGACGCTTTAAAGCGATTGTTTTAAGCTTTAGAACGGAAGTCCGATACCAAAGTTGTACTGTACAAACCGGTAACCGTCAGGGCTATGTGTTCTGAAGTATTCGTCTTTAAACTCTTGCCCACCGCTGAAGAACTTTTTAATCACCCACTGGTCGTTCCCACGGAACTGCGGATCTTTCAGCTTTAGCCCAACGTCAAAACGGAAGACGAAAAAATCCACATCGTACCGGAAGCCTACTCCTGTGCCGATACCAAGCTGATTTCCAAGTTGTGCGAACTTGAAGGTGGTTTCCGGTTGCCCATTATTTGAGTTGATGTTCCAGACGTTACCGGCATCAAGAAAGAAAGCCCCTTTCAACTGCGCACCAAAGAATTTGTCCAGCAGCATGTAGCGATACTCTAGATTTGCTTCGATGTGCATCTGCCCCAACTGGTCAATACCGTAGAGGGTTCTTCTGTTCTCCTCATTTGGGATACGCTCCGCACGGTTGTAATTTCCCGGACCCAATGTTCTGGCCTGCCAGGCACGAACACCGTTCGAACCGCCAGCAAAAAACAACTTTTCAAAAGGGATCACCCTCGAGTTACCATAAGCGTAACCTGCGCCTGCATTTAATCGGGCTACAAACTGGCGCGCACCACCTAATCCCTTGTAATATCTGAGATCAACTTCCGGCCGCACGTACTGGTTAAATGGAAGACCAAAGACTTTGGCATAATCACCAGCAGCAGCATCGTGATTACCACCTGTAATGCTCGTTAGCCCCTGAAGAAGATTTCCTGCCATATCTATGTTCCCACGGAAGTATATGAAATCTTCGTTGGATAAAAGTTTGTTCGCATTTACCGTATAAGTATATTTCACACCCAAAGTAATATCTCTGCGGTCTAGCAGATTTATATTATACAGGTTGGCTGCAATCAGCTCTTGTCCCTTAACGGTAGTCGTGTCAATCAACAACCCTCCAAAGCGATATTCGAAATTCAGTGGTGTCAAGGAGTGTCGTTTCGACTTGGTCTCCACCCAGTCGTAGGTTATAGAACTCAGAAAAACCTTCCTGTCAAACAAGTCCTTTTGCAGTGAATAAACATAACTGGAGGAGAAGGTTGTAAATGGCATCCCGCTTTTTCCCATCAGTGGTACATCAAAAGGCACCATCAGCCTCGGCACGGCAAGGTTTGCACTTACAGAAAAATCCCGCTGATAGATCTCGCTGAATAGAGACCTGCCGTTCCCAATTCTGGACTGCAAGCCACCTTTTACCTGGAATTCGAAACGCTCCGCTCCTCTGAATATATTATTGTTGGTATAAGTATTACTTAATGTAAAACCAACGGTACCCGCATTAAAAGGTACCTCACCCTCTATCCGGTTGCTCATTCTTTTCTGTGGAATAAGCCTGATCAGTGGCTCCACCCTGTTGGAGCTATCCTTCGCCTTCAGGTAATCGATTTTGACGTTCTTAAAGACGTTAAGCTCATAAAGCCTGTCATAAGTCAGCGCCTCATTTCGGATGTCGTATATATCTCCTGGCTTCAGGAAGTCATACCTGACGATCGGATTTCTTCGAAAGTGGCCAGATAAATCGGTAAAGCGGATGTCCCGGAAGCTATTTGGGTTCAACCGGATACTATCCCGTTGAGGAAAACCATCTGTAGTGGGTGCGATCAAGATATTTGTTTGGCCAATGGTAAATATCTGGTGCTGGTCGCGGCCTTCGGGATTATCCACCTGCAAAGAAACATTTACCTTATTGTTATTCAGGTTTGAATCTACGGAGAACTTTACATATGGCCTGAGGAAGTCGTAATAACCATTCTGTTTCATGAGCTCGTAGATCTGCTCCCGCTCATACGCCAGGGAATCATCATCATACTGCATACCCGATCTCAGGTGGGTAAACTGCTCTTTTGAAGCGACATAAAGCTTCTGCATTGCGCTATCCGCAATCTCATAGCGTACAGCATTCACTGAAAAGGGCACGCCTGGCTGCGCCTTGAAACGGATGTCTGCACGTTGATTTTCAACTGCAATCTCTGCATCAACCTTCGCCTTAAAATAACCCTTACTCATCAGAAATTTCTCTATCTGGCTACGGGAGATTTCAACCAATGCACTATCCAACAAGGGGGCCGGAGAGCCCACTGCCTTAGTTTTAAAGAGGCCGTAGAAAAGGTTATACAAGCCAACGTTAATACCGAAACGCGGTGCAGGCCGGATATCCTTTTGCACGTAGTTGAGGGCCTCCTCATTATATTGTTTAGGTACACTATCGATTTCGACGTTCTTCACGACCGACTGGTAATCCTGAATGTATTTTGTAGAAGAACACGCGGTAACAAAAAGAATAATAAACAGTAATATTGCAGGAAATTGTTGCTTCTTTTTATGATTTAGGTATGCTTTCAAAATCTCAGATAGGGTTTATAAAATCGTTACACCAAAAAAAGTACCGTAAAGAAAATGGGCTCTTTATTGTCGAGGGCATGAAAACCTTAATGGAATTTTTCTCTTCAAAGTACCAGATACAAAGTATCTATTATCTGCCTCAATACCAATCTTTACTACCTAAATTGCCTTCAAATATAAAGTTATTTGAAGTAAACAACGCTGAACTGGAAAAGATTAGTACCCTTCAGGCACCCCAGGGCATTCTTGCGCTAATCGCCATTCCAGCCAATGAAGAAGTTGATCCGGAAAACTTAAAACATAGCTTTTCATTGGTACTGGACGGTGTTCAGGATCCAGGGAATATGGGCACAATCATCCGCACGGCGGACTGGTTTGGCTTCAAGCACATCATATGCTCGGCCAACACGGTAGAAGTATTTAACCCAAAAACGGCACAGGCAACAATGGGTTCGCTGGCACGGGTGCAGGTATCCTATGTAAATCTTACCGAATACCTTCCACGTGTAAATGTCCCCTTGTACGCCGCAATGCTGGATGGTGAAAGCATCTTTAAAGTTAATTGGCAGCAGGAAGGCCTGATCGTGCTGGGTAATGAAGGCAAGGGTATTTCAGATGAAGTGGCAGAACTTGTTACCCGGCGTATAACCATTCCACGTGTGGGAGCCGCTGAATCTCTGAATGTTTCCATATCCGCAGCCATTATCTGCGCAGAGGTTAGCAGAAATTTGTACAAATAAGTTGCAACCTAACTTATAATTACTATTTTTGCAGCCTGAATTACATAAGGGTCGAGTGGCCGAGTGGCTAGGCAGAGGTCTGCAAAACCTTCTACAGCGGTTCGAATCCGCTCTCGACCTCAAGATTTATTTGAATTTAAAAACTTAAAGGGTAAGACCATGGCAGTAACGAGATTAAAAAGAAAAGACAGAAAAAATAAAACAACTTCTCGTTTAGAAGTTAAACGTTTGAAATTAGCAACTAACATTGAATTAGGAAGCCGTTCTCAGCAATCGACTACCAATCAATTGGCTAAAAACAATGCAATCCTTGCACAACTAGTTGCTGCTAACGGTTAATCTGCATTAAAAACATAAAAAAAGTGGTTACCATATTGGTTAACCGCTTTTTTTATGCCTTCTATTTTTTAAAGCAAAGCTTTACAAATTCTTTTTACCAGACCCGGTCCTTCATAGATAAAGCCCGTATAAAGCTGTATCAGTGATGCACCCGCATCAAGCTTCTCCTTTGCATCCGCTGGACTATGGATCCCGCCTACCCCAATAATCGGGAAGGAACGGCCGGATTTATCTGCCAGGTATCGTATCACTTCAGTAGATTTTTTGGTCAGTGGCTTTCCACTCAAGCCTCCGGCCTCTGCCGTTACCGCAGGGGCACTATACAGCCCCGAGCGATCTATCGTAGTATTCGTCGCAATTACACCCGCAATTTTAGTCTCCTGCACAATTTCCACGATGTCATCCAACTGCTCATTCGTTAAGTCAGGCGCAATCTTAAGTAGTATAGGCCGACGAACACCATTGATGTTATTCCGGTCCTGCAGCGCATTAAGGATGTCTTTCAAGGGGCCTTTTTCCTGAAGTGAACGCAAGCCGGGCGTATTTGGCGAGCTCACATTGACAACAAAATAATCGACAACATCAAAGAGCCTGTCGAAACATTTAATGTAATCGTTCACCGCTTCTTCATTGGGCGTGTTCTTATTCTTACCTATGTTTCCGCCAATTACAATCTTGCTATCCTTTGCCTTAAGCAGTCTCAACCGCTCCGCCAAGGTATCTACACCCTTATTGTTGAAACCCATCCGGTTGATAATCGCATTATCTTCCACTAGGCGGAACATTCTGGGTTTATCATTTCCAGGCTGAGGCAAAGGTGTAACGGTACCCACTTCAATGAACCCGAACCCAAGATTACTTAATGCCTCAATATATTCACCGTTTTTATCGAATCCGGCAGCAAGCCCTACTGGGTTAGTAAACTTAATACCGAAAACCTCCCGCTCCAGGCCTTTGATGTGCACACCAAAAGTGCTGCGAAGTATCGTTTTTCCGAAAGGAAAATGGTCATTGAACCAGTTCAAACGTCGGGTAACAAAGTAATGTGCTTTCTCGGGATCAAGCTGAAAAAAGACAGGTTTTATAAAACGGTACATGGCACGAAGATAATAAATTCAATATGCTTCGTCTTCAAATTGTTAAATAAGCGTCTAGCAGGCAGGCATGACCAACGATTTTGTAGCTAAAAATCGTATTTTTGCGCACAAATGATTTCAATAAACGACTTAACCTTCCGAATTGGCTCCAGAGCCTTGTATGACGAAGCCAACTGGCACATCAAACCAGGAGAAAGAATAGGCCTGATTGGTGCTAACGGTACTGGAAAATCCACGCTTCTTAAAATAATTGTTGGCGAATACGCCCCTTCTGAAGGTACCATTTCAATGTCTAAGGACCTGAAAATCGGATACCTGAACCAGGATTTATTGTCCTATGATTCTCATCATAGCATTCTGCACGTTGCCATGGAGGCTTTTGAACGTCAGAATAGGCTGCATGATGAAATTGAAGAATTATTAAAAAAGATCGAGACGGATTATTCGGAAGAAGTTCTAAATAAACTTAGTGATAAACAGCAGGAATTTGAAGCCTTAGACGGCTACAACATTGAGTATCGTGCCAATGAAATTCTTGCAGGTCTGGGTTTCAGTGCTGAAGATCAACACCGCCCCTTAAACACCTTCTCCGGAGGCTGGAGGATGCGTGTAATGCTTGCTAAAATCCTGCTTCAAACACCAGACATCCTGTTGCTGGATGAGCCCAC
The DNA here is from genome assembly GCF_014642175.1 of Pedobacter quisquiliarum. GTDB lineage: Bacteria > Bacteroidota > Bacteroidia > Sphingobacteriales > Sphingobacteriaceae > Pedobacter > Pedobacter quisquiliarum. Next base: position 91,204 of record NZ_BMIL01000008.1, on the reverse strand, counting down.
CAACCACATGGATTTACCTTCCATCAAATGGCTGGAAAGTTATCTGATGAGTTTCGAAGGTGCTATTGTAATCGTGTCTCACGATAGATACTTCCTGGATAAAGTCGTGAACCGTATCGTAGAATCACGTAAAGGTAAGCTGACGCCTTATGCAGGTAACTACACCTTCTACCTGGAAGAAAAAGCCTTGAGAGGTGAAATTCAGAAAGGTGAGTTTAAAAACCAACAGGCAAAAATTAAACAGGAGGAGCGTCTGATTGAGCGTTTCAAAGCGAAAGCTTCGAAGGCGAAGATGGCACAATCCCGTATGAAAGCGCTTGATAAGATGGAACGTGTAGAAGACGTTGATGACGACAATCCTACGGTGAACTTCAAATTCAAGTTTTCTAAACCATCCGGCCGTCACGTTATCAAAATCGAGGACGCATACAAAAGTTATCCAAACATCGAAATTCTACGAAATGCGGATGGCTTAATTGAAAAGGGCGACAAGATCGCACTTATCGGTGCCAACGGTAAAGGTAAATCTACGCTACTCCGCATCATTGCAGGTGCAGAAGCATTTGATGGCACCTGTGAAACTGGTCACAATGTAACCACAACGTTCTTTGCACAGCACCAGCTGGAGTCTTTGCACCTGGAAAACACCATCCTTGAGGAACTTCAGGCATTCGCACCAAAACACACAGACACAGAGCTACGGGGTATCCTGGGCTGTTTCCTTTTTACTGGTGACGATGTGTTTAAGAAAATACGTGTACTTTCCGGTGGAGAGAAATCGAGGGTCGCACTTGCGAAATCATTAACAACAGACTCCAACTTCCTCATTCTGGATGAGCCTACCAACCACTTGGACATACAGTCTGTAAACATCCTGATCCAGGCATTGCAGCAATATGAAGGAACATTCATTGCCGTTTCCCACGACAGGTACTTCCTGGACAATGTTGCCAACAAGATCTGGTTCATTGAAAACATGGATATTAAGGAATACCCTGGTACTTACGCTGAATACGAGGAATGGAACAGTAAACGGGTACAGCCCGCACCTACGCCTATTCCGATGAAAGCGCAAAAAGAGGAAAAGCCGAAGATTCAGGAAAAACCAGTTTCCACGCAAAGTCAGCTTAAAAAGCTAAACGACAAATTGCAGAACATTGAGAAAGAGATTGCAAGCCTGGAAGCGCAAGTTAAGGCAACTGAAGCTGAGCTCGCTAGCGATGCCGTTTACGGAGATCAGGCAAAACTTGCCGAAATCAACAAGAAATATCAGGCCGACAAGCATTTGCTTGATGCCGCACAGAAATCATGGGAAGCGCTTGCTTCTGAAATCATGGAACTGGAAAGCTAAATATGAGAAAACTGGCTGGATTGCTCCTTCTGATTGTAACCGGCATGCACGTAATGGCGCAAACGCCATTCAGCAATGAGAACAAAATTTACCAGCCCCAGGTTCAGACGGTAATGTGTTACAACGAGCAGAAAGAGCAATCCATACCAGTAATTTCATTGAAGTCGGCTGAAAAGCTTCATTTCAGCTTTGATGATCTTGAGGGTGGCAGTAAGAATTACTGGTACACCATAGTCCATCACAGCAGTGACTGGCAGCCTTCAGGCCTATCCCCAATAGAATACCTGGAAAGCTTTTCCGAAGACCGGATCGTAGATTACGATTATTCTTCCAACACCCTTCAGAAATACACCCATTACAGCCTCAGCTTACCGAATCAGCAGATCAGCCCGAAGATATCCGGCAATTATCTGCTTAAAGTTTACCTCGATGGCGACTTGAATAAACCTGTAATTTCTCAGCGCTTTTATGTTACTGATAATCGCCTGAATGTTGGAATGGAAGTCCTGCCGAGCATGCAGGTTCCGCTTAGAAGTACAAATCAGAAGATCAACGTCAGCCTTTTTAATACCGGCAACATTCAAAATCCTGCGGCAGATGTCAAGGTTGTTGTCATGCAGAATCAAATTCCCTACGCTGCGGTAACCACCAAAAAACCTTCTGCCATAAAGCCCGGAGAACTGGCCTACAAAGACCCTTTTACGAATGATTTCGCAGCTGGGAATGAGTTCCGTAAGTTCGACATCAGGAGTCTTCGCGTCAAAGGTGCACAGGTTCAGGATATCCAGCTCGACAGCATCAACCGGGTAACATTGTTCCCCGATCTGCCAACCACGGGCCGGTACGTCAGGACCTTCGATGAGAATGGTAACTTCTTTATTCGCAATCAGGACGGCCGTGACGAGCAAACAGAAAGTGACTATGCGAATGTCACGTTCCAGTTAGACTTGCGTCAGGGACTAACCAATAATGCCGTGTACGTAGTTGGCCGATTTAACAATTACATACTCGCACCAGCATTTCAATTGCAGGACCGCAGTGGCAACAACAAGTACCAGCTTACCCTCAAATTAAAGCAAGGTGTGTACGACTACAAGTATGTCTTAAAAGATCTTCAAAGCGGAGCTGTCGACGAAACAACATTGGAAGGCTCGTTTTTCGAAACGGACAACAGCTACCAGGTCTTTGTCTACTACAAGAAACCTGGCAGCCGATGGGAAGAACTTATTGGTTATAGCCAGACGTCCAGATAGACACTCCTCTCGCATTGCATGGGAATTCTGCCCAGCCATGTTCATCAATGATGATCTGTTCTGACCTGTGGCCTAAAACATCTGTGAAGGGTTTACCGGCATGACGAATTCCAACTTCCATACGTTTTATACCATCGTCACCATTGCTCATCACCACAGCAAGTCCCGAATTCTGATTTTCATCATCACCCTCCCTTGTCCAGCCAATGCAGTTTGGATGATCAAAGTAATCTCTTTGTAAGCCATGCGCCAGGAACTTTCTTACGCGGCTAATGGTGTGCAGGTTCGGTAATCCCACCAGTTCAACTTCCACGTCCTCCCCTGCTTCGTTCTTGTCTATGTATTTACAGCCATACAAATCCGGATAAAACAGACATGGAATTCCATGCTCACGTAAAAGGATCATCGCATATGCTAAAGGTCGGAACCAGTATTCTACATACGACTGTAGTGCTTGCAAGGGCTGTGAATCATGATTATCCACAAAGGTGATGGATAAAAATGGATGCGTTTGCGTTAGTGTGCCTTCAAAGATTTTGCTCAGGTCATAGCTTTCATCAGACAAACTCGCCTGGTAAAAGTTCGTATGCAGGATCGAGTCGAACAGTTGCATTCTACCGCCCGTTTCTTCGATATAGGCATGTAGTTCTTCAACCTGCGCAGTTACCCAGTTCTCGGCAACAATAAAGAATTGCTCATTGAAGGTCGCGTTCATATGGTCAATCCATTCATTTAAGAAATCTGCCGAGACATGCTTTACAGCATCCAGGCGGAAGCCCTTCATCCCACAGGTTTTGTAGTACCATTCGCCCCAGCGTTTCAGTTCCTCCCGAACGGCGGGATTACGGAAATCGACATCATTAAACATCAGATAATCGTAGTTCCCAAACTCACCCGAGGGCACCTGCTCCCACCCCTCACCATAGGTGTTCTGAATGGAAAATATGCCTTCTTCCTGAATATCAGCCGCCCAGTCGATGCCACTAAAAGCATGAAAGTCCCAAATGAATTCCGAATATTTTCCTGCTCTGCCGGGAAAGGTAAACTTTGTCCAGGCCTCAATCTCGAATACATCGGAAACGAATTCCTCACGATTGTCAGGGTTCACTTTACGCACCGGAATCTTTTCCAGCTCATCTGCACCTGCTTTGTGGTTGAGCACCACATCTGCCATCACCGTGATGTGTTTCGCCTGCAGTTCTTTGATCGCTGCAATATATTCATCGCGCGAGCCATATTTCGTCTCCACAGTGCCCTTCTGATCAAACTCGCCCAGATCGTAGAGATCATAACAATCGTATCCTACAGAATTTGCACCCTCTGTCGATTTGTAGGCAGGTGGAAACCACACCATCGTCACGCCTAAATCTTCCAGGTGGGCTGCCTCATTTTTCGCCTTATTCCACAACTTTTCCTCTTCATTGTAGTACCAATGAAAATATTGTACTAACGTTTGATTGATCATTCTTATGTTTATCCTCCCTTTTAGGGAAGCAAAAACAATAACATGATGTACTACAATTTGTTTACTTTTGCGGGAATATGAGTTTAAAATCTAAAAACCCAAGCCATTCGTTCACAATCATGAATGAATTGGTTCTACCGAATGATACCAACACCTTGAATAATCTGATGGGTGGAAGGTTGTTGCACTGGATGGATATTGCCGCAGCGATTTCCGCTCAAAAACACTGCAACCGGATTGTGGTTACGGCATCTGTAGATAATGTATCTTTCAAACAGCCTATTAAACTCGGTGATGTAATCACCATAGAAGCAAAAGTTACTCGTGCTTTTCACACCTCGGTAGAAGTCCGACTTGACGTTTGGGCGGAGAACATCCCAACCGGAGGACGCGTAAAGTCCAACGAGGCATATTACACTTTCGTAGCAATAGATCAAGGGGGTAGAACCATACCCGTTCCAGAACTGGTACCAGAAACTACACAGGAAATTGAGTTGTTTGATGGCGCTTTAAGACGTCGTCAGCTAAGACTTATCCTTGCAGGTAAGATGAATCCTATTGATGCGCCCGAACTGCGCGCATTGTTTTTTAAAGAATAAAAACTAGTTTCCTTTAGCCAGGGACTGCGATGAAGAATTGTCTACCGCTTGATTGCTTAATTGCTTTTCAAGCGCGTACACATTCAGGTTATCCAGTTCCCGGTTATAGCTTTCCTTATCATAGTTAACGTTCAGGAATTTTGAATGCCCGTTCATCACGCGAAATGAAGATGCTAGGCCATTTAATGCGGCGTTATACACACCTGTGATGATTCTTCCACTAAGCTCTTCCTCTATGGTTGGTGTTTCCTCACCCCATTTCCGAACTGGCTTCATCTTCCTGGAAACTTTTAAATATCGCGCCTGATAGGCATCCTGCCCAAGGTAGGTCAGGTATTTAGAATTTTTACTAATCTCTTTAATCTTGATGGTCTTAACCTTTGTCGGACAGAATGAAATCCGGGATTGATCTGTTTTCAGACATATACTATCCGGAGACACTTGGTATAAAATACCCTTAATTGTTTCACCGGATGTACGTACAACGGCTAAATATGGCTTTACCTGAGCGGAAACATGGAGTGCCATAGAACATAATATGGCAGTAGATATTTGATAAAGTCGTTTTCTCATATAGTGGATTGTACCCTAAGATATGAATAAAACCCACTATACAATAAATTGTTTTAAAATTGTCAGCTTTTAGTAAACATTATTGAGACATCTCCAGAATTTTGTCAAACTCTGTGTCTTTTAATTTCATAACAGATAACCTGCCTTGTTTGATCAGCGCTATATCCGCAAGGCTTTCTTCCGCTCTAATTTGTGCAAGGCTCACAGGGTTTGCTAACGCCTCCACTGGCGCGAGATCAACAACCACCCAGTTCGGATCTTCCGTAGTTGGATCCTGATAATATTCCTTTACAACTTTAGCAACGCCAACTACGCATTTGCCTTCATTGCTATGGTAGAAAAGCACGAGGTCGCCCTCCTTCATCTCCTTCATATTGTTCCGGGCCTGGTAGTTCCTTACACCATCCCAGAAGGTACGCCCATCTTCGTTAAATTTATCCCAGCTGTATTTAAAAGGTTCTGATTTTACCAAAAAGTAGTTCATGCCGCAAAATAATAGAATAAATCGTAAGAATTTCTGAAGGAATTGTCAATGTTGAAATTAGATACCTCAATGTCGCAGTAAGAGCAGCCGGACAATCAAATCTAAATTATCTCTGCTTCAATAACGCCCTTACACTGTTCCAGGTTTGAGCCGATAAAATCTGGCGTCCGTGTTTAACCTTATTCTTTCCATATTTTTCAACATATTCTGCGCGTTCCTTAGACTGCGGATGCGTGCTAACCCATGTTAAATATTCAGGCATCTCCTCTTTGTCGTTGCCCAGTTTAGAAAGGAAGTTCGCAAAAGGTTCGGGATTCACATTCGCCTTTATCATGTATCGTACACCCTCCAGGTCAGCGGCTTTCTCCAGCTCACGGTCAAATGCAGAAGATGACAGCACTTTCGCTGCCTTTGTTATTACCCTGGAGTTGCTGTTTCCCGTGGTCATAGACAGCAACACGGATAAGCCAATTTCTTTGGTCAACTTATTCATGACATGGTTTAACTGAATGTGGGCAATCTCATGGCACACGACACCAACAAGTTCCGCTTCATTTTCAACGCTGTTAATCAACCCTGTATATATAACCAGATGTCCGTCCGGCAAAGCAAATGCATTTACCTGCGGATTCTCGAGCACATGAACCTTCAATGAACCACGGTCAATGTTATTTGATGTGCAGATCTGGTTTATAATGCTATCCACTGCTTTGCTCAACGCTGGATCGCTGCGCTCCCGATCAGACTTGCGAAACCAGTTGTAAAACACGGTCCCAAGTCGCTCCTCGCTCCTGGCAGAAACCTTCCTGATGTTTAGCAAATCAACCCAGTCAACTTGAGCCAAGATAAACCAGTTGGCAAAGAAAAGCAGGGCGATGGAAAATCCTTGTAGAATTACTTTTTTCATAGGTATGGCTTACAGAGTAGCTTTGTCAAACTTCCATAGAACCACCATTCAACATGTATCCCCTTGCGGGTCTGAATTGCAGTATAAACAGTAACGATGAACTCCGTTAAATTGAAGATGAATGCGGCAAGCAGATAGGCGATGTAATTACTGGTGATGGTTGGTTCCCTGAATAGAATGGACATACTCCACCAAAATCCATAACTGTTGATGAGGAACAAGGAGCATTGTGACAGCAGGGCTTGTGTACAATGCCATCGGACGAAGTACGTGGACTTCCTGTTTGCCAGATAAAAGATTAGGGTCGCGATTAGATTCACGATGGGTAGTGGCAGGCCTGCGATAATGGCAATCAGAGACATGAGGTAGCTGCTTGATGCTGCTTCCGCTTCATGTTCCGTGGGCAGGGTATTTTCGTCTAATACATGGTTCATAAGCCTTTATTAATGTTCCACATCCAGTTTACTAAAACTAACGTGACCATGGGAATAGCATATTGTGGCTTCCGGAGCGCAAACTCTGCTTGTCTATAGCACCGATATAAACTGCTGGATCTTCTTAGTAAATCTGCAATTATCCAGATGGGTGCGAGAAGCATGATCGATGCAACAATGAACCCGATCGGGTTCATGTAAAAAGCATCTGAATAGTGCTCATGCAAGAGTGCAACAACCGCGCGGCTCGTGCCACATGAAGGACAGGGTATATTCATGACGTTTTTGAATAGGCAGACTTCCGCTGACAAATGTCCGGCATGTGTATCCTGCATGTTGATGAACGTCCAAATATACCCTGCTATACAAGCAAGGAAAAGCATTGCATAAAGCCTGTTTCTGCTTAAGTTCATTAATACATCAGGTGCTGAATCTTCTGCATATTTTTCTCGCGCGTTGCTTTCTGAATCATAAACCAGTCGACAATTGCCCAGATGCCAAAACCCCCGCAGGTTAGCAATTTACCAATGCCTAATCCGGTATCTCCAATGATAAACCTGTCAATGCCAAGAGAACCTGCTAGTATGGAAACGATCAAACTTGTAGTTGGATCCTTTAGTTGCATGGTAGATAACATCGGCCAGTGTGAATCATCGATGGTGATTAGGCGCTCTCTGATAAATTGAAGTTGATGACTTTCGAAGAACTTCGAATTTGACATGATGAACATGTCTACTTTGTTTGAATCCATTATTTGTTTTGAGTAATATTTCTTTTTTCAGCGCGAACACGCTCCTTCAAGCTCATGAAAATGCAGCTACACTCATGCGCGCTCAACATAAGTTCATTAATAGCCGAGGCTAAATGAAATGGGTATGATATACGTCATCTCCACAATTCTTCCTTTCTGACGACCCGGAATCCAATTTTTGGAGGATTTCAAAATGCGCATTGCTTCATCAGCTAACGCTGGATGTACATCATTGATAACATGCACACCGCCTATTTTACCGTCAGCAAGAACTAAGAATTTAACATGAACCTTGCCCTGTATTCGTTGGGCGGCCGCCGCGGGTGGATACCTGATCCCACTTGCAACATGCCTGTAGAAATTATTTATACCGCCTTCATAACTGGGCGGAACTTCAGGGTTAGTATAATGAAAAACGTTTCCTTGCTCATCAACACTTTCTCCCTTAAGCATCTTGCCCCCAACGTAAAACTCTTTAAAACGCAGTGAACCGCTGGTCTTAAAAACACCATTCCACTCTCCTTCGTATTTGCCATTGCTTATGCGGCCTTGCTCGCTGATGTATTTGAAAGCGTCATCATAAAAGATTGCCTGTCCATTCCCGTTAGCCACGAGGCTTTTTCCAGTTGAATCGTTAACTGTAATAACGTAAATATTGGTGCTGTCTCCAACTTGAGTATACAGTAAAGACTTATACAGCTTTCCATTCGGAAAATAACTTTGTACAGTATCTACAATTTTGCCACCTGCATATTTCATCACCTGTTTAGTAGCCCCAGTTTCAAAAAATGAAAGATACTGGCCTTCATATACTGGTGGAACTTTCATGTAAGACCAGCCTACACTTTTTTTATTGCCACTTAGATAGAAGTCTGATATCGGATACAAGACTTGATTTTTCATACGCTTTTGAACAACGCGGATGAAATCAGCCTGTTCTTTCTTCTTTACATATTCACCACTGTTTTTTAGATAGTAAGTCTGCTGGCATACAGCAGCTGGCAGCTTCAGGAGGAGGAAGCTGATAAATAACAAGTAAGAAGCGTATTTCATTCAGGCGTTAAATTTCTTCCAAGATAAAAATATTCCTGATTTATATATACAACAGCAACTTTATTGATTTCTTGCCATTTATTTTGCAATAAAACTTAAAGTAACTATCATTATTCTACCGATTTACGATAACCACCCTGTTGATTTGATGAGATTCAAAATCAAAAGCTTCAGCATATTAACAAATTAAGCAGTTGGTTTAGAGCCATTATTGATGGTTGCTGCAAGCGCTGTTTGGGTTGGTTCATGACGTTTTAAGAAAGGCTGAAAGCCAAGCTGATTTTGGTAGTCAATTTTTCTGAAAAATGGCCATACATCATATTCTCCCTGTTGTTGCCATTGATAATAGGAAATTAAATGTGCCTTCCTTTTTTTTATGTAGTGATGGCCGAGAGTTAAAATTGTTAGTATTAGGTCTTTCAATGAAAACTTAAGGAAGGGATTATTTGTGTCGAAATAAGACCACTCATATTCCCTATCAGAGTGTAAAAATAAAATGGAGCGCGCAATGATCCTAAGTGCTTCTTTCGTCAGCTTATCTGATTTTGTTAGCCTATGCTGCCTTGTATCATCATAAAGTCCCCAACAAAGATCAAGCATTGGTTGTATGATTGGATCATCATTCTTTACCTGTTTCGATCGATAATATTGTTCAGGTAGCCAACCGTGGGTTATACTTTCCGTAACAGCTTCTTCAAATTCGTCATTGGTGGTTAATCCAACTGATAAGTGACGCAAATGAAGTGCAAGCTTCTTCCTACGTGCAGTGTCTATCATATAGTATTCAGATCATATATCTTGAATAAATATACTGAAGTATTATCTCTACAAAAACAATTATGCTCGCTTATCATTATTCCCTCCTCCTTATTTGGTAGTAAGCAAAAAACGGATTCTGTATTGCACGCTTTATTGAGAGTTTGCACTTATAACAAAAAGAGCAATCAATCCGCATGCATTCCCCCCTTTTAACAGCAAAATTGGCTTGCATTATAGTAACTTATAAGTTACCTTTGTTTATGAAAGTAAGAGAGGTTGTAGCTTTTAAAGATTACTTTGAGAAATTCCTGCTTGAACAACCTACAAAGGTTCAGGATAAAATCTTCAAAATCATTGAGGCTATTGAAACTCTTGAACGTGTGCCATCCAATTATCTGAAATTTCTCGTGGGAACTGATGGCCTTTACGAAGCAAGGATCCAACTAGGCTCAAGTATCTGGCGTGTATTTTGTTTTTTCGACAACGACAAACTTGTGATACTGCTGAACGGATTTCAGAAAAAGACACAGAAAACCCCAAAAAGCGAAATTGAAAAGGGATTGCGCCTAATGGCAGAATACTACGAACAAAAAAACAAGCAGAATGGAAACTAAAAGCTGGAAAGAGGTTAAAAATACTGTCTATGGACAAAAGGGTACTGAACGACGTGATGAGCTTGAGAGGGATTTTGAAAGTTTTAAAATCGGACTAATGTTGCGCAAGGCAAGAGAGGATAAACACCTAACGCAGAGCGAACTAGGCGACCTTGTAGACCGAAAACGCGAGTACATTTCGAGGATAGAAAACAACGGCAGCAATTTGACCCTAAAGACATTGTTCGACATCGTAGAGAAAGGACTTGGTGGAAAAGTGAAAATCTCTATCGAACTGTAGATTGCACTAGCTATAATAGGGCAATGACAAAAGTTTGGGAAATGCTTTTCCAAACCACCACCATTCGCCAAGCCGCAAAACGCTATGTGAATTTTCTAGCAGGAGGACCTATGGGGTTCAGACTTGTCTCGTTAAGTGGTTTTTGATGATGGAATGACTTGAGCTACCTGTATCTATGATACATGATTAACTGTTAGCTTCTTTTACATGTTTAATATATCGATAACAGGTCAATTTCTGAAATGGCATATTTTCCTGTATCATGTAGATCGAGAGCAGTCAACGCCACTTTCAGATTTTCAGGAGATAAACCTTTTGGTCTGCCACCCGTTTTTCCTCTTGCTCGTGCGGCATCAAGCCCGGCCTTCGTGCGTTCACGTATAATCTCTCTTTCAAACTCTGCCAAAGAAGCAAAAATATTGAATGTAAGCCTACCTGTAGCCGTTGTGGTGTCAATGTGATCATGCAAGCTGACGAAGTTCACATCCTGTTCATGGAAAAGTGCAACGAGATCAACTAGGTCTCTAGGCGATCGACCGAGCCGATCCAATTTCCACACAACAACTTGATCACCTTTTTTAAAATTCTTCAGAAGTTTCCTAAGTTCCGGTCTGTCTTTATTCTTCCCAGAAATCTTTTCCTGGTAGATTGTTGTGCATCCATATTCTGTAAGCACTCTAGATTGAAGATCCAAATTTTGATCTGCTGTACTTACCCTTGCGTAGCCTATTTTCATGTAATAGATTATTATCAAAAACTCATTATCAAAAATGGCAAAAATAGCTTTGATTGATGGAATGAGTTTTTGATAATCGGCAAAAAAGAAAAAGATTGATCAGGCCTAATTGGGAAAGATTTGATATGTTGCATTGCCTCGCATCAGGCGACAACGATCAATTATCAAATAAGGAGGGAATATTGATAAATGGATTCTATCTTGTGCCATACAAATCATTGATTAGGAAATCTGGCCGTATCATTTGAAAATAGCAAATTAGCACTCAATATAAATCTAAGTTATGTCTAAAGAACAACAATTTTGGGACTGGTTCAAAGGGAACGAAGCCAGGTATTTTTTTCTAAATCAAATTGATGATGATTACGAGAAAGAAATGTTATTGGAGGATTTTCTTTCACATCTACATGAATATTGCGACCACTTATTTTTTGAAGTAGGAGGTTTCCCGGATGAAAAGCAGGATTTAATTATTACAGCTGAAGGGGATGTAAATTTTTTTAACCAGGTTGAAACGCTAGTAGAAAACGCCCCTAGATTAGAGCACTGGAACGTAATAGCCTTTAAGCCAGTGAAAGAAGACTACACTACTAAATATAACAATATAATCTTGGACCCGAAAGGTATGTATTTCATTCCTCTTAATAATAAAAAGGATCTTAATAGAGTAGGCCTAAGAGTATATATTGAAAATTATAACTCGGATATAGAAGATGATTTCTTGACTGCCACCTACCTGGTGCTTGACAATATCTTGGGCGAAAAGTCAAACGCTTTAGATATTGGGTATGTGGAGATAAAAGACTTACCATCCGTTTCTGAAAGAGAAGAATTGATTGAACTTACTAGACTATTTCGATACATCAATTGGAAAAAGTCTAAGCTCAATACTTAGTTGGGGCATAGCAATAGCATTAACTTCAATTTGAAACATTCGCGGACATTATCAAAAAGGGGTCCTTAATATTATGCAATTAAGTGAACATCAGAAAAGACTTTGGTGTAATATGATTAGTGCTATTGAAGATTTCCGAAAAGGTAAGATTCAGTACACTACTCTTGTTTATGGATTAGAAAGTTCTTTAGACGCAGGTGAGTTTAGCTGTCAAACTATTGTCGGTGAGTGGTATGACCAATGGACACCTTTAGAAATTTTATCAGCAACACATGGAGATGAAATTACAATAGATGATGCTGATAAGTATTTGTTGGCTATGGATATATTTCTAAGAAGCAAACTCTAAGCTTATGTTGTATAAACTGCCCACTCTTTCATCGGATTGGGCAGTATAAGAGAAATTATGTAAGTTGAATTTACGGCTCACAGAACACTCTATTCTCCTGAAGAATTTTGTTAGCAAATTTAATGTAAAGTTGTGAAAATGCCAGTCTCCGATTGGACCTCAGCCAAGTACTTGTGGAATATTTTACATAGAAACCGCCTATCCCCCCAGGATGAAGTAACTAGCGGTGGATTAAACAACTATACATCTTACCTAAGGTAGTTACTTCAAGCTTGTAGGTACATCTATCATTAAACCGTGAAATAATGATAATTTACTTTATGTTTGCTCGCAAGATCCAGGCAGGATACCGCTAAAGAAAAACGGCAAAACATCAATAAAGTTCACAGCCATTAGATTAAAAAAAAACAGCTGCCTTACGGGGCAGCTGTTTCTATCTAAACTAAAAACGAGTGCTATTTTGAAGCGTTCATTGCGGTTTGACGTGCATTCATGATGGCCTCAGAAGAATAAGACTCTGCGTTCAAACTCGCGAAATCGCCCATCTTTACATTTTTCATGCTGTTGGTAACCATTGTACTCTGGTCAGCCGTGCCTTTCAATTTCAACGTCGCATCATCTTTCACAACAGTATATAAGCTCTTGGTAGTGGTTTTGATTTTTGCCGCAGCATTGTGATGCAGGAATAACTGCAGGTTTTTAACCTCAAAGTTATTCGAGGTTACGACTTCGGCATCGCCATAGGCCTCAACCCGCTGCAGGTCTTTTACCGTAATATTCAGGGTGACCACATTACCTTCCATGGAATTCACGTATAGTGTTTTTCCGTTGGTCACAACTGATGTTTTTGAGGCATCGTAGTTATCTGCAGCAACAATACCTTCCTTGTCCCCTTGCGTCAATACAATCTTTACATTTCCGCTTACCCAGATTCGGTCAACGCCAGCGGCCTTGATTGCTTTGCTTACAATCGGAGTTGGCTCAGTTGCAAAAGTTGTCATTGCTGAAGAGGTTAATACTACTGCTACAAGTGCTGCTGCGAATAGGTTTTTGGCTAGAGTTTTCATGGCTTTATGGTTTAAATTTTCTTTTTGTTTTTTGTTATTAAGACGCCGTCCCACGAAAAACGTTGCAGCAAAAAACCCAGTAATATACCAGCTTGAATAAGCTTTAGACCAATGCCTGTAATTCGTCGACGAACAGGAACATCATCGATGAAAACCACCAGAAACGAAAAAGGCACCCTCATGGAGGATGCCTTTTTCGTTTAACTGCAGGAATACTTAGCCTTTAGGGTTCAGCGCCTGCTCTATTCTGTCAGACAGGTCTTCTAAGTGATACTTGCTCACACCAGAAGCCTGGATAGCAGCCGACTTAATACTTGTGTTAAGTGCCTTTAATTCACCTTTCACAACTGAAGCAACATCACTCTGCATCGCAGAAAGAGAGCTTCCGGTACTTGTCCGTTGTAAAGTCATGGTCAAAGATGTAGGTGTTTTATCAGCAGGCTTAATCAAGCCGATCATCTTCTCTACATAAGCCTTCTGCAGGTTACGGCGATACAGATCGATTTCCTTGTTCGACTTCAGCTCCGAAAAGACTGCCGCGTCCATATCTGTAAAGAAGTCCGTAATCTTATATGCAGCGTTGCCATCAGCAGCCTCAGCAGATATCAGCTTGGCTAGCGTGGTGTTACTTACCAGACGATTCAACGTCGGTGATTGCACCTTGTTGATCATCTCTAAAGGATCATCACCTGTATTGTTTAGGATGTTCTGATCAATAATCCAGGTTGGTGTTGTAAACAACTGCTCAGCTAAGAACTTCATTGCTTCTTTTTGCTTACTTGCCGGGTTACGCTCGTAAACCGTTCCAGATTGCTCAACCGTCTTTGGTGTTTCAAGAATACCGCCGATGTTTTTAGAAACATGGCCCATGTACCTGTTGAACTGAGAAGTTAGTTGGGTATAGATACCCTGAAGGTCTGTATAGTCCTCGTTTGCAGTTCTGGTCCAAGCCGGAAGGTTCTTCGCAACGACCTTTAAGTTTTTGATGCCGTAAGTACTTGCAACCACTGCATTGTCGCCCAGATCTTCACTTTGTGAACGTGGATCATCAGGGTTGGTTTCTGTACCAAACCATAGTCGCTTGTTCTTAAGCTTTTCCATGGTTATTTTGTTCAATGCAGGTACTTCGGCTTGTGGCGTTTTAGCCTCTGGCATTAACTTATAACCCCATTCAATTGCCCAAAGGTCATAGTCGCCGATTCTTGGATATAAACCTGTTTTCGAAATATTATCTTCTGGTTGGGCCACGTAGTTGAAACGTGCATAATCCATGATAGATGGGGTATGTCCGTTTTTCTCCAGGAAGCCTTTGTCGCGCAGTTTTTCTACAGGAACTGTAGAGCTCGAACCATAGTTGTGACGCAGACCAAGTGTGTGGCCTACCTCATGCGAGGATACAAAGCGGATCAAGTCACCCATCAATTCATCGCTAAACTGCATTTTTCTTGCACGTGGATCTACTGCAGCAGTCTGGATCATATACCAGTCGCGTACCAGCTTCATTACGTTGTGGTACCAGTTGATGTGACTCTCGATAATCTCTCCACTACGTGGATCTGAAATGCTCGGCCCGCTTGCGTTAGAGATCTCGGAAGGTTTGTATACGATTGCGGAGTGCATGGCATTATCCAGACTCCATGTCGAATCCTGCTTTTCAGTTGGTGCTTCTCTTGCGATAATGGCGTTTTTAAAGCCTGCCTTTTCGAAAGCCACCTTCCAGTCATTTACACCTGCAATCAGGTAAGGCACCCATTTTTTAGGCGTAGCCGGATCAATGTAAAACACAATTGGCTTCGCTGGTTCTACCAACTCCCCACGCTTGTATTTCGCCATGTCAGCCGGTTTCGGCTCCAGTCTCCAACGTTTAATCAACTGAATTTCTTTAACACCCTGTGGGTTCAAATCGAAGTCGGTATAACCAACGGTGAAGTAACCAACACGTGGATCAAAATAACGTGCTTTCATTGGCACTTTAGGCAAGATCACCATAGAGGTGTTCAGCTCCAAAGTGGATGAACCTGTGGCACCACCACCACCTGAACTTGGCGCAGAGCCACCAAATGGCGAGCTCGCTGCTGTTAAGGAGTAGGTTTTAACAGTTCTGATCTCTACGTTCATCGGAAAACTCCGGATGCCGCTGATGTAACTGCGGTCGGACTGCTGGCTGCCAAGTCGGAATCTTGATTTTGCAGATGCAGAGCTGAAGTTGAAGATTTCATTATCGGAATTGATGAACGTGGTCATGTCGATTACACTTCCTTTTTTATCCGGTGAGAAAGCAGCGATGTTAAAGGCTGCGGCAATAGCCTGGATGTTCGAGTTGCTTAAACTCTGGTACATGGCAGTCGTACTGTCGGGGCCATAAGTTCTGTAGGAGATTTTACGCATGAAGATGCGGTTGTTCGGCCCTTTTTCAAAGCGGACAACGCTGCTTCCGATCTGGTCTCCGGCATAACCTGATGCTGCGCGAACTTCAGCACCTGCTTTGGAGATCCGGTTTACCACCAGAATATCACGGCCAAGGATAGAGTCGGCGATCTCAAAGAAGAACTTATCTTCCAGGCGATGCGTGGTGATCATACCTTTGCGGGTCGTTGCCTTGTTGGTAATAACGCTGGCATAAGGTTTTGGCTCGGCTTTTCCGGCTGCTGACATCATGCTTGACGCACGCTTGCTGGTATCTGCAGCTGCAGTGCTGGTTGTTGTTGGTCGCGTTTGTGCTTGCGCAAGGGAAACCCCGGCCGCCGCGATCATTGAGAGTAGTATGGTTTTCTTCATGAAATGAATGGATTCTTATTCCGTAAATATAACGGATTGGAAGCCATGAAGAATTGCCGCTACATAACTTTACAGTTACACTAATGCATCATTTTAAAGAGCAGTTCTTTCAATAATGCACCATCGGTTGTGTTACCTGTGCTGTCCAATCCCTTGCTCTTCAAGTCATACTCCCGCAGCAGGCTTATGATGTCGAATGTCTTATTTACATTGTAGTTTTTCGCAGCGGTTTCGTAATCCTTAACAAAAAATGGGTTCACCCCCAACTCCTTTGCGGCGTCGTGTTTATTCGGCAGGTAATGGTATTTCAGGATCTTTGAGAAGTAGGCGTTTAGGTTCGCAAGGACCAGAACCATTGGATTACTCTTAGGATTATCCGCGAAGTAATTGATGATCTGATTGCACTTGAACACGTTCCGGAATGCCAGTGCTTTCTGGAGTTCAAACACATTATATTCTTTACTGATGCCGATATTCTTTTGAACCAGATCGGTATCTATCGTCGCATTGCTGCTGATGTTCAGCAAAAGTTTATCCAGCTCATTGGCAATCTTGGAAAGATCTGCACCCAGGTATTCGGCCATCAATGCTGCTGCCTGCGGCGCGATCTTAGCACCTTTCTCTTTAACGAGGCCCTCTATCCACTCTGCGAGTTTATAATCGCGCACCACGTCTGATTGAAAGACCACCCCAGATTTGCTGATGGCTTTAAAAATCTTCTTGCGCTTATCGAAATTTGCATACTTATAGCCGAGCACCAGGATGGTACTGCTCAGGGGTTTTTCGAAATAGTTTTGCACGAACTCTGCCGCCTTACTACTGCCTTCCGTCTCTTTGCTCCACTTCAGGTCCTGTGCTTCCTTAACGATGATCACCTGGTATTCGGACATCATCGGATAACGTTTGGCAGCATTCAGAATGGTGGCCATATCCGTATCCTTACCATACAAAACCGTCTGGTTAAACCCCTTTTCCATATCATTCAATACATTTTCTTCGATGTAATCAATGATCTGGTCGATGTAATACGGCTCTTCGCCATGCAGTAAATAGACAGGTTTAAACTTCCGGGCTTTGATGTCCCTTATGATCTCTGAAGCACTCATATTGTGCTCAAATGTACTTGCTAATTCCTAATTATTAAGGTTATTTTTGCAGAAATGAAGTTTACGCCTACCGAACTTAATCTCCCTGAACATCCTTTTAAGATTACGTTAAAGGATTCTCAATTCTACATCTTCGACGACATCAGGAAAAAACACCTGGTGCTAACACCGGAAGAATGGGTGCGTCAGCACTTTATCCAATACCTGATCAATGACCGGAAATTTCCTAAGACATTAATCCAGGTTGAGGGTGGTTTAAGTTTAAACCAGCTGCAGAAAAGAACAGACATCGTGGTGTTTAACCATAGCGGCGAGCGGATCATGATTGTAGAATGTAAAGCGCCTTCTATTAAGATTACGCAGGGGGTATTTGATCAGGCGGCAAGATATAACTCCGTACACAAGGTCGAATGGCTTGTGGTTACCAATGGCTTACGCCATTGCTACGCCAGGATAGATCATGGGGCGTCCAGCTTCAAGTTCTGTGAAGAACTGCCCCTATTTCAAGATTTGTAAACCGATAAATACAGGGTGGTGCTATGGCTCCATGTCACGCAAATCACAGCCGAAACACACCTTACACACGCATTACGTGGGCGAGGTGTGGGCGAGGTGTGCGCAAGGTGTGTGTAAGGTGTGCTTAAATCCCAGCTCCATTTGCCCTTTTCTTGCGTGTTTTTATTCCATAAACGAAAAAAGCTGGTGCCGTTTTTCACGACACCAGCTTTCCTGTAGATATTAAAACGCTGAAACTATTAACCTAGGCTGCTCAGGCTTTCACGAATGATCGCGATTTTAGATTCTGCATCAGCCTGCTTGTTCCGTTCATTCTGGATGATTTCAGGCTTTGCATTCTGCACAAATCTTTCATTGTTCAGTTTTGCGTTCACCGATTTCAGGAAACCTTCCAGGTAGCTCAGCTCGCCATTAAGACGTTCCCTTTCTGCATCCACGTCGATGTTCTCTTCCAGTGGAATGTAAAACTCATCACTGCCCACCATGAAAGTCACCGCGCCAGGAATTTTATCATTTACAAACTCCACTTCGTTAATGTTGGCCAGCTTGAACACGATGTTCAGCCATTTTTCAAAATCTACTGCGGAGTTGCTCTTGATCTTCAATGGCAACGATTCTTTTGGCGACAACTGCTTGGTATTTCTAACATTACGGATCCCTGCTACAAGCTCTTTGATGGTTTCTACATCCTTAAGCAATGCAGTATCAATCGCTCCAGCAACAGGGTAAGAAGCCACAATGATGCAATCCATTTCATCTTTTTCGCCGAAGATCTCATCATGATAGATCTCCTCGGTAATAAAAGGCATGAAAGGATGTAACAGCGAAAGGATACGCTCAAAGTAGCTTAGCGTAACTTTCATCGTCTCTGCATCAATCGGATGCTGATAAGCAGGTTTTACCATTTCCAGGTACCATGCACAGAAATCATCCCATACCAGCTTGTAGGTACTCATTAGGGCTTCCGACAAGCGGTATTGCTTGAAGTTATCTTCAATCTCCACTAAAGCCTGATTAAACCTGTTTTCAAACCAATTGATGGCTTGTGTATTTGGGTTCTCCAGATTTGCATCCACTTCCCAGCCTTTCACCAATCTGAAGGCATTCCATATCTTGTTAGCGAAGTTCCGCCCCTGCTCACAGTAGCTTTCATCGAACATCAGATCGTTTCCTGCAGGTGAACATAGAAGCATACCCACACGAACACCATCTGCACCATACTTTTCAATCAGCCCGATCGGATCAGGTGAGTTACCCAGCGACTTGGACATTTTACGGCCCAACTTATCACGCACGATTCCGGTCAGGTAAACGTTTGTGAAGGGCTTTTTACCCCTAAACTCATGTCCAGCCATGATCATCCTGGCCACCCAGAAGAACATGATCTCCGGTGCAGTTACCAGATCATTCGTCGGATAGTAATAGTTGATGTCTTTATTGTCTGGATTCTTGAAGCCGTCGAAAACGGAAATCGGCCACAACCAGCTGGAGAACCAGGTATCCATTACGTCATCATCCTGGCGCACGAAAGGTTTAAGCTGATTTTTAAATCCAGCCTTTTCATCGGCTGTGAATACGCCATCAATATCTTTAAGCTGTAGGAATTCTTCTAACGCTTCTTCTTCGGTCTTTGCTACCACCCAGTTGCCCTGATTATCGTACCAGGCCGGGATGCGTTGCCCCCACCATAGCTGGCGACTAATACACCAGTCTTTAACATTCTCCATCCAATGACGGTAGGTGTTTACGAACTTTTCCGGAATCAGCTTCACATCGCCGTTCAATACATCCTCAAGCGCGGGCTTAGCCATTTCATCCATCTTGCAGAACCATTGCAAAGATAACTTTGGCTCGATAGCGGCATCGGTACGTTCAGAGAAACCGATTTGAGATTTATAATCTTCTACATGGTCCAGATGGCCGGCTTCTTCAAGTAGTACTGCGATTTTCTTTCGTGCGATAAAGCGGTCTTCACCAACTAAAACGACAGCAAGCTCATTCAAAGTACCGTCATCATTCAGAATGTCGATTACCGGAAGTTTATGTTTTACGCCCAACTCATAATCATTAAGATCATGTGCCGGTGTAACTTTAAGACAGCCTGTTCCGAAGTCCATAGTTACGTACTCATCTTCAATGATCGGAATCTCACGGTTGATCAATGGAATGAACACCTTTTTACCTTTCAGGTGGGTGTAACGCTCATCATTTGGATTGATGCAGATCGCAGCATCCGCCATGATGGTTTCTGGGCGAGTGGTTGCAACGATCAACGATTCGTCAGTTGAACCGTTTTCTCCGGCAATGGAATATTTGATGTAATAGAGTTTTTGATTTACTTCTTTACGGATAACTTCCTCATCTGAAACGGCGGTCTTACCTGCCGGATCCCAGTTTACCATCCGGATACCACGGTATATCCTGCCTTTTTTATATAGGTGAATGAAAGTTTCGATAACGGCATCGGAAAGATCTTCTTCCATGGTAAAGCGCGTACGGTCCCAATCACAGCTTGCACCAAGCTTTTTCAACTGGTCGAGGATAATGCCTCCGTACTTCTCTTTCCATTCCCAGGCATAGGTTAGGAATTCTTCCCTGCTAATGTCTTTTTTATTGATGCCGCGTTCTTTAAGCATGGCAACAACTTTAGCCTCGGTAGCAATGGAAGCATGGTCAGTACCCGGAACCCAGCAGGCATTTTTACCTTGCATGCGGGCCTTGCGGATTAAAACGTCTTGAATGGTGTTGTTGAGCATATGCCCCATGTGTAATACACCAGTCACATTCGGCGGTGGAATGACAATGGTATACGGTTCGCGTTCGTCTGGCTCGGAGTGAAAAAATTTCTTAGACAGCCAATAGCTGTACCATTTGTCTTCGGTCGATGTTGGGTCGTATTTCGTGGATATGCTCATTATCGTGTGGAAAAATTCTTTTGAAATGCAAAAATAACAAGAAAAAAGCGATTATCCGGTTCAGCATCCATTTCTTTTGAAGGGTGCTAGAGCAGCTTTTAAAATTGTGGTCTTCCTGCGGCCTTATGGATTATAATTCGGTTGAGCACAATAAAAAGTGTTAAAATATGTTAATATCATATCAAACCACAAGAGATGAGATCGTTTAAATTATTTCTATCTTCAGAATCATTATTTCGCCGGATTGGTTTAACCAAAATCTACGACTGGTTCAACAAGTAATATTTTCATTAGAACTTTCTGATGTTAATTCCAAATTACTACTTTGTGAGCTGTATTGCCACATGAGGGCACAATCACAAACTTATTTTTATTAAACATATGAAAATACAACACCTCAAAAGCTATTTTGCTGCTTTGGGTATTATTGCTGCGAGCTACTCTGCCAGCGCGCAAGCCCCTAAAAAATTAATTGATCCAGCGAATATGGATCTTAGTGTTAAACCTGGTGACGACTTCTACCAATATGCAAGTGGCACCTGGGTAAAAAACAACCCCGTTCCTGCAAAGGAAACCAGATGGGGAAGTTTCAACGAACTTCGTGATTTTAACATCAACGCCGTTCGTGGATTGGTTGAAGAAGCTGCTGCGGACAAGTCGGCACCTGCAGGTTCCGTTAAACGTCGTGTGGGTGACTTCTACGCTGCAGCGATGGACAGCGCCACGATTGAAAAACTAGGTTACAACCCAATTAAGCCTGACCTGGCTAGAATTAAGAAGATTAAAGATCTTTCTGGCGTTATTGATGAAGTGGTTTACATGCGTACCTCTGGTATGGGTGGTCCAATGTTCAGCTTCGGCGTTGCACAAGATCGCAAGAACGTTAACAAATATCTGCCTTCATTAGGTCAGGGTGGTACTACCCTACCTGATCGTGACTACTATCTTAATGATGATGCACGTTCGGTGAAAATCCGCGAAGCTTACATGACCTACATGACGACGCTTTTTGGATTAACAGGAAGCAGTCCTGCGGAAGCGAAAGCTAAAGCAGAAAAGGTGATGGCCATCGAAAAGCAATTTGCCGCAGCGCAAATGAGCCGTCTGGAAATGCGTGATCCTTATAAGACCTATAACAAATTTGCGGTTAATGAATTCAGCAAGACCACACCAAAGCTAAACTGGTCTACCCTACTGACCAAGTTCAAGGTGAAAGGTCAGGACACTGTATTGGTATCTTCTCCAAAATTCTTTTCTGCTGTAGACGGTATGTTGACTTCTGTACCTGTTGCAGACTGGAAAACTTACTTAGAGTGGAACTTATTGAAAAGTTCTGCGAGCAGCTTAAGTTCACCTTTCGTTCAGGCAAGTTTTGAATTTAACAAAGTTCAGACTGGTCAGCGTGTACAAACACCAAGATGGCAACGTATGTCTTCATTGACAGACAATAACATCGGTGAACTTCTGGGACAGCTTTACGTGGATAAATACTTCAAACCTGAAGCAAAAGCCCGTATGGACGAGTTGATCAAAAACCTTCGTTCCGCATTTGAAATCCGGATTAAGAACCTGGACTGGATGAGCCCGGAAACAAAAACAAAGGCGTTAGAGAAACTTCATGCTTTCAGACCTAAAGTTGGTTATCCTGAGAAGTGGAAAAGCTACGATGGTATGAAAATTACACGTACCACATATTTCGACAACCTTAAAAGTGGTGGTGAATGGCGCTATAATGATATGATCGATAAATTGGGTAAGCCGGTAGATCGTACACAGTTCGGCATGACCCCGCCGACGGTAAATGCTTACTACAGCCCAACCATGAACGAGATTGTTTTCCCAGCAGGTATCCTTCAGTTCCCATTCTTTGCACCTGATGCAGATGATGCGATCAACTACGGTGGTATTGGTGCGGTTATCGGTCACGAGATGTCGCACGGATTTGATGACTCTGGAAGTCAGTACGACAAAGATGGTAACCTCCGCAACTGGTGGACCGCAGAAGATCGTGCGAAATTTGACGAGAAAGCAGATGCTTTAGGTAAGCAGTTTGATGCTTATACAGTATTGGATACGGTTCATGTGATCGGGAAACTGACCATGGGTGAGAATATCGGGGACTTGGGTGGCTTGAATGCTGCGTATACCGCATTTAAGATGACTAAACAAGGGCAGTCTAACGAGAAGATCGACGGCTTTACGCCAGATCAGCGTTTCTTCCTATCCTGGGCACAGGTTTGGAGGGGTAACATCCTTCCGGAAAGTGCTGCACAGCAGATTAAGACAGATCCGCATTCACCAGGGGAGTTCAGAACCATTGGTGCGCCAGTGAATATGGATGCGTGGTATGAAGCGTTTGATGTTAAACCTGGGGAGAAGTTGTATAAGAAACCAGAGGAGCGGATACGAATGTGGTAATTTGAAATAAATTACTTAAAAAAGGGTAGTACTGTTCAGCAACTCAAACCTTTGTGAAGAACAAAGTTTTGCAGGTTGCTTCACAGTGCTACCCTTTTTTTTATAGTAATACTAGGGGGAGCAGCCGGGAAAGGGATAGGGGTTATTTCTTTTTAGGAGGTTTTTGTTGGTTGGGTTTTTAGGGTTGGTTTAGAGGAGTTTAGAGGTGGGGTTATTGGGTGGGTTTCGCGTAGTTGGTTTTTAGGGCGAGATTTTGAATATGCCAGTTTTATTCTAATTCGGCGATGGCGGCTTGTACCTTCTTAGGCAGTTTGGAGATGACTAAGGCTCTTGAGGTCATGATTCTTTCTTTAAGGACTTTGTCTGGAAGGACATCGAAGTTTTGTAGGGTTACCCACTGGCTTTTTGCGAAATGGGCCGCTTGCATGATGCCGTCTTGAGCAATGAGCTCATTAAAGTCTTCGGGGTCACATTTGAAGGTGATTTGTCCGTCGTCTAGGGAGGTAATGACGAAGAGTTTTTCATGGATCATGAAGCATAGGTGTTCACCCCATTTCATGCCTTCTGTGGTGCCTGGCAGGCTCAGGCAAAAAGATCTTAGTGTTTCGATGTCCATTATCTTGGGTTGCAGTTTTATGTTAACGTTGAGTTTTATTGGTGTATATCGTTTTTTAGCGTTGACGTATTAAAGTTGTATTAATGCTTCATTCTGGTGCTTGCGTGTATGCGGATTTTAGGTTTGAAGTACTATTCCTCTCCTCCTATTTTGTTCTGACGCTTGGGTTTCAATTAATCGCTGATGTTATTTGCATAAAGTTATAAAGGTTTGGGTAATTTTGGCTGATGAATAAGATAATCCTTACTGAAGACGGCTCCAAAACACTTTTCAATGATACCATTGGTGAGCACTATCACTCTACCCGTGGTGCTTTACAGGAGAGTAAACATGTTTTTCTGCAGGCGGGGCTGGTACATACCGCTTCAATGTTTCCAGCGGAGGAGCTTTCGGTGCTGGAGGTTGGTTTTGGTACCGGGCTCAACTTCCTGGTCAGTATGGATTATGCGTTGGAACATCAGCTATCTTTAAGGTATACTGGTGTGGAAGCGTTTCCGATTACGGATGAGGAATTACGATCAACAGATTATCAGGAATACGTTAAGCCGGAGTTATGGGCTGAATTTTCAAGCCAGTATTCCAGTTGCATCGATCAGCGGCAGGAACTTTTTCCGGGGCAGTCGTTGGAGATTCTTAAAACAGGCATCGCGGAGGTGCCGTCGGTTCCAAATTACCACCTGGTTTACTATGATGCTTTTTCCTTGCAGTATCAGCCGGAAATGTGGAGCAACGAAGTTATTGAGCATACGGCAAGTTTTCTTCGGCCTGGGGGTGTTTTCGTCACCTATGCCATTACGGGCAATTTAAAACGGGCACTTACGAGTTTCGGGTTTAAAGTGGAGAAATTAGTAGGTGCGCCTGGTAAACGGCAGATGCTTCGTGCAACCAGATTGTAGGTGCAGGTAGATGTGCCTTTATATCGGTTTACGCGGGTGCTAAAATGTCGTTCATGTGCCTATTCGTATATTCGTACAAGGTTAAGTTTGCGCTGACTTGATGCTGTCCCATTGCGCTATTCACATATTATCTTCATAATTTCAGAAGTTGCAAACTGCATTTGCGCTACACCTGTTTAGTTTTCGGTAACGATTCAAATCAACTGCTGCCCTTTTTTTGGCGAAGGTTGCGAGTTTCAATCTCCAGGCGCAACGCAGAACTTTGGATAGATCACCCACAAAAGACGTATTATGGAAAAAAGAAAATTAGGAAACACAGACTTACATGTTGCACCGATTGCTTTCGGCGGTAACGTATTTGGATGGACCATTGATGAACAAACTTCTTTCGGCATCCTGGATCGCTTTGTAGACGCAGGCTTTAACCTCATTGATACGGCCAACGTTTATTCTCGTTGGAAACAGGGCAATCAGGGTGGTGAGTCAGAGACGATTATTGGGAACTGGCTGAAATCACGTCAGAACAGGGATCAGGTAATAATTGCTACGAAGGTTGGTGCAGACATGGGTAATGGAAAAGATATTAGCAAAGCGAACATCCTTAAGGAGGTTGATAATTCCCTGAGACGGCTGCAGACGGACTACATCGATCTTTACTTCTCGCATTATGATGATGAGCAAACGCCGGCAACGGAAACGCTTGAAGCTTACGATGAATTGATCAAAGCAGGTAAGGTGCGCTGGATCGGTGCCTCCAACTTTTCAGCTGCAAGATTGAAGGAGTCCCTGGAAGTAAGTAAAAGCACTGGATTGCCGAAGTATGAGGTTTTTCAACCGGAATATAACCTTTACAATCGTGAACAGTATGAGACTGCATACGAACCAATCATCAAGGAGTACCAACTGGGTGTGACAAACTATTATGCCCTGGCAAGTGGATTCTTATCTGGAAAATACCGCTCTGAGGAAGACTTGAACAAGAGTCAACGTGGTGGCGGGATTAAATCCTTCCTCAACGAACGTGGCTTTAAGATTCTGGATGCGCTGGATCAGGTCGCAGAACGTCAGGGTACGCAGCCGGCAAGCGTTGCTATCGCATGGTTGATTGCGAGACCCTCTGTTACCGCACCCATTGCCAGCGTGACCAGCACAGACCAGTTGAAAGATCTGGAACATGCCGCCAACATCCAGCTTAGTGCGGATGATATCCAGCTTCTGGACACCGCAAGCAACTGGAAGTAGTTGCTAGGCCATCGAACTAAGATTTAATTTCTACCTTTAATGCGGCTTGTTAATCTAACAGGCCGCTATTTTTTACGATTATGCCAAACTTTACACCCCCTATTGCCGCAAACACGCCAGCTGAAGGCTTTCTAAGGCTTTTAGATGTATTAAATACACTTCGCACGGAGTGTCCCTGGGACAAGAAACAGACCATGGAAACGCTAAGACACCTCACCATTGAGGAAACGTACGAACTGTCGGACGCCATCATGGAAGGTGATATACAGGAGGTGAAGAAGGAGCTTGGCGACGTGATGATGCACCTGGTTTTTTATGCACGCATTGCTGAAGAGCAGGGCGCTTTTGACATTCTGGATGTGCTGAATGGCGTGTGCGAAAAACTGATCAACCGCCACCCGCATATTTATGGTGATGTTGAGGTACAGAATGAAGATGACGTTAAACGCAACTGGGAAAAGATTAAGCTTAAGGAAGGGAATAAGTCTGTGCTCGGTGGCGTGCCGACCTCCCTACCTGCCTTGGTGAAAGCTGCCCGTATTCAGGAAAAAGCACGTGGCGTTGGCTTCGACTGGGAAGATAAAAGTCAGGTATGGGAAAAGGTTGAAGAGGAAATGCAGGAGTTTAAAGCAGAATTTAATGTGGATGACAACACTGCCATAGATGCCGACAAAGCGGAAGCTGAGTTTGGCGATCTGCTTTTCTCTTTGATCAATTATGCAAGGTTCATTAAGATCAACCCGGAGAATGCTCTAGAGAAAACAAATAAGAAGTTCATCAAACGATTCCAGTACCTGGAAGAGAAGGCTAAAGAAAACGGCAAAGCTTTACAGGATATGACACTTGCAGAAATGGACGTTTACTGGAATGAAGCAAAACTGGTTAAGTAGGGCTGCAAAGTTAGTAAAGCAAGATTTCAATATGAAAGCCTGTAATTGAGCGGGCGTTTAATGAAGCGATTGTTTCATGAAGAAGGTATTTCATGAAGTCTGTCAATGTGTAGCGCACCTATAATTAAAAAAGAAGCACTAACTGTGCTTCTTTTTCATGTTCATCTTTAATTTCTGTCCAATGCCCAGGTTGTAATTTTTGGCATTGCTATCTTTTTTATCGTGATAAGCACCACCACCTGATGGTAGTTCATCTTTATCCTGGGAAACCATATTCTTATTTACTGCCGGTTTTGGCTTCGATCCTTTGTCGACAAGCAGATCATCGGGTAAGTCGAGCACTTCCATCTTCTGACCAATAGACTGCTCAATTTTCTTGATTTGTCCAAGTTCCAGATCTGTTGCAAAAGTGATGGAAACCACTTCTTCCTCAGCATCCGGATTCTTGATGATTCTGCTTAGGAACGTTTCCTTCTCTTCAGGAACCTCAAAGTGAAAGATAAAAGGAACACCATGTAAGTCGATTTCTGGTGCAGCTTCGTTTGCAACAACAATGACACGCGCATCAGGTTCTGCTTTGAAATCTTCAAAATCGTCAAATCCATTTTCATCGAAGTGTAATGGTCTGAGCATGGAGAACTCCCCTTCACGCTGACTTTCGAGCGCTTTAGCAAGTTTCTGTGCGTTTAATCGCGTATTTACAAAGATTACCACCTTGCTGAACACTTCATCGTCGCGTAGCAGGTTGTGCATCAAATTAACTTTGGTCTTGTAGTTCGGTACCTGGTACAGCAGTTGGGTAATTACGGCGGCCTGGTCATTTTCGAATTCTTCCACTTCCAATAAGGTTGGGAAATTCATGAACTGGTCGATCATCTTGTACAGTTTATCATGTACAACTTCCGTAAACACCAGGTGCTGACACTTTCCAGCGCTACGTGCCAATTCCGCGGTTGGTAATTGCATACCCTGTTTAACGATCAGGTCTGCATCATCTACGA
The DNA here is from genome assembly GCF_014642175.1 of Pedobacter quisquiliarum. Lineage (GTDB taxonomy): Bacteria > Bacteroidota > Bacteroidia > Sphingobacteriales > Sphingobacteriaceae > Pedobacter > Pedobacter quisquiliarum. Next base: position 63,256 of record NZ_BMIL01000008.1, on the reverse strand, counting down.
TGAAAGTCTGCAATTTACTTAAGTTCAAACCCAACTTCAGGTACACTGCTCGTGCTCTGGTTGGCGTGGCAACGACAATGTCGACACCCAACGCGAGCTCACTCACTTCAGCATCTGTACCGCCAGTACCGAAAAGGCCCATGATGTTCAAGTCACGGTTTTTACTCAGGGATACAAACTGATCAATTACAGCCTGACCACGTTCATGATCAGCAACCAAAATCAGGACTTTCGGCGCATCGTCTTTCGTATATTTCAGTCGCATTAAAACGCCAAGCACATAGGTGGTTGTTTTGCCGGATTTCTCTGGTGCAACAGCGATGATGTCCTGACCACCAAGTATTCTGGACATTGCTTTAAGTTGAATGGCTTTTGGGGTCAGGTATCCTGCATCAGTCATGGCGATTACCAGCGACTTACTTAATTTTAATTTATCTAAAGACACGCTTTTTTCTTTTTTAGTGTTGCTGCAAAATTACACAATTCTGTTAACTATACCCGCAGGTATGTTTGCGTTGATTTCTTCCCTGTATACAGATGGCATTGTCAGTCTTAGATGAGTGGTGTTGAAAGCTTTCCATTTTCTGGGTAAGGTTCTTTCCAGCGTTATTTGGAGCGCTAACGACCGTTCTGGTATGGAAGATTGTGGAGCTGCTGAAAGGGAATCTGTTTGCCTTACTGCTGGTTGCTGTTGCAATTACATTTTCTGCTGTAACAAGGTTGAACACGCTTTTTCAGCCCAATTCAGTTGATGTATTGAGCTGGACGCTCCTCTATTTTCTCTTGCTCAAATACATCAGCACCAGCCTGCCCAGGTGGATGTGGCTGCTGGGTGTAGCCTTCGCCATTGGCTTTCTGAACAAATACAACATTGTATTCCTGCTCCTCGGAACCTTACCAGCACTGCTGATCAGCGGTCATCACAGAATGCTGCTGAAGAAAGATGTTTACATCGCGATTCTTATTGCTTTTATTTTGGTCGCTCCAAACCTTTACTGGCAGTACCAACATCAATTTCCTGTATTGCAGCATATGGAGGAGTTAAAACGTACCCAGCTTGTCCATGTAGAGCGGTCGGGCTTCCTTAAGGAGCAAGTACTCTATTTTGTTGGTTCCATTTACGTGCTGATCGGCGGACTACTTGCGGCCTTATTCTACAAGCCTTTCCGGCCGTATCGGTTTGTATTCTTTTCCTATGTCTTCACCATTGCGCTCTTTCTGTATTTCCGGGCAAAGGGCTATTACGCCATTGGTTTATACCCCGTGCTGCTGGCATTTGGCGCCGTTTATCTGGAGCAAGCTACCCGGCAACACTGGCGCGTATACCTGCGTCCGCTGCTGCTGATTGTCCCAGTTCTGATCTTTATCCCGATGGTTAAACTCGCCTTTCCGATCTATACACCTGCGGAATATGAGCAGTCTGCTTTGGCAACGGGCCGAACCCACCGTTGGGAAGATGGCAAGGAACATATGCTGGAGCAGGATTATGCAGATATGCTGAGCTGGAGCGAGCTTGCCAGAAAGGTGGACAGCGTCTATGCAAGTATTCCTGACAAGAAGGGTTTGATAGTATTATGCGACAATTATGGACAGGCAGGTGCGATCAATTTCTATAAAAAGAACAAGGCTTATCGTGCCATGTCTTTCAACGCAGATTACATCAACTGGTATGTAAGTCGGCCGGTTGCGACCATTATTCGCATCAAAGGATATAGTGAGGACCCGTCGCGTCTGGAGAATGAACACCGGTTATTCAAGCAGGTGCTGTTGGCTAGTCAAATTGAAAATAGATATGCCCGTGAATACCAGACCGAGATCTACATTTTAAAGCAGCCGACCAACGATATTCAGCGGTTTCTGGAGCAAGAACGTGCGGGCTTACTTAAACCGGATGGCCTTTAACGGCGAAATTTTACTCACCAGTAATGATGGCAGTACCAGCACAATCAAACAAATGAACAGAGTGGCAAGGTTCAAAAGGAACACATCCATGAAATGGAATTCTATAGGCACGTAAGAAAGGTAATAGGATCCCTGTTCCAGGCGGAATACATGCGTAAACTGCTGCAGGAAGCCCAGGCCTAAGCCAAGCAGGTTGCCGAGCAGTAATCCGAAACCAACCAGATACATGGCATTGTACAAGAACACTTTCATGATGCTGGTATTGGTCATGCCGAATGCCTTAAGCATACCGATCATATTGGTACGCTCCAAAATCATAATCAGGAGGGCAGTGATCATGTTGATTACCCCTACTGTCATCATCAGGACAAGCAAAACCTTCGTATTTACATCAAGTAGCGATAACCAGGTGAATATATTTGGAAAGTATGCCGTAACGGTTTCCGCTTTGAGCTTCATCTCGAGATTCTCGTAGATGTTGTCTGTGACGCGGTCCAGCTCGCTGAATGTTTTAATTCGAATCTCGATGCCACCAACCTCTTCAGGACTCCATTTGTTTAATCTGCGGATGAGGTTCAGGTCGCCAAGAACAAAGCTCTTATCCACTTCGTCTACCCCGATGGAGTAAATACCCACAATCTTGAGCGGTCTTCTTCTTGGAGGCTGGTTGCTGTCCTGCATGAGGAAATGCATGATGAAGTCGTCCCCAACTTTCAGCTTCAGGCGGTTAGCCGTGAACTGCGAAATCATAATCTGCGTGGATGTTTTTGTAGGGTCAGAGAAGTCGAGCACCTTACCACTTACAAGGTGTTGCTTGAGATAATCCCAATTATAGGTGCTGTCGACACCCTTAAAGTTTATGCCCTCAATCTCATCATTCGCGGAAATGATTGCCGGTTTGGTGGCGTAGGGCTGAAAGTAAACGACATCTTTGTTGGCCTTAAGGTCTGCATAGGTTTTTGCTTCGGGCACAAAAGGCGATAGTTCGAAGGAGTTGTTCAGGTCGAGCTTATAGATGCGGATGTCGCCGACATAACCACGTACTTTCTCCTGAATTTCCGTTTTGAAGCCTTTGATGATGGCGATGGATAGCATCATGACTGCAAGACTAAGCATTACGCCGGAGATGGCGATCCGGACAATCAGCTTAGAGAATGTACGTTCAGATTTTATAGCGATGCGCCTGGCAATGAAATATTCTGTGTTCAAATTTTTGCAATATGATTACCTTAGCAAAAATGGTCATTCCATTCCGAATTAAAGTATATTATTTAAAAACCACAACATGAAGATCACCCTTGTCTGCCTTTTAAACCTAAGCATCGCACTGAGTGCATTTAAGACCTGCGGGAATACGCCGGTAAAGCCTGCCACTGCTCCAACAAAGCAAACGAAAGAAACTGCGGTCATCAATGATGACAAGCCTGCTGCAGGCATTCGCACTGGTGCGGAACAAACGGAACTGTACCTGCCTATGCTTAAAGGAAAACGCGTGGGCGTGGTTGTGAACCCGACTTCTATTATCGGCTCGCAAACTTCCGTGGATAGCCTGGTTGCTTTAGGGGTAAACATTGTGAAGATCTTCGGCCCGGAGCATGGCTTCAGAGGTAATGCAAGTGCTGGCGTAAAGGTTGATGATGATGTGGATGCGAAGACCGGCATTAAAGCCGTTTCACTATACGGTAAACACCAGAAGCCGACAACGGCAGACCTGGCGGATGTAGACATCATGATTTTTGACATACAAGATGTGGGTGTGCGTTTTTACACTTACATCAACACCTTACAGCATGTGATGGAAGCCTGTGCGGAAAATGGTAAGGAGTTGTTGATTCTGGACCGCCCGAATCCGAATGGCTTTTACATTGACGGACCAATCCTTGATCCATCTTTGGTATCGGGCATCGGCTTGCAGCCCATTCCAATTGTACATGGACTTACCGTGGGTGAATACGCACAAATGCTGAACGGCGAAGGCTGGATGAAGAATAAAGTGAAATGCAAGATCAACATCATTAAGGTCGCGAATTATAACCACGACATGCCTTATGAGCTACCGGTGAAGCCTTCTCCAAACTTGAATACTCAGCAATCCATCATGCTGTATCCAACAGTATGCTTATTCGAAGGCACATTCCTGAGTCAGGGCCGCGGAACGATGTTTCCTTTTACTGTCCTGGGTGCACCTGCGTTGAAGGGTAAATACAAGTTTAACTTCACGCCCAAGAGCATTAAAGGTATGGCAGAGACGCCTTTGCACATGGATCAGGCATGCTACGGGATTGACCTTCGTGAATACGACATCGCAAACATTAGAAAAGAAAAAACGTTAAAGCTTAAGTGGTTGATTGATTTGTACAAGGCCTATCCAAATAAGGGTGACTTCTTTAACAATAAGCTGAGCAAGGAAATGGTTGTTTTTGACAAGCTTGCAGGTGTAAGCAGTTTGAAGCAGCAGATTATTGCCGGGAAATCTGAAAAAGAGATCAGAGCAAGCTGGGAACCCGGACTAAGTGCCTACAAAGAGATGCGCCTGAAGTATTTACTTTACCCCTAAGCAAGATTAATATGAACAATGCACCTAAAAAAACGAATGAGCGTCCGGATAGTAATTTCCAGGAGGAAGTGCCTAAGGATGCTGCACCATCAACAGACCATGCCGTAGTGCAGCCCGAGGACAAAGACTATCAGGCAGAAAATGCAGATATGTCTGGCCCGGCAAAGCGCAAGGAAACGGGTGAGCAACCGGTGAACCCGATTAAGACGCCTCCCGCTTCTTAATATCCCGTTGTGCCTGCTTTAAAAATTTCATGAGTACCTTTTCATCATTCTCCATCGCTGTGATGGAGTTTGGTTTTTCACGGTGTATTTTTTTGAGGTATTTACCAAGTTCGTCGTTTTCAAAAGCTTCTAAGAGTAGCGGATACACATAGGAGCTTTTGCAAACGGCTCTGGTATTACCGAGCTTCCCTGCGACGCAGTCGAGTACCTGAACCACCACTTTCTTCTTCTTGATGACTTCTATTGGATCTGCCGTACAGATCGCCAGCTGGCGTAAAGCCTCCAATGTACCACCCCAGGTGCGAAAGTCTTTAGCGGTAAAATCTGCTCCGGTGATTTCCTTGATGTAATTGTTGATTTTGCCAGAATCCACAGAACGGCGTTCTCCATCTTTGTTATAGTACTGGAACAGCTCCTGACCAGGAATCTCCTTGCATTTTTTAACCAGTTTGATCAAAGAGCGATCGGTGAGACTCACATCATGTTTAACGCCTTTCTTGCCGACAAAGCTGAGTGTAAGTTTGCTATCGGTGAATTTGGCGTGTTTGTCCCGAAGGGTGCTTAAACCATAGGTTCCATAAAGGTCTTTGTAGGATTCATTTCCGATACGGATAAGGGTTTTCTGCATCACCTGTACGCAGATGGCAAGCACTTTACGCTCGTCGAAGTCTTTCCGACGAAGGTCTTTAGCAATGTGTTTGCGGGCTTCTGGAAGCGCCTTCCCGAATTCAAGTAGGCGGAAGTATTTACTGTCCGAGCGTCTGGAGGTCCACTTCGGGTGATAGCGATATTGCTTACGGCCTGCGGCATCGATGCCTGTGGCCTGGAGGTGTGCATTTTTCTTCTTGGCAATCCAGACGTTGGTCCACGCGGGTGGCAGTACCAGCGCTTTAATGCGTTCGAGGGTTTTCTCGTCGGTAACCGGATTACCCCTTTTATCTTCGTAGTGGAAATTTCCGGGTTCGCCTTTCCTGTATATTCCTGGCATCTGATCAGTTAAATACACCAATCCACTCATTTTGATCTCTTCCTCTGTCTCAACCATGTTTTTTAGGAAAATTGATTTAAGTTTGTCCTTTATTGCGCATTTACAACACAAGATTATGAGAATAGTTTTCATGGGTACGCCCGATTTTGCAGTGGCCTCCTTAAACGCATTGGTTGAAGCCGGACACGATATTGCCGGGGTGGTAACCGCAGCGGATAAGCCCGCAGGTAGAGGTCAGAAAATCCATGAAAGTGCTGTAAAACAATACGCAGTTGCGAAAGGATTGAAGGTTTTACAACCCCTGAAACTGAAGGACCCAGCGTTCCTTGCTGAACTTGAAAGCCTGCAGGCGGAAGTTCAGGTTGTCGTTGCTTTTCGCATGCTGCCGGAAGTGGTCTGGAACATGCCGCCTAAAGGCACAATCAACCTTCATGCTTCACTGCTGCCCGACTATCGTGGTGCAGCACCCATCAACCATGCGATCATCAATGGGGAAACCGTAACGGGTGTGACAACCTTCTTTTTGAAACATGAGATAGATACCGGTGATGTAATATTTTCCGCAGAAGTGGAGATTGGGCCAGATGAGGATGCTGGATCACTTCACGATAAGCTGATGGAAACTGGCGCAGAACTGCTGGTACGCACGATTGACGCGATTGAAAATGGCGACTACCAGGAGACACCGCAGGTGATAACGGAGGTGCAGAAACATGCGCCAAAGATCTTCAAGGACTTCTGTGAGATTAACTGGAATCAGCCGGTGCAAACCATATACAACCACATCCGGGGCTTGAGCCCCTATCCTGCTGCATTCACCAAACTGCAGGGTAAAAACCTAAAGGTCTTCCAAGCAGAAATGGAAATGGGCGATCCGCAGGAAACGCCAGGCACTTTCAGCAGTGACGGAAAGACCTTCCTGAAATTTGCGGCGCAGGATGGCTCCCTGAAGCTGACAGACATTCAGTATGAGGGTAAAAAAAGAATGTCAGTAGAAGAATTTCTAAGGGGAATGCGACTGTAGGCACCCCTTTACAGGGGAACGGTATCGTTTAACATGGCGCTGAGCATCTTGGCATTTTCGTTGAAATAACGTTTTCTGCCGTAGCCCATGACCCATCGGATACCGCCAACTGCGTTGGTGATAAACACCTCTTCAGCCTGCTTCAGCACTTCGGGATTTAACTGTGCCTCCGTGATGGTGATGCGTTTGGATTTGGCTAATTCCATGACTACACTGCGCATCACGCCAGAAACGCAACCCTCAGATAATGCAGGTGTGTAAATCTGCTTTTCATAAACGACAAAGATGTTCGAGCTCATGCTTTCACATAGAAATCCTTGTTGGTTAAGCATGAAAACATCATCCAGGTTGTTCTGCTTTTTGTAAAGGCCAGCCATCACATAAAGGAGGGCATTACTCGTTTTAAAGTTAGACAGGATGTTGATGGGTTTGGTGATCTCGTCGTAGACGTCTACGATCAGTCCCCTTTTATTCAGCTGATAGTTGGTATCGGGCAGTGGCGATGCTTCAAGCACATAGCCTGCAGAGTTGCCTTCGGGCGTGTAAAGCCCGTCGCCCTCACGATAGATCGACAGCCGTAAACGTACATCCCCCCGCAGGCGGTTTCGTTTGACAAGTTCCACAGCTTTCTGCTTCAGGAAGTACTCGTCCATTAGGCTGCTGCCATCAAGCTTTAGGGCTTTCATGCCGGCCATCAAGCGGTCTGCATGCTGTTCCGGATACATCAGTTTACCATTACACATCCGCATGGATTCAAAAAGACCGTCTCCGAACTTGAAGGAGCGGTTCGAAACCGGTAGAACCGGTTGATTAGATAAGATGAAGTTGTCGTTGTGTAATATATATTCTTGCATTTACGATTGAGGCTGTACGATATAATTTCTCCATTTGTGAAGCACTGCCGCAAAATCTGGCGGTAGTGGTGCTTCAAATTCCATGTATTCTTTTGTTGTCGGGTGAATGAACCCCAGTGTTTGTGCATGCAGTGCCTGCCTAGGCATTAAGTCAAAGCAGTTCTGCACATATTGTTTGTATTTGGTAAAGGTTGTGCCTTTCAGGATTTTGTCGCCACCATAGTTTGCATCATTAAACAAAGGATGGTGGATATGTTTCATGTGTGCCCTGATCTGGTGCGTGCGCCCTGTTTCCAGTTGGCAACTTACCAGTGTCACATAGCCTAAACGTTCAAGTACCTTATAATGTGTTACAGACCACTTACCTTTTTCTTCATCGTCATAAACATCCATTACGATTCTGTTTTTGGCACTGCGGCCGATGTACCCTGTTACGGTTCCATCTTCCTCAATATCTCCCCAGGCAAGTGCGACGTACTTTCTGGTGATGGTGTGATCAAAGAACTGCTTGGCAAGCTTGGTCATGGTGATCTCGTTCTTACTGATCAACAGTAAGCCAGATGTGTCTTTGTCAATCCGGTGAACCAAGCCTGGTCTACCCTCGTTGCCTGGAAGCTCTGGCAATTGTTCAAAGTGGAAGGCCAGTGCGTTAACAAGTGTGCCGGTGTAATTGTTGTAACCGGGATGCACAACCATGCCTGCAGGCTTGTTCACCACAAGCAGATCGGCGTCTTCGTAAACGATATCTAAAGGAATGTCTTCAGGGTAAACTTCTGTATCACGTGGTGGATGTGCAAATACAATGGAAATCTCATCCGCAGGCTTTACTTTATAGCTGGATTTAACTGTCTTTTTATTAACAAGTACGTTTCCTGCGTCAATGGCATTCTGAACACGATTTCTAGAGGCATTCTCTATCCGCCCCATCAAAAACTTGTCTATTCTTAAAAGCGATTGCCCTTTATCTACAACAATGCTAAAATGTTCAAATAAATCCTGATCTTCTATATCTGCCTCTACGTTGGTGTTTTCCATTTTACAAAACTAAACTTTAAGAATTACATTCCTGTAAAAGAAAACAAGCCAGATGATTCGTTTGTGTAGATTAAAGCTGGATAAAGGCGTTTGAATTGATATGGAGATACGATTAGCTTGGCGGTAAGAAGTAGTTGCTTCAGCTAGACCACCTGTTTGCCTTTACAACAAGCCTACGGAAGAGCAGTTGCTTAAATAAGAACCACCTTTGCTTTACAACAGGCCGGCAGCGAGAGCGGTGGCTTTAATAAGCCCACCTATTTGCTTTTACAACAAGCCTGCGGTAAGCGCGTATCTGGAATGAACCTGCGAATGAAATTGAACTTACGATTAGCTTTGCAGTAAAAAGCAGTTGCTTCAGTTAGACGCTCCAATTTCATAATAAGCCCGGCAGCAAAGAGCAGTAGCTAACCTGCAGCTCAATTTAACGGATAGCTACGGGAAAACCCCTCCAGGAATTATCTTTACGTCATGTTTGACCAGGTTTACAGTCCACTGCAAAAAATTGAGCATCCATTATTGACGAACTTCTACGTCAAACGCGATGATTTGATTGATCCTTACATTTCCGGCAATAAATGGCGCAAGCTTAAGTATTTATTGAAAAGCGCTGCTGAAGCAGGCAAAACTCACCTGGTCACTTTTGGTGGCGCGTTTTCAAATCACTTGGTGGCTACTGCAAGTGCCGCAGCCCGCGCAGGATTTCAATCTACTGCCTTTGTTCGCGGGGAGCCTGTAGAAAACCAGATGCTCCTGCTTTGTCGGCTGTACGGCATGCACCTGATCTTTACAGATCGTGAAAGCTATAAAGATAAGCGAGTGCTTTTCGATCAACACTTTGGTGCCAGCGCCTCTGCTTTTTTCATTGACGAGGGCGGCGCATCTGCGGAAGCGGTAAAAGGCTGTGCAGAGATCATAGATGAGTTGCCTGACGACATGGACCTGCTTTTCTGTGCTGCAGGAACGGGTACTACAGCAGCAGGATTAATGCAGGGGATCCTGGAACGCCAGCTGCACTGCGAATTACATGTAGTGCCGGTGCTTAAGGGTGGTGCATTCATCAAAGACGAGATGTCTGCCCACGTTAAGGTTGATCAGCAGTTGCATTTACATACCGAGTATCACTTTGGTGGCTATGCGAAAACACAACCTGCGCTACTAACGTTTATGGCACAATTTGCTTCATCGTATGGGCTGTTAAGCGACCCGGTGTACACGGCGAAGTTGTTTTTTGCTATACATGACCTGGCGGAAAAGCAAGAGATTGACAAGGATGCCAAAATAGTTGCTTTGCATACTGGTGGGCTACTGGGTATCTTAGGAATGCAGGAGAAGTTGTCAAAATTATTCACTTAATATTGTTAAAGTTATTTCTGGATCATCATGGAAAGCACATTGAACCGTTTATTGAAATACCAAATCTGGGCTATGGACCGCCTCTTCAACCAGCTCGAAGCCCTACTTACTGTACCTCCTACCGCGCTCAAGCTTTTACAGCACATCGTAAACGCCGAGTCGATCTGGATGAGCAGAGTTGCCGGTGAAAAGCAAGTGGTGGGTGTATGGGAAACGCTGCCCCTGCACGATTGCAGAAGCCTGCACCAAAGCAGTGTCCAAAAGCTACAAACCGTATTGAACAACAACCAGGATCTGGAGCAGGTAATCTCTTATGTGAACACCAGCGGGGATGCCTTCAGTGATCCTATGCACGACATTATTGTGCATGTGTTAAACCACAGCACCTATCACAGAGCACAGATTGCCAAAGAAATGAGAATGCATAACATTGATCCCATAAACACGGATTACATTACTTATGTGAGAAAGAAGTAGCTTACGGCAGATAACTTGCGTTAGATAGTTTGCTTCAGATAGATTGCCTAAGAAACAAGTAACTGCGTCAGATAGCTTGCTTCTGATAATTTGGTCAGATGGTTTGCGTTAGATAGTTTAAGTCAAATAGCTTGTGTCATAAACAAGTAGCTTGAATATAAAAATAAGCAGCCTAACTATCATCACCTCCACTCTTACCATTGTCTTCACTTCTACTCATATTTTTTAAAACATATTTCTGAGCGCTCCTGTTCTACTACAAAACCTGTACTATGGAAAATGTAAATGAGCAAAAGGATCTGGAGCAACAAATCCAGAATGAACCAGCAGAAGGAAAGCCAAACACCCCAAATGGCGATCTGGAGTATACAGATAATGAAGTGGAGTATGCAGATGGCCAAGGCACCCTGCTCGACGAAGAAATCGATGATCAGCAAGCTGATGATCAAGATGCTGAGTAGCAGCAATACCGAATCTCTAAAAAACGCGCTTAATGGCGCGTTTCTTCTTTAACAACATTTCCTTATCTTCATCAAACCAAATACGAACCACATGAACCGTTTCAAAGCTTTATTGCTCGTTATAGCACTCCAGTTTATTTTCCTATCCGCTTCCTTCGCTCAAAAACAATTCAAAGTACTACTTGTCACCACTACCAAAGGCTGGCACCACGAATCCATCCATGCTGGCGTGCTCGCACTGCAGGAACTTGGAACAAGGAACTTCTTCGATGTGGTGCTCATGGAAAATCCCGGCGGTTTTACAGAAGATTACCTTAAGCAATTCCAGGCAGTTGTGTTTCTGAACACCACAGGTGATATCTTCAACGCGAAAGAACAGCAGGTCATGGAAAGATTCATCAAATCCGGAAAAGGCTTTGTGGGTATCCACAGTGCTGCGGATACGGAGTACGACTGGCCATGGTACAATAAGCTGGTGGGCCGGATGTTTGTGATCCATCCAGCGGTTCAAACGGCGAAAACAAAAATCCTTGATCCAACTTTCCCTGGCTTGCAGGGCTTCCAGAATGATAAACTGTGGACTGAAGAATGGTACGAGTACGGCCCGGAAAAGGTAAGTGGTCTTAACTACATCTTAGGTGTTGATGAAAGCAGCTACGATGCAAAGGCGGACTGGGGCGACAGAGCCAAAGGCCAGGGTATGGGCAAAATGCACCCAATTGCCTGGTACCATGAGTTTGACGGTGGCCGTGCGTTCTACACCGGATTGGGTCACGTGCCCACCAACTTCAGTGAGCCCGCGTTTTTAAACCACCTTTATGCAGGCATATTCTGGGCGGCGACAGGTAAGAAATAAGCAATCATCTAAAACTATTGTGGTGCAGCGAAGAACGCAGCGAAACGTTCTTCCAGACCTTTGTATCTTTGGTCGAGGGCGTCTGCAAGCGCTGCATCACCATTCGCACGTGCAGCCTGAATCATCTGATTCCATAATGAAAAAGCCAACTGCACATCCTGACCACCTAAGAAACTGTTTTTGCTCGTTGATACATCAGCGACGTAAATCATCTCCCGCTCGATATAATCGGCAGCCTGCTTGATTAAGTCGGCTGCGCCTTTATTGTCTTTTAGCGCGTACAGATGTTCAGCAAGCATCGATTTTCCCGCAGCAGTGTACATGCTTTGAATACCCTCCGGCATCACCTCGAAATATTTGCGAACCAAAGCTTTGGCTTTATCAGTCTTGCCTTCTGCAATCAACCCGCCAATGCCACTGTTGAACATGTTCGTCATGTTTGACAACTGACGCCGTGATTCTGTATCAATGTATCCAGTGTGCTTCAGATTACCCCAAACGAACTTATCATTCAGATTTCTGTATAAAGCCCCCGGGCTGGTTAATCCCCCTTGTCTGGCTGTATCTGCTTTCAGCGGCTTCAGTTTCAGTACGAGCCCTTCATAATATAGGTAGTCATTAAGTCCGTTAAATTGCTCCGGCGGCATGCCGGCAGTGAAATATATTGGTCGCTCCCAGTTGTTGTGCACCAGAATATCGAACATTGCCAGGGTACCCTTCGTAACGAAGTTCTTATTGTAAGTCCAACGCAGTGCATCCGCTACCTTGGTCGAATCCTGCGGTTCAACAACCTGGTTGCGCATCGCATTTGCCTTATTTACCGGGAGCTGAAAATGCTTTGTCGGCAGGAAGTTTTCCCTTCTGCCGTCCTGCATTTCTACTTTATCCTCCGGATTGTCCGAGAGCAGTAGTTCCATAATCGACTTTAATTCTACATGTCCGTCAATTTTAAAGTCCTGATAATACATGACGTCGCGTGTGCCTTTCGCATATTGCTCCTCCTTCATGGTAATCGGCAATGGCGCCGAAGCATTTTGGGGGCGCTTCATACCATTAATATACCATTCTGCGTCAAAGAGACTCAAATTCACCAGACGCACATCCGGCCTCACGTTTTCCACTTCCTGAATGTACCATAGCGGATAGGTATCATTGTCACCGTAGGTGAACAGGATGGCATTTGGCGCTAAAGATTCCAGGTAATTCCTCGAAAGATCATGGGTAAGCATACGATCAGAGCGGTCATGATCATCCCAGCCCGCCGCCGCCATCAACACTGGCGCAGCCAGCAAGGACAAGGTTAGCGCCGCAGACAAAGCCAACTTCGGCTGCAGGTGTTTAGAGAGCCATTGCTGGATGGCGAGCACACTCAGTCCAATCCAAATCGTGTAGGCATAAAAGGATCCCGTGAAAGCATAATCCCGCTCCCTGGGCTCCAATGGTGTTTGATTCAAATAAAGCACGATTGCAATGCCGGTGAAAAAGAACATCAGCGCCACGATCCCAGCATCCCGGCGGTTGCGCTTAAAATGCCATACCATCCCGACAAGGCCGAGTATAAAGGGCAGAAAATAGAAGCGGTTGTACCCATTATTTTCTGTGATGGAAGGAGGCAAGTGGTCTTGATTTCCAAGTCGAAGGCCATCAAGTGGCTTTACGCCACTCAGCCAGTTGCCGTCGAAATAACTGCCGAAGCCTTGCGTATCGTTCTGCCTTCCCACAAAGTTCCAGAGAAGATACCGGAAGTACATGTGCCCAACCTGGTAGCTTAAAAGGAAGCCAATGTTATCAATCACCGTTGGTGAATGACCATCATCAAAGCGCATCCATTCTTTGTAGAAGTCCGGATGACCACCACGATCGCCGTGCATGCGCGGGAGTAAAGTTGTTCGATCATAGACATACTCCATCTTCTTGCCAGCGATTTCATAGCTGTGCTCCCCTTTCCGGTAGAGTGGTCCGGCTTCCTCCACTTCAATGATCTGCGAGTCATAGTTTGGCCCGAACAGCAAAGGCCGGTCGCCATACTGCTCCCGATTTAAGTAGCCGAGAAATGAAAAGGCATTATCCGGATCGTTATTGTTCAGGTTGGGATTCGCCTGCGCACGGATAACAATCATTGCAAAAGAGCAGTAGCCGAAGATCAGCAGCACTGAAGACAAGAGTCCAAGGTGCAGAAAGCGCTTACGGTTTTTGATTGCGTAGCGGATGCCAAAGGTGAAGCCTGCGATCAGCAAAATGGCGTAGATGATTACACCAGTTCCAAAACCGGTGCCCATGGTATTCACAAAGAAAAGGTCGAAGTATGCACCTATCGCAACGAGGTATTGAATAATGCCATATTGAATGACAGCAAGTACCAGTATGCCTGCAAACAAGGCTTTAAACATACCGGAGCGGCTTGGCTGGGCGGTTTTCCGAAAGTAGTAAACCATCGCCAGTGCCGGAATGGTGAGCAGATTAAGCAGGTGTATGCCGATCGACAAGCCCATCATGTAAGCAATGAACAAAAGCCAGCGGTCAGATGCCGGATCATCGGCTACGGCTTCCCACTTCAGCATGGCCCAGAATACAATGGCCGTGAACAAGGATGACAGCGCATACACTTCGGCCTCTACCGCAGAAAACCAGAAGCTGTCTGAAAAGGTGTATGCCAGTGCGCCAACAAGTCCCGCCCCCATGATCGCCAATAATTGTGTGCCCTCAGGTTCCTGCTGCTGTAAAGCAAGTAGCTTTTTAGCCAATGCGGTAATCGTCCAGAACAGGAAAAGAATGGTAAATGCACTCGCAATCGCCGAACCCAGGTTCATGAAGTACGCTACGCGGGTTACATCCCCCATGGCAAGTAAAGAGAAGAACTTCTCCACCATCAGAAATAACGGCGCACCAGGCTGATGCACAATCTGCATCTTATGTGCAGCAGCAATGAATTCACCCGTGTCCCAGTAGCTCACACTCGGCTCCAGCGTAAGCGTGTATGTAATCAATGCGACAATAAAACAAAACCAACCAGTACCGTTATTAATCCGGGAATATGCCATTGCCAAAGAATTTGCCTGTAAGTATATAAGTGTTTCGAGTAGTCAAATTACCTACAAGAAATCGGCTCACAAAAGCTTTAACATTAATTAACAATTTAGCGGCAATACCGGCACCTTCAGGCGCAAGAAAAATGGCGCCTACCCGAGCCTTACATAAGCTCCTAACCGCCTACAATGACGAGTCTATTCATAAAAACCCACTTATCATATGTGCAGGGAGGATTTACCCAATCAAAGACCCATATAACTCCTTCTAAATGAACCCTTATTGTTGCTTCCTAAAAACCAGCAACGGCAACCTTGCTTCCGCGGCAAATTCTGCAGAAATGCTGGACAAGAAAATGCGTTCAAAGAAGCTTCTGTTTTGCCGGGTAAACATCACCAGCAGGTCTGGCTTCAGGTTTTCCACGGATCGCGCCAGCCTATCGGATAAGGCGACTTCAAAATCCATAGGCTCCACATGGACATCAACCGGCACGGAGCTTAACTGCTCTTTCGCTACAGCAATCTTATTTACTGCATCTTCACCAGTTACCGGACTGCTAAAATGGAGCAATGAGACCCGAGCTTTTAGCGTGTCTGCTAGGTGTCCAACCTGTTGCAATTCTGCCGCGATATGTTCCAGATCCGAGGCATAGCAGATGGTTTCAACTGCGCCAGAAACATAATCTTCTGGAACAGCAATCACAGGAACTGAAGATTTCTCCAGTAAGGTCGCGGTGATGGAGCCAAAAAGCTTCAGACTGTTACCTCCGCCTTTTCGAGACAAACAGATATACGATATCTGATGCTGCGTAGCATAATGCACCACATTGGCGGCAACAGAAGAACTATTATGAACCACGTATTCCGGATTGATCACCGTACTTCCTGTGCCCGCAGAAACTTCCATCACAAAAGCCATAAGCTGCCGCTTCAAGCCGTCAAGCTCCTGCTGTTCGAAATTCTTATAGAATTCCTCACTCCACTTTACAGGCTTTAATAGCTCCGTCACATGGAGAAAAACAAGTTTATACCCGCCTTGCGCTGCAAGTTGCAAAGCAAATTGCACTGCTGCCTTCGAATTTTCCGACAGGTCCGTCGTTATCAATAAAGTTTCCATACGCTGATCTATTTTAAGCTTAAAACCCTTAAGCTGGTAGTTAAAGGTCGGCAATTCTGTTGAGTGCTATCGTGCTGATTAACATCAGAAAACGTGATTTTGGTCACAATCTTAAAGGTTGTATACCCCCACCCTTTTCGTTACATTTGAGAAAACCCCCTTTTTGCCTATGTACGAATTATCGATTAACCCGCAGCAAGTAGCAGAAACTTTAGGTAAACATATTCTGGCAGATGGCCTGGATCTAACCTTCGATATGGAGAAAAGTCAAGGATGTTACATCTACGATTCCAAACACCACCGAAAACTTCTTGATTTCTTCACCTGCTTTGCCTCCGTTCCGCTGGGGTATAATCATCCAAAAATGCTGAATGATGATGCGTTTAAAAGAAGCCTGCTGAATGCGGCACTTACCAACCCATCCAATTCAGACGTATATACGCAGGAATACGCACAGTTTCTAACCACCTTCTCCCGTGTGGGCATACCAGACTACCTCCCTCATGCCTTCTTTATTGCGGGTGGATCCCTTGCCGTTGAAAATGCACTAAAGGTGGCTATGGACTGGAAAGTACAAAAGAACTTCGCAAAGGGATACAAAAAGGAAAAAGGGTCCAAGGTGCTCCACTTTGAGCGGGCCTTTCACGGCCGAAGTGGCTATACCCTAAGCCTCACCAACACCTCCGTCGAAAAAACGAAATGGTTTGCCAAGTTCGACTGGCCGCGGGTTACGGTACCCACCATGCGCTATCCCCTAAGTGGCGACAACCTTAATACAGCCGTTGAAACGGAACAACAGTCCATACGACAAATTAAGGCGGCATTTTTCGAGCACAAGGACGATATATGCGCTATCATTGTAGAACCCATACAAGCTGAAGGAGGCGATAATCACCTGCGAGAAGACTTCCTGATTGAACTCCGAAAATTAGCAGATGAGCATGAAGCCTTTTTAATTTATGACGAAGTGCAAACCGGTGTTGGCCTTACCGGCAAGTTCTGGTGCCATCAGCATTACGCTGAAGCAGCAAGGCCTGACATTCTCGTATTTGGTAAAAAGATGCAGGTATGCGGCATCCTTGCCGGAAACAAGGTGGATGAAGTAGAACATAATGTCTTCAACACCTCCTCCAGGATCAACTCTACCTGGGGTGGAAACCTTGTGGATATGGTCCGCAGCACACAGGTCCTGCAGATCATTGAAGAAGATCAGCTTGTAGACAACGCTGCGGCAGTGGGAAAATATCTATTGTCGCAGCTGGAAGGTTTTTCAGACAGCTTTGAAAAGGTCAGTAATGTACGCGGAAAGGGTCTACTATGCGCTTTCGATCTGCCCAATACACAAATGCGCGACAAGTTTATTCAAGATGGATTGAAACACCATGTGATGTTTCTGGGTTGTGGAAAACAGAGCATCCGCTTTCGACCAGCCTTACACATAGAAAAAGGCCAAATAGACGAAGGTATGGAGGCCATGCAGCAGATCCTTGGAGACCTGTAATCCTAAAAGAACACACATGAAGAACAAAAAAATGAACATCATAATTGGTTTCCTGGTCTTGGCATTGGTCGGCTGGATGATCAAGGGCACCTTTACTCAACCGGGCGTTGAAGACCTGAAAAGCGGCTTCAAAGAGGTGGCCCGGTACCGAAATGATAACAATACCGGCCCTATTCAATACGTGTTTGCCGTAACCATGAAAGACACGCTGTCTACAGACATGGTGACCTATGGCAACTTCAAGCCCCACCACAAAGGCGGAAACACGAAGGTGTACTTTTTCATGGAAGGCACGAAGGTGCCCACAACAGTCACCGGAGGTAAACATAACTTCCTGCCAGAATTCAACGAATCCTGGGTGATGCTTTATGAAAAAAGTGCCATGGGAAACGTAAGCTTAACAAGGAACCCGAACCTGCAGCCCTGACCTACTTCAAATCAAACAGGTTATCTACACCAAGCAGCTTTCTGGACGTGAATCCTTCCCCGAAAGTTGCTCCAATAGATTTTCCGAACTCCCTTGCTCGTGCAAGTACAGACTCGAAAAACTCAGGTGACGAGATATAAGTCTCCGCTTCATGATGATCCGGGTTGTAAAACTGCGTCTTAAACGCCTTGATAGAAGCAATCTTTCCGTCGATAAAAGGGGTGATGTCTACAATGATGTCTGGCTCAATGTACATGTCCTGAATGTAATTCAGGTTTAACCGTGGTCTCCAGGGTTCCTGCTCCAGGCCGTCTAAAGTCGTTTTAATTTTAAGCAGGCCAGAAAGGAAGATGGAATCATGGACCAGATCACTGGCGCGGCCGTGATCAGGATGACGATCCCTAAGGGCATTGCTGAGTATAATCTCCGGTTGATACTTCCGAATCATCTGAACCACCTTCAATTGATGCGCTTCATCATTCTGGAAAAAGCCATCCCGGATACCAAGGTTCTCCCGGACATGCAGGCCAAGGATGCTTGCGGAATCTTTTGCTTCAACATCACGGGTTTCCGCAGTACCACGGGTACCTAGTTCGCCACGCGTAAGGTCAACAATACCTACTTTCTTGCCGGCAGCAATATGTTTTAATATGGTTCCTGAACAACCTAACTCTGCGTCGTCGGGATGTACAGCAAATACGAGTATATCTAATTTCATGAATTTAGTCTTGCACCTGCTTATACTAACCGCAGGATTTGCTTTTTAACTTTAGAGGTAAGGGGCTTGGTAAAAGGATAAAAGTAATCGACCACCTCACCGTTTTGATTGATCAAATACTTATGGAAGTTCCAGCGTGGTGTGGAGCTTAATACGCCATTCAGCTTTTTGTCAGCCAGAAACTTGAACAATGGATGCGCCTGTTCACCACGAACCATGGTCTTTTCAAATACCGGAAAAGTAACACCATAATTCACCTGGCAAAACTGGCTGATTTCTTCGCCATCCAGGGGTTCCTGGCGGCCGAAATCATTCGAAGGAAAGGCCAGCACTTCAAAGTTTCGATCCTTGTAAGATTCCCGCAGTTCCTGCAGTTCCTGTAGCTGTGCGACAAAGCCACAAGCGGAAGCGATGTTCACAATTAACAACACCTTGCCTTTATACTGATCTAAATTTACATTGGTGCCATTTAGCAGGTTAACCTTGAACTGGTGAATACTTTGAGGCTTTTCTGTCATGCTTATTATCTGTAAAAACCCGAGGATGCAATGATCGCTTCAATGTCTTTATCCTCCTGAGGGTCGTATGTGCTTTTTAAATTGTGGCCCACAACACGTGCGACCGATTGATATACAAATGCGGTCAAACCGCCTTTTGTTTGTTTAACGATGTCAAATGTAGTACGCCCAAGCTCGCGGTCCACAAGTTTGGTCAGAATCTTTCCCTGCGTAATGGTCAGCTCCTTAATCTCCTTGTTAAACATCTGCTTGATCTCCGCATCACAGGCTTTAATCAGCTTCTTCTGCTCCCGTTTGTTGGTGGTCGTCGCAATATCGCGCTCCAGCTGCTCATAGCGGCGTTTCGCAAACAAGGCATACGGCATCACCTTCATTACGTTATAGCGTAACCTGTTGTAGGCGGCACGCTCCGCCGGTGATTTGAAAATCCGGACGCCATAGATGGCAACTTCATGTAGTGGTATCCATGGAATCATCTCACCACCCACATTTGTTCCGGCCACTTTTATGGTGTCATTTTTGCCCTTCGGTGGGAACTTAACCTCATCCGTAACCTGCGCGGAAGCGTTGTTCCACCCGGCAATAATGACAATCAGGAGAAAAATTAACCTATAAAATTTCATAAATTTATAATCCCACAAAGTTAAACCTAATAAAATATATTAGGTTTGGCATCAGCACTTTAATTTGTTAATAGATTGTCAGATAGCAACGCATCTATCGAATATAAGTGTTTAATACATAATGAAATCCGATACTACGAAAATAATACAAATGAAGAACACGTTGGTGATTGATTTAGAAGCTGAGAAGCAGGAAATTTTGAAAAGATATCGTGCCCTGCTGCGTGCGTGTAAACCAACCATGCAAAGGGGTGACAAGAAGGAGATCCGCAAAGCGTTTGACATGGCCCTTGAAAGCCATAAAGACATGCGCCGGAAGTCCGGAGAACCATACATCTACCACCCGATCGCTGTTGCGCAGATTGCTGCGGAAGAGATCGGCCTGGGTACAACGTCTATTGTTTGTGCGCTGTTGCACGATGTGGTCGAAGATACCGACATGACCCTCGAAGATATCGAAAGGGAGTTCGGTAAAAAGACGGCAAAGATCATAGATGGCCTGACCAAAATCTCTGGCGTTTTCGACTACAACAGTTCATTGCAGGCGGAAAACTTCCGTAAAATGCTGCTAACACTGGCGGATGATGTGAGAGTGATCCTGATCAAACTTGCCGACAGGCTGCACAACATGCGCACCATGGATTTTATGCCAAGGCAAAAGCAGCTCAAAATCGCCTCGGAAACCATCTACCTCTACGCACCCCTTGCACACCGTTTAGGACTTTACGCCATCAAATCTGAGCTTGAAGACCTCTCCATGAAGTACCTGGAGCCAGATACCTATAAATACATTGCAACCCAGCTGAATGAAAAGAAAGCTGAACGTAACCTCTTCATCAAGAACTTCGTGGAGCCGATCCATGAAATCTTAACGGAGCAAGGCCTTAAAGCAAACATCTACGGCCGACCAAAATCCATCCATTCCATCTGGAACAAGATGAAAAAGAAGAACATACCTTTCGAAGAGGTATATGATCTCTTTGCGGTTCGCATCATCCTGGAAAGTGCTCCGGAACAGGAAAAGGCAGAATGTTGGAAAGCATACTCTATTGTAACAGACCTTTATCGTCCAAATCCAGACCGTCTGCGGGATTGGGTGTCTTCCCCAAAAGGGAACGGCTATGAGTCATTACACACGACCGTAATGGGTCCTAAAGGGCAATGGGTAGAAGTGCAGATCCGTACCGAGCGCATGAACGAAATCGCCGAGAAAGGTTTTGCTGCACACTGGAAGTATAAAGAATCGAGCTCAGACAATGGTCTCGACCAGTGGATCATGAAAGTGCGGGAGATGTTGAGCAATCCGGAAGCAAATGCGCTGGATTTCCTTGACGATTTCAAGATGAACCTCTTCTCTGATGAGATTTTCATTTTCACTCCAAAGGGTGCCTTAATACAACTGCCGCAAGGCGCTACCGCACTCGACTTTGCATTTGAGATCCACACCGATGTGGGTGCCAGATGTATCGGCGCAAAGGTAAACCACAAGCTGGTGCCGCTATCCTACAAGTTGCAGAATGGCGATCAGGTGGAAATCATTACCTCCAGCAAGCAGATCCCGAAAGAAGACTGGCTGAATATCGTGGTTACCGCGAAAGCGAAATCAAAGATCAAAAGCTCCCTCAAAGAAGAGAAACGCAAGATTGCAGAAGAAGGTAAGGAAACCCTGGAGCGTAAGCTTAAGTCACTTAAAATCACTTACAACACCGATAACCTCAACAAACTAAGCTACTTCTTTAAACTGCCTTCTACCCAGGAGTTGTTCATTGCCGTAGCACAAGGTAAAATTGAGCTGAAGGATCTGAAAGACTACGTTGCCAGCGAAAAGGAAATTGAGAACCGTGGCGCAGAACGTAACGACAATCAGCAAATTGAAGCTTTGCTCAATAAGGTTAAAGGCCCTGAGTCCGACATTCTGTTGATTGGTGAAGACATGCAGCGCATTGACTATACTCTTGCGCCTTGCTGTAATCCAATCCCTGGAGATGACGTGTTTGGCTTCGTAACCATCAATGATGGCATTAAGATCCACCGGACCACTTGTCCGAATGCGGCACAACTGATGGCCAACTACGGCTACCGTATCGTGAAAGCGAAATGGAACAAGCAGAAAGAACTCACCTTCCTTACCGGATTGCACATCATCGGCATCGACGACATGGGGCTGATCAATAACATTACAAAGGTCATATCAAACGACTTCAAAGTGAATATGCGGTCGATCACAGTAGATACAGATAACGGGATTTTTGATGGCTCGATCATGATTTATGTGAATGATAAAGACCATCTGGACCAGCTCATCCAAAATCTGCTGGAGGTGAAAGGTGTTACTGGTGTGACCAGATTTGACGCTTAAAGTATCAATAAATCTAAACTTTATCTAAAAAGTGGTACCTTTGAAAGGAGTTAAATAAGTATGTCAACAAACCACAACAGCGAGCTGGTAAGAAAGATTTTCGAAGCTTACCTAGAGAATAAGAGTTTGAGAAAAACCCCTGAACGCTTCGCTATACTTGAAGAAATCTATTCAAGAGATGATCATTTCGATGTAGAAACACTGTATATCCACATGAAGAACCAGAAATACCGGGTTAGTCGTGCGACAGTCTATAATACCCTTGAATTACTGGTATCCTGCGACCTGGTGACTAAACACCAGTTTGGCAAGAACATGGCTCAATTCGAAAAATCTTACGGCTATCACCAACATGACCACATCATCTGCATTGACTGCGGAAAAGTGGTTGAGTTCTGTGATCCGAGAATCCACCAGATCCAAAGTATGGTGGGTGATCTGCTAAAGTTTGATATCAAACATCACTCTTTGAACCTTTACGGTATATGCTTCGACTGCAAAGCTAAAACGCTTCCAGTTGTTAATACCGAAATCCAACATGCAAATTAATTTATAAATATAATCTCATTAATTTTTTATAATGACGCAAGTAGACGTGCTTCTGGGCCTGCAATGGGGCGATGAGGGCAAAGGTAAGATTGTGGATGTTTTAAGTCCGCAGTATGATTTAATCGCTCGTTTCCAAGGCGGACCCAACGCTGGTCACACTTTAGAGTTTGATGGCAAAAAGTTCGTTCTAAATACCATTCCATCTGGTATTTTCAACGAGAAAACCATGAACCTGATTGGTAATGGTGTGGTAATCGATCCGATAATTCTAAAACGTGAATTAGACAACTTGAAAGCTGCGGGGCATGACCCGATAGCCAAGCAAAAATTGGTTATTGCCAGAAAGGCGCACCTGATCTTGCCAACGCACCAATTACTTGATGCCGCAAATGAGGCTAAAATGGGTAAAGACAAGATTGGCTCCACACTAAAAGGTATTGGTCCAACTTACATGGACAAAACCGGCCGTAATGGTCTACGTGTTGGTGATACTACCCTGCCAGACTTCAAAGACCGCTACAACAAGCTTGTTGAAAAACACAAAGAGATTCTCTCGCATTATGAATTCGAATATGATCTAACAGAGAAAGAAGCTGCTTTCTTTGAAGCTATTGAATACATCAAATCTATCCCGCATGTAGATAGCGAACACTTCGTTAATGGCTACCTGCAGGAAGGTAAAACTGTTTTAGCAGAAGGTGCACAAGGTACCCTGCTTGACATTGATTTCGGTTCTTATCCTTTTGTTACTTCATCCAATACCACCACTGCTGGTGCTTGTACCGGTCTTGGTATTGCGCCGAACAGAATCGGTAGTGTTTACGGCATTTTCAAAGCTTACTGCACACGCGTAGGTGGCGGCCCCTTCCCTACTGAACTGGATGATGAAACCGGCGAAACTCTACGCCAGGTTGGCCATGAATTTGGCGCAACAACCGGCCGTGCGCGTCGTTGTGGCTGGATCGACATTCCTGCGTTGAAATATGCAATCATGCTAAACGGCGTGACGGAATTGATCATGATGAAAGCTGACGTGCTGGATGGTTTTGACACCATCTACGCTTGTACGCACTATGAGTACAATGGTGAAACCATCGACTACATGCCTTACGACATCATCTCGATCAAACCGACACCAGTATTAAAGGCGATTGAAGGTTGGAAAACCGACATCACCAAGATCACTAAAGTGGACGAAATTCCAACAGCTTTATCGAACTACATCGCATTCCTTGAAGCAGAATTGAATGTACCGGTCAAGTTCCTTTCTGTAGGACCAGACCGCGTGCAAACACTGACTTTGTAATATCTAGCAATTCAAATATTTAAAGGGTGGTTTCAGACCACCCTTTTTTTGTTTAATCCGGAATTTATGCGATTAACAGCAGACTTCAAGCACAAAGCACTACACTGGGCAGATCAGTTCGAGTACTGTTGTGTGCTGGACTCCAACAGCTACCCCGACCCTTACGGCAAGTACGACCTGCTTATCGCCGCAGGTGCAACGCATATGCTATACAGCGACAGTGAAGGTGCCTTCGAAAATCTTAAAAGTTTTTACGCAGCTCATCCAGGCTGGCTGTTCGGTATCCTCGGCTATGACCTGAAAAATGGAATAGAAGCCCTGCAATCCGGCAATCCCGATCAGCTCGGGTTTCCGCAGCTCTGCTTTTTCCAACCAGAATACCTCATCGTTTCAGAAAATGGTGTACTTCGCGTGGAAGTCGGTCCAGCCAATCTCCTGGAAGAAATCAACACGCAGAATCTTCAAAACAATGAGCAAAGCGCGTCACCGGAAGTAAATATTCAGGCGATGATGGACAGAGAAATCTATATCCATAAAATCCAGGAGCTGAAGCAGCACATCAGCCGGGGTGATGTTTATGAAATCACGTTCTGCCAGGAGTTCTTTGCAAGGCAGGCCTGGATCAATCCGGCAGAAACTTATGCACGTTTAAACTTCAACTCTCCAACCCCATTCGCTGCTTACCTTAAACTGAAAGACAAGTATCTACTCTGCGCCAGTCCGGAGCGCTTCCTGCGGAAGAAAGGCCAACAACTGATCTCTCAGCCCATTAAAGGCACGGCAAAGCGGGGCAAGGATGCTGCAACAGACGTAGTGATCAAAGCGCAGCTTGCAGCAGACCTGAAGGAACAAACAGAAAATGTGATGATTGTAGATCTGGTACGAAATGACCTGACCAGAAGCGCCACTCCGGCATCAGTGAAGGTAGAAGAACAGTTCGGTATTTACAGCTTTGCGCAGGTGCATCAGATGATCTCCACAATATCCTGCAAACTTCACCCGGATGTACATTTTATAGATGCCATAAAGAACACCTTCCCCATGGGATCTATGACTGGCGCACCAAAGGTCAGCGCCATGGAACTGATCGAAGAATATGAGGAAAGTACCAGAGGTGCCTATTCTGGCGCCATGGGCTATATCAGTCCGGAAGGGGATTTCGACTTCAATGTGGTGATTAGAAGTATGCTCTACGCATCCGATAAAGCTTACTTATCCTTCCAGGTGGGCAGTGCGATTACCGCGGCCTGCGTTCCAGAGAAAGAATATGAAGAATGCATGCTCAAGGCATCAGCAATCATAGAAACGATAAAGGGACCACAGTAGCGGTCCCTTTATCGTTTATTATTTTACCGGTTTACCGGTTGTTGACTTAAAGTATTTTTTTGCTTCAGGCAAATCTTTTTGGATTTGCGCGATCCTGGTACCATCTGCAGGGTGGGTACTCATCCACTCAGGTGGCTTAGAACCATTGCTTGCAGAAGCCATACGCTGCCAGAAGGAAACAGCAGTTGCTGGATCATATCCGGCCATCGACATGAAGATCAATCCAAGGTGATCAGCTTCAAGTTCCTGTTTTCTCGAGTTTGGCAACAAAACACCTGCCTGTGCACCGATACCATATACCTGGTTGATCACCGCTTGTGTAGTTGCAGATTGATTTCCTGTCGCCGCACCAATAAGGCTACCTACACCTTCAGCCACTGCGGCTTTTGATGCGCGTTCAGAAGAGTGTTGTGCAATCGCATGCGCAATCTCATGGCCCATTACGGTTGCCAAGCCTGCATCATCTCTCGTCACCGGAAGAATGCCCGTATAAACGGCAACTTTACCACCAGGCATACACCAGGCATTCACCTCGTCGCTTTTGATCAGATTAAATTCCCAGTTGAAGCCTTTGATTTGCTCCGAATAGCCATTCGCATTCATGTATTTGGTTACCGCAGTAGCAATTTGTTGCCCAATGCGTTTCACCCTTGTTGCGTCTGCATTATTCAACACCGTTGTTTTAGAATCCTTAAGCAGTGCATTATAACTTTGAGCTGCTGCAGACTGCATCTCGGTTTCACTCACAAAACTCAAGCGATTTCTGCCGGTTAACGGCACTGTAGAACACGCATTGGCGAACAGCAGCACTGCAAGAGCAAGGCCTGATAGTTTCATTTTTTTCATTAATGTTTGATTTAGTTGTTTTTGCTTTTAAACAAATACACTTTGGATTCTTTGCCTTTAAGCAGTCGTTCCAGATTCTTCTGATGTGTGATCAGGATCAGTATGCAGACGCACATTCCATATAGTACTTCAGACTTTATGGATGAATGAAATACGAATACAATGCTGAGCGGGAAAGTAAATCCGGCACAGATAGATCCAAGGGAAACGTATTTCGTAAGCAATAGAACAACGGTAAAGACCAGAACGCAAAGCATAGCTGCCGGGAAGTTAACTGCCAAAATCATTCCAAAAAGTGTTGCCACCCCTTTACCCCCCCTGAAGCCAGCAAAGATCGGGAACAAATGGCCCATCACGGCCGTAATGCCAAGTGCAAGTTCATAATTGATAAACTGCGAAGAGTTATGCGGCCCCGTAACCGAAAGACCAATGAAGTAAGCGAGTTTTGTTGCGGTATAACCTTTGGCAATATCGATGATCATCACCGCCAGTCCGGCTTTTTTACCAAGTACACGAAAAACGTTTGTAGCACCTGCATTTCCGCTACCGTATTCCCGGACATCGATACCATAGAAGGCGCCGCCGAGCCATACCGCCGTGGGTATAGAGCCAAACAAATAGGCCAGAATTACAGCAGAAATAGAATATATAGATAACATTCTTAAAACGCCTTTAAGCTCATGTCTAAACTTTTAACGGAATGCGTCAATGCGCCCATAGAAATATAATCTACCCCGGTTGCTGCGTATGCAGGAATTTCTGCTTCCACAATGCCACCAGATGCTTCTGTTTGATACTGCCCGCCAATGCGCGCTACCGCTTTTTTCAAAGCCTCAGGTTTAAAGTTATCAAGCATAATCCGATTTATCGAACCAGTTGCCAGGGCCTCTTCCAACTCCTCGAAGTTGCGCACCTCAATCTCGATCTCCAGTGCTTTATTGTGCTGTTTTAGATAAGCATTTGCTGCTTTGATCGCGTTTGCAATACCACCGGCATAGTCCACATGATTATCTTTTATCAGGATCATGTCGTAAAGGCCAATCCGGTGATTTACTCCACCCCCGATTTTCACCGCCAGTTTCTCCAGATACCGTAAACCCGGTGTGGTTTTGCGGGTATCAAGCACCTTAGTATGAGATGGTTCCAGCACCTTCACAATGCGATTGGTTTTTGTTGCAATACCACTCATGCGTTGCATGCAATTAAGCACCAAACGCTCCGCAAGCAGTATAGCATGTGTATTGCCTTCCACCGTAAACGCGATATCGCCATATTTAACTTCGGCACCATCCTGTAGCATAACATCTACCTTCAGGGTCGCATCAACATGGCGGAAAATCTCCAGGGCAAGCGCTACACCCGCAAGGATACCATCCTCTTTTATAATGAGTTTGGCTTTTCCTACGGCATCAGCAGGAATGGTAGAAAGTGATGTATGGTCACCATCGCCAAGATCTTCGGCAATGGCATTTTTGATGAAAAGTTCTATAAGCTGGTTGTCCAAAACATTAATATTTACCCAAAAATAGCATTTTTAGTGTAATGCAGCTAAGTTTTGTCGCCCTCTATTCTCAACTCCGTAATTAAAAAATCACCTGAAGTCTTCTTGAAAGTGACGGTTACCCTATACTTAACCGTTTTAGTAAGAACGGACAATATACCAATCTGGTAGTTTGGATTTGTATTGATTAGATGAATAACGGAAGAGTTGACCGGCATGTTTTTATTGAAGAAATCCCGCAGGATTTGTTCAGCCTGTGCCTTTGAATAGGTGTCGGTTTCAGACGCGATATTCAGTTCCACTGAAGCGTTAAAGTACTTTGCGATCTCCTTAGAATTGCCGTTGCGGAAATGACCGGAAACATCCCCCACCAGATTGCTCTGGAATTGCAGCGGAAACAGCAATCCCGTTATTACAAAAAGTATTGGAACGAGTGATCTGATCATGTTTAATTTTCGCTAATATAAGCTTTACCCCACAAATTATGCCATCTGGCCTTCACAAAATGGATTTCTGTAACCCAATAGAACTCATTTGCTTTATATTTGTTGAACAAGACCAGATCTTTCTTACAAATAAAACGATACAAATGAATAATAAAAAAGTGATGCTACTGATTCTTGATGGCTGGGGATACGGCAAACAAGATGAATCTGATGCTGCCTTTGCCGCCAATACACCATTCTTTGATTCGCTGCTGAAAACCTACCCGAATTCCAGGCTTGAAGCTTCAGGCGAAGCCGTAGGTTTACCTGCCGGACAAATGGGTAACTCAGAGGTGGGTCACATGAACCTTGGTGCCGGAAGAGTGGTTTACCAGGAACTTGGCCGCATCAACAAAGCCATTTCAGACCGTACATTATTTTCAAACGAAACCCTCGTTGATGCATTTAACTATGCAAAGACAAATCATAAAGCCGTGCATTTCATTGGCCTGGTATCCGATGGTGGCGTACACGCACACATCAATCACCTGAAAGCTTTATGTGATGCGGCGAAAGAAGCGGCCGTTAATGACGTGTTCATCCATGCTTTTCTGGATGGCCGTGATACAGATCCAAAATCAGGTCTGGGCTTCATCAAAGACTTAAACCATCACCTTTCCAGCTCAGCAGGTAAACTTGCCAGCGTAATCGGAAGGTATTATGCAATGGACCGCGACTCCAGATGGGAACGCGTGAAACTTGCTTACGACCTGCTTACCAAAGGTACTGGCCTCGCAACGCAAGATCCGGAAAGCATCATACAGAAATCTTACGAGAATGGCGTAACCGACGAGTTCATCAACCCGATCGTTGTGACGAATAACGATGGCTCACCAGTTGCAACCATCCAGGAAGGCGATGTAGTCATCTGCTTCAACTACAGAACCGACCGCGGACGTGAAATCACATCTGCTTTATGCCAGGTGGATTACCCCTTGTTTGAAATGCATAAGCTGCCGCTTTATTATGTGACCATGACTACATACGACGAGAGCTTCTCGAACGTAAACGTAGTTTTCACTAAAGATGACCTAACCGAAACCCTCGGTGAAGTATTGGCGAAACACCATAAGAACCAGATCCGGATTGCAGAAACTGAAAAATACCCACACGTAACGTTCTTCTTTTCGGGCGGCCGTGAACAGGTTTTCGAGAATGAAAAGCGCATTATGGTGCCTTCTCCTAAAGTTGCTACATACGACTTGCAACCGGAGATGAGTGCACAGGGCATTACGGATGCCATCTGCGAAGAGCTTGAATCAGGCTGGGCAGATTTCATCTGCCTGAACTTTGCTAACCCGGACATGGTTGGCCACACCGGTGTATTTGAAGCCGTAGTAAAAGCTGTAGAGACTGCAGACAGATGTGCGGAAACGGTTGTAAAAAAAGGTCTGGAGAACGGCTACTCGTTCATCCTGCTAGCCGATCACGGTAATAGTGAGTACATGATGAATGATGATGGCTCCGTGAACACTGCGCATACCACCAATCTGGTACCATGCATTCTGATTGATCAGGATTACAAATCCATTAAAGATGGTAAGCTCGGCGACGTCGCACCAACCATTCTTAAAATTATGGGCATAGATCGTCCGGCAATTATGACGGGAGACGTATTGGTATAATGAGGAAATACCTGCTTGTTTTTACTGCATTGCTAACCGCGTGTGCCGCCCCTGAAAAGGAAAGTCCAGGCACCAAGCCTGCATACTTTGATCTAAAAGGCTACTTCAACAAGGAAGCGGCGACTTTAAAGGCTAAACAGCCGCTTGTAAACAAGCGCGTGTTGGTTGATGACAAAGCCGAAGAAAAGCAGGTTAAAGTTAGCGATTGGCAAAAGGAGCTTTCCGTATTCATTGATGCGGACATAAACAAAGCTGCATGGGCAGGCGAATTCAGCAGCAAAAATACTCCCTCCGGCATAACATACACATCGAACAGCGATAAAGTACCCGTAAAAGCAGTGCAGGTACTGAAAGCAAATGGTGTTGTAAAAGGCATCATCATTACGATTCACAACAGCAACTACCTGTATAGCTCCAGCGATACCCTGAGCTATTATCCGGATAGTTTATACAAGATCAGAAAGCGGCAAGAAATAAAGCTCATGTCGCCTAAGCGATACGAGATCACCGGAAGATTCTAACAAAAAGAGCTGCATTTAAAATGCGGCTCTTTTTGTTTATCGATCCCCGCAGATCACTCGTGAATGGAAGGGTTATGCATTCGGGTCAACCGCACAGCACACGCACACCAACCGCACACCAGACACACACATAGCGCACAAAGCGTGTGCGTTTGCTGTGCGTTTGATCTGTGGTACGTATGGGCTTCTTCAGCGCTTGACCCGGATGCATCGGCACAGCTGTCCTAAACAAAAAAAGGCCGATCATCACTGATCGGCCTCCTGTATAATGGGAAATATGGTACTTATTTTAAGCTGGCAATTTGTGCTTTAACATACTTGGTTAGATCCAGAATGTCTTTGCGTTGCGGTTGTAATACCAGTATTTTCTGGAAGTCAGATATCGCGCTGTTGAACAAAGTGTTGCAGGCAAGCTTATCGGCAGACTTCTTAATTTTGAATGATTTAAAGATTGCATAATCTTTATAGGCAATTCCACGGTTCTGAAGCAACTGAACATCTTCCTCACCACCTAGCTCAATGGCTTTAGAAAAATCTTTAATCGCAGAAAGGTAGAAGTTGTCACGCATGGAGTTCAATGATTCCTTCGGATCATTAGCAATATTCAACCTACCCTTACCTCTGTAGTAATAAGCAGAATTATCTGTTGGTTTTAGTGTGATGAGCTTGCTGTATGCGGTAATGGATTTTTCATATTCCTTACACTGGAAGTAAGCGTAACCAAGCATCTTGGAAATATTTGGATTATCAGGGCTTTTTGCGTCCGCTTTTTCAAGCTGGGCAATTGCGCCTTTAAAATCATTTTTCATCATTAGCTGCATGCCCAGGTTGTAATAACCGCTTCCCTGACCAAAACTATTAACGGCAACACTAAGAAATAAAATGATAAAGGTGTGTTTAAGATATTTCATTAAGTATAAATAAAGATAAGTTGGAACGCTAAGCAAGGAATGCTCCTCGTTGGCAGCAATATTACACTTAACGCTTAATATTTCAAAATATGTTAATTTTGGAATTATTTTTAGAATCCGGACTTTTTAACAGACTCGCTGTATTATCATGCTTTGGCATAAGAGTTGAATTTAATGTTCACACGACTAAATCTAATATTATCAAACGGCAACCTGTCATACTGTCGTTTTTAAAAGGCCTAATTTAATGAGTATAAAAGATCAATTTGATTTTAGTAATGCACTTCCAATTATAAATGAGGATACAGAGTTTTTCCCTTTGATGTCACAGCAAGATGAGGATGATATGAACGGCGAAGAAACCCCTGAAGTACTCTCCATTCTACCACTCCGGAATACCGTTCTTTTTCCTGGCGTTGTTATTCCGATTACCGTAGGACGCGACAAATCCATCCGTTTAATAAAAGAAGCTTATAAAGGTGATCGCATCATTGGTGTTGTTTCGCAAAAGGATGTATCTATTGAAGATCCTACCTTTGAGCAACTTAACAGTGTAGGTACCGTTGCACACATCATTAAATTGTTGCAGATGCCAGACGGTAATACCACCGTGATTATCCAGGGTAAGCAGCGCTTTAACCTGTTAGAACTGGTTCAATCTGAGCCTTACATTAAGGTAAAAGTAAGCAAGTTTGAAGAGGCGAAGTTTAAGAAAGATAAAGAGTTCAAAGCACTGATCGCCTCTATCCGCGAGATGTCGGCTCAAATCATACAGCTATCACCAAACATTCCAAGCGAAGCTGGACTGGCGCTTAAAAACATAGAAAGCACTTCTTTCCTGATCAACTTTATTTCTTCGAACATGAATGCCGAAATGGCTGATAAGCAGAAGATGCTTCAGATGGCCAACTTGCGCGACCGTGCGGAAAAAGTGATGGAGTTGCTTACGCTGGAACTGCAGATGCTGGAGCTGAAAAATCAGATCCAATCCAAGGTCCGTATAGACCTGGATAAACAGCAAAGGGATTATTTCTTGAATCAGCAGCTGAAAACCATTCAGGAAGAATTAGGTGGTAACTCCACAGATATAGAATACAATGCCTTAGAGGCACGTGGAAATAAAAAGAAATGGGCATCTTCCGTTAAAGAGCACTTTAACAAAGAGCTGGAGAAACTCGGACGCATGAACCCCGCGGCGCCAGACTATTCCATTCAGATGAACTATTTGGAATTGTTGCTGGATCTGCCCTGGAATGAGTTCAGCAAAGACAATTTCGACTTAAAACGCGCACAACGTGTGCTGGACAAAGACCATTTCGGTCTGGAAAAAGTTAAGCAAAGAATTATAGAATACCTGGCAGTGTTGAAGTTGAAGCGCAACATGAAGGCGCCGATCCTTTGCCTGGTGGGCCCTCCCGGAGTAGGTAAAACCTCTTTGGGTAAGTCTATCGCAAAAGCACTGAACCGTAAATATGTACGAATCGCTTTAGGCGGCGTACGTGACGAAGCAGAAATTCGTGGTCACCGTAAGACTTATATCGGTGCAATGCCGGGTCGCATTATCCAGTCTTTGAAAAAAGCTGGCGCAGCAAATCCAGTATTTGTATTGGATGAGATTGATAAGGTTGGTTCAGATCACCGCGGTGATCCCTCGTCGGCTTTACTTGAAGTCCTTGATCCGGAGCAAAACAATGCTTTTAACGATCACTATGTAGAAGCGGATTACGACCTTTCAAATGTGTTGTTTATCGCCACTGCGAATTCACTAAACACCATTCAACCAGCCTTGCTTGACCGTATGGAGATCATCGAGGTGAATGGCTATACCATTGAAGAGAAAATCGAGATTGCAAGAAAATATCTTTTACCAAAGCAGAAAGAACAACACGGTATCAAAACCAAGGATATCGTGCTCAAGCCAGCATTGATTGAAAAGGTGATAGAAGATTATACCAGGGAATCTGGCGTTCGTTCATTGGAGAAAAAGATCGGCTCACTTGTCCGCGGTGTTGCGACAAAGATTGCCATGGAAGAAACGTACGAGCCCACTTTAACCAGTGAAGATGTAGAACGCATCTTAGGGGCTCCGGTTTTCGACAAGGATCTTTATGAGGGAAATGAAGTTGCAGGTGTGGTTACCGGACTTGCATGGACCTCTGTAGGTGGTGATATCTTATTTATTGAAGCAAGTCTGAGCCCTGGAAAAGGAAAACTGACCTTAACTGGTAACCTTGGTGACGTGATGAAAGAGTCTGCCGTTATTGCTTTGGCTTATCTGCGTTCGCATGCGGAACAGTTCGGCATTGATTATGAGCTGTTCGACAACTTTGACGTGCATGTTCACGTACCGGCGGGCGCTACGCCTAAGGACGGTCCATCGGCTGGTGTAACCATGTTAACCGCATTGACTTCTGCCTTTACGCAACGTAAAGTCAGACCGAACCTGGCGATGACGGGTGAGATTACGCTACGTGGCAAGGTACTTCCGGTAGGTGGAATTAAAGAAAAAATCCTTGCGGCAAAACGTGCGAACATCAAGGAGATTATCCTTTGTAAATCCAACCGTAAAGACATTCTGGAGATTAAAGAGAGCTACGTTAAGGATCTGAAGTTCCATTATGTATCGGAGATGCGCGAGGTGATTGACCTGGCCCTTACGGCTGAAAAAGTTAAGAACCCACAGGATCTTACCGTGAAAAAGAAAAAACAAGATTAATATCTATAGACAATAAACTAACTTGACCCGGATTTATCCGGGTTTTTCATTTTATGGCTAAAAGCAAGTTTCTGGCATTTACAATCGGCATCTTCCTGTTTGGAGTTCAGGCAAGTGCACAACAATACAAACATGAGGTCGGTTTTCAGAGTGATAACGACTCTTACCTGGCTCAAGGCTCCGATCGGTATTATACGAACGGTTTGTTTTTGAATTACCGGTTTGCAACGAAAAACGCAGCACATCATAGCGGCTTGAAAAAGAAAATCGTGGAGATCTCTGCAGGACAGATGATTTTCAATCCCCGTTCCGGCTACCGCCCGGAACCGGCGACCCAAGATAGACCATTTGCAGGTTACCTGTACGTTGGTGCGGCCATGAGCTGGTTCCATACCGAAGAGCACATGTTGAAAGCTGCAGTACAAGTGGGTACCACAGGACCAAATGCCCTGGCACAGGATGGCCAGGAACTATTGCATGAGACGTTTGGCTTTTATGAACCCGCCGGCTGGGAATACCAGATCGGGAATGAAGCCGCGGTGAACGCATCGGTACAATATGTAAGGTTATTACAGCGCGCCGAAAACGCAAAGACGGATTTTAGTTTTGAGGGTTATGCAAATGCAGGAACAACCTTTAGCGGTGCTGGTGCTGGTATCCTTTTCAGAGCGGGCAATATAGAGCAGCTCTTTAATTCGGCAAGTTATGATGCAAGGATTGGTAATGACGGCGCAACGCCGAGGCATGAACTATTCTTTTACGCTAAACCGCAGCTGAACTTCGTTGCTTATGATGCAACCGTACAGGGCAGTTTGTTTTCCGACAACAGTCCGGTGACCTACGGGGTTAAACCACTTGTGTTCGCACAACAGTTTGGCGTAAATTATAGTACCGGACGTTTGAGTCTCGACTTCAATGTGATCTTTAAAACGAAGGAGATTAAGAGTACGGCATCGGCACACCAGTTTGGAAGCATCACCGCAAATTACCGCTTTAATTAAGATTTCTTCGAAGGTTAAAGTCGCGGCCGCTTCCGCATCTCTTTTTTGAGTGCTGTGGAATGCTTGTTCTCGAGCCGCTTACGAATTACAGATCGCGGGATTTTAGTTGGCTTTCTGGGTTTGTCTACCTTTAGTGCTTTTTCCAGAATGGCGAGCAGTTTCTCCACCGCGGTTTCCTTGTTGACCAGCTGACTTCGGTCCTCCTGTGCGATAACGTGCAAATTCCCATTTGTATCCAGCCGGTGCGCAAGTCGCGTCATCAATAGTGCTTTCTCTTCATCCGACAGGAATGCGGCAGAAGGTATGTGCAGCACGACTTCTACTTTACTGGAAACCTTGTTTACATGTTGGCCCCCCTTCCCTCCGCTTCTGGAAGTTTTGAAAGTTAGGTAATCCATGATGCGCTGCTGGTCTGCTGTCATGCGGCAAAAATAAGTTTTCTTCAACAATTTGAATTGGAAAAGAGGCAAAAGCTTAACTTTGCGGGAATGAGAAATAATCTGGTAGTAGCGATTGATGGATATTCATCCTGCGGCAAAAGTACATTGGCAAAAGCATTAGCAAAGAAACTAGGACTGATTTACGTTGACAGCGGCGCCATGTACCGTGCGGTGACCCTTTATTTTCTCAGAAACAACATCGATGTAAATGATGATGCAGCTGTTGAAGAGGCGCTGCAACACATTGAATTAAATTTCCACTCTCGTGATTTTGAATCCCACATTTCGTTAAATGGCGAAGAGGTTTCGGAAGAGATCAGGCTGATGCCGGTTTCCGAAAGCGTAAGCGAAGTTTCTGCAAACAAGCGTGTGCGTGTGGAGATGGTAAGGCAGCAGCAGCGCATGGGTAAATCCAAGAACATTGTTATGGACGGCCGTGATATCGGTACGGCAGTGTTTGTGGATGCACAGGTAAAGTTATTTATGACTGCCGATCCAAAAATCAGAGCAGAGCGACGTTTTAATGAACTACGTGCAAAAGGTAATACCGATGTGAGCCTTGAAGACGTGTTTGAAAATATTGCACATCGTGATTTCGCGGATACGACGCGTAAAGAAAGTCCATTGGTGCGGGCTGAAGATGCGATCATTTTAGACAACACAGAGCTCTCACCGCAGGAGCAGCTGGACTTTGCGATCAGCAAGGTGCAACCATTCCTGGAAGAACTAGCATAAAAGGAGAATTTTAGGGGTAAAATACCGACGAATTCCACATCTGCTGTTAATTGTTAATAAGTTCTAAATCAAGAACTTTATTATATTTTCTTTCATTAAAAATAAATATTTCTATCTTTGTAGTCCCTCACGGGAAAAGGAGATTAAATTTTTAATGGCAAAAAAACAAGTAGCAGAAAAAGAACTAGAGGCTAAAAAAGCCGAATTCCAAGGCGCAGACGCTCGTCTGTCCGAGAAAGAAAACATTGAATCAGAAGCTGATACAGTGTCGATCGAAGCGATCAAATCATCATTAGCGACTCCAGATCAAGATTTTGACTGGGATGCAGACGACAAAGCATTCGGTAATTACACAGACGAAGACCGTGAAAAGTTTGAGAGCATGTATACCGATACTTTTAATCAAATCAATCAAGGTGAGATTATCAGTGGGATTGTTGTATCAATCAACAACAAGGACGTTGTATTAAACGTAGGATTTAAATCTGACGGTTTAGTATCAAGTTCAGAATTCCGTGATATGCCGGATTTAAAAATTGGCGATACAGTTGACGTTTTCGTGGAAGCCCCTGAAGATGCGAACGGCCAGTTAATTTTATCTCGTAAGAGAGCTAAGACCCAACGTTCATGGGAATCTATTAATGAAGCGCTTGAAAACGACAGAATCATCAACGGATTTGTTAAAAGCCGTACAAAAGGTGGTCTTATCGTTGACATCATGGGTGTTGAAGCCTTCTTACCAGGATCTCAGATTGACATCAAACCTATCCGTGATTACGATATCTACGTAGGTAAAACGATGGAATTCAAAGTTGTGAAAATCAACCATGAATTTAAAAACGTTGTCGTTTCGCACAAAATCTTAATTGAAGACGATTTAGAAAGTCAAAAAGTTGAGATCGTGTCTAAACTTGAAAAAGGTCAGGTATTAGAAGGAACTGTTAAAAACATTACAGACTTCGGTGTATTCATCGATTTAGGTGGTGTTGATGGTTTACTTCACATTACTGACATTTCTTGGGGCCGCATAGAGCACCCGAAAGAAGTATTGAGCTTAGATGAAAAAATCAATGTTGTTGTTCTTGACTTCGATGACGAGAAAAAACGGATTGCTTTAGGTCTTAAACAATTAACTCCTCACCCTTGGGAAAGCCTTGACACTAACTTAACTGTTGGTTCAAAAGTTAAAGGTAAAATTGTTACCGTTGCAGATTACGGTGCTTTCTTAGAGATCATCCCTGGTGTTGAAGGCTTGATTCACGTGTCAGAAATGTCATGGTCTCAAAACCTACGCAGCCCACAAGAGTTCTTGAAAGTTGGTGACGAAATCGAAGCTGAAGTACTTACATTAGACCGCGACGAGCGTAAAATGAGCTTAGGTATCAAACAATTAACGCAAGATCCTTGGCAAAATGTGGCTGAAAGATATCCAATCGGCAGCAAACACACAGCAGTAGTTAAAAACATGACTAACTTCGGTGTATTCGTTGAAATTGAAGAAGGTATCGACGGTTTAATTCACATCTCTGATCTATCATGGTCTAAGAAAGTTAATCACCCTAACGAATTCACTAAAGTTGGTGATACATTAGACGTAGTTGTTCTTGAACTTGACGTAGAGAGCCGTAAATTAAGCTTAGGTCACAAACAATTAGAAGAAAACCCTTGGGATACTTTCGAAACCATCTTTACCCTTGATTCAGTTCACCAGGGTACAGTTGTGAAAGTAACTGATAAAGGTGCTGTTATTGCTTTACCTTACGGTGTTGAAGGTTTCGTACCTACAAAACATATGGCTAAAGAAGACGGTACAACTATCAAAGCTGAAGAAACCAATGATTTCAAAATCATCGAGTTTAACAAAGATGCTAAACGTATCGTTGTATCTCACGCCCGTATCTGGGAAGAGGCTAAAGCTGAAGCAGTTGCTGAAGAAAGAGCTACCAAGAAAAAAGAAGCTAAAGCTTCTAATACAGCAGTAAAGAAAGTTAAAGACTCAGTTGAGAAATCAACGCTTGGAGATCTAGACGTTCTTGCTCAATTGAAACAACAAATGGAAGGTGAAGAGAACAAAAACAAACAATAAGTTCTCCTAATCTCTAAATAAAAAAAGCTATCCAAATCGGATAGCTTTTTTTTTGCCCTGTAGTCAGGTGAATTGGAATATAATTTAACCAGGTTAATAGGAGTATAATTCAGGTTTTGACCTGCTACTATTTCCTAATAGAAATAGTAGCTCTGGAGGCCTTTAAACTTCTGGTAGTTCCCACTATTGCGGAAGTACTTTTGGTAGCCTACGCTGGCCTCTGTAGTGCCGCTGGTATTGGTGTAGTTGATCTTGGATGTGGTGGCATCATGACTGATACCCAATCGCAGCTTCTCTCCTGATCTGCTTCCACCCAAAAGGTCGATGATAAAAGATAGCACCACAGCATCTGGTCCGCCCTGTCCTGCTGTTCTGTACCACAAGCCTGTATTTAGATTACGGTATTTAATCTGCGCACCGAAGGTCGCTGTGCTCATCCTGGATTGTCGGTTGTAAATTACAGATGGGATAAGGAAAGCGCCGTCATAATTACTGTAGCCCGCATTATAAGCCAGCGGGATCATATAACTTGCATTAACAGACATACGGATCGGGAGCTTCGCTTCTGCTCCACTGAAGGACTCATTTGGCTGATTGATGTGGTAGAATGAAGCACCTAGCATCATGGACTTAAATACGATGTTGGTACCTGCGGCGGCATCGAAGAAGAACTTGTTGGATACGTCTGGTAGTTCTGCTGCAGAGATGCTTCCCGGGATGTAACCCAGGCGCATGTCGATCTGATCTGCGAACACCAGCTTATTCCAGGTTACGGAACGGTTGGTTACACCAGCCTGGATACCAAAGGAGGCAATGAAGTCATCACCACCGACACTATAGGAATATGTTGCCGCAATGTTGTTTTTAACGAGATATGCGGTCCCTTCGCTGCTTCTATTGAAGAGCAGGCCCACACCACCACCAAAATCCGGGATGTTAAGGTCGGCAGAAGCACTTAAATAGTTCAAGTTCTGTGCCATGCCGGAGTACTGATTCCGGTAGATCAGGTTCATCCTTAAGTCACCTTCAAACTGGCCGGTCAGCGCAGGGTTCAGGTAGATCGGTGAATTGAAAAACTGGGAGTATATGTGATCTTGTGCACGGCTTTCATATGAAAATAAGCCCAGACACGCCATCATCAATATCTTATTGATATGCTTACGTTTCATCTTTATCTAATTAAATTGATTGTACCTGTGCGCTTCGGCGCGGAGCCATTGAGGCTCATGCCTTTCCATGGCATTTTGTTGATGAATTCTGCTTCTATTTTCCAGATGTATGTGCCTTGTGGCGCAAGTATGGACTTATAAGTACCATCCCAGCCTTCTACTGGTCTGCCCTCTTCAAGCTTATCCGTTTGCCACAGCAGTTCACCCCATTTATTGAAAATGCTTAATCTGTAAGTTGCGAGGCCGGAACCTTTTGCTTTAAAGGTTCTAAGTTCTTCAGTACCGCTGTTCGGCATAAATGCATTCGGCACATAAAGGTATCCTGGTACACCAACGATTTTAACGACTTTACTAACTTCCGTATAACAGTTAAATTGGTTGGTAACCCTTAAGGTAACCGTGTAGCTGCCTGTGTCTGGATAGGTATGTTTAGGGCTTCTGGTGTTTGA
Source organism: Pedobacter quisquiliarum (assembly GCF_014642175.1). GTDB lineage: Bacteria > Bacteroidota > Bacteroidia > Sphingobacteriales > Sphingobacteriaceae > Pedobacter > Pedobacter quisquiliarum. The sequence goes on along the minus strand of NZ_BMIL01000008.1, from coordinate 23,567 downwards.
TGTTGTGCCATCTCCAAAATCCCAGCTCCAGCTGTCTGGGTTGTTTTCGCTTTCATCTTCAAACTGGAACGTGTAGTTCGGGATGTTGATGGTTGTTCCAGGTACGACATTAAACTTCGCTACTGGTGGCGGAATGATGTGTACAAATTGGTTGAACACCCTGGTGTTGCTGCAACCCAATGCGTTCACAGCTGTTAAAGTCACCGTGTAATATTCTTTATCACCGGTATAAACATGTGAAGGTGCAAATTCAGTGGAAGTTGGCGATCCATCACCGAAGTCCCACACGTAGGAGATGCCGCCTACACTTTCATTTTTGAACTTCACGTTTAAGCCCGGACAGCCCTGTACCTGATCTGCAGCGATCTGCAGCATTGGCTGTTCATAAACAGTGATGGTTTCTGTTGTAGTGGTATCTGAACATCCGTTGGATGCGGTAAGTGTTACCACATAAACACCACCTTTGGTAAAGGTGTGGGTAATGGTTTCTGGTGATGTTCTTGTTGGTCCGGCTTTGCTGCCATCGCCGAAGTCGTAAACGTAAGATGTGGCGCCGCTGGAATTGTTGAAGAACTTTACGGTGAAAGGTGCACAACCTGCAAGTTCATCACTGTTTACCACCAACTCTGGGATCACCGTGTTTGGTGATACGCGGATCTTGTACGTGGTTGGCTCGCTCCTTCCGCAACTGTTCTCGGTAATCATGCTTACGGTGTAGTCTTTAATGGTACCCGATACGAATGTGTGCGTAACTGGTGAATTATCTGTTTTACGCAATGGCGGCGTACCGTCACCGAAATCATAGTAGTAAGTGTTGCCCGTACCTGGAGAGGTATTCGTAAAAGTAACGACCATTGGTGAACAGCCTGTTGTTTTACTTGGCGAGAACACGGCCCGTGGTAATGCTTTAACAAGTACCCTTGAAGTAAAGGTGTTGTCACCGCAAACGTTTCTAACGGTAAGTTTTACGGTGTATGTGGTATCGCGGCCTGCCGGATGTTCCGGGAAGTTCTGCGGCACTGGATTCGCCACGTTCGTGGTAACGCCATTTCCGAAATCCCAGAAGTAGGTTGTGCCTGGTATTGTAGGTGTCGTGTTACGGAAAGTCACGCGTGCAGGTCCACAGGTTTCTTCAGTGCTCTGGCTGAAGGATGCGGTAGCCGTTTGTTGCGTACTGAACACGCGGCTTGTGCTATCGCTTGCGCAACCAAAGCGACTGCTTACTACAAGTTTGATCTGGATGGACGTATTGTCTGTCGTGATCGTGTAGTTTGGAAAGCTGATGCCTGTACCAATTAGCACATCATTTGCATACCAGCTGTAGATATCATTACGATCCGGGTAAGCTTTTGCAACGACATTCTGTGCATTGATCAGGAACGGTGCACAGCTTTTATCAAGCACTGCAGTGAACTCCGCTTTTGGCTTAGGATTTACTGTTACGGTGATTGGGTTACTCACGCTCTGGAAAGGTCCTGAACAGATAGTGGTGCTTACCAGTCGTCTGAATAAGGTTGTAGCAGTCAATATACCTGGTTGGTAAGCTGGAAGTACCGCCGCGTCTATGTTGGTCCAGGCTGTGCCCCCATTGGTGCTTCGTTGCCACTGGTAATTGTAGTTTCCATCGCCTCCGGTAGGTACAGATCCGGTTAATTGTGCTGCTGCAAAGCCTTCGCATATGGCAGGCACTTGGGTAAGGATGTTGTTTTCTAAAGGCGGTAATACGTTGATCTGGATCGACTCGCTAACAGCTGAACAGTTGCCACCGCTTACGGAACGTCTGAACAGTTGGGTGCTTGTCAGTGTCAGTTTAAGATCTTTCTGATTCTGGTTTTCAATTGCTGTCCAGGTTGCGCCGCCATCTAAGCTGCGTTCCCATACGTAACGGTATCCTGCTAAAGTAGAAAGGTCATTTCCGGTGATGGTAATTTCCTGGCCACTGCAAATCGTGCGGATGCTGCTGCTGATGTCATTTTTAATGTTTCCAATGGTCGCGGTTAACGTGAAAGGTGTACCAGGACAGCCATTGTTCATCGGGGTGATGATATAGGTTACGGTCGCATCAACGTTTCCGTTTGCATTTACCAGTACATCATTGATCACATTTCCGCTACCAGCGGTAAAGCCGGTGACACTTGCGGGACCGGTTGCGGTCCAGGTGTAGGTTGTTCCCGTGAGGTTGGAAGTGATGGTGTAATTTAACGGCGCATTGTTACAGTTGGCGATGGCTGCCGCACTGGTGATGGCTGCTTTAGGGCGGATAACTACGACCACGCTTTTTTCGATTAACGCACATGGCGCAGCAAGGGCTGTTGTGATACGTATTTTCAGCTCTACCCTTCCTGCTGCACGTTCCGCAGCAGTTGGAATATAATCCGTAACCAGTGCATTTCTGCCGGCGCTGAAGGTACCGTATCCGCCGACCCAGGTTTGTGTAGCTGCCTCGCCTGTGATGATCGCCCTTAAAGCAATTGGATCATCAAAACAGATGATATCAGCCGTTTGGATCTCAATGGTCGGCGAAGGAATAAAGGATATGGTTTGTGTTTTCGTTTCCGTTCCGCAGCTGTTTTTGTGGGTTACGGTGATGGTGTATGTTTTATATTCCAGGAATTTGATGCTTGGGAACTTTGTGTTTGCGGTAGAACCTTCGAATTCGTACTCACCGCCGGTTACCGTCCAGGTGTAGGTATCTGCAAGCTCTTGTTGCGTTCCGCTGAATTTGGTTAAGGTTGGTCCTGTACCCATGTCGGAGAACTTGTAGGTACCCAGGCTGCAAAGTTGTGCATTTGGAGAAAGAGTCGCCGTTGGCGCACCATTGATGATGATGGTTTGTTCTTCCGTAACCACCTCGCCACAGGAAGCTGTTTTTGCGACAAGCTTAATCTTGTAGATTCCTGGTGTATTGAAGCTAAACTCTGGTTTCTCGCTGGTCGCAGTAGTGTTGTTTACATAAGTAACTGGTCCGCCAGTGATCTCCCAACGGAAGCTGTTGGTGGCATTACAGCTATTGTCTACGTAAGAAGTGTTTTCAGGTCTGAAGATCGTACCTACACAAGCCGTGGTATTTGTACCCAGGTTGAAGCTTGGTCTTGGTGGGTTTTGCACGCAAATAGTCCAACTATCTTCACTCGGACTGCAAGAGCCAACGTCATTGGAAACGACAAGTCGCACGGTGTGCGTGCCTGTGGTCGCAAAGCCAGGAAACACAAAGGATTCTCTATCTGATGCAAGTACACCGTCCACATACCATCTGTATGTCATGCCGGTTGAACAGTTTGCATTTGTTCCTGGGATGCTTTTGTTGCTGAACAGTACTGGTTTATTTACACAAACTGCCGTGATCAGCGCAGTATCTATTTTCGCTACTGGTTTCGCATAGATCTGAGCGTAGGAAGTAACGGGATTGGAGATTGTTGAACAAAAGGCATTCTGAGAAGTAATAGAGATCTTGAAAGAATTTGCAAGCCTTATGCCTGTGCCTAAGTCAATCGGGGGCTCTCCACAGGAGGAGTTTTTGTAATTGTGGACAAGCTCGCCGTTGAGACGGAGGACTTCGGCGTGTGTATAGACACTTTCTTGTTTATCGCCCCAGTTTACACGATAGATTGAACCGGGATAGTTGTTCTGGATACCACCGTTTCCACTTACCGAAATGGCGAAGTTGATGTCTACACCTGTACCGAGGGCAGGATCAATACAACCGGTTTTTTCCCCGCTGATCGGGCTCACCTGGGTTTGTTGGTTTAACAGTAAGTACGACTTGTTTGATTTTATGGTCTGCCCGGCCTCTACACGCTCGGCACTTACCCTTAGGGTATAGTAATCTTTACTGATTCCATTCAGATCATAGCCAACGCTACTTGCAGGAACGGTACCGGTGGCTCCGGTAACTTCATTTTTGAAAGTTAAGGTTTGTGTAGGTGGCGCATTGGCCGCAATGCCGAAAAGAATGGACTTGTTATCGCCTGTGCTGGTTCCGCACCAGCCAAATGCATCTGCGCCCAGGCTGAGGTTTGCTGGCGCCGTAATGCCTGAACCAGGCCCCTGTGTTGCGACGACCTGGAAAGCCGTTGTAAACTCATGCACGGCCACAGGATTGCTACTCTTTATTCGAATCCGGTAAGCATTGCTCGCAGCGGCGTCTCCGGGGATGACACCATTGATGAACCGGGAAAAGAATCCCACAAAGTAGCCAATGACCCTTTCATTAGCGAAATTTCCCGTTGCATCGGATAGATACAGCGTAAAGGTATTGTTCGCAGCAAAGTTCGCATTGCTGATGGAAAGCTGGTTGGGAACGGTGATGTTGCTAAGCCTGCCGTAAGGGCCAGGATCCACTTGTTCACTATTGATTTGAGCAATTCCCAGTATGGGAAAAATTGTTAACAACAGTACGACGATTGCGGGTAGTTTTTTCCTCATATTGGTTAGCAAAATTACGAACAATAACAGCAATTCAGCAACTTAGCTATTCTTTTTGTTAAAATAAAATGAGAAATAATACGTTAGAGTTTGTTCGTTTTTAGTCTATCAGCGCTGAATATCTTGCTTTAATGCTTTGGTAGCGAGTTTCATCGCATTTTTGGTCTGAAAAGCTGAAGTTTTGGCCTTTGAATTTGTGCTTATTTTTAGACACTTAACATCTACTTTGGCATAGTTTTTAATTCTTGAACATTACACACAAATGATTTCTCAACTTTATACAAAAAAAGCCCGGCGATTACTCCCGGGCTTTTTAGTAGGTCTTGAGCTGACCAGAGGCTATTAGCGCCTAATTATGCGTTTATTGCTTTCACTCCAGGAAGTTCTTTGCCTTCCATATACTCTAACAATGCACCGCCGCCAGTGGATACGAAGCTAACTTCATCCTCAAGGCCGAACTTGGCAATGGCTGCTGCAGAGTCACCTCCTCCGATTAATGAGAAGGCACCGCTTTCTTTAGTAGCCGCAACTACCGCATCTGCGATAGCACGTGTTCCTACCGCAAAATTCTCCATCTCAAATACACCCATTGGACCATTCCATAATAGGGTTTTAGAGTTCTTGATGGTTTCTGTGAATAATGCAATGGACTTCGGACCGATGTCTAGGCCCATCCAGTCTGCAGGTACTTGTCCTGAATCTACCGTGTCTTTCTGCGCTTCATTATCGAATTTGTCGGCAATCACTGTATCAATTGGCAAGACTAGGTTAACACCTTTACTTTTTGCTTTCTCAATAAGCTCCAGGCAAAGGGGCATCAAGTCTGCTTCTAATAAAGAGGTACCAATTTCGCCGCCCTGTGCTTTGGCAAACGTGTAGGCCATGCCACCGCCGATGATTAAGTTATCAACTTTATTCAGCAAGCTTTCGATCAGGAGAATTTTGTCAGACACCTTCGCGCCACCCATGATGGCGGTGAAAGGTTTATCAGCACCTTCATTAACTTTCTCTGCGTTCTTAAGCTCTTCAGCCATTAAATATCCGAAGTACTTTTCCGTTGGGAAGAACTCCGCTACGATCGCCGTGGAAGCATGCGCACGGTGAGCTGTACCAAAGGCATCGTTAACGTATACATTACCAAGCTTCGCCAGCTTTTCAGCGAAGTCGCGATCACCTTTTTCTTCTTCCTTGTAGAATCTCAGGTTTTCAAGCAATAATACCTGCCCAGGCATCAGATTCGCTGCTTTATCTACAGCTTCTTTACCTACGCAATCATCTGCGAACTTCACTTCGATGTCAAGCATTCGCGATAGGTCCCCTAAAATGTGCTTTAAAGAGTATTTCTCTTCTGGCCCGCCTTTTGGTCTGCCAAGGTGAGACATCAAGATCACAGCGCCACCATCTTTGATGATCTTGCTGATCGTAGGAATGGCAGCGCGCATTCTTTTATCATCTGTGATGTTGTATTCTTTATCTAAAGGTACATTGAAGTCGACTCTTACAAGTGCTTTCTTGTCCTTGAAGTTACATTGATCTACTGTATTCATAATTTTAGTTTAGTTGTTGACATTTATGATAACCAAGATACCCTAATGGGTGATGCCGATGAAATTCCCAGTGTATATCGCTGAAAACTGCCCCTTGGAAACCGGCTTTGCACCAAATATAAGCAGCACCCGCCTTTTTCAATCCATCTAAGACAAACTTTATGACGGTGTTAAGGCAATTTGTTGCAGGTTTTTAACGGATTATATGGATAAGTTTAATAAGATGTTTAAGAATTCATTTAATTCAGGTGATTAGGTAAAGTTTAATCAACCTGATTATGGCTGCTAATCTTAAGTACCAGATCAACGAGTCGTGCAGAATAGCCGGATTCATTGTCGTACCACCCTACAACCTTAACCAGATCACCTACTATGGAGGTTAATTGTGCATCAAATACGCAGGAGTGTGTGTTATCCAGAATGTCTACGGAGACAATCGGATCTTCTGTATATTCAAGAATATTGATCATTTCGTTTGCAGCGGCATCCTGGAAGGCTTTGTTGATCGCTTCTATGCTCGCCGGACTTTTAAGAATGCAAGTCAGATCGGTTAGGGAGCCATTAAGTACCGGCACCCGAACACCCGCCCCGCCAAGATTTCCGTCCAGATGCGGAAAGATGTGGGTTACCGCCTTCGCAGCACCTGTAGTTGTCGGAATGATAGAGGCAGAAGCCGCACGTGCGCGCCTCAAGTCCTTATGTGGTGCGTCATGCAGGCTTTGATCACCCGTCATGGAGTGAATGGTGGTGATGTATCCTTCTACGATGCCCCATTTATCGTCCAGGATTTTCATCATTGGCGCTACGTTGTTTGTTGTACAGGATGCGTTTGAAAGTACAGGCGATTGAAGGTCTACTAAATGGTCATTCACACCAAGCACTACCATCGGGATTTCCTTGTCTGTAGCCGGTGCAGAGATAATCACTTGTTTGGCGCCCGCCTGCAGGTGTTTTGAGGCTCCTGCCAGGTCGGTGAACTTCCCAGTGGATTCAATCACTAAATCTATATTCATGGATTTCCATGGTAGCGCCTCCGGGTTCTTTTCAGCTAAGATCAGAATGCGTTTTCCATTGATGATAATAGACTCGTCGTCATGAGAGACACTGCCTTTGAAACCCCGGTGTACCGTGTCGTATTTAAATAGATGGGCTAATGTTTTAGGATCTGAGAGGTCGTTAATTGCAACAATATTTAAGTCGCGTTCAAGTGCAGCTCTTAAGAAGTTGCGTCCTATTCTGCCAAAGCCATTAATAGAAATATTCATAGTCAAAATTCTGAGTGGCAAAATTACCCCTTTTATTCTATTATAAATATTTACCAGGAATTAACTTTCAGATGAACTGACCAAGCTTCCTCAACTTCTTACACAGCAGCGCCAGCACAGGTGCAGGCAGTTGATTATGAACCATGGCTCTATAATCATTGGCGCAGGCATTTAAAAGGCTTCTCAGGTTCCGGTTACTCATCCCTCCCATTCGCATGTGCACAATCAGTTTGTTGAGGAACACCGCATGCATATGATGCTTATAGAAGAACCGGAGGATAAGTTCATAATCTGCTGCCGTACCAAGTTTGAGCGAATAAAGACCATAACGTTGGAAGCATGATCTTTTAATGAATAGCGCCGGATGTGCAGGCATCCAGCCGAGTCTAAGATCCTTGCGCCGTGGTGGATTGGAGCGCCAACTTCGTTTAATGACCGTTTCCTTTGTTCTTTGCACGTAGTTCAGATTGCCGTATACCGCATCGGCATTGCGCTGAAGGAGAAAATCCGCTACTGCAGAGATGACGTCGGTGTCAACCAGGTAGTCATCTGCATTTACAATTCCGATAAGCTCGCCAGTGGCAACAGCGATGCCTTTGTTCAAGGCATCATACATACCCGAATCCGGTTCAGAAACGTAGTACGACAATCGGTCGGTGTACCGGTTGATGATCGAAGCGGTACCATCAGAAGATTTTCCGTCGATGACAATATACTCCAACTCCCCATAATCCTGCGCAAGCACCGACTGAATGCATTGCTCGATGTAGTCTTCACAATTGAATACAACAGTTATCAAACTTACCTTCATTTTAATAAATTTATTAATTCAAATGTAATATAGTATTTTGTAAAATAATTATTTATACATTGTATCAAGTATTTAAACTTAAAGATGACAAAAAACAATATGCACGCAAGGACCAGATGGATAGTTTTGATGTTGTTTATGCAATTGCTCGGTGGGTGTGCATTTGTTAACCGAGACGTAATTTTAAAAACGCCCTTCGATGGAGATACGAGTAGCAGCGCGTATGTAGTTAAGAACATTGATCAGCAGTCCGACTATTACAACAGCATTAAACCGGAGGATGAACTCGCAATTGCGGACCTGCAGGACATCACCATCCTGGTGAGAAAGGAACACCTGAGAAATGATTTTAAAGAAGATACATATGCCACTTTCAAAGTGAATGCAGCTGGAGACATTAATCTACCGTTGATTGGAAAGGTACATGTCGCAGGCTTAAACCGCGATCAGGCCGCGCAGCTTATAGAAGCAAAATACAGTGAGAAAGAGCTTAAGCGTCCATTGATCGATGTGAGGATAAACAATCTGTATGTGGTTGTAATGGGCGAAGTTGCTAAACAGGGCAAATACATCATCAACAGGGAGGATTATGAACTCATTGATTTGCTTGGAGACGCAGGAGGTTTAACATCCATCGCCAACAAACACCGCGTAAAAATCATACGTGGTCCGCGCAGTAAGCCTGAAGTCATTATCGTAGACCTTGCAGATTATGCCTTTCTTAAGGACCAGCGGCTTAAGCTGCAATCCAGAGATATCATCTACGTCGAACCCAGAACTGCTGCCCTAAAGGCGCATCATGCGCAAGCTTATAGCACATTCTTCCAAATTGGGTTTGTTGCACTAAATACCATATTACTGATCGTCAACTTATCAAAATGATGGAAGTGAAGGCTAAAAACTATTCGCAAAACGGGCTGAAGTTCAGCTACAATCGCTTGTTAAAAATTATTAGCAGTCGATGGTACTGGCTTGTCGCGACATTTTTTATAGCCGTGATCAGTACCTACATATATCTTAGTATTGCTCCTAAGTTCTACGCAATGGATGCCACGCTGAAGTTTGAAGAAAAGCGGTCAGAGATTTCTGAGCTGATCAATGTCAGAAACACTTATGAACGCAGCAACAAGCTACAATCTGAGCAGTTTGTCATACGCTCCAGAGCCGTTCTGCTCGACGCTGCAAAGCGATTGAACTATCCTGTGGCTTTTTACAAAATGGGATTACTTGATTTGGTAGAACTATACCCCTTAGTCCCTTTTAACATCATCATACTGCATCAAACATCAGGGAATAATCAAATTGATAATTACCGGATTACACCAGTTTCAAAAGATCAATTTGAACTTGAGTATCGTGTAGCTGGCAGTACCGTGCGTAAAACGCATCATACTAATGAGGCTATTTCCATTGGCGGATATCAGTTTCTGGTGGCAGGGCAGTTTAAATCAACACAGATTAAGACGCCGTACTACATACATTTTAATGCGCCTGCTGCATTGGTGAGACGAATAGATAACGGGCTCACGATGACCGAAAACAAGAATACGAACATTCTAAGCTTTACACAGAAGGATAAAAATCCTGTATTTGCTGCCGATATTCTAAACGCGGTATTGGAAGCATATATCAGCTATGATCAGATACAGAAAACCAGATCAGCGAACCAGACGATCACTTTTATAGACACCCTTCAAAATAGGCTGGCACAGGTAGTTAGTCATTCAGGCACGAACTTCGAAAAGTTTAAGGTCCGCTCTAAGATGCTTAATGTCTCTGGGATAACTGCACAGGCTCTGAACAAACTGGAAACACTGGAAAAGCAGAAGGCCGATCTCGAACTGGACATCATGAAGACGGACCTGCTGAAAGGTCAGCTACTGCTTGATAATGGAGATGGCAGCATTGACTTCGATCTACAAAACATTGAAGATCCGCTGCTTGCAAACCTACTGGCACAATACAACGTACTGCTGTTGAAGAAACAAAACCAACTGAGCACCTATAAAGGAAGTTCCGAGGTAGTAAAAGATACAGAAGCACAACTTGGAATCCTCCGGCAAGCATTGACGAATAACATCACTGCACAGCATCGGAGAAATACCGAAGCCAAACTGCTCTTGCAGCAACAGATCGATAAAAATCAGGTTCAACTGAATCAACTGCCGACAGCGGAAAAGGATTTCATGAACCTTCAATCCACCTTTGATGTCAATCAAAAAGTCTACGCCTACCTTAATCAGAAGAAGCTCGAAGCGCAGATTAGCAGGGCAGCGATAACCCCTGCAGCAACGATCGTAAATAAAGCAGTGGCCCAATTTACGCCGGTAGCGCCCGTTGCTATGAACACCTATAAATCAACTATGATAATTGGACTTCTTGGTGGTATAGGCTTGATCTTCCTGGTACGTGCGATGAACCCGTACATTTTCGACCGGGAAACCTTAGAGCAATTAACCAGCACGCCGATAATCGGAGTGATTAGAAAATACCCGAGCAGACTTCCCCGTAACCCTGGATTATTATTAGAACCTGGTAAAACCATGTTTGCAGAATCCATTCGGTCGCTGCGAACAAACATCAGCTTCCTTGCGCCAGACATTGGAAAGAAGATGATTTGCATCACTTCAGAAACTGCCGGGGAAGGAAAGTCTTTCACCGCACTGTGCCTTGCACATTCGCTGTCCCTGATTGACAAACGGGTCTTGCTTATTGCTGCCGACTTACGTAAGTCCATGCTACACATGGCCTTTGATGCAACCAACCAGCGTGGGTTAAGTAATTACCTGTCTGCACAAGCGGAACTCAGCGAAGTAATTGTACATCATTCAGATTGGCTTTCCTATATCACCGCCGGACCCGTGCCACCCAATCCTGCGGAGCTCTTGTACGGACAACGCATGCACAGACTTCTTGCGGAAGCGAAACTGGAATATGACTATGTGATCATAGATTCCGCACCTGTAGGACTGGTATCTGATGCCGTGCCAATGTTAAAATCCGCAGATATAAATTTGTTCATCATTCGTGCAGGAGTGTCGAGGTACCATGCTGCCGTTGTCCCTGATCGACTGTCAAAGGAGCTGGACATGGACAACTTCCACATTGTATTAAATGCCTTCAACTACGATAATCTCCACAGTCCATATTATAGCACAAGCCTATATACAGAGGCAGATGCCTCAGGTACCCTGCAGGGCTATCTTGGTGGAACGCAAAAAAGAAGCTGGTGGCAATCTAGAAACGCTAATTAAAAGATGATGCTCTTTCTCACCCTCGCAACTTTCAGCCAAACCGGCGGTGTCCAGATGGTTTGCAGGTCAATGACCAAAGCTTTATACAACATTAGTTTACAACAGAATCAAGGATTCCAAGTGCTCTCACTTTGTGATGCGGCGACGGATGTTAATCTGAATTATGTTGGGTCTAAGTGCTATAAAGCTTTCAACTACAAGAGATTGAAATTCATGCTGTATGCAGTTTGGAAAGCCTGTTCAGCAAAGACCGTCATACTTGCCCATGTTAACTTACTGCCCCTGGCTTTCCTGATTAAGTTGTTTTCACCTGCCACAGAAATTACACTTCTGGCTCACGGCAAAGAAGTTTGGGGGGATACCCCCTGGTGGAAAAAGCGATTGTTGAACAAACAAGTCCGAATTTGGGCAGTAAGCAGGTTCACCAAAAAAGTATTGGTCGAAAAACATCGGATTACATCTTCCCGTATCCAGATCCTGAACAATTGCCTGGACCCGCTGTTTGAGGTGCCAGAGCAGTTTAATAAGCCAGACTATCTCTTGAAGCGGTACAACATCCATGTAAATGATAAGATCATCCTTACACTCACCAGATTGGACAGGTTTGAGCAGGAGAAAGGTTACGACTTGATCCTTGAAAGTCTTCCCACCTTGATTAGGGATTTTCCGAATGTCCGTTATGTAATCGCTGGAAAAGCCAGTGATGACGAACGCTTTCGCCTCGCAGCAAAAGTCCGTGAATTGAAGCTCCAACAACACGTTCGCCTTACAGGATTCGTGCGCCATGAAGAACTAACGGATCATCACCTCCTGTCAGACATCTTTGCCCTACCCAGCAGTAAAGAAGGCTTTGGGTTGGTCTTCCCGGAGGCTGCTGCATGTGGCAGTCAGGTCATTGCCGGAAACCGCGATGGCAGTGCTGATGCTGTACTCGACGGGGTAACGGGCTGTTTGGTTGATCCGCATTCTAGGGCGGAGATCGTCCAGGCACTGAAGAACTTGTTACAGGAACCGAATGACGCTCAGGATCAAAAACGGCGGCAAGAAATTGTGACAAGAGTCTTTTCCTTCGAGAAGTACCAAGAAAACATTTATTCACTTTTAACCGACGCTCGATGAACATTCTCTTAATTATGGATCCAGGAATTTCAGTCCCCCCGTTGAGGTACGGAGGCATTGAACGCATTGTCCACTTGTTGGCCAATGCTTATGCTAGGCAAGGCCACGATGTCACCTTGCTTGCGGGTCCGAACTCCCATTGCGATGGACAAACCATCACCTACGGTGTCAATGAAGTAGATGGATCCAAATGGAATCGCACGAAGGCGATTGCCTTTGTATGGGCTTTCTTACTTAAAAATACCTTCTCCATGAAGCAGAACCATGGTACACAACCATTTGCAGTCGCAAGGTTCGACCTCATTCACAATTTCGGCAGACTAGTTTACCTGTTACCAGTGCTACGGGTTGCTTCCATCAAGATTATGAGTTACCAACGAAAGATCACCACACGGAACACACATATGATTCAGCGATTACGGCCCAGGAATTTCTGGTTTACAGCCTGCAGTGATAATTGCCGGTCGTTAGCGGATGTAGGCAATGCTTCGCTAGCGATTTCGCACAACAACAATAAGCACTTCAACAATAACCTCCTCAACAACAACTTCAACAACAGTAACACTAACAACAAGGACAACATCACTAACTCCCTCAACAACACCACTGACAAGCATAACGACACCACTAACGCCTTCAAAAACACCAATAACAACCATAACGACATCAATACTAATAACAACAACAATAAGAACAACAAAAACGCCCTGAAGCAGAGGTTCACACAATGGGAAACGATACATAACACAGTTGATTTTTCAACATATCAACATCATACAACCTTTGATGAACATGCGCCATTGATGTTCCTGGGCAGGCTGGACCCGATCAAAGGCGCGCATACCGCGATAAAGGTTGCAAAGGAGACGCGCAGCCGATTATGGCTCGCTGGCAATATCACCAACACGCCTGCCGGTCAGGCCTACTACAGCGAAACGCTTGCTCCGGAAATAGATGGAACACAGATCATCTATCTCGGGGAACTTGATGACAAGCAGAAAAGCTATTATCTCTCAAGGTCAAAAGCGTTGCTGTTTCCCATAGAATGGGAAGAACCATTCGGCATTGTGATGATCGAAGCTATGGCATGTGGCACACCGGTCATCGCATTCAACAAAGGCGCTGTACCAGAAGTTGTCACGCCAGGCAGAACAGGTTTCATTGTAGAGGATACTCCAGCAATGATCAATGCCGTACACAAACTTAAGCGACTGGACCGGGGCCTTTGCAGGGACACGGCAATGGCCAAATTCGACATCAACATTATCGCACGTAAATACCTGGAGCTTGCTGTTCAGGGACGTGAAAGCACTTCAGTAGAACGTACAAATAAAATAATGTAATCTATGTGTGCCGGACATATTGTACTAATTACCAGCGGACAACCAGCGACAAACCCGCGGCTCGTTAAGGAAGCAGACCTTTTTACGGCCAACGGTTACCAGGTCACCGTCCTTTATTGTTACTGGAACAAGTGGGCGACACTTGCGGATCAGCAGCTGATGGCTACCAGAAAATGGAAGTTAATCCAGGTTGCTGGTTCACCAGCAGGCGCCATAGCCGCATACTACAAAAGTAAATTGCTTCATAAACTGGCCGGCTGTACCGCCAGAATAAGCGTCAACAACAAGCTAAGCGTATATGCCCTTTCCAGAGCCACTTTGCCACTCGTCCGAGCAGCATCCCGTATTCCTGCCGACCTATATCTTGCCCATAACCTTGCGGCCTTACCAGCGGCCGTAATCGCTGCTCGGCGAAATGAAGCGATATCTGGATTTGACGCCGAAGACTACCATCGCGAAGAAACACCAGCAAGCCTCTCCTCAACAGAACGCCGGCTCAAAGTCCGGATTGAAGACACATACATTCCGCAGTTAGACCACTTCACCACGAGTAGTCAAGACATTGCGGAACTATATGAGCAGCATTACCATCGCAGGCCTATGGTCATCAGAAACTTGCTTCCGAAAACAACACCATTGTTCACGACGGCTACTGCTTTAAGGCCGCAAGCGACTGCCATACCGCATGCGACTGCCTCCACAAACCTGCTATCCCCTCCCGTAAAGCTCTTTTGGTTTTCACAAAGCATAGGCCCAAACAGAGGCATAGAACTCATCATGGACGCGCTTCAATACCTTGCAGCCACAAACTATGAGTTACACCTGCTCGGTGATATGAAGCCTGGCTACGTGGAGCAACTTCATGGACTTGCATCCAGAAACAACATCCCCTTAGAGAAACTGCACATCCATAAACCAATGGAGCCGGAAGCACTAACCCGGTTCAGCGCAACCTTCGACGTCGGGCTTGCATCCGAAACAGGATTCTGCAGCAACAATGAAGCAGCCCTGAGTAACAAACTTTTCACCTATATACAAGCAGGTTTAGCAGTAATCTTGAGTGACACCAAGGCGCAGCGTCAATTTTATAACGAGCATTCCAGTATCGGAATTTGCTATAAAAAAGATAGCTTAAGCGCCCTTGCGGAAGCTATTCAACACTACATCAACTATAGGAAAGCCTTGGCAGACACAAAAAGGGCGAACTACTTACTAGGTCAACAATTCTTAAACTGGGAGACAGAATGCCAACTCCTTTTGCGCAAAATAAACCGGATTCTGAATTGAAAAAGCTCCTGATCATATCGCCGTACTTTGCACCAATCAATGCAGCTGACGCACATCGTGTTCGAACAAGTATTTCGTTTTATGCTGATAATGGATGGATACCGGAGGTTGTCGCTGTAGATCCACGGTATTGCGACATGGTACAGGATGATCTTCTACTCAACAGTGTCCCCCAGCACATCAAGATCCACCTTGTTAAAGCCTTGGATAAACGCTGGACCGCTAAAATCGGACTCGGCAGCATCGCACTCCGCTCACTCATATTCTACTTCAAGGCAGTGAACAAGCTTCTGCAGTCGCGCGACTATGATCTGATCTTTTTCTCTACCACGCAATTTCCAACGCTTGCACTTGCGGCAATATGGAAAAAGCGCTTCAAAACCAGGATCGTGTTTGACATACAGGATCCATGGCACAGTACCTATTACCTATCCAAGCCGAAGCACGAACGTCCCAAGAAATTCTGGTTTTCCTATTATCTAAACAAGATGTTAGAACCTTACGCAATGCAAGCTGCCGACGGCCTAATCAGTGTGTCTGCCGGTTATTTGGAAGTACTACAACAACGGTACCCGCACCTGAGAAGTAAACCAACGGCAACCATTCCTTTCGGGATGCACCTGCCGGATATGGAAATCGCACAGCAGAATAAGTTAAACGCGCACGCAATGTGCATGGAGGGCGTTTGCACCACTGGCGCAGCAATACCCGATAGGATTTCCTGCTTTAATCTGGTTTACATCGGGCGGGGTGGGCATGACTTGCTCCCAGCCTTCCGCCATTTGCGTTCGGCGGTTCAGTTGGGCTTGAAGAAATATCCTGAAGTATTCCATAAACTGAAGGTCCATCTATATGGTACCAGCTATGCACCGAATGGATCAGGAAAATCAACCTTAATTCAAGAACAGGACGTTCAGAATCTTAAAGGGATTTTCTTGGAATCAACCGACCGCCTACCCTACTATCAAACCTTAAACACGCTGAAGGCAGCTGATATGCTGTTCATACCCGGGCCCGATCAAGCGGACTACGTTGCATCTAAGCTCTACCCTTACCTAATGGTTCAAAGGCCAATATTGGCCATCGTACATCCGTTAAGTGCAGTATCTACAATCTTAAGAACCATTCCACAAGCAAGTGTATTTCACATACACAAAGACTATGCTATGAAGAGTAGCCAAATCACTGAATGTTTGCGTGATGCGATCCTCAGCTTAAAAAGCATAAGCGTTGCGGAAGCAGATACGCTCAGGCACTATAGCGCTGAACATTTCACAAGATTACAAACAAACTTATTTGATCAGGTATGCCAAACCCCGGATTAGAAAGGCTTGCCATCATATGCAGTCACCCGGTGCAGTACTATGCCCCGCTTTTCAGACTCATGGCCCAAAGTCATGAAATCAAGGTATTCTACAAAACTCAGCCGCAGTACGATCCAGGATTTTGCCGTAACGTGAACTGGGACCTTCCGCTACTCGACGGTTACAATCATGTATTTTCTCACGCCCTGGCAGAAATAAAAAGATACCAGCCTACGGCCATATTAATCTATGGTTGGGCCCATGCAACCCATCTCAAAATCATAGCATACTTTTCAAATAAAGCCACCCTATACTTTCGTGGTGACTCCACCTTACTTGATCCTACTCCTTTTTGGCGTAAAATGATTAAGAAACTTCTACTTAAACTGATCTATCGACAGTTCGATTATGCCCTATATGTAGGCCGTCACAACAAGTTGTACTTTGAAGAGTATGGGTTCAAATCGGAGCAACTTATATACGCACCTCACGCGGTAGACAACCAGCGCTTTGCAGTAGACAACAAGTACTTTGCTGCAGATCATCAAGATGGCGCAACCAGCCTGAGAGAGGCGGTCAGCATCAGAGAGGCGGTCGTCATCAGAACTGAACTCGGCATCAGAACTACATTTGGCATCGCTGATCAAGACCTGCTCGTCCTCTATACCGGCAAGTTTACACCAAAAAAGAACCCTGAGATACTTCTACATGCCTTCGCTAAAATAAAACAGCCCGGGATTCACCTCCTGTTTGTAGGATCCGGCCAATTAGAACAGCAGTTAAAATCGATGGCAGAAGAAATCAGGGGTGTAAAGCCAAAATCAAACATCCACTTCATGACGTTCCAAAATCAACAGCGTATGCCTGCGATTTACCAGAGCTGTGATCTGTTTTGCATGCCCTCATCCGGCCCGGCAGAAACCTGGGGACTGGCGATCAATGAAGCTATGGCGGCCGGAAAACCCATCCTGGCATCTTCAATGGCCGGTGCTGCTGCCGACTTGACTGACAATAGCAATGGGCGAACCTTCAAAGCTGGCGATCAGGATGATCTCCTGGCTAAACTAACCGAATTGCTCGCCGACAAAGCCCAATTACGAAATATGGGTCGCGCTTCAAGCGAAAAGATAAAGAACTGGAGCTATCAACATCAAATTCAAGCAATCTATGGTAGTTGACCATTTACATCCAAGGCTTGCCATCAAACGCATGGCACTCCTTCCGATATTTGCACCATGGCTGCTATCCAGTATAATCAGTTATAACCCGGTACTATCCTACTTCTGTGCCTGGCTGGGTAGCTTCTTCATCTTTTACTATTCGACAAAAAAGGTGCTGAGGCCCTTAAGCTCTGGCGTGCCGCTGAAATTGCAAGTCATGCGGCCTTTGATCCTCATCCAGATCATCTTCACAGGATTGATGTGCATTAGCGCGATTTTCTTCTTTTTAGACCACCTTGGCTTTTACTTCTGGTCCAGATTACCCCGAGCAGCTTTCCAGGCAAATACTTTTACCTATCAATTGGCCTATTGCCAAAGGCTTTACGTGTTTGCGCATGCTGCACTTGTTTTCGGAATGATCATCTGCTTAAGACCAGAACAAAGGCCTGTGTTCCGCTGGCAGCCTGATGTTTCTAACCACCTCGTGGCCATCCTTTGTATCGTCCTGCTCAGCAGTTATGGCCTGTCAAAGTTTAGCGCACTTGCCCAATTCGCGGTGCTGTTGCTTCCAGTTGCCAGAACATTGTCCGCAATCATGGTGCTATGGGGCTTAACACAGAATAAACCTCAGTTGCTTCTTGCAGGCAGCACTTTCCTCTGTTACCAGGTTTTCCAGTCTGCACAATCCGGTTATAAGGAAGGCTTGTTTGTAACCTTAATCCTCCTTGCTGCAGTGCTCTATCCCAGATATAAACATTTGGTAATCAATCTAGGAACACCATGCCTGCTGCTGCTGCTGTACTTTCTACCAACCTGGAACAACACGATCCGTAACGCAACCTGGATTGATGAGCTTCCGCTTGAACAAGCAACCGAACAGGCCTATGATCAGCTTTTCTCCAGCAATGATGGTACGGTGAAACAAAACAGCTGGGCATTTCTGACCAATCGTTTTAGTGAAATTAGCATGTTCAGCAAATATGTGGAGCATGTTCCTGCAAACCGGTCGTACTATGGGACCGAGATTCTGCAAGATGCCATGTTAGCCCTAATCCCGCGTGCATTATGGCCTGCAAAACCAAATACAGAGGCGGCCTCTATGACCCGAGTGTATGAAGCTGGGGTCATAAGCGAGCATTCAGACGCTTCCGCAAAAACACGGACCGTAGTAGATGGTTACCTCAGTGCCGGGTATGCCGGCGTGTTCCTCACCATGCTCTGCTACGGCCTTGTCTGCCAATCACTGTGCAACCTTGCTGAACGGCTTTTTGGCGGCTATGAGGTCGGCTGTATCGTCATTTTCAACGGTATGTTTCAACAGCTCTGGCGTGGAAATAACCTTGAATTCATCATCAATAACGTCGTTTATGGCTACATCCTCATGATGATCGTGTTCAATATGCTTAAACACATCGGCGTACTCCGTCCATCGGATGTTGATCAATAACAGCAGGTAAATTAAAGCGCCGATTATGCCAGAACAGCAGAAACTCACAATAGTCCACATCACACCCTCCTACAAACCGGCATACTGCTATGGTGGGCCGATCCTTTCTGTAGCCCGGCTCTGTGAAGCCACGATCACTGGCCCTAACAACCTTGGTTGCCTGGTCTTTACCACCACTGCGAACGGAGAAGCTGAACTCGACCTCAGGGGTGAAAATAGCATTGATGGTGTTCCCATTTTCTTTTACCCCCGGGTCACCCGGGATCATACACACTTCTCACCGGCATTGCTCCTCGGACTTCATCGTTATCTACGAAAAGCACGTTTGCAGGGACAGCCTACAATCGTGCATATCCATTCCTGGTGGAACCTGGTGGCGATACTTGCAGCGGTTCTAAGTTTTCTGCACCGCATACCGCTCATCATCTCGCCTAGAGGTATGATCACCAACTATACCAGAACTTTTCGAAACACCTTCATGAAGCGAATGCTACACCTGACCATCGGTCAATACCTCTTAAAAAAAGCAGTGCTACATGCAACAACATCGCTGGAGGGCCAGGACATCCATCTCAATTGCAACCGCGCTAAGATAAAGGTCATCCCCAATTTACTTACGGCTGCAGCGCTGGAGTGTCCAGTCGAAGAGCAGGAAACCTCAAATCTCCCATCATACATAGATGATCAACAAGTGACGGATCCAGTAAACCCGGATTTCCGACTACTCTTTCTCTCCAGAATTGATCAGAAGAAAGGCCTTGACTTGCTAATACAGGCCCTGTCTACGCTAACATTCCCTTGGACACTTACCATCGCCGGTAGTGGGTCTGTAAAGTACATCAGGCATCTGAAGCAGCTTGCCGGTAGTCTGAAAATTAGCGGAAACATCAGGTGGGTTGGTCAGATTGCCAACGACGCAAAGTACAACCTGATGGCTCGCCACGACCTGCTCGTTCTGCCATCCAGCAGCGAAAACTTCGGCAATGTGGTGCTTGAAAGCCTGCTCGTCGGAACTGCAGTCCTGATCTCTGATCAGGTCGGCCTTGCGGCTTACGTCTCCAAGCGTGACTTAGGATGGGTATGCCGAACTACGATAGCAGATGTGGCTGGAAAACTAGCTTTCATCCACATGGACCTGCCAAAACGATTAAAAATCCGGGAGGATGGTGCTCAGCAAATCCGATCCGATTTTAGCACAGCATCCATCATGGCAGACTATCGAAAGCTGTATGAAGATGTATTCCGGCAAAACAATACTGAAGCAAGTGGAACCTATAACCATGTGCCATGGTAACCACACAGCAACCAGCTTTTTCCTTTCTAATACTCACTTTCAACGACGACATGCATGTTGCCAGGCTGCTTGATTCTATCAGGGAGCTAAATGCACCTACCTACATTCTCGATTCCGGTAGTACGGATCGAACCCTGGAGATCTGCAATGCTTATGGTGCAGCGCTTGAATATCATTCGTTTGAAAATCATCCAAAACAGTGGCATGAAGCCTTATCCCGCTTTCAGATCAGCACGCCTTGGGTTATCGCTTTAGATGCTGATCAGTTCCTTTCACCGGAACTGCTAACCCTGCTGCAAGCATTCGATAATGAAGAAATGAGCGGGATAGATGGCATCTATTTCAACCGACGAAATTATTACAAGGGCAAATGGATCCGCCATGGTGGTTATTATCCATTCTATCTGCTCAAGATGTTTAGAGTAAATAAGGGATTTTCTGATCTGAATGAGAACATGGATCACCGGTTCATTGTACCTGGAAAAACCTGCATCTGGAAGCGCGGGTATCTTATTGAAGAAAATAAAAAAGAGTCCAGTGTACAATTCTGGCTGGATAAACATGGCAGGTATAGCAGTCTGCTGGCGCAGGAAGAAGTGGAACGAATGCTGCACCTAAGGGTTCAGGCCAGCAAGCCAAAGCTCCTGGGCAGTCCCAATGAGCGTAAAGCATTTCTCAAGCTGCTTTGGTGGCAACTACCCAGATACATCCGGCCAGTCTTATATTTTTCATACAGAATGATCATCCAAAGGGGATTCCTGGATGGCCGAACGGGCATTATCTTCCATTTTCTTCAGGGCTTTTGGTTTCGTCTAATTGTGGATATCAAAATTGAAGAAATACTGCAGGCGAAGACAACCCTTCAAATGCCAAAGAAAAAAACACACTTCGAACTCCTGTTCATGTTGAAGTTCTTAATGTTATTCACTGTCCTGTACGGCTTCATCCTCTGCTCTATTGCAATCACGAGCCCCGTCGGAATCTATGTTCCCTGGCTTGAGGAAAACCTAAACTACATACAGGCTTGGCGCAGATTCGATCTGCAGGCAACAGCGGCATTACTTAAAACGCTGGGCTACCAGACAAAACTAACGACCTTCACACTCGTAGTAACAGGGCATTCAGGATTCAAACTCGTATACAGCTGTTTAGGCTACGGTTTAATGAGCTTTTATACGGCATTCATTCTGGCATGGCCGAAATCAACCGTACCGAAAGCACCCATGATCTTAATCGGCATTCTGGTGATTCAGCTGCTCAACCTCTTCAGGTTCGTCTGTATCAGCCTTTACTGGAAACCCACATTCAAGGCAAACTGGTTAGACCACCATACCCTGTTCAACAGCATTGTCTATGCCCTTACACTATGCGCCCTATATTGGTGGACGAAGAAAGCCGAAAACTTAAAACATGAAAATTATGGTACATACAACCCTAACAAAGAACTTTGACAAGAAAGCCTTTCGTATAGGCGCACCTGCGGCTAAAGTTTACTGCTGGTATCTGATAGACGTGGTCTGCTTCAAATCAGGACTGATACCATTCAGCACGATCTTGGTTGGTATTCTTCGCCTGTTTGGTGCACAGATCGGAAAGGATGTGCGTATTAAGCCGGGCATCCACATCCGGTACCCATGGAAGCTGCGATTGGGTGATCATTCCTGGTTGGCGGATTGTTACATCGACAACCTGGACATGGTCATTATTGGAAAACATGTGTGTATATCGCAGCAAGCAATGCTGATGACCGGGAACCACGATTATAAATCGAAGACGTTCGATTTGATAACAAAACCGATAATTATTGAAGATGGGGTATGGATTGGTGCCAAGTCGCTTGTTGCACCGGGCGTGCGTGTGGCAACACATGCCGTTCTAACCGCAGGTTCAACTGCGGTCAGAAATCTGGATGCGTATGTCATTTATCAGGGGAACCCTGCCATAAGGCAACGAACCCGAATATTCAGCGATGCCTATATTGAAAATAGTACTGCTGTTGCGTTATAGCTTAGGAATGGATCCAGCTGAATTTATATTCCATTGTAGGGTTCTTCATGCGATCTGCAACGCGAAGTAACCTGTTTGGTAAAGCCATGATATAATCTCTGGCTTTCTCACCTGCTTCATTAAGATCAGGCATTGTTTCCACTTTCCACTCTTCGATCAACTGTTGCATAATTTCAACATAGTCGACAGCCGTGTACACGCCTAAACGTTGTGCAGCATCCGTGAAGTGTCCAAATGTCTGACCTATTTTCAATCCCATTTCTCTTAGGAAGTGCGCAGGCATTACAATCTTATGGCGCATCATATCTTCAAATGCTAACATCGCTTCACTTGGATCAACAGCAAAGATTTTGCTCATGAAGTCCTTGTACGCTTTAGCATGTCTTGCCTCATCTGAAGCAATTACACCACACATTTTCGACAATGACGTATCGCCGTTCTGCTTAGCTAAAGAAGCCACGCGTCTGTGTGAGATATTGGTTGCAAGTTCCTGGAAACTGGTATAAATAAAGTTACGATATGGATCATTACCGGTACCGATATCAAAACCATCGGCAATCAGATATTGAGTAGAGATTTCCATCTGGCGCATATCAACTCTACCGGAAAGATATAAGTATTTGTTTAACAGGTCACCATGGCGATTTTCTTCAGCGGTCCAGTGACGAACCCACTTCATCCATCCACCCTGCTCATCTCTGTTCACACCGTCTACCATTGATAGCCAGGACTCGTATGTTGGTAAAGCTTCTTCAGTAATGGTGTCACCGATAAGCACCGCAACAAGGTCATAAGATAAGCCTTCTGCATTTTCACGCAAGTACTTTAAATCTTGAAAGAAAGTCTCACTCGTAGAATCAGGCAGAAAGTCTGAAGGCTGCCAGTTTGTATCAATTGGTTTAAGGTAGGTGTCCATTACCTCAAGCATATAGTTCTCGATGTGTAACATGACTTCCCTTCTTCTCTCAACAAAATACCTCATTATATATCTAATTTATTTGGGTGTAAAGATAAACAAATATCTGTCTATCTGATCATATGAAGAAGCACAAATACGGCTTTTTACCTTCTTTAAGCAAGGAAAAGCAAATAGCATGCCCTGTTTTCAATAGAATATTTGAAAATGATGACTTTAACAGAATGTTATTAAGTATGATGCGTTTGACAAGATTGAAAACCAGTGAAACAATCCGGATCAAAGGCAACAAACATGAAGCAAATAAAAACCTGTATAAACAAGAAAAGCCTGTAAGTTTTCACTTACAGGCTTTCTTTAAGATTTGGCACCGACCTACTCTCCCACG
>NZ_BMIL01000007.1 GCF_014642175.1 Pedobacter quisquiliarum | reverse complement strand
TGTACTTTGAACTCGTACTTGTTTACCTCGCTGCGTTTTATAAAATGACATCTCTTTAATGAACTTTTCGACTCTAAACCTCTCGGCGAGTCTTTATATGTTGCAGATCCTTTAGCATGTGTTTCCCAGTCTTTTTCGTCTGGTCTGTTTAGCTAAATTTGCTGTTTCAATCTTGTTTGTTTTGCCTTTCTTAACATCCGTTAAGTGGCTCCCTGTTTGTTGGGACTGCAAAGGTAGTAATGATTTTGATATTGTCAAGAATTTATTTTTCTTTTTTTCTTTTTGTTTGTCGCTCTTTTAAGAACTCGCTTACTGTTTCCAGCCCGCTATCATTTACGTTCTCAGTAAACGCAAGAAGAGACGTTATCTTACTCCTTTATCAGCCTTTCAAATCTTTACTTCTTTATCCTTTTCACTAATCCTCTTCCTCCGAAGCGGAGTGCAAATGTAGAAGAAAAATCCTTGGCTGCAAAACAATATATAGAAATATCTTGTTATCCCCAGCTAATTCGCTGGGAAACAAGCTCAATCATTTTCACAACACTGCACATGGGTTTGTGTAAGTTGTACAATAAGACGTTTTCACCGCTGAATTTACCTGCTATTATAGGCTCGCTTCCTGAAATTTCCTCCACAAAGCAACATCTGAACCTATAACTACTCAATTTAATAGACCAGCATACCGAAAAACCGCAAGACAACCGAACAGGATAGCAGTTAACCCGGGGTATCTAGGGCCTCCATAGGGCGTTGACCCGGCATTTAGCCGCATCAACGCCCTATGGAGGCCGGATCGAGGGCGCGTAGACCCCGGGTCAATTCCGAAGCAGGTACCATCCAGTACCCTACTTAGGTGCTCCTTCTTACGATATGATGGCTCCATTATAAAAAGTTTGCACACATCATTAACTATGCGTAGCTTTAATAAGGCTCGAGAAAACACGCGTTAAATATCCATATCCTCAAACCGCAGAGATTAGCATACAGCAGCTTTTAGGGTTCAGCCCTATTCTTATTAAACATCAAATCGCTCCCAGCTTAACGTGATCACCATTACGAACTGTACCATTCAGCATTCAGCTTTGCTTTTCATTATTTAACCAGGTTCCCAATCGACGATGCCCGAATATACTTGCATCCTGAATTACAGCCCTGGCCTTATTTGGAACTCAACATAAATCATATTATGAAAAACCTTAAAACCAAAAGCTGTTTCCTGTTAGGATTAATTGTTTTAATGGGATGTGAAAAGAACGACGACAACATCGTGGAGCAACAAGTCCAGCTTGTGACAGCAGCAGCAGAACCGCTGCCTCAGGTAAGGGTGTTTAACACCATGGGGAAATACTTCGTCGCACTAGACACGATTTGTGCACCCTATCTAAAGTACACCACAAAATACGACATTTCCAAACTACCCAATCAGACGTTTGTGGATTCATTAGATGACGGAAAGTTAAAACTGATCTTCGACCTTGGGGATAGCGCCCCTCGCAAGTTCGACCCAACAACCACGGAATGGTGGGGGAACTGGAATGTGAGCCCCTATGTGGAAACCAATGATCCACATGTCTTAAGGATGGCCGACTGGTCTACTGTGATCATAACACTTTCTAAGAAGTGTTATATTTTTGGATTTGAGCTCTCGGCGCGCCTGAATCTTAACAACAATAATCCAGTGGAATTTGGCGCCGGCTATTTCGACAGCGATCGTCTGCCTGATGACACCCCAATAGGAAGGGTTGGACAAAAAGTGGAATCGCCCGGAGGCGCTCGCCTGTTTGCGATAAAGTCCGAAGTGCCTTTCAACACCGTCGTGATTTATTGGGATGGTGCGGGTTCAGCACAGTTTACCCGAGATTATGCCATTGCAAACATCCGGTACGTGACCAGTAAAAAGATTTTCGACCAGCACCGTAATTAGCTTTCGACCACCGCTAAGTTTTAATATTGGCCGGTCGCAAGCATCACCAGCGTACAGGCTTCAACTGGTTCAATTGCATTGCTTCGTAGCAACTCTTCGAGTTCATCGTTTTCCGTACCTGGATTGAAAATAACCCTTTTCGGATTGGTCTGTAATATATAATCGTAGTACTCACTCTGGAGGTGCGGTCCTACATACATCGTAATCGTATGAACATCTTCATGAATCTGCCCCGGCTTTTCAATATCCACACCCGCGACAGCACCAGACTTGATGCCCACATTAATGATGTCGTGACCTTTTGCCTTCAACATCTGTGCTGCTTTATATGCGTATCGAGAAGGATTTGGCGTTGCACCTATGATTAATGTATTTTTCATATGTATATATATAAGGATGTAAAAACAAGACTGATTTAATCTATGCTTTACAACAAGTCCTCTAAACTAATGTTTTATTGAAATTTTAGAACAGCATTTGCACAGTTGATGCCATCAATTGCCGCTGAGACAATACCGCCTGCATAGCCAGCACCTTCTGCACATGGGAAAAGTCCGGCGACCTGCGGATGCTGAAAGCTTTCCTTTTCCCGCGGGATGCGAACGGGCGATGAACTCCGGCTTTCCACACCAACCAATATCGCTTCGTTGGTATAGTAGCCTTTCATCTTTTTCCCGAACTTCGGTAAAGCCCGCTGTAAACTCTTGAAAACAAAGTCTGGCAGGGTATCCCGCAGCATAGCACTTTTGGTACCCGGCAGATAAGAATTCTTCGGAAGATCTACAGAAAGGCGATTTTCGACGAAGTCAATCATCCGCTGTGCGGGCGCAACCAGATTTCCGCCGCCGAGCTGAAATGCCGTTTTTTCAATGGCAGCCTGAAAATTCATCATGCGCAGCGGATCTGTTCCGGACACATCTTCCAGATTAATCTGCACGACAGTTCCGGAATTTGCGAAAGGATTGTTGCGCTTAGAGGGCGACCAGCCGTTCACGACGATCTCTTCTTTGTACGTGGCACATGGTGCGATGATTCCGCCCGGGCACATGCAGAATGAAAATACACCGCGATCTTCCACCTGCTCGACCAGGCTGTAATTGGCCGGTGGCAGGAATGGGCTCCGGATATCGCAGTGATACTGCGCGGCATCTATGATGGATTGCGGATGTTCAATACGAACCCCTAATGCGAAAGGCTTGGCTTCAACCAGGATGTTCTTCTCGTGCAACAACTCGTACATATCTCTGGCGGAATGCCCGGTGGCAAGAATAACTGCATCTGCCAGAAGCTGCTCCTCGCCATTCACGACAACGCCTTTGATCTTCCCTTCGGAAAGGATAAAGTCCGTAACCTTACGATCAAACTGGACTTCGCCCCCGGCGGCTAGGATCGTCTCGCGGATGGCCGTTATGATCTGCGGTAATTTGTTGGTACCGATATGTGGGCGGGCATCAATCAGAATGTCTTGCTTAGCGCCATGTTGAACGAAAATCTCCAGCACCTGATTTACATCGCCCCGTTTATTGGAGCGGGTATATAATTTTCCGTCGGAGTAGGTACCTGCCCCACCCTCACCGTAGCAATAATTGGATTCCGTATTTACGAGTCCTTGTTTATTTATGGCCGCAAGATCACGACGGCGCTGCTTAACATCCTTACCCCTTTCAAGTACAATGGGCTTCATTCCATTTTGGATGCACTGCAAAGCTGCAAAGAGACCCGCAGGTCCGGCGCCAACAATAATCACGGGTTTTTGATCGGCAACATTCGGGTACGCTGGTGCAAACTTTTCTTTCGGCGCTTCCTCATCTATGAAAACACGAACCTGCAAGCGGTAAATAACCACTCGTGAACGTGCATCAATAGAACGTTTCAGGACATGAAAATCGGTAATGTTGGATGACTTGATGTTCAGGGCACCTGCCAAAGTGTGCAGAATTACGGCAGTGTTGTCCAGATTTTCCGGCGCAACTTTAATTTCGATGTCTTTTTGCATATTCCTGTCAGGTTTTTATCCTGAATCGTAACAAAGGTACAGAAATTGATTCTAAAGCGTATATTAACAGGGGAAATCCATTGTTAAAGGTGAAGCAAAAATTTATGACCTTCATTTAATTTATTTTTAAGACATGAAAAAAATCGTATTAGTAGTTGTAGGTATTCTGGTTTTATTTGTAGTGTTCAGCGGTTGCAGCGGCTACAATAATTTAGTTCAACTGGATGAGGATGTTAAAACCAAATGGAGTCAGGTGGAAACACAATACCAACGCCGTTCAGATTTGATTCCGAACCTGGTTAGTACGGTTAAAGGTGCTGCGAAATTTGAGCAGACGACCTTAACTCAGGTTATTGAAGCACGTTCTAAAGCAAGCCAGATCACGGTTGATCCAACAAAACTGACTGCAGAAAACATTGATAAATTTCAGAATGCACAAAGTGGAATCAGTCAGGCATTGGGCCGTTTAATGGTGTTGACTGAAAACTATCCGGAACTTCGTGCTACACAACAGTTCAGCGATCTTTCGGTGCAACTGGAAGGTACTGAAAATAGAATCGCTACGGCACGTCGCGACTTTAACCAGTCTGTACAGACTTTTAACACTAAAGTTCGTTCATTCCCGAACAACCTTACAGCAGGTATCTTTGGTTTCGGACCGAAAGCTGGCTTTAAAGCAGATGCTGGTGCGCAGAATGCACCTAAAATCGAATTCTAATTTATTGATCACATTCGGTAAGGGTAAGGTTGGTTTTTTATAGACCAGCCTTACCCTTATCTTCATTATAGAGCTATTATGGCTATTTTCACAGAAGAAGAACAGGAACTTATTGCAGCTACGATTGCCGAAGCAGAGAAATTGACCTCTGGTGAAATCCGCATAGCGATTGAAAAACGCTGCAGTGGTGAGGCATATGACCGCGCTACGGAGTATTTCTTTAAGCTCGATATGGATAAGACTTCCGACAAAAACGGGGTGCTGATTTACCTGGCCTACGAAGACCATAAATTCGCCATTATTGGTGATAGTGGCATTTACCGCGTGGTACCGGAAGATTTCTGGGAGACCACGCAGATTGCGATGAAGGCTCATTTTGCCAGCGGCAACTATGCAGGCGGCATCATTGCGGGTGTGAAGCTTGCAGGTGAAAAGCTTGCGATATTCTTCCCCTACGCACATGATGATGTGAACGAACTGCCGAATGACATCATTGACATGGATAAACATAAATTTTAATAAGCTATGAAATCACATGATCTTGAACGTAATACCATGACTAAGATCATGTTTGTTTCATCACTAAAACAAAATAAACAACGGATGAAAAACCTAGTAATAGCTTTTTTACTGGCACTTACCTGTGGAACTGTTTTTGGGCAGGACTTACCTGAAAAGCCGGCGAAATTGGTTAACGATTATACCGGAACCTTATCAGCATCGCAAGCGCAGCAGTTGGAAAACAAACTTGTTGCTTTTGATGATTCGACTTCTACACAGATCGCGATAGCAATTGTAAAAACAGTTGGCGATTACGACATAAATGAATATGCTTTACAACTGGGCCGCAAATGGGGTGTTGGTGGTGCCAACAAGAACAATGGGGTAATGATCGTTGTTGCCCTGGGCGACCGCAAGATCTCCATCCAGACTGGTTATGGTGTGGAAGGTGCCCTACCCGATATTTACACGAACCGCATCATTGAAACTGACATTAAACCGGCATTTAAGGCTGGAGATTATTACGCAGGGCTGGACGCCGGAACAAACTCCATTATCAAGGTTGTAAAAGGCGAATATAAGAGTGATGGTCCGCGTGCTAAAAAGCGCGATAATAGCAGTGCTGTGCCTATTCTGATCATTATTGTGGTGATCATTATACTGATCATCAAAAAAGGTGGCGGCAGAGGCGGCAGTCAGGTGATTGGCGGTCGTGGAGTAGCAGATGCACTCTTCTGGAGCATGCTTCTTGGTGGCGGCGGCGGTCGTAATAGCGGCGGTGGCTTTAGCGGTGGTGGATTTGGTGGCGGCAGCGGCGGAGGTGGCTTCGGCGGTTTCGGTGGTGGTAGTTTTGGCGGTGGCGGAAGCAGCGGCAGTTGGTAATTAGAATAATAAATGGAAATTAAGAAATGGGATAAGCTTTCCACAAGATATGTGGTTAGAGAGAAATGGGCTACGTTACGTGTCGACACCTGTAAACTACAGGACGGCGTTATCAAGGACGACTACTATGTGCTGGAATACCCGAACTGGGTGAATGCCGTAGCAATTACGAAAGAAAACAAGATGATTCTGGTGCGTCAGTACAGGCATGCGGCAGACATCATCTCCCTGGAAATACCAGGCGGCGTGATTGACGGTGATGAGGATCCGGCAGATGCCGTAAAAAGGGAACTACTGGAAGAAACCGGTTACACCTTCGACAGCATTGAATTGATTGCCACGCTGTATCCAAACCCAGCGACCTCTACAAACAAGACTTTTACCTACCTGCTGACAGGTGGCGTGAAAACACACGAACAAAGCCTGGACGAGCACGAGTTTTTAGCTGTTGAGGAGTATTCGATTGAGGAGGTTAAGCAAATGGTTTTAAACAACGAGATTGACCAGGCACTGCACACGGCAGGCATATTCTATGGCCTGGCGAAGCTGGAACAACTGAATTAGGTATGCTTATAAACAAGAAAGGCCCTGATGAACGTTCATCAGGGCCTTTCTTGTTTGAGATGCAGTTTAGCTCATCTTCAGTTTCTTCTGGATATCGTGTACATATCCTTTAAATTTCTTGTCTGTTTCTATCAGATCTTCTACCGTTTGGCAGGCATAGATTACGGTGGAGTGATCTCTTCCGCCGAAAAACGCGCCGATAGACTTCAGGGATGATTTAGTGTGGCTCTTAGACAGATACATGGAGATTTGACGGGCTTGTACGATCTCACGTTTACGTGTAGGCGACTTTACCATGTCTGCAGGTACTTCAAAGTACTCGCATACCAGTTTCTGAATGAACTCCATTGAAATCTCCTTAGAGGTGTGCTTAATGAAGTTCTTAAGCATTGTTTTAGCAAGTGCCAGGTCAATTTCCTTCTTGTTCATGGTGGATTGAGCCAGCAATGATACCATCGCACCTTCCAGCTCACGTATATTGTTATCAATGTTGTGTGCTACATACTCAATCACATCAGATGGCAGTTCAATACCATCAGCATACATCTTCTTCTTTAAGATGGCGATTCTGGTTTCCAGGTCTGGCACCTGAAGATCTGCAGAAAGGCCCCATTTGAAACGGCTTAACAAACGCTCTTCTAATCCGGATAAATCTTTAGGTGATTTATCTGAAGATAAGATAACCTGCTTGCCTGATTGATGCAGGTGATTGAAAATGTGGAAGAAGATATCCTGTGTCTTTTCCTTACCGGCAAAGTTGTGTACATCATCCATGATGATCACGTCCATGGCCTGGTAAAAGTTTACAAAGTCATTAATGGTGTTGTTCTTTAAGGAATCCACAAACTGCTGACAGAACTTCTCGCAAGAAACATAGATCACCAACTTGTCTGGCATAGTTCTCTTGATTTCGTTTCCGATAGCCTGTGCAAGGTGTGTTTTTCCAAGACCTACACCGCCATAGATCATAAGCGGGTTAAAAGAAGTACCACCTGGTTTTGCTGCAACAGCATACCCCGCAGAACGGGCTAATCTATTGCAATCTCCTTCAATGTAGTTTTCGAATGTGTAGTTAGAATTTAACTGTGGGTCAACATTCATTTTCTTCAAACCCGGTACGATAAAAGGGTTCTTGATGTCCTTGTTGATGGCTACAGGAATAGGCATCGATTGGATCTTCGCTTCGGCTCCATTACCGTTGGATGGCATGTTGGTAGTGTATGGATTACCAGTACTTGAGGACTTATCTACAACGATGTTATATTCTAGTCTTCCTTCATCCCCAAGTTGCTTTTTTACAGTCTTACGCAGTAACCCAACATAGTGCTCCTCCAGCCATTCATAGAAGAACAAACTAGGCACCTGGATGGTCAAAACTTTGCCTTCTAGCTTAAGGGCGGAGATCGGCTCGAACCAAGTCTTGAAACTTTGGGTCGGGATATTATCCTTAATGATTTGAAGACAGTTTTTCCACACTTCGGTACAAGTTTTTTCCATTGTTATTCTTAATTTGTTGGTTTACAGTGACGATAGGAGCTTAATGATCTGGCTCATTCGAGAGATCAAAAATTCAAAAAATTATCAACATAATGAACAGAAATTTCATTTAAATCGTAACTGCTTAAAACGTAGTCGCATAACTTGCTTAACTTGAACATTCAATGTGGATAACTCTAAAATCAACAAAATAATTGCGCGATTTCAGTTATTTTTAGTATTCTCCGAAAGCGTCACGTAAAACATCGGCAATCTCGCCCAAAGTGGCATATTCCTCCACTGAAGCTAGTATAAAGGGCATTAAGTTAGCATCAGTACGTGTTGCGGCCCTTAAATCATCCAGGGTTTTTTGCACATTTTCAGCATTTCGCTGCGTTTTCAACATTCTAAGCTGTTCCGTCTGGAAAGTACGTATAGACTCATCGATTTTCATCGTTTCTGTGATGGTTTCCTGCGCCTGACCGAACTTATTAACACCTACGATGATCCTGCTTCCGTTTTCCACTTCAAGCTGATGTTGATAACTTGCAGCAGCAATCTCGTTCTGGATGTAGCCATTTTCAATCGCTTCAACGGAACCACCCATTGCATCGATCTTTTCGATGTAAATCTGGGCCGCCTGCTCGATCTCATCGGTGAGTGCCTCTATAAAATAGGACCCTGCAAGGGGGTCTACGGTATCTGTTACACCGCTTTCAAAGGCAATGACCTGCTGGGTGCGCAGGGCGATCTTGGCAGCCGCTTCTGTGGGTAGTGACAGTGCTTCATCATAGCCATTGGTATGCAGCGACTGGGTGCCGCCCAGCACTGCCGCCATGGCCTGATTGGTGACCCTGATGACGTTGTTTAGGGGTTGTTGAGCGGTGAGTGTAGAGCCGCCGGTCTGGGTGTGAAAACGTAGCATCTGCGCCTTCTCGTCGGTGGCACCGAGGCCCTTCGTGATGCCCGCCCACATACGTCTTGCCGCCCTGAACTTGGCGATCTCCTCAAAGAAATTGTTGTGACAGTTAAAAAAGAAGGACAGTCGTTTTGCGAATATGTTAATATCCAAACCTTTCTCCAAAGCGGCGTTTAAGTAAGCTTTTCCGTTCGCCAAAGTGAAGGCCAATTCCTGTACTGCGGTAGAACCGGCTTCCCGGATGTGGTAGCCAGAGATGGAAATCGTGTTCCACTTCGGTACTTCCTTGCTGCAGTACTCAAAGATATCGGTGATGATGCGCATGGAGGCTTTTGGTGGATATATATAGGTGCCTCTTGCTGCATACTCTTTAAGGATGTCGTTTTGAATGGTACCTGAGATCTTCTTCAGGTCTGCCCCCTGCCGCTTCGCCAGTGCAATATACATCGCCAGCAAAATGGAAGCAGTTGCGTTGATTGTCATGGATGTGGTGATGTCTTCGAGCTTGATGCCGTCAAAGAGGATCTCCATGTCGCGCAGGGAGTCAATTGCAACACCAACCTTCCCCACTTCCCCTTCTGCCATCTCATGGTCTGAGTCGTAGCCAATCTGCGTTGGCAGATCGAACGCCACCGACAGCCCCATCGTTCCCTGGCTAAGGAGGTAATGGTAGCGCTCATTGGAGGCCTTTGCCGTAGAGAAGCCGGCGTACTGGCGCATGGTCCAGAGCCTGCCCCGGTACATGTCTTTCTGAATCCCCCGGGTAAAAGGGAATTCGCCAGGCTTTTCAGCTGTCCGTTCTACATCAGGGTATGTTTCTTTGATTTCTATACCAGAGCTGGTTACAAATTTCTTATCAGTCATGTGAATGAGGTCTATGGATACGGTATTTTGTTTAAGTACCGTAATAATTAAGGCTTTCGCTTCAACAAAAATGTACAAATTATTTATATTAATTATATTTGTTAATCCTAAATTGAAACAAGATGAGTACAGCAGTTGATACAGCATTTGCACCGGTTATTTTTACAGAAGGCGCAGTAAAAGAACTACTTAAGTTAAAAGACCAGCAGGAAATAGGTGAGAACTTTGGCTTACGTGTTGGCGTAGAAGGCGGAGGTTGTTCAGGTATGAGCTATGTTCTGGGCTTTGACCAGAAGAAAGAGGGCGACCAGGAATTTTTCATCAGCGGGATTAAGGTTTACATGCATAAAGCACACCAGATGTACCTTATGGGTATGCAGGTAGATTGGCAGGATGGTTTAAATTCAAGAGGTTTTACCTTCAGCAATCCGAACGCAGCAAGTTCATGCGGTTGCGGTACCAGCTTCTCCGTATAATAGTAGATATTCTTTGTAACATATCACAGGGTCCCGTTGTCTTAACAGCGGGACTTTTTTATGAAAGTTCCTTTTGGCTAACTACATACTTCAATGACTTATAAAGAAAACGTCCGTCTCGCGCTGCAGTCCATTAAAAGTAATCGCTTGCGAACCATGTTAACGGCATTGATCATTGCGATCGGCCTGAT
Organism: Pedobacter quisquiliarum; assembly: GCF_014642175.1. GTDB lineage: Bacteria > Bacteroidota > Bacteroidia > Sphingobacteriales > Sphingobacteriaceae > Pedobacter > Pedobacter quisquiliarum. Next base: position 282,990 of record NZ_BMIL01000007.1, on the reverse strand, counting down.
GGCCCTTGTAGGGATTTTAACGACCCTGGATGCAGTAAAAAAGAGCATGACAGACGCTTTCTCCAGTATGGGTGCAAACTCATTCACCATCCGTAATCGTGGCATTGGTATTCGTGTGGGCGGTTCAGGGCAGCGCCCGAAGCCTTTCCCGGTGATCCGTTATGAGGATGCCATCAAGTTCAAGGAGCAGCTGAATACCCCGGCGACGGTGGCGGTAAGCATCCGTGCTACTGGTGGCGCAACAGCGAAGTACGGCTCCGTGAAAACCAACCCCAACATCAGCGTTCAGGCACTGGACGAGAATGGCCTCGCCGCTCAAGGATTAGAGCTCGTTGAGGGCCGTAACCTGAACAAATCAGAAATCTTTACGGGGACAAACAACTGCATCATTGGAAACGAACTAAAGACGACCTTATTTAAAGATGAGTCGCCGATTGACAAGGTTATAAACGTTGGTAATTACCGCATGAAGATCATTGGCGTGCTTGATGCCAAAGGATCCAGCATGGGCAATAACAGCGACCGTACGGTGTATGTGCCACTGCTTAGGGGCAAGCAGATGATCACCAGCTCTGAGCCTTCCTACACCATAACGGTGATGGTGCCGAGCAATGATCTCATGGAAAACATTATTGGTGAAGCTACTGCCGAGTTTAGGAACATCCGAAAGTTAAAGATCAGACAGCCCAATAACTTTGAAATTACCAAGAGTGACGCGGTTGCACAGACGCTGTTCGAAAACCTGTCCTTCATTGCGATCGGTGGTGTTGCCATCGGGGCTATAACGCTTATTGGCGCTTCAATTGGCCTGATGAACATCATGCTCGTGTCGGTTACAGAGCGTACCCGCGAGATCGGCATCCGTAAAGCTATTGGTGCGAACCCGTCAACGATTAGAAAGCAGTTTCTGATTGAAGCGATTATGATTTGTTTATTCGGCGGTGCATTGGGGATACTTCTGGGTATCGGGCTCGGGAACGCAATATCCCTCGCCATGGGTGGAACGTTCATCATCCCCTGGAAATTTATATTTGGTGGCTTCGGACTCTGTGTATTCGTTGGTATCGTGTCTGGGTATTACCCGGCGAAGAAGGCCTCTAAACTGGATCCTGTAGAGGCATTACGTTACGAGTAATCGCACTTATGGTTAAAAAAAAAGGCTTGCTGATCTTTGATCAGCAAGCCTTTTTTGCTTTGTATAGTTGAACTACCTGCCCTGATACTGCGTATCGTAATAAGCCTGGTAATTTCCTGAGGTAACATCTTTCAACCACTCCTCATTCTCCAGGAACCAGTCCACAGTTTTCGCCAAACCTTCCTCGAACTGTAAGCTCGGTACCCAGTCCAGTTTCTGCTGTAGTTTAGTAGAGTCAATCGCATAACGAAGATCGTGTCCTGCGCGATCGGTTACGTAAGTGATCAGCTGCGCTGAAGTCCCTGCAGGTCTTCCAAGCTTCTCATCCATAATGCGACACAATAAGTTGATCAGATCAATGTTCTTCCATTCATTATGGCCACCGATGTTGTAGGTCTCTCCTGTTTTCGCTTTATGGAAAATCACGTCAATCGCACGTGCGTGATCCTCTACCCACAGCCAGTCGCGCACATTCTCCCCTTTTCCGTAAACCGGAACAGGCTGATTGTTCTTGATGTTGTTAATTGCTAAGGGAATCAGCTTTTCCGGGAAGTGGTGTGAACCGTAGTTGTTTGAGCAGTTCGAAATTACCACGTCCAAACCATAAGTATCGTGGTAAGAGCGTACGAAGTGATCTGAACTCGCCTTTGAAGCCGAGTACGGACTATGTGGATCATATGCCGTTGTTTCGGTAAACATGCCCGTTTCACCCAATGCACCATAAACCTCGTCGGTAGACACATGGTAGAAGCGTTTGCTGTCGTACTTGCCTTTCCAGTACGCCCTTGCAGCATTTAGAAGGTTTACCGTACCGATCACATTGGTCATCACAAATGCAGTTGGGTCTGCGATGGAACGATCCACGTGAGACTCAGCTGCCAGGTGAATCACGGCATCAAAATCCTCTGCTTCAAACAAAGCGTTCATTTCTGCGGCATCCGTAATGTCGGCTTTCACAAAGCGGTAGTTTGGCTTATCCTCTACGTCTTTGAGATTAGCAAGATTTCCAGCATAGGTTAGCTTATCCAGATTTACAATTTCGTATTCGGGATAGGTGTTCACGAATCTTCGTACAACATGTGAACCGATAAAACCGGCACCGCCGGTGATTAGGAATTTTTTCATGGGGTATTTTGTATTAAGCAGCATGCATCGCCTCAGGTTACAAACTTTCTGGTAAGCCAAGGGCTTCAGCAGTTTCTTCAAATCTGGGCGTATATGCCTTTTTGAGCAATTTATTTAGATTATCCTGCAGATCAAACTGCAAGTCTTCATGCAGCTTGAGGTATTTCTTGTATACAGAAAGTGTTGTACGTAGAAAGTACAACACCATCCGGTCATTATATTTACTTAAAGTTGCGTGCACACTTGGCGTCAAGGTTAATGGAATCTCATTCAGCAACTGCATACGGAGTTCAATTTCAGTATTCAGGTCTTTAGTAACCTTATAATGATGATTGATCCTGCCATTTAAGGTACGCAATACCGTCAGGGTGTCTTTCACATTGTACCTGTACGTTGATGTTAGTTCGTCAATCTGCGCTACGATCAGCTCTGAAAGCGCCATACGTCGGGCTTCCAGGTCTGAAGCATCCTCCAGCAACTTAAAGTGGAGGTGCTCGGTAAGGATCTTATCTTTTGCAATCAGCCGCAGCAGCAGCTTATCCTTCTCCTTAACGGGCAGGCCTGTGATCGCATATTTTAGATCCTTATGTTCGCCTAAGACCATTAAAACGGATTATCTTTCAAGTACTTCTCCCAGTTCCAGGCAGAACGCATCATTTCCTGAATGCCAAGTTCCGCTTTCCAGCCCAGTTCATTCGCCGCCTTATTTACGTCACCGTAAACTTGCTCGATATCCCCTTCCCGGCGTGGGCCGATCTGGTAGTTCAATTTCTCGCCGGTAGATTCTTCAAAAGCATTGATGATTTCCAATACCGAAGAGCCTTTCCCTGTACCCAGGTTGAACACCTCATAGTTAGTGCTTGCAGCTTTACTTTCCAGGCGTTTAATTGCAGCAACGTGTGCCTTCGCCAGATCTACCACATGGATATAATCCCTGATCGCACTGCCATCTGGCGTGTTGTAATCATTACCGTAAACCGTAATCGGGCCACGCTTACCAATCGCAGATTGCGTGATAAATGGCACCAGGTTTTGTGGTACACCAATGGGCAATTCGCCGATCAATGCAGATTCATGTGCGCCCACAGGATTGAAGTACCGCAGCGAGGTCACGAACAACTCCGGACTAACCGCACAGGCTTCAGTAAGCATTTCTTCCGCAATCTGCTTGGTATTTCCGTAAGGTGATTCTGCCTTTTTAACCGGTGCAGACTCTGTAACGGGCAGTTGATCTGGCTGACCATAAACTGTGCAGGATGAAGAAAACACGAAGTCTATCTTGCTGTTAAAAGCGTAAAGCACGTTCAGCAGTGAATAGAAGTTGTTTCTGTAATATTTTAAAGGCTGTTGAACCGACTCACCTACGGCTTTGAACGCAGCGAAATGAATCACACCGGTAATGTCTGTATTGTCAGCTACAAAAGCTTTGACTTTGGCTTCATCACAAAGATCCAGCTCAACAAACTCAGGCTTGATGCCCGTGATGGTTTCAAGCTGATTTAGGATTTTAGGGTTTGAATTGGAGAAATCATCCACGATGATGACCTCATATCCAGCATTGTATAGTTCGACTACAGTGTGCGAGCCAATAAAGCCCGTACCGCCAGTCACTAATATCTTCGCCATTCTTATTTATTATAGGTTGTAAAATCTTTATGGTCAACGTTTACCAAAGCTTCTTCAGGTAAGGACTTGAAGTACTCGTAAGTAATTTTCAACCCTTCTTCTCTGCTTACTTTTGGCTCCCAGCCCAGAATTGCTCTTGCCTTGGTAATATCCGGACGGCGTTGCTTTGGATCATCAACAGGCAGGTCTCTAAGTACCAGTTTCTGTGAAGTGCCGGTAAGTTTAATAATCTCTTCACCGAATTGTTTGATGGTAATTTCATCCGGGTTACCGATGTTCATTGGCTGCGCATAATCGCTGAACAGTAAACGGTAAATACCTTCGATCAGATCATCAACATAACAGAACGAGCGGGTTTGTGATCCATCTCCGAAAACGGTTAGATCTTCCCCTCTTAGCGCCTGACCAATAAATGCAGGCAACACACGTCCATCATTCAGTCGCATTCTAGGGCCGTAGGTATTGAAAATTCGAACGATTCTGGTTTCCACGCCGTGAAAAGTATGATATGCCATAGTCATGGCTTCCTGAAAACGCTTTGCTTCATCGTATACCCCTCTTGGGCCTACCGGGTTTACATTACCCCAGTACTCCTCTGGTTGTGGGTTTACACTTGGATCGCCATAAACCTCCGAAGTGGAAGCGATGATCATTCTTGCGCCTTTAGCTTTAGCAAGGCCAAGCAGGTTATGTGTACCTAAAGATCCTACCTTTAAGGTTTGGATCGGAATTTTCAAATAGTCAATAGGACTTGCTGGTGAGGCAAAATGGAGGATATAATCCAGTTCACCGGGCACATGTACGAACTTAGATACGTCGTGATGTGCAAACTCAAAGTTCTCTAATGGAAAAAGGTGTTCAATATTCTTTAAATCTCCGGTGATTAAATTATCCATGGCAATCACATGGAAATCTTCTTTAATAAACCTGTCGCACAAGTGCGAACCTAAGAAACCGGCGGCACCGGTGATTAATACTCTTTTGCGTTTCATTTATTTTGAGGTAAAAGTAAGGGCAGGGCTTGTACGATTGCAAAGCATACCGATGTCATTGAACTGGTTTTCTCTAAATTTGTTTCCCTTTAATATAATTCGGGTATCTTCGGCTAAGATAATAAATAAACACACAAAATGGTTTTCCTTTACAATATTGGTATTTTACTTTACGGATTGATTATCAGGCTCGTCGCGCCCTTTAACAGTAAAGCAAACCGATTTGTAAACGGCAGAAAACAGATCTTCAGGCAGATAGCAGCCCGCATAGATCCTTCAGAAAAACACATCTGGTTTCACTTTGCCTCACTCGGCGAATTTGAACAAGGCCGTCCGGTGTTGGAGAAAATAAAGGCAGAACACCCGGGTAAAAAGATCGTGGTCACCTTCTTCTCCCCTTCCGGTTATGAGATCCGCAAACATTATGCAGGTGCGGATGGCGTATTCTACCTCCCCTTAGATACCCGCCGCAATGCGGAAAGGTTCATTCAGGCCATCAATCCGGAAATTGCAATCTTCACCAAGTACGAATTCTGGCATCATTACTTCAGCGTTTTAGCGGAACATAAAACGCCCCTGTTCATCATCTCAGGAATCTTCCGACCAGAGCAAATCTTTTTCAAATTCTACGGCACCTTCAACAGGAATATTCTCAAGCATGTAACCTGGTTCTTTGTGCAGAACCAGCAGAGTGTAGATCTATTAAAGCAGCTAAAACACCATAATGCCAGCATCGCTGGAGACACCCGGTTTGACCGCGTAGCGGAAAATGCGGAGCATCCAACATTGCTTCCCCTGATCAGCAGTTTCGCAGCGCAGCATAAGGTATTCATCGCCGGAAGTACCTGGCCCGCAGATGAGCAGCTCCTTCAGGAACTCGCTACAGCAATAACAGACTGGAAATTCATCCTTGCGCCTCATGAAATTGGCGCGGAGCACATCAGGCAAATTGAACAACTATTCCCTACCGCCATACGGTATTCTGCACTAACCACAGAAAACGCGGCAGCGGCACGGATCCTCATCATTGACAACATCGGGATGTTATCTTTCTTATATCAGTATGGCCAGCTTGCCTACATTGGCGGTGGCTTTGGCGTAGGCATTCACAACACGCTGGAAGCAGCGGCCTTCGGCCTACCCGTAATTTTTGGTCCAAATTACCGCAAGTTTCAGGAAGCACATGACCTGCTGAAAATCGGCGCTGCAAAAAGTATTGAAGATGAAAAGTCGTTAGTTACTGCTTTCCAGCTGTTTAAAAACAACCAGAAAGCAGTGTCGCTTGCAAAAGAATACGTGGCAAGTCAGAAAGGGGCCACAGCAAGCATATATGAAAAAGTTAAGGCTTATCTAAATTAACCTTTAATCATCTGGACCATAGCCTGGATCCATTTCGGGTTGTCATTCAAGCTGGCCACCAACTGCACTTCCTCGCCACCAAGCTTCTTGAATTCTTCGCCATATTCTACGGTCACTTCATACAAAGTCTCCAGGCAGTCGGCCACAAAAGCAGGACAGAAAACCAGCAAGCGCTTGTTGCCTTTGGCAGCAAGATCCGTTAACACATCACTTGTATAAGGCTGCACCCAAGGTTCTTTACCCAGGCGACTCTGGAAACAAACAGAATATTTCTCTCTTGGAATGTTCAGCTCCGCAGCAATCAGTCTTGCCGTGTCATGGCTCTGTGCCGAATAACAGAATTGATTTACATCCGTCAGCTTAGAACAGCAATCCGCAGATTTCAAACAGTGTTTACCTGAATCATCACACTTGATCAACTGGCGTTCCGGCAAACCGTGAAAGCTGAATAAGACATGATCATAGGTCTCTGGCTGATATTTCTTTGCATTATCAGCAAAGGCCTCAATCATCAATTCATTATCATGGAAAGAGTTCACGAAGCTCACATTGGGGATGGTTGGCCATTTACCCACAATGCCCATCACTTTCTGAATCACAGATCCTGTACTCGCAGAAGCATACTGCGGAAATAAAGGTAATACCCGGATGCTATCCACCTGACCCGCGCGTAGCTTGGAAAGTGCCGTCTCAATAGATGGGCTCTGGTAGCGCATGGCTAGCTCTACCTGGTAATCCGGACCGAGCTGCTCGCGTACCAGCGCAAGCTGAACTTCGCTGAAGTACAATAACGGTGAGCCCTTTTCGTCCCAGATTTCTTTATAAAGTTTAGCCGTTTTCGGACTTCTAAAAGGAACAATAATACCCCGTACCAATAAATTACGATTGAAAGCCGGGATGTCAATCACACGTTCATCCATCAGAAATTCATCAAGATACTTACGTACATCCTTCACCTCCGGACTATCCGGCGTCCCTAAATTCACTAACAGTACACCCTTTTTTCCCATATTGTATTCAGGCTATATGAATGCCTGATTTGTATTGAATTAATATAATTGAATTTCTTCTTTCACTTGTTCCATCAACCACATCGGTGTTGATGTTGCGCCACAGATACCGACGCGATCATTCGGGCTGAACCAACTTTTATCCAACTCTGAAACCGCAGAAATAAAGTAGCACTGCTCATTGTGTTTCTTGCAAACATCAAAAAGCACTTTCCCATTGGATGACTTCTTTCCGGAAACAAAAATGATCTTATCATAGTCAACAACGAACTTAGCAAGATCATCATAACGGTTGGATACCTGTCTGCAGATGGTATCATTCGCTTTCACATCATAACCTTTGCTAATCAGGTGATCCTTTATCGCGTAAAACTTGTCCGTGCTTTTGGTCGTTTGGCTGTATAAGGTAAACTTCTGTGGCAAATTTAGCTGCTCCAGTTCGTTTACATCCTGAAACACCAAAGCTTCACCATTGGTTTGGCCCTGCAGGCCGATAACCTCCGCATGCCCATGTTTCCCGAAAATTACGATCTGTTCTTTTTCATCATGCGAATGCTTGATGCGATTTTGCAACTTCAGCACCACCGGGCAGGAAGCATCAATAAGGGTAAGCTTGTTTTCCAAAGCGATCTGATACGTCGCAGGTGCTTCCCCGTGTGCACGGATCAACACCTTCTCCTGATGGAGGTTTTTCAGATCTTCGTGATCAATGATACGAAGTCCCTTTTCCGTTAACCGTTTAACCTCTTCATCGTTGTGCACGATATCGCCAAGGCAGTAAAGGTATTCTTCCTGATCCAGAATATCTTCCGCCATATCAATGGCATAAACGACACCGAAGCAGAAGCCCGACGCCTTGTCAATGTTTACAGCTAAATTATAACTCATCCCAGGTTGAAAGTTTAAGCCCCAAATTTACATAAAAAGCCGCTACATTATCGCGTCTTCTGTTTACCAGAGGTCAATAATTGACTGCTTAAAGCTTTTATGTACACCACCAGGAGCATGATCATTTGCAATGGGTGTGTGATCACGGCATAAAACGGATTTTGCGCCGTCAGGAAGGCGATCATTACCCTGGATAGGAAAATAAGCCCGATGGGCAACACCAATACTTTGATATCAAAGACCAGAAATATGATCAGCGGCCCTACGACCACTAAGAAGACGTACAGAAAAGCCACGAACAGATTGCCATTAAAGTATAAACGAAGGCTATCGCCAGCTGTTGCCAGTGCTTCGGCATCGTTATTTTTCGGGCACTTGTAGATAAAGGTATTACCCAGAAGCACCTCCGCATTTTGCTGATCTAACTTAACCAACCTGAGCAGGTCGGCAGCGCCTTTAGCGGGATCCAAACGTTCCAGCCATTGATTCCGGAAACATAATTTCGCATCCAAAAGCAGGCAGTCCTTGTTTGAAGCCGATAGTACCGGCGTTTTAAACAAACGCACCAATCGTAGTGGAACCATGTTCAGCAGCATGAAGTCACTCAGCGGAAGCACCAATTGCTGACGCAGACTTTTAAGTACCGGCGTGGGCACAACACTGACAATGCCCATCTTGAAAACCCGGAGCCGGTAAATCATTGAATTGATCAACCCAGTATGTATATGTGTGTTGGAATCAAGCAACATCAGGTAATCTCCGGTCGCCTCTCGCGCTACCCAAGACAAATCCTGAAGATCCCCTTTTATCATCCGGAACCGATTATCGTAACTACAGAACTGCGCAACGGTTTCTTCGTCCTGCTTTTCCATCGCACTATAGAAAATGAACACCTGAAAGGAAGTAAAGTCCTGCGCTTTGATGGAGTCCAGCAAATTAAGCAAGTTGCTTTCTTCATTGCGAAGTGTAATCACGATGGATACCGAACTCGCAAAAGCCGGCCGGAAAGCGGATAGTTTCGGGTTGGAAAGAAAATTAAATAACGTAACGGTAAACCGAAGGATTAAAAAAACGAGTACCGTATACGTAAAGACGATCATATCAGCTCAAATAAACACCGTCTTCTTCATTGGGTACATCCATCACGACATCAACATGCTCCTTTAACACCGTTGCCATTTTCAGTCCAACGAAGTCCGTTGCAATAGGGAAAATTTTATGACTGCGGTCTACAAGCACCACTGTTCTGATCTTCTTATGTGGGGTATTCAGAAATACACCCAAACCATAAGCTAAAGTTCTGCCGCTGTTCAGCACGTCATCCACGATAATGATGACTTTGTTCTTCCATTTTGACTCATCTAAGTCGGTCGAAGCAACCAGCTTGCTGTTCTGCTTCTCCAGATCTATACGCAACAATAAAATATTAAGGCTGGATATCTCCTGAAGTTTACTTTGGAGTCTAAGCGCAACTTTGTAACCCCTGTCCCAAATCCCGGCAAGCACAATTTCTTTTTCGTTCAAGTTGTCTTCCAGTATCTGGTATGCTATCCTGTTAATCTTCTGCTGAATTTGCGTCTTGTCTAAGATAAGTAATGGAGAATCTGCCATAGAATGTATTTTACCCTGCAAAAAGAACAATTTTAATGGGTTTAATCAAATATCCTAAAATTTTTTACTTTCCCTGCAACGTTTTGACTGCAACTGCGTCTAATCCTTAAACATAGCAATCCTAAACATGAAAAAGTTTTACACCACCCCAGCGATTTTGTTCACGGCCACCCTGTTGTTTAGCAACAGTTTGTTTGCACAGGTTACCAAAAACATGACCGTAAACAACTTCAACAAAGTAAGCGTATCCAGCGGTATCGACCTGTACCTCACACAAGGGAACAGCGAGAGCGCGAAGGCGGTGGGTGACAAGGAGCTTGTGGACAGGCTTATTCTGGTAAAAGAAGGCAATAAGCTGAATATCAAATACAGAGATAACAACAGTTTGTCGGGTATGTTCAGGGGCGGTAAAAGCCTGAAAGTGTATTTAAACTTTAAAACCCTGGAGGAATTATCTGCAAGCGGCGGCAGCGATGTCTACGCGCAGCAAGCTATCAAAACAGATCGCATGGCATTGGCCACTTCAGGGGGTTCAGATGTTGAATTGAACATCATCTGCAAAGACATCACCATAAAGGCCAGCGGCGGTTCAGATGTTGATCTTAAAGGGTCTGCAACAAACATGGACATGCACATTAGCGGAGGCAGCGACGTAGACGCTGAAGCATTCAGTGTATTTTACGCCAAGGTACATGCAAGTGGCGGTTCAGATGCCGAAATCCGCGTCAACAAAGGATTAGAAGCAGATGCTTCCGGCGGAAGTGACATCAGATTCAGCGGAAACGCCTCGTATAAAAAGACATCATCTTCCAGAAGTGGAAGCGTAAAGAGAATAAATTAAGTTAGTTTGAGTTTTTAGTTAAATCCCGACTGGATGGATGTCCCGCCGGGATTTTTTATGCCCGCTTGTTTTTGTACGGGTAGTAAATAAAGTTTGCGCCTTCAGGTACAATTACAAAAACGCACATGAAGTCCTCTGTCTTTTTATAGCTCTTCAGGAAAAGCACCTTTTTTTCAGGGTTGATGATCCCTTTCTCCACAAACTCCTCCAATGTCGAAGCCTGAATGGTCCAGTTCGTATTCAACTCCTCCCGGTTCAAAATCACCTCACCAATACTTACGCTATGCTGATGCGCGATGAAAATGGGATGTGTAGAAATGCCTTCCATGATGATATCAATGGCAACCTCACGGATTGAATCCGCATATAGGTCCAGATCTTTTTCCAGGCTCACCAAGGGGCTCTCCTTCTTCTTATTTTTTTTATCGCCTTCCGGCTGCTGTGGTAATAACTCTTCTATATCCATTACGCGACTTTCAATTTAAGTAAAACAACGTTCTCCACATGTTGTGTGTGCGGAAACATATCTACTGGTTTTATGCGTACCACGTCATACTTCTCGTTCAATAACGCAATATCTCTCGCCTGTGTTGCCGCATTACAACTTACATAAACAATCTTCTCCGCTTCCATTTCCAGTAAACGTGCAACAACATCTGCATGCATCCCTGCACGTGGTGGATCTGTAATGACCACATCTGGCTTACCGTGACTTTCAATAAATGATGCGGTCAGAATGTCTTTCATATCACCTGCGTAGAAAATGGTGTTATCAATGCCATTCATTGCACTGTTGAACTTCGCATCTTCAATGGCAGTAGGCACATACTCAATACCAACAACCTGCCTTACGCTACCTGCAACAAAATTCGCAATGGTACCTGCACCGGTGTAAAGATCATAAACCAATTCATCACCTGTAAAACCTGCAAACTCCTTGGTAATCTGATACAACTCGTACGCCTGTGCAGAGTTTGTCTGATAAAACGACTTCGCACCGATCTTGAATTTCAAACCATTCATCTCTTCAAAGATGTGGTCGCGACCAGCATAGGTAATTACCTCCTGATCAAAGATGGTGTCGTTCTTCTTCTGATTGATGATGTAGAGTAAAGCGGTAATCTCCGGGAATTCGTGCTGTAGATAAGCCATCATCTCGTCAATCTGCGACTGCTCAATGTAAGCAAACACCACAACCACCATCACCTCTCCTGTTGAAGAAGTACGGATGATTAAGTTTCGCAGATTGCCGCTGTGGTTCCGAAGGTCATAAAAGGTCAATCCCATGCGCAAGGCATAACCCCTAACCTGGTTTCTCAATGTATTTGAAGGCTCAGCCTGCAGATAGCAATGCTGTATGTCTAGAATCTTATCAAAGCGCAATGGCACGTGGAAGCCCAGTGCGTTCATCTCCAGGTCCGTTGTATCGCTCATGTCGCCACGGTCCAACCAACGTTTATTCGAGAAAGTATATTCTAATTTATTGCGGTAATAGGTGTCTTCAGCAGAGCCAAGGATGGGCTCCATCATCGTGGTATCCACTTTCCCCAAGCGCTGCAAAGCGGCTTCTACACTCTTATATTTAAATTGTAGCTGTGCTTCATATTGCATGTGCTGCCATTTGCAACCACCACAAGTGCCAAAGTGCTGGCAAAAAGGATCTGTTCTTAATTCAGAACTGGTGTGTAAGGTTTCAATTACGGCTTCAGCGAAATTTTTCTTCTTTTTCAGTACGCGTACGTCAACAACATCGCCTGGAACGGCTTTCTCTACAAATACAACAAGTTCATCTGCTTTTGCAACGCCTTTACCTTCTTCGGCAATATCGATAATATGCAAGTCCTGAAGGATACTTACGGTACCGTCTTTTCTTTTTCTACTCATCAGAATGCAAATTTAGAATTTTTATGCATCAAGCAGGAAAAATTAAGGCAATACCAGCCCACGAAACGCTTGAACGTAACTTTTGGAATAAGAAATCAGGATGTCAAGCTTTTACTTGCCAAAAATACTAAGGAAAAAACCAAAGATTCCGCCGGCAAGGTTGAAGCTCATATCAAATTTCTCATCTACCAAAACTGAAAATTCTAAAACCTCTTTGCTCATGATAAACAGTGCTATGTTTTAAAGATAGCAGTTTTCATACCAAAAACCGAAACGGTCTATGTTAAGCTTTTGTAAAGTAAAAATTCGGATTTATGCCTGAAGATTATAAAGCGGCTTTAACCAGGAATGGAAGCAGATCTTTCTGGAAACTCACGAAGTTTTTGCGCACATCAGATTCACTCACAGAAGTAAAAGCAAATGAAAATACAATGCTTTTGCTTGCTTTTAGCAGAAATGCCAGGCCTTCCCGTCTGGACGGATTGTTCTTAAAATGATCCAGTTGCAGGTAAGCGGCAAGCAGTAAGGACTCCAGTTGATCGGAAAGATGTTTCAGAAACTCCTGTGAGTTCGCGTTCTCACGTACGAAATCCCAACCGATAAACTCGTTGCATACCGTGTAGGTAAGCCTGCAGGTTTTCATGACCAGCGCGGTAAGGTGCGCCTCCTCATTGCTGAACTGCGCTTTATTCCGCAAGATCTCCTTGAGGTTCATGTCCAGGTAGTCCATAAGAATGGCATCCAGAATCTGTTCCTTACTCTCAAAGTACTTATAGATTGTGGCCTTTGCGATACGCGCCTTCCTGGCAATTTCGTTTACACTGGTTTTATGATAGCCATATTTGCGAAATAAGTCCTTTGCGGCCCTAATTATGCTTTCTTTGATCTTTTCTGGTTCCATTTAATTAGTGACGCGTATTTGTTGACTGCCCTGAATACGGACGGTATAAGATTTTAAATAATGAACAGCAGGGGCTTTCTGCGGACTTCCATCCAGCAGTAGCCATTTGGCACCGGTACAGGGATCAGTAGCGGTTATGCCTCCGGCATCTGGTACAATTTTACACAAATTCTCCGGATTTACAGGACTACAGCGATCATAAGCTTTATAACCCGTTCCGGTTGAAACGATCAGCAGTCCTGCAACACCCACATCGGGCACTTCCAGGATGCCGTTCTTGGCGTTGTAGTTGAACAACTGAATTGTGGTTGTATAATTTACAGGAAGCTCCGGCACATATCCCTCCCCTTTCGAGCAGCTGAGCAGTACCAGGAGCATGAACCATATGTATTTAGGCTTCCACAAATTACTATATTAATGCACTTTTAAATTGCGACAGGAAGCGCGTGTCGTTTTCAGAGAACAAACGCAGATCCTTGATTTCGTATTTAAGGTTGGCAATACGCTCAATCCCCATTCCGAAGGCGAAACCACTATATTTCTTGCTGTCGATACCACAGTTCTCCAGCACATTCGGATCTACCATTCCGCAGCCCAGGATTTCCACCCAGCCGCTGTACTTACAAAGCTGGCAGCCGTCACCTTTACAGATGGTACAGCTGATGTCCATTTCTGCAGATGGCTCAGTGAACGGGAAATAAGATGGTCTGAAACGTACCTTGGTGCCTTCACCATACAATTCCTGTACAAAATAGAACAAGGTCTGCTTCAAGTCGGCAAATGAAACTTTCTCATCCACATACAAACCCTCGATCTGGTGGAAAAAGCAATGTGCACGTGCGGAAATGGCTTCATTACGATAAACACGGCCTGGCATCAGCGCGCGGAAGGGTGGTTTGCCATGCTCCATCATTCTTACCTGTACGGAAGAAGTATGTGTACGCAGCGCGATATCACCCTTTTCACCACCTTTTTTAATAAAAAAAGTATCCTGCATATCTCTAGCCGGATGTTCTTCCGGGAAGTTCAACGCAGAGAAGTTGTGCCAGTCGTCCTCAATCTCCGGACCCTCTGCCACAATGAAACCCAGCTTATTAAAGATTTCTACAATCTCCCGGCGTACCAGTGCAAGTGGATGCCGAGCACCCACTTCAAAACCTTCACCCGGCAGAGTCAGATCCATACCGGCATCCTTGCCACCTTGCGCTTGTCCGCCCTCTTCTTTTAAGCTTTGGTATTTTGCTTCCGCAAGTTGCTTGAATTCATTCAGCACCTTTCCCAGGGTTCTTTTCTCCTCTGGTGAAACGGCCTTAAACTCATCAAATATATCTTTGATAATACCCTTGGTGCCAAGGAATTTTATTCTGAATTGCTCCAGCTCATCTGCTTTCGTGGTGCTGAAAGCGTTGATTTCTGCTGTGTATTGTGTTATCTTCTCTTGTAACATGCCGCAAATATACTGCTTAAAATAGAATTAAATTACGCCAAGGCTTTTACCAACCTTTGTGAAAGCCTCAATCGCCTTGTCCAGATGGTGCTGCTCATGCGCAGCAGATAACTGTACACGAATCCTTGCTTTGCCTTGTGGTACCACCGGATAGTAGAACCCAATCACGTAGATACCTTCATCCAGCATCTTGGCCGCAAATTCCTGCGCCAGTTTAGCGTCGTATAACATCACCGGTACAATCGGGTGAATTCCTTCTTTAATGTCGAAGCCGGCTTCAGTCATTTTCTTACGGAAATACATGGTGTTGTACTCCAGCTTGTCGCGCAAAGCAGTTGTCTCATTCAACATATCCAATACGGCAACAGAAGCACCTGCAATACCTGGCGCTAAGGTGTTGGAGAAAAGATATGGTCTTGAGCGTTGACGCAGCATGTCAATAATTTCCTTACGACCAGCAGTAAAACCGCCTGAAGCACCACCTAATGCCTTACCCAAGGTTCCGGTAATGATGTCAATACGATCCATCACGTTGAAATGTTCGTGGGTACCACGACCGTTTTTACCCATAAAACCTGAGCAGTGCGACTCATCAATCATCACCAATGCCTGGTATTTATCTGCAAGATCACAGATCTTATCCAACTGCGCAATCGTACCATCCATAGAAAAGGCACCATCGGTAACAATGATGCGGTGTCTGCAACCTTCCGCCTGCTGAAGCTGGGTTTCCAGATCAGCCATATCGTTATGCTTGTAGCGGAAACGCTTTGCTTTACACAAGCGTACCCCATCAATAATAGAAGCATGGTTTAGTTCATCAGAGATGATGGCATCCTGATCATTAAACAGCGGTTCGAAAACCCCACCATTTGCATCAAAGGCAGCAGCATACAGAATGGTATCTTCTGCGCCAAGAAAGCTGGAAAGCTTTGCCTCAAGTTCTTTATGTACATCCTGCGTACCGCAAATAAACCTTACGGAAGACATGCCATAACCATATTTATCAAGCGCTTTTTTAGAAGCTTCAATAACCCTTGCGTCAGATGACAAACCAAGATAGTTGTTCGCACAGAAGTTGATCACTTCCTGGCCGGTACTCACCTTGATATCAGCACCCTGAGGACTGGTGATGATTCTTTCACGTTTGTATAATCCGTCTTTCTCTATTTGTTCTAGTTCTTGTTGAAGAACTGGTTGCAGTGTTTTGTACATAAATATCTATATTGATGTACCAAAGTTAGGTAATTCTCACCTTTGCTGCTAACCTTAATCATGATCACTTGTCAAACTTTCATAGGTAAGATGTTGTTAACGCATATCTTTACGGCATCAAACTGCGTCTCAAAACTTCTATGAACAAAATCTTTCTCGTCTTAATGTTAGGACTGCTATACGCTCAGCAGCTTACCGCACAACAAATCAAAATCAGCGGCACCATTAAAGATAATCAGGGCACACCTGTCTCCTTCGCCTCCGTTTACGTCAAAGAGACTAGTAAAGGCACATCCGCAAATATCGACGGCAATTACGTCATCATGGTTGATCCAGGGCAGCATACCCTGCTCTACAAGGCCATTGGCTTTAAGCCAACAGAGCGCCGGATTGATCCCGTGGCCGGACTGCGGCAAGATGTGGTGATGGAAACCGAGTCCTATACGCTGGAAGGGGTTACGATTACCGCGGATGCAGAAGACCCGGCATACGAAATCATCCGGCAGGCCATCAAACGTAGAAAAATACACCTGGAAGAAGTGGATGCCTACAGCTGCGATGTTTACATCAAAGGACTGCAGAAACTGGTTGGTGCCCCTAAGAAGTTCTTTGGCAGGGACATTCAGAAAACACTGGATCTGGATACCAACCGTAAAGGTATTTTGTACCTATCAGAATCACAGTCGACCTACAATTACCAGCAGCCGGACAAGATCCACGAAGAAATGATTTCCTCTAAGATCGCCGGCCGTAACAATGCGTTCAGTTTCAACAAAGCATCAGATCTGAACATCAACTTCTACAACAACATGTTGCTGGAAAACGTACTGAGCTCCAGAGGCTTCGTTTCGCCCCTGGCGGATAATGCACTGTTCTACTACAACTACAAATTCCTGGGCATGTCTAACAGCAACGGCGAAACCATCAACAAGATACAGGTTATCCCACGCCGGGAGCACGACCCGGTTTTCCGGGGCATCATGTATATCACCGATGATAGCTGGCGACTCTTGGGGGCTGAACTTTACCTGACTAAAAACACCGGCGTGAACCTGATCGATACGCTCAACATCAAACAGCAGTACATTAAGGTCGACAATGCCTATATGCCTTCAAACGTCAATTTTCAGTTCAACGGAAACGTGATGGGCTTTAAATTTGAAGGATACTACCTGGGCGTTTACACAAACTACAACCTGGAACCAAACTTTCCGAAGGGCTTTTTCACCGGAGAACTCCTGAAAGTACCCGCCACGGTCAACAAAAAAGATTCTACTTACTGGGCGAATAACCGGCCGATACCACTAACGCCTGAGGAGCGTGCAGACTACATCCGAAAAGATCGCATAGAACAGCTTAAAGTCTCCAAGCGCTATCTGGATTCCCTGGAGCGCAGTGTAAATAAGTTTTCCTTAAGCCGGCTGCTCCTTGCCGGACACAGCATTAATAACCGCTACGATAAGCGCTACCTGAAACTTGATCCGGTGCTGAAATCCATGTTCTACAACACGGTTGAAGGCTTCGGGATTAACTATGGCCTTACGTACCTGCAGGAACTCCAGGGCTACCGCTCCTACACCATCAGACCGGAGCTGCGATATGGCTTAGCCTCTAAAACTTTAACCGCGAACCTGAATGGTACTTACATATACAACCCTGCGAAAAAAGCAAGCATCAACTTTGGTGTGGGCTCAGGGGTGTACGACCTGAACCGCTATGGTACCATGACCATGCTCTCGAACTCACTGAACAACCTGCTGTTTGAAAGGAACTTCATGAAGCTTTACCGCAAGTCCTTTTTAAATGCCGGAACCTCAAAGGAACTCTTCACCGGATTACAGGGAAACATAAACCTTGAATATTCCGAAAACAGATTCCTGCAAAACAACACCCGTTTCCGCTTCTTTGAATACAGCGACCGTTCCTTTACCTCAAACAATCCTTTCAGCCCTGAGGTAGAAACACCCCTTTTCCCCGACTATAAAGCCCTAACGGCACAAGCCACGCTGACCTACAACATCGGCAGAAGGTTCATCACCCGCCCGGAAGGCAAGTTCTACCAGGAATCCAAGTATCCGGAAGTACAGCTTAGCTACAGAAGAGGGATAAAGAATGTCTTCGGCAGCGATGCGGATTACGACCTGCTGAACCTGGAGATCTCTCAGGAAAGGATCGGAGAAGGCCTATGGGGCTTTTCATCTTTCATGATCAGTGCCGGTAAATTCCTGAATGATAAAACCGTGTACTACCCGGACCGTAAACACTTCCGCGGAAATAACTCTTTAACCACCCTGCCAAACCTACGTAAGTTCCAGTTTTTGGATTTCTACGAGTACAGCACTGATCAGCAATACCTTGAAGCACACTTTGAACAGAACTTCGCCGGATTGATCATGAATAAACTGCCGGTCATCAGAAAGCTGAAGCTTGAAGAACTTGTGGGCGTAAACTTCCTCACCCAACCGGACAAGAAGAACTACAAGGAATATTACTTCGGCTTGCAGCGCTTAATTTTCCGTGCCACCTATGGTTTCGCATACGATGGCAACAAGAAGGTTCAACATGGCTTCCGCATTTCTTACGGCTTCTAAAAAGCCTTTAAATGCCTGAAGGTGGATTCGTTTTTGCCTGTGGTGCCTGCTGTCTGAGTACACCCGGTACCACAGGCAAGCTTTCATTTCCAGCTTCGCTTAAGGACTGCAGGGCAAAGAAGTAGTTATCCTTTGAGTACGGCAATTTGATGTTGGTATCTGCGGTAAAGAACTTTTTCTGCCATACCGCGCTTGATGTTTCACGCATCAAAACATAATAGCCCTTTACCTTGCCTGTTGCTGGTGCTTTCCAGGTTAAGGTGGTCGAATTTCCTAAACCAGCCATCACCATGTTCACTTCCTGCGGTACGCCAGGAGCCTTCGCCAGGTTGGCCAGATTACTCAGGTTCATGGCGGTATTCTTTCTTAGGTATTCAAAATCCATATACGCCACCAGATCCCCATAGGCAATGCCGTTCTCGGTACGAACATCCTGGTGCTGGTGGTAGAAATTCTCATTCATTTCCGTAATTCTTACCGCAGCATAACCCTGCTGCTGATACGGAGTTTGATCGCCACCGCGAAGAAAGCGATCCGGACGATAGATCATCATCACCTGGAGGTTATCTACATAGCGTTCGCCGGTTTCTTTCACATAGCGGGCTAGTTGTCTCGACGGACTTTCGTTCTCCAGCCCCATGGACCTGATGGATGCAGCCTTCTTCGCATCAAGTTCATACGCAGGAAGTCCTTCGCTGAAAACGCGCACCTGGGTATTGTTAATGATATTCGTTTCATTACTGTTATTGCTGCCCATGATGTCGTTATTCAACACCGCGGCAATTTCCCAGTTATCGCGCTTCGCGTTTCTGGCCATAAAGCCAGAACCCAGCAAGCCTTGCTCCTCGCCACATACGGCAACAAAAATGATGGTTGCCGGAAAGCCATGTTTACTCATGATTCGCGCACATTCAATTACCGCAGCGGTACCACTACCATCATCATTGGCGCCTGGCGCATCTCCAGTACGGTCCATCACACTCGTCCGCATGTTATCCATGTGCCCGCTGATGACGAAAATCCGCTTGTCGTTTGGATCCGTGCCTTTCAAAGTTGCGACCACGTTGGTCAACACCACAGGAACGTCGATTCGCCGGCCGTCAGGTTGGTAAGTCGACGTATCCAGCTTTGCCGTCATACGCCCGGAAGAGGTTTTTGCATAGGCATTAAACCGCGACAAGACCCACCTCCCGGCAGCACCTATGCCCCTTTTTTTATCGGTTAGTGAACTTAGCGTATTTCGCGTTCCAAAACTGACCAGCTTTTCGACATGTGCCTTCAGCGAGTCGGCAGAGACTTCAGTCACCATGCCGGCAATTTCAGGGTCCTTATTGATGATTACAGGTGATTGTGCAGCGGCAGATACGGCAATGCCGCAGCCGATGAAGAGGGTCAAGATCTTTTTCATAGGAATACTTTGCCTAAACTTAAAAATAAAATACCACCCTGAGGGTGGCATTTTAAATTAATCTATAAGAGGTGGTTGAGGTTGACAATGGTGTAATTTTTACACTAACTAAGATAGTGTATTCAGAACCAGAATGTCAAACTTTTTTCAGATTTAATTGAAAACTGTTATAAACACCTACAACGAAGGTTCACAGCAGCACAAGAAAGCGCCTGAAGCGGCGCGAAAGAGGGCGGGCATACAAGGCCTCCACAGGGTCCCCACAGGGGGCATACAGGGGGTTAACAGGGCCAACGTCTAGTGAACCCCCTGGAGCCCCCTTGCCGGAACCCAGCCCACTGCTTGTGATTCCGCTGATTGCAAGGCTACCATCGTCGGGTTCTTGGCTATAAATGCGCCACGGAATTGACATTGGTCAGCTATTTTATTACTTTTGCAACATTTTAACGCCGTTTGCAGCGGTATCAATTGACTATGACACAGTATCAAACCCTACTTTACTACTGCTATTCTCCAATAGCTGAGGCGGAGCAATTTGCCACCGACCATCTTGCATTTTGCAAATCACTTAACCTTACCGGAAGAATTATCGTCGCAGACGAAGGCCTGAACGGAACCGTTTCAGGTACAAAGGAATCCTGTGAGGCGTATATGGCTGCCATTCATGCAGATCCACGGTTTGCTAAAACGGAGTTTAAGATCGATGAAGTTGAAGAGCCATCATTTATGAAGATGCACTGCCGTTACAAGGCGGAGATTGTGCACTCCGGCTTGCGTGATAAAACCATTATCGACCCCAACAAGCAAACCGGAAAACACCTGGAGCCTGAAGACTTCAAAAAAATGATTCAGGAAGAAGATGTGGTGATCCTCGATGTGCGTTCCAACTACGAACACAACCTTGGACGTTTTAAAAATGCGATAACACTGGACATTGAGAATTTCAGGGATTTCCCAGAGAAAATCAATGAACTGGCACAGTACAAGGACAAGAAGGTCCTGACCTACTGTACCGGCGGCATCAAATGTGAAAAAGCCAGTGCATTGCTTTTACACCATGGCTTCAACGATGTTTATCAACTCCATGGCGGCATTATCAAATATGGTAAGGAAGCCAATGGTGAAGACTTTGAAGGTAAATGTTATGTGTTCGACAACCGTATTGCTGTTGATGTGAACACGGTTAATCCAACGGTCGTTTCAAAATGTTTCAATTGCGGAACGGTTACGCCAAAGATGATCAACTGTGCAAATCCGGAATGCAACGAACACATCACGCAGTGTGATGCCTGCGGCGAAAAGATGATGGGCTGCTGCAGTGAACCCTGCATGAGCAATCCACGCCGCCGCCAATACGATGGTACGGGTTATTATGTAAAAGTACCACAGCCTGTTAAAGTTCCCGTGAAATAATTACCTTCGTTACTGAAAATCTACAGTATGAAACGAAGTAACTTGTATACATTTCTGTTAACCCTCTTGGTTTGCTTTGCAGTACAGCTACAGGCTACCGCGCAGCAGGCCAAGCCTTTCTGGTCCGAAATCCAGGCTTTTCAAAAGCAGGACAGCATCGCCATGCCGCCCAGGAACGGCATTGTGTTCGTCGGCAGCTCCTCTGTGCGAATGTGGAAGGATGCAGAAGAAATCTTTAAAAAATACCAGGTCATTAATCGTGGTTTCGGTGGTTCCACTTTAGCGGACGCCATCCTGTACCAGGACGAACTTATATTACGCTATGAACCGCGGCAAGTCGTGATCTACACCGGCGAAAACGATGTAGCCTCGGGTGTTAGTTCCACGGAAACTTTCGAGCGTTTCAAAACATTGGTGACAAACATCAGGACGAAAATGCCTGAGGTTCCCTTAGTGTTCATGTCGATGAAGGAATCACCTTCACGCGTGCAATTTAGAGATACCCTGCTGAAGGCAAATGCAATGATCAAAGATTACATCTCGACCATGCCCAAAGCGGTATACCTGGATGTAAATGCGAAAATGCTGGACAAAGATGGCAATACACGTCCGGAACTATTCCGCGAAGATATGTTGCACATGAAGCAAGCAGGCTATGACATTTGGGAAAAGGCTCTACGCCCCCACCTCCTTAAGAAGTAATGTAACTAAAATACGTCTCTCCTGATTTATGAAAAGAGTTCCTTTCCTCTTACTGGCTTTAATTGCATGGACAATTACATCCAAAGCACAGGATCTTAAACAATATGCAAAAGGCATTTATGTCGACAAACAGGATACGATCGCTTACCGTGTGTTATTCCCGGAACAATTTGATCCTGCCAAGCGGTATCCGGTTGTATTCTTTTTACATGGCGGCGGTGAAAGAGGCAGCGACAATGAGGCGCAGCTTACCCATGGAGCAAAGCTGTTCCTGGAGCCTGGCATCAGAAAGGAATTCCCTGCCATCGTGATCTTCCCGCAATGCTCAAGAGACTCTTACTGGTCCAACACTATCGCTTCAACGGATTCCCTCGGTAAACGTCACTTTGTCTTTCAAAAAGGCGGCAAGCCGACCAAAGCCATGCGCGCGTTATTGGGTATGGTGGACAACTTTCTGGATAAACCCTATGCTGATAAAAAACAGGTATATATCGGCGGCCTTTCAATGGGTGGTATGGGCACCTATGAATTGCTACGCCGGAAGCCGCGGACCTTTGCAGCCGCATTTGCGATCTGCGGTGGCGACAACCTGGAGAATGTAAATAAGTACAAAAAAATACCTCTTTGGATATTCCATGGCGGTAAGGACGATGTGGTTAATCCTAAATTTTCCAAAGAAATTGCTGATCAGTTGAAGATCATTGGCCGGGAAGTGAAGTATTCACACTACCCTGAAGCCAACCATAACAGCTGGGATACGGCATTTGCAGAACCAACCCTTTTACCCTGGTTGTTCTCACACCGGAAATAAGGGGGCAGCGCATTGACATTGACACAAATCTTCCGCCGTAGATGCTTCCTAAGTTTTCTTGTGCTGGCTTCCCTCCTGTTCAGTAAGGTACATGGGGAAGACATCAAGCGAATTGGCGTTCCATATATACAGAACTATTCCAAGATCACCTATGCTTCAGGAAACCAGAACTGGTCTATCGCCCGGGATCCTTCCGGGGTGATGTACTTTGGAAACGGTGAAGGGCTGCTGAGCTACGATGGCAAATACTGGAAGCAGTACCAGATGCCCAACCGGCAGATTGTAAGGGCTGTTGCGGCGGACAATCGAGGTCGGATTTACGTGGGCAGCTATGCTGAATTTGGCTTTTGGAGCATCAAGGATAACAGGATGCAGTACACGTCACTCAAGGGTTTGCTACCAGGCAAGAACGCGCTAAACAGCGAGATCTGGAAGATTTACACTGCGGGTGATAAAACGATATTCCAGTCCTTTTCCGCCATATACATATATCAAAACAATAAGATTTCTGTTGTTCAAGCGCCAGGTTCTTTTTTGTTTCTTCATCAGGTTGGTGAGCGATATATTGCGGAGGTGCTTGGAAAAGGGCTGTTTGAGCTTAAAGGCAACCGCCTTGTTGCGCTGGCAGCTGATGGTGGCCAACCACCTTCGGACGTGCTCTCCATACTGCCTTTCAAGAACAATCAATTGTTAATCGGCACGCGCCGGGCTGGGCTCTATCTTTATGACGGGAACACTTACAAAGCATTCCAGACCCAAGCGGATGACTTCTTAAAAGCCTATCAACTTAACAACGGTACCAGAATCCTGAACAAGTACTTTGCTTACGGTACCATTTTGAATGGCCTGGTCATCATTGATGAAAACGGTGCTGTAATTCAGAAGATCAGCAAATCGAGTGGCTTGCAGAACAATACCGTACTCAGCATATTCACCGATCAGGAACAGAACCTCTGGGCCGGTTTGGATAACGGCATCGACCGCATTGAACTGAACTCACCGCTGAATTTCTATTTCGACAAAGCCGGACAGTTTGGAACGGTGTATTCAAGTCTCATCTATGAAGGTAATATCTATCTGGGTACAAACCAGGGTTTATTCTACAGTCGCTGGAAACCTGAAGGTGGCAATGCCTTCGATTTCAAGCTTATCCCAAACTCACAAGGTCAGGTCTGGTCGCTAAAGGTGATTGATGGGCAGTTGTTCTGCGGGCATAATGATGGAACCTTTCGGGTTACGAACGGGGAGCTAGCGCGTATTTCCGCGGCAAGTGGCGGCTGGACCATCACTTTATTAAAAAGCAATCCCGATTACCTGATTCAGGGTACATACAACGGATTGGTACTTTTCAAGAAAGATGCCGGAGGGATCTGGCGCTTTCACCATAAGATTGAAGGCTTCACAGAACCCTCCCGGTATGTGGAGCAGGACGCCAAAGGCGATATCTGGGTGAGTCACCCTTACAAAGGTTTATACCGGTTGACCTTGAGCGGCGACCTGCGGACGGTTAAAACCAGCACTGCATATGACGAGCGCAATGGCCTCCCAAACAACGTAAACATCAATGTTTTCCCATTTGAAAACAAACTGATATTCTCTTCGGATAAAGGCTTCTATCTTTATGACGAGGTGAGTAACCGCTTCAACCCGTACACTGCACTCAATAAAGAACTTGGCGCCTTCGCGGGGTCGAATAAGATCATTCCTGCAGGCAGACACCGATACTGGTTTATCAACCATGGGAAAACCGGCCTGGCAGACTTCAGCGTACCCGGACGATCAAAGATTGAATCGGACCGTTTCAGTGTGCTCGATGGACGCATGGTGCAGTACTATGAAAACATCAGTTCCATTAGCGAGGGCATTTACCTGATCAGCGTGGATGACGGCTTTGTGGTCTACAATGAGGCAAGCCTGTCGACCCGAAAAGAACTCAAGCAACTTCCAGCGGTATTGATTCGCGGGATTTATGACCTGACAGATACCTACAAGGTCATTGCAGAACATGGACATGCGGATCCGGACATTTCAATTGCCTACAGCAGGAACAACATCCGGATTTCTTATGCCCTGCCCTACTTTCGCG
The DNA here is from genome assembly GCF_014642175.1 of Pedobacter quisquiliarum. Classification (GTDB taxonomy): domain Bacteria; phylum Bacteroidota; class Bacteroidia; order Sphingobacteriales; family Sphingobacteriaceae; genus Pedobacter; species Pedobacter quisquiliarum. Next base: position 257,945 of record NZ_BMIL01000007.1, on the reverse strand, counting down.
AGGCAAATGTGCGTTACCAGTACATGTTAGAAGGCTATTCCAAAGACTGGTCTGACTGGAGCACGGCACCGCAGAAAGATTTTACCAATCTGAGCTGGGGCAAATATCGCTTTCTGGTTCGTGCGGCTGTAGACGCCGACTCCAAAACGAAGGTGACGGTATTTGAATTTGAAGTCTCACCGCCTATCTATGCAACGAAGCTCGCCTACTTCATCTACTTAGTGCTGTTGATTGGACTAGCGTTTCTGTTTAAGCGCCTTTATGAACGGAAGCTCTTGAAAGATAAAGCACGCATCACAGCAAAGCTACAGGAGGAGAAGGATGCCTTTCTGAAAAAAGAAGCGGAGCACACGGAAAAGCAAATCATTAAACTGGAGCGTGAAAAGTTGCAGGCCGAGCTTGCAAGTAAGAACCGGGAGCTTGCGAATTCGGCCATGAGTCTGGTTTACAAGAATGAACTTCTGCAGAAGCTGAGCCAGGAGATTGCCAAGATGAAAGATGGGGCCGGCGCAGCGATCTCGGAAGACCAGCAGCGTAAAATTCAAAACATCATTACCGAGGGTATGAATGATGAGCGCGACTGGGTTTTATTTGAAAACAGCTTTAATGATGCGCATGACAGTTTCTTCAAAAAGCTTAAAGCGAAACATCCGGAACTTGTGCCAAATGACCTTAAGTTATGTGCCTTCTTGCACATGAACATGAGCAGTAAAGAGATGGCCTCACTGCTCAACATTTCATTACGTGGTGTGGAAATTCGTCGTTACAGGTTGCGCAAAAAGCTCAATATCCCACACGATATGAACCTCACCGAGTTCCTGATGAGCATTTAATACTACATCAACACTACATCAGGACCACACAAGCACTACACACAGACCCCCAGATTACTGCTTCACATTTCTTTTCACAATTCCCGCTAACACCATAACTTTCAGCAAGTTCAAGTGTTATAGAAGGAGTCAGCGCTCCCGCAAATTGCACATCCGCATCGTGATGTATTCATGTATAGGCGAATATTTTGGGATACTTCAAATTGTACCTGAGATTTAGCCTTCAATATTTCAAATATAAACGAGTATGAAAAGAATGTTTACAAGAATCTCTGTTCTGACTTTTCTTGGTTTACTTTTTATCAGCAATGCTTTTGCCCAGAATATAACAATTACGGGCGTTGTTACGGATGCAGCAGATCGCTCTGCAATTCCGGCAGTAAGCATACAGGTTAAAGGCACAACCTCAGGAACACAAACAGACGCAAGTGGAAGATATTCCATCAATGCACCAAGCAACAGCACCCTGCTATTTACCTACATCGGTTATACCACCAGAGAGGTGCCAGTCAATAATCAAACTTCCGTTAACATCGCACTACAATCCGACGTACAGAATCTGGAACAGGTGGTTGTGGTCGGATACGGTACACAACGGAAAATCGATGTAACCGGATCAGTAAGTACCGTAAAAGGTGAAGACATCACCAAGCAGGCTTCTGTAAACCCGGTTAGTTCTTTACAGGGCCGTGTGGCTGGTGTAAACATCACCAACAACGGTGCACCAGGTTCTTCTCCGCAAATCACCATTCGTGGTACCGGTACAATCTATGGTAATACCGGCGTATTGTATGTCGTAGACGGTGTGTGGTATGACGATATCAACTTCCTGAATCCTGCAGACATTGCAAACATCAGTATTCTGAAAGATGCATCCAGTCAGTCGATTTACGGTATCCGTGCAGCAAACGGTGTGGTTCTGGTAACCACGAACCGTGGTAAGCGTGGTGATGCTACGGTTAACTATAATGGTTATGTGGGTATACAAAGCGTAACCAATGCGGTGGATATGACCAATGCAACAGAATATGCGACTGCGGTTAATGAGCTTTATGGCTTACTGAACCAGGAGCCATTGTTCGCAAACACCAACCTTGGTGAGGGCACAAACTGGCGCGATGTTATCCTTAGAGATGCAATGGTGACCAATCACCAGATCTCTGTAAATGGTGGTGGTGAAAAATCAACTTACAATTTATCTCTGGGCTATCTGAACCAGGATGGTAACGTAGAGAACAACAACTACAAACGCTATACAGCAAGGTTATCAAGCGACTTCCAGATCTTCGAACCTTTGAAAGTTGGTTATAATGTAACCGGAAGCTCAAGTGCTTCAAAGGATGCACCTGGTTCTATTTTCCGTGGTTTGTATGCTGCATCTCCGGTAGTACCGGTTTTCAACGCTGATGGCTCTTATGGTGATCCCAACAGCTTCAATCTGGGTAATGGAAGTAACATGAACCCGCAAGCGACTTTAGACTTCTACAATCAAAGAACTGCCAGATATAAAGTTACCGGTAATGTGTTCGCTGAATTGAAGTTTCTAAAAGACTTTACGTTTAAAACGAGCTTCGGTGGCGACTTTGGCCAGGATGAAGTGCGTTCTTATACACCGAAATACTTCGCAACGACTGCACAGAACGCGACGATCAGCGTGTTGGGTGTAAATCGTGTGGAAACGCGTAACTGGATCATAGAAAACACCTTGTCTTACGATAAGAAAATTGAAGATCACAACTTCACCGTTTTACTTGGTCAGACTGCTCAACGCTTCAAGAGCTATTCTCTGAATGCATCTGCACAAAACGTACCTTTTAACAGCGATGCCGATTTATATTTAAGCCTTGGCGATGCGGCGAGCCGTGTAATCAATGATAGTGGCTCCCTGAATACGGCTGCTTCTTACTTCGGACGTGTTAACTATTCCTTCGCTAACAAATACCTGTTAAATGCTTCACTTAGAGCAGATGGTGCATCTCAATTCTTTGGCGGCGAAGATGTTTGGGGCTACTTCCCTTCAGTTGGCGCAGGCTGGGTAATCACCAACGAGGAATTCATGAAAGATCAGAAGATCTTTACCAATTTGAAACTTCGTGGTAGCTGGGGTAAAGTAGGTAACGCAGGTGTACCTATCAACCCGACAACACAACTTGTTTCTCAGGGTGCAGGATTAATTGCTTTCTTTGGTGGACTGCCTTATACAGGTGCCGGCATTACCACATTGGTACCGCCAGCAATTTTCTGGGAACGCAGTGCAGGAACAGACATTGGTTTGGAAATGGGCTTCATGAAAAACCGTCTGAATGTAGAATTGGATTACTACAACAAAACAACCGAGCAGGCCATTTTTGATATTCCAATTTTTGGATCATTGGGTACCTCAAACAGCAGATTGATCGGTAACCAGGCAGATTTCCGCAACCGTGGATTTGAATTCAGTGCAACCTGGTCTGATAAGACTGCTGGCGACCTGACCTATTCGATCAGTGCCAATCTTGGTATTAACAACAACAAAGTACTTAATGTAACAACAGGTAATAACCCGATCTATGCGGGTGGAACCGGACTGGTAAGTGGTGCTTTAGCGACCAGAACTGTTGCCGGAAGACCTATCGGTGAATTCTTTGGCTATCAGGTAGCGGGTATTTTCCAGTCTAATGAAGAAGCAGCAGCTTCTCCTCAGGCGGGAACAACTGCTGGTGACTTCAAATATGTAGATCAAAATGGTGACGGCTTAATTGATGGCAGAGACCGTATTGCTTTGGGTAATCCAAATCCTAAATACAACTATGGTGTAAACACCAATTTTGCTTACAGAAACTTCGATCTAACCATTGATGTTCAGGGTGTGGCTGGTGTAGACATCTATAATGCGAATCTGGGCTACCGTTTTGGTAACGAGAACTTCACTAAGGAGTTCTTTGATAACCGTTGGACCGGACCAGGTTCCACCAATACTTACCCTTCTGCGAAAATAGGTGGTGCAACCAACTATTTACCTAACGATTTCTATGTAGAAAGTGGCGCATACGTAAGGTTGAGAAATGTTCAACTGGGTTATTCCTTACCTACCGAATTGGTTAATAAGTGGAAGATGAGAAAGTTCAGGGTATTTGCAAATGCGCAGAATGCTTTAAACTTCTTCGGGTACCGCGGCTTCAGTCCTGAAGTTGGTGGATCACCAACCAATGCAGGTATTGATGCGAATGTTTATCCATTATTCGCGACCTACAATGTTGGTGTAAATGTTACATTTTAATTGATCAAACCATGAAAACCTTAAATAATACATTTCTTTTAAAAAGCCTGAGTGTGGCACTTTTATCTACCGCACTACTGGCTAGCTCTTGCAAAAAGAGTTTCCTGGATGTTGATCCTCAGGGGCAGCAGCCATCAGCGGAATTCTGGAAGTCGGCCGACGATGCCACCAAAGCTGTTAATGCGATTTATGCGAACCTACGCAAGTGGGAGAACGTGGCCTTTCCAGCATTAGTTATTGAAAGCGTTGGCTCAGATGAAGCAGATAAAGGTTCTACGCCTAATGATGCGACATTCTGGAATCTGTACGATACGTACACCGTAACTTCAACAGAAGGTTCTTTACAAAGCTTCTGGACAGGTCAATACCAAAACATCAATCTCGCGAATCAGGTGCTTACCAATATTCCGGCCATTGAGATGGATGAAAACCTTAAAGCAAGGTATCTGTCAGAAGCGAAATTCGTTCGTGCCTTATCATACTTCAGACTGGTACGTGCTTATGGCGACGTGCCTTTGAGGTTAACTATCCCTAAAGATGCTTCGGAGTACAATCTTCCACGTACACCTAAAGATCAGGTTTATGCGCAAATTGAGAAGGATCTTACAGAGGCTGCAACCGTATTGCCGCAAAATTATCCGGCTACGGATCTTGGTCGCGCTACCAAAGGTGCAGCAATGGGCTTGCATGCAAAGGTTGCCATGTATCAGAAAAAATGGAGCGATGTGCTTAGCCTGACCAATCAGGTGATGGGCCTTGGCTATTCGTTGTTCCCAGATTTTGAAAAAACGTTCCGTACGGAGAATGAAAACAACAGTGAGTCTGTATTTGAAATTCAGGCAGAATTGCTACCTGGAAACGCAGGTGCATCTAACTCGCAATACAGTCAGGTACAAGGTGTAGCTGGTGTACCCGGTGGTGGCTGGGGCTTTAACGTTCCTTCTGCTGCACTTGCCGCCGCATTCGAGCCAAATGATCCAAGAAGAGATGCAACAATCATCTTCAGAGGAGAAACTACCCCTCAGGGTGATGTAATTCCAACGACAACGCCAAACCCGATGTACAACCAGAAGTCGTACGTGCCATTCAATTTACGTGTATCAGGCTTTGGCGAAGGTGCACAGCAGAACATTCGCATATTACGCTATGCTGATATCCTGTTGATGAACGCGGAAGCGGCAAACGAACTCGGAGATGCTGGTCGCGCGCTGACTTCATTGAACCTTGTACGTGCAAGGGCCAGAGGAAACAACCCGGTAACTGTTTTAGCGCCGGTGACCACAACGGACCAGACTGCACTTCGTAACGCAATTTACAAAGAGCGTCAGGTTGAGCTTGCGATGGAAAGTGACCGCTATTTCGATGTTATCCGACAGGGCCGTGGACTTGAAGTATTTGGCCCTAAAGGCTGGAAAGCTGGTAAAAATGAGGTTTGGCCAGTACCCCAACCAGAGATTGATCTGAGTGGTGGACTATTGACACAGAACCCTGGATATTAATACACACAAATACCCTTATCTATATTTTAACTTAAAGGTTGCCGCATCAACGGCAACCTTTTTAAAATCAAGCCTATGTTAAAGATAAATCAAAAGCAACTGTTCATGATTGGCCTGGCCACATTGCTCTCGCTCGGTAGCATTGTCGCCTCCGCACAAAAGAAAACAGCAAACTACATAAAACCGGACCTGAAGATTAAGAGAGGATTAAGTGATGATCAGTTGCTTGATCTTGTACAGAAGCAAACTTTCCGTTATTTCTGGGACTTTGCACATCCGAAAAGTAGTATGGCCAGGGAACGTAGCAACCGCTCCTTTGATTATGGTGATGAGGTGGTAACCACCGGCGGTACCGGATTTGGTGTGATGGCGACCATTGTGGCTTCGGAACGTAAATTCATTACCCGCGAGCAGGCGGCTGCACACACCAAGAAGATTGTCGATTTTCTTTGGAAAGCCGATATGTTTCATGGTGCATTTCCGCACTGGCTGAATGGTGAAACCGGAAAAGTGATTCGCTTCAGTCCTAAAGATGATGGAGCGGATATCGTGGAAACGGCATTTCTATTTCAGGGGTTACTTACCGCTAAACAATACTATACGGCAGACAATGCAGTAGAACGTGATATTAGAAATAAGATCACCTGGATGTGGGAAGGCATTGAATGGGATTGGTTTACCCAAAATCAGAATGTGCTTTACTGGCACTGGAGTCCGAATAATGGCTGGAGCATGAACCACCAGATTAAAGGTTGGAATGAGTGCCTTATGACTTATGTACTTGCCGCAGCTTCACCAAAGAACAGCATCAGCCGCAGGGTATATGATGATGGCTTTACCAATAACAACACCTTCTACAACGGCAAGAAGTACTTTGATACCACCCTGCCATTGGGGTTTGAATATGGTGGACCATTGTTTTTCGCTCATTACTCTTTTCTTGGGCTGGATCCCCGAGGTTTGAACGATGGCAAAGCAGATTACTTTGAACAGAATAAAGCGCACACCTTGATCAACCGTGCTTATTGTATTGAAAATCCGAAGGGCTACAAAGGCTACTCCGCGAACAGCTGGGGCTTAACAGCAAGTGATAGCTGGCAAGGTTATGCAGCGCATTCCCCTACAGAAGATCTTGGCGTGATCACACCAACAGCTGCCCTATCTTCCTTCCCATATACCCCGGAATATTCCATGCAGGCCTTGAGACACTTTTACGAAAATAAAGGCGATCAGATCTGGACGGAATATGGCTTTGCAGATGCGTTCAGCGAACAGCACAACTGGGTGGCGAAGTCGCACCTGGCCATTGATCAGGGTCCGATCATCGTGATGATTGAAAATTACCGCAGCGGCTTGTTATGGAAATTGTTTATGAGCAACCCGGATGTAAAAGCAGGTTTAACGAAGCTAGGGTTCAAAAGCCCGGCCATAAATAAATAATATGTTAAAACGCGCAGCAATTCTGGCAACTTTGGTCCTGCTGACCGTACAACTGTTTGCGCAGCAGCAGCTGGCCTATTGCAACCTAATTAATCTGGATCAAGGTTATACGCCCATTTGGTCCAAGGGTATGGATAAGGAAAAGCCGTACTACTTCCGCATTGAAGCCTTGAATGAAAATGGTCAGTCGAAATTGTCGGACCTAATTAAAGCAGAATAAGCATTAAAGAATATGAATATGAAGAAATCAACTTACCTGATGATAGCTGGACTGCTGATCAGTAGCAGCAGCGGGTTTTCGCAGCAGCAGCCTGGGGCCGCTGCAAACCAGAAGATGAATACCTATATATCGACACTCATGTCTAAAATGACCGTTGAGGAAAAAATCGGGCAGCTGAATCTGGTAACTGGCGGTGAGGCCACGACCGGCTCCGCGGTAAGCTCCGATGTAGAAGGCAAAATACAACGTGGACAGGTGGGTGGCATTTTTAGCATGACCACCCCACAGCGGATTCGGAAGGCACAGGAGATTGCCGTAACCAAGAGCAGGTTAAAAATTCCATTGATCTTTGGTCAGGATGTGATCCATGGCTATAAGACCACCTTCCCTATCCCATTGGGCCTTGCTGCAACATGGGATCTGCCGTTAATACAGAAAACTGCACGAATTGCGGCGACAGAGGCAAGTGCGGATGGTTTGAACTGGACCTTTTCCCCGATGGTAGACATCTCCCGGGATCCACGTTGGGGGAGAATTTCCGAAGGTAGCGGTGAAGACACCTATCTGAGTTCGGAGATTGCAAAAGCCATGGTTAAGGGCTACCAGGGTGATGACCTGACGAAGTATAACACCATTATGGCTTGTGTAAAACACTTTGCCTTGTATGGTGCTGCAGAGTCTGGTCGTGATTACAACACAACCGACATGAGTTTACATCGCATGTACAATGAATATTTGCCACCTTATAAAGCGGCGATTGATGCAGGTGCAGGAAGTGTAATGACTTCTTTTAACGACATCAATGGTGTACCGGCTACTGCGAATAAATGGCTTATGACGGATTTGCTTCGTAAGCAATGGGGATTTAATGGCTTTGTGGTAACTGATTATACAGCTGTGTCTGAACTTATTGACCATGGCCTCGGTGACTTGCAACAAGTGTCTGCCTTATCTCTGAAAGCAGGAGTTGAGATGGATATGGTGAGTGAAGGTTTTCTGAATACGCTTGGAAAGTCTTTGAAAGAAGGTAAAGTTACCGAGGAGCAGATTAACAATGCCTGTAAGCTGGTCCTTGAAGCAAAATACAAACTTGGTCTTTTTGATGATCCATATCGCTACTGTAATGATGCACGTGCAAAAAAGGAGATTCTTACTCCTGCAAATCTGCAAGCGGCACGTGAAGTGGCTGGTCAAAGTTTTGTGTTGTTGAAAAATCAGAACAACTTGCTACCACTGAAGAAGTCGGGCACCATTGCTTTGGTTGGGCCACTAGCAAACACCAGAAGCAACATGCCAGGTACCTGGAGTGTAAATGCAGAATTAAACAACACACCTTCCCTTTTAGAGGGGTTAAAGACGGTTGTTGGGAATAATGTTAAGATCCTGCATAGTCTGGGTTCGAACCTATTGGAAGATCCGGCATATCAGGAAAGAGCAACCATGTTCGGTCGTGAAATTCCAAGGGATAACCGCAGCGAAGAAGTCATCATTCAGGAAGCTGTAGCCAATGCCATGAAAGCAGATGTGGTTGTTGCCGCGTTGGGAGAAAGTTCTGAAATGAGTGGAGAAAGTTCCAGTCGCACAGACCTGGAGATTCCGGACGTACAGCAACGCCTTTTAGCGGCCTTGTTAAAAACCGGAAAACCGGTTGTACTCGTGCTGTTTACCGGCCGCCCCTTAGCGTTGAAATGGGAGAGTGAAAATGTCCCTGCTATCCTGAACGTATGGTTTGGTGGTACGCAGGCCGCTGCTGCAACTGGTGATGTCTTGTTTGGTAACGTTAATCCTTCTGGAAAACTTACCGCAACATTCCCGCAAAATGTGGGTCAGGTTCCAATTTATTACAGTCATAAAAACACTGGTCGACCTTTGGAAGAAGGTAAATGGTTCTCGAAGTTCCGTTCCAACTATCTGGATGTGACCAATGAGCCACTTTATCCATTTGGATATGGCTTGAGCTATACGACTTTCAGCTATGGCGATATCAAGTTATCGGCACCTTCTTTTAAAGCAGGAGAATCCATTAGAGCGACGGTTACGGTAACAAACAACGGTAAGTATGAAGGCAAGGAAGTTGTTCAGCTTTATACACGCGACATGGTGGGAAGTATCACGCGTCCGGTGAAAGAGCTTAAGTCTTTTCAGAAGATTAGTTTGAAGCCGGGTGAAAGTCGCGAAGTAACCTTTACGATTAGTGCTGAAGACCTGAAATTCTACAATGCGGAGCTGCAATATGTAGCTGAGCCAGGTGACTTCAAGTTGTTTATCGGAACAAACTCCAGAGATTTAAAGTCAGCTGATTTCAAGCTGTTGTAACGCTAAGCAAAAAAAAAGCCGGCTTCCTTAGCGGAAGCCGGCTTTTTTATTGCTGGTATTTTAGTCAGCCATGTTGTGATAAACGGCTTGAACGTCATCATCTTCTTCAAGCTTATCAATTAACTTGAATACGTCCACTGTCTGCTCTTCCGAGATTGGCGTAGTGGAAAGTGCGATACGTTCTAATTTCGCGCTTTTCATTTCCACACCAAGGTCTTCAAGTGATTTTTGCATCTTTCCGAAGTCCTCAAATGCCGTTTGAACAACAGCGATATCATTTCCTTCTTCATCAGACTCCAGGTAAAGTTCCTCAAGACCTGAATCAATCAATTCAAATTCCAGTTCTTCCAGGTCGCGTTCGCCAGGTACGAATCTAAAGATCGACTTCCTGTTGAAGATAAAATCCAGGGAACCTGTTTTACCAAGTGTACCGCCAGTTTTATTGAAATAGCTGCGCACGTTTGCAACGGTTCTGTTGGTATTGTCTGTAGCCGTCTCAATCAGGATGGCTACACCATGCTGTGCATACCCCTCATAAACATGCTCCTCGTAACCGTTCTCGTCCTTGTTTGATGCACGTTTGATTGCGGCATCAACACGGTCTTTAGGCATGTTAACGGCCTTTGCGTTCTGGATGGCTGTACGTAAGCGGGAGTTGGTATCGGGACTTGGGCCGCCATCTTTGACAGCCATCACGATCTCTTTACCTATACGTGTAAACTGGACAGCCATTTTCGCCCAGCGTTTAAATTTTCTTTCTTTTCTGAATTCAAATGCTCTTCCCATTATATTTTGTTTAAGGCTTTACCTTATTTGTTTTTTAAGTTATCCAACATGTCTGTGGTCATTTTTGCAAGGTCGAACTGTGGCTTCCATGCCCAGTCTTTGGTTGCGAAAGCATCATCAATTGAGCTCGGCCAGCTGTTTGCAATAAGTTGTCTCGGATCGTTAGCGGTGTAGCTGAGTTGAAAATCCGGAATGTGCTTCTTGATTTCTGCTGCGAGGACTTCAGGTGTAAAACTAACACCTCCAAAGTTGTAGCTTGATCTTATGCTGATGTATTCTGAAGGCGCGTCCATCAATTCGATGGTACCCCGTATGGCATCATCCATATACATCATTGGCAGTTCTGTATCTGCATCCAGGAAAGATGCATAGCTGCTCTTCTTTAGCGCATCATGGAAAATGTGAATGGCATAGTCGGTGGTACCTCCTCCCGGCGCAGCTTTCCAGCTGATCAGTCCAGGATAGCGAATGCTTCTTACGTCGAGACCATATTTCTGATTGTAGTATTCGCACCATCTTTCGCCGGCAAGCTTACTAATACCATAGACGGTGTTTGGATCCATGACGCAGTACTGCGGGGTATTAACTTTGGGCGAGTTCGGGCCGAATACAGCGATGGAACTTGGCCAGTAAACTTTTGCCGTTTTGTAAACGAGTGCAAGTTCAAGCACATTCAGCAGGCCATTCATGTTCAGGTCCCAGGCCAGCTTCGGATTTTGTTCTCCGGTTGCCGACAGCAATGCTGCAAGGAGATAAACTTGAGTAGGCTTATACTTCTGAAATATGGTGTTGAGTGTTTCTCGTTCCAGTACATTTACGAACTCGAATGGACCTGAATTTTTGATGTCATAATCAGGGCGGCGGATGTCGCAAGCGACTACATAATCTTCGCCGTAAATTTTTCTAAGAGCGGTAACAAGTTCAGTACCTATCTGCCCGTTGGAGCCTAAAACAAGTATTTTCTCACGCATTAAATTAAAGTTTTGGCAAAGGTAAAAAAAGCAGGCATTTATACTAAATGAAAAGGCCGGGCATTTTATTATGCCCGGCCTTATTATTAAGAAGTTCTACTAGTAACCTGGATTTTGCACCAGATTGGTATTGGTTACCTGGTTGTTCGGAATTGGGAACAACAGGTATTTAGGATCGTCAACTTTCTTTTCTTGTGTAGGTGTTAAGAATTGGCCAAAGCGAATTAAGTCCTGGCGTCTCATACCTTCCCAGTAAAACTCACGTCCACGTTCATCTAGTAGGTTTGCTAAAGTTAAGCTCGCAAGTGGTGTAGCACCACGAACCGTACGAAGTCCGTTAACCAGGGTAAGTGCCGGTCCATTCTGGGATGTTCTTAACAGCGCTTCTGCTTTCATTAGAAGTACATCGGCATAGCGGAAATACACCCAGTCGTTTTCAGCAATACCGGTAGCCAGGTTGGTATAATCTACAGGATACTTGATTACGCGAATACCTGCAACTTCCAAGTGGTTTGGATCTCTTTCAATGATGCTCACTTCAGGTGTAAAGATCAGGTTATTGCCCCTACGATCTTTTAATATCGCACCCGTCTGATCGGTCTGCTGACCTACAAGGAATCCGGCCCTAACACCTGCCTGATTGGTTACGCCTGGATAAGCGACGCCACGGCGCTGATCATTTGCTTCAAACTTGTTGTAGAAGTCTGACAAGGTTGCGAAACCATTGTTGCCCCCTGGTCTTTGATTATAGTGCAGACCGGCAATCCAGGTACTGTTTACACCTCCGGCATCAGAACCGCCAAGGTTTTGAGCAGTAAAGATGTTTTCTTTTGAAAGGGCATCATTGTTCGGCGCAAAGTTGTCGAAGTAGTTGGCAGATAAGGTATACTTACCCGTGTTGATGATCTGATCAGCAAGGGTAATTACCTGGTTCATATCTGCAGCGTCGAAGGTTGGCGTTTGACGATTTAGAAAAGCACCTTTATTTAAGTAGCATTTCATCAGCAAGACGCGTGCGGCATCTTTGTTCGCCTGGTAATTCGGGCCGTTAGGTAGATCGGGTAAGATCGCGTTAAGCTCCGCAATGATGTAATCCAGCGCTTCTGGTGCCTGTCTTACTTTTGAAGGCTGTGTTACGTCTTCCCCAGGTTCGCGGTAGGGAACCTGGTTCCAGCCGTCTAAGATGGAGAATTGTGCCATGGCGCGCAGAAAACGTGCTTCTGCAGCCTGAACTGGTGTAGGGTTGAACTGGAAAAGGTTGGTGGTTACAAAACTCACACTGTTGAGGTCTCTGAATACGTTAGAGATCCTCGGGTGATCGGTAGCCCAACGGTGAAGGTGCAATGCTCTCCAGGCACCATTATCATCCCAGTCACCAGCCCTGGTTGGTGCAATGGCTTCATCTGTCGGGAACTCCTGCAGCGCCCACCAGCCGTATGTGCCCTGATATGGGCTTCGCATGGCGGTGTAACTTGCGTTTAGTAGTGCGGCAACGTTTCCGGAGGACACGCCGGTGTTACCGATCTGGCCATTTAGGTTTTCATCAAGCTTGGTACAACCTGTTGCAAATAGCGCTAATGCAACAAAAGCTGTTATATATTTCGTTCTCATATGCTGTTAAAATTATATTATAGTGAAAAGTTCAGTCCGAAGTTGAAGGTTCTTGCAGTTGGATAAGAAATGTACTCGATACCAGCTGAAGGTACGCCGTTTACACTTTTATCCACATTCACTTCCGGATCAAAGCCCTTGAATTTAGTGATTACAAAAAGGTTCTGTCCGTTAACAAATACGTTCAGCCCTTTGATGGATTTACCAATATTTCCGATTGTGTAGTTGATGGTTGCATTTGCAAGTTTCAGGTAATCACCTTTCTCAATGTAACGTGATGATGCCGCAATCGGGTTGGCAAGCGATTCCTGAATTGACGAATTCAGCAGATCACTGGCCACATTTTTACCAGTACCAAGGTTGGAGATTGGCAATACAGAGTTTGCAGTATTGTTGTAGATATCCTGACCCAGGGAACCGTTAAAGTTTGCAGTTAAAGAAACGTTTTTGTATCTGAAATTAGTGGTTAAGCCCAGGATTACTTTCGGGTTTGGATTACCTACGTAATAATAGGTAAAACCTTCATCTGTATAAGTTGAAAACCCATTCGCATCAAGACCATTGAATTGTCTGGTTAGCATTGCAAAAAGTGGCAGGCCGCTTTGAACAACTTCAACCGTTACATCACTTAGTCCTTGACCGCTTAATGCACCGGTGTTAATTCTACCGGTGATGTTGTCAACCTGATTTTTCAGGAAGGTTGCATTTCCACCTAGAGACCAGGAGATGTCTTCTCTTTCAATGATTGCACCGTTTAAAGCAAGTTCCACACCTTTGTTGGTGATTTCACCCGGTAAGTTCTGCCATGTGATGGCTACACCAGGGTTTGCTGGTACAAATGGGATTTGAGGGAAAAGTAGATCCGTGGTTACTTTCTTGAAGTAATCTACCGAACCCGATAGCTTATTGTTGAACAAGGTAAAGTCAGCACCAACGTTGATCTGCTTGTCAGATTGCCATTTTAGCTTTTTATTCTCGTTGTTAACACCAGTGAAAGATGGTGCACCATTGGCGAAGTTGATGTTGTAACGTTGTTGTGCAGAACCTGAAGGAAACTCCTGGTTACCGGTTAAGCCGTAACCTGCACGTACTTTCAATTGATTGATCCAGGCAACGTCAGTCAGGAAGCTTTCGTTCTTGATGTTCCATGCTGCAGAGAAAGATGGGAAGTAACCATAGCGGTTATCAGAGCCAAACTTGGTTGAACCATCCGCACGGAATGTTGCGGTTAACAGGTATTTATCTGCGTAGTTGAAAATCGCCCTTGCAAAATAAGATTGCAACTGGGTGGTTGGATCGTTAAATGAGCTAAGGGTTCTGTTCGCGGGAGCTGTCGCTTGCATGATGTCGGTATAATCTACATCGATGGCGCCAAAACCTCTGGCTGTGCTGGTGATACCTTTATTAATATAGTTGGTGTATTCATAACCTAAAACCGCGTTCAGGTTTAGTTTGCTTGCGATCTCCTTGTTAAAGTTTAAGGTATTTGTAAACTGCTGCGTAACGAGTTCGGAGTTTGCATAGCTACCGTATCCACCAAGGAAAGCACCATTGGCTTCAATGCCAGGTAGGTTTAAATAGCTACGTGTTGAAGCTCTTCTGATACCTGTACTATAGTTGATACTTGCAAGCATGCGGTATTCTAACCAGTCCGTAATTTTGTAGTAAGGTGATACACTACCCAGGATGGTCGAAACTTTAGATTTATCGCTTGATGCTTCAGACATTGCAAGTGGATTCACAATTGAAGAAAGCGGCTCAATGAATAATGATCCATCGGGATTGCGGAATGGTCTGGTTGGGTTCCAGGAAAGTGCCTGGCTGATTAAACTTCCACGGAAACCTGCATCTGTTGTAATCGGCGCAATGTTCTCCAGATATTGACTGGTGATTAAGCCGACATCTAGTCCAAGCTTTTTACTCTCCAGGAATTTGAAGTTACCGTTGAAGGAACCACTGTATTTGGTGAAGTCGGTTTTGCGGATGATACCTTGCTGATCCTGGTAGCCGAAGGATGCACGGTAGGTGTTATCCTGACTACCGCCGCTTAGGCCAATAGAATAATTCTGGTTGTAAGCGGTTCTGGTAATTTCGTCTATGGCATCAACGCTGCCACCGAAATCAAATTGCTCCACATCATAACGGGCAAGTGCCTGGCGATACTGATCACCATCAAGCACATCAATTTTGCGCGCCATGTTGCTTACACCAGCAGAAGCCGACACATCAATTTTAGTTGCGCCACTTTGACCGCGTTTTGTGGTGATGAGTACAACACCATAAGCAGCCCGGGATCCGTAGATTGCTGTAGCAGATGCATCTTTTAGCACTTCCATGCTCGCGATGTCGGCAGGGTTGATAAAGTTCAGCGGGTTACCACCTGGAGCATTACCAACACCCCCACTCGCCGAAGGACGGGCAGACCGGTTGTCTAATGCAACACCATCTACCACGTACAATGGCTGACCGGAACCGGTCATAGCGGTATTACCACGGATACGCACGGTAGTCGATCCACCAGGCTGACCGCTGTTGTTGATCATTTGCACACCGGCAACTTTACCCTGGATCAGTTGATCAGGTGCATTTAGTGGACCCTTGTTGAAGTCCTTAGCGCCTACAGTAGTTGCGGCACCGGTCAGGTCGCTCTTTCGAACCGAACCATACCCTACAACCGTAACCACGTCGAGATCTGTTGATCCGGCAAGTGCGACATTGATACTGGTTCTGCTGTTGATGGGTACCGTTTGTGTTTCAAGACCCACATAACTAAAGGCAAGTTGGGTGACTGTTGTGGGTACGGTAATGGCGAATCGGCCTTCAGCATCTGTGAGGACCTTTACGTTTGCGCCTACCGCTGATACCGTAGCGCCGGCGAGGGTGTTGTTTTCGTTATCTTTTACAGTACCGCGGATGAGCGTTTGGGCGAAGGCGGCTGCGTTGATAAAGACTAACAAAAAGCAGCAAAGGATAAGTTTGTTAAACTTAGAGAAACAAAAGGCATCATAGAAGATGCCTCCGTTTCCAGGAGGTAGAGCTCTGTTCATAGTTGTTATATTTGGTTGTTTAATAAAATTGCAAATGGTTGAATATTCATCACATAAGAGCAAAAGATGCTTAGAATTTTCAATTAACTTTATTGCAA
This sequence comes from Pedobacter quisquiliarum, assembly GCF_014642175.1. Classification (GTDB taxonomy): domain Bacteria; phylum Bacteroidota; class Bacteroidia; order Sphingobacteriales; family Sphingobacteriaceae; genus Pedobacter; species Pedobacter quisquiliarum. The sequence continues at coordinate 241,865 of NZ_BMIL01000007.1, read as the reverse complement.
GCAATATAGGGTTTAAAAGATATTTACAATATATTTTTGGCGGAATGACGAGGTATTTTCACATTAGTTTCTCGTATTTACACAGATTGTAAAAATATTGCTAGAATGTCTTGGAAAATTGATGCATTATTCCTTAGTTTTAAATAATGTTTAAGTAACAGATAATTGAATTTCTAACCCTTAATTTTTAGCATATGTAAAGAAGCCCTTTTCTAACCAAATTAATTCACCAACTAACCAAATATTGTATGTTTAAAAATTTACTAAGTTCTAAAAGAAAGATCTTTCTTTTACTTACCTGCATGCTCCTGTCTTTAGGGTTGCATGCACAAGTCAGAATCACCGGTAGAGTTACCAGCAGTGATGACCAGTCACCGATACCCGGTGCTTCCATTAAAATTAAAAATTCCGCACAAGGCACCATGACCGACGGGAATGGTGCTTTCGCTATTTCAGCAAGTCCTAGCGACGTCCTTGTAATTTCCTTTGTTGGTTATCAATCTACAGAAGTAACGGTAGGCTCGCGGACAACCGTTAACATTGCCCTGAAACAAGAGGACAATAACTTAAATGAAATTGTTGTAACTGGTTATACTAGTCAGCGTAAGAAGGATTTAACTGGCGCGGTTGCGGTAGTAGACGTAGCACAGCTAAAGTCTCAACCAGCAGCAAGTGCGGTTGAAGCTTTGCAGGGTAAGGCCCCAGGTGTTCAGATCGTTGTAGACGGTGCGCCAGGTTCTACACCTCAAATTCGTGTTCGTGGTGTAACTACAATTAACAACAACGATCCACTTTACGTAGTTGATGGTGTTCCTTATGAAGGTAAACTAAGCTGGTTGAACCAGAACGACATTGAAAGTATGCAGATTTTGAAAGATGCATCTGCGGCGTCAATCTACGGTTCACGTGCAAACAACGGGGTTGTGATCATCACTACCAGAAAAGGTATCCAAGGGCCGCCTAAAGTTACTTTAGACGCTTACTATGGTACGCAGACACCTCGGAAAAACACTTTCCCTGAGTTCCTGAGTCCGATTCAGTATGCACAGGCTTTCCCTAATGCAACCAACTACGGCACTGGTGCTACACCAGTGCTTCCGGAATATTTGCGTGCAGGTAATATCTTTGGCTTAAATGTTACGCCAGCAGATGCAGATCCTTCTAAGTATTTATATTCTAACGACCCGAACAGCTTCTATCAAATTACAAGAGCTAACCAACAGGGTACAAACTGGTTTGAAGAAATCACTGAAAATGCACCAACTCAAAATTATCAGGTGTCGGCTTCAGGTGGTGGCGAAAATTCAACATACAGCTTTTCAGCTGGATATCTTGACCAGAAAGGTATTATTAAATATACTGGCTTCAAGAGATACAACACCCGTGCCAACACAAGCGTTTCGGCACTTGACAAAAAGTTACGTTTTGGTGAAAACCTTTCTTATAGCTACTCTGAAGGATTCGGTTTCGGTGTAAATCCGAACGTTTCCGGAGATTACCAGGATGAAGGTAGTGCGATTGGATGGGCATACCGTATGCCGACCATCGTTCCGGTATATGACATCCAAGGCAATTTCGCAGGTAGTAAAGGTAGCGGTTTAGGTAATGCTGAAAACCCACTTGCTTTCTTATACCGTGGAAAAGACAACCTTAACAAAAGCAACTTCTTCTTTGGTAATGCCTTTGCAGAACTAGACATTGTTAAAGGTTTGACCTTGAGAACTAACTTTGGTTTACGCTATGAGAACTACAACAACATTAGCATGCGTTATCCAAACCCTGAATTCTCTGAAGGTAACAGCTCAAACAACTTGAGCGAAACGCAAGGATTCAATAGCGAGTGGACCTGGACAAACACCTTGACTTACAGAACTACATTTGCTGAGAAACACAATTTGACTTTATTAGCAGGTACTGAGGCAATCCAGAATAAAAGCCGCTCATTAACTGGTGGTCGTAACGACTTCTTCGTTCTAGGTGACATGGATTACTATTACCTGAATGTAGGTACAGCGAACATCAGCAACGGAAGTTCTGGTAGTGCAGGTTCCCTGTTCTCGCTATTCGCAAGAGCAGATTACTCGTTCAACGACCGTTACTTGGCAAGTGTTACCATTCGTAGAGATGGTTCATCCAACTTTGGTCCGGATAACAAATATGGTGCTTTCCCAGCTGGTAGTATCGCATGGAGGGTTTCAGAAGAAGACTTCCTAAAGAACAAAGTGAGCTGGTTAAATGACTTGAAATTCCGCGCAGGTTACGGTGGTACTGGTAACCAGAGAATTCCGGTTAACCAATACCTGAGCCGCTACCAACAAGGTCTGTTAACATCTGCTTACCCACTTCTTGGTGGAAACGGTGTTGTTACCGGTGTATGGCAGAATGCTTATGCTAACCCTGAAATCAAATGGGAATCTGTAACGTCATTAAACGTTGGTTTAGACTTTACCTTATTTTCTTCAGCAATTGATGGATCGGTTGACTGGTATAACAGAAAAACTAAAGACATGTTATTCCCGGTTCAGTTGCCTTCAACAGCAGTTGGTTTGGGTAACTCACCTTACCGAAATGTGGGTGATATGAGCAACAAAGGTGTGGAGGTTAACTTGAACTACCACTATGGTAGAAACAATGATAGTCCTTTCACTTTTGACCTTGGTGTAAACTTCTCTAAAAACGTAAACAAACTGGAAGAAATCGCACCTGGTGTTGATCAACTACAGTACGGTGCTTTCAGAAGCTTGCGTACCAGTATCCTGAAGAAAGGCGCACCATTCGGCTCTTTCTATGGTTATGAGCAAAGTGGTATTTTCCAAAGTGATGCAGATATCGCAGGAAGCCCTTCTTATCCTAATGCACGTGTTGGTGGTATGAAATTCAGAGACATCAATGGAGACGGTGCAATTACGCCTGAAGACAGAAAAATCATTGGTAACCCAAATCCAGATTTCTACTACTCGCTTAATCTAAATGCTTCATATAAGAACTTCGACGTATCAATGTTCTTCAACGGTGTACAAGGAAATGATCTTTATGATACCAATCGCTACTTTACTGACTTCCCTACTTTCCAGGGTGCAAAAAGTACACGTTTGTTAAACGCATGGACACCAACGAACACTGCAAGCAACATTCCATCTGTAACAGGTACTGCAGCTGAGATCGAATATGAATCTTCAAGCTACTACGTACAAGACGGAAGCTTCTTCCGCCTGAAAAACCTTCAGATCGGATATACCATTCCAGCAGAAAAAGTGTTTGGTTCTAAGTGGGGTATCAGCAAATTCAGAGTTTATGCTAGCACAACAAACGTATTTACAATCACAAACTACACTGGACTAGATCCGGAAGTTAGTGCTGAATCTGAGACTTACTCAGCGCTTGGTGTTGACCGCGGTATCTATCCAAACCCTCGTCAGTTTCTACTAGGTGTAAGTGTTGGCTTTTAACGATTTAATAAGACATTATGAAAAAGATTAATCATATTATATTTGGGATGATGCTTCTTTCAGCTGTAGGCTGTAAAAAGGATTTTCTCGAAAAACGTCCCCAAGGGGAACTTAGTCAAGAGCAATTGACAAATCAGAAAGGTGTAGAAGCAACGTTAACCGGCGCTTATGCATTGTTAAACGGAAATCTAAGTGGTACCTGGGGTAACTATGCTTCGGGACCAAGCCAATGGCTCTTAGGTGAAGTGACTTCGGACAATGCGCATAAAGGTAGTGATGCTGGTGATCAGCCAAACATGAACGCTTTGGAGCGCCACTCACCTACAAGCACTAACGACAACTTGTCTACTCTATGGACGCGCTGCTTCGAAGGTATTCAAAGATGTAACAGCACATTGCGTATTTTAGCAGCTTTACAAGCAAGCTCTGGAGAGAAATTTGCAGATAAACGTGCTGCGGAAATTCAGGCAGAAGCAAGGTTCCTACGTGGACACTACTACTTCTTTTTGGCAAGAGCATTTAAGAATGTTCCTTTAATTCTTGAAAACACAACTGATCCTGCTGTAGACAACACCGCAGATATCTACCCTGCAATTGTTGAAGATTTCACTTATGCGGTAGCGAATCTTAGTACAACTAAGCCGCTTGATCAAGTTGGTCGTGCAGATAAAATTGCTGCACAGGCATACTTAGGAAAGGTGTTGCTTTACCAGAAGAAATATGCTGAAGCATTAACGAACTTCACAGCGGTAATGGCAGCAAGACCTGCTATCACTACCCTGGATTACAAAGCGAATTTCGATATCACTCGTGAAAATGGTCCAGAGAGCATTTTTGCTGTACAACATGCCGTAGGAACAGATGGTAGCGGTGGTGATAACGGAAATGTTGGAGACATGCTTAACTATCCTTATGGTGGTAGCTCAAAAACCAGCTGCTGCGGATTCTTCCAGCCTTCGATTGACCTGGCAAATGCTTTCCGCGTAACTGCGACTGGTCTGCCGATGATTGATGGTAGCTACAGAACCAATCCATTTAAATCTGACTTCGGTTTGACTACTGCACAGAAAGCTGCTTACCAGGTAGAGCGTTCTCTATTGGTGGATCCAAGGATGGACTACACTCTAGGGAGAAGAGGCGTACCTTATCGCGATTGGGGTGTAATGCAAGGAGATCCATGGATCAGAGAGGTAACTACAGGTGGACCATTTGTGCCATATAAGAACTCTATCGAGTTTGCAGAGTTTACAAACGGTACTGCTCCAGGTTCAACGAATGTTAACGGCTTAAACGTAAATGTTATCCGTTTAGCTGACGTATACCTGATGGCTGCAGAATGCCAGGTTGAGCTGGGTAACTTACCAGAAGCACTTCGCTTGGTGAATGCCGTTCGTGCAAGAGCTGCTCAACTTCCAGTAGCGACTGATAAGGCTGTAGGTGGTGCACCAGCAGCAACTTACAGAGTAAACCCATATCCTGCTTTCCCAAGCCAGACTTACGCAAGAGATGCCGTACGTTTTGAGCGTAGATTAGAGCTTGCGATGGAAGGTCACCGTTTCTATGACCTTGTACGTTGGGGCATCTTGAAACCTACATTGGAGAGTTACTCTGCTTTTGAGGGTCAATTCTTAGCAACTTCAAGAGGTATTACAATCGGTGATGAGGATAACTACTTCCCGATTCCACAAGAACAGTTGGATAGAAGTAACGGGGTACTTAAACAAAACCCAGGTTACTAGTATAACATCATTCTTTAACAAAAAAGCCCTGCATAGTTTCTATGTGGGGCTTTTTTGTTCAGGTGAGTAGTATTGCACATACGCGTAACAAATGCATTATATTCGAAAATTTAATGTGTTGGAATTACACTTTCCAAATAAATTTTTCTCTATTTTAGATTTTGTAAGAAACAGAATCCTTTAACAACTAAATATAAACCACATGAATAGAAGAGACGCAGTTAAAAGTGTCGCCTTTTTAATGGGAGGCGCATTATCTGCTACAACTATTGGCGTATTCCTTGAAGGATGCCAGCCTTCAAAAAATTCTTCAGAAAATTTGTTTTCAGCAGACCAGGAGAAAATGCTCGCTGAGCTAGCTGACACCATCATCCCGACAACAAAGACGCCTGGTGCGAAGGCAGCCGGTGTGGGCCCTTTTATCTCTTTAATGATGAAGGATTGCTATCCTGAAGAGGCACAAAAGGTATTTGTTAAAGGCCTTGAAGACCTTGAAAAAAATTCAAAAGATAAATTCAAGAACTCTTTTGTTAGCTTAACACCTGCTCAACGCACGGAATTATTAGGAAAGTTCAGAGAAGAAACTATCGCTGCACAGAAAAATGATAAGGACGAAGCTGCGAAATTGCAGGAAAAAGAAGCGGCAGAACTTGAAAAGAAACCAGAAAAAGAAAGAGCTGGAAATCCAATGGCCGCTAAAAAGCCGGTAGCTAAACATTACTTCTTCGCTATTGCTCGTGATCTGACAATGCTCGGATATTTCACTTCTGAAATTGGAGCCACTCAGGCTTACGAATACATTGACATTCCAGGCAGATATGATGGTTGTGTTGATATGAAACCAGGTCAAAGAGTTTACGCATAATATTTATTAAAGAAATGAACTTAAATACAAAAGCTACAGCACAAAACACCTACGATGCCATCGTTATTGGATCAGGTATTAGCGGGGGTTGGGCAGCCAAAGAACTAACCGAAAAAGGTCTTAAAGTACTTTTGCTGGAACGCGGCAGAAACATAGAGCATATTAAAGATTATACCACTGCAATGAAAAAGCCATGGGAGTTTGAACACCGTGGCCGATTAACAGAGGAACAAAAAAGAACGCACCCGGTACAGATGCGTGACTACCCTTACCAGGAGTTTAACGAGAGTTTCTGGGTGAATGACTTAGACTGTCCGTATACAGAGGTAAAACGTTTTGATTGGTACAGAGGCTTCCATGTTGGTGGAAAATCACTAATGTGGGGTCGTCAAAGTTACCGCTTCAGTGACATCAACTTTGAAGACAATTTAAAGGATGGTCATGGTAATGATTGGCCGATTCGTTATAAAGATCTTGAAAAATGGTATGACTATACCGAGCGTTTTGCGGGTATTAGTGGTCAGAATGAAAACTGGCCAGCGCTTCCTGATGGGCAATTCCTGCCTCCGATGGAAATGAACTGCGTGGAGAAATCCGTTAAAAAACGCATTGAGGATCACTACAAAAGAGAGCGTATCCTGACCATCGGTCGTACAGCTAACTTAACTGTTCCCCATAAAGGTCGTGGAAAGTGCCAGTACAGAAATCTGTGCAGCAGAGGATGTCCTTTCGGCGCCTATTTCAGCACGCAATCTTCTACCCTTCCTGCTGCAGTAGCAACCGGAAACCTTACACTACGTCCGTACTCCTTGGTGAGTCACATCATCCACGATAAGGAAAGCAAAAAAGCCAAAGGTGTGATGGTGATTGATTCGGAGACCAATGAAAACATGGAATTCTATGCAAAGATTGTTTTCGTTAACGGCTCTACATTGGGTACAACGCAGATCTTGCTTAACTCTACTTCAGACGAGCATCCTAATGGTTTAGGTAATGCAAGTGGTGAACTAGGTCACAACTTAATGGATCACCACTTCCGCTGTGGCGCAAGTGGCCAGGCAGAAGGCTTTGATGATAAATATACCTACGGTAGAAGAGCAAACGGTATCTATGTACCTCGCTACCAGAATATGGGCAACGATAAGCGCAACTATCTGCGTGGTTTCGGTTACCAAGGTGGTGCAAGCCGTACAGGATGGCACCAGGATGTAGCTGAACTTGCCTTCGGAGGTGATTTCAAAGATCAAATGACTGTTCCAGGTGTTTGGCAGATGGGCCTTGGTGGTTTTGGTGAGGCACTTCCTTACCATGACAACAAAGTTACCCTTGATAAAACCAAGAAAGATAAATGGGGACTTCCGGTATTGGCCATCGACTGTAGCTTCAGAGACAACGAAACGAAGATGCGTGAAGCGATGAAAAATGATGCTGCGGAAATGCTTGAAGCTGCGGGTATGAAGAACATTGTGACTTACGACAATGGCTCAACTCCAGGTATGGCGATTCACGAGCAGGGTACTGCCAGAATGGGTAACGATCCAAAAACTTCGGTACTTAACAAATGGAACCAAATGCATGAGGTAAGCAACGTATTCGTAACCGATGGTGCTTGTATGCCTTCTATTGGATGTCAGAATCCTTCATTAACCTTCATGGCACTTACTGCAAGAGCAGCTGATTACGCTGTTGCTGAACTTAAAAAAGGAAATATCTAATGGCAGAAAAGAAAATAAGAATGGGTATGGTTGGCGGTGGTAAAGATGCCTTTATCGGCGCTGTACACCGCATTGCTGCTAATATGGATGGCTTGGTTGAATTGTGCTGCGGCGCGTTCAGCTCAGATCCAGAAAAAGCAAAAGCATCTGGTCGTGCCCTTTTTATTGCGGATGATAGAAACTATGGAAGCTATGCTGAAATGTTCGAAGCGGAAAGTCAACTTCCTGCAGATCAGCGGATGCAATTTGTAAGCATCGTTACCCCGAATTTTGCCCATTTTGAACCAGCAATGCTGGCGTTAAGTGCCGGATTTCATGTGCTGATTGATAAACCTATGACGCTGACGCTTGAAGAAGCTAAAAAACTTTATGCCAAAGCACAAGAAACCGGATTGATGGTGTGCTTAACGCACACCTACTCTGGCTACCCGATGGTGAAACAGGCAAGACAGATGGTGAAAGCCGGTGAACTTGGTCGCATCAGAAAGGTTTGTGTGGAGTATCCACAAGGCTGGCTTAGCCTTCCTTCAGAGAATGAAGGTAACAAGCAAGCCTCCTGGCGCACCGATCCCTCTAAGAGCGGCATCAGCGGCTGTATGGGTGATATCGGCACGCATGCTGCACAATTGGCTGAATACATTTCGAATGTCAAGATCTCACACATGTGTGCAGATCTTAACATCGTTGTAGAAGGCCGGTCGTTGGATGATGACGGAAATATCCTGTTGAAGTTCGATAATGGTGCAAATGGTATTTTGATGGCTTCTCAGATCGCTGCAGGCGAAGAAAATGCTTTGACAATAAAGGTTTATGGTGAAAAAGGTGGCTTAGAATGGCACCAGGAAGAACCTAACACCTTAAAATTAAAGTGGCTTGATGCACCTGCGCAGATATATAGAACAGGACACAATTACCTGAGTTCATTCGCAGCAAATAATACCAGAACCCCTGCAGGGCACCCTGAAGGCTATCTGGAAGCTTTCGCAAACATTTACCGCAACTTCGTAACCACGATAGACAAGGTTAGTAATGGCGAAAAACCTTCGGATGAAATGCTGGATTTTCCAACTTCAGAAGATGGTGTGCGCGGAATGGCATTTATTGAAAACGTCGTAGCTTCAGGCAAATCAGACCAGAAGTGGTATGAATTTAAAATTTAAAGATGACTACAATTAAAGGACCCGCTATATTTTTAGCTCAGTTTATTCAGGAAGAAGCACCCTTCAACTCGCTTGAAGGTATTTGTAAATGGGCAGCTGAGCTTGGATTTGTCGGCATTCAGATGCCGACATTAGATGATCGCTTTATAGACCTTAAGCTCGCTGCGGAAAGCAAGACTTACGCGGATGAATTGAAAGGCAAAATCAACAGCTATGGTCTGGAGATCACGGAGCTATCGACACACCTGCAAGGACAGTTGGTTGCCGTAAATCCTGCATATGATCTTGCCTTTGACGCTTTTGCGCCAAAAGAACTGCATAACAACCCTAAAGGTAGAACGGAATGGGCGGTGCAGCAATTGAAATATGCTGCTAAAGCTTCGCAGAACCTGGGGTTAAACGCACATGCCACCTTTAGCGGTTCGCTACTTTGGCATATGTTCCACCCCTGGCCGCAACGCCCGGAGGGCTTGGTAGATGCCGGCTTTACTGAACTTGCTAAAAGATGGATGCCCATCTTGAATGAATTTGATAATTGTGGCGTAGACGTTTGTTACGAAATACACCCTGGAGAGGATTTATTCGATGGTATTACCTACGAAATGTTCCTGAAGAAAGTAAATAATCACCCTCGTGCATGCTTGCTTTATGATCCATCACACTTCGTACTGCAGCAACTGGATTACATTCAGTACATCGACTTCTACCATGAGCGTATTAAAGCATTCCACGTAAAAGATTCTGAATTTAACCCAACGGGTAAGCAAGGAACTTTTGGAGGGTACCAAAGCTGGGCGAACCGCGCAGGAAGATACCGTTCACCAGGCGACGGACAGGTAGATTTCAAAACCATTTTCAGCAAGCTGACGCAGTATGACTTCAAAGGCTGGGCGGTTATGGAATGGGAATGCAGCCTGAAAGACTCCAACGTTGGCGCTAAAGAAGGTGCAGAATTCATTAAAAAACACATTATTCCTGTTACGAACAGGGCTTTTGACGACTTCGCTGCTACTGGAGCAGATGAAGCATTCAACAATAAAATTTTAGGACTATAACCCGGAACCGGGCACATCAACAATACACTATGAAAAAAATAACATATCTACTTGGATGCCTAACATTTGTCTTGGCATCTTGCGGAGGAGGCGATTCAGCGAAGACGGAGTCGGCTGCTACGACAACAGAAACTACCGCTTCAGCAGGCGAATCAGGCGGTGCAGTGCATAAAGGAAAGCAACTTATTGATAAATCAGACTGTCTGGGTTGTCATAACGAAACCACCAAAGTTGTAGGACCCTCTTACGTAGAGGTTGCTGAAAAATATCCAATGAGTGAGCTTAACGTAGATGAGCTTGCTGACAAAATCATTCGCGGAGGCTCAGGTGTTTGGGGCGAAGTTCCAATGACACCACACCCGAATTTATCTAAAGAAGACGCTAAAGAGATGGTTAACTACATCTTGTCTTTAAAAAAATAATCATTCTTTAAAACCGAATATAAGCAATGGAAAACAAAACTAATGATCAGAACGCCACAACCAGACGTTCGTTTCTAAAGACTGGTGCGATTGCGGCAGCTGCCTTCACAATTGTGCCTCGTCACGTACTTGGTGGAAATGGGTTCTTAGCACCAAGTGATAGATTAATTATTGCCGGAATAGGTGTTGGCGGTAAAGGCCAATCCGATATTGCCATGTTCCACAAGAGCGGTAAAGCAGATATCGGGTTCCTTTGTGATGTAGACACTCGTCGTGCGGCAGGTTCAGTAAAAGCATTTCCAAAAGCGAAATTCTATAAAGACTGGCGCGAAATGTTAGATAAAGAACATAAGAACTTCGATGCCGTATCTGTTTCTACCCCAGACCACAACCATGCTGTTCAAGCAATGGCTGCAATGCAATTAGGCAAACACGTTTATGTGCAAAAGCCTTTAACCCACGATATCTATGAAGCTCGTGCTTTAACAGCTGCAGCTAAGAAATATAAAGTTGTCACCCAAATGGGTAACCAGGGTGCCTCAAACGATGGTCCACGCCAAATGAAAGAATGGTATGATGCAGGCCTTATCGGTGATGTACATACGGTTTACGCCTGGACCGACAGACCAGTTTGGCCACAAGGCATTCCATGGTCGACTAACAAGAGCGAAGTTCCAAAAGAACTTGACTGGGATCTTTGGTTAGGCACTGCACCTTACAAAGAATACGTAGATAAGCTTGTTCCATTTAACTGGAGAGGCTGGTGGGATTACGGAACCGGTGCACTGGGCGACATGGGATGTCACCTATTAGAGGCTCCATTTAGCGTACTGAATCTGAAATATGCAAGCGAAGTACAGGCAAGTGTTGGTTCTGTATACGTAGACGAGTTTAAACGCGGATACTTCCCTGACAGCTGCCCTCCATCTAGCCACGTTACCTTGAAATTCCCGAAAACGGAAAAAACAAAAGGTGATGTTACGGTTCACTGGATGGATGGTGGTATTCAGCCGGAAAGACCAGAAGAATTAGAAGCAAACGAGGTATTTGGTGATGGTGGCAATGGAACATTGTTCATCGGTACTAAAGGTAAAATGATGGCGAGCACCTACTCTGCCGATCCAAGATTACTACCACTAAGCAGAAATAAGAGCATCAAAGTTCCAGAGCGTTTCGCCAGAGTTCAAGGTGGAGCAAACGGTCACTACGCGCAATGGGTAGAGGCTTGTATTGCAGGTCATGGTAAGAAAGAGGTAAGTTCACCTTTCGAAATCGCAGGTCCACTAACAGAAGCACTACTTATGGCAAACCTTGCAATCCGCGGGGTTGATGTTCAAGCCAAAGATGCTCAAGGAAAAATTAGCTACCCAGGCCGTAACATCAAGTTGCTTTGGGATAACAACAACATGAAAGTAACCAACTTTGATGCGGTTAACCAGTACGTAAAAAGAGAATACCGCAAGGGCTGGACGCTCGGCGCATAATAAATCTTTAATCTTTCTTACAGCGCCCAACTAAACCAGTTGGGCGCTTACTTAAATCTAAAAACATGAAAAAATATATCTTTTCTGCGTTGGTGCTTACCGCATTATTCAACATGGATGCAAATGCACAAGAAACCAAGAAAATAGCTGGATGGCATCCATATGGTGCTGAAAATGCTGCCCACGGATGGACAATGGAAAAAGGTGTAATCCACCTGGATCCAAAACTTCGTGAAGGTCACGGTGTAGACTTAGTAACGGACAAAGAATACGAGAATTTCGAAATGAACCTGGAGTGGAAAATCGCACCTAAAGGAAATAGTGGCGTAATGCTTTATGTTCATGAAGATCCAAAATACAAGCAGACTTATGCTACAGGTCTTGAAATGCAGGTGCTTGACAATGAAGGACACCCTGATGGTAAAATTACTAAACACCGCGCTGGCGACTTGTACGACCTAGTAAAAAGCAGCTCAGAGCCTGTGAAACCTGTTGGTGAATGGAATAAAGTTAAAGTTGTGAGCAAAAACGGAAAGCTTGAGTTCACCTTGAACGGTGTTAAAGTTGTTTCAACAACCCTATGGGATGATAATTTTAAAGCACTTGTAGCTGGAAGTAAATTTAAAGGATGGGAAGGCTTTGCAGCTTACAAGAAAGGCAGAATAGCTTTACAGGACCATGGTGATGAGGTATGGTACAGAAACATCTCTATTAAAGAACTTAAATCTAATTAATCTCCGAATACAAAATGAACTTAACGAACCGTATTAAACTATCAAGCATGATGTTCCTGGAATTTTTCATCTGGGGCTCATGGTTTGTTACACTGGGCACTTTTATAGGAAATAACCTGCAGGCAACAGGCTCACAAAGCGCCGCAGTATTTTCAACCCAATCCTGGGGAGCAATCATTGCCCCATTTATCATCGGGCTAATTGCTGACCGGTTTTTTAATGCGGAAAGAATATTAGGGGTTCTACACCTTGTGGGCGCAGTGTTAATGTACCAAATGTACCAGGCACCGGATATTTCATCATTTTATCCATATGTGCTCTCGTACATGATTCTCTTCATGCCAACCCTGGCATTAGTCAACTCCGTATCATTCAATCAAATGAAAGATCCTGAAAAGGAGTTTTCTACAATTCGTGTTTGGGGAACCATCGGTTGGATCGTTGCAGGCTTGTTAATCAGCTTCGTTTACCATTGGGATTCTCCGGAAGGCATCTCTGCAGGCTTCTTGAAGTATACCTTCCTGATGGCTGGTATTGGATCACTTGTACTTGGCTTATTCAGTTTCACCCTTCCAGCTACCCCTCCAAAGGTATCTACAGGTGAAAAAGTGAGCGTGTCTCAGATTATGGGATTAGACGCCTTGAAGCTTTTGAAGGACAGAAACTTCGCAATCTTCTTCATCTCCTCTATCCTGATCTGTATTCCATTGGCTTTCTACTACCAGAATGCAAACCCTTTCCTATCCAACATTGGGCTTGATAATCCAACCGGGAAAATGACCATTGGTCAGATGTCCGAAGTATTATTCCTACTCCTGCTACCGGTTTTCTTTACCCGCTTCGGATTTAAGAAAACGATCTTAGTGGGTATGCTGGCATGGGCAGTGCGTTATGCGCTTTTCGCGTATGGAAATGCAGGAGATCTAAGTTTCATGCTCATTATTGGTATTGCACTACACGGTATCTGTTATGACTTCTTCTTTGTATCCGGACAGATTTATACCAACTCAAAGGCAGGTGCACAGTTTAAAAGCGCTGCTCAGGGACTGATCACACTTGCAACTTATGGTATAGGTATGCTGATTGGTTTTGAGGTTGCCGGTATGATAACCGATACATACAAACAAGCGGATGGCAGCTTCGATTGGCAAATGATCTGGATCATTCCAGCAGGCATTGCCGCAGTAGTCTTCATTCTTTTCGCATTGTTCTTCAACGACAAGGAAAAGGTTAAAGTGGAGAGCATTTAACATTCAAAATGGAAGAAAAAAATAGTAGAAGAGACACCTTGAAGCGTCTGGCCATTGCCGGGGTTGCCCTGGGTACGCCCATGACGCTTCAAAGTTTCACCTTTAAATCCGACAAGAATTTGGCACTAAAAGGCAATGTAAATCATGCCGTTTGCAGGTGGTGCTTCGACAGCATCGATCTGGAAACCCTTTGTATTGAGTCTAAAAAGATGGGCATCACCGGCATAGACCTGGTGGGACCAAAAGATTGGCCAGTACTCAAAAAGCATGGTCTTACGTCCTCCATGTGTAATGGTGCTGAAATCAACCTGGTTGATGGTTGGAATGATCCTAAGTTCCATGAAACATTGATCAAGAACTACACGGAGATGATTCCCCTGGTCTCAAAAGCCGGTTACAAAAACCTGATCTGTTTCAGTGGTAATAAACGTGGTAAGGATGATGAAACGGGATGGAACAACTGCGTAGCAGGTCTTAAACAAATCATTGGCATTGCTGAAAAGCACAACGTGGTACTTGTGATGGAACTGTTAAATAGTAAAAAAGACCACAAGGACTATCAGTGCGACAGAACTTCCTGGGGTGCAGAATTATGTAAACGACTTGGATCAGAAAATTTCAAGTTGCTATATGACATCTACCACATGCAAATTGATGAAGGTGATGTGATTCAAAACATTAAAGATTACCACCAGTACATCGGCCATTACCACACTGCAGGAGTTCCCGGCAGAGCTGAAATCGACGAAACACAGGAACTCTATTATCCGGCAATCGTGAAAGCCATTCTGGCCACCGGATTCAAGGGATTTCTTGCACAAGAGTTTATTCCACGCGCAAAGGATAAACTTGGCTCGCTAAAAGCAGCCATCACCATATGCGACCAATAAAATTATTATGAACTGCAGAAGAACATTCATCAAACAAGCCGGTATTGCAGCAGCAGCCGGCTTAGTGCTTCCTTCCTTTGCCTGTGTAAAATCATCCAAAGCTGTAGGATTACAACTATACTCGCTTCGCGACTTCCTTCCAAAGGATCCCAGAGGCGTAATCGCCAAAGTTGCCGCAGCCGGATATAAAGAAGTAGAAACCTACGGGTATTCTGCCAAAGACGGCTTCTGGGGCTTAGACCCTAAATCATTCAAGAACCTGCTTATTGAAAATGGCCTTACTGCACCAAGCGGTCACTATGGTATCGACAGGTATATCCAGGATGGTAATGAAGAAGAACTAAAGGCATTCATCGCAGCGGCAAGTGCAATCGGCAGTGAGTATGTAACCGTTCCTTACCTGGGCGATAACCTTCGCCAGAATGCAGATGACTACAAGAAAGTTGCTGCAAAACTAAACACGGCAGGTGCTTTATGTAATGCATCAGGACTAAAGATTGCCTACCACAATCATGATTTCGAGTTGAAGCCATGGGGCGATACAACTGGTCTGGAAATCATGCTTAAGGAAACGGATCCCAAGCTAGTGGATTTCGAAATGGACATCTACTGGATACTAAGATCAGGTAAAGATCCTGTGCAGTTATTTAATGCATACCCGGGTCGCTTTACCATGTGGCACGTAAAGGATATGGACAAGGCAAACAACGAGAAGAACATCGAAGTTGGTAGCGGCGGCATTGATTTTAAAACCATATTCAAGAACGCCAAAAAAGCAGGTCTAAAACATGCAATTATGGAGCAGGAAAACTTTGATATGGAGCCATATGCGAGCATAAAACAAAGCCAGGAGTACATTAAAACTGAATTGCTTTAAACTATTGTAAAGTTTAAGCATATTTGTTGAAAAGTACGCCGCAATTCCGTGGCGTTAAACAAAATAGAAAGATATAGATGAAAGTCGCAGTTGTAGGTGCCACTGGTTTAGTGGGCACTGTAATGTTGAAAGTATTAGAAGAGCGTAACTTCCCGTTAACCGAGTTAATTCCTGTAGCATCTGAAAAGAGCGTTGGTAAGGAAATCAGCTACAAGGGTAAGAAGTACGCTGTCGTAAACATTGATACTGCAATTGCGATGAAACCAGCTATTGCACTTTTCTCTGCCGGTGGCGATACTTCACTTGAACATGCTCCACGTTTCGCAGAAGCAGGAACAATCGTAATCGACAATTCCTCCGCATGGAGAATGGATCCTACGAAAAAACTGATTGTGCCGGAAGTAAACGCACATGTGCTAAACATCGATGATACCATTATTGCAAACCCAAACTGTTCAACCATCCAGATGGTCGTAGCATTGAAACCCCTGCATGCAAAGTACAAGATCAAGCGTGTAGTGGTATCTACCTACCAATCGGTAACGGGTACAGGCGTAAAAGCAGTAACGCAGATGATGAATGAACGTCAAGGCATCACCGACGGACCAATGGCTTACGCCTACCCGATCGACCTTAACGTAATTCCTCAAATAGATGTTTTCCAGGATAACGGTTACACCAAAGAGGAAATGAAAATGATCCTGGAAACCAAAAAGATCCTGGATGATGAGCACATCGGCATCACTGCAACGACCGTCCGCATTCCAGTAATGGGTGGGCACTCTGAGTCAGTAAACATCGAGTTTGAACAGGATTTTGACGTTGCTGAAGTGCGTTCCATTCTGGAGCATGCTAAAGGCATAACGGTTGTAGATGATATCGCTAACCTGAAATACCCAATGCCAAAAGATGCACATGAAAAAGATGATGTTTTTGTTGGCCGCATCAGAAGAGATGAGTCGCAAGCAAACACCCTGAACATGTGGATCGTTGCCGATAACCTGCGCAAAGGTGCTGCAACAAACGCAGTGCAGATTGCAGAACTACTTCTACAAAAAGAGTTAATATAATTCAGATACCTTTAGATGTGATGATGAAATTGCCTGCAGTTTCATCATCACATTTTTTTATGCCCATTACTTTCACCATGCACAAGAACACCATCAAACAGCTGCTTTGCTATTGTCTCCTTCTAATTTGTTTTACAGCAAATGCGCAAGTGTCCACGCAACTTGAACAAGCATTCAACCGGCTTGCAGCAGATCCTCAGGCAAAATATGCAACAACAACGTTGGTAGTGCTCGATGCAGCGACTGGAAAACAAATCTTTGGACGCAATGAAAACCTGGGCGTGGCGACTGCTTCCACCCTCAAAGTCATAACCGCGGCCACCGCTTTCAGTTTGTTAGGTGAAGATTTTACCTATCAAACCACCCTTGCTTACAGCGGAAAGCTTGATGCGGATGGTGTATTGAATGGCGATCTGATTATCATTGGTGGTGGAGACCCCACGCTGGGATCCTGGAGATATGCAAATACCAAGGAAAACCAGATCCTGAACACCTGGGTGCAAGCCATCCGCAATGCGGGAATCAAATCCATCAAAGGGAAAGTAATTGGTGATGATGCACTCTGGGGCAGCAGTACCCTGCCAGAAGGTTGGATATGGCAGGATATCGGGAACTACTACGGCGCTTATCCTTCTTCATTATCCTGGCGGGAAAACCAGTTCGATATCCAGCTAAGACCTGGTAGCAGCACCGGCAGCCCGGTAAACATGTTACGTACCGTACCAGAAATGCCATACCTGAACGTCATCAACGAACTCCGGACTGGCGCCGCAGGTTCGGGTGATCATGCCTACGCCTTCCTGCCACCACTCGCTGACATTGCCTACCTACGCGGAACATGGGGCGTTGGCATCAACAAAAAAGGCATCTCCGCTGCACTGCCAGATCCAGCATTCGATGCTGCATACAGACTACAAGACACCCTAAAACGCATCGGCATCACCAGCACAGAAGCACCAACAACCACAAGGCGCCTCAGTGCAGAAAAAAAGATCAAGCCAGCCATCACCGCAAAACTCAGCAGCGTAAGCTCCCCTGCCCTCGCCGATATCATCTACTGGTTCAACAAGAAAAGCATAAACCTCTATGGAGAGCACCTCATACGTACCTTGGCCTGGAAAGCTGGTAAAGAAACCACCACCAGAAACGGCGTTCAAGAAGAATTGAGCTATTGGGCCGCCAAAGGCATAGATAAAAATGCATTAAACATTGTTGATGGCAGCGGACTGTCGCCAGGCACGCGCGTCACTGCAGCAGCAATGGCAAATATCCTGTTTCAGGCGCAAAAAGAAACCTGGTACCCAGCCTTCCTGAAGTCGCTCCCAATTAACAACGGCATGCAGCTGAAAAGCGGATCCATCAGTGATGTGCAGGCCTACGCAGGCTATTACACCGCAGCGAACGGTAAAAAATACATCATCGTCATCAACATCAATAACTACTCCGGATCGAAAGTCTCCAGTAAACTCTTCCGGGTACTGGATGTCCTTAAATGAATAGACTAAACTAAAAATCCTACTCGAAAAGCTATAAAAATAACAAGACTCCACGCTACATCATGAACAACCTGCAACCGACCAATTAATCGTCTATACCCAAAGCAGAAACACCAGATTTTCAGGGTAACATAATAGCGGCAAAGCCATTTTTTAGCCGACTTCCTCATAAATTCTTTAAATTGCAACAAATCACATATAAAGAACCTTGATGAAGAAAGTATTTCAATTACTGTGTTTGCTGTGTGTTGCCGGGCAGGCATACAGCCAGGAACAAACACAACTGATCAGCAATGTCGAAACGGAAAGTGCCGCGGCCATAAGCAGACCCATTGCCATTATCCCTGAACCTGTATCGCTGGTGAAAAACGCCGGCGTTTTTGTACTCCCAAAGAAAGTCATCATACAGGCAGAGAAATCCTCTACCATAAAGCCAGCGCTAGACTACCTTCAGCTGCATTTATCCATTCCCACCGGAAGTTTCGTAAGCACGCAGAGCGATGCGACTTCAGAAACCATCCGCTTTGTACTCAATCCACAGCCTAATCCTACCCTGGGTAAAGAAGGCTACCAGTTATCGGTAACACCGAAACTAATAACCATAAAAGCCAACACCGGCGCCGGCTTATTCTACGGCGTACAATCACTGCTCCAACTCTTCCCTGCAGAGATCGCATCGAAAGAACAGGTTGAAGGCGTAAAATGGACCATCCCCTGTGTAGAAGTTACAGATTACCCGAAACTTGCCTGGAGAGGATTAATGTTCGATGTTGCACGTCACTTCTTCACCAAGAATGAAGTGAAACAATACATCGATGCTATGGTGAAATACAAGTACAACCTGCTTCACCTCCACCTTACAGATGATGAAGGCTGGCGCCTTGAAATTAAAGGCTTGCCAAAACTGACGCAAGTTGGCGCATGGCGCGTGAAAAAAGAAGGTAACTTCGGCGATTTCGTGCCACCAACCCCAACTGAACCAAGAGACTACGGCGGTTTCTATACCCAGGATGACATCAAAGAAATCATTCAGTATGCTAAAGACCGTTACGTAGACATTATGCCGGAAATTGATGTTCCGGGTCATAGTCTTGCTGCTATTGCTTCTTACCCTGAACTTTCCTGCACGCCTGGTGCCGAAAAATACCAGGTACGTTCTGGCGAGAAAATCATGGACTGGTCGCGCGGTGCCCCGCCGATTGCGCTTGTCGACAATACGCTTTGCCCTGCAAACGAGAAAGTATATGCCTTCCTGGATACCGTTCTAACCCAGGTTGCAGCACTATTCCCATTTGAATACATCCACCTGGGTGGCGATGAAGCGCCAATTAACTTCTGGCAAAAGAACGATGCCATCAAAGCCTTGATGCAACGTGAAGGCATGAAAAAGATTGAAGAGGTACAAGGCTACTTTGAACGCCGTGTAAAAACCATCGTAGAGTCTAAAGGCAAAAAGTTCATCGGCTGGGATGAAATCCTGGAAAATCCGATGCCAGCAAATACAACCGTAATGAGCTGGAGAGGCATGAAATACGGCATTGAGGCTGCCCATAAAGGCCACGAAGTGGTGATGAGCCCGACAACGTACGCCTATATCGATTACATGCAAGGCGACGCCATCACCGAGCCGAAGGTCTATGCATCCTTAAGGTTAAACACCAGCTACGAGTTTGAACCCATTCCAAAAGGTGTAGATGCGAAGCTGATTAAAGGCGGACAGGCAAATCTATGGACAGAGCAGGTTTACAACATCCGCCAGGCAGAGTATATGACCTGGCCGAGAGGTATGGCCATTGCAGAATCTGTATGGTCACCTTCTTCAAAAAAGAACTGGAACACTTTCTTCAGCAAGGTGGAAGACCATTTCCAAAGAATGGATTACGCGGAAACCAAGTATTCTCCTAGCGCTTACGACCCCATCTTCAAGGCGTCAAGAGCTACAGACCGTTCTTTGCTGATCGATTTGACTACCGAAGTACAAGGCCTGGATATCTATTACAGCTTTGACAATTCTGAACCGGACCGTTTTTATCCAAAGTACACCGGCAAGATTACGCCGCCAAAAGATGCAACCATGTTCAAGGTGGTAACTTATAAAGGCAAGAAACAAGTTGGTCGCATCATCAGCATGCCGATCGATGAGTTGAATAAACGTGCAGGAAAAAGATAGCGCTTGAGGTATTTCGTTCATATTGGCTATAACGGCCTACACTATGGCGGCTGGCAGAAACAACCAGGCGTTGCAAACGTACAAGGCGTGCTGGAAAAGTTCCTCAGTCAGGCGCTTAAAACACCGATCGCCATCAATGGCTGCGGCCGAACAGATGCGCACGTACATGCAAGCCAGTTTTTCTTCCATATGGATGTTGAGCAGGAATGGGACTTCGATCTCCTGTTCCGGCTCAACAAACTGCTGCCGCATAACATCGCGGTGTTCGACATCATTCCTGTGGAAGCACAGCGCCACGCGCGTTTTGATGCCGTGAAAAGGTCCTACGATTACTTCCTGCATACCTACAAGAATCCCTTTTTACACGGACTAAGCTCTTATTACCTGCTGCCGGATCTGAATTTCACGGAGATGAAGCGTGCGGTGGATCTTTTACCCAAATACAAAGATTACCGCTGCTTTTGTACCAGCCCGGACAAGTACGAACATACCATCTGTAATGTAATGTCCGCTGATCTTTTCACAGATCAAAGGGGTGAAAAGCTTCGCTTTCAGATCTCTTCAAACCGGTTTCTGAGTAAAATGATCCGCATTATTATGGGCCAGCTGCTTAAAGTGGGAAAAGGGCAGCTAAGTGTAGATGGCTTTGAACATTACCTCATTTCGAGGGAAACGCCAGCACTGATCACACCGGCACACCCGCAGGGGCTGTATCTTTCAAAAGTGACCTACCCCTACCTGAATCTGCCGCCAAGAGAAGAGTTCTCCGCATTTCAGCAGAACCAGTCGGCCGACATCTGGGTACCTATTTAGCCGGCGCGTTCCGCACAGCGGCCTGTAGCAATTCCGTATTGAGATTCACACCATTGATGATCACCTGCGCTTTGTTATAATAAGGAAGACGCTCATCCAGTTTCTCCGTAATAAACTTTACCATCCCATCCACATCAAGGTCCTTCAACAAGGGCCTTTTATGTTTACCGGGCTCCAGCCTTTTCGCAAGCGCCATTGCTGGCATATCTATAAAAACGGTTAACCCGTTGGCATTCATCCATTCCATATTATCGAAATAACAAGGCGTCCCACCTCCTGTGGAAATCACGCAATCTACCGGATAGGCAAAATGCTGTAAAACCTGCTGCTCCAGACTTCTGAAAGCCGGCTCTCCATGTTCAGCGAAATACGCGGGAATAGACATGCCTGTCTCTGCGGTAATCTGATGGTCGAGATCAAAAAAGGGAACCTTCAACGCACTGGCAAGTCGCTTTCCAGAAGTGGTCTTGCCACTACCCATAAAACCAATTAGAAAAATCTTCATCTATTTATTTTGAAAATGCCATAATCAACCATTCAGCTAAACCTATATCAACGCTACAACAGCCTTAAGCTACGCCAACTTTACCCGGGGATCCACAAATGCATATAATACATCCACCAGAATATTGATGACCACAAACACAAATGCGATAAACAATATGGAACCCATCACAACCGGAAAATCAGACATCTCCAGTGCAAAAACCGTCGCCCGTCCCAGTCCGTTGTATCCAAATATGTATTCAACAAAAAAGGATCCTGCCAGTAAGGAAGCAAACCAGCCGGAGATCGCAGTAATCACCGGATTCATTGCGTTTTTCAGGGCATGTTTGTATATGATCGCGTTCCGACCCAAGCCTTTTGCACGTGCCGTGCGAATGTAGTCCTGCGCGAGTACATCAAGCATCGCACTGCGGGTAAGCTGTACAATAATCGCCAGCGGCCGCAAGCCAAGGGTAATCATGGGTAACCAAAGGTTTTTCCAGGTCATGATCTCCCCTTCAAAAGGGTCGTAGCTATATAAACTGCCGGACATGTTTAAGCCGGTATAATCACTGAGTACAAATCCAAAGAGCCAGGCAATGATAATCCCGGCAAAGAAAGAGGGCGCCGAAATACCCAGTATCGCGAAGGAATTGGCCGCATGATCAATCCAGGTATCGCGGTTCACCGCAGATACAACGCCCAGGAACACGCCAATTATCGTGGCAAAGATCATCGCCGTTGCGGCAAGGATGAAAGTGTTGGGCACGGTTTCCGCCAATATTGTCGTCACATCCCTTTTGGTCTGATAAGAACGGCGCAGATAAGGTACCTTTAAAGCAATAACATCTTCACCTGCACCAATCAGTTTAACGTAGTTGTATTTCTCCTGTTGATCTTTGCCGTGCAGCCCTATGGGCGAGAGATCATTCAAATACAAAAAGAACTGCATGGGTTTAGATCTGTCCAGTCCGAATTCCTTCCTCACCGCTTCAAGGGATTGCACATCGGCACGTTGCCCCATGGTCATCCTTGCCGGATCACCGGGAAGCACATTAAATAAGAGGAAAACAACCGTAATCACACCCGCCATCACCGCCAATCCGTAGAGAAACTTTTTAAATATGTACTGCAGCATGTTACCTGGAGAGATATTTTTCGTTTAAGGTCTCGAAATCCGGCAAGAAAGCCGCACTCCATTTATCCACCACAACGCCATTTTTAAACAACAGCAGCCCCGGACTGGAGCGTACCATGCTCTTCAACGGTACAGCATCAGCATAGAAGATTTCAATGAACAGCTTGTTCCGCTCCGAGAAGCTTTGCGCATCCTGCGCAGCATTAGAAGTCAACATCACCGTACGTACATTGAACGCTTCCGCAGCCTTTAAGGCCAGAGCATTGATGCGGCCAAAAGCAGCCGTATCGGTTTTCCGAAGATCGTAAGCCACAACAACAAGGTTGTAGTATGGATTCTCGATAAGCTCTTTCGTATAGTCTGTTCCGGAAGCATCCGAAATGTTCAGATCCTTGATCTTGATGTCATAACCTTTCTTCACCAGGCGGCGTTCCGGATCGCCTACAATCTCCCAGTTATCATCCTCCCAGATGCCCGATTTCAGATATAGCTTGTCATTCATGGACTTCGTTTCACCGGTTGATTTATGCTTCAACTGGTACAGAATCTCATACTCGTCGCCTTTCTGCCCTGCAGGAAGCTTCATCAGCGCAGGCACATTGTTTCCTACTTTGTACGGCAGGAAGTCTACAATCGGCAGTGCATAATAAGTATAAAGTGTAAATCCCAGCGAAAGCACGGTAACGCAAACCAAGATTGCAGTGCGCAGCGCAGCGGAACTAGTCAAGGCGCTGATCCGGTCCCGTTGCAGATACAGGTACACGATCATCAACAGCAGTACCACATCTTTTCCGAAGGACTGCCATGGGGTAAGTGGAATAGCATCGCCAAAGCAACCACAAGAAGTGACCACTTTAAAGAAAGCGGAAACGAATGTCAGGAAGGTAAAGAAGATGATGGTCACCAGCAGTGCCATGGTCACCTTTTTCGGCCAGAAGCCACAAAGCAACAAGGCACCAAGCACAATCTCCACGATACAAAGCAACATGGCGATTCCTGTCGCAAAGTCGCCCAGAAAGGCTATGTGAAAAACATCGAAATACTCCTGCAGCTTATAACCAAATCCCATCGGATCATTGGCTTTAATCAAGCCAGAGGCGATAAAAAGCAGACCTACAAATACCCTGCAGAAGTTTAATGCTATGTTTTTCATCTTAAAATTTCATTTATTTAGCGCCTAAGGCTGTACCTGCAACTACTTTACGCCAAGTTTAATCAGCGCAAAAACGGCATAGTTTATCATGTCCTGATAATTAGCAGCAATGCCTTCAGACACGACAGTCTGCCCCGCGTTATCTTCAATCTGCTTTACGCGTAAGATCTTCATTAAGATCAGATCGGTTAATGAACTGATCCGCATGTCACGCCACGCTTCACCATAATCATGGTTTTTGGCGAACATCAATTCTTTGGTTGTATTTACATGCTGTTCAAACAGCGTATTAACAAGCTCCAGCTCCAATTCATATGGATCCTCCGTACGAAGTTCCATTTGCATCAAAGCAATCACACAGTAATTCACGATCCCGATATACTCGGAGGTAATGTCTTCCCCTACCTTGTTCACTTTGGTCTCTTCAAGGGTGCGAATTCTTTGCGCCTTGATGAAGATTTGATCGGTTATTGACGACAGCCGAAGGATGCGCCAGGCCGTGCCATAATCTTTGGTTTTCTTAAGAAAAAGCGATTTACAAACCGCGATAACTTCGTCGTATTCTAATGAGGTACCTTTTGCCAAAACAATGAGAAATTTAGTCTAAAGCTGTCCTAATACTGTATTTTTGCATTAAAACATGGCTAAAGATACATTTTTAAACCGAAAGACGACACTGAACATCGGCGGGGGACTCTTAGATCTGCGCACGCCACATGTGATGGCGATCCTGAACATAACCCCTGATTCTTTCTACGCAGCAAGCCGTACTGCATCCATTGAGGAAGCGATGAAAAAGACCGCAGCTTTCCTTGAAGCTGGTGCAACGATCATCGACATCGGCGCATATTCATCCCGCCCTGGTGCAGCAGACATCACCGAACAGGAAGAGCTGGACAGAATTGTTCCCGTAGTTGAAGCATTGGTGAAAGCTTTTCCGGAGGCTGTGCTTTCCATAGATACTTTCCGTCCGCCGGTAGCAAAAGCCACTGTCGAAGCCGGGGCCCACATCATCAATGATATTTCCGGGGGTACCCTGGATGACCGTATGTTCGAAACTGTTGCCGCGCTGAATGTGCCTTACATCCTGATGCACATGAAAGGCAGCCCACAAACCATGCATATTGAGCCCCACTATGATGATGTGGTGCTTGAAGTGGTGGATTACTTCTCAAAGAAGGTTGCTGCACTTCGCCGGCTTGGCGTGAAAGATATTATCCTGGATCCGGGTTTCGGGTTTGCAAAAAACCGCGATCACAGCTACGAACTGCTCAACCACCTGGAAGATCTGAAGATCTTTGGACTGAGCTTGCTGGTTGGTTTTTCACGGAAGTCCATGATATCCAAATTCCTTAAAGTGGAACCTGCAGATGCGCTGAATGGCACCACGGTGTTAAACACCATAGCCTTACAAAAGGGTGCGAGTATCCTGCGTGTGCACGATGTCCGCGCCGCTTTAGAATGCATCAAGTTGGTTGAACGCACACAACGCCGCTGATATATTTTTCTTAAATTGCCAAAATGAAAGGTTTTGATTTTGATTTCGATTTCATAAAGATCACCGCAACAGATGTCGTAGACATCTTCCTGGTTGCCATGCTGATCTATTATGTTTACAGTCTGATCAAAAATACCCTTGCCGTAAACCTGCTGCTGGGCATGTTTATGATCTTGATCTTCTGGTTTATGGTAGACAAGCTGAATATGAACATGCTGTCTACAATCATCAAAAAGTTTATGGACGTCGGCATCATCGCCCTCATCATCATCTTCCAACCGGAAATACGACGTTTTCTACTACTTATTGGTAAAAACACTTTCCTGCAGAAAAACAAGGCCTGGTGGGGTTATCTTTTTGGAACCAAAAACATTGAAGTAAATAACCTGATACGCATCCGTCCCATTATAGAAGCTTGTAAAAGCATGAAAAAGAGTCGTACAGGCGCCCTTATCGTGTTTGTAAAATACTACGACGACCAGCTCTTTGCAAATAGCTGCGAGACGATCGACTCCAGAATATCTAAAAGACTCCTGGAAAGCATTTTCCAGAAAAACAGTCCGCTTCACGATGGTGCAGTGGTAATCTCTGAGAACAAGATCAAAAGCGCCAGCTGCATATTGCCTTTAACAGATAACGACACACTGCCCCCTCAATTTGGACTACGTCACCGTGCCGGCATCGGTATTTCGGAGAATACAGACGCTGTAGCCGTTATTGTGTCTGAAGAAACCGGCGAGATCGCCTACGCGAAACAAGGTCGCGTAAGAATGAATGTGTCCTTCGGAGAACTTGAAAAACTCCTGAACAAGGATTTTTAACAGTCAACATAAATCATAGTTTAAATTCCAAGCTAAGCTGTACAGATTAGCAGGGTAAACGCGTGCCAAAAGCTTCAGAGATAACAAGGTCCCGACAGGGCCTTCACAGGGGGTCCACAGGGGGTTAACAGAGCCCCAGCCTAGTTATCCCCCTGCCGACCCTTTATGGCGGACTTGTCCACCGCTTGTCATCCCAGATTTTGGCTTAAACAAAAAGAGACCGCCTTAGGCAGTCTCTTCAAGTATGATTTTCATGAAAATTAGCAGTATTGCTCGAAAGCGCCAACCAGGCTATCCGCAATCATTTGCGCCGGGCGACCTTCAATCTGATGACGTTCAATCATATGAACCAATTTACCATCCTTGAACAAGGCCATAGCTGGCGATGAAGGTGGGAAAGGCATCATATAAGCTCTTGCTTTATCTACCGCATCTTTTTCCATACCTGCAAAAACGGTAACCAGTTTATCAGGATGTTTTTCATTAGATGCCGCCATTTTAGCTGCAGGGCGCGCATTCGCTGCTGCGCAACCGCAAACAGAGTTTACAACAACAAATACAGTTCCTTCGCTGTTGATTGCAGAATCTACTTCCTCAGCAGTCTTCAATTCCTGAAAACCTACATTCGTTAACTCTGCACGCATTGGTTCTACCAAATATTCTGGATACATATCTTAAATTTTAATTTTTTAAATTCTACACTTCAAAGATAACGCACCGCAACGTGGCATCAAAGCTAATCCGCAAGGCGCCAAGTGTTTTTACCTTTATATTACGATGGTCAATTAACCAAACGGTCTACTGCAACTACATGTGCTTTGAAATCCATGCACTTATTTAATATCACATTCGCATTATAGTCAACAATGCAAATGATCTTGCAGCCATGTTTTTTCAGATGCATGTGCTGGTCTGCAATGACATCGTAATTGTCTGAGTCGAACTTTCGATAGCCAGTCTGACTGTTGTAATAGATAATCCTGTACATATCGCAAAACTTATCTGGTTACAACGATAAACCGGCTCATGTAGTTCATAAAAAATAATCTTTTTTCCAGAGAGACGTCATTGGTTGGGTAGTGCCTAGAGATGGGACCGGCATTTGCAACATAGCATGTAGAAAGCACACTGAAACGCGACATGCGGCTGTAACCCAGATAATTCATGCTAATTCTCGTAAATTATCGTGAAAATGTGGGTAATAAAGCAACACATTGCGGAGACATTGTACAACAACAAACGCTAATTATTGTTCAAAATTTAAAATTTAGTAAAAATGTCACTACATCACGGAAACACAATCGAGAAAGTTATTAGAAGAGAAGGACACTCTTTAACTGATGTAGCAAGATTGGCCCGGGTAAACAGAAGATCAGTTTATAACTGGTTTATGAAGCCTAAACTGAAACCAGATATCATACACCGTATCGGTCGCGTGATTGACCACGATTTCTCCGTGGAATTTCCGGATCTTTTTACGGCAGAGGATTTCAAAGCCAAGCAAAAAGCAGAGCCTGCAGTGGCGCCGGTTGTAGAAGAATTTGACATTTGGAAAGAGAAATATTTAGATCTATTAGAGCGCTATAACCAACTTTTGGAATACGAGGAGCGTAAACTTAATCATGCAGCTCATGTTTAAACTTGTCTTTATAAACACCAGCAACAAGCTTTACAACCTGGAGTTAAAGCAAACGCCGAGCGACTACTTCATAGAGAAGTGTAAAGACGCCGGCTATCGCGTATTGTGCGTGATAGAGGATGAAGTCGTGAAGATTAAAAATCCGAACATCACCGAACGGTTCCTACAGGAATTCAGCTACGAGCAGAACTAATTCATAAAGAATCACGCTCGTTCCATTTATCAATAAAGCGATTGAACGGTCCTATTGCCAAAACTGCCAGACCGGCGACTGATACTAGAAATAGTAAATCCATGTGCTTAAGGTTTAAGTGTGTGTTAATTCCTTGTTAATAAATTTAATAAATGGAATTTTCGTTCCTCTTCACAACTTTAAGCACAACAGTATACATTTTTCTTATTTCAGTGTGATATCTTAAGTTGATTAAACTTTTTAGTGTCTGATTTAATTCTTTGACCCGAATGGTTTTATGCTCAGCGACAGCGCGACGCCCCTTGACCGCAGATTGTAGTCGTAATATCCTATGCCGGTAAGCGGGAATTTTATAAATGGCTGAATGCCAACACTCACTTTATCTGAAACCTTACGTTCTATACTTACAGAGATGTTGGCGATGCCTAAGAGGTGCTTGTTTTGATTATTAAGCTCCAGCATACTCTGCTGCGTTACCCCTGCCGCATTGGTACTGCTGAATTTGTACTTTTCTTTCAGCATGAAATAGCTTGAAACCCCGGAGTTCAGCGCTATCGAATAATTCTTTTTACTTAATATCTGATAGTTCACATTCACAGGGACATCTATCACGTAACAATCGGCATTTAGGGACCATGGTAAGTTGGCCTGCCCTACTGTGGCCACATTCCCACCGTAGTCGTACAGCTTGCGTGCGTAAATGGCACCTGTAGATATGCTCATTTTCTTTGAAAGCGGATAGGTTAGCAATAAACCAACGTTTGAGCTGATCTTCGTGCCGACACTGGTTTTCGAGTCAGTGATGTCCGGCGCCGCCAAAAACGTGAAAGTTAACTTACCGCGGTTGCCGACTGGTTCAAGCACAGCTGATTTAGTCTGGCTTTCCGGCCTGCTTGCTTCTGTCGTTGTTCCCATGCTTGTGGTATTGGGTTTACGCAGCACTAAGGCAATCTGTTGTTCCTGATCATGCTTTTGAGTGTTAAACAGCGTAGGCATGAAACCTTTCAGCATCGGCTGTGCTGCGCCAAGCGGAGACGCACCTACCTTAAGGGACATTGAATCCAGGCCTGTGGCCAAAGGCTGTTTCAAAGAAGGTTCTTGCTTCGCCAATGCTTCCGGTTTATGCGCTACCTTCTCTAAGGCCGGAGCGATTTTGTCTATAGCAGGTTGTACGGCATCCTTTCCTGGTTTGGGTTTGGTTTTAACAATTGTATGTTGCCGCTTTTGTATCGGTTGATTCTGGTCCGCCAAAAATATAAACAGCACGAGCAGCAATGCCGCAGCGACCCCTGCTCCGGCGTAAATCCATAGCGGAGTTGTTCTTCTGGCTTCGCTGGCGGCTAACTTTTGCGCCATCTTCTGCCAGTCCAGCTCATTAAAGGGAATATCCGGATCTTCCATCCCCTTTTTGAATAATTGATCTATGTTGTGCTCCTTTTTCATTCCTGTTTATTTATTTGCTGCAAGGGAACCGAGGCTGGTTGCCCGGAAGTCCGTTCATGCGCCATTAATCTTTCTTGCAATCTTTGCCGCGCCTTAAAGAGATTGGATTTTGAGGTGCCTACTGAAATATTCAGCAATGCTGCAATCTCTTCATGGGTGTACCCGTCGATTGCATAAAGATTAAAAACAACCCGGTATGCGGGAGATAGCCCTTGGATCAGGTGCAGCAACTCTTTATATGCGAGATCAGCATGAATTGGCGCTTCCTGCCCTAGGTGCTCATGACCGCTGATGTCGTCGTGATTGCTGAACTTCAGGTTCAGCCGGTATTTATCAATAGCGGTGTTGGTGATGATTTTCGCGAACCACGTTTTGAAAGGTTTTGATGTTTCATACTTGTCGATGTGGGTAAATACCTTTAAAAAGCCATCGTTCAGCACATCCCCGGCATCAGATTCATTTAGCGCATACCTCCGGCAAATGCCCATACCATAGGCATAAAATTCCTTATAGAGCAGGTACTGACTGGACCTGTCTTTCCGAATACATCCGTTGATGATTTCCTGCACGCGATAACGATACTTAAATGTGCTATTCTGAGGGTGTTTACGGTTGGGGCTGGGAAAAGGTTGCCTGATCAACAAAAAATATATTTCTGCAAGTACTGGCAAC
Source organism: Pedobacter quisquiliarum (assembly GCF_014642175.1). Lineage (GTDB taxonomy): Bacteria > Bacteroidota > Bacteroidia > Sphingobacteriales > Sphingobacteriaceae > Pedobacter > Pedobacter quisquiliarum. Next base: position 211,633 of record NZ_BMIL01000007.1, on the reverse strand, counting down.
CTTTAGAAAGCGCATGGCGTAACCTCAGCAACTAACCTAACCAATCATCTTCAAGTTAATCAACATGTTAAGTACTTACAAACAAAAACAGCGGGTTGTACACATTTGTATTTACCTGGCGATTACGATCATTTACCTGCTGCTGGCCAGTTGCAGTAAAAAGCAGGCAGACGAGATCGCACCTGAACCTCCGCCACAAGAGAAAGTTACCTACAACAACTTCGCGCAAGCACTATTTCAAAGCAGGTGCAGTGGCTGCCATGCCGCTGGCGGACCCGGTTCCGGCGCCTTTACTTTCAGCGGCTATGCTTCGGTAGTTGCCAACGCGGAACGCATTCGGCAGGCGGTGATCGTTACTAAACGCATGCCGCCCAACGGTAGTCTTTCCGCAGCAGAGCTGGAATCGCTAAGCAAGTGGTTTGAAGATGGAATGACTCAACAATAAATCCCGACCAACATGAAACTCATCCCGATAATTATTATCCTACTTGTGATGTGCCATGATCCCCTTTCTGCACAGAACATCCTGATCAGTAACAAAGCAGCGGTATCTTTCTTTTCCAGCACAATCGTGGAAGACATTGAAGGTAAAAGCGTGATGGGCAGCTCAGCCATTGATGCGAAAACCGGCGACATTGTCTTCAAGGTGCCCAATACCTCTTTTCAGTTCAAGAAGAAACTGATGCAGGAACATTTCAACGAGAACTACATGGAATCCGAAAAGTACCCAACTTCCGAGTTTAAAGGAAAGCTGGACCGGCCCATCGATCTGAATGCAAACGGAAGTTATAAGGTAAACGTTATCGGTAAACTTACCGTTCACGGCGTTAGCAAGGACTATAGAACCACTGCCGACATCAGCGTCAACAACGGTGCGGTGACCGCGAAGTCCGTCTTCAAAGTAAGGGTAGCCGATCATAACATTAAGATTCCGACACTAGTGTTTAAGAACATCGCGGAGCTCGTAGAAGTGCGCATCCAGGCGCTATATCAACCAAAAAAGTAGAACCCACATGAAGAAGATATTTACACTGGCACTGCTGCTATGTGCTCATTTCGGCTATGGTCAGACCGAATTAGAGAAAGAACTGACGACGAACACCGGCGCATCGGAAAAAGTGAGCGCTACGTTTAAGTCCACCCGGCTTATCAACGGGCACACGAATGAAACCATTCACAAGAACGAGCTCGACTTTAAGGTAGACCACCGGTTCGGCGACATCGCCGGCAGCAATGGTGGGCTGAGGCAGTTTTTTGGTTTGGATAATTCGACGGACATCCGCATTGGCTTTGAATATGGTCTTTCAGACAAGCTGACCGTGGGGCTTGCACGTGCTAAAGGCGCAACAACCGTCCAGCAGCTTTACGAAGGCAGCTTGAAGTACAAACTTCTGGAACAGACGGTGGACGGGCGTGTTCCTCTAGCAGTCACGCTCTTCGGCAGCAACACCGTGTCGGCGGTGCGAGCCAACCGGGAAGACCCTACTTCCGCAACTGCTTACGAAAACTTCGGTGACCGCATGAACTACGTCGCACAGCTGATCCTGGCAAGAAAGTTTAACAGCAACTTTTCTTTCATCATCAGTCCGACCTATGTGCATCGGAACTTTACGGTTTTCAGGGATCAGAATGATCTGTTCGCCATTGGCGCAGGTGGAAGGGCAAAAATCAGCAAGCGTATGGCACTGGTTATCGACTACTTCCTCCCCTTCCGCAATTCGGAAGATCAAGCCTATCTGGAGCGCGTTGGCAACCGCAAGTTCTACAATCCCTTGGGTGTTGGACTGGAAATCGAAACAGGGGGACACGTGTTCCATTTAAATTTCACCAATGCCACTGCGATACAGGAAGTTCAGTTCATTCCAGAAACAACGAGTAGCTGGACTAAAGGTCAGTATCGCTGGGGCTTTGGCATTTCCAGACGTTTTACACTAGGAAAGGAATAGGAACTGCTTTACTTTACGTTTTTAACAAATGGCAAAGCTGATCCCGACCATGTAGAAGGCAATTTACCATCCCATTTTTCAATGGCCTGCTGCTGCAGCAACTCTGGGGTAATACCTGAGGAGATGATTTTATTTTCAAGTGCCTTTAATTCTGCCAGCTGATTACGTTTCCGCTGTTCAATGATTTGCTGATCCAATACCGACACGTTGGTGTTTACCTCGTTTCGGTTATCGATCTTCTTGGTTACTTTATCACTGAATTCAAGCTGACTGGAGAATTTCGTTAAGTTTAAACCGCGGTTGTTAAACTCTTTTTCAACAAGATTTTGCACCCGCTCTTCGAAACGAAGGGAGCCGCCGTTTGCCATCAGGCTGTCTGTGGTAAATTTCCGGCTTTCTTCTTTCATGATGTCGTAAATCTTGGCTTCGAGGATATTGTCTTCAAGTGCACGCATGAAATCTTCACCAGAACCAAGTTGTTTGTTTTGAAATACGACATCTACTGCGCGATTTTCGATAACGGCATAGCTGTACGTTGGGTTGGATTGGAAAGCCGTATTATCGGCTGCTTTAAGATTTACCGGAATGTCAAACTTGGCGCGCTGTTCAAATAGCGGAACCTGAAAGAGTTCTGTGCCCGGGTACAGGGTGTTCACGCGACCTTTGGTTGTACTGAAATCGGCTTTGCCGGCTTTACCATAGTTTTCCATGAGCACACCAACGTAGTTTGGCGCTACACGCTCGCAAGAAGAGATCATCAGGACTAAGGCGGCAATAACCACCACGACAGCTATACTAATATTTTTTACCATTTTGTTTTATTAAATAGATGATTGAGATTACGACAGTTGTGACGGCGAGCAAGATGCCCGCATAGGGATTGTAGTGGTTGAAAATCCAGGCCGACAGCCAAAGCAGTACAATGGCGATCCCGGCAAGGAACACGAATTTGTATGAAGTCATAAGATGTTTCGGAAGGGTGAGACCTTAAGATGAGCAATGTTTCTTGGGCGTTAATATTCTAAAGCCTTGAAGATAATAAAATTATTTGATGGCCAAGGGGTCGGAGCGTATTTGCGATATGCATAAGGATGTATAGTTTTACAGTTTCTGTTATACAAAATGAAAGCGCCTACGCCAAAAACACCCAAAGACATCGGGATCTATTTCCTAATGGTCTTCATAATTACTTTCATGTTAGCACTCGTGAAATTCGCAATTGATTGCTTTTTCTCTTACGAGGGTATCTTTCAATTTAAAGTTCCGTGGGGAGGCCTGCAAGGCTACTTTGCATTATTTGTGCTCTTTAGGCTGATCATCGTAATGCCAGTCACATGGTGGTTTGTGGAAACTTTTAATGGCAAGTATAAAAACGCCCTATACTTGAAGCTACTATTTATCATCATTACCTCCCTTATAATTGCAGTAATTTTTCCTTCTGAAACTAACCCGAACTATGGTGTAGAGGGCCTAAAAAGGATTTTTTTCTATCCGATAGCAGGTGTATTATCCTATCTCGTTTATACAACATGTTTCTACAGGAAGGGTCTTTAAAATTAGTTGGGCCTCCAGCAAGAATATAGAGGAGCGCAAGTCTTTGATGTACCGATAAATGGACCTTTAATTTAGAAAAGGATTTGTGGATGATCGGATTTCCTGTTTTCGGCACATCTGCTATATGTCAAATTAAAATCCTTATCACACAGCTGTTTACTGCTTCTTTGAATTTCCTTAAACTTATAGCTACTTTTGTAAATAATTAGCGGGTCTTTTCATCCAGATGAATAACACCTGGATAAACATGACGAGCATCTGCTAACTACCTATAAACAAGAACTTAAAACAATTCAATATGTCATCAGTAGAGACAACTTACGTTCCTTATAAAGTTAAGGACATTTCACTGGCAGAATGGGGCCGCAAAGAAATCGGATTAGCTGAAGCAGAAATGCCAGGTTTAATGTCTTTGCGTGAAGAATTCGGTCCTTCGCAGCCACTTAAAGGTGCGCGCATTGCAGGCTGCCTTCACATGACCATCCAAACTGCAGTTCTAATTGAAACTTTGGTTGCTTTAGGTGCTGAAGTTACCTGGTCTTCATGTAACATCTTCTCCACTCAGGATCATGCTGCTGCAGCAATCGCTGCTGCTGGTATTCAGGTTTATGCCTGGAAAGGCCTTAATGAAGAGGAATTTGATTGGTGCATTGAGCAGACCTTACACTTCGGTCCGGAGCAAAAACCATTAAATATGATCCTTGATGATGGTGGCGATTTAACCAACATGGTTTTCGACAGGTTCCCTGAGCTTATCGCTGAAATCAAAGGCCTATCTGAAGAGACGACTACCGGTGTTCACCGCTTATATGAGCGCATGAAAAACGGAACTTTGCACTTACCTGCAATTAACGTAAACGACTCTGTTACCAAATCTAAATTCGATAACAAATACGGTTGTCGTGAGTCACTAGTAGATGCGATCCGTCGTGCTACTGACGTGATGATGGCTGGTAAAGTTGCCGTTGTTTGTGGATATGGTGATGTTGGTAAAGGTTCTGCAGAATCGCTAAGCTCACAAGGTGTACGTGTTATCGTAACTGAAATTGACCCAATCTGTGCGCTTCAAGCTGCTATGGAAGGTTATGAAGTTAAGAAACTGATGACTGCAGTTAAAGAGGCAGACATCATTGTTACCACTACTGGTAACTGCGACATCGTTCGTCCTGAGCACTTCAAGTTGATGAAAGACAAAGCAATCGTTTGTAACATTGGTCACTTCGACAATGAAATTGATGTTGCCTGGTTAAACGAAAACTATGGTGATACTAAAGTAGAGATCAAACCTCAGGTTGATAAATATACCATTGATGGTAAAGACATCATCCTATTGGCTGAAGGTCGTTTGGTAAACCTAGGTTGCGCAACTGGTCACCCAAGTTTCGTAATGTCTAACTCTTTCACCAACCAGACACTAGCGCAATTAGAGCTATGGATGAACCCTGGTAAATACGAGAATAAAGTTTATACCCTACCTAAACACCTTGATGAGAAAGTTGCACGTTTGCACCTTGCGAAGATCGGTGTAGAGCTGGATGTACTTGATCAGCATCAGGCAGAATACATTGGTGTTCCGGTTGAAGGTCCATTTAAACCAGAAACTTACAGATACTAATTCGATTACATATCTTTTGAAAGGGGAAACTTCGGTTTCCCTTTTTTTATGCCTCATTTTCTGTATGCCGAATCACGCTGGTTCCGCACAGTAGCATCGACTTGCGTTAAGTGGTTTTACCCGCATGAACAAAATGCTTTGAGGCATTGCGCGAATACCTTTATATTTGAGCATGGCAAAACTATCTGTAAACATCAACAAAATAGCGACACTTCGAAACAGCCGGGGCGGCAACAATCCGGATCTGGTTAAGGTTGCATTAGATTGTGAGCGCTTTGGCGCAGAAGGCATCACGGTTCACCCGAGACCCGATGAGCGTCATATCCGTTACCAGGATGTTTTCGATCTGAAAAGTGTGATCCACACAGAGTTTAACATCGAAGGAAACTGTTCCGAGCAGAAGTTTGTGGACCTGGTGCTTGCAAATAAGCCGGCGCAGGTGACCCTTGTGCCTGATGCACTGGGCCAGATTACCTCCAATCACGGCTGGGATACCATCAAACATAAATCGTATTTACAGGATATGGTGGCAATGTTTAAAGCCGCTGGCATCCGGGTTTCCATATTTGTTGATCCGGTGATAGAGATGGTGGAAGCTGCAGCACTTACTGGAACCGACCGGATTGAGTTGTACACAGAAGCCTATGCACAGGAATATGCGGCGAATAAGGAACAAGCCATTAAGCCTTATGTTGCAGCAGCGGAAGCGGCAAATGCGCTGGGTCTTGGCCTGAATGCCGGGCATGATCTGGACCTACAGAACCTGAAGTATTTCGCTACCCGGATTCCGAACTTACTTGAAGTTAGTATCGGCCATGCCCTCGTCAGCGATGCATTGTATTTGGGCCTTGAAAACACCATACAGATGTACTTACGGCAATTGTCAAACTAAGCTTACAATCAATAATTACGTTGCGTATGGGTTTGGAAATAGCTACCTTTGCGCCAACTTATTATTGCTATCATGAGCTTAAATATTAATTATACAGAAGACTTTAAAGACCGTCATATTGCGCCCAATTCAGCGGATACTGATGCCATGTTATCCACAATTGGTGTTGGTTCTCTTAATGAGCTCATTGAACAGACTGTACCACAGCAAATCAGGTTGAAGCAACCGCTGAATCTGCCTGCTGCGAAATCAGAAAAAGCGTATTTAGAAAGTCTTAAACAAACTGCTTCTCTTAATAAGGTATTTAAATCTTATATCGGGCAAGGTTATTACGACACCATTACACCTGCAGTAATCCTGCGTAATGTAATGGAAAACCCAGGATGGTACACGCAGTACACCCCTTACCAGGCGGAAATTGCACAAGGCCGCTTACAAGCCCTGCTTAACTTCCAGACCATGGTGATTGACCTTACCGGAATGGAAATCGCCAATGCCTCTTTGCTTGATGAAGGAACTGCTGCTGCAGAAGCCATGTTCATGCAATACAGCTTGCGTAAAAATCAGGCTGCAAAGAAGTTTTTTGTTTCTGAACTGGTATTTCCACAAACCATCGACATCCTAAAAACCCGTGCAAATCCTTTCGGAATTGAGCTTGTCATTGGAGACCATGCAAATGTAGATCTTACAGATGGTTTCTTTGGTGCAATTGTTCAATACCCGGCCGGAAACGGTGAAGTGTTTGACTACACTGCATTTGCAGAACTTGCACACCAAAACAATGTAAAACTTACCGTTGTAGCAGACCTTTTAAGCCTAACACTTTTAACGCCTCCAGGAGAATGGGGAGCGGATATCGTGGTTGGCACAAGTCAGCGCTTAGGCGTACCTATGGGCTTTGGTGGTCCACATGCCGCTTACTTCGCAACGAAAGAAGAATATAAAAGATCTATCCCAGGCCGTATCATCGGTGTAACGATAGACAGCAATAACGATTACGCTTTGCGTATGGCGCTTCAAACCAGGGAGCAACACATCCGTAGAGATAAAGCGACTTCAAACATCTGTACTGCACAGGCTTTGTTGGCCATTATGGCGAGCTTTTATGCCGTTTATCACGGTCCTAAAGGCTTGAAGCTTATTGCAGAACGTACACATGGTCTGACTGTGTCACTTGCTGCATCACTGGAGCAAATCGGCTACAAACAATTAAACAAAGTATATTTCGATACCATTCAACTGGACTTGGGTGATCTTAAAGATTCCATTCACCGCGAATGTATCGATCATGAAATTAACCTGAACTTTAAAGGAACGACAGTGACCATCTCCTTAGATGAGACCACTTCGCTTGAAGATGTTAAAGTATTAACTAAAATCTTCTCTAAAGTCCAAGGTATCGGTGCAGACCGCGTGGAGGTTGTAACCGAAAACATCAACACTGTTATCCCGGAAACGTTACAACGTACCTCCGCATACCTGAGCCATCCGGTATTTAACAGTCACCATTCTGAGCATGAAATGCTTAGATATATCAAATCGTTGGAAAGCAAAGATCTTTCTCTAACGCATTCCATGATTCCACTGGGTTCATGTACCATGAAGTTAAATGCAACTTCGGAGATGATTCCAATTACCTGGGCGGAGTTCGGAAGGTTACACCCTTTCGCGCCAGCTGATCAGGTTGGTGGATACTACACTGTTTTCAATGAATTGAACAACTGGTTGAGCGAAATCACTGGCTTTGCGGCCATGAGCCTTCAGCCAAACGCTGGTGCACAAGGTGAGTATGCCGGACTTATGGTTATTCGTGCTTACCACCAGGATCGTGGCGATCACCACCGTAATGTTGCTTTGATTCCTTCCTCTGCACATGGAACCAACCCAGCTTCAGCTGCCATGGCGGGTATGAAAATCGTGGTTGTAAAATCACTTGAAAATGGAAACATTGACGTAGAAGATCTGAAAGCTAAAGCAGCGCAGTACAAAGACGTATTGTCTTGCCTAATGGTTACTTATCCATCTACCCACGGTGTTTTTGAAGAGAGCATTATCGAAATCTGTAATGTGATTCATGAACATGGCGGACAGGTTTATATGGATGGTGCAAACATGAATGCACAGGTTGGCTTAACTTCACCAGCGAACATCGGTGCTGACGTTTGTCACCTGAACTTACACAAGACATTCTGTATTCCGCACGGCGGCGGCGGTCCTGGTATGGGTCCAATTGGTGTTGCAAAACACCTGGTGAAATACCTTCCTGGCCATGCCGTTGTTGACATCAATAACGAAAAATCGATCAACGCTGTTTCCGCAGCACCTTGGGGCTCCGCTTCCATCCTGATCATATCACATGCCTACATCGCCATGATGGGCAGCGAAGGTTTAACGGATGCAACTAAATATGCCATCCTGAATGCCAACTACATGAAAGCTCGTTTGGAGCAACACTATCCAGTGCTTTATTCTGGTAGTCAGGGTCGTTGTGCACACGAGATGATTCTGGACTGCAGAGCATTCAAAGCTTTTGGAATTGAAGTGGTTGACATTGCTAAACGTTTAATGGACTATGGTTTCCATGCGCCAACAGTTTCTTTCCCGGTTGCGGGAACACTGATGGTGGAGCCTACAGAAAGTGAACCTAAACATGAGCTTGACAGATTCTGTGAAGCGATGATCAGCATCAGAAAAGAGATTTCAGAAGTTGAAAGTGGCACCCTGTATAAAATTGATAACCCGTTGAAAAACGCGCCACACACAGCAGTGACTGTGACTGGTGATGTTTGGGAACATCCATACAGCAGAAAAGTTGCAGCATTCCCATTGCCATATGTTGCAGAACATAAATTCTGGCCGGCAGTAGGACGCGTGAATGATTCTTATGGCGACAGGTCACTGGTTTGTGCTTGTCCACCTATTGAAAGTTACGCAGAAGAACTTGCTTAATCGAAAAAGGCCCATTTAGGAATAGATGGGCCTTTTTTTAACTATGTTAATCAATTACGCTTGTAATTTATATCTTTAAACATTATACCTATACCTGTTTTCAATGTCAATGATGGATTCAAAAATAGACTTGCTCGTAATTGATGATGATGATATCAACATCTTCATTATTAAGAAGATTGTAGAAAAGACAGGCTATAACATCAATATGGTTGCAAAAACAAATGGGCAACTTGCGATAGAATATCTTAGTTCGCTTTCTGAAAACGGCGAACGCTTTCCTCAACTGGTATTGATCGACATTAATATGCCTGTGCTCAATGGCTGGGAATTCCTCGAAGCTTATGACACCCTTGGCGTACAGGACCGCGTAGATATGTACATGCTATCCAGTTCTGTTTACGAGAATGATATTGAAAAAGCAAAAACCTATGCTACAGTAAAGGGATTTATTTCTAAACCCCTCTCCATCAATAAACTTATTGAATTATTTGACAGCCTTTCTCAATAGCTAGACGATTGTAAAATGGCCTTCATCATGGCGGATGTAACCAGTGGTTTTCGTCTTTGCATGATAAAATAAGCAGTTCCAGTTTTCTGCCGCCGCTTTATGGCCGTACATTTCCCTTAGTTCCATTGCCTTCCGGCCATCGAAGTCGTACTTGGCAATGAATTTACGCTGCAGCTCTTCGGGCTCCGGCAGCACGTCACCTCCAAAGAACACCTTCTCTTCACCTTCTGTAATCAGGAATGCCTGATGATACGGCGTATGTGCCCCGGTAAGTTCAAAATGAATGTTATCATTGAAACTTCCACTATCATCCAGGAATTGCAATTGTGCATTGCGCTGTAAGAATTCGAAGATCTCCGGTTTGTAGGAGGAAGATGGGTTTGTGAATGCACCCTCCCACTCTCCACGTTGGATCAGGTAGGTTGCATGCGGAAAGCTCAGGTTCATTTCTGCGCCCACGCGGTGGATCATACCGCCGGCATGATCAAAATGGAGGTGCGACATCAATACGAATTCTATGTCATCAGGCTCGAAGCCGGCTTTGCGGATGTTGTTGTGTAAAACCAGCTGCCCTTGTTCGTCGCTGTATCCCAATCCGGTGTCGAGCAGTAACAAAGTATTGTTCAACTGCACCAGAAAGGGTTGTACGTGTATAAATAAGGAACCCTTGCGGTCTTTCGGGTTATCGATGTCCGGATTAAAGGGGACGAATTTTTTAGAAGCATCTACAGAATAGGACCCTTCGTTTAAAGTGAAAACTTTCAATGGATGTAGATATTTAGTAACAAGAATAATTAATGATATCTTTACGAATCAGGCTGCAAAGATAGAAAACCTCATTAGCTTAGCGAAAATGCGAGGATTTATATGCGGTATTCGCGTCATCCTGACCTGGCATAAACAATTGATTATAAATGAAAAAAAGATGGGTGCAAGCCGAAGCAGGCGAAAAGGAAACAACAGATTTGCTTGCACAACAATTAACCATAGATCCCAGCCTTGCTGCGGTTTTGGTTCAGCGGGGCATAAAAACCTTTGATGAAGCGCGGTATTTCTTCCGTCCTTCCCTGAAAGATCTTCATGATCCATACCTGATGAAGGACATGGACAAAGCCATCACTCGGATTGACGAGGCGCTATCTTCCGGAGAGCGCGTGCTGATTTACGGTGATTACGACGTAGACGGTACCACTGCCGTGACACTTGCCTACAGCTTCTTCAAACAGTTTACCTCGGAAATCGAATATTACATACCAGACCGCCACAAGGAAGGTTACGGTATTTCCAGGCAGGGCATTGATTATGCCGCGGAAAATCAGTTTACGCTGATTATTGCTCTGGATTGCGGAATCAAGTCCGTTGAAATGATAGATTATGCCAACTCACTAGGTGTAGATTTTATCATTTGCGACCACCACCTACCAGGCAATACCTTGCCCGCTGCAGTAGCCGTTTTGGACCCCAAGCGTGCAGACTGCCCCTACCCCTTCAAAGAGCTCGCTGGTTGTGGCATCGGCTTTAAGCTAGCACAGGCATACTGCATTAAACACGGACTTCCGACTGTAAAGTACGAGAAGTATATGGACCTGGTGATGGTGAGCATTGCGGCAGACATAGTGCCTGTTGTGGATGAGAACAGGATTTTAGCACATCATGGCCTGATCTTGTTGAATACCAATCCATGTACGGGTTTGAAAGCCTTAATGGAGACTACGGGACGTAAAAAAATCTTCACGCTTACAGACGTCGTTTTTACGCTGGCACCAAGAATCAATGCCGCAGGGCGGATGGATCACGCGCGCGAAGCCGTGAAGATGATGCTGTGTGAAGAAAAAGAAAGTGCTGATGTGCAGAGCCTGTTGATAAACCTGCAGAACACGGAGCGGAAAACTTCCGACCAGAACATTACTGCGGAAGCTTTAAAACTCATCGGGGATTGCGAGATTTTAATGAACAAAAAGACTACTGTGGTTTACAATGAAGCCTGGAATAAGGGTGTAATTGGCATTGTGGCGTCCAGACTCACAGAAACGTATTTCAGACCAACGATTGTACTTACACATTCTAACGGCTACTTAACCGGATCTGCGAGGTCTGTTCCCGGCTTTGACCTGTACGAAGCACTGTTGAGCTGTTCAGATCTGCTTGTGCAGTTCGGCGGCCACAAATTCGCCGCAGGCTTGTCTATGTTGCCGGAACACCTTGAAATCTTCTCGGAACGCTTTGAACAGGCGGTAGCTTCGACGATAACAGAAGACATGTTGCGCCCGGAGATTGCCATTGATACCCAGATTGAACTTCAACAAATCACCGGTAAATTCCACCGCATCATCTCCCAGATGGCACCTTTTGGACCGGAAAATATGGCACCGGTATTTGTAAGTCACGGTCTAGAACTCATGGGCAGAGCGTCCATTGTGGGCGACAATCACATCAAATTGAGTGTAAAACAACAAAATTCGCCTATTTTTGATTGTATTGGCTTCGGTCTTGCTGAATACGAACGTATATTGATGCCCGGAAAGCCTTTCTCCATGTGTTATACCATTGAAGAAAATGTCTGGAAGGATCAACCTCGCATACAGCTGAACATAAAAGGAATCCATACTGATTATTAAGATAAATGATATTAAGAGCTGAGCATCTAATAAAGAAATATAAACAGCGGACCGTCGTAAACGATGTGTCATTCAGTGTTAGTCAGGGGGAGATTGTTGGTTTGCTCGGCCCAAATGGTGCGGGAAAAACGACATCCTTTTATATGATTGTGGGCCTGATTAAGCCAAATGAGGGCCGTATATTTCTGGAGGATGAAGACATCACCAAAGATGCCATGTACCGCAGGGCGCAGAAAGGTATCGGTTACCTCGCCCAGGAAGCTTCTGTGTTCAGGAAGTTATCTGTTGAAGACAACATCATGGCCATTCTGGAGATGACGGCACTGAACAAAGAAGAGCGCCATGAAAAACTGGAGGAGCTCATCAATGAATTCAGCTTGCATAAAGTACGTAAAAACCGCGGTGACCTGCTCTCCGGCGGTGAAAGACGACGTACCGAAATTGCCAGGGCTTTAGCTGCGAACCCAAACTTCATTCTTTTGGACGAACCTTTTGCAGGTGTAGACCCCATTGCGGTTGAGGAAATCCAAACCATTGTGGCAAGATTAAAAGAAAAAAATATCGGTATATTGATCACGGATCACAACGTTCAGGAGACGCTTTCCATTACAGACCGTGCGTATTTACTTTTTGAGGGCAAGATCCTGGAATCAGGCACCCCGGAAGTATTGGCCGCGAATGAAATGGTGAAGAAGGTGTACCTGGGATCCAACTTTGTTCTACGAAAAAAAACGTTGTAAACTAACCAAATATAAAAAATGGCGATAGTCAACTCTCTTTTTACCTGGTACATGAAGAAGCGCGTCCACCAGATTGAGCTTTTCATGAAATATCCGCTGGATGTCCAGGAAGAATGGTTTCATGAGTTAATTACCACGGCCTCCGATACAGAATGGGGCCGACTATACGATTACAATTCCATAGACAACCCGGATCAGTTCAAAGAACGGGTACCCATACAATCTTATGATACCTTAAAACCTTACATTGAGCGCATGCTCAAAGGGGAGCAAAACATCCTCTGGCCAACAGAGATTAAATGGTTTGCGAAATCCTCTGGGACAACAAGCGACAGAAGTAAGTTCATACCCGTATCGGAAGAATCACTACAGGAATGCCACTTCAAGGGTGGCAAAGATCTACTGTCTATATTTTGCAACAACAGACCTAATAACCAGATATTAACTGGAAAAGGACTGGTACTTGGAGGTAGCCACCAGATCAATCAGCTGAATGAAAATTCATTCTATGGTGATCTATCAGCCGTACTGATCAAGAACCTGCCCATGTGGGCCGAATACTACCGTACCCCTGCCATCTCCATCGCCTTAATGGATAACTACGAGCAAAAGATGGAGAAAATGGCGGAGGCGACCATTAAAGAGAACGTCACCAACATTTCTGGTGTGCCAACCTGGACTTTGGTGCTTGCCAAGAAGGTCTTGGAGATGACAGGGAAGAAAAACCTCCTGGAAGTATGGCCAAACCTGGAGCTCTACTTCCACGGTGCGGTGAACTTCGCGCCCTATCGCGACCAGTTCCGCGAGCTTATTCCTTGCGACTATATGTACTACCTGGAAACCTACAATGCCTCGGAGGGATTTTTCGGCATCCAGGATCAGGTAAACTCAGATGAAATGCTGCTTATGCTGGATTACGGTATATACTACGAGTTTCTGCCGCTGGAGCACATTGAAGATGAGAATCCAAAAACGCTTAGCCTGGATGAAGTCGCATTGTACAAGAACTACGCAATCATCATCTCCACAAATGGGGGCTTATGGCGCTATATGATTGGTGATACTGTTCAATTTACTTCTGTTTACCCCTTCCGAATTAAAATTACAGGGAGAACCAAGCACTTTATTAATGCTTTTGGAGAAGAAGTAATTATCGACAATGCCGAGCGGGCAATCAGTCAAGCCTGTAAAAGTACGGGGGCAAAGTTCAAGGACTACACCGCTTGCCCCATTTATTTTAAGGGCTGCGATGTTGGTGGGCATGAATGGATCATTGAATTTGATAAACAGCCTGATGATTTCGAATCCTTCGTAGATATTCTTGACAATACCCTGCGTGAAGTGAATTCAGACTACGATGCCAAGCGTTTTAAGGACATGGCCCTGCGCCGCCCGCAAGTACATAACGCAGCTCCGGGTACTTTCTATAACTGGCTGAAAGCTAAGGGAAAGCTTGGTGGTCAACATAAAGTTCCACGACTTGCAAACGACAGAAAGTACGTCGAAGAGATTTTAAACGTCATAAACTTGCAATAACTAAGGTTTTCCGCAAATGGCTATAGTATAAATCGCAAAAAGGTTTCTAAAAAATAGGATATTCCGCAACTAATAAATAGCTTTGCAGTGTAAACTACTTGAAGTCATTATTGAACCAGACTTTAAGGTTTAAAAACACACAAGGTATTAATATCCAAACTGAACCTAAGATGGTAATTGAGAATCAACCAGAAGTACAAACAATCACATTAAACGGCGTAAGCTATGCGCTAAACATTAGAGAGATTGAAACTTTCATGCAACAGTGTGACCTGTTCATGGATGCTAACCAGAACGACTTTGACACGATGACGCAAGTGATTGCCGATCAATTGATTGACAACGCAAATGCGAACACATCCGTTCCTGAACTTAGAGCACAGTTGAAGTTTCTTCGTGAAGTTTCTTTCTTATTAAGGTGTATGATGGCACCTGCTACCCCTTCAAGTAACTACTAGTCTTTGCTTGACATAAAGTCAAGCAAAAGCTGATTATACTTTTCCAGTAGGTCGATGTACTTGTCTTTCCAGTATGTCGTCGTACTTTGGTCATTATCATCATTCATAAAATGATAATGCTTATTCAACTCATCCTTTGGGTAAAGACTAGGAAACTCTGTAGAGAAGTCATGATTGATGACGTTTCCTATTCTGAATATAATCTCAGACTTCAGATGTTTTTGATTAAACCAGTTGTATACAGATCTCCTGTTTACATTAGTTAAGCGGGCAAGTTCACTGATGCTGTAACCTTTACGGCGAATGATACGTTCAACTACTTGGCCATAATGCAAATCCATATATTATAAAATCAGGTATTTTGTGTATATTATTTTTATATCTGGTGCTAATAGATGTTCAGTTCGCCTAAAAGAAAAACGTTTTCAAGCTTTCTGATTAGAATATTATTTAATTCTGAACGAATTTATTTCAAACTATCTAAATAATAGTATAAGGGAATGCATTGTGTAGGTTATCGTAAAAGAGTGTGTAAAAATTCGTGTGTATTCTAAAGAAATCTTGCTCTACACCTTCAAAATCGCAGATAATCGCCTTTTTCCTGTCTGGAAAATCTAAATTCCTCAAAATCATACAACCTTTTTCAAGCAGACCTTCAGGCCTGTGAAGCACGACCTCACAACCTGCACAATGTTTCCCGGAAACTTTCTCGAAGGCATACACAATAGCACGACCATCCCCAGGTAAGTACTTTTGTGGCTTCAATTTTATTCATACCTGAGTGTTGTCGAGCAATCGATATATCACATTGAATGAATCCTTTGTCAGTCATGCAGAACCGCTACAATTATATTTTCCGACTAACCATTGCCTTGAGTGACTTAGCCATTGTGAATTTCGCATTGGTGGTAGCCCTATTTTTCAATACCCCGGCCAACTACAACTTCAATTATGTAGACTTTAGCCTACTACTTACCCTCGGTTGGTTCCTGTTGAGCAAAGTACTGGATCTATACAACCGCAGGACCATACAGAACAAAGCACTATTCGTCACCACACTCAAGTGCATCTGCTTACATCTGATGTTCTTCCTCATGTACAATATGCTGAAGGCATTTGCTTTTGACTGGAAGTTCAGCGTTGCATATTATACTGCCCTTGGTGCGTTGTTGCTGCTAAACCGATATTTTGCGGCACTGATCTTCCCCATTCTCTCCAGAAGCCTGAAGATGACCGCGCCTGTTGCGCTGCTCGGGGTGAACCCCACCAGCATCCGTCTGGCAGACTATTTTCAAAAACACGCCAGAGAGTACAGCTTCGCTGGATTTTTAAGCAAAAACCCAACCTCGCTTAATACGGCAGAGCTCGTAGAAGGTTTTAAGGCGGAGATTAAAAGCGCAGTGCTTGCCGGCATCAATGAGATTTACATCTCCCTTGCACCAGATAAGATTCACGATATCGACAGCCTGGTTACGGAAGCCAGAAATCAGTGTATCCGGTTGAAGTTTGTGCCAGATTATAGCCAGATCCTCAACAAGAGTGCAGCACTCGACAGCCTGAATGACTTCCAGGTTATCAATCTAACTGGGTCCTGCGTTCAGGACAACATGGACGACCGCGTTGTGAAGCGTCTATTTGACATTGCCTTTAGCCTTTTTGTAATCGTATTCATATTTAGCTGGCTCTACCCCATCCTGGCGCTATTGATTAAACTAGAAAGTCCCGGACCAGTAATCTTCAAGCAGGAAAGAAGTGGAAGAAACAACGTGCAGTTCTACTGCTACAAATTCCGCAGCATGCGTGTTAATGATGAATGCCATCTAAAACAAGCCAGCAAAAATGATTGCCGGATCACCAGGATCGGTAGAATCTTGCGTAAAACCAGCCTTGATGAATTACCACAGTTCTTTAACGTTTTACTTGGAAACATGAGCGTGGTTGGCCCCCGTCCACACATGCTTAAACACACCGAACATTACCGCGAAGTAGTAGATCAATATATGGTACGCCATTACATGAAGCCAGGGATAACCGGTTGGGCACAGGTTAACGGCTATCGTGGCGAAACCATCGAGCTGGGCTTAATGGAGAAACGTGTGGAGCACGACATCTGGTATATGGAAAACTGGTCAGCCTTGTTAGACATCAAAATTGTAATGCTTACTGTTCTGAATGTTATAAAAGGCGAAAAGAACGCGTACTAACAATGACGGTACTTTCAATAAAAAAGGGATGGTACGCTTACGAACCATCCCCATATATATATAATTGAAAAATTGGGCTTATTTATTTGCCGAGTCCGGCATTCAGGAAGCCATAGAAAGCTTCTTTTGGTTGATAGTTACGATCAAACAATAAGGGATAGTCGTGATCTGAATTTGGATACCCCTTGTTAAAGTAAGAGGTCTTGTCAGACACACCCCAGGTCGTGATACCCCATTGTTGGCTTTTTGGAACGACTTTCATGTAGCCACTCACAATCTCTTTGTATTTCTCGCCCTGTGCCTTGTTCATTGCATCCGACAGTTGGAACGTTGCAGGCATACCATATTTTACTGAAATATCGAATTCTGAGATGTGTATCAATAGTCCTTTATCTGCGGCTAATTTGAGGTTTGTCATGATGGGTTTAGCCTCCATCCTCAACACCGTATGTAATTGAAAGCCCATACCATGAATCTTTACGCCTTGTTTTTTAGCTTCGTCAACGATGTTAAGGAGCTCTTTCATCTTTTTGCCACCATACTCCTGGCCGTAATCGTTCAGGAATAACTTGGCCTGCGGATCTGCCTCTTGTGCAAATTTGAAAGCTTTGATGATATAGTCTTTTCCGAGTTTACGATACCAGATGCTGTTCGTATACACACCACCTTCTTTGATCGGCTCATTAACCACGTCCCACGATTGTACTTTTCCTTTGAAGTGTTTTACAACAGTGTAGATGTGATCTTTCATCAACTGCTCCCAAGCGGCTGCGTCGCCCTGGAATTCTTTAACCCACTTTGGCTCATTACCGTCATGCGCCCAAAGTAAAGTATGCGCATGCACTTTCATGTTATGCTTTTGTGCGAAAGCGACAACGGCATCGGCCTTCGCAAAAGTGTATTTATCTTTCGAAGGATGCACACTACCCCATTTGAAATCGCTTTCAGAACCTATTCTCGAGAAATGCTTACTTACCGTATTCGCATATTCTGGTTTTTCAAGTAATTCTTTTACGACTGCGGCACCAACAGGGAAGTCAAAAGCACTTTTCAATGGCACTACTGTTGCCGGTTTCGGCTGCGCTGGAAGAGCTGGTGTCGCTGGTGTTCCAGGTGTAGTTACAGGCGCTCCAGGCGTAGTAGCGGGTGCTCCCGGTGTAGTTGCTGGTGTTCCCGGTTTGGTTGGTGCAGGATCGCTTGCAGGTTCTTTACCGTCTTCAGCGCCGTCCTTAGAACCACTGCCACCTTCGCCAGAGCCTGCAGCTCCTTCTCCAGATCCTGCGGCGCCTTCACCAGAACTTCCTTCACCTTCGCCAGATTGGCCTGATGTTCCTTGACCAGCATCACTGCCAGATCCCTTTGCTGGATCTTTGACATCAACGGAACTATTTTCCTTTGGCTTAGTGGGTGCTAATTCTTCTTCTAACGATGAAGAGCAACTGCTTAAGCTGCTCGCGAAGATGAATGTTACAAGCGCAACTAATCTGAAGCTGCGTTGGGTTAGGTAAGTCGGGCCGGTAAACCTCATTTTAATAATTATAGGGATGGATGTTCTTGTTGTTTGACACTGCAATATTACGCAACTATCTGCGATAAATACCAAACAATTAAATATTTATACGGTACAAAGCGTATTTAGGCGCAATGTTTGCATGGAAGCTGAACTCAAAAATACACTAAGCAGAATTGAAGCGGTAATAGACAAGCCAAAACCACATATTTGCTTCCTTGCAAAAAGGGGCTTTTACAAGCCATATAAAGGCTATTAATGCCGCAACCTGCTGTACAGCAGCACAAATAGCGCTAAGAGATCATAATATACTTACCAAAGGAGATTTACCGCAATTACACTTTGTTCCTGCAAGATATTTTTAGCATAATTGCAAGCTCAAAGCCTAAAACCAGGAGAAAACTGGTAGTTCTTGTCAATTTTAATGAGCAACATTGAGGAAATCACACCACAATATTCCCAAAGACCCGTTTCAACAATCCCAAGATTTAGGAAATATACGGATGAAGAAGGATATTACGCATCCATCCTACAAGACATCATTGCCCGATGCAAGTACTAACAATAAACATCAAATTTCGAGAACCATGCGTAGGTAGAACACTCCGGCGATTCAAACGCCCTAAGAAAATCTGGGCAATAAAAAAAGGCAAGTCATGATTACTCATGCTTGCCTTTCTATGCTCCCGAAGCTGGGCTCGAACCAGCGACCCTCTGATTAACAGTCAGATGCTCTAACCAGCTGAGCTATTCGGGAAGCTGGTCGTCCAAAACCTTTCGCCTCTTGTAAACAATAAGCTTCTTCGTTTTGGGTCCGCAATATTATGACTTTTAAATCAACTATGCAAAAAGATATTTCAGAAAAATCGAGCTTTATCATCAAGTCACTGCTATATAACAGCATACATAACTTCATCCTGTCAAGATACAACTAAAGACCCACCCTCAGCTCAGAATCAAAGCATCAAAGAAACACACCATGAGCCTGGCAAGATATAACCAAACACCAACCCTCAACCCAAAATCCCGCGCATAAAAAAAGCCCTACATTTCTGTAGGGCTCTTGCTCCCGAAGCTGGGCTCGAACCAGCGACCCTCTGATTAACAGTCAGATGCTCTAACCAGCTGAGCTATTCGGGAAGCTGGTCATCCAAAGAAACACCGCTTTTGCTAACAAAAGCCTTGTTCGTTTTGGGAATGCAATATTAGGGCTTTTAAATTATTTATGCAATCTTTGCGCAGAAAAAAATGCAAATATTTTAACAAAATTTATATGAGCCTGATAATCATAGGTACTGTAGCTTTCGATGCAATTGAAACGCCTTTCGGAAAAACAGATAAAATCGTAGGTGGTGCCGCTACTTACGCAAGTTTAGCCGCTTCCTACTTCTATAATAAAGTGAAAATTGTTGGTGTGGTTGGAGACGACTTCCTGCAAAAAGATATCGACACCTTCAATAACCATGGCATCGATACAGAAGGTCTTCAGATCAAAGCTGGTGAAAAATCATTCTTCTGGTCCGGAAAATACCATAACGACATGAACAGTCGCGACACGCTCGCAACAGAGTTGAACGTACTTGCGGATTTTGATCCAATCATTCCAGCGGGCTACCAGGACTGCGAATACCTGATGCTGGGTAACCTAACGCCTCAAGTTCAACAAACCGTCATTAAACGTCTGCAAAAGCGTCCTAAGCTAATTGTACTTGATACCATGAACTTCTGGATGGATGTTGCTATGGACGATCTACTGGAAACCATCAGCATGGTCGACGTACTCACCATCAACGACGCGGAAGCCCGTCAACTTTCCGGAGAATATTCACTGGTAAAGGCAGCGAAGAAAATCCTGACCATGGGCCCAAAATACCTGATCATTAAAAAAGGGGAGCACGGCGCCTTATTGTTCCATGAAGACATGATCTTCTCGGCTCCCGCATTACCGTTGGCTGAAGTATTTGATCCAACCGGCGCAGGCGATACCTTCGCAGGTGGTTTCATCGGTTACCTTGCAAAAGTAGGCACCATCAACTTCAACAACATGAAAAATGCAATCATTTACGGATCGGCACTGGCATCTTTCTGCGTTGAGCAGTTTGGAACAGAGCGCATCTTAAACCTTACCGAGAAAGAAGTTGCAGATCGTATCCAGGAATTTGTAAAGCTAAGCGCTTTCACAATCGAAAAATAAAACCATACAACATCCCTGAAGGCAAAAGCTTTCAGGGATTCAATACACCGATGACTTCAAATTTCTCAAATACGGAATGGGTATGCGGTGCATCCTTCAGCTCATCGGTAAGGTCCTGCCCTGCCCAATGCTCATAATGTTTGCCATTGCGCCATAAGCGACTCCGGCCAACATCATAGATCTTCCCTTCAAAGGCAACCCAAATTTCCGGTTTATCCTGTCCATTACGCAGCGCAAGCTGCTGCCGGGTATACGTATTCATCAGATCTTATTTATTTTCTGCAATAAAGGGCTTTTCGCCCGATGTTGTTACGACCTCAGTCTTGCCGTAACGCTTCTTGAACACTTCAAAAAGCAGAATGCTAATCAAGGTAATGCTAAACAACAGGAAGAAGCTCTCAAAAGGCACATAGAACAGCCTGAACTTAATCGTATGTTGCTCATGGAACCCAATGTACCCTCTATAGTGATACTGCAGCACAACGGCTAAATAGGCGACCAGCACCACTAGATATGTTCTGTAAAACCGATACATAAAACGGATCTTGCTTTTATACTCCACCACAAATAGTGTCAACATCATCAAGCCGAAGGCCCAAACCGGATACCATTTGGTATACGCAAAGAAGATCATCGCAATACACAAACCCATCAGGATATTACTTACAGCCAGACTATACTTCTCGTAAGTCTGCGCAGGGAACTTTGCATTCAAAAAATTGTAGATGGAAATACCAGCGAAAGGGAACACAAAGGCACCAAAAATCACCTCATAAGGAATACCCAGGTTATCTGCACCTGAAAAATGTTGTAAATCATAGGTCAAGACCCCTTTACCTTTCAGAATTAGCATCAGAACCATAAAGATCACACCTGTACCGAATACTGCCGGTAAGGTAGCCTTCCATAAAGACAAGGGAGACGATTTGAGGTAAAGGAAAAAAGATACAACCAGCAATACGGTCAACAGAAGTAAGTAACTATTCATCAAGCAACATGAGATTAGCTCCAAAAATAGGATTTAATCCGTTAACCTGCTGTCGCGATGAACAAACTGGCCTTAAAGCAAAAAAGGCTGTTCAAAAAATTGAACAGCCTCTCCTTATAAGCCAGAAATTAAACTAAACTACTTCGGCACCCAAAAGGTCTTTAGAATAGGTTTTAAGATATTTTTTCAGTATTTGACGGGCAACGTGAATCCTTGTTTTTACCGTTCCAATCGGAATGTTCAGGATTTCTGCGATTTCATGATACTTGTACCCTTCGAAATACTTGATGAATGGCACATAGTACTCTGGCTGCAGCGTTGCTAATGCTTTGTTGATGTCACCAATAATAAACTTACTGTCGCTGGTGTTTTTTGTTGCACTGTAGTGCAGATTTGACGAAGAAATCTCTTCTGATTGGGTGATTAGTGAGTTCGTCTTGACCAAACGTCTGTAGTTGTTGATAAAGGTGTTTTTCATTATGGTAAATAACCAACCTTTAAGATTTGTACCTTCTTTAAATTTACTGTAATAGGTTACTGCTTTTAACATGGTGTCTTGAACCAGGTCATTTGCATCCTCCACGTCCTTAGTAAAATTTAAAGCGAATGACTGTAGGGAACCGGCGTGGTTGTTAAGCTGAAGATTAAATTCATTTTTTGTCATAATGATTTAAGTTTTAAAGGTTTAATGCAAAAAACAAACGAGGATTGGATTATTGTGGCTCGCCAAGTTTGTTTAATCTTGCACACTTAAATGTTATACAACATATGTACCAATTGAATTTATGTTTACCGATTCAGGTAGTTACCCGAAGGATATCGAAACAAATACCCGGATTTAAAGTACATTAACCTCTCTTTCAAGGCTAATTCCGAATTTCGCTGACACCGCAGCAATGATTTTTTCTGAAAATTCATACACCGCTGTCCCCGTTGCACCACCATGATTCACCAGCACCAGCGCCTGATTTTTCCAGGTGCCCGTACGGCCTTCAATCACACCTTTAAAGCCACACTGCTCAATTAGCCAGCCCGCAGCCAGCTTAACGCGACCTTCTGGTGTTGGATAATTGACAACATCGGAAAATGCAGCATGTACCCTTTCAAATTCTTCAACCGAAATCACTGGATTTTTGAAGAAACTGCCAGCATTTCCGATCGTTGCCGGATCCGGCAATTTACTTACCCTAATCTCCGAAACCACCTTTGCCACATCGGCAATACCCGGATGCGTAATCCCTCTATGTTGCAGCTCCTGCTGGATGGCGCCATAGTGGATGTTGATTTCAGCTGATTTGCTTAGGTGGTAACTTACAGAAGTAATGATGTATTGGTTTTTTAAGGCCGACTTAAATACACTCTCCCGGTACCCAAAAGCACAATCTTCATACGTAAATACCCTTCGCTCGCCAGTGGCGATTTCAACAGCCGTACAGTTATAGAAAATATCTTTCAGCTCCACGCCATAAGCGCCAATGTTCTGCACCGGAGAAGCGCCCACCGTACCCGGAATCAAACTCAGGTTCTCAATACCCCCAAGTCCATTCGCTACACAGTACTCCACCAAAGCCTTCCAGGATACACCAGCACCAGCACGCACAAGCACTTCGTCTGCAGCCCCGGAATTCGCAGCCTCAAGTACTTCAATACCTGGAATACTGATTTTTAACACTAAGCCCTCGTAATCCTTCGTGAACAACATATTACTGCCACCACCAAGGACAAGCACCTGTTTAGATCTTATAAATTTAGACTGCAGGATGTCTACCAGCTCCGCTTCCGAAGTGATCTCCGCAAACCACCTTGCAGAAACATCTATGCGAAATGTATTATAATTGACTAATGATACGTTTTCTTGAATAACCGGGCCCATTTACGATATTTTGTGACGGTTGCAAAAGTAATTCTTAAGAACAGTATTAAATATCATTTACTAAATAATAAATTTACCCATAGTTTACGCTCATCTTATAGGACAGGAATACTTAATGGAAAATCAGGATAAAAAAAGAACGCTCATTATCAATGCTGCTTTATTGCGGTTTGCACACTATGGCCTTGCAAAAACGACAATGACCGACATTGCTAAAGATATATCTTTTTCCAAAGCACTGCTTTACTACTATTTTCCAGATAAGCTAAGTCTTTATGTCAGCGTAATCGAACACCTGATGCACACCATCAGCAAAGACATCCTCAAATCTGTCGAAAAAACCAACACCTGCACCGAGGGCGTACTCATGGTGCTCCAAAAAAGACAAGGCTACATCCAGAAGTACTACAACCTCATGGAGTTCAACAAGCTGATTGGCCCCGATCTCCCGGACGATCTATATGAAAAGTTCTCCAGAGCACGTGCCTTTGAAATTAAAATCATCTCCTCCCTCCTGCGCCGCGGCGTAGAAAAAGGCGAATTCCAGGTCGAAAACATCAACCTTACCACCGAAGTACTGGTGGAAGCACTTAGCGGCGTGCACTTCAATATCCTCAGTCGCCACAAGAACATCTGTCCAAGTCAGGACCAGTTCAAACAAATCTTCATCAAAGAAAAATTCCTCGCAAAGATCTTTCTATCAGGACTATCGTCCAATTAGCGTCATAGAATTGCAATAAAGCACTGTAGCCACCTGCCGGTTTGGCATATCCTGTTTTATGGTCGTACTTTTGACTACAATATCTGAATAGTCAGAAAGTTTAAAGGTAGAATGGTAGAGACAGATAAAAAAAGAGAACAGATTATTGAAGGTGCTATCAAGCGATTCATCCATTTCGGGATTAACAAAACCACGATGAATGAAATTGCAGAAGACCTATCCGTATCCAAGCCTTCCTTGTATTACTATTTCCCTGACAAGACCAGCCTGATCCTTGGCGTTGTGGAGAAGATTTTCAATGATTTCTTCGAAGCTGTTTACAAAGAGAAAAAGGACAATGTGCCCCTTGATGTAAGCATCCCAAGACTCATAGAGGTTAAGCACCGCTTTTTCCAGAAGTATTACATGCTCCATTTAAGTGGTGGTGCGCCAGACGCCTTGATAAATTCTGTAGAGCTGCGAAACTTTATAGAGCAAATGCGCTCTAAGGTACTCAGCTTCTATGCAGATCTTTTTGAGGCTGCGATAAAGCGCGGTGAAATAGAACAGCAGGATAGCAGCAAAATTGCAGATCTGTATATGACCAGTCAGGACGGACTTACGTCATTATGCATCATGCAGGGCAACAAAGAACTGATGCCCGGAAAGAAAGAATTAAAGAACATGCTGGAAAGACAGCTTGCCCTTTCACAAGTATTTGTAAAGGGTTTAAAAAACAATAAACAGAAATAATAAACGATGAAGATTAAACTGAAACAGATAAAAGTCATCCCGCTGCTATTGCTTGGGCTGCTCTTATCAAATTATGTAACGGCACAGCAACGGCTCACCCTGCGTGATGCGGTAAACTACGCCGTCGAGAACAGCAGTAACGTGCGCCGGTCCAAACTCGAGATTCAGGGTGGTAAATTCAAAACCCAGGAAGTTAGAGCACAGGCCCTACCTCAGATTACCGGTAACGGTGGACTTACCTACAACCCGATCATCGGACAATTGGTTGTGGGCGATCAGAGCTTCCAGCTTGGTCGTAAGTGGAATGCTAACGGTGGTGTGCAGTTAAATCAGCAACTATTCAACCAACAGGTATTTACCGGCCTCAAAGCTGCAAAAACTAGCGAACAGTATTATTTACTAAATGAAAACCTTACAGAGGAACAAATCATTGAGCAAGTGGCCAACACCTACTATCAGGTTCTGGTAAATCGCCAGCAACGGAACGTGATTGATACCAACATCAAAAACGTACGTGTTGTAGAGCGCATCATCCTGAACCAATATGAAAATGGATTGGCAAAAAAGATTGATGTGGATCGCATTAAAGTAAACTTAACCAATCTGGAAAATCAACGCGACCAGGTGATCAATGCCGTAACGCAACTTGAAAACCAGCTGAAGTTTTACATGGGCATGCCTGTAGAAACTGCGATTGAGTTGCCAACAACCGAACTTACGGATGTTAAAACTTTACCTGCATTTGCAGATACGGTAGACATCAGCGGCAGAACTGAAATCAGGTTGCTGGACGTACAACGTGAATTATTGGGCTTGCAAAAGAAAGCTTACATCTCGGAAAATTACCCAACCCTTGCTTTAACAGCTAACTACTCTTCCACCGGGCAGAGTGATAAGTTCGATCTGTTTAAACGCAAAAGCAACAGCACCGCATTCTGGTATGATGCATCTGCCATCGGATTAACCTTGAGGGTGCCGATATTTGATGGTTTTGCCACCAGATCAAGAGTAAGACAAGCAAACGTAGAGATCCTGAAGGCTGAAGAAGACCGCAGAGAAACGACCAACGCTTTAAATCTAGCTTACGAGAACGCTAAAATTGCATTGCGCAACAGCATCAACACGATCAACTCCCAACGTCAAAACGTGACGCTTGCAGAAGAGATCTATCAAAGCACACAGAACAACTACAATAACGGACTTGCAGCATTAACAGACCTGTTGGATACTGAAAATGCACTTACAGAAGCTCAAAACAGCTACACACAGGCACTGCTTAACTATAAGATTGCCGAAATACAACTCATCAAATCAAACGGAAATATAAAATCACTATTAAAATGAAAAGAGGAATTATTATAACCTTAGTTGTTGTCGCTACGCTTGTAGGCATATGGCTGGTTCTAAATAACAACAAGAAAAACAATGATGCCAAAACTGCAATCGTATCCGAAGGTAGTGGTGCGGTGAGTGTTCGTGTTGCTTCAGTGGAAAAGAAAGCCGTTGATTTAGACTTTAGTGCAAACGGTACCTTTATTCCTGGTACAGAAATCAACTTCTTATCAGAAAATGCCGGCCGTGTAACCAGAATTATGGTTGATGAAGGTGACCGCGTAAGAAAAGGTCAGGTGCTTGCCATCATTGATGCAGAGATCCTGAATACCGATCGCGAAACCGCAGAAGCAGCATTGCAGAACGCAATCCGCGATGAAGCAAGATACAGCAGCTCTTTTTCAACTGGCGGGGTAACCCAACAACAATTGGATCAGGCACGTCTTGCGGTTAAAAATGCAAGACTTAGATTACAAAGTGCTTCACGTCGTGTTAGCGATGCAAACATCAAAGCGCCAATCAATGGTATCGTAAACAAGCGTTTTATTGAAGTCGGTGCCTTTGTAACCGCGCAGGGTACACAGTTATTTGAACTGGTAGATGTTTCTAAGCTGAAACTAAAGGTGAATGTAAATGAAAATCAGGTTGCAAACCTGAATGTAGGTGACGCAGTTCAAATTAAAAGCAACGTGTTTCCGGCAGACAGCTTTACCGGAAAGATCACGTTCATCGCAGCAAAAGCGGATAACACTTTGAACTTCCCGATTGAAATTGAAGTAGCCAACAGCCAGTCCAACAAGCTAAAAGCAGGTATGTACGGTACAGCAATTTTCAAATTCCCTAACCAGGCACCAACCATTACCATCCCACGTGGATCATTCATCAACAGTGTAAGCAGCAACCAGATCTTCGTATTGGAGAATGGCAATAAAGCAGCGGTACGCAAGGTGGTAACCGGCAGAATCATCGGCGATCAGGTTGAAGTCCTGGATGGCGTAAAAGAAGGTGAAACCGTCATTGTCAGCGGCCAGATCAACCTGGTTAATGGCAGCCCGGTAACTGTGATCAAATAATTTGAAAGCCCAGCTTTCATAAACATTAAAAAAGATTCTGATGAAAATAACAGAAATATCAATTAAACGACCTTCACTGGTAATTGTGGTCTTCACCGCATTATCCTTGCTGGGACTGCTAAGCTACTTCTCTTTGAGTTACGAGCTTTTGCCTAAGTTCAGCAATAATGTGGTTTCCATCTCCACCATTTACCCAGGTGCATCACCAAGTGAGGTTGAGAATAGTGTCACCAAGAAAATTGAAGACGCCATCTCCTCCATGGAGAACATTAAGAAACTGAATGCGGTTTCTTACGAGAGTTTATCCGTAGTAACCATCACCCTAACCGATAAGGCAAATGTCGATCTGTCGCTTAATGATGCGCAAAGAAAGGTAAACTCCATTCTTGCAGATTTACCGGATGATGTTGAACAACCATCATTGAGTAAGTTCTCGCTGGATGACCTTCCGGTAATCACCATGTCTGCATCTGCGAATATGGATGATGCCACTTTCTATGACCTGATCGATAACCGTATCGCACCAATCGTGTCCCGTGTAAACGGTGTGGCACAGGTGAACCTGATCGGTGGTCAGGAACGTGAAATTCAGGTGGGCCTTATGGCAGATAAACTTCAGGGTTACAACCTGTCGGTGCCACAGGTACAACAAGCCATCCTGACTTCAAACCTCGATTTCCCTACTGGTAGTGTTAAAACCAACGAACAAGACATTCTGATCCGTCTTTCTGGTAAATATCAGAACATCGACGAACTGCGTAACCTGGTTGTTGCAACCAGTCCAGATGGTGCTCAAATCCGCCTGTCTGATGTTGCCGATGTTCAGGACAGACAGAAAGAAGTAGATAAACTTGCACGTATCGACCGACGTGGTGCAATTGCGATTCAGATCATTAAACAATCTGATGCGAATGCGGTAGAAGTGAGTGAAGGTGTACATGCGACCATCGCAAAGCTGATGGCTGATTACAAAACCAATGACCTTAAGATCAACATCGTAAACGATAGCTCCATCTACACCCTGGAATCTGCAGATGCGGTAATCCACGATTTAGTACTTGCAGTTATCCTTGTGGCATTTGTAATGCTTTTCTTCCTCCACAGTTTAAGGAATGCCCTTATTGTAATGGTTTCCATTCCAGCATCCTTAATTGCGACCTTCATTGGTATCCAGATGTTCGACTTTACGCTGAACCTGATGTCGCTACTGGGACTTTCCCTGGTGGTAGGTATCCTTGTCGATGATGCGATTGTGGTATTGGAAAACATCTACCGTCACATGGAGATGGGTAAAAACAAGGTACGTGCCGCATACGATGCAACAAGCGAAATCGGCTTTACCGTAGTATCCATTACCCTGGTAATTGTGGTGGTGTTCTTCCCGATCGCGGTCAGTACCGGTCTGGTATCAAACATCCTGAGACAATTCTGTGTGGTGGTAATTATCGCGACCTTGTTATCCTTGGTTGCATCCTTCACCATCGTTCCCCTACTTTCTTCTCGTTTCGGTAAACTGGAGCGTATTGAAGGTAAAAATGCCTTTGGAAAATTCATCCTTTGGTTTGAAAAGCAATTACACAAGTTCACCAACTGGATCACTGGTATCCTGAAATGGTCACTTGCAAACAGAGGCAAAACCATTGGTCTGGTATTCCTGATGCTGGTTGCTTCATGTGGATTGATTCCTGCCGGCTATATCGGTACCGAGTTTTTCCCGAAAAGTGATAAAGGCGAGTTCCTGGTACAATTAGAGATGCCGAAAGATGCTTCTATTGAACAAACCAACCTTGCCACTCAGCAGGCAGAAGCCTTCCTGACTAAAAAACCAGAGATTACACAGCTGATTACAACAGTAGGTCAAGCGAGTGGTGACTTCGGTGGTACACAGGCAACGGCGTATAAGTCGGAAATCAACGTGCGATTGGTAGAGCGTAAAGACCGTGCAGATGATGCAAGTATTTACGCTACCAAGGTGAGTCGTGAGCTTGCCAAAAACCTTCCGGGTGTTAAAGTGAAAACCGTTCCGATCAGTATTTTAGGTATTGCGGAAAACGCACCTATTGAATTGGTGGTGATGGGTTCAGATCTTGACAGTGCCATGCGTTATGCAAAAGGTGCACAGGAAGTATTGCGTAAGATCAAAGGTTCTGCAGAGATCAAACTTTCCGTTGAAGAAGGTAGCCCGGAAATCAACGTTCAGGTAGATCGCGACAAGATGGCCTCCCTTGGTCTTTCCCTGCAAACCGTAGGTTTAACCATGCAAACGGCCTTCAGTGGTAACACGGATGGTAAGTTCAGAAAAGGTGAATACGAGTACGACATCAACATCCAGTATCAGTCTTTCAACAGACAAGACATCAACGACGTAAGTAACCTTATTTTCGTGAACGGTGCCGGACAGCAGATTAAGCTTTCTCAGTTTGCAACCATTACACAAGGATCCGGACCAAGTCAGCTGGAAAGACGTGATAAGAGTACTTCCGTATCCGTGAAGGCACAGGCTATTGGCCGTCCGACCGGTACTGTTGTTGCTGAATTCGAAGCAGAACTGGAAAGACTTGAAAATACCGGCGAGTTGAAGAAACCACTTGGCGTGAGTTATCTATGGGCCGGTGATGCGGAAAACCAGGGAGAAGGTTTCGGTACATTGGGTATCGCTTTACTTTCATCCATCCTATTGGTTTACCTGATCATGGTAACCTTATATGATAGTTTCGTGTATCCATTTGTGGTGATGTTCTCGATTCCGCTTTCGGTAATCGGCGCCTTACTGGCCTTAGCGTTGACGAACAATGCCTTGAACATCTTCACCATTTTGGGTCTGATCATGTTGATCGGTTTGGTTGCGAAGAACGCAATTATCCTTGTCGATTTTACCAACCAGATGAAAGCTGAAGGAAAGAGCACCTATGATGCGCTGATCCTTGCCAACCATGCCCGTTTAAGACCAATTCTAATGACCACCATTGCGATGGTTATTGGTATGCTTCCAATTGCATTAGCAGGTGGTGCAGGTGCAGAATGGAAAAACGGTTTGGCCTGGGTAATCATCGGTGGATTGCTAAGTTCATTATTCCTGACGCTGATCATTGTGCCGGTTATGTACATGATCTTCGACAGAATCCTGGATAGAATGGGCTATAATAAAAAAGGTGTGACCATTGAAGAATTGATGGTAGAGCCTTATGACCATAAAGAAGTTAAAGAATACGAAATGGAACATACCCACTAAGTAATCTTCTCTTCCCGAAAAGCCCATATCTCTAAAAGGATATGGGCTTTTTTGGTTTTATAAAGTTTGGGAATGCCGAGGTGATGGCCAGGGGTCAACCGCAGACCAAACGCACAGGAAACGCACACCAAACGCACACTTCACCCACGTAATTGTGCGTTTGCTCTGTGTTTGGTCTGTGTCTGCTATGCGCCTCTCGCTAACCTATTGCCATTCACCCGTTAAACATCGCCGTTCACGAATCTTCCTTTACAAAATGCCTGGTCCTGATTATTTTTGTCGAAGATCATCTTTAAGTCATAAGCAAATCGAAGGTGTATAAAGTACACGATTAAATTCTACTTTTGTAACCGAATGAACGTTCAATTAGAAGATATTTGTGGTAAACGCGAGACTGTTTTAAACAGTACCCTCGCCCTTATACGTCAGTATGGCTTTCACGGCACACCGATGAGCATGATTGCGAAACATGCCGGAGTAGCTGCTGGAACCATCTATCACTACTTTGAATCGAAAGATGCACTGATCAATGCGCTGTATGAGCATGAGAGCAGTAGGCTGGCCGCGTCCCTATTGGTTGGTGATGATGAAGGTCTGCACTACAAAGAAAGATTCTTCCGCTGCATGCTTAACCATTATCATTTTTACATCGGCAATCCGGATACTTTGTATTTCCTGGAGCAGTACTCCAACTCTCCATACGCAAAGACCCAGGTCGAAAATCACGAGAAGCGCTTCGAGCACATCATCAGATTTTTTGATTATGGTATTCAGCAAAAGTATTTCAAGAACATTGATGCGAAGCTGCTCATGCCGATTATTAAGGGAACACTGGTGGCTGCGGCCAATTTCCACTTGCGCCAGCACATGGTTTTCTCAGATGATGATATTAGAGCGGTAATCAGCATGATCTGGGACGGCATAAAAAAGCAAGAAAAAGATTAAACAATTTAAACTCAATACCTTTTAATACATATATGAAATCACGTAATTTATTAGTTACCATGCTTTTATGGATACCTCTCCTACTCCCCGGATCGGTGTTCGCGCAGTCCATCGTAAAAGCAGAACAGCCACTTACCAATGCAACCTTACAGCAGTGCATTGATTACGCATTAAGCAACAGGCCTGAAGTAAAACAATCCGTATTGGACGAGGAAATCGCAGATCGTGATATCAAGTCGGCCTTATCAGGATGGTTACCACAGGTGAGTGCTTCTGGTAGCTTTAACCACAACTTCAAGCAGCAATCGCAGGTGCTTACCACGAACGGGGTTTCTTCGTTGTTGACCTTCGGTGCAAAAAACACCTCTTCATTGGTATTGCAGGCAGATCAGCAGTTTCTAAACGCTGGTTTAATCCAGGCATCTAAATCTGCAAAGTATTTCAGACAGCAATACAGACAGAATACTGAAGCGAACAGAATCAACACGGTGGTTGAAGTCAGTAAAGCTTACTACGACATTTTAACCAGCAATGAGCAGTTGAACATCATCAACGAGAACATCGCGCGTTTGCAGAAGCAGCTTAAAGATGCCAGTGCACAGTATGAAGCAGGTCTGGTAGACAAAACTGACTTTCAACGTGCGCAGATCAGCTTAAGCAACTCGCTTGCAGATAAGAAACGTACAGAAGAACTTGTGAAATACAAGTACGCTTACCTGAAAGAGCTGATCGGCTACCAGGGTAAAGAAAACTTTACGCTGTCCTTTACGGCAGCGGATATGGAAAAAGATGTTTTGATCGACACTGCACAGGTGTTGGATTACCAGAATCGTGTGGAGTTCCGCTTATTGGAAACCCAGCGTGAACTGCAAAGCATCAACACCAGCTACAACAAATGGAGCTACTTGCCGACGCTATCTGGATTTTACAACTACGGTTTCAACTACCAGAATCAGGAATTGAGCAACCTATATGATAAGAACTATCCAAGTTCCATCTTAGGATTACGTTTAACCCTTCCGATTTTTGCTGGTGGTAAACGTACACATGAGATCAAGAAAGCCCAGTTACAGGAGCAAAGAGTTGATTTAGACATCGAGAATGTTAAAAATCAAATCAATACGCAGTATGAAGCGGCAATCGCAACATACAAGGCGAACCTGAATGATCTTAGAACAAACCGGGATAATGTGGAGATCTCCAGATCGGTTTACAACACCATTAAACTGCAGTACGATGAAGGTATTAAAACCTACCTGGATCTGATGACCTCAGAGACAGACCTGCGTACCGCACAGCTAAACTATTTGAATTCACTTTATAGTTTATTAGCATCAAAATTAGACGTAAAACAAGCATTAGGAACAATAACCGTAAATCAATAACCCTTACAATGAATAATTTTAATAGAATAAAGCTAGGTGTCCTGGTCTTGGGCTCAGTTACATTTGCCTCCTGTGGTGGCGGTCAGCAAAACGCACAGCAAGGCCCGCCTCCTGCTACGCCGGTAACAACTTATACGGTAGATGAACAACCGGTAACGACGGTAGATTCTTACCCTGGTGTTGTTGTTGCACTTAATGAGGTGGAATTACGTCCTCAGGTTGGCGGATACATTACGGGGATTTACGTTCAGGACGGTCAGCGTGTAACCAAAGGCCAGAAGTTGTATGAGATTGACCGTACGAAATATCAAGCCGCTTACAATTCCGCAAAAGCAAATCTTGCTGTTGCTAAATCTAACCGCGACAGAACGAAGAAAGATGCAGAACGCTACACCAAATTGGCGGAGCAGGATGCTGTGGCCAGACAACGTGTAGATTACGCATTGACTGACCTTGCAAATGCAGAATCACAAGTAGCTGCTGCACAAGCACAACTAAGTGCTGCATCATCAGATTTACAGCGTGCAGTGATTGTATCGCCGCTTACGGGTACCATTGGTATCTCGCAAGTTAAGCTGGGTGCATTCGCAACGCCAGGTACAACGATCCTGAACACGGTATCTACCAACAATCCGATTGCAGTTGACATTGCGGTGAACCAAAGGGAAATCCCACGTTTCGTTGCTTTGCAGAACAGCAATTCAGTTATTGCAGACTCCGTATTTACAATCCAGGGTCAGGACGGCAGCACTTACCGTGCACAAGGCAAAATCGTTGCAATTGACCGTGCGGTAGATCCGCAGACTGGTACCATCAAGGTTAGAATCAGTTACCCGAATAAAGAAGGCAGATTGTTCGCCGGAATGAACGTAAGCCTGAATGCCTTAAATAAAGGCAAGAAAGAAGAACTGGTTATTCCATACAAAGCCGTTACCGAGCAATTGGGTGAGTTCAACGTGTTTGTTGTTGGCGACAGCAGCAAAGCGGAAGCACGCTTGATAAAGCTTGGCAGACAGTTCCAGACCAACGTTGTGGTAAGTGAAGGTTTGAAAAAGGGTGAAGTGATTGTGGTTGAAGGTGTTCAGAATGTTAGAAATGGTGCAGTTGTTTCTGCAACAGCTCCAGGTGCAGCAAACGGACAACAACCTGCTCCAGCAGCAAAATAATTAAATAGAATCTCAGCTATATGATATCAGAAGTATTTATAAGGCGACCGGTCACGGCCATCGTCATCTCCATATTGATTGTTCTGGTTGGTACGATTGTAATCACAACCCTACCGATCAGTCAATATCCCAACATTGCACCACCAACGGTAAACGTTTCCGGAACTTATACCGGTGCGGATGCGCAGACGGTAGAGCAAACCGTAACAACCCCAATTGAAAGTCAGATAAACGGTACGCCGGGGATGAAATATCTTTCCTCGAACAGTACCGCCGATGGTCGTTCTGCAGTAACCGTAACGTTTGACGTTGGTACTGACATTGACATTGCGACGCTGGACGTGCAAAACCGTGTAGGTATTGCGGAGCCCGCATTGCCTGAGGCCGTAAGACGTTTGGGTGTTACCACAAGAAAAGCAAACAACGATATTTTGATGGTTGTGGGCCTTGTTTCTCCTAAGGGCACTTACGATCAGAAATTTCTTTCCAACTATGTCAACCTTTACGTTAGAGATGCGATTTTACGTATCAAAGGTGTGGGTGATGTGCAGTCTTTCGGTCAGCCATTTAGTATGCGTGTCTGGCTGGATGCCGGTAAACTGGCGAACTTAGGCCTTACACCATCGGATGTAACCTCGGCCATTGCCGAGCAGAACAGCCGTATGCCGGGTGGTACCGTGGGTGGCCGTCCGCAAAATGACAATCAGACTTTCGAGTTTTCTGTTGTGCTTGATGCCGACCTAAACTCCGTAGAGCAATTTGAAAACATTATTATTAAAAGCGGGCCGAATGGATCACCAGTTTACCTGCGCGACGTTGCACGGGTAGAATTGGGTGAATTCGCTTATTCTACAAATGCAAAAGTAAACGGTCAGGTTGCCTCCATGATGGCAATTAACCAGACGCCGGGTGGTAACGCGGTGGAAACTGCTGAAGGTATTCAGAAAGCATTAGACGAGTTGAAGGCATCTTTCCCGAAAGATATGGATTACGTAATCAGTTACGAGACCGTATCAATCGTTAAAGTGTCTATCAGCGAGGTAATTCACACGCTTGTTGAAGCCTTGATTCTGGTAACAATTGTGGTATTCTTCTTCCTGCAAAGCTGGAGAGCTACCCTGATTCCAGTATTGGCGATTCCGGTATCCATTATCGGTACCTTCATTTTGTTCACGCTGCTGGGTTTCTCCATCAACGTACTAACGATGTTTGGTTTCGTACTGGCGATTGGTATTGTGGTGGATGATGCGATTGTGGTGGTAGAGGCGGTGCAGCATTATATGGACCACGAAGGCCTCTCTGCACCTGATGCAACCCGTAAAGCGATGAAGGACATTACCGCACCGGTAATTGCGATTGCCTTGATCCTTGCCGCGGTATTTATTCCGGTAGGTTTCATACCTGGTATGGTTGGACAGCTGTATCAACAGTTTGCGATTACCATTGCCGTATCCGTATTGATCTCTGCATTTGTGGCGCTATCACTTACACCAGCGCTGTGTTCGTTGTTATTGACCCCAATGAATCTAAGGGAAGACTCCAAAGGCTTGAACAAGTTCTTCTACAAGTTTAACTTATGGTTTGCAAGGGTTACGCAGAACTATTCAAATGGTGTAAAATGGGCTTTGAAAAAAGCACCTTTAGTAATGGTTATCCTGGCTTGTATCTATGTAGGTACAGTTGGCTTATTCGTAACTAAACCTTCCGGATTTATTCCAAATGAGGATGCCGGTGTGTTCCTGATGGGGGTTACACTTCCAGAGGGTTCATCAGCAGCGCGTACGGATGCCTTTATTGAAAAAATTACAACAACCATTCAGAAGAAATATCCGGAAGTATTAAACATCACTTCTATTGGTGGTATTAACATTCTGAACAGATCGTTTAAGTCTAACGCGGCGACCTTCTTCGTGCAGTTGAAGAACTGGGATGATCGTGAAGGTGATGCTGCAGGAACGATTGCGAAGGTTTCGCAGGAGTTTGCCGGTGCAAAAGAAGGAAGTGTGTTAGCGGTAGCGCCACCTCCGATTCCGGGTCTTGGTATCAGTGGTGGTTTCGCATTACAGATCCAGGAGAAACAAACCGGCGATATCAAGCAGTTTGAAGCGAATGTGGGTAAATTCCTTGGCGCAGCAAACCAGCGTCCGGAAATTGCAATGGCTTATACCCTATTTAATGCAAGAACACCAAACTACAAGTTAGAAGTGAATCGTGAGCAGGCTAAAAAGATGGGCGTTTCTGTTGGTGCCATTTACAGCACCATCTCAACGTATCTTGGTAGTAGCTACGTGAATGACTTCACCAAGTACGGCCGTAACTTCAGGGTTGTGGCACAAGCCGATACAAATTACAGAAGCAGTATCGACGATTTAAGCAAATTGTATGTGAAGAATGCAAGTGGCACGCCAGTTCCGCTAAGCACATTGGTATCACACAAATTGGTTGAAACCGCGTCGATTATTAACCACTTTAACTTGTTCCGTTCAATCGAAGTTAGTGGTGCCGCGGCACCGGGTTATAGCTCTGGTGATGCCTTGAACGCACTTGAAGAAGTGGCCGCACAGACCTTACCAGCAAACTATGACTATAACTTCTCTGGTTTGAGTTTGGAGGAACGTGAAGCTGGTAGCAGTACCACACTCATCTTCGCGCTGATCATTGTCTTCGTATTCCTGTTGCTTGCAGCATTATATGAAAGCTGGTCGGTACCATTCTCGATCCTTTTAGCAGTACCACTTGGGCTATTCGGCGCGATCCTGGCCTTAATGTTCCTACCTAAATTAGATAACAACATCTATGCACAGGTTGGTTTGATTACGCTGATCGGTCTTTCTGCGAAGAACGCGATTTTGATTGTGGAATTTGCGAAAGAACGTGTGGATTGGGGTATGGGATTAATCCCGGCAACGATGGAAGCAGTGAAACTTAGGTTACGTCCGATTGTGATGACCTCACTGGCCTTTATCTTAGGGGTTATTCCTTTGATCATTTCCCATGGTGCAGGTGCGGTTTCCAGGATGACCATTGGCTGGACCGTGGCAGCTGGTATGCTTTCGGCAACCATTCTTGCCATCTTTATTGTACCGGTACTGTTTGTGTTAATTACCAAATTAGCTTACGGTAAGAAAAAGCTTGCTGAACTGGAAGCGAATTACAAACCGGAAGAACATGCAGATGTGCTTCATGCAGATTAATAAATAAGACGATTCATCGTCTGGATTAACATAAAAAAAAGAGGTTGCTCGAATGAGCAACCTCTTTTTTTTATGTAGTACTTTCTATTGGAGGCTGAAGTTGTATTAAATGTGGATCGCTCTGTTTTCAGTTGCGGCCATTGCAGCTTCTTTAAGCGCTTCGGTATAAGTTGGGTGTGCGTGGCAGATTCTTGCGATATCTTCTGCAGAAGCACGGAACTCCATGGCAACAACAGCTTCAGCAATCATGTCTGCAGCACGTGGGCCAATTATGTGTACACCTAAGATTTCATCTGTAGTTGCGTCTGCAAGCACTTTCACGAAACCATCAGTATCCATGCTCGCTTTTGCACGACCACTCGCTTTGAATGGGAATGAACCGGCTTTGTATTTGGTACCGCTTGCTTTCAACTGCTCTTCGGTATAACCTACTGAAGCAACTTCTGGCCACGTGTAAACCACACCAGGGATCAGGTTGTAATTGATGTGTGGTTTCTGACCAACGATATGCTCTGCAACGTACACACCCTCGTCTTCCGCCTTATGCGCAAGCATAGCACCTTTGATCACGTCACCAATCGCGTAAACGCCAGCTACGCTGGTTTCTAAGTGTTCATTTACCGGGATCTTGTTGCCTCTGTCTTCGGTTTTGATGCCGATGTTCTCCAGGCCTAGTCCTTCAGTGTACGCGGTACGGCCTACGGCCACGATGCAGTAATCTGCTTCAAACTTCACCTGCTCCCCTTTTGCATTATCTGCAGTAACGGTAACGACATCACCTTCAACACTTGCACCGGTAACTTTATGGTTCATGAAGAACTCCATGCCTAAAGATTTCTTCAGCACACGTTGTAATTCTTTACCTAAACCAGCATCCATCGTTCCGATGATGCTTGGCATAAATTCAACAACAGAAACTTTGGTGCCTAAACGAGCATATACAGAACCAAGCTCCAATCCGATTACGCCGCCGCCAATAACAACCATGTGTTTTGGAACTTCCGTGATGTTCAGGGCTTCAGTTGAGGTAATGATTCTCTTTTTGTCAACAGGCAGGAAAGGCAGGCTTGTTGGTTTTGAACCAGTCGCAATGATCACGTTTTTAGCCGTAACCTGCTCTTCTGTGCCATCCGTTTTCTTGATTTTGATGGTATTCTTATCTACGAAGGAACCTAAACCTTCAAAGGTGTCTATTTTATTTTTCTTGAATAAATACGTTATACCCGCAGTATTCTGGGCAACTACGTCATTTTTTCTGGCGATCATCTGTGGCATGTTCACCACAAGATCTTTCAGTTCAATGCCATGCGTAGTGAATGTATGCGCAGCATTGTGAAAATGCTCCGAAGAGTCTAACAACGCTTTCGACGGAATGCAGCCTACGTTTAAGCAGGTTCCACCAAAAGTATTATATTTTTCTATTACGGCTGTTTTTAAGCCTAACTGAGCACATCTTATGGCACTTACATAACCACCAGGACCAGAACCTATAACTACTACGTCGTATTGCATAATCAATTTTTTTATGCCCCAAAGTTAAGAAACCTGAAAAGAAATTCGGCATTAGCAAGGCCTTAATTGGCACCGCAATGTAAAAGCAATGGACGTTTCCTGGACGTGGCGATTTGATTTCGCCTTTGGCGGCGCTACTTTATAGATTTGAAAACAAAAAAGTAGTTGGCGCTGAAGTTCCAGAAGAACACCAGGAGGATCGCAATGGCTTTACTCAGGTAGAAATTTAGCGCAAGATGTTCATGGAAAAGATAGAGAAAACCGGAATTGAGCACCAGGCCGATTAGCGATACCATCAGGAAAGAAGCGAACTGCTTGCTTACTTTCGTTTTTTCGCGTTCGCTGAAGGTCCAAAGCCTGTTAATCACGTAGTTGCTGATCACTGCCGCAGTAAAGCCCGCAGCATTTGCAAGAAATTTGTTCAAATGCAGTTCATCTTTCAGGAGCCAGGTGACCGAGAAATCGATGACCAGGCCCGACATACCCGTGAAACCAAACTTTACCAGTGACAGGAACCGGAAAGGCAGCAGGGATTCGAGGTAAGACAGACTCCATTTGTTTTTATGCATAGCGCTATGTAGGCTTCAAAGTTACGATTTTACTTTTTTATGCCTGTTGCAGATCACAAAAGTATGACAATGGGCTAATAAGCACCTTTTTTTGTAAGTTTAACCTAAGAATATTGGCAAAACCATATCCCGAAAACCAACAAACATGAAAATAACCAGACTACTACTGACTTTACTGATCCTTTGTATCGGATCGGTGCTGTTTGCACAGACAGATTCTGCCTTTGTGCGGGAGCATTACACGAAGATCGAACGGATGGTCCCGATGCGGGACGGCGTGAAGCTTTTCACATCGATCTACATTCCAAAAGCAAAAGGCAAGTACCCCTTTATGATTAACCGAACCCCTTATACGGTGCGTCCGTATGGTGAAAACGATTATAAAACCAGCCTAGGTCCTTCTTCCCTCTTCCTTAAAGAGCGGTTCATATTCGTGTATCAGGATGTACGTGGTAAATGGATGAGTGAAGGCGAGTTTGTGGATGTTAGACCGCATTTGGCAAACAAAAAAGGAAAGACCCAGATTGATGAGAGTTCTGATACTTACGACACCATAGATTGGTTGATTAAAAATATTGATGGAAACAATGGCAAGGCCGGTATTTACGGGATCTCCTATCCAGGATTTTACTCTACAGCGTCTTTACCAGGCGCGCATCCGGGATTAAAAGCGGTTTCACCTCAGGCACCGGTTACGGACTGGTTTATGGGTGATGACTTCCACCATAATGGTGCATTCTTCTTAACAGATGCTTTTAACTTTTATTCAAGCTTCGGGGTGCCAAGGCCGAAGCCGATTACGCCGGACAAAGGTCCACAGCCATTTAAATTCCCAATTGAGGACAACTACCGTTTTTACCTAAGCATAGGTGCGCTGAAAAACGTTAAAGAGAAATATTTTGGCGACAGCATCAAGTTCTGGAATGATTTGATGGCGAATGGCACTTACAATGATTTTTGGAAAGCACGTAACATTCGTACCCATTTGAAGAACATTAAACCGGCAGTTTTAGTCGTAGGTGGCTTCTTCGATGCAGAGGATACCTTTGGCGCTTTAGCAACCTATCAGGCCATTGAGCAACAAGATGCAAAAGCGAATAACAGGCTGGTTATGGGACCATGGTTCCATGGTGGTTGGGCAAGAGGAACCGGTGAGCGTTTTAACGACATCGACTTCGGGCAGCCGACCAGCACCTGGTACCAGAACAATGTAGAGTTCCCTTTCTTTATGCATTACCTGAAGGCTGCACCTGCGGCGGACATTCCGGAGGCGACGATCTTCCTGACCGGTAGCAATGAATGGAAGAAGTTTGCAAGCTGGCCGCCGAAAGATGTGGAGAACAAGACCTTATACTTCCATGCCAATGGCAAACTGAGCTTTGAGGCACCTGCTGCGCAGGACAGCTTTGACGAGTATGTTAGTGACCCGAACAAGCCGGTGCCTTACCAGGACGGTGTGCAACCAAGAAGAACCCGTGAATACATGATCGATGATCAGCGTTTTGCGGCAAGACGACCGGATGTGCAGGTTTACCAGTCTGATGTGCTTACGGAAGACATTACCTTAACAGGTCCCTTAATGGCAAAACTGAAGGTTTCGACTACCGGAACAGATGCCGACTATGTTGTTAAATTGATTGATGTTTATCCTGAGGATGCAGCAGCACCACAGCCGAACAGCAATAATGTTCTGATGGGCGGTTACCAGATGCTGGTGCGCGGAGAAGTTATGCGTGGTAAATTCCGCAACAGCTTTGAAAAGGCGGAAGCCTTTGTGCCGGGGCAAATCACAGATGTAAATTACACGCTGCCAGATGTTGGTCATACCTTCAAGAAAGGTCACAGGATCATGATTCAGGTGCAGAACTCCTGGTTCCCATTGGTGGATCGAAATCCACAGAAGTTCGTGGACATCTACAATGCGCAGGATTCTGATTTCCAGAAGGCAACGCACCGCATTTACCATGATGCAAAGAACCCATCATCGTTAGTTGTCACTGTTTTAAAGTAGTTTTAACTGTTTTGATGTTGTTTTAACTATTTTCGAAGTGGCTGTAACTGTTTTAATTAGTTTAACGGCAGGTATGCGCCTAAAGCGCAAATTGGAAACTGCATAAAGAATTAGTACCGATAGAAATTAATACCGAATGAGAATGAATGTTATGTTCAAGAGAACTTTAAGCGCATTGGCGCTCGCCTGTTTGATTCAGGCTTCCACTTGCGCGCAAACGCTGCATAAGGGCGAAGAAAACACCCGCGCAGATACGCTTAGAGGCATGCTTACCCCCCTAAGAACCTGCTACGACATCAACTACTACCACCTGGATGTGAAGATTGATATTGATGAGCGATCCGTATCCGGCAGTAACAAGTTTGTATTTACCGCCGCTGAGAACTTCAGCAAGCTCCAGTTTGACCTGTTTGCCAACCTGAAGGTGGAACGCGTGGTTTATAAGAACAAGGAGCTTCCCTTTACCCGGGAATTCAATGCAGTGTTTGTGACTTTCCCCGCGCCGATTAAGAAGGGCAGCAAGGGTGAGTTTACCGTTTACTATTCCGGAAAACCACAGGTGGCCAACAGACCACCATGGGACGGTGGCTTCATTTTTAGAAAAGATTCCGCCGGTGACCCTTTTGTTTCCGTGGCTTGTCAAGGTCTTGGTGCCAGCAGCTGGTGGCCAAATAAGGACCATCAAAGTGATGAGGTGGATAGCATGATGATCAGCATTTCCGCACCGCGTGACTTGCAGGAAATCTCCAATGGCCGCCTGAGAAGTCGCGTGGAGAAGCCTGATGGCTATATGCAGCACAATTGGTTTGTTGCAAACCCCATCAACAACTACGACGTGAGTTTTTACATCGGGAAATATTCGCATTGGACAGATACTTATCAGGGTGAAGAAGGTCCTTTAACGATCGACTACTGGGCGCTTAAACAGGATAGCGTTAAGGCGCGTGCGCACTGGGATGCGGATGTGAAACCCATGCTGAAGAGCTTTGAACATTGGTTCGGACCGTACCCATGGTACAAAGACGGCTACAAGCTGGTGCAGGCACCCCACCTGGGTATGGAACACCAAAGTGCAGTTGCTTACGGTAATCAGTTCAAGAAAGGATACCTGGGGCGCGACCTTTCTGGCACCGGCTGGGGCATGAAGTTCGACTTTATCATTGTGCATGAAAGTGGTCACGAGTGGTTCGGAAACAACATTACCGCGAAGGATATTGCGGATATGTGGATCCATGAAAGCTTCACCAACTACTCGGAAACGCTCTTCACGGAAAGCTTGTACGGCAAAGCCGCGGGTGACCAGTACGTTCAGGGCATCAGACAGGGTATTGCTAATGACATTCCAATCATCGGACAATACAACGTGAATAAGGAAGGTTCTGGAGATATGTATCCTAAAGGCGCCAATATGATCCACATCATCCGGCAACTGATTAACGATGACGCAAAGTTCAGGAACATTCTGCGTGGGTTGAACAAAACGTTCTACCACAAAACGGTAAACACGGCAGAAATAGAAGATTACATTGCGAAGCAGAGTGGTTTAAATCTGTCTAAGATCTTCGATCAGTATTTGCGACACAAGGATATTCCGACATTCGAGTACAAGATCAGCGGCAACAAGCTTGCTTATCAATGGAAAGCAGATGTTAAAGATTTCAACATGCCTTTGAAAGTTACGTTGAAGGGTGATGGTTCTTATACCTTAATACAACCGACAACGGTTTGGAAGGAAATTTCGATAGACAGCACGGTAGATAAGGATTCGTTTAAAACGGACCCGAATTTCTATGTCAACATCAAGCAGATGAACTAGAGAAAAACGGCTTTAAACAAAAGCGGCGCACCTGATTGGGTGCGCCGCTTTTGTTTATGGATGATAAAGATCTAGATGCCTAACAATAGACGTGCAGGATCTTCTAACAGTTGTTTTACGCGAACAAGGAATCCCACAGACTCACGTCCGTCAATGATTCTATGATCGTAAGATAAAGCGATGTACATCATCGGACGGATGACAACTTCGCCTTTCTCCGCAATTGGACGCTCGATGATGTTGTGCATACCAAGGATTGCAGATTGTGGTGCGTTGATGATTGGTGTAGACATCATGGAACCGAAAACACCACCGTTAGTGATGGTAAAGGTACCGCCAGTCATTTCCTCGATAGACAATTTGTTATCACGTGCTTTCAACGCAAGTTCAAGTACAGATTTCTCGATCTGTGCAAGGCTCATGCTTTCTGCATTTCTGATTACCGGAACTACCAATCCTTTAGGAGCGGAAACTGCGATAGAAACGTCTACGAAGTCGTTATAAACGATCTCTTCACCGTCGATACGTGCGTTTACTGCTGTAAACTCTTTTAAAGCTTCACAAACTGCTTTGGTGAAGAAGCTCATGAAACCAAGACCTACACCATGTTTCTCTTTGAACTGCTCTTTATACTTTCCTCTAAGGTCCATGATCGGTTTCATGTTCACTTCGTTGAAAGTTGTTAGCATTGCTGTTTCGTTTTTAACGGTCACAAGGCGTTTAGCAACAGTCTTACGCAAAGGCGTCATTTTCTGTCTTCTTTCGCTTCTTGATCCCGGTGCAGCAGCAACAGCGGGTTGTGCTTTATCAGCAGGTTTCGCCGCAGGCTTTTCAGCTGCTTTTTCTGCTTTCATTGCATCTTCCTTGGTGATTCTGCCATCAACACCGCTACCTTTAACAGCAGCTGCATCAACGCCTTTTTCAGCAAGGATTTTACCTGCACTTGGTGAAGGGGTACCGGTTGCATAACTTGAACCATTACCAGTGGCAGTTGGTTCAGCGGTTTTTTGTGTTTCAGCTGGTTGCGCCTCAGCAGCAGCAGGAGCCGCTTTAGGGGCAGCTGCACCACCTTCTTCAATTGTACATACAACAGCACCAATTGCCAGTGTATCGCCTTCGTTTGCTACGGTTTTTAAAGTTCCAGCCTGCTCTGCAGTAAGTTCAAAGGTTGCTTTATCTGATTCCAGCTCAGCAATAACTTCGTCCATTTCAACTACATCACCATCGTTTTTCAACCATTGTGATAAAACTACTTCAGTGATCGATTCACCTACTGGTGGAACTTTTATTTCTAAACTCATAATTGATGTATTATATCTTAATCTACATTAAAAACTTTACTCTCTGATTTATCTGCAATGTCGCGCACGTTCTGCGTTACAGGAACCTCCAGTGCTTTCGCAATGATGTATGCCTGTTGATCAGCATGCTGTTTTGCAAATCCAGTAGCGGTACTGCTGCTTTCTTTTCTTGAAATCACTTCGATGTCTTTGAAGAAAGTCTTTCTGGTTTTGCGCGACAAGAATGGCCAAGGACCCATATTCTCAGGTTCTTCCTGAACCCAGATAGCCT
The DNA here is from genome assembly GCF_014642175.1 of Pedobacter quisquiliarum. GTDB lineage: Bacteria > Bacteroidota > Bacteroidia > Sphingobacteriales > Sphingobacteriaceae > Pedobacter > Pedobacter quisquiliarum. The sequence continues at coordinate 166,785 of NZ_BMIL01000007.1, read as the reverse complement.
CTGTAGCATTTTCATACGTCTTGTAAACAGCTTCCATCTGTGCCAATGGCAATGGATATAACTGCTCTACACGCACGATGGCTACATGGTTAAGCTGGTCGTTCTGTTGTTTCTCTAACAATTCGTAATAGATTTTACCAGAGCAGAACAACACGCGGTTTACCTGTGCAGCGTCTACGTTTACATCATTGATAACTTCCTGGAATTTATTTTCTGTGAAATCTGCCAATGGCGATACACATTTAGGATGACGCAATAAGCTTTTCGGCGTAAATACCACCAATGGCTTCCTGAAGTCGCGTTTGAATTGTCTTCTAAGCGCGTGGAAGAAGTTTGCTGGTGTGGTACAGTTGATCACTTGCATGTTGTAATCCGCACAAAGCTCCATGAAACGCTCTATCCTTGCAGATGAGTGCTCCGGACCCTGGCCTTCATAACCATGAGGCAATAACATAACCATGCCGTTTTCACGTTGCCATTTGGTTTCTGCACTTGCAAGATACTGGTCAATAATGATTTGAGCACCGTTGTTGAAATCTCCAAACTGTGCTTCCCAGATGGTTAATGCATTAGGGTTAGCCATTGCATAACCGTATTCAAAGCCAAGTACACCGTACTCAGATAAGTGTGAGTTATAAATATCAAATGTCGCCTGACCTTCGCCAAGGTTCGCCAATGGTACATATTCCTGTTCAGAATCTTCAAGGGTTAGTACCGCATGACGGTGAGAGAATGTTCCTCTTTCCACATCCTGACCACTTACACGTACACGTTTGCCTTCCATCAATAAGCTGCCGTAAGCAAGTTGTTCGGCCATTGCCCAATCAAAGATGTGGGTATTGGTTGCCATATTGCTTCTCTCGGCAAATAGCTTTTCAATTTTCTTGAAGAACTTCTTGTCTGATGGTAATGAGCTGATGCGCTTCGCAATGTCTAAAAGCGTTTCTTCTTTAACTGCAGTATTTGGAGAAGTTTCAAAGTCGTTCGGGTTGGCAATACGCATTTCTGACCATGCACCGCCAAACTTTACATCCTGGTATGTAGACACCAATGCTTTGGCTTCATCTAAACGTTGTTGAAGTACCGCACGGAATTCTTTCTCGATTTCTTTCTCCTGAGATGGCTTTAAGTTGCCTTCTTTGATCAATTGCTGAATATAGATGTCTCTTGGATTCGCATGTTTCTCGATAATTTTGTACAGCATAGGCTGCGTGAATTTCGGTTCATCCGATTCGTTGTGACCGAATCTTCTGTAGCAAAGGATATCAATGAAAACATCATTCTTATAGCGTTGACGATATTCCATTGCAAGGTTGATAGCATATACCAAAGCCTCCGGATCATCACCATTAACATGGAAAACCGGTGATAAGGTTACTTTGGCGATATCTGTACAGTATGTACTGGTACGCGCATCTTTATAGTTTGTGGTGAAACCAATCTGGTTGTTGATCACCAGGTGAATTGTTCCCCCGGTTTTGTATCCTTCAAGGCCAGCCATCTGGATAACTTCATAAACGATACCCTGTCCTGCGATAGAAGCATCTCCATGAATTAAGATTGGTGCAATTCTGGAATTGTCACCATCATATTTGAAGTCAATTTTCGACCGTGTGATCCCTTCAACCACTGGATTCACGGTTTCCAGGTGAGATGGGTTCGGGCACAAGCTCAGGTGTACACTCTTGCCGCTGTTGGTGGTTACATCCGTAGAGTAACCTAGGTGATACTTCACATCACCGCCAAATGGCGACTCTGCGCTGTAACCTTTGCCTTCAAATTCAGCAAAAATGTCTTTATATGTTTTCTGCATGATATTGGCAAGCACGTTCAGACGGCCACGGTGGGCCATACCAATCACGAACTCTTCAATACCAAGGTTGGAACCTTTTTCAATTACGGAGTCAAGTGCAGGAATTAATGCCTCTGCACCTTCAAGCGAGAAACGCTTTTGCCCCAGGAACTTTGTGCCTAAGAAATTCTCGAAACTAACCGCTTGGTTTAGCTTGGTCAGGATACGCATCTTCTCCTCTACAGAGAAGCTCGGTGTATTGCGTACACTTTCCATTTTCTTTTCAATCCAGGAAAGTACTTCAGGGGTACGAACGAACTTATATTCCGCACCGATGGATCCGCAATAGGTTTGTTCCAGAAAGGCAATGATATCAGACAGCTTTGCTGCGCCAATTCCGATTTGAACACCGGAATTAAATACGGTATCAAGATCCGCATCACTTAAACCAAAATTCTCTAACGCTAAGGTTGGCAAGTGCTTACGACGCTCTCTAACCGGGTTTGTTTTGGTAAATAAATGGCCCCTTTGGCGGTATCCATTTATCAGGTTCAAGACATTAACCTCTTTTAAAAATTGCTCAGGTGCGACTTCATTTCCTGAAGTTCCTGATGCTTCTCTTCCAAAATCAAATCCTTCAAAAAACTTCTGCCAGCCAAATTCTACTGACTGTGGATCTTGTTTGTAAAGTTGGTACTGCGAGTCAATATATTCGGCGTTTTCACCGCTGAGATAAGACAAATTATCCATGTGTTTCAATTGCTATAAGTCATGCAAAATTAGGATTTTACCATTAAGAACGGGTAAAATACTTCATATTTCTTCCAGAAACGCCACTAAATCACATACATTCTTAAGTGGCTTTAATTGATCATTAACAACAATATCAAATTCAGAGATCAAACTTCCAGCTACGATCAAAGGAACGTCTAGATTTTCAATTACTTTTCCTAATATTTTATTGATGTCTTTGCCAAGATTTAGAGAGGTAAGTACGGTTAAAGCATAATCTGGTTTATAGCTTTCTATAACTTTTTTAAGGTCGCTGTAAGGGATCTGCTGCCCGAGATAAAGGGTTTCGTGACCGCAGCTCTTCAACAGGTACCTTGCAAAGAGCAGGCCGGTTTCGTGAAGCTCTGCTCCAGGAAGGAAAAGCAGGAAACGGCGTTGGTCGTTTGACTTTGGTTTATGGACCTTGTCGATTTCAACAATCAACCGATCGCGGATGAGGTTTGCGGCAAAGTGCTCATGTGAGGGATCAATTGCACCGATCTGCCATAACATGCCAACCTTCTTCATAAAAGGAAAAAGGACCTGGTCCATCGTCTTCGTTAAGCCCAACTCGGCGATGCAACTCGCCAGGATCTTTGAAAAGGAGGCTTCATCATATTTAATGGTTGCATTGGAAAGGTTGATGAGCTGCACAGACTCGTTGCTCCAGTCGGTTTTCAATTGCAGGACGAGGTCTGCAATCTTCTTTTTATTCATCTGTGCAATCTTGCTGATCTTGTACCCATTTTCATTAAGCGCAACGATGTTCAGCAACATTTTCAGATCTTCCTCATCATAGTACCGGATGTTGGTTGCTGTGCGCTTGGGAGGAACCAGATTATACCTGATTTCCCAGGCACGTATGGTATGGGCCTTAATACCAATTAGTCCTTCTATATCGCTTATTGAATATTTCCTCACGTGCAAACAACAACTGAAAATCAGGTTTGTTTATGCGCATAAACATTCAGCGAGCTTTTAATCAGCCGATTAAGGATACCGGACTGTGAATCACTACGGTGAAGTAAACCGTCAGATTAGGCTACCGCGGGAATATTCAAGATTTTAAGATACTTGTCTACATCGAAGCCATTTTTGCTTTTCATGCCTGAAACGCTATCAGCGATGAATTTCCAATTGCCCCAGTTACTGGATGCGGTATAGTCTACAAGCTGTGCTTCAAAATACGCAGCACCTTTCATCCAGTCGGTCTTGATCACGTGCACCAGAAATGTTGCCGCGAGCACCCGGCCATAGCTCGGGAGATAACCGGTATCAGCAAGAAGCTTCATGTAAGCATCTACCTGCACGTTTCCGGTTTCACCACGCTTCCACTGCTCGAAGCTGGAATCCGGTGTTGTATCTTCTTTTGACACGGTATTTTCAAGGTAAGATGCGCCATGCTTCTTGAACATAAAGCGGAAGTAATCGCGTTTGAACAGCCCTAACAAAAGATTGGTGAAGTTTGGATTATTGCCATAGCGTTCTTCGGCCGCTTTGATGGTCCAATAAACCATTCTTGGCGATAAGCATCCGAGGGAAAGCCAAGGCGACAACTCTGAGATATATCCAGAAGGATCTGAGTTGCGGGTTGAAACTTTGATGTAAATGCTGGAGTCGGGTCTTAGGAGATCAGCCAGGTGCTGAAGTCCCTCCTGCTCGCCACCGCGTAATCTTACGGCACCATCCTCAATAACCGGGCATTGCCCTGCGTAAAGATCCGCCAGGCTTGGCAGCTGTCCCCATTCCACATCTGGCACGAAGGATATCGCTTCCGGAGCATCAAAGCAGCTCTTCACGATGGCATCGCGCTCTGTCTTTTTACGAAATTGCGTAAACACATCCGGAATATCCTTGATTGGAAAAGGTAAATCTTCCTTATTGTACAGCGTGTGCCCTATAAAGTGCTTTAGGTTAACTTCTATCTTCCACAATCTGTCTTCCACATTGGCAGACACCCTGGTCTCCGCAGGTGCAACCTCACGGTGATGGTAAACTTCAGAGATAGAATATTGTTCCACCAGATCGGCGATATGATCTTCTGGCAAGCCATGGATGATCAGCAGATCGCCGCCAAGCTTCTGAAACGACTGGCGCAATTGCGCTACACTTTCCAGGAGAAAGTTCGTGCGCAGCACACTGGATTGATGGAAACTTAACTGATCGAAGTGTCTTGGGTCGAAGAAGTAAACCGGCAGAATAGATTCCGACTTAGCAATAGCTTCAACCAGCATCTCATTATCGTGCAATCGAAGATCATTTCTAAACCAAACTATAATGCGTTTTGACTTCATCAAGGGGAAGGGAATTGTGTGTTATACAAAAATATACGATATTTTAGCTTAGCAGAAATGGATAGGCGAATAATTACACAATCGAAACAAATCAGCTGAATTTGCGAGCATTATCCACTAAAATGCCTCAAATAAAACCAATTAAGGTCAAAATAGTTATGACATTATGGAAAAGCAGGTATTAATTACGGGTGCAACAGGTATGATTGGCCAATCGCTGGTACCTGCGCTAATCAGCAAAGGTTATAAGGTTTCCATCTTAAGCAGGCGTGCCCGGCCCCTGCCAGGCACCCGGGTGTTCCTTTGGAATGTTGAAGATCAAACCATAGATACGGCCTGTTTTGAGGGCGTGTCTGCCATCATTCACCTTGCCGGTGAGAATATTGCGGGCGCGCGATGGAGCGAGAAGCGTAAACAGCAAATCGTAGAAAGTCGCGTAAACTCCACCAAGCTATTGCTTAAAGGTCTTTCCAGCAGCAAACACGACGTCAAAACCATCATTTCCGCATCTGCAACGGGCTATTATGGCAATCGGGGCGACGAGCTACTGACCGAAGAAAGCACTGTTGGTAATAATTTTCTTGCAACCTGCTGTGCACAGTGGGAGGCTGCAGTTGATGAATTTGCCATCGAGCACTTACGCATCGTTAAGCTCCGCACTGGTTTTATTCTGGACAAGCAAAAAGGCGGACTGCCACTGATGGCTTTACCTGTTAAATTATTCCTGGGCGCAGCCTTGGGCACAGGTAAACAATGGGTGCCCTGGATCCACCTGGATGATATGGTGAACATGTACATCCATGCACTTGAACAACCCATTGATGGGATTTTTAATGCAACTGCACCAACCCCGGTTATCAACAAAACATTCACGCAGACGCTGGCAGAAGCTATGGGCCGGCCCGTATGGCCAATTAACGTCCCGGCACCTTTAATACAAACCATCATGGGTGAGATGAGCATTGTGGCGCTGACCAGCACAAATACCTCTGCGCAAAAAGTGCTCGATACTGGATTCAAGTTTAAATATAACCTGCTACAGGACGCAGTTGCAGACCTATACGCATGAGAAAAGAAATTAGCATTTGCTGGCTCCGCCGCGACATCAGACTAGAAGATAATGCGGCATTGCATGCCGCGCTAAAATCAGGATACCCGGTGTTGCCCCTGTTCATATTTGACAAAGCCATCCTTGATCCACTACCCAAAGCTGACAGACGCGTAGTCTTTATCCATCGGCGCATACAAGATGTGAAGCAACAACTGGAGAATCTAGGCAGCTCAATGCTGGTTAAGTATGGTCTTCCGCAAGACAGCTTCCAGGAAGTACTTAGCGAATGTGATGTTAAAGGGGTGTACTGCAACCATGACTATGAACCTTATGCAAAAGAAAGGGACACTAAAATCAGTGCGCTACTGCACGCGCAAGGAATTCCATTTTTAACCTATAAGGATCAGGTGATCTTCGAGAAAGCAGAGGTTATAAAAGCAGACGGCACCCCGTACACGGTGTTTACACCATACGCCAAGCAATGGAAAATTAAGCTGAACGACTTCTATGTTAAGGCCTATCCCACGGAAAAGTACTTCGGGATGTTCTTTAAAACCGACGCCTTTGCAATGCCCAGCTTGCAGGAAATGGGCTTCGAAAACATGGACATAACATTTCCGGGTGTTGACTTTTCCGGTAAATTGGCAAGCTATGAGCTCCGGAGAGACTATCCTGCAGATGATGCTACCAGTTACATGGGCCTACACCTGCGATTCGGGACGATAAGCATCCGCGAAGCGGCACGAACGGCGCTGACCAATCTCGCGGAAAAATGGCTGTCTGAGCTCATCTGGCGCGACTTCTACATGATGATATTGTATCACTTCCCGCAGGTGCGCAACCATGCTTTTAAGCCGGCTTACGACAGGATCCAATGGCGCAATAACGAACAAGAATTTGAGGCCTGGTGCCAGGGCAGAACAGGATACCCCATTGTGGATGCTGGCATGCAGCAGCTGAACCAGACCGGGTTCATGCACAATCGTGTGCGCATGGTGGTCGCGAGCTTTCTAACGAAACACCTGCTGATCGACTGGCGCTGGGGAGAGGCTTACTTCGCCGAAAAGTTGCTGGACTATGAACTGGCAAGTAATGTTGGTGGCTGGCAATGGGCCTGCGGAAGTGGAAACGACGCTGCACCTTTCTTTCGGGTGTTTAATCCGGAATTGCAAGCAAAGAAGTTTGATCCTAAGAACGTCTACATCTACAAATGGGCGCCGCAGTATAAACAAGAAAAGCATGACCCACCTATTGTAGATCATGCTTTTGCCAGAGACAGAATGCTCCGGGTTTACAAGGCTGCGCTAAACGACAGCCCCATTTAGTTTTTTACTTTCCAGATTTCAACATCAAAGTCAAGAATGGAGTTCATCTTAATCACGGTGCTGTTACCGCTACCAGCAGAACCATAAGCTAGTCCTGAAGGGACAATCATCCTCATCTTGCCACCTTCTTTGATATTTGGTAAAACGCGTTGCCATCCTGGAATAGTTCCCCTAAAAGCCAGGGTTGCAGAAGTATCCTTACTGGTCTGAAATTCTGCACCATCCAGTACACGGCCGGTGTAAAATGGGTACAATGTAGATGCGGCATTAATCTCCTGACCGTTACCTGCTTTTTCAATTACATAATATACGCCCGAGCCATCACGTGTAGCATTCAGATTATTCCGCTGCACGAATGCTTTGATTAAATTCTCATCACGTACTGCCTGAGATGTTTCCGGAAGCGTTTTTACCTCAATTAATAACGACTCATTTGACGGAACATTCAACTTAGTCTCTCCATTCTTACCGAAGGCAAGGTATGAAGGCACCAACACGTTGGCTGTGCCACCAGGTTTCAAAGCCATGATGGATGTTCTGATGCCGGGAATTGATTTGCTTAGAATGATTTTATCAGAAAAACCGACCACTGTTGCAATGTTGGCTGCATCCATGGTTGTGTTATAATAGCTTTTGCCGTCTAGAGACTTAATTTCAAAGTTGTATAAAACGGAGTCCAGGCGGTCGTAGGTTTTTTCGCCCACACCAGGATTTACGATTTCGTAGTAAAAACCAGAAGGGTCTTTTGTAACCTGCAGATTTTTACTGGTAATGTATTGCGTAAGCTTAGCGTCGTCGATGCTTTCGATTGGTTCATATTCTTTCTCACATGAACTCAGTATGGTAATCGCGCCAACTATGGCAACAGCGTATAGAGATAACTTTTTTAACATCATTTATTTAAATTGTATTTTTAGTAGTCAGGTTCAAGCGTTACACCACCGCCATCATTGGTTGCAGGATCACCATCCGGGTCATTAGGCATCGTGCCGGGCAATAATTGGCCTTTACGGTAAATCGCTCTCAGTACAATCACATAGTCCAGGTTTGAGTTTGGTGGAATTAAGCCAACTTGTTTATCGGTATAAGCCAGCGCTGAAGGAATCAGCAGTCTGATCGAACCACCTGGCTTAATCATAGGCAGCCCTACTCTCCAACCTTCAATCATTCCGGAATACTTCAACTTCACAGAGTCGCCCCGTTCAACAATTACGCCGTTAAGCATTTTGCCCGTGTAGTTTACCAGGATGTCATCGTCTGCTTCAATTTCATAATCCCCTCCTCCAGCTTGTAAAATCTGGCTGTACAAACCAGTTCGGTGCCTGGTAAAAGTGAGGTTGTTTTTACTGATGAAGCGATCAATGGAATCCACGTCCACCTCAAGTTGCATCTTTTGGTTATATTCTACCACATCACCGCATGACGACATCACTACGCATAGGACGGCACAAGCAAGAAAAAGGGCATTTCTGAACATATCAGCAAAAATAGTCTTTTATATGCGAGAGAACAATTTTTAACCTTTTTTAACAACAAACAAAAAACCGCCCTGCAAATTCATGCAGGACGGCGGAGCGTATGCCTTTATCGCTGATTAGTAGCAGTATTTGTTTGCTGCAATGAGTTCTTGCGCAACTGCTTGTCTTGCCGCTTTCACGTTAAATGGTTCCATTTTCGTAAATCTGCGTAAGCCTACAAGCATCATGCGTAGCTCATCACCTTCACCAAAGGCCCATAGTGCTTCTTTACCAGCCTTTGCAACAGCTTCCACTGCTTCTACAAAGTATATGCGCATCATGTTCAACTGGCCTTCGCAAGCTGCTTCACCACGCAGGCTCACCAACTTCTCGGTTCTCAACATGGCCGATTCTGCTACATATACGTAACTGGCCATGTCGGCAATGTTCATTAAAATCTCCTGCTCTTTGGAAAGGCTCATCATCAGTTTCTGAACTGCAGATCCAGCGACCATCAGGGTTGCTTTTTTAAGATTTTCAATGATCTTCTTCTCCGCAGCGAACAAGGTATCATCTGGCTCACCGAAATCCGGGATAGACATCAGTTCAGATGCGACTGCCGTTGCAGGCGTCATCAGGTCTAACTCCCCTTTCATCGCACGCTTCAACATCATATCGACAGTAAGCAGGCGGTTAATTTCGTTTGTACCCTCGAAAATCCGATTGATACGGGCATCGCGGTAGGCACGGTCCATCGGTGCATCGGCTGAAAAGCCCATACCGCCATAAACCTGCACACCTTCATCCACCACATAGTCCAATGCTTCAGAACCCCAAACTTTCAAGATTGCGCATTCTACAGCAAACTGCTCCGTGGACTTCAATTTTGCTTTACTTGCATCCATACCGCCGGCAACTAGTGCATCGTAGGCATCATCAATATTCTGCCCCGCACGGTAAGCTGCACTTTCCACAGCGTAAACCTTTGTTGCCATTTCAGCAAGTTTATGTCTGATTGCACCGTATTTCGATATCACACGTTCAAACTGTACACGTTCATTGGAGTAGTTGATCGCATGATCAATCACCTTTTTTGAAGCGCCAATAGCAGCAGCGGCAAGTTTGATACGGCCAATATTCAGAATGTTTACAGCTATCTTAAATCCATTTTCACGATCGGAAAGCATGTTTTCAACTGGCACATGGCAATCGTTAAAGAACACCTGGCGGGTTGAAGAACCTTTAATACCCATTTTGTGTTCTTCCGGATTCATGGTGATGCCACCGAAATCACGTTCTACAATAAAGGCCGTTAAGTTCTTGTCATCATCAATTTTCGCAAACACGATGAAGATATCAGCGAAACCACCGTTGGTGATCCACATCTTCTGCCCGTTGATGATGTAGTGTTTTCCATCTTCAGAAAGTTTGGCTTTTGTACGGCCGGAGTTTGCATCAGATCCCGCATTCGGTTCTGTTAAGCAATAAGAAGCTTTCCATTCACCCGTTCCTAATTTCGGAATGTATTTCGCCTTTTGCGCTTCATTTCCATAGTACAGGATCGGCAGGGTACCAATTCCAGTATGGGCAGACAAAGCCACAGCAAACGAATGCCCCGCGCCGATAATGTCGGCAACCAGCATGGAGGTATTGAAGTTTTTACCAAAGCCGCCGAATTCTTCGGGGATGGAAACACCTAAAATACCCAACTCACCTGCTTTTTCCAAAAGCGACTGCATCAAACCCTCTTCCTGCGCATCAATGCGGTCCAGATTCGGGAATACCTCTGCCGTCAGGAAATCACGGCAAGTCTGCGCAATCATCACCTGTTCTTCATCAAACTCCTCTGGGATAAATACATCCTGATAAGTCGTTTCGGAAATTAAGAATTCGCCTCCTTTTATTGTTTTTTTGTCTGTAGTGTCCATACTTGTAATATTTAATTGAGCAAGCTCATCTGTTTTTTAAGATTATAACATTTCGAAGATTCCCGCTGCACCCTGGCCTGTGCCCACGCACATGGTTACCATACCATATTTCTCATCTCTTCTTTTCAGTTCATTGAACAGCTGCACGGACAGTTTAGCGCCCGAACAACCCAGTGGGTGCCCTAAAGCAATAGCACCACCATTCACATTTAAAATATCGGTGTTGATGCCCAGCTCACGAACAATCGCCAGTGACTGTGAAGCGAAAGCCTCGTTCAACTCGATCAGGTTCATTTGATCCAGCTTCATTCCAGCCATCTTCAGTGCTTTCGGAATTGCCGCAATCGGACCAATACCCATCACCCTCGGTGGCACACCTGCAACGCTGTAACTTACCAGTCTGGCAATCGGCTCCACACCAAGTTCCTTCATTTTCTTTTCAGAAACAACCAGCACGAATGCCGCACCATCTGAAGTTTGCGAGGAGTTTCCCGCCGTTACCGAGCCATCCGCAGCAAACACAGGCTTTAGCTTAGCCAGCTTCTCAATGGTTGTATCTGCCCTCGGCCCCTCATCGGTATCCACGACATAACTTCTGGTTTGCTTTTTCATGTGCTCATCCAGATAGTTCTCGTTAACCGTAATCGGCAACACACCAGCCTGCAGGTGACCGTTTTTGATGGCTTCTACTGCACGCATATTCGACTGGTAGGCAAAAGCATCCTGGTCCTCGCGGCTAATCTTGTATTCACTTGCTACCGCTTCCGCAGTAAGGCCCATCCCCCAGTACCAATCCGGGTTCTTTTTCGCAACCTCGGGATTTGGCACCAGCTTCCATCCGCCGAAAGGCATACCAGACATCACCTCAACACCACCTGCAACGATACAGTCGGCCATACCGCTTTTGATCTTTGCGACAGCCATCGCTATGGTTTCCAATCCTGATGCACAGTAACGGTTTACCGTAACACCCGGAACTTTCTCCGTATCCAGTCCCATCAGCGAAATCATACGGCCGATGTTCAGGCCCTGTTCCGCTTCCGGCGTGGCATTACCCACAATAACATCATCAATCTGTTCTTTATCTAAATTTGGCACTGATGCCACTAATGCCCTTACAACGTCTGCAGCCAGGTCATCTGCCCTGGTGAAGCGAAACACACCACGAGGTGCTTTCCCTACTGCAGTCCGGTATCCGGCTATGATATATGCTTCCATGTTTGCTCTTTTAATGTTTTAGAATAGTTAATTTCGAAGTGGCTTACCCTTGGTTACAATACTTTGAATACGTTCCAACGTTTTTCGTTCCCCGCATAAAGACAGGAAAGCTTCTCTTTCCAGATCAAGCAAGTACTGCTCAGTAACTTCGGTAGGTGCCGACAGATCGCCGCCACATAAAACGTAACCCAGCTTCTCTGAAATTTTCTTATCGTGTTCTGAGATGTATTTACCGGAATACATGCTGTTCGCACCCGCATATACGATCCCAAGACCCTGCTTACCAAGCACCTTAATATCTTTTCTTTTCACAGGCATGGTGTACCCAGCCTCTGCAAGTTCAATCGCTTTCGCTTTTGCGTCGGCAATAAGACGGCTCCGGTTCATAGAAATCGAATATTTGTCTTGCTGCAGGTAACCTAAGTCAAATGCTTCTTCCGCCGAAGTAGAAACCTTCGCCATTCCGATCGTTAGGAATCTTTCTTTAAGTACATTTTGCGCAATCTGCTCGCTCTTAAACTCATCTGAAGCACGTAGGGCGAATTCTTTGGTACCACCCCCACCGGGGATCACGCCAACGCCAAATTCAACCAGTCCCATGTAAGTCTCTGCGTTCAGCTGAACATGATCTGCATGGAGACTGAATTCGCAGCCGCCGCCCAGCGTTAGATTATGCGGCGCAACAACTACCGGAATTGAAGAATAACGGATGCGCATAGAGGTGTTCTGGAACATCCGGATCGCCATATTCAACTCGTCCCACTCCTGCTCTACGGCCATCATGAAGATCATACCGACATTCGCACCAGCAGAAAAGTTCGCACCATCATTGCCGATCACCAAACCACGATAATCTTTTTCCGCCATGTCAATAGCTTTATTTATGGCCTGAAGTGTATCTCCGCCAATCGTGTTCATCTTCGAATGAAACTCTACGTTCAGAATGCCATCGCCAAGATCTATAATCGATGCGCCCGCATTCTTCCATAGTGTCTGCTTAGCACGTAGATTATCCAGCACAATGAAGGCTTCCGCTCCTGGAACAGGAACATAACTTTTCGATGGAATATCGTAGTACAGCTTAATACCTTCTGCTACCTTATAGAATGAGGTGTGCCCAGCAGCAAGCATTTCATGTACCCATGGTGCCGCGACGTGGCCATACTTGCGCATGCCCTCAACAGCTTCGGTAATGCCTACAGCATCCCAAACCTCAAACGGCCCGAGCTCCCATCCAAAACCTGCACGCATGGCATCATCAATGCGGTACAGCTCATTCGAAATCTCTGGTATGCGGTCTGACACATACTCAAACAAACCGAAGAATGAAGCCCTGAACAATTCACCGGCTTTATCACGGCCTGCCGCGAAGACTTTCATTCTTTCGCGCACATTATCAATAGATTTGGTCATGTCGAGCGTGGCCGACTTCACCTTCACCTGGGGTTTGTATGTTAAGGTCTTCAGATCCAAAGCAAGGATCTCAGTTTTACCCTCCGGTGTTTTAGTCTTCTTATAAAAACCCTGACTGGTTTTATCTCCTAGCCAGTTGTTTTGCTCCATCTTTGCCACGTACTCCGGCAATTTGAAAAGCTCGTGTGCTTTATCTTCCGGGCAGTTGTCGTAAAGACCTTTTGCCACTTTAATCATGGTATCCAAACCAACTACATCCGTCGTACGGAAAGTTGCTGATTTCGGTCTGCCCAATGCTGGACCAGTATATTTATCTACCTCCTCAACGGTCAGGTCCATTTTTTCTACCAGATGCAGTAACGCCATAATGGAATATACCCCAACACGGTTGGCAATGAACGCAGGTGTATCCTTGCAAAGCACGGTCGTCTTGCCCAGGAATTTATCACCATAATGCATCAGGAAATCGACCAGCTCAGGATTGGTATATGGCGTTGGAATAATTTCCAGCAAGCGTAGATAACGTGGTGGATTAAAAAAGTGCGTGCCGCAGAAATTAGCTTTGAAGTCTTCAGATCTGCCTTCAGCCATCATGTGAATCGGAATACCCGAGGTGTTAGACGAGATGATGCTGCCAGGTTTACGGTGTTGTTCCACCTGCTCAAACACCTGCTTTTTAATATCCAGATTCTCAACAACCACCTCAATTACCCAGTCGTACGCGGAAATCTTCTTCATGTCATCCTCAAAGTTTCCAGTCGTGATTTTGTTGACAACAGACTTCGTGTAAACCGGTGAAGGATTGGTTTTCACCGCAGTTTCAAGTGCTTTGTTTACAATGCCGTTCTTGTCACCCTCCTTTGCAGGGATGTCCAGCAATAAAACTTCAACCCCGATATTCGCAAAATGGCAGGCAATACGAGAGCCCATAATGCCAGAGCCTAGCACGGCGACCTTATTTATTCTTTTGTTCATCATTTTCTATCGTACTTGTATATGCTAATGTGAGTTTGTTCAACTTCTCCAGCGTTTTAATCAGATTATTCTTTTCCTGTACACTGAGGTTTTGCCCCAGGTACTCATTGAAATTTATCACAACCTCCTTGGCAAGCTTTCGCTTCTCGCGACCAAAATCCGTCAGGTAAACCTTCACTGAGCGCTTGTCACATTCGGATGCTTCCCGGTAAATCAGACCAAGCTCTTCCATGTTATTCAACATCCTGGAGAGGCTGGTTGCCTTCACCGCAAGCAATGCTGCCAACTGTGAAACGGCCGTCCCTTCCTTATCAATGTTAATCAACATGTAACCAATAGATTGCGTAATCCCAAAACCTGAAGCAATTTGGTTGTAAACGTTTGAAACGTTCTGCCAAACGACCTTTAAAAAATAATCTACTGTTTCCTGCTGTTTCATTAATTACTATGCTTGCATAACAAAGCTAACGAATAAAAGATTGTAAACAAACAACAAAAAATAAAATTTCAGGTATTTTGTTAAAGCGCCGCAGACACGCAAATTCCACAACTTGCAAAGTTATAGCCACAGCATTCAGGTAGTTAACCTATTCAATATCAATTAACTCACTCTTTATAATCATTATAGATAAAGACAAACCGAAACTAATCCAGCGTTTAAACGGTTTTAGAAAATACAATACCTATTTAACACATCAACCTAAAGCGAAAAACTATGTTTCATCATTCAAAAGACCTCCAATTTAATGCACGCGTTTCTAAACCAGATCCAGCGTTTGCAAATATCCTATTAGAACAATTCGGTGGCGAGAACGGCGAGCTTGCCGCAGCCATGCAGTACTTTACTCAGGCATTTGGTGCCAAGCAGCCGCATCCAGACAAGTACGACATGCTAATGGACATTGCGACTGAAGAATTTTCTCACCTGGAGATCGTTGGTGCGACCATCCAGATGTTACTTAAAGGCGTTAACGGCGAACTAAAAGATGCTGCTGATCAAAGTGAGATCATGCAGGTATTGGATGGTAAAGCGGCTAAAGAGAACATCATTCACGCAGCACTTCATGCCAACCCACAGTTCCCGATCATCACTGGCGGTGGGCCTACACTAAGAAACAGTCAGGGTATTCCATGGTGTGCTTCCTACATTCACTCTAACGGTGATCTTACCGTAGATTTAAGAAGTAACCTTGCTTCTGAGTCAAGAGCAAAACTGGTATATGAGCACCTGATGAAATTCACAGATGACCCGTATGTAAAAGATACTTTATCCTTCCTGATGACCCGTGAGGTAGCCCACTATAAAATGTTCGAGGCGGCATTATCGACAATCCAGCCAAACTTCCCTCCAGGTGTTTTACAGGCAGATCCACGCTTTACACAGCAATACTTTAACCTTTCACCAGAGAAGAGCCCTCGTGGCCCATGGAACGAAGGTGAAATGCCGAATATGGGCTTGCAGTGGGATTACGTAGCAGATCCGGTTGCACATGTTAAGGAAACAAAAGGACTTACAGAAACCGGCGACAACAAGAAATCAGAACTTTCGCAAACAGAAAAGCTAAACAAACAACTTAGTGAAGAGCGAAGCACTGAAGTTAAAAGCGCTGAGCCAAAAGGCACTGCACAATGGAGCGACTATAGCGAACCCGCTAAATAACCTTCCTAAATAAATAACAAAAAGGGCATCCATGAAAATGAATGCCCTTTTTGTTTATACTAAACCTTCGATGAATCTAGAAACCCATCGCTTTATCATCACCTCTGGGATCCGCACCGCCCTGGTAACCTGACTTTACTTTCAAGATTGCATCAACACGTCCGATTGGGCCCCGCGGGACCATCTTGTACCCTTTAGCTTTGAGCTTTTCAACAGTAACACTGTCGATCGCCTCTGCCTCAAACGCAACTTCATCCGGCAGCCATTGGTGGTGGAATTTCTTTGCATCTACCGCCGCCTGCATGTCCTGATCAAACTCTACAACATTCAGTATGGTCTGAAAAACAGAAGTAATGATGGTTGAGCCACCTGGGGTACCTACAACCATATATAACTTGCCATCTTTCTCCAGAATGGTTGGCGTCATGGAACTTAACATGCGTTTGTTTGGCGCAATAGAATTCGCTTCACCACCCACTAAGCCGTACATATTTGGAGAACCTGGTTTCACGGAAAAATCATCCATCTCGTTGTTCAACAGAAAGCCCGCACCCTTTACAACAACCACCGCACCATAAGACCCGTTGAGCGTCGTCGTACTCGAAACGGCATTTCCTTCCGCATCAACAATGGAAAAGTGTGTCGTCTCTTCGTGCTCCGCAGGACTGATCGCTCCAGCTGACACGGCACTACTCGGGGTTGCGCGGTTCCAGTTGAAGTCAGCCATACGTTTCTTCACATAGGCATCCGACATTAACGTCCGTGTCGGGACCTTATAAAAATCCGGGTCACCCAAATGTGCAGCACGATCAGCATAAACCCTGCGTTCTGCTTCCACCATCACCTGTACGGTTGAATCCTTATTAAAACCCCAGCGCTTCAAGGCAAAAGGCTCCACCGACTTCAGTAGCTGAATCAAAGCAATACCGCCACTTGATGGTGGTGGCATGGTAATAATCTTAAAGTCTTTATAAGTACCGGTGATGGCATCACGCCAAACCGCCTGATAGTTTTTTAAATCTTCTTTGGAGATGATACCACCATCACGGTTCATCTGCGTAACAATAGCATCAGCCACCGGACCTTCGTAGAAGCCGGCACGGCCTTTATCGCGAATCTGCTCCATGGTAAAGGCCAGTTCTGGCTGGATCAGCAGATCTCCCGCTGTCCATTGTTCTTTAATCAAAGCCGTACCAAGTGTATTCAGCTTTTTCAATTGTGCCTGTAAACCGTTCAGTTCACGGGCTTGTCTTGCGGAAATCTTAAATCCATTCTTCGCAAGCTGCACTGCGGGTTCCACAAGGTCTGCCCACTTCATTTTTCCATATTTCTGGTGTGCCTCAACCATGCCGGCAACCGAACCCGGTACACCAGAAGCAAGACTGCCATACAAACTTTTTTCTACGATGGCGTTACCTGCTTCGTCTAAATACATATTCCGACTAGCCTTTGAAGCAGCCTTCTCCCGGTAATCCAGCGTACTGGTCGCGCCAGATGCCGCACGGTACACCATAAATCCGCCGCCGCCAATATTACCGGCATTTGGGTAAACCACAGCCAGGGCAAACTGCACAGCAACCGTTGCATCAACGGCATTACCACCTTTTTTCAAGACCTCCAGACCAACCTGAGAGGCATATTCACTTGCCGTAACCACCATCCCCTTTCGGGCTTCAACAGCACCGGTGGATTGCACGGTGGCAGCACCAGTACCAATGGCCGACTTCTGGCCTGAGCAGCCCAATTGCAATACTGCGGGCAAGAGCATGGCCGATACTACCCACGCTGTGATTCTAAATCTTGTAACTTTCTGCATTTCTATATAGTTCTTCAATCGCATCCTTGTTCTTTTCGAGGATGACTTTTCTCTTCAAGCTTAACTTAGGTGTAAGCTCTCCCCCTTCAATGGTCCACTCTTTAATGAGCAACTGGAAACGTTTAACCTGCTCCCATTTACCAAAGTCCTTACAACTGTCCTGAACAATTTGTACGAACTTCTCCAGCACCTGCGGCTCCTTAATGATCTGTTGGTTCGACTGGAAGGTAATGCCCTTATCGGCAGCCCATGTTTTTAGTGCAGTAAAGTTAGGAACAATAAGCGCAGCAGGAAACTTTCTGTTCTCACCAAGTACTAAAACCTGCTCCACAAGCAATGCTTCTTTGAATTTATTTTCTAAAACCTGCGGTGCAACATACTTGCCCCCAGCAGTTTTAAACATCTCTTTCTTCCGGTCGGTGATCTTCAAATACTTTTGATCTACCAGCTCACCAATGTCACCAGTATGGAACCAGCCCTCGGCATCTATGGTCTCTGCCGTGAGGTCCGGCCGGTTGTAATACCCTTTCATCACATTGTGTCCCCTGGTCAGCACTTCACCGTCCTCTGCGATTTTAACTTCCACACCATCAATTGCCGGGCCCACACTGCCGAACATGGTATGCTCAAAGTGATTTACCGTAATTACCGGTGAAGTTTCCGTAAGTCCATAGCCTTCAAACACCGGCATACCTGCAGCCCAGAAAATCCTTGCAAGCCTAGGATTTAGTGCAGCACCGCCGGAAACGATCACCACGATCTCACCGCCCAAGGCTTCCTGCCATTTTTTAAAAACCAGTTTCCGGGCAATATTTAATTTCAGGTTATAAAACCAGCCATTGTTAAACTCGAACAGCTCCGCTTCCGCCACAGCCCATGCAAAAATCTTTTTCTTGATGCCTGTGAGTGCCTTGCCCTTCTCCATAATCTTGTCGTACACCTTCTCCAGCAACCTAGGGACGGTTGAGAAACCATGGGGCTTCACATGTTGGATATCCGCCACAATGGTGTCCATACTCTCCGCATAATAAACGGCAGCATCGGTGTAGAAGTAAACGTAAACGATCATACGTTCAAAAATGTGCGACAAAGGCAGGAAGCTCAAAACGCGACGAACGTTGGAAGGGAAGATCTTCGCGCACTTTTTAAAATTCTGCACTAGATTGTTATGTGTCAGCATTACGCCCTTCGGGGTGCCGGTGGTTCCTGAAGTATAGATTAACGTCAGAATATCATCGGGCTGCACAGCTTGTCTGTAAGGTTCCAGATCAATCTCCGGCGCCGCCGCTCCTGCACGTTGCAGCTCCATCCAATGGCTTGCGCCTTCAATCTCGTCGAAGCTGTAAATGCGGATCGGCAAATCTAAGCCGTCGATCACAGCTTTCACTTTTTCATGCAATGCCGCATCGGCCACGAATATAAAATCAACCTCGGCATTCTTTATTATAAAGCTAATGTCCTGAGCAGCAAGGGTCGGGTACAAAGGAATCTGGTATGCACCCAGTTGCATAATGGCAAAATCGGATATGTTCCACTCGGGCCGGTTGGGCGACATCACTGCAATCCTCGACCCTTTCCCAAGCCCCAGCGTAACCAATCCCCTGCTCAGCTGATCCACTGTTTCACAAAAATCTTTGGTGCTGTAGGACTTCCATGTGCCGTTAATTTTTCCACTTACAAAATCCGCTTTAGGAAATTGCTCGATGTTATACTTTAATATATCAAAAACCCGTGTCACTGTTGTTCCCATGAAATTTGCTTAAATATTTGGTGTATCTCAAATCTAACAAAATATTCAATGTATTAAAATCAACTGTATGGAGGTACCTTCACCGCGATGAAATAGCTGCAGCCGAAATGAGCCGTCTATTTAATTATGCCTTCTGCCCCTGCTATTGTACATTTGCAGCTGTTGGAATTAACTGGCACAAGAGTTGAAACCACCAGATTTATTGTTTAATTAAAAAAATTATGAAAAAACTTTTTACGATGATGTGTTTAACTGTAATTGCTACAATTGGCATTTACAGTACCGCCAATGCCCAGGATTACAGAAATGCAATCGGTGGACGATTTGGAACGGCAAATGGTGTGACTTTCAAAACGACCTTAGGCGGCAACAAAATGCTTGACCTTATTGCAAACTTTAGGTCAAACGATGGTTATTCATACTTCAGGGTAACCGGTTTATATGAAATCTACAACCCTATTCAAGGTGCTGACGGATTAAACTGGTACTACGGTCTGGGTGGATCTGTTGGGTCAAGAAAATGGAAATATAACGACACTAACAAAGCATACATCTCCGTAGATGGTGTTCTTGGTTTAGACTATAAATTCGCTGAAGCGCCGCTTAACCTTTCATTAGACTGGAAACCAGCAATTGAACTTGCGCCTGGTACAGAGTTCGATTCTTCAGGTTTAGGTCTGTCCATCAGATTTACTTTCTAAGGAAATCTTACCACATAAAAAAAGCGGCTGATCCTATGATCAGCCGCTTTTTTTATGTGCTGGTTGGTATTAAATACCTGTCCATCTTTTCAACACTGCCTTCTGCGCAGGTGTTGCATTTTCATCGATCTTTGCAACCAGTCTGATGCTTGGATTCGCTTTCAAGGTAACAGCGAAGTCTACAACCTTTCCATCACGACCAACTTTGATGTTTACCACATCACCAACTTTCTTGCTGGTAAGTTCCGGCATACGCTCAATCGCTGCCTCTATAGGCACACCATTAATGCTAAGCAGTTCATCGTTAACATTTAATCCCGATGTCCATGCTGCTGAATTTCTGGAAACAGCGGTAATGAACATACGACCTTCTGTCTTACGTGAGGCTACACCCAGGTACGGCGTGCTTTTGCCTTCATTATCATCCTTAACGGTAACGCCCGCATAAGCGAAATAAGTTTTATAGTCCACAGGTTCTGTACCGGTCACATATTTATCCCAAAAACTGGTAAAACTGATACCACTCACCTTCTCCACCATAGCTTTGAACTCTGCATCTGTATAACCTCTACCTTGCGTTTTACCTTGCAGGTACATGGCCTTCATCACATCATCAAGGCTCTTCGCGCCCTTTGTTGCATTTGCAATGGCAAGATCCATCAGCAAACCAATAACCTCACCCTTACTGTAATAAGAAATTGAGTTATTACTCGAGTTCTCATCCGGACGGTACTGCTTAATCCAGGCATCGTAGCTGGCCATAGCGGCCGACTGCACTTTTGCACCTGGTGTATTTTCTACCGCAGCAACTGCACCGGCAAGCTTATTTACAAAAGCATTCTGATCGTTAAAACCTGCACGCAGTGTAAGTTTATTCTCGTAGTAAGCGGTAAAGCCTTCTGCAATCCACAAATTGGTTGTATACACCTCATTGTCGTAGTCGAATGGGCCTAAGGCAACTGGTCTAAGGCGTTTAACATTCCACAAGTGGTAGTATTCGTGCGCAACAAGGTCAAGAAAACCATTATAACCTCTTTCGTTATTGTACTGATTACGTGATGCACCAAGTACCGTCGAGTTTAAGTGCTCTAATCCGCCGCCGCCACGCTCATAGTTGTGAACGATAAAGGTGTAATGCTTGTTCGGGTTCTCGCCGTAGATTGCAGTTCCTTGCTCAACGATTTTCGCCATGTCTACTTTCAGACGTTCCTTATCGTAGTTTCCACCACCGTACATGGCAACTTCATGCTTAACACCTGAAGCCATGAACTCGAATACATCCTGGTTCCCCACTTCAATAGGGCTATCAAAAAGAATATCGAAGTCTTTTGCTGTATATGTAAATTGTTGTCCGGCAACAGGCTCAAGTCCTGTTGAAACCTTAGACCATCCCTGGTAAGGCACAACTTTCACCGTGCTTGGTGATTTAAGATGTCCTTCAGGATACATAAAGATGCCTGTTGAAGAAAGGAAGGCATGGGAAGCGTCTACAAATGAAGTACGCACGGAAACTTCAAAGGCGTAAACGCGGTAATTGATTTTTAACTGGTTGGCTTTAGCACCATAAATACGCCAGATGTTCTTTCTTACTTTTTCAAATTTTACGGGTTTACCCGCTGCACTGGCTTTAAATCCTTCTACATTCTTAGAAAATTCCCTTACCAGGTAAGAGCCCGGTGCCCAAACTGGCATTTTAACATCGACATAGTCCTTGTTAATGCCTGAGATATTCATTTCCACTTCTGCATAGTGCGCCTGTGGTTCTGTAAAACTTACTTCAAAACCAATCTTAACCTGTGATTTTGCAGTAAGTCCCAGGGAAAGTAATATAACTACCCCGAATAATGATTTTTTTTTAAACATACTTAAAGCTTTTGGGCAAAAATAGAACTTCTCTTGTTTCTACCTTAATGATTTGAATTTAGGGGTGTAACATACTTAATACAACACAAACCTGCTAACTTATTTAGATATTTTTGTTTGTTAATCCAACTACAATTCTCCACAATGAAGATCAGATACATCATCTATGCCGTTCTGGCGCTGGCACTTGCTTACTTTATTTATTATCGAATTACTGCAAACAAAGCAGTCTCCGAATCTGGCAAGGGTGGTGGCGGCCGCGGTGGTTCTGGTGCCACAATGGTTGTCAATGGTATTGTGGTTGAAGCCGCGGCCTTCGAAAACGAGCTGGAAGTGACGGGTTCCATTGAAGCCAATGAAGCTGTAAACCTGCAGAGTGAGATCTCCGGACTGGTTACCAGCATCAACTTCACTGAAGGCAGTAATGTAAAAAAGGGTACTGTGCTGGTTAGAATTAACGATCGCGACATACAGGCGCAACTGCAACAAGTGTTAACCGGACAGAAACTCTCGCAGTCAAATGAAAACCGTGCGAAGCAATTGCTTGCTAAAGGCGCGATCAGTCAGGAGGAGTACGACACTTCCCTTGCAGAACTTCAGTCTTTGAACGCGCAGGCACAACTGGTACGTGCACAACTTGCAAAGGCCATCATCAGAGCACCTTTTGATGGTAAAATTGGGCTCCGCAACATTTCTATGGGTGAATATCTTACGCCGAATAAAATCATCGCCAGCCTTTCGGCGGTTAATCCGGTTAAAATCAGCTTCTCTGTTCCGGAGAAATATTCAGGTCAGATTAAAGTGAATTCCGAGGTCGACTTCAATACTGACGGCTTAAACCAGACTTACAAAGGAAAGGTATATGCGATTGAACCAGGCATCAACGCACAAACCAGAACATTATCGATTAAAGCGCTGGCGCAGAATCCTAAGAATGATTTGCTGCCCGGCTCTTTTGCAAAGATCAGACTTACATTAAATACGATGGACAACGCCTTATTAATTCCTAATGAAGCCATCATTCCAGTATTAAAAGGTAAGACTGTTTTCATCTCTGAAAATGGCAAAGCGAAGCAGGTTCCTGTAGAATCCGGGACCAGAACTGCAGACCGGATTGTAATCACATCAGGACTTAAAGCTGGCGATACGGTACTCACCACCGGAGCCATGGCATTAAAAAATGATGCAGCTGTTAAAGTTACCGTGGTAAACAACTAATTCAAACAACATGAGTATTTCAACCACCAGTATAAAAAGGCCGGTTCTTGCCATCGTGATGAACCTTATGATTCTGCTTTTTGGAATCATCGGCTACACTTTCCTGGGCGTACGAGAGTTTCCGGATATTGATCCAACGGTTGTTTCTGTTCGTACATCCTACCCGGGTGCAAACGCAGACATCATTGAATCCCAGATCACGGAACCGCTGGAAAAATCCATCAACGGTATTGATGGTATCCGTAACATCTCCTCTTCCAGTAACCAGGGTTCGAGTAACATCACCATTGAGTTTAACCTAGATAAGAACATCGACGACGCGGCGAATGATGTCCGTGATAAAGTATCTCAGGCGGCCAGAAGTTTACCTAAAGACATTGATGGTAATCCAACCGTAAGTAAGGCGGATGCGAATTCCCAGGCCGTAATCACCATGACCATACAAAGCGATAAACGTGATGTTATGGAACTTAGTGACTACGCCGAAAACGTTATTTCAGAAAGGCTGCAGACCATCTCTGGCGTCAGTAGCGTGCAGATCCAAGGCCAGCGCAAGTATGCCATGCGTATCCGCATTGATCCAGGTAAACTTGCTGCTTATGGGCTGACTTCAGCCGATCTTGTGGATGCCCTAAACCGTGAAAACGTTGAGCTTCCTTCTGGGAAAATCACCGGTGCCAACACGGAGCTTATTGTAAAGACCCTAGGAAAACTGACCAATGCAGAAGAGTTTAACAGCCTGATCATTGCTACTGATTCCAACAACGTGGTTCGCCTGCAGGATGTGGGTTATGCAATGCTTGGTTCCGAAAACGAAGAAACGGTACTACGTGAGTCTGGAAAACCCATGGTTGCCGTTGGCCTGGTACCGCAGCCCGGCGCCAATTACCTGGACATCTCTAAGGAGTTCTATAAACGTTTCGATCAACTTAAAAAAGATGTACCCGAAGATATTAAGCTGGAAGTATCCCTGGACACGACGGAATTCATCAAGATGTCCATTACGGAGGTTACCGAAACCATTATCCTGTCGCTCATCCTGGTAATCCTTATCATTTACCTGTTTTTCAGGGATTGGGCAATCGCCTTCCGTCCTTTGATCGATATACCAGTATCACTGATTTTCACCTTCTTCATCATGTACATCTTTGGCTTTTCCATCAATGTACTATCCCTGCTGGCCATTGTACTTGCAACCGGACTGGTGGTCGATGATGGTATCGTGGTCACGGAAAACATCTTCAAGAAGGTTGAAGAGGGCTACTCTCCTTTTGAGGCGGCCATCAAAGGTTCTAATGAGATCTTCTTCGCTGTTATTTCCATTTCCGTCACCCTTGCTGCAGTATTCTTACCCGTAATTTTCCTTGAAGGATTTGTCGGGCGACTCTTCCGGGAGTTCGGTATCGTAATCGGAGCGGCAGTACTCATCTCGGCATTCGTGTCCCTGACGCTAACGCCGATGCTTAACGCATACCTGATGAAGAAAACCGGGCACAAGAAGTCAAAGTTCTATGTCATGACGGAGCCTTACTTTCAAAAGCTGAACGATTCGTATGAAGAAAACCTAAACAAGTTCCTTGGTCGCCGGTGGTTAGCAATCCCAATCATCCTGTTCTGCGTGGGCCTGATCGCATTATTCTGGAACATCATTCCAAAAGAAACGGCACCTTATGATGACCGCAGTGCCATAAACATGAACGTGAGTACGCCTGAGGGTGCTTCATTTGCTTATACAGATAAGTTCATGAACAAGATCAGCACAATGATCGGTGATTCGGTTCCGGAAACGAATGTCAACATCAGCATTACATCTCCAGGCTTCGGAGGCGGATCTACCAACGGTGGATTCTTCCGTATGGGTCTCGTGAAACCATCTGACCGTGAACGTTCACAGGCAGAAATCGCCACCAAATTAACGAGCATCACGCGCAAGTATTCTGAGGGGAAAGTCGTTGTCACACAACAACCAACCATTTCCGTGGGCCGCCGTGGTGGTCTGCCAATCAACTACATCATACAGGCCCAGAACTTTGAAAAACTCCGGGAGAAAGTGCCATTGTTTATGGATGCTGTAGCAAACGACCCAAGTTTCACGACATCAGATGTGAACCTGAAGTTCAACAAACCAGAAATCAACCTCACAATCAACAGAGACAAAGCAAAAAACCTGGGTGTTTCTGCCCAGGACATCGGTACGGCACTGCAACTCGGTTTGAGTGGTCAACGTTTCTCCTATTTCTTCATGAATGGTAAACAATACCAGGTTATCGGACAGTTTGAAGTAGCAGATCGTAAAGATCCACTGGATTTAAGTTCTGTGTATGTTCGTAATAACAAGGGACAGCTTATTCAGTTGGATAATGTTGTAGACGCTAAAGAAGAGAGCAGCCCACCACAGCTATACCGTAACAACAGGTTTACTGCTGCCACGGTATCCGCGGGCCTTGCGCCTGGGGTGAGTATCGGGGAAGGCTTAGATGCAATGGACAGGATCGCCGCGAAAATTCTTGATGACACCTTCTCTACTGATCTTGGTGGCGAATCCAGGGATTACCGCGAAAGTTCCTCAAATACGCTATTTGCCTTTGGCCTGGCCCTGCTCCTGGTGTATTTGATTCTATCTGCGCAGTTTGAAAGTTTTAAAGACCCAATCATCATCATTTTAACGGTGCCAATGGCGGTAGCCGGTGCTTTCCTTTCACTCTGGTTGTTCGGCCAGACCTGGAACATCTTCAGCCAGATTGGTACCATCATGCTTATCGGACTGGTAACGAAGAATGGTATTCTAATCGTGGAATTTGCCAACCAGCTTAAAGAACAAGGTAAGTCTGTTCAGGAAGCCATCCGTGAAGCATCTGTGGCAAGGTTAAGACCAATTCTCATGACCAGTCTTGCCATCGCTATCGGCGCACTTCCAATTGCAATGGCACTCGGTGCCGCGGCAAAGAGTCGTATGGGTATGGGTATCGTGATTGTTGGGGGAACAACCTTCTCCCTGGTATTAACCCTATTTGTGATCCCGGCAATTTATTCTTACTGGTCTAAAGAACACAAGGAAAATAAGGAGCTTACCCGCTCTTTAGAAGCTGCTTTGGAGCAAGAAAAATTAGAAACTGTTACAATATAATCCTGCATGAAATTCAGCATAAATCTGTTTATCCTGGGCCTGGTCTTTTTAGGCTTTACGCCATATACTTACGGACAAAATATCCTTCATAAGAATACCGATAGCCTGCCCCGCTTTACCTTACGGGAAGCGATAGACACGGCATTGAAAAACAACTACGACATCAAGCTCATCAACAATGATCTCTTAATTGCAAAGAACAATGTGAATGTTGGAAACGCCGGCTTCCTGCCAGCATTGGTAGGTAGCCTTGCCAATAACGGGAGCAATCAACATACCGTCCGCACACCAGCTTCAGGTCCCGAGCAGGAACTATCCGGCGTAAAAAACACCAACCTTAACTACGGTGTGGCGCTGGACTGGACCGTCTTCGACGGCTTTCAGATGTTTGCGAATTACGACCGCTTGAAAGCATTACAGCAGCAAGGGGAAGTAAATAGCAAAGCTGTAATCCTGACCACCATCGCAGATGTGGTAAATGCTTATTATGGTATGGTGCGCCAGCAGCAGCTTGTAGTGGCTAAAGACAGTGCCATGGAAATATCGAGGTTAAGGCGTCGAATTGCAGAAAACAAACTACAGATCGGCCGTGGCTCTAAACTCGATGTACTTGCCGCCATCGTAGATTTCAATACCGACACTTCTTCTTACCTTCAGGAGAAGAACCTGCTTAAAACCTCCATGGTTACCCTGAACCAGATCATGGCGCGGAACCTGAACATCGAGTTTAAGGTGGATGAAGAAATGAACATCCAGAATAACCTAAACCTTCAGGAGCTTGCAGAGAAAACGCAGCAGTTGAATCCAAATCTTCAAAATGCCTTTATCAATACGCGGATTGCAGCGCTCAACCTTAAACAGATCAAAGGGCAGCGATATCCGGTCATTGCGGTAAACAGTGGTTATCAGGTATCGAAAAGTACCAGCCCCACAGGCTTTAACCAGAAGATCCAGTCCAACGGACTTACATACGGACTTTCCGCCAGCATAAACATCTTCAATGGTTTCCTGCAAAGACAGAATGAGCGTAACGCAAAGGTGACCATCAACTCTTCAGAACTTGATTTAGAACGCACCAGACAAGCCATTAATGCGCAGTTGATTTCCTCATATCAGAACTACATGACCAACCTTGATCTGCTTAAAGTGGAATCCGGAAACGTGCAGGTGGCAGACCAGAATCTGGAAATTACATTGGAGAAATACCGCTTGGGTAGCATCTCACCCCTCGAACTTCGGGAAGCCCAACGTAATTCCATAAACGCCATCACCCGTCTGTTGGATGCAGAATACCAGGCTAAAATCACAGAGATTAGCCTGAAAGAAATCAGCGGCACGCTGAATGTTCAATAAGATTCTTATTTTTAACGCATGATTTTAGTAGCTGACAGCGGTTCATCGAAAACAGACTGGATGGGTTATGATAATGGAGCGATTATCACCTTCAATACCAAAGGCATCAATCCATATTTCTTAAATGAACAGGAGATCTACAAGTTGCTTTCCAAAAACGAGGACCTCATCAGTCACGCGGCTAAGGTGCAGGAAATTTACTTCTTCGGCGCTGGCAGTTCTTCCCCTGATAAACATGAGGTGGTATCTAATGGGCTCTCCCTGTTCTTCAAGAATGCTTTCATTAGTGTAGATAATGATCTTGTGGGCTCGGCCTATGCAACCTGCGGGCATGAGAAAGGGCTATCCTGCATTTTAGGTACTGGTTCAAACATCTCCTACTTTGATGGAAAAAATGTACATGACAGCACCCATGGTCTGGGCTACGTGCTTGGTGATGAAGGCTCCGGAACATACTTCGGCCGCAAGCTTGTTACCGCCTACCTCTACGGCAATATGCCGGCAGCGCTTGGAAAGTTGTTCGCGGAGAAGTACGACATCAACAAAGAACAAGTGATTACCAATGTTTACCAAAGGCCATTCCCGAACATCTATCTCGCTTCGCTAAGCAGGTTTATGATCGAGCACATTGATCATCCTTTCATTGTTGAACTCCTGCGCAAAGGCTTCCAGGAATTTGTAGACACTAACATTAAGGATTATGCTGATTATAAAAGCATGAAATGCCACTTTATAGGCTCCATCGCCTACTTCTATCAGGATAGCCTGAAGTCGGTTTGTGAAGCCAATGATATCCAGGTCGGCAACATCTACCAGAAACCGATCCACGGGATATTTAACTACATCCTGCATAAAGAAGGGATCCAGCTAACGGCAGACTAAATCCCTGCGGAGCCGCCACATGCCGTACACGATTGCAATAAGGATCAGCACATAAACACCGGAGTCCAATGGTGTCTCTGGTAACTCTGGAGGCAGATCAGGATCTCCACCCGGCATTCCGGGATCACCTGGTCCGGGACCTTGGAATAGCATAAACAGGTGTAACTGCATCATAAGCAATCTGGGTAGCATAGGCATCATCATTTAGCATTATGGTTATCGCTTTACTAATTTCAACATCTTCATGGTTTGCCCGGTGTCGCGGTTAATTAACTCCATCAGGTAAATACCGCTGCCCAAAGCACTGGTATCCACCTCCGGCAGCTGCGTACCGTCCTGCAAACCCAAGTCCTTCCGCAGCATCATCTTACCAACCAAATCATAAAGCCGCAGTTCCATCCAGCAGCGCTTAACAGCGGGCATGCTTAGCTTAAAGCCATTTACAAATGGATTTGGGTAAGCCACAACATCAGCCCCGTCCAACGACACCGGTGTATTCGCTGGCAACCTGTCTGCCTTCGCTTTAAGCCGCAAAGCAAGCCGATGTTCACCAAAACTTTCCGGCACACCGGTATTCATTTCAAACGTATACACCTGATTTCCCTGCAGCACTTTGGTGGTATTTAAATAGGCATCTACCAGTTCGAGTGCTGTTCCGGCTTCCAGACTTTCGATCCCGGAGATGTGCAGCTCGTATGTGCCAGTCTGGTAACCCTTCACATATAAGGGCACTTCCAGCGTACGATGGCCAGGTTGTCGCCGGGTGTCCACGGAAAGCATTGTCCCAGCTGCCGCAATGCTGGAAAGACCAACATAACCGCTGCCCATTGCCATTGCATCCAGATCATCGACTTCATCCTGTCCCGCCGGACTAAGCACCAGGTTGAACGTCTGTGCAAAAACGGTGCGTACAAGTGTCAGCGTAAGCTTACTAACACCTTTCCCCGTTTGTGCAGGCGCAGCAACGCGCGTCTGCGCCACAACTTTAGTATTGGAATTACTGGAAACCATTCCGTTCAACAGCATTGCCGGGGTTGAACCTGAGCGTTTCGCGGCTTCAGTAAATCGCAAGCTACCGCTGCTGTGACCGCTTAAAACTTTGACGAAGAAACCCTCTCCAGCAGCGATGGAGGTGTTTGGATCATTTGAAACATCGTAGGCATTGTTCAGTGGATTAAACTTCCATACATATGGGCTCAGATTTTCTTTCTGCAGCGCAGCCCAGCTGATGGTCGCGGCATACGGATTACCCAGTAAATTGAAGCCATCGCCAGCTTCACCCATATTCCGGTTCTGCAACTGCAGCTGTAAATCGCCCTGAAATAATAACCCTTTATGGAGAATGATGTAAGACTCTGGATTCTGAAAGGGCGCACGAAGGAGCTGTTTCGTCAATGCATCCGGTGCCTGCCGCCCGCCGCGGGAGAATACATAAATGCCGCGGCCGACATCAACGGTCGACTGCATCGCCGTAACACCAGTATATTTCTGTGCAAGCGCGCCAACAACCGACTGGTTGTGCGTGTAAATGGTATGTCCGTTCTGCGGGGAATCATCAAAGCCGTTGTTCGCACCGCCCGGTCCGGTGACAAACATCGCGGCCTTCAAGTCATACAAGTGATAGTACGCGTTTGCACCGGAGCCATGATATACGGGCGTACTCAGCAGCCGCCAGTTCCTTGCTGTTGCCGGTGCAGGAAAGGCGCCGGTTACATACTGCTCTACTGTCACCTCCCCCACAACAGTACCTTCAGCGACATTGGGAATTGGCCACACATAAGCCTGTTTTTCAGCACCCGACTGCTTCAAGGCCAGGTACCCATTTGAATGTAGCTTGCCCATTATCGTCTGCACATAGCCATAAACATTCACCGGTTGCTGAAGCTGCAATGTTGCGGTTGTGCTGGGTTTATCCAGCACCAGGTACGCTACGGCAATCCGGCCTAGGCCGGTGACTTGCTGTGCTGGTAAAGCACCGGAAAAAACAAGACTGCCATCCATTGCCACTCCTGCACCAACGAGTCCATCGTTAAGCAAATGTCCATCCAGCTGTAAGCGCTGGCCAGTACCAATGCCGAGCTCCGCGCCTGTTTCTACCTCCGTGTCGCAAAGCACCTCTATGTTCTTTTGTATAGACAGCTTGGCGTTTGTACGCAGGGCGAGTTTGTTTAAGCTGAGTTCCGTTGGGCCATTGTAAGCGGTTAGCGCTCCTGCTTCAATGACCACCTGTTCAAATTGACCAGGTACCTCATGACTGTTCCAGTTCGCAGGCTCCAGCCAGTCCTGATTCACAACATTCCGGAACAGCATCCCCGTCGCCGTAATCACGCTATTTCGCTCCTCCGCAGCAACGACATAAAAAGCAGCGGGATCCCGTTGATTATTGTACGCCGTCTTCAACCACTCCACACTAGGATTAATGGTCTGAATGCGGAGTTCGTCAATCATGCCGCTGAAATGCAGTCCCTGTTGTTTGTTAGCGCCTACGATCAATGAACCTCCCATTCGCAGTGCAGAATTCCCAAGACCACTACTATAACTTGTGCCATCAATGATAAACTCCCGCCGCCCCTGAATGGACTGACTCACCACATGGTACCAGCGATTGGGACTGATAACCAGGGATGCCTTTCTGGAAGTGATGATGGTACTGCTGCGTGTCTCCTGCACCAGCCGTCCATCAACGTCCAACTTCAGGGTATAACCGCCGAAGTTCGTACTGTCTGTACTCAGGATCACCTGCTCCCGGTTGGTGACGTTGAACTTAATCCAGCAGGAGATCGTAAAATTATCACTATTGATCTTAGCTGAAGTTAAATATTGACTGCTACCGTTTAATGTTAATGCATTCCCAATCTTACCCGGTACGATATTACCTGCATTCATTGTTGTGGCAGGAAACAGCCGCTCTTCAGGGATGCCACTGGCCGCATTTGCCAGGGGTGTTCCGGCGACATGCGGATTCATGTGCCAGATGCGATCCTGAGCGCCGTACCAGGTTTGCTGCGCAGCCGCCGATGCCGGAAAATGAATGGTATTGGAACCATAATAGAGGTAAATCTGGGTCGCAGCAGTACTACTACCAGCAGCAGCAAGGGAATTCAGGCGGAGCCAGCTGACCAGACGGCCGGTCTCCGGTACATATTCATCCAGTTGAAAACTTAAAGGTGTTTGCGGCGCAGCGACCGTTGTGAAGGCGAAGTCTCGCCCCTTTGTGCCGGAAATCTTATTACCGGAACAGGCACCGGCTACATATTTCAGGTCCGCATGTTCCAGGGCAACCAGCAGCTGGAAATTTTGAAGATCCGCATTTCCATCCACCAAGGCCTTGTTGATGGTGATCTTTTTCCGATAATTATAACCCGGTAGCCAGGACTGTGCATGCACTTGCAATCCACACAGCAGGGACAAGAAATTCAAAAAAGCGGTAAGCACCAAAGCCCTGGAAAGTTCTGACATCGCTACAAGTAATATTCAATAGTAGCGATTTCAAGGGGAGCGGGCAGAAGAAAGATTCGGAACTTAAAATATCAGATATACGCCACGCTAATTTTGAAATATTCGTTAGTAATTTCATTATATCAGCCGGTACATTTACCTTTAAACATGCATACAGAAGAGCAAATTAAAAACATCGCAGATGCCCTGTTATCCAGCTTTCTGCCCAAAGACGCCAACGAAACGGAACTTACCTTCCATTTTACCATTCCGCCAAACCAGAGTTATAAGGTATGGTACAAGCGGAAGAAGGCAATTTGGTCTTTCGAGAAATTCGAAGCGGATAAAAAATAAAATCCCCTGCATCATCGATAGCGATCTGACACAGGGGATTTAAATGGATCTTATTGGATCCCTATTGTTATTTGTAGGTTGCAGCCAATTTTAGTGCGTTGTAAGCGTTTACAATACCACCTGTAACACAAAGGTCTGAGAATGGCATGGAAACTGGCTCCTCGTTAACCGTTACTGTTACCGGGTGATCCACTTTTACAACGGACTTCATAATGATTTCTTTAACCTGTAAAGCCGTTAATTTCGGGTAGTAAGAGCGGATGGTTGCTGCTAAACCTGCAACAACTGGCGCTGCCATACTGGTACCATCATATTTCGCGTAAGCATTTCCATCAGGAATGGTTGAGTTGATCTGACGACCTGGTGCAAATACATCAACGCTGGTTTTACCATAGTTGGAGAAGCTTGCTTTTAGGGTTTCATCATCATCCCAGCTTGAAGCACCCACAGAGATGTAAGCACCAGCGGTGCCACCATCCTCGTAATTACGGTTTGGATAGTTTTTCTCTACATCCGTGTTCTTGTTGTCATTTCCTGCGGCATGTACCAGCAATACGTCTTTAGACATCGCATATTTTACAGCATCATCTACAAGTTTTTTGTCCCATGAGTATGCTTTACCAAAGCTCATGTTGATGACCTTAGCGCCATTGTCAACCGCATAACGGATCGAATTTGCAACGTCTTTATCGCGCTCATCTCCACCAGGTACCGCACGCACACCCATGATTAACGCCTTATCGGCAACACCTTTAATACCAATGTTGTTGGTTCTGTTCGCGCCAACAATACCTGCAACGTGGGTACCGTGACTAGCGTCAGGACCTTTAACGTCATTGTTCCCGTAAGACTTCTCCGAACCATTTGCATAGTCGTCGCCAACCAGTTCTGGTCTTGGATCATATTCAAGGTTCAGGTTGTATTTCAACATTTCCTCATAATGATCTACACCTTTCTGGATTTGATTCTTGTAGAAATCCTTAAAAGTATCATCTTTAAGCGCACCAACCATGATGGTTTTCAGACGCGTCTCCATTGCATCAGCAGCTTTGTACTGTTCGAAGTCTGCAGCAGTAGGTTCTGCTTTACCCAGCTTCGTTACAATACGATCCAGTACAGCTTTAAAGCCCTGAATACCGGCAAGACTTTCTTTAGCCTCATCAACTTGTTTGTCGAAATCAGCCTTCATGGTTCTGAATTGTGCATATGCAGCCTCATCTTCCCTGGCCATATCCGTAACGTTCGCAAATTTCTTCATGTCACGTCTGATCAGACGTGTAAGCTCCAACGCTTCAAATTCTACAGAACCCTTTTCATTACCTAGAAAGTTCCATCCATTCACATCGTCCTTGTAACCGTTTTTGTCATCATCAATACCGTTACCAGCTTTTTCTTTTTTGTTCACCCAAAGCACGCTTTTAAGGTCTTCATGGGTGATATCTACACCACCATCCAGAACACCAACGATCACCGGGGTTGCTTTTTTGCCTTTCAGCAATTCTTTGTACGCACGTTCTGTGCTGATCCCAAATACAGAATCCGTCTTTAAATCTAAATTCTGCCAGTTTGCTTTCTGAGCAAACGAAAATAATGGCGCGCATGCAAGGACAACAATAAGCCTCACTCGTCCTGAAAAAAATCTGTTGATCATAGTTTTAATAAATTGTTTTATCGTACGCTGCCGCTAAGACCAAAGCACGTTTTCTAAAAAACAGCGTTACTGCTCTCCTTAACGCAACAACATAATTTCAAATATAGCCGACTTAAAAATTAAAATAGTCAGGAGACAAACACCTTTCCGTAAAAAGGCCGGAACACTCCTGCTCCGGCCCTACCTAACCTAACCTATCAACCTGCTCATGTCAAACCGTACGCGTAGTGTAACAAACTTCGCTCCTGATCATACAGGGTCTGTTCCGTTTGTTTGAAGATAGGACTATGTCGAATCAAAAAAGTCTAAGCTCCGATATGTTAAAAAATGTTAAACCGATCGCGCTTACTTCAGCACATGGTGAAGCACCTTCTTTTTCCCGTCAATCTTTTCCGTGTATTCCAGTCCCAAAATCTCGGTGATTAAAGGATAGACATTCACGTTTTCGAAAGCAGGAATTTTGAGCCCTGACTTAAACGCTGGGCCCCATGCAAAAAATGTGGCATGCATGTCTTTAACTTTTGAAGGATCGAAACCATGCTGGCCAGGGCTCGGCGTCCGACTTGAGAATACGCGTGGCCATTCCGGGATTAACAAAATATCCCCGATGCGGTTAAACTTGTCATCCTTAGCCCCATAGTGGAACTTCCGGGGCATTTTTGTTTTCAGGTAAACTTTATAGTCTACAGCTTCTTTTCTAAGTTGCTTGTAAAGCGGTTTAATGTCCACCTTATTCTTCGCATGGATGCTTACGGTCGTACCGGATGTGGGTACAACAAATTTCTCTGGATCTATGCTTTTCGGCACCGTCAATGGACGTTCACGGTCAACACTGGTCATGCCATGATCGGCAAGAAAAATGAAGTTCACGGGCAATCCGGTAGCTTTAACGACTTCCGTTAATTCCAGGATTGCCTCATCTACCATTTTCACTGCCTTTGCTGCCTGTTCAGATTCCGGACCATGATCGTGACCGGAGTGGTCAGGTTCAGAAATGTAAAAGGTAATCAGGTGTGGTCTTTTTTCCTCCGGAAGATTCAACCAGTCTTTAACCACCTGAATACGATCTGCCATCGGGAACTTTTCTGTGAAATCATAACTGTAAGTCGGCCGCACCCCTTTCACATCAGCTTCCGAACCTACCCAAAATAAACTTGCAGAGACCATCTGTTGCTGCTCGGCAAGCACCCAAAGCGGCGTGCCACCATACCAGGTACCATCCTGCACCTTAGTTTTTGCCGACATGCTGTACCGGTCGTTACGGCCCCGGTCGTAAAAGGTATTGTTCACCAAACCATGATGTGCCGGATATAAGCCAGTCACCAGTGTATAATGGTTCGGAAAAGTAAGTGTCGGGTAACTTGGAATCAGGCTTTCCGCCTGAACCCCTGCAGCACTAAGTCTAAGCAGGTTTTCTGCCTGATACTTCTTCGCATAATCATGACGAAAGCCATCCGCAGAAATCAGGATGACATAAGGTTTTTGTTGTTGTGCAACTGAGTTTTTGCGGTCGGAAACGATACGCTGTGGAAACTCAGCTTGAGCAAATAAGCATTCGGGCGCTGCAATCGTGGCGATTAGCAGCATACATTTAACTAATTTAGAAATCATATGTTAAGATCATTCGTGTTCATTCCAGCCCATAAGCGACATTACCCGGGTAAATTCAGGATGGTAGCCTGCTTGAAGGTTTAATTGTTCCCCGGTAACCGGGTGTATAAAATCCAGTGATGAGGCATGTAGTAGCATAGTGGTCATATCCCACTGCTCCTTGAAGAAACGGTTCTGTTTATTGCAGCCATGCTTGCGATCGCCAATTATCGGGTAGCAGATGTGCGCGAAGTGCTTGCGTAACTGGTGCATCCGGCCGGTTGTTGGCGTTGCTTCCACGAGAGAATAGCGGGAGGTCGGATGCTTTCCCAATGGAATATCCAGCTCAGCTCTTTTAACCGTAACAAAGGAGGTAAAAGCATCCTGTATGGCGCCATTCTCCTTCACCAAGGGATAGTCGATGTCCATGCTGTCCGGTGCATAGCCACGCAATATGGCCATGTATTTCTTACGGACGGCACTTTCCTGAAACTGTTTATGCAGCGCCACTTCCACCTCTTTCTCGAAGGCGAAAAGCAAAAGTCCGGAGGTCTTCCGGTCCAGTCGGTGTACCGGACTCACACGCCGGTTCACCTGATCACGCAGCATTTGTAACGCAAATTCTTTTGCATCATTGGCAATGAAAGAGCGATGAACCAGCAATCCATGCGGCTTATTTATGGCAATCAGGTGTTCATCCTGATAGATAATTTCGAGCATTATAACTTTTTTGCAAAGATAATACCCCGGACGGTATTATCCCGCCTATTTCGAATATAGCTGATCCAGGAAGCGGTACCTTTCCAGATCCGTCGCTTTTTCGGAAGCCGTTTTCAGACCGATGTTCATAAAGCTGGCCTGTTCAGAACCACCAATTGGCGCCCATTTGGGTAGACCTCCACCGTTAGGGTTACCAGTTTTGATGAAGTTTGAGAAATAGGTTAACATGGTTTTTGAGATCTGATGATCTTCTGCTGTCCAGGCATAAACCGGATTCTTATCGAGGTTGCCCATGGCATATTCAATTTCAAAGGCGTGCGGTGCACCTTCAGATACGGGTTGTGCTGGCGCCGGAGCAGCAGCTTTCTGATCTGTGGCTTTCGTAACGCCGCCGGCCAATCCGGTAGTCGCATTTGCAAACTCCTTGGTCATTGGCGGTTTAGACTTAGAAAAAAGGTAGCGGTAGGTAGGCTTGGCGCTGGACTTTGCATGCAGATCGAGCCACTTCCAGGTGCTGTAAGCGATAAAGCGATCACTGGCTAACGAGGTGGCCGATTTCACAACTTCAGCAGTTGTGTTACCTGGATATAGCTTAAGTACTTGTTCTGCCTGCTCCGGAAAATCTTGCTTTACGCGTTTGGCATAGCCCTCTGGTGTTGGCGGTTCCGCCCGCATGAAACCTTGGTATGGCGTTTCCGCAGAGTTCCAGCCGGCAAGTAATGGCACTTTAGCCTGTTCGCCTGCAGCGAAGATCTCATCTACTGTTTTTGGAAGAAAATAGCCGTCGATTGTCGCAGCAGTACGGAAACCATTCTGCCCTGACGCAGCTTTCAGCAAATCTGCCGCTGGTATTGCACGCAGTGCCGCTAACGATCCTGCCTGTACTTTCTCGGCGAATGCCAGTCCGTTCTTCTCTGCTTCTGCAAGTGGTAAAGGTGCAAGCGTCGGTTTAATCATCGCACCACTTTCTCCAATAGCACCAGCAATCAGGTTTTTTGAAAGTGGGGAAGCCATTTGCGCAGAGACGGAGATGGAGCCCGCAGACTCACCAGCGATGGTCACGCGGTTTGGATCGCCACCAAAAGCCGCAATATTCTCACGTACCCACTTCAAAGCGGCATACTGATCCAGCAAACCATAATTACCAGAACCTTTATAGCTTGTTTCTTTTGAAAGTTCCGGATGAGCCATAAAGCCAAAAACCCCTAACCTGTAGTTTACAGTTAAACTAACGATACCGGTTTTTGCCATTGCTTCACCGTCATAACGACCTTCCGAGCCGTCCCCGGCAACATAACCTCCGCCGTAAAAGTAAACCAGTACCGGCAGTTTTTCTTTCATTGTTTTGGCAGGGGTCCATACATTCAGGTAAAGGCAGTCTTCACTGGTACCGCCAGAGCGGAACATCATGTCTCCGAAAATGCGTGCCTGCATGGGGCTCTTTGCAAATTGATCAGCTTTTTTAACCCCTGACCAGTTTTCTGCAGGTTGCGGTGCCTTCCAGCGCAGATCGCCCACCGGTGGTTTTGCAAAAGGTACACCTTTAAAACTTTTGACACCGGATGTTTCGGTCGTGCCTTCTAATAAGCCATTGGCAACTTTCGTTTGTACAGACGTTGTAGATTGTGCATTTACATAAGCCAGCGGAAGGAGCATCGCAAACTGGATCAGCACGAACATATTGATCAATTTCATAATGGTTTATATCGGTTGTAAAGCCTTGATCGGCAATGCCTGAAGTTAAAGATTTTATTGAAAACTTGGAAGGCCATGCCTGGCTTTCTCACAAAGCGCACAATTATGTTGTTTTTTGTGAAGCAAACATTTTGTAAATTAAGCTATTAATCAGCCAGTTATGAAAAAGCTATTTTTGTTTATGGTATGCCTGGTGTGCGGAACCATAACACAGGCACAAATTGCAAACACCAAATGGGCAGGCAAATTAGCCGTTCCAGAGCTTCTTCCCGTTACGCTAAGCTTTAAGGCTGACGTTTTCGAGATCTACCTAACGGAGAACATGGAGTTGCTGGAAAGCATGAGCTACAAGATCAGCGGTGATACGCTGACCGTAACGAAAACCGCTGGCGGCAGCCCCTGCCCCGATGGTTCCAGCTTTAAGCTGAAACATGCCATGAAAGCTGGGCAGCTGGTGTTAACGTTGATATCCGACGACTGTGCTGAACGTGCATCAGCGTGGACGCAAGAACCCTTTACCAAAATAAAGGAGTAAGATCTTTTTTAAGGTTACCTTAATCCGGCTTCAAGAATACCCCAGAAGCCGGATTTTTTTTTTAATATCAACCGTTCGACAACTTACGTGCTCCAACGGCGTCGGCTCGTATTATGAGGTTACTGGCTGATGCTGCTGCAAGCGTTGGATTTTGCGCCTGTTCGAACTCTTCTGCTTATTCTTCTTGCGCAGCTTATTGATCCAGATGATCGTTCCCGTTACGGGTAAACTGGTTGCAAAAAGGCAGGCAAGAAAGTAAATGATTTTAGAAAATGTCCCGAAAATATCACCCAGGTGCAAGGAACGTACCGACCCTGCAAGTTGCTGGTTAAATGGCTTATCACTAAATTTTTCCGTTTTCAGCACCGCACCGGTATATTGTTCAAATTGAATCTTATCCGCAGCAGTTAAGGCGAAAAATCCGGTACGACTCTTATTAATGACATAGGAACCGGCAGAATCTGCCGGGAAACGCAACCGGTAATTACCTTCATAAGGGAAGCTTTGATCTGCAGTAGCGATCAGGGCAGCCAGCATTGGCTTTTCTGCAGTCCCAGCATTTAAAGGATCTGAAGCCATAGGCTTCTCTTTCCTTTGTTTAAAAACTTCATCACCCAGCACATCACTCAAACCTTTTTTGTACCATTCGAAGGACCAGCAAAGCCCTGTTAAAGCCATTACCAGCAAGACCAGGAAAGAATAGAAACCCAGGGTATTGTGCAGGTCGTGATTGATCCGTTTCCAGTTTCCGGAAAACTTGATCTGTAAACCCTGCTTCCAGTTTCTAAGCTTAATTGGCCACCACAACACAATTCCGGAAAGCACTAAAAATACGAAGATGATGGTTGCCGCACCCACGATGATCTTACCACCGCTGTCCTGCATTAATAACCAGCGGTGCAAGCCCATCATGGTCGAGAAGAATTCCGCAGTCGCACTTTTCGTTGTACCGGTAATGTCGCCGTTATATGGATTTACCAGATAAGTTTTTCCACCGCCGCCGCCGCCTTTACCACCCTTGGCGCCCTTGGCATCAGGACCACCTTCAGGCTTTCCTTTCCCCTCGCCGGGAGCTTTGGCTTTTTCAGCACCGCCGCTTCCGCCTTTTTCAGCTTTGTCGCCCTTTGGGCCTTTTTCCTGCACAGTAAAGCGGTAAACCGCATTCGGATTCGCCGGAATTTCTATGCCCGTAACCTTACCTTTCAGGCCAGCTTCAGTCTTGGTGACAAGCTGGTCGATCGGAATAGCTGCAGCACCTGCGGGTGCCTCAACGCGGTATCGGTCTGCGTCAGCCCATTCAACAATTTCTTTTTCAAAGGTCAGGATGGTTCCGGTAAGGCATACCACGAACAGCACCAGACCACTGGCGATCCCTAACCATAAGTGGATGTCATTTGAAAACTTCCGAAAGCTGTACTTCTTCTTCATGTGATTTATTTTATGCGTTGTGTGACTAACGTGATCAATTTTCTCCTTCAATTAGCGGTGAATTCCGCTGCTAATTCGCTATTTCCTTTCATGCGAAAAGATATCCCCTTTGCAGAGGATATCCTTTCTTCAATGCTTTGCGTACCTACTTAAAATTTGTAGCTCAACACACCTGAAATATTCCTTGGTGCAATTCTGTCTATAAAGTTTGAACGGTAAGCATCGTAACCTACATTGTCAAATATGTTGTTCACTAGTGCTCTAAGCATGATATTCTTTGTCACCGGATAACCAACCTGAACGTTTACAAGCGTATAAGCTTTGTTAAACCATGGTGCGGTATTTGGATCAATGGCATGGTATTGCACACCAGCCTGGGTCCAGTCGTTATAAGGGCGCTCACCCAGGTAATAAACACCTGCACCTATATTCAAACCTTTCAGCTTGCTGCTGCGGTCGAAGGTGTAGTTTGCATAAGCATTAAAAGTATGCTTTGGTGTGTTATTCGGCGCAGAGCCCGGAACGAAGGTGGTGTGGTCTTTGAACTGTGCATTGATATAAGCATAGCCGGTGACCACTTCCAGATTCGGAAGAATCTTTCCTGTTAATTCAACCTCGATACCTTTACGCTCATCATTTCCGCCTTTGATGTAGTAACCCGCAGGTTGTACAATACCATTGGCGTCAAGATTGAATGCTTCCAGGTTCATGTCTTTATTGTTGATTTTGTAGAAGGTCAGGTTAAAACGAAGACGGTCATTGAACCACTCCGATTTAATACCAGCTTCCAGCTGATCGATGCGTTCTGCACCTAGCGGGTCTCCATTGATATCAACTACTGAAGCCGATCTCGGATTGGTACTGTTGGTATAAGATCCGAATACGTTGAACCCAGGTTTAAGGGTGAACATCACACCTGCCAATGGATTCCAGAAGCTTGACGTTGAACTGGAAGCACCATTATCACGAGTCTTATTGGTACTGTAACGAACACCACCGTATGCTCTTGCCCAGTCGGTAACCTGAATGACATCCTGAATGGTTACACCAAAACGGTAGTCGTACGATTGGACCTCAGTGGTTAACTGGAATGCTGGATTGATGCCTGAGGGCAGTTGGTTTGTAACGGTTGACGGATCCAATACGTTGATTTGGTCTACCGCGATACTATTATAAGTTGGCTGATATAGATCTAAGTATCTGAAATCACCACCAACTTGGAAGGTATGGGAAATGCCACCTGTTTTAACTTTCTGGCCAATTAAATCCAATTGCAAAACGGTGTTCTTATCTTCTCTGGCGTTGTTGTGTGCAATAGAACGATTGTAGATGTTCACCTGATCTAGGTTGATGCCATTACCTCTTGCCGCAGCAAGTCCGGTTTTGATCGCGTCGCTGTCATAGTTTGAATAGAACATTGCCGCACGCAGGTATAGTTTATCAGATAAATCACGCTTTAATCTTGCAGTGTACGTGCTGTGTTTGGTATCCGTTTTATCAGATTCAAATCCTAAGAAGCGGTTTGAAGGCAAGTCATAGATCTGGTTCGTTTTATTTCCAAGAGAGAGGTTTACCGTACCTGCATCAACAGCCTGTTTCTCGTTAAAATAATCCATCTCCAGGGTCAGGCTGGTTTTCGCATCCGGGCGCCATTCCAGGGAAGGATTGATGTAAAACGACTCATTGCCCATGTGATCACGGAACTTTCCGCCGTTTTCATATGCACCATTTAAACGTACCGCCAGGGTGTTGGACTTATTAACCACGCGCTGCACATCAAAGGTCGGACGAACAAGATCCCAACTACCTGCACGGACGGAAATATTGCCGGAGTTCTCAAATTTTGGGGTTTTGGTTACCACGTTCACGATACCACCCGGGCCACCAAGATCGGTTGCAGCACCCATGGTAATGGAACTTGCACCCTTGATTACCTGGATGCTTTCTACGCCCTGCATGTCAGAAGAGAAACCCATACCACGGAAATCACTCATTACGCGGACACCGTTCTTTAAAGTTGGAATCCCTCTGAAGCCACGTGAAGAAATACTTTCTCTTACACCGCCGTAAGTCGCATAAGTATATACACCAGGAACGTTACGCACCCCTTCGATTACACTAAGTGCACCTTGTTGCTCAATTAATTTATTTGAAATTACAGATATGCTTTGAATCTGATCACTTGCTTTTAAAGGTAAGCGGGTGATCGCATCAAGCTTTGCCTGTTGCTTATTGCTGGTTCCAAAAACTTCAACCTCTGAAAGGTCGTTTTTAGCATCCTTTAGGGTGAAGTTGATCTGCGTGCCGCCTGCTGGAATCTCCACAGTGGTGGTTTGCGCTGCATAACCCATAAGTTTCACTTTAAAAGTGTACTTACCGGCAGGAATTTTCATTTCGTAATTACCGTATTCGTCTGTACGGGTGTTAGCATTGGATTTTTCAACCGTGATGTTTACATGTTGCAAAGCAACACCCTCTTCATTTTGCACTTTTCCTTTTACGGTTGTGTTCTGGGCAAATAGTGCGTTTACAAACAGAAAATTTAGTAGTAATAACGTGTATAGATTCTTCATTCCTTTATTTAGATCAATTCTAAGTGCCACAAAAATAGAAATGACTTTACGATTTCCAAACCTTATTTAGAATTTATTTAAATAACTGATGTGAGTGGACCGGGTTGGACCGGTCAGTTCTTGAAGAATTTTTGGCAGAAGCGTGTGTTATCTTAGATGATAATCTGGTTTACGAATTGGAGATAAGGCTTTAGCGTTACTTAGTTAATTGGTGCAGGAAAGAGTTGTACTTTGATTTCGACCATTTTATTTTTAACCTTCTCTATCGGTATGACTACTTTATACGAGCCTATATAATAGACCTCTATGTATTTCACCCGTTCATCCCATATTAGCATCGTCGCTTGGCCATGATTTCCTAGGATTACCCCGTTAATCGGTTTATCATTTTGATCATGTAAAAATATCATTCCGTCGTCCGGCAGATTAACCTGGTTAACGATGCTAAATATCAGATGAGTGACTTTCATGTCCTTTCTGATGACTTTTAAGGAATAATTAGAAGAGTCTCCTTCAAATGCATTCTCAGTTAAAATATGACTCCCCCGCTCCGATTCAGAAGCTATGGTCTGCATCGTAATTGTTTGGAAAAACAAGACAATTGTAAATAGAAGGAGGTTTCGGATCATTGTATATTGTTTGTATAACTACGATCTAATATATAAATAAACCCCACATACTAATCGCGCCCGATTCGCTGTTGAACATCTTCAAGTTAAAGTTCAACCAATAAGCGCCAGGAAAGCGCTCTGTCAAATGAAAACAGTCATGCTTCGATACGACGGTTCATAGTTGTTACAGACATAGCGAATTCCTATCTTAAAACTAGAAAGCAACGCCGGGACAAATACAGCGCTGACAAGGCCTCAACAGGGTCCCGACAGGGCCCCCACAGGGGGTTAACAGGGCCCCGGCCTAGTAGACCCCTAGTCCAGACTTTGTTGCCCGCTTTTCGACGATTTTTCATCCCCGTCTACAGCCCTGAAACGGCATGGTTTATTTCCATTAATGTAGGCGTTAAAAAAAATATATTTTTTTTGGGCGAAAATCCGCCTTTAAAGCACAATTAAGGCTGTGGCAGAAATGTGGCGACAAATCTGCCACATCGGAGTCAAAAGCTTTGACTTAGCTTGCAAATTCAATAAAAACATAAAATTATGGGAATTGCAAAAAATGGAATACTCGGGCCGGCCAGCGGAAAAGTTGGCCCTGCCGTTTGGTACTTTGATGG
The DNA here is from genome assembly GCF_014642175.1 of Pedobacter quisquiliarum. Taxonomy (GTDB): domain Bacteria; phylum Bacteroidota; class Bacteroidia; order Sphingobacteriales; family Sphingobacteriaceae; genus Pedobacter; species Pedobacter quisquiliarum. Next base: position 122,976 of record NZ_BMIL01000007.1, on the reverse strand, counting down.
TGTCAGAAATGTAGTACGCTCGAAGAGCAAACGTGACGCACCGCCTACTATGGCTGAGCTTAAAAACAGGTTAAAGATGAAAACGCTCATGGATCTATTCAGCACATTAAAACCATACCTGCGCGCAGGTTTCAGCGTAGAAGCAAATGGTTCGGGTTTAAATTATCACAATGTGGCAACGGCCTGTAATCGCCTGCGCATTTCCGAATTGGAAGGTGGTTTAGAGCAGTTGGATTATGAAAACCTGCAGCTGAGCAAGGGTACTGCTACGATGGCGGAAGCGCCGCTGGTAACTGCGGAAGCAAATGGCTTGCGCTTCAGCTGGATGTGGCAACCGGATGATTTTGAGTCGGCCGAAGATCAGGTAATGATGATGGCCTACCTGCCTGAGCAGAACACTTCCCTATTTGAAACAGCGGGTGCGAAAAGAAGTCATTTACAGGATTTCCTCCCACTTCCAAATGCTTATCTGCAAGCGCGAATAGAGGTTTATATCTCTTTCACGGCTAAAGACAGGACTCGTGTTTCAGATAGTTTGTACCTGGGTAGAATCAACTGATAAGCCGTTGTAAGACCGGCCAGACTTTGTCGGCAACAATTCGGTAACCCGCAGCCGTTGGATGGATGCCATCATGCAGGTTCAGGTGCCGCACGCCCGCGACGCCGTCGAGCATAAATGGAACCAATGCCATATCATTGTGCTGTGCCACCTGTCGGAAGATGCGTCTGAAATCCGCAACCAGCGTACCCGGAATCCATGCAGGCAGCTCCATGCCGAGCAGCAGCATTTTGGCTTCCGGGTAGCGCTTTTTCACCTTATCTACAATCCCCTGGAGGTTAGCAGCGGTATGTTGTGGGGAGATGCCCCTGAGGATATCATTAGCGCCAAGTTCCAATACAAACACGTCGATCTGCTGACTTAAGAGCAGGTCAATCCGGGTGAGGCCTCCGGCAGATGTCTCGCCGCTCACGCCCGCGTTGATTACTTTATATTCCAGTCCCGCAGTATTGATTTTTTCCTGCAGTAATGCGGGCAGAGATTCGACCGAGACGTTTGCTAGGCCATAACCCGCAGTAAGACTGTCGCCAAAAAATAGGATGTTATGCATGCCGCATAAACTTTGGTAACGCAGTTTATGTTTGGAGGAAGGCAAAATTTGCGGGGGATTTGGTTAAACATCTATTTACTTTTTGTGTTAAGGTATAATATTGTTTACCTTTATGTAAATCAATATTTATGAAGTGGAATGAGCTTACAAAGAAGCTATCTAAAGCCGGATGGATATTTTTAAGGAATGCAAAAGGTAGCCATGAGATATGGCACCATCCAGAAATCAAAGGCAGTGAAATTGTTATAGCTAACCATCCCAGCAAAGAGGTTGGTACTGGTTTGGCCAGTAAGATCTTGAAGAAAGCCGGATTACAATAATTTATAATATGGTGCTCCTGAACCTTATCGGGCGTTCTCCCATGCGTAAAGAGGGTAAAAGCCCAAAGTGGTTTGATTTACTAGAAACTGTAAAAATGAAAAAGATCGTATTCATTGTTGAGAAAACCGACACTGGTTTTTCAGCGTTCGCCGAAGATTTTGATAACATCCCGGCAGCAACCACAGGAGAAACAATAACTGAGTTAAGGGAGAACATTCTGAATGCTTATAACTCGGTTGCTGAATTAAACAACTTTCCACTGCTAGATAACGTAGAGGATATAACCATCCAACTAGACTTGCCCCAGTTCTTTCAGTATTACAAGATTATAAATGCTAGCGTATTAAGCTCAAGGATCGGAATGGACAAAACCCTATTGTCTCAGTACGTCAATGGACATAAGAAAGCCAGTCCTAAACAGGTGAAAAAGATACTTGGAGGGATAAAGCAACTAGGGAGCGAACTAGCTTCACTGGAGCTTTCGTTTTAAGCTAAATATATCCATATAACTGTGTATCTAGTTCTGCAGATATATGGATACACATATGATGGCATGCATAACAGTTTTCTCACCATTGCTAGTAAACATGAACATACAACCAACGCTGGAAACAGAACACATCAAGCTTGCGCCATTGGAAAAGGGAGACTTCGAAACCTTGTATGCTGTGGCCTCAGATCCAGCAATCTGGGATCAACATCCAAACAAAGACCGCTGGCAAAAGGCCATTTTTGAGAACTTCTTTGAAGGCGCCATGCAGAGCAAAGGGGCATTTAAAATAGTAGACAAAGCGAACGGTGAAATTTTGGGAAGTACCCGATTTTATGACCATGACGAACAGGCCAGCAGCATTTTGATCGGCTACACTTTCTACGCGGTAAAATGCTGGGGCAAAGGGATCAATCATGCCGTAAAATCACTTATGCTAGATTATGCATTCCAGTTTGTTACGAAAGTTTACTTTCATATTGGCGCCAGCAACATACGTTCTCAGATTTCCATTGAACGCCTGGGTGCAAGGAAAGTTGGGGAGCAGGTTGTGACGTACTTCGGCGAAAGCCCTAAGCTGAACTATGTTTATGAAATTACAAAAAGCTTTGGGGGGTAATGAAGTATTAAAAGACTACCTTACAGGACACCATACCGGATAGCAGTTCTTGCGCTTCGGAATCACCGTTTTCTTATGTTCAATTTCAATCCATCAATTTCAGGTCCAGAATTACCAGATCAGATTACATCATGAGCACCGCTCAGATACCAGTTACCGGTATAAATGTTAAAAGAGGATTTATCATATCCTGGGCTTTAGGCTGTATTTTCTACTTATTACAATACGCCATACGCTCCTCCCCTGCAGTGATGATGGCTGAACTTTCCGATGCCTTTGGCATGTCGGCATTCGACATCAGCGCAATTGTTGGATCTTACTACTACACTTACGCCATTGCGAGTCTTTTGGCAGGTGTGGCTTATGACCGGTATGGTGCAAAATACCCGATTGCCATCGGTGCCGCTATATTATGCCTGGGCTGTTTACTATTTTCTGGTGCTGAGATGATGAGTGGCTATGCAGGAAGGCTGCTGCAAGGTGCTGGCAGTGCATTTTCTTTTACCGGTTGCGTTTATCTTGCTGCACATGGTTTTTCGGCCAAATATATCGCCACGGCAATTGGGTTTACGCAATGTATGGGTATGCTGGGTGGCTCCTCTGGGCAGTTCATCACAGGACCATTGATTGAACAAGGGCTCACGGTACATCTTTTCTGGATTGTGATTGGCGCAGCATGTGGTATTATCGCCCTTGTCTTGTACTTCACTACCCCTAAAGAAGAAATCCATACAGATCGTAAAAAGCTTGCCGGCAGTATTGTTGCGCCGTATAAGATCGTTTTCAGCAATCCACAATCTTATTTCAGCGGCATCATTTCTGGATTGTTGTTTGTACCCACAACGGTCTTTGCGATGACCTGGGGCATCACTTTCCTGATGGCCGACCGTGGAATGGATAAGCACCTCGCGGTGCTGGTCAGCGCCATGGTTCCTATGGGATGGGTAATTGGTTGCCCTTTGATGGGCTATATTTCTGATGAGCTTGGTCGCAGGAAACCAGTAATCGTTGGCGGTTGCGTGCTGATGCTTCTGAGCTTTTGCCAGCTTATTTTCTTTTCCGAATTGTTACCTGCTTTATTGACGATGGGCGTATTTGGAATTGCATCTGGAGCGGCAATGATTCCATACACGATTATTAAAGAAGCAAACCCGGATGAAGTAAAAGGAAGTGCAACTGGTGCCATCAATTTCATCACTTTTGGCGTCACTTCAGCTTTGGGACCACTCTTTGCTAAATTCTACGGTCGTTCGGAATTTACGACAACAAGCGGCGAAGCGCACTTTCGGGGCGCCGGAATGTTCATGGTAGCGGCAATTACGTTGGCATTATTGCTCACTTATTTCATCAAAGAAACCGGACTTAAAAGTAAAGCGCCCATAGCAGTTAAGTAAACAGGTTACTTGCCATCATTTGCTAACGGCATCTACTTGGCCACTCGCTATTGCAGGATGATTGTATTTGAGGAAGGCCCATGTTTTGAAGAAATAGAACCTTTTAAGGTTAGCAGAAGCATCCTGCGCATGCAGCAGCTTAGTGGAACCGAAAAGTAGAATAACGAGGAAGAATGCTAGGGTTTTGTATCTGAACATAATTTGAAGGGCAGCAGCTACAATTTACTTTTTGATGAATTCTCTGGCTAAAAATGTTGATTGTGATGAGTTATGTCTAAATCTTCGAGTGACGCCTTCATAAGAGTTGATCCAGTTTTTTCAACAGCTTTGGATCACTTGGTCTTAGCTCGTCCGAATGAATTACCTTGCCATCTTTCCCAATTAAGATATAGCGGGGAATTGAGCTTATCTTGAAACGACTCGCCAATTTAGAAGAAAAGGCTGTGGGCACCAAGTAACTCTGGTCTTGATTGATGCTCAGGCGCTTCAAAGCAGACTCCCAAAGGTTTCTATTCTTGTCCAGAGAAATATAGATGAAGACTATATCTTTGGTTGCATACTTTTTAGCAAGCGAAGTTGATGAAGGGAATTCATCTATACAGGGACTACACCAACTTGCCCAAAAGTCAATGTAAATTAGTTTTCCAGTGTTGTTTCTGATTAAATCCGCAAAAGAAAACGCTTCTCCATTTAAGTTGTAGATTTCTAAATCCTTTGCCAACAAACCACTTTCATCATCTTTAATTAGATTGGAGACATACTTTTTATATGCTTCATCTTTTACCAGGTCGTAAAAAATATTGATGTTCGCTTTAAAGAACTTTGGATTTGAGCTAGCATTATTACTAAGTAACCGAAACAGCATAAAGTTCTTGGTCTTGCCAGTGAAAGCGCTATTGATGTAAGTGATTTGACTATCCAGGGGAACGATGGAGGTTATGTAATCCAGATAGTAGGATGCAAGTCTACGATAGGGATAGCTATCCAGCGCAGCATCAGAGGTCAATGCTTCATTTAATTTGATTAAAGAAAGTTTATAGTCGGATGAGATTTGATTATTTACAAATGCTTTGCCCAATAGGTGCTTCGCCCTTTCCATAAGTAGGTTATACTTTAGGTGGTGATAAACAAAGGCAATAACATCTGGATCCAGCTTCCGCTGTGAAGAATAAGCTTCAAGGCATTTACGATCAATCTCGTATGCTTCCGTTAATAAGGAATCGCGGGCCGGAGGAACGGACAACATATGGTCGTAGATCCTGGTCACGGGGCCTAAGCGCTTGCCTAAGACTTCGATCAGGTTACGATCAAGTGCCATTAACAGGTTTGCAGTCGCTGCAGATTGCTTGTTGTTGGAGTTAAAATAATGTCTACCGTTGTCGTAGGCCAGCTCCAGTACATCCTCATCGTATAAAATATAGGATGTTTTTTCTTGATTTGCCGCATACAAGATTAATGGAATCTCCGATGTGATCCATTGGGTGCCGCGAACAGGAATCGTTAACGATACCAGGTCATTGAATTTATCGAAATAATAAAAGTAACCGACCTTGTCACTGGTGTTCTTAATTGTAATCGTCTTTTCTGATGGGATCGTAGCCGAAGAAACTTGAAGTGGACTTGTAAGAAACGTGAGCAGTAAGGAGACTATGAAAAGAGCGTTCATGAAGATTGAGATATATTTAACGAGGATGCTCTAATTTACATATCTAATTATAAATATCGGCCCTAAAAGGTTTCTCAATTTCGCAGTATGCCCCGCATGGAATCGTTTGAATATGCCTAACCCCTGGTTGTAGACGATAACTAAATTTATTGTAATAGCTTAAATAATATCCTTAGGTTTACTTATCATACTTAATTAACCTCAAGTATCTACAATTTAGAAATTCAAATTTTGGAACAAGCAATTAAGACGCTCATCTACGTTCATGCATTTTTTGGCGGCATTGGTTTAATAACCGGAATCATCAGCATTCTGGTAAGAAAGGGTGGCATAAAACACAAGAATACAGGCAAGATCTTTTCATACGCCATGATCATCAGTTCGCTGGTCTCGCTCTTCATCGCAAGAATGCCTGCACATGAAAACCTTTTCTTATTTCTGATTGGAATCTTCACGATATATCTGGTTTTGGCTGGGAACCGCGCCTTAACCTTAAAAGATAAAACAAAGACGGAAGCAGACCTGCTTGATAAATCCATCTCTGGAACCATGCTTCTTGCATCCATCATCATGTTGGTCATTGGCGTGATCGGTCAATTTCAACACCATACCAATAGCATTTTATTTACATTTTTTGGCGCGATAGGTATATTCATGACGCTGAAAGATTTTCAAACCTTCAGGACTTTCACGCAAAAGAAAAATGCTTGGCTAATCAGCCATTTGGGTAGAATGATCGGCGGTTTAATTGCTTCTTTCACGGCCTTTCTTGTTGCCGGACTTCATCTATCTACACTGATCATCTGGATTATGCCAACTGTGATTGGCACGGCTTACATCATCTATTGGAACAGGAAGTTCAGGAGCAACCCGAATTCCGCTGCCAGCGCGTAAGTATCCGACCATAAGCTGAGCCGTATAGGCAAATCCTTTGAGCCGTATAGGCAACCGCCCTCCTTCTGATAACCTGATCTTTAGGTTATGAAAAAGATCGAGAAAATACAATTGGGTCAGGACGGACCTTCAGTATCTAAACTAGGTTTAGGTTGTATGCGTATGTCTTCAATTTGGGGAAGCCCGACACCGGATGAAAAAGAGAGCATTGCGACCATACAGGAAGCTTTGGACAGTGGCATTAACTTCCTGAACACGGGCGACTTTTACGGTGCGGGCCACAACGAGATGCTCATTGGCAAAGCCATTAAGGGAAGACGTGACGACGCTTTCATCAGCGTTAAGTTTGGCGCCATCTTTCACAATGGTGCCTGGATCGGTATGGATCTGCGACCCATGGCAATTAAGAATTTCGTCAACTATTCACTCACCCGGTTGGGTATAGAAAGCATTGACCTTTACCAGCCGAGCCGAATAGATAACAGTGTGCCAGTGGAAGATATTATCGGAACCATCGCAGATTTAGTTAAAGAAGGTAAAGTACGTCACATCGGGGTGTCGGAAATTACAGCTGTGCAACTTCGCCAGGCAAATGCTGTTCACCCAATCAGTGCGTTGGAGTTCGGCTATTCGCTGGCGGACCGACAAATAGAAGAAGATTTGCTGCCTGCTGCAAAGGAATTGGGCATTGCTGTAGTGGCGTTCGCGAACACGGCAGAAGGTCTGCTGTCTGGTGATCTGAAGGCGCCACTTGGAGCCAAAGATTACCGCATGCACTTTTCACGTTTTCGGGGGGAGAACCTGGTAAAGAACCTGGAGAAAGTGGAAGTATTGAAGCAACTTGCCGCTGACAAAGGCTATACGCCAACACAGCTGGCCATTGCATGGGTAAAGGAACAGGGTGAGCACATTATGCCGTTGGTGAGCATGAGCCGCAGGTCAAGGCTGGGCGAAAACTTAGCAGCGATGGATATCGTATTTACAGCAGAAGAAATGAAGATGTTAAATACTACTTTTGCTAAAGGTGCGATTCTTGGTGGCACTTACTTACAGCGTTAAATGACTAGTCCCGAAGAAATCCTACCTGGCGTAATCTTCTATTCTTACCATTCTGTGGAGCGGCGGGAAAAAGTATGTTTGTGGAACGACCATGCTTTGATCTTGCAGGTATCCGGATCCTTTTCCCTGGAGACATCGTCGCAAACCCTGTCTATGGAAAAGGGCGAAATGCTGCTGATTGGCAAGAACCAGGTAGGCACGTTGCGAAAAACACCGCAGCCCGGGGGAAAATATGAAACCATTGTAATATCCTTGCAGGAGATGCTACTGCGCAAGATCGCTTTGGAAGAGAAACTGGAGGCCGATCAGAAGTATTTAGGCCTTCGAAATCATCTGATCCCTTCCAACGAATTTCTGCAAGGCTATTTTCAATCTATCGTTCCTTATGCACGCAAGTCAGGCGCGTCCATGACTGATCAAATGGGCATTTTAAAAGTCAAGGAAGGTGTGAAGTTACTTTTACTTGCAATGCCTACACTTCGGAACCTCTTGTTCGACTTCACGGAACCGCACAAGATTGACCTGGAAAAGTTCATGCTCAGCAACTATCAATTTAACATTCCGGTTGAACAATTCTCTATGCTCACGGGCCGCAGTCTGGCAAGCTTCAAGCGTGACTTTCAAAAAACTTTTGGTGCACCACCTCGTCGCTGGTTGCAGGATAAGCGGCTGATGGCCGCAAGGCACCTTATAGAGGTGAAAGGCCAAAAGCCGTCTGCCATTTATTTAGACCTTGGTTTCGAAAGTCTGGCGCACTTTTCAAATTCCTTTAAAAAGAAGTTTGGAATGGCGCCTACGGCGCTTTCGTGAGAATACTTTATATTGGAGCAAATTTTCAGCTATGCCGGCACCATCGAATCAAAGGGGAATCTTAGAACGTTTAAAGTCGAGTGAGCCCATCCGCCTGGACGATCCAGAATATTCAAAGATTATGGAGATTGTAACCCGAACAATCCGTCTATCTCAGTTAATGAATAATGCTACAGATATCGACAGCGTTCGGGACTTTCTGAGCGAGATCATCGGGACTAAAATTGATGCAAGCACAACCATTTTTGGTCCTTTCTACACGAATTTTGGTGCTTTTACAACCATTGGAAAGAATGTGTTTATAAACCATGCTTGTTCTTTTCTGGATATGGGCGGGATTATGATAGAAGATGATGTACAGCTGGGGCCAAAAGTAAACATCATTACAGAGAATCATCCTTTGGACCCAAGCGATAGAAGGGCATTGATCACAAAGCCGGTGGTCATCAAACGGAATGTCTGGATTGGTGCCGCGGCGACGATATTGCCCGGCGTGACGGTTGGTGAGAATGCTGTGGTTGCTGCAGGCGCTGTGGTTTCTAAGGATGTTCCAGCAAACACCGTTGTTGCGGGTATACCAGCAAAGACCATTAAGGTTATTTAGAGGATAGATTGTTGATTTTTATAAGTGTTGGGATCTTGGTAAAGATTTTATCGCACTCCATAGCTTGGAGGTAATAGCAGGAACTATTAACAAGTTAGTTGTGAAAGTAAAATACAAAAGTGCTTCGTTCAAGGAAACCAGGGTACCCATACTTGGTTAACTGGTGCACCTAATGTTCTTATAAAACGACCGTTTTGTGAGGCAAAATGAGATGAGTTTATGATCGGAGTTGCTTTTGATTATAGTGTTTTTAAGTCTGAACGTAAGGTAAAACGAAGAACTCTAAGTCAATTTGCCAAATGACCTTGGTTGCTTATACTTTTCTTATCTTAGGATTTGTTTCCTAAACAGGTAGGAAATGCCTCTACCATAGAGAACTTACCCAAGTCCATCTTACCAAGAATATTGCTAATCATGCTCCTCTAAACTTTCTGTGAATAAAGTTAGGTCTTTAACAAGCCTAATCTTGCGTGCTTATTACTAAATCGCGAAAGAAACCTTCAGTACCAATGTCAACGAATAAGCCGATAGCACCCGATGCGTTCGGACCCAACTTCAAATCATTAACAATTAGGGATGGTTGTTCATTATCATTTAAATACAATCTGGCTTTTGTGCCATTGACTATTATTTTCATCTTTATCCATTTGTTTAGGTCCATGTCAGCATAGGACTCATAGGCCTCCGGATTTTCCTTCCTCAACCGATCAAACTTATAATCGGGATAGGAATAATATTGAACTGAATGGTTTCGTCTTATCTGATCTTGTGCTCGTCCATTTGTTGGACGCAAATAAATGCTTTCATATTTTGAGTTGTCGTTGCTAATACGAAAAGCAAGACCAATGAAACCACGGGAATATTCTGGAGCATTTTTCAATAATCTACTTAGAACCTTAACTTCGATTGTCCCATTCTTAAAGTCACTGTTTACCACTTTTGCAAACGTTGGTTCATCGACTGCTTTCACTGCGGAATCTTTAACGACTTTCACAACTTTATAGCCTTCAAGTTTTTCTATAGACATGGCTACCTGGACAGGTTGAAGCACCTCGCTATTAAGCTGAAAGGTTTGCGCGTTGAGATTCAAAGAAAAAGCAAATACGCAAATGGCCACTAAATACTTTAAGTTTTTCATGCTAGATCGTATGTTTAAGTAATTTCTAAAGATCGGATGTATAATCTGGTTCAACCCTTAAACTATTTTAATAAATTTAAATAATACGTGCATGAGCTTCTATCTTTTATTAGCCATTTAATTGCGAATTCTACTTAAGGTTTCAGCCGTTATGCCCAAATAAGAAGCTATGTATCCAAGCGGTATCCTTTTTGCAATATCTGGGTGCTGTGAAATGAGCGACTTATATTGTTCCTTTGCAGTTTTACTTGCCCTAGAATTTATGAGCTTCTGAATCCTACATAAGCCCTTTGATAAAGTTGGTGAAAGAACTTTTTCAAGGTTGGAATTTTGTCGAGCAATATTTCGAGTTCATGATGATGCAATAGAACTACCTTACAATCCTTGAGGGACTCAATAAACATTTTTCCGGGCGTTGAGTAATGAAACTTGAAAGGTTCGAAATCCAATGGCTCTCAAATGCAAATTGCATCACATGTTCGTTTCCATCATGGTCAACTGTAAATGACCGCAAGGTACCATCTAGAACAAAAAAAATGGTATCGTCTTTTTTCATTTGAGTGGGGCTTTCTTGTTGAGCTAACAAGATGCTCGGAGCTTATATGCATAAATTTTAGTTAGTCAATACAACAATTTTTCCGGCACCAGCATTACTTTCCATTGTAAGGTGCGCTTCTTTTATATCCTTTAGATTAAAGGTGCGATTTAAACTAAGTTCGATCCTTCCCGCCTCCAAATCCAGTATGAATTGCTGAAAATGCTCTTTTTCAACCCTGATCTGACCGCTATCATAAATGGTTAGATTAACTGTTGCAGGAATGTATTCCATGGGCGCAAAATCATTTATTGACCACTGCTCAGACAGCATACCTGTCATACACACTGTTCCAAATGGCGCCGTACAATCAAGAGAATCTTTTAAGGTAGTGGCACCTATTAGTTCCAGCGTTTTTGTGACGCCATTGGGATACAGCCGCTTTACTTTTGATACTAAGCTGCCATCATCTATAAGGACATGATCTGCACCATTGACTGCTAACAGCTCTTTTTTGGAAGGGTTTCTTGTAGTTGCGAGTACGGTTAGGCCGTGTAATTTAGCAAGTTTAATAGCCAGCATGCCAATAGAGGAAGTTCCTCCTCTTATCAGTATGACTTCTCCTTTGTGAATTTTTAGGGCCAGGTGTAAGGAACCATAAACCGTTTGGAACATTTCTGGAATTGCACCAAGCTTATCCCAGCTTAAGTTGCTGATAAAAGGTTGAATAATCGATTTTGGAACTAAACAATACTGGGCGTAACTACCGTCGAAATCTCTACCCATTCCTCCCATGAAAGCTGCAACTTTCTGCCCCTTTTTAAATTCACCACTAGGATCCTCTTCCACTTCCCCCACACACTCTATTCCTAGAACTCGCGGAAAACTGACCTCTGGCGACAAGCCCTTTCTAGTCATCAACTCTGAGCGATTCAGACCAAATGCTTTTACCTTTATAAGCACATGATCCCCTACGGAGACAGGTATCGATCTTTCTTCCAAGACCAAATTTTCAGCTCCGCCTGGTTGGTGTAATACTGCAGCTAACATAGATTCCATTTACCAGAGGTTTAAGCCTGGAAGCTATTGAAAATATAACGATATATTTTCCAGTCACCTTCTGTATTTTTCAGGATAAACAAGTCTCTTGTATTCTTATTAAGCTCTATATTGCTTTTAAGGTCCTTTATTTTTGTTTTAGCCCGTGCTTCTACAAAAGCGTATGATCCTTCAACTGTTACTTCTTTGATAGAAAAATTGATGTTTACATCTGCTTTTAGAAAATAACTTTCACCAGCCTTAGCCTGGGCAATAGATTTGAAACCTTCAGCCAGTAAGGAACCGTCAGAGGTATAGAATGCTGATATTGCAGCAGCATCTTTGTCATTTACTGCTTTTTGGTAAGCTGAAATTAGTTGTTCAACTAACGATTTTTGATTTTGTGCATTCATGTGATTTCTTTTTAATTGTTTGTTAATCTGTAATCGGCGACGGTATGGTACTTTATTTTATCACCATCAAGAAAAAACGTATCGGTACCCACAGGGATTTTAGCCACAGGTGATTCACTTGTCCATACAATGTAGGCCAGGTTGTTTTTAACACTAAGTTGTTTCATCTCAAATGCGAAACCAGTCGGGATAGCCTTAAAAAATGCTTCAAAAAATGCCCGAATTGCTTCAAGTCCTTTGAGTGGTCCTGAAGGCGTAAATACTTCCGAATCTTCAGTGTAGTCTTTCACTATCTCTTCAAGATCGTTGTTTCCAAAGGCGATAAGGTGATGTGTTAACACCTGGTTTGTTATGGTTTCCTGTTCCATTATACTTGTCTGTTTACTTATTAATATGATGTTTTATTTCTCTAAAAAGGGGGGCATGCTTGCCCATACTGCCGAAAAATTGACTAAGAAAGCTGGATGCGGTGCATTTGGAATTATGCTCAATTGGCTATTCGGAATCATCTTATAGGCTGCAAGAACCGTTTCAAGTGGCGCATTTTGGTCCTTTTCTCCAGCAATGATCAAAGATGGGCACTGGATCTTTCCAAAAATCTCTTTGCCGATATTTAAAGAGCTGTAATACTTATTCAGCGTACCTAGCCATTCATCAAAACGCTCCGGCTGTGGGCTTAGGGCTAGTTGTTGCTTGAAATATAAACTATCCAATTGAAATAGTACCTCGCGTCTATTGTTAAATGTTCTAAAACCTTGCTTCCATTCCCCCGCGCCTATTGCAATTAGCTTTTTTACTTTTTCGGGATGCATTGCCGCAAGGAAATAGCCAGTATATGCCCCGTCACTAAAGCCTAGAACAGTTACACTGTCTTTTGTCACCGTGCTGAGAATTGCATTTATGTCAGCTGCTTTACGTTCATAAGATGGCTCTTCAGATCCCATTTCTGATTTACCATGACCTCTGGTTGAAACCGCAATGACTTGATACATTTTGGACAAGCTATCAATAAATTGACCCATTTCCTGGGTTGATCCAACGATTCCCCCATGCAGTACCACTACAGGCTTCCCTTTCCCGTAAATTTCATAGTATATTTTAGCCTTACCTGTATTTAGATAGCGGCCAGCTTTGGCGTTATTGCCGTAAGGAATTGCATCTTTTGGCGTCGGGCCAGCTTGCATAAAGTATCTTGGATGCTTTAGATCCTGAGCATAAAGACTTATAGAGAAGAAGCTCAGAAGTATGAAAATGATTGGTTTAATTTTTAGATGTTGTATATTCATTATGTGTATGTAGTATTCGTTTTTAAAAATGTTTTAGTGTTAAGTTAGCCGATTAAAGGACCTAACATCGGTGGGTTTTAACCTATTTTATTTTAAGGTTGGATCAACTACCAGAGCATTAAATTCAGGGCTGACTTTTTTGTAAATCGCCGTGGGTTCAACCGTAATTATTACTTCAAAGGTGGGACCTACTATTAATTCAAATAAGTGGCCTCCATAAACACTTCCATCCTCAATGGCGGTGCTAAAATGTGTATGTGCCAGAGGCTTATTATTATACAGTGAAATGTCTCCAGTCATGGAAGTAACTTCCGAGGGTTGATCAAGAGGAACAGACTTGAACATTTTACGCCCTGCATCAAACCATCCAAGTTTGGCGGACATAGCATCTCCAAAGCCGGTGTAGTGGGCATATTTAACATGATATTGCTCAGCAAAGGCAGCAATACCTGACATTAACTCATCACCAGGGGAAAGTACAAGTAGATAGTTTTGGGTTTGTCCATTTGAGCTCAGCAACCTGACTTTTGCACCAGGCGCTTTTCCTGGCTTGGGCGGATTTGTAGGTGTGATATATTCCTGTGCATGCGTAACAATTGCCAGGCTCGTAAGCATACCAGCAATAGCGACACTCCTTAATAAAACTGAAATGTTATTTTTAATCAATCCTTTCATTGTGCTTAATTTACAATGCAAAGGTCGGCAAGTGGAAGCGACTACACCTATTAACTACTTTAAGAAACGCTCTTAAACTACTTTAAGGTTATGGTCTATGAACCAAGACTTTTCTGATTTTGCTTAAGAATTCAGGTGTGATTCCCAGGTACGAGGCTATTTGGGTATTGGGTAATCTATTTGCCAGCTCAGGGAACTGATCTAAAAAGTTTAGATATCGCTGCTCCGCAGTGACACTGATGTTCTGTAGAACCCTATTTTGAAGTTCTATATATTTTGTTTCTACAATGACTCTGAAGTGACGGTCAAACCGATGGTATCCAATATATAAATCCAACAGGTCATCATGTTTTATTTGAAGAATAACAGCCGGTTCAATAGCCTCAATGTGCACCCCACTTGGCTTTTCTGAATAAAAACTCGCCAGGTCCGAAATCCATTCACCCTCGGCTGCAAACTGCATGTTATGTTCCTTACCCGCCTGGTCTATTGCGTACATTTTAAAGCAGCCGGATACGATAAAAGTAAAATGCTTGCAAACATCACCTTGCTGCAAAATAAACCCACGCCGCTTGATATGCCGTTCCGAAAAGCGAGATATCAGTGCCTCTCGCTCTTGTGAGCTGAGTGGAAAGATCTTTTTGAACGAGTCAATAAGTACATCTTGCGAAAGCTGGTCTGGACTTAACATGAGTTTAATTTATGCTGCCAAATTAACATTTATCTATGGAATAAGTACCATTTCAAGTATTGCCACCTTAACTAGCGGTCTTAATGTATGAACTCTTTTAAGGTAATGTTAGACCAGTGGACTGATGCTCAGCCAAACAACTCTTTTCATTCCATTATGATGAAATCACTTGTTAATGCTTGAACTAGTTTAAGGGAGTTTCTTAATTTAGTTCAAGCCTCATTCAGCCCTGATGGGTTATTTTTGGTTCAAAAAACAAGATATTATGAAAATACTTAAACAAACGATTTCTCTAATGCTCTTTATGCTGATGATCGGGTCAGCTAAAGCACAAACAAGCACGGAAGATATTACCAAAGATTGGGAGCGGGCAAAAGCCTATACCAAGGAATATTTGGATGCAATGCCGGAAAAATCATTTTCATTAAAGCCAACGCCAGAAATGCGTTCTTTCGCAGACCAGATGTTCCATCTAGCCGATGCCAATTACGGTTTTGTGAGTGCTGTAGGTCAAGAAAAAAGTCCGGCAGCTGTGAGCGGGCTTGAAAAAGGATCAGACAAATCGAAAGCCACGGTTACAAAGGAGACGCTTGCGAGCTATGATTTTGTTATTGCTACCATTAAAAAGCTAAACTCCACCCAGCTAAATGAGCAGACAAAGTTGTTCGGTAAATTCGACCTGTCAAAAGGGAAAGTCCTGGAAAAGGCATTTGAACATCAAACCCATCATAGAGGTCAAGCAACTGTTTACTTGAGACTTGCTGGTGTCACCCCACCTGCTGAAAAGCTTTTCTAAGACTTAAAGCTTCACAAGTACTTTTAAGGGCGGCCAACAAATTGGCTGCCCTTTCTTTTTCTATTCATATCGGTGCTGGCTTCTATGGGCTCGATTGAATCAGAAATAGGTAAGTTAAAGAAATCTCAAAAGCGCCAGCATCAATATCATTATTCCCTCCTTATCTGATCTTCGCACCTGCGCCTGGAAAACGAAGATTTACCGTTCAGCCATTCAATTGAAGAAAGTTCACGTTATCATAAACTCATTCCACAAATCAACGGGTTTTTCGGGGTTTTTGATGATGAGTTTTTGATAACCAAACTACAACCCTTCCCTACTTAAAAATACTTCAACCACGCGTATGGTGTACGCTGTTTCAGATATTCAAAGTTCCGCTCGTTTGCGTAAGCTTCTTTCTCAAAACATATTTCAAAATAAGCCCTGCGGTGATTCCGAAACTTTATCAGATTGATTAGATAATGAAGGAAGTACAAGAGATAGAAGAAGATGACCAAAAGTTCCAGCTGTTGTCTGAAATGCACCATCTCATGGTTAATAATCACATGACTTTCTTTAAGGGCCCGCTTTTTGAAGATCATCAGGGGGTAAATTGCCATCGCGTCTGCAGGGAGTCGGGAGAAAGTCACAGTCCAGTACTTCATGTCGGGTAAATAGAGTTAGAGACGATATGCGAGTCCGAAAAAGAAGTTTCGCTGCGCATCATGCTGTATGCCGTAATTGATGCCCGCATCAAACTTGCAGTTCGAATTAACTGAATATTGCAAGGCAGCATTCACATAGTTGGTCCATTGATGCTTTTTGAATTCGTAGGTCTGGTAGGTTTCGGCTATACCATCAAGGTCTTTAATCACGGCATGACTAAGACTAATGGCCTGTAGAATTTCAGTGTGTAAGGCATTCTTATCCTTATCTTTCAAACGGTCCAGTTCAATTTGCACACCCAGGGTCCAGGCTGCAGGAAGCTTAAGTTCCATAGGAAGCAGTATGCCTGCTTCAACTTTACGATTTTCTGAATGCTGTGCTGTTGGGAGTGTCATGTATGGCAGCAAAGCAATGGAAAAATTACCCTGATCGTTTCCCGCCAGGTTCTGTTTCAACCGGAAGGTCAGATCTCCGATACCTTCGGTTCTTGTACGCTGTCCCGTGCTCCGCTCAGTCTGATGTTCAATCTGATAAGCATCCAAGATCAGCTGCAGGGCCGTTGAATTGGTAAGACCTATATGGAAGTCCAATGCATTGATCGTGTATGATTTTGTTTTTACACCTTCTTCCCGTTGGATCCCATAACTTAATATAGCCGTTTCATATTGGAAATGGCCTGCGTCTACCGTGATGGGTGTCTCTGTTATACCCGGCCGGTCCGTAGCCATTTCACGCATTTGCTTTTTCGGAACGGGATTGAACAAAGAATACTTAGCTGTTTTTGCCTCCTGTGCATAACCGCCAAACGTAATTAGGGTTAAAAACAGACAAAGTAGGATCTTGAAATGCTTCATGATTTCAATAACCCTACTTTGCTTAACTTGTTTTACCCCGCGCATTGATGCGCAACTAGGATTGCTATTTCGTTGTTGGTTTAGCAGACATGAAGAACTCAATCTGACCGCCATTCATGATTTCATCATGGTTTATTGTTTTCCGATCCAGTACCTTCCCGTTTAACAGGACCTTCGAAACATAAACATTTTTGTTGCTCTGATTTTTAGTCTTTACCGTGAATGTCTTGCCATTTTCCAGATTGATGGTTGCATTTACCACTGCCGGACTTCCAAGTTCGTAGGTCAAAGCTCCAGGCGCCATCGGATAAAAGCCTAATGAGCTGAAGATAAACCATGCACTCATTTGTCCACAGTCGTCATTACCGCCCAGGCCATCAGCAGTCGGTCGGTACATCTTCTTTAAGATCATCCGCACCCGATCTTGTGTTTTCCATGGCGTTGAAGTGTAGTTGTAAAGATAAGCTGCGTGGTGCGCAGGCTCATTACCATGTACGTAATTACCAATGATCCCTTCTCTGGTGATGTCCTCTGTATCTGCGAAAAATTCATCCGGCAGGTGCATGGTGAATAAGGAATCCAGATGTTTGCTGAAGCGCGCTTTACCGCCACGCAACTTGATTAATTCTTCCGGATTATGTGGCACATACAAGCTATAGTTCCATGCATTACCTTCAATGAAACCTTGTCCATGGGTACTTAGTACATCAAATTCTTTTTTGAAAGAACCATCCTTAAGTCTGGGGCGCATGAAATCCGACTTTGCATCATAAACATTTCGCCAGTTGTCTGCGCGTTTGATGAATTCATCATACACTGCCGTATTATTCAGCTTTTTAGCCAGCTGTGCGATACACCAATCGTCATAAGCATACTCTAATGTGTTTGATACGGAAGTACCATTCGATTCTGCTGGTACATAACCAAGATCCATATACGCGCCGATGCCTTCATAGTCGCGCTTCTTAGCCGTTGCCACACAGGCTGCCAGAGCAGCATTCGGATCACCTTTATAAACCCCTTTGATGATCGCATCTGCGACCACGGAAACACTGTGGTAGCCACTCATGCACCAGTTCTCATTTGCATAGTGCGACCAGATCGGCAGCATCTTCCAGGCGCTCTGCTCATAATGGGCCATCATAGACGACACCATATCAGCACTGCGTTTTTGCTGTACAATGTTGAAGAATGGATGTAAAGCACGGAAAGTGTCCCATAAAGAGAATGTGGTGTAGTTGTCGAAATTCTCGGCTTTATGGTTGTTCTGATCCAATCCACGATATTCCTTGTTCACGTCGTTATATACCGTAGGATTTATGAACGTATGGTACATCGCCGTATAGAAGTTCACCTTATCATCCTCATTCAAGGTGTTCACAGCAATCTTGTTTAATTCTTTATTCCAGCTTTGCTGTCCTTCCCGCTTAACTTTTTCAAAGTCCCAGCCCGGGATCTCTGTTCTCATGTTCAGTAAAGCATTTTCCTGGCTCACTGGCGAGATCGCAAATTTGACTTTCACTTTTTCGCCTTCCGTCGTATTGAAGTCGAAATAAGTGCGCATACGTTTTCCAGCCATCTCCGGGAAGTTCTTTGTCTGGTTCCACTTACCCCAGAAGCCACGGTAAACTTGTTTATCATCGTAGTTCCGCTGGCCATAGTTCTTAATGGGCTTGGAGAAGGTCATGGCAAAATAAACCGTCCTGGTTCTGGCCCAGCCTGATGTTTGTCTGTAACCGGTAACCAGTGTATCATTAACGACACGAACGTAAGTCCATACATTCTTATCATCGTAGTTGTATATCCCACTCATCAGATCCAGTATGATGTGCGACTCCTCTGATTTTGGAAAGGTGTACTGGTGAAAACCTACCCTCGGGCTGGTCGTCATTTCTGCAGTAATGTTGTGGTCGTCTAATTTTACTTTATAGTAGTTGGCTTCGGAAACTTCATTGTCATGTGAAAATGCAGATCTGTAACCATTTTCAGGATGATCAGCTGTTCCCGGATTCAACTGCAGCTTCCCCGTTGTGGGCATGATCAGGAAATCGCCAAGGTCAGAGTGCCCGGTTCCGCTGAAATGCGTATGGGAGAAACCGACAATGGTTTTATCTGCATGTTGGTAACCCGCACAATAGCGGTACATGTCCGGATTGTACTTGCCGTTCATCTCGTAGGACAGTGTATCCGTATCGGGACTTAACTGAACAGCACCGAAAGGAACAGTAGCGCCAGGAAAGGTATGTCCCATCTTTGCGGTTCCGATGATTGGTTTTACATATTGATACGGTTGTTTTTGTGCCTCTGCAGTAGCGGAACTCAGGATTACTGCCAGTGCAACGAATAGTTTTTTCATGCTTCGTCTAAATGCTTGGATATGTGATGCTGTAAAAATAATTTTATCAGCATCAATATCCGCCCTAAAGCCATAGAAATGTTGTGACAAACTGTTATAAATCGACTGCTTGTCTAAAAAGTAGTGCCGCAACAGTAAGATTGGTCCTTGGATCAATTAAAATGGCACCACCATTTGAAGGATTTTGTTCATAATGATCAAAAGTGACTGGATCTGAAGTTTTAATTACAACACGACCAATATCATTCAGCTTGAAATCCGTTGCCGCATGTTCTTCGAGATTGCTGATGTTTACTTTATAACAGATCTCCTGAACCTTACACTTGGTTTGCTTACTATGATGCTGCAATAGATACATAACAGACGTATCCAAGGGACGCGCATCCATCCAGCAAAAATCAGCTACAATGTTTTTAGAGCGCAGTGGCTGGTTGCTTGTTGCCACAAGCATATCTCCCCTGCTTACATCAACATCATCTTTTAAGTGAAGCGTTACGGACATGCCTTTTTCTGCTTTCTCCAAGGTCTGTTCGGCAAACTCAATTCTGCTGATGCTGGTATGGAAACCAGAAGGCTGAACGACAACATCGTCATTTACCTTGAGGGTTCCACTAACCATTCTACCTGCATAGCCACGGTAATCATGGAGTGCATCTGTTTGCGGCCGAATGACCCATTGTACAGGCATTCGTCCATGTTCAAATGGATGCTCGGGTACTAGTGCTACTGTCTCCAAATAATGCAATAAACTTTGTCCCTCGTACCAGGGCATCGCTTGAGATTCATTCACAATGTTATCACCTTTGAGTGCACTAACTGGGATGAAGGTGACTTCTTTCAGGTTCAGCTTCTCCGCAATCTGGAGATAGGCCACCTTTATGTCGTTGAAAACAGTTTCGCTGTAATCCACCATATCCATTTTGTTGATGCAAACGACAACGTGTGGCAGTGCCAACAGTGACACCAAAAAGGAATGCCGGATCGTTTGTTCTGAAACACCGTTTCGGGCATCGATCAGGATGATTGCAAGTTCTGAATTTGAAGCGCCGGTAACCATGTTGCGCGTGTACTGTATATGTCCTGGCGCATCGGCAATGATGAACTTTCTCTTTTCTGTCTGGAAGTATTTATAGGCCACATCTATCGTAATGCCCTGCTCACGTTCGGCCTTTAATCCATCAGTAAGGATTGCAAGGTCTATCGTGCCGTCATCATTTTTCCTATTGGAGGAATGCAGTGCTTCGAGCTGGTCGGCCAGAATTGATCCGCTATCGTATAGCAACCGGCCAATTAAGGTGCTTTTACCATCATCTACACTACCTGCCGTTATAAATCTTAAAATATCCATTAAAAGTATCCTCCTTTTTTCCTGTCTTCCATGGCTGCCTCGGAAACTTTATCGTCCATCCGGGCGCCCCTTTCACTAATTTTCGAGCTACTGATCTCGTCGATAATATCATCGATCAGGTAAGCTTCTGATGCCACAGCGGCTGTGCAGGTCATATCACCAACCGTACGGAATCGTACCGATCTGTTGCTGATGATATCCTCTTTATCCATGTTTAAAAACGCTGAGGCCGCCATAAGCTGACCGTTTCGGGTGATTACGTCTCGTTTATGCGAGAAGTAAATACTTGGAAGGGGAATTTGCTCACGTTTGATGTAGTTCCAGACGTCAAGTTCTGTCCAGTTACTGATGGGAAACACGCGTACATTTTCTCCTTTATGGATCTTGCCATTGTACAGGCTCCATAATTCCGGGCGCTGCAGCTTCGGATCCCACTGCCCAAATTCATCGCGCACTGAAAAGATGCGTTCCTTAGCACGTGCTTTTTCTTCATCCCGGCGAGCGCCGCCAATACAGGCATCAAACTGGTATTTTTCAATGACATCCAGCAGTGTCGTTGTCTGTAAGGCATTTCTACTGGCATTTTTCCCTTTCTGCTCAACAACCTTTCCCTGGTTGATGGAATCCTGGACATAACCGACAATCAGCTTTTCGTTTATTCTTTCAACCATCTCATCCCGGTAAGAAATGGTTTCAGGGAAGTTATGACCGGTATCAATATGTACCAGGGGAAATGGGAATTTCCCAGGCCTAAAGGCCTTTTGAGCCAGGTGGACCAGCGTAATGGAATCCTTTCCACCCGAAAACAGTAAGGCCGGCTTTTCAAACTGCCCGGCCACTTCGCGTAGTATGTATATCGCTTCAGCTTCTAAATGATCTAAGTAATCCATTGTTATTCTTTATTTCTTTACGACGATTCAGTTTTATTTCTCTACGACTTCATTGTGCGTATGTAATCCGCACTCTTTTTTCGAGGCATCTTCCCACCACCACCTTCCGGCGCGGAAATCTTCGCCTGGCTGTACTGCTCGCGTGCATGGCGCACAGCCGATGCTGGGAAAGCCGCGGTCGTGCAATGGATTATACGGGATGTTGTTTTCTTTGATGTATGCTTTCACCTCCTCCAGCGACCAGCTGAAGATGGGATGATACTTGATCAGGTTGTTCTGTTCATCCCATTCTATGGCCTGCATGTCATGGCGGTTCAGGGATTGTTCGGCCCGGATGCCAGTGATCCACACATCGTTGCCAGATAGCGCTCTTTTCAGCGGCTCCAGTTTCCTGATGCCACAGCATTGCTTGCGGTTCTCTACAGAGTCGTAGAAACTGTTCGGCCCTTTTGTGCTCACCATCTCTTCCAGCAATTCCTGGTTCGGATAGTAGGCTAAAATAGGCTTCCGATAAATTTCCAGCGTGCGGTTCCACACATAGTAAGTTTCTGGGAACAGCCGACCGGTTTCCAGTGTAAAAACCTGGATTGGAATGTTGTGTTTGAAAATCATGTGACTGATCACCTGATCTTCCCAGCCAAAGCTGGTTGAAAAAATGACCCTACCAGGGTAGGCTGCAGCAATTGCCTGCAAGGTCTCCACTGGTGTGGCATCTATAATCTTATCTTTTAATGTGGTTGAAAAATCCATATTCTAAATTTAATGCTGCTTTACGCCAGCTTATCTATAAAAACGTAAAGACTCCTTAGGCTAACCAGCGTCACAATAATGCCTACACAAACCATGATGGTCTTTGCTGAAATTTTGTTGGACACCCGAACGGCGATCGGAGATGCAATAGCACTACCTATGATTAAGCCCGTGATCGCCTCCCAGTGCAGGCCATTGACCATTGTAATAAATGTTATGGAACTTAGAAAGGCAATGAAGAACCTGGAAAGTTTTACTGTTCCCAGGGAAGTTCTGGAGTTCCGTCCACCAGCAATCAGCGAAGACAGCACGATGGAACCCCAACCGCCGCCACCCACAGCATCCATAAATCCACCACCTAAGCCCAGCGGAATAATCTTTTTAATCTTGTCTCCAATTTTTTTCTTTTTAACGGCAAAAGCCTTGGAAAGAATAACAAGTCCGAGGACCAGCGTATAGGTCGAAACCACGGGCTTAATGTACATGTTGTAATGTTCGAAGCTGCTGAGCAGGTAAGCGCCGGTAACCGCACCAATACTGCCCGACACCACGAGCAGCTTAAAGAGCTTCTTATTTACGTTTCCCAGTTTGAAGTGCATCCATCCGGCGATGGCATTGCTCATGATTTCCGAAAGATGGACTGCCGTACTGGCTGACGCGGGTGGAATGCCCATTGACAACGAAAAAGTGGTGGAGGTAACCCCGTAGGACATGCCGATGGCACCGTCGATCATGGAAAATATGAATCCTGCAACCAGGAAATAATAGAAATAGGGATGTACTTCCTGCACGGTTTGCTGGAAGCCAGGTTCATAATGCCAGAGTAGCACCCCGATAATGGTGGCACTCAGGAATATGGTCGTCCATGCTAGCAGTTTGTAGTTGGTGTTAAAGTGCTTTGCTGGTTTATTACCGGTTAGCATCACTTCGGTAATTTCATTCAGCTTTTTTACCTTATCAGCGAAGCTGCCGTTAAGGTTGTTTCGTACCTGATGCATCTGCTGTATCGCAGTATCTACATTGTCAGGTAAGGTTTGCTCCAAATCTTCCTTGATACGTTTGGCCATTGTCGGCGATTTCCCATTGGTGGAAATGGCAACCTTTAAGTCGCCTTTCTTGACCGTTGAACCGAGGTAGAAATCACATAAAGCAGGTTTGTCCGCAAAGTTCACCAGCAGCTTTCGCTTCCTCGCTTCCTGCCTGATAATTAGGTTTAAGGGGTTATTATTCGTTGCAACTACAACAAGATCGGCACCGTCCAGGTCTGAAGCCTGAAAGGATCGCTCCAGAACTTCAATGTTGTCTTTGTCAAGCACAAAGGCTGCCACGGCCGGTGCAACATTCTCGGCCACAATGGTGATCTGGCAAGACGGACTGTTGGTGACCAGCGTACCCAGCTTTTCCAAGCCCACATTACCTGCACCAACGAGCAGTACCCGAAGCGTGTTCAACTTCAGGAAGACGGGAAATAGCTGATTGTCACCGACCTCAGTTAATGGTATTGTTTTATTCTCTTTCAGCAAGTTCATAGAATGCTCTTATCGGCTGGAAATCTGAATGCAGGCCAACAACCTCACCGAAGATGATCAGTGCAGGGGAATCTATTTTCTTATCGGCAGCAGCCTCCACAATGGTCGATACTGTACCTACAACCATTTTCTCATTTTCCATTGATCCATTCTGGATCACCGCTACAGGTAGGCGGCTTTTCCCTGCAGCGTCAAAGATGGCCGCAATTTCCGCCAGCTTTTTAATGCCCATTAGTACCACCACGGTCGCTTTACTCTTAGCTGCTTGGTAGAGATCCTGTGAAATCTTCCCGTCAGCCGTCGTTCCGGTAACCACCCAAAAACTTTCACTTAAGCCACGGTGCGTAACGGGAATGCCCTGCAAAGCCGGCACGGATATGGAACTGGATATGCCTGGAATCACCTCCGCTTTAATGCTGTAGGTATCTGCAAACTCTACTTCTTCATAGCCCCTGCCAAATACAAAAGAATCACCCCCCTTTAAGCGAACAACATGACCATAGTTCAGCGCATAATCGATCATGAGTTTATTAACCGCGCTTTGTGAATAGGAATGGTCTCCGGAACGCTTTCCGACATACACCCGATGTGCTTGTTCCGGCGCGTGGTTTAGTAGTGCCTGGTTTACCAACGCATCGTAGAGCACCACATCGGCAGACTGAAGTGCTTTAATCGCCTTCAGTGTAATCAAATCCGGATCACCTGGGCCAGCACCAACAAGGGTTATTTTAGGTTCTTTTACGGTTGTTTGTGTTTTGGTCTGTATCATAGTTTTACCAATGCCTCTCTTTTAACTTTTACTTTGTTCAGGAATTCACGTGCCTCCGCTAAATAGCTCGCGGCAAATTCTGCTGATGGTTCATTTTTATTGATTTGTAGAACGATATCGTTGAAAGTACCGTCCATCTGGATTTCATGCGCTGTAACATAGTGCAGATCAAATTCTTTGATGATGCCCGTTTGTGTACTGCTGTTTATGCCTTTATCGAGCAGCAGTGCTTTGGCACCGCTGATGAATACGCTGTAAGCATGGTAAATGGCA
Organism: Pedobacter quisquiliarum; assembly: GCF_014642175.1. Lineage (GTDB taxonomy): Bacteria > Bacteroidota > Bacteroidia > Sphingobacteriales > Sphingobacteriaceae > Pedobacter > Pedobacter quisquiliarum. The sequence goes on along the minus strand of NZ_BMIL01000007.1, from coordinate 98,024 downwards.
TCGGCATATGCCTTGCCTTCAAAGGCGCGGGCTGCCCAGCCTTGTTTTTCATCGGCTTCGTAGAGCAGCGTTGCAACAAGGTCGATGACCACCCCTGCACATTCCCCCACACCAATAGCCGTTTGAAAGGTCTCCTGATGCCCCCAATCCACGAACTCATCATCGGTCAGGTTGTTCAAATCCGCAAGCGGCTTTAACAATTGATAGTAGTGATCCTTGCCAACGCGATCGTAATAGGCGTTAAAGGTCTCTCCAGGCTGCTGATTTGCACTGTAATCGTTCAGAACCCTGCGCAGCACATCCTTGACGCGTTTGGATGGCACTTTGATTACCTTATCCGCCGCGCGACCTACCCCGTCACCGAAAGTTCCACCCCCAATAAGTACTTGTGCTGCAGGAATGACCTTTGCACCGGCCTTTAACGAGCTGCCATGGAAGCCAATCTGTGCCAGACCATGCTGGCCACAGCTGTTCATGCAGCCGCTGATTTTTATTTTGATATCCTGGTTCAGGATTAAATCTTCGTATTCATCATAGATCAGGTTCTCCAGCTCCCTGGCCATCTCTGTACTGTTCGAAATCCCCAGGTTGCAGGTATCGGTTCCCGGACAAGTGGTAACGTCAGCAACGCTGTTAAAGCCTGGAATGGCATACCCCAGGTTGTCTAGTGCGACAAACAGCGCCGGCAGTGCTGCTTCGCGCACATACTGCAGGAGTAAGCCCTGGTTGATCGTGATTTTAATTTCATCCGCAACGTAAGGCCGGATGGCCGCTACCAGCTGCCTTGCTTTTGAGGTCGGGATGTCGCCCGTCAATACTTTGATATATACGCCATAAAAACCATCCTGCTTTTGTGCAAAAACATTGCTTTCGCGCCAGGTGTCGTAGTGTGTTTGGTTGATGATTTCTACCTGCGGGAATGTTCTTGCTTCCGGTATGATTGCCGGCCTCAAGGCATTGCGATTCACATCCAGGCTTTTCACTTTATTGGCTATCCGCTCTTCAGCAATCAGCTGCAGCAATGATTCCAGACCAATCTTCTGCACCAGGAACTTCATGCGGGCTTTGTTCCGGTTATTGCGTTCCCCGTGACGATCAAAGACCCTTAATGTAGATTCAATGAATGGAATCAGTTGATCTTCCGGCAGGAACTCATTTACCGGATGTGCAATGGAAGGAATCGCACCCAGCCCTCCGCCCAGCATCACTTTAAAACCTCGCGCCTCCCCCTTTAATTTTGGTATAAAGCCGAGATCGTGGATGTACGTGAATGCGGTATCATCATCTGTAGCGGAAAAAGCAATCTTGAATTTGCGCCCCATATCCTGACAAATTGGATTCCTTAGAAAGTAAGCGAAGGTAGCATGTGCGTATGGGGAGACATCAAAAGGTTCTTTTGGGTCGATGCCCGCTGTTGGAGAAGCGGTAACATTACGTACGGTATTTCCGCAGGCTTCCCTCAAAGTGATATCATCCTGCTCCAGCTCAGCCCATAGCTCAGGTGTCTTGTCGAGACTTACATAGTGGATCTGAATATCCTGACGTGTGGTCAGGTGCAGGTTGCTGCTGGCGTACTTATCAGAAATATCGGCAATTTTCAAAAGCTGTTTGAAAGTTACCTTCCCAAAAGGAAGCTTAATGCGAACCATCTGTACGCCCGGCTGGCGCTGGCCGTAAACCCCACGAGCAAGTCGTAAACTTCGAAATTTCTCATCATGAAGCTTGCCTTCGCGAAAGGCGCGGATCTTTAATTCCAGATCTATTATATCCTGCTCTACTACTGGATTCTCCAGTTCCGTTCTGAAACTCTGCATTCGTGTCTAGTGTTGGTTGGTTGATTAAAGTGGTTCGGTTATTTCAAATATATGACAAAGCATATGGATTTAGTAGTCTTTATTTGAATAAAACTCAAAACACCTGTAGAAACCAGCGACAAAACGCTGTTAGTCAGGACATAACACAATGAATCCCGATGTGTTTTCACCAGGACCCTTGCTATTAAATCAGAAAGAATTTGAAAATTGTATTATAAAATGCCTTGAAGCAGGGTGTTTTCGCGGGCGATAACATCAGCGATGCTGGTCTCCGTCAATATCTTTAATGAGGCATTTCTAACATCGGTAAAAACATCGCGGATACCGCAGGTTTTCTCATCGATACACTCCTCACAGCGTTGATAAAAGTTCAAGCTTACACATGGTAGCAGGGCAATTGGTCCTCCGGTAATTCTTAGCACCTGTACTAGAAAGATTTCCTTGGGATCTTTATTCAGACTGTAGCCACCACCAGCGCCTTTTTTGCTGACCAGTAGCCCTGCGTTTCTGAGTTCCAGCAGAATCTGCTCAAGGAACTTCTTAGGAATTTTGTCTTCCTGCGCGATACGTAAAATTTGCATGGGGTCCTTTCCATAATTCTTACCCAGGATCACCAGCGCTTTAATGGCATATTGCGTTTTTTTGGATAGCATGCAGCAAAGTAAAACAAATTATTTGTAAACCTAAACACTTCGCCAGTCGCCAAGCCAGCCCGTCAGCACCGTCGTCCAGTCCCGTAGCTCCGGATTGTCCAGCGCCATACCGACGCCGTGTTTGCCTCGTGGGTACACATGTAGCGCGACAGGAACCTTGTGTTTTACACAGGCTTCTGCAAACAGGAAGGCATTCTGGACAGGCACGGCACCATCGTCTGCGGTATGGAAAATGAAAGCAGGCGGGGTCTGCCGACTTACGTGCAATTCATTTGAAAATTGTTTCAGCTGCGCCGCAGTAGGGTTGTCTCCGAGCAGGTTTTTCACAGATCCAGCATGGGTGTACTCGCCAAATGTGATTACAGGGTATCCCAATATCACGCGGTCTGGTCTGGCGGAAACGGTTGCGGCCAAATCATCTTCAGGGTCCTTGTAGAGCTCCGGTTGGGTGGCAATTGTGGAGGCGAGGTGACCGCCAGCGCTAAACCCCATCAAGCCGATCCGCTGTGGATCCACACCGAACGCAGCCGCTTTAGATCGCAGGATGCGCATGGCGCGAACACCATCTGCATATGGTGCAGGAAATTTGTTGGGTGCAACACGGTAGGTCAACACAGCAGCAACCATCCCCATGGAGGCGAAAAACCGGGCAAGCTGTACCCCTTCATGATCAGACGCCAGCATACCATAACCACCGCCGGGGCATACCAGCATCGCAGCACGCTTCGTAGCTGTGCCCTTGGGTTTGTAGATCACTATATTCGGGCGTTTACCTGCTTCAAGACCATTATTCCTGGACTGATCAGACCACAAGTTGATCCGTGTTTCTTCAACCTCGTAGATACTTTCCTTTTCCGTTGGCGTTTGCGCCAAGGCAGTTAAACTAGTGGTTGTTAAAACACCTAGACTCAGGGAGGAAGTTTTCAGGAACATTCGGCGACTATTTTCTTTCATGGAGATGCATAAATTAAGCAATTTGCAATGACCGATGGGCAGCCAGCGCTGCTGTAACGATCTAAGGCAAGTAAATTAAGAATAAAAATCATACATTTAGAGAAGCTAATTGCAGTAAAAACCACGATGTCTGAATATAGATTACCCACCATTAAGGAAATTGCCAAAAGACTTAATGTTTCTGTATCAACGGTGTCCCGCGCCTTACGAGACCATCCCAGCATTGGGTTGGTAACAACGATGCGGGTGCAAAATGTAGCGAAAGAACTGGGTTATGAGGTAAACCGTTCTGCCATTCACTTCAAGGAGCGTAAGACATACTCCATCGGGGTCATCATCCCCAACCTTTCAGAACCCTTCTTCTCTTCCGCTTTAACTGGTATAGAAGATGCCGTTGAAGCAAACAACTATAACGTGATCATCGGACAATCGCTGGAAAGCTTTGAACGCGAAAAGCGCATCGTAGAGAACATGAAGGACCATCGTGTTGATGGCATTCTGGTGTCGCTGACCAAGGAAACCTCCTCTTATGAGCACTTCGATGGCTTAAAGAAATACAACATTCCGGTCGTATTCTTCGACCGCATACCCAGCAAGAAGAACATCAACTACGTGGCGTGTAATCTCGTATCTGGCATGCTTCAGGCGGTTACAAAGTTGGTCAGTTTAGGTCATAAGCGCATCGGACTTATCAATGGGCCTGCAAAATTGGCTGCCACGCTGCAGCGCCTGGAGATTTATTATAAGTGCCTGAAGGCACATGAGCTGCAGCTCGACCATGAAGTGATTGTCTCAACGAGCCTTTCCAAAGCCGATAACCGCAGGGCAATGACGCAACTGCTCGACATTGCAGAACCCCCTACTGCAGTGATCGTGTTTAATGATTACGTACTGCTGGACTGCATTGCAACTGTTAAAGCTCGCGGACTGGTTATTAACCAGGATGTGAGTTTCATCAGCTTTGCCAACTTACCCATCTGGGAGTACATGGACAGCGTCCCGCTGGCTTCTATAGAACAGTTTGCTTACCAGCAATCTTCCATGGCTACGGACTTCCTCTTTCAGCTGATTAAACATGCTGGAAATCCAGCAGGTACCGAACCACCACTTCTACAGCACATCATCGATTCTGAGATGATCGAATACACGCGCACATCCGGCCAATAATTCTAACATGACATTTAGATGATTTAGCGCAACCGTTTGCGTTAAAATTAAACAAACGTTTGCGTAACCTGCGCAATCGTTTGCGCTACTGCGTTTTACGATGCCCGTGATCTGGAGAACTTTTCTTAACAGTTTATTTACTTCATATTTACAATAAGGCCTTTTTCAGGAACCACCATTTAAATCCCGCATCATGATTAAAAAACTTTTACTCCTTTGTTGTTGCTTACTGGCGATGCATACCGGCGGCTTTTCACAGGAGCAACGCGTAAGCGGACGCATTGTATCTGCAAAGGATAGCCAACCCCTGCCAGGCGTCAGCGTCGCCCTTAAAGGGTCATCAAACATCGTTAGCACCGACGGCAGCGGTGCGTTCAGCATTGGTACACCCGCAGGCAAGTCGACCCTAGTACTAACCTTCGTCGGTTTCTTACGGAAAGAAGTTGAAGTTAACGCGGGGCAATCCAGCGTACAGATCCGGCTTGATGAAGACGTGCAGCAGCTTAACGACGTTGTTGTAGTAGGTTACAGCAGCAAGAAACAAAGTGCCCTTACCAGTGCCGTAACAGTTGTGTCTGCAGAGCAGCTTAAGGATGTCACCACAAACAATGTTGGATCCATGCTGCAGGGTAAGGTTGCCGGTTTACAGGTTGTAAACAGCTCCGGTGCTCCTGGTGCTGCGCCCGACATCCGTTTACGTGGCGTGTCCTCGGTAAATGCGAACCAAAGTCCGCTGTTTGTGGTCGATGGTATCATTGGGGGCAACTATGACCCGAATGATGTGGAGAGCATTACCGTATTGAAAGATGCGGCATCAACGGCACTCTATGGTTCTCAAGCCAATGCCGGTGTAATCGTGGTAACGACGAAAAAAGCAAAACAAGGCCAGACGCGCTTTGAAGCGAAAGTGGCTACCGGATTCAGAACTGCCGATTTTGGCAAGCTCCAGGTGATGAGCAGCAACGAGCTTTATGATCATCAAAAGGAGTTCTATAGAGATTACATCCTTGGTGCACCGGACAATTCCTATAAAATCGACCTTGGAAAGTTCTATGCGGAACGCCCGTTAACGCTCAGAGATCAGAACTATAGTTGGCCAGAGGAATCTTTCCAATCGGCACCTATCTATAATTTTTACTTATCCGCCGCTGGCCGTACAGAAAAGAACGACTACTACGTAGGTGCTTCCTATTACAACGAAAAAGGAACATTCCAGAATACGAAATATCAGCGCATTAACTTACGTGGAAACTCCACTTATCACTTCTCGAACAAACTTGACGTAACCAACAACATCAACCTGAGTGCGAACATGGGTAAGAGTTACGACTACATGGATGTTTACTATTCCTTCCTGAACATGCCATGGGACAACCCTTATGATGAAACGGGCAAACCGGTCTACGTAGATGGTAACTCCACTTTCAAATGGTGGTCCAGGGACAAAGTGAATCCACTACACACCATTGAGAACTCAGACCACAGCTACAAGGGCTTTGATGTGAACTACGATTTGGGTGTTAACTACCGCATTACCGATTGGCTTACCTTCTCCAGTTCAAACCGTGTTGCTGCATCCTTCAATAAAGGCACGAACTTCGTGTCGCCATTGGCTGCAGGCACCTACCGCGGCTCAGGATACCTGAATGAGCTAAATACACTTAACTATGGCATCGTGTCCAATCAGTTGCTTCGCTTCGCCTTCAAATTTGGGGATCATAGCCTAAACGGTTTTGCAGGTGCGGCGTTTGAAGGTAGCCAGACCGAATATTCGGGTGCCTCTGGAAGAGGATTGCCTGAGGGTTTAAGGGTGCTCAACGTTGTTTCCAACAACCAACTGGTTAATGGTTACAATAATCAGGGCTACCTGCAATCCCTGCTTTCACAGGTAGATTATAACTACAAAGAAAAATATTTCCTTACTGCATCTTTCCGCTACGACGGTTCCTCTGCATTTGCACCAACCAAACAATACGGGAGCTTCCCGGCAATCTCCGGTGCATGGCTCATCAGCAATGAAGATTTCCTTGCCGGTAGCAACATCCTGAACTACCTTAAACTAAGGGGAAGCTATGGTATCACGGGCACACAGGATATTGGTGCTTCAAGATACCTTGGACTTTACTCTTTAACCACCCAATACAACTCTGTTGTTGGCGCAGTACCTTACCAATTGGCAAGTCCGACGCTAACCTGGGAGAGCAAAAACCAGATCAATGCAGGTTTGGATATCGGCTTGTTTAAGCGTGTAAACCTTACGGTAGATGTATATCGCAACAACACCAAAGATCTACTGCTGCAGGTATCACAACCTTTATCTGTAGGCTTTGAAACCAAGTGGGAGAATGCCGGAAACGTAGTGAACAAGGGTATTGAGCTTGGCATCACCTCGGCTAACATTCAGAACAAGAACTTCGACTGGAGCACAGACTTCACCATCAACTTTAACAGCAACAAGCTTGAAGGCTTGCCAGCGAGCATCGTTAAAACTGGTTCATGGAGCATCTCTCAAATCTACAGGAACGGTGGAAATCTGTATGAGTTCTACATGCCAAAATGGCTTGGTGTTGATGCACAAACCGGCGGACCACTTTGGGAGAAGTTAACCTATGATGAAAGTGGTGCGGTGACGGGAAGAGAAAGCACCAGTGATTATGCGCAGGCCACCATTCAGGAGAGTGGTTCCGCATTACCGAAATTCCAGGGTGGTTTCAACAACAACTTCCGGTACAAGAATTTCAACCTTCGGGTGAGCACCTATTTCAACTATGGCAACAAAGTATTCAGCAACAACCTTCGTTTTATGATGAACGACGGTCATGAGCCATATTACAACCAGATTCAAATGCCTGATGATGCGAAAATCTGGACCGGTCCGGGCGATACGCAGGCAACAGAACCAAGCCCGCAGAACTCCGCAAACTCTACGGAAACATCTACCCGTTACCTTAAAAACGGAAGTTACTTCAGTATCCGCAACATCGCATTGTCGTACCGTTTACCGAAAGCATGGTCAAGCAAAATCAATATGGAAGGCATCACCGTCGGACTTACCGCAGATAATGTGGCAACCTTCTCTAATTTCCTTGGTCAGGATCCGCAAACCACCATACAGGCCGGAAGCTTCGGTACACCAGGCGTTTCAGATTTCAAGTATCCGAACAACAGACAATACCTGTTCAACATTAACTTTAGTTTCTAACAAGGTCTTAATCAAAGCATTTGAACCCCTCATGACAGCAAATAGAAAGCTCCTGATGGTTCTGCAAACATCAAACACGTAAAACGATGAAAAAGAAAATATTCACCCTGTTCATGCTTTTTGTGGCCGCTTCGAGTGGTTGCAAGAAACTGGAGGTTAACCCAAGCGATGCGATCAGCACCGGTACCCTTGTGACCACCAACGACGGTTTAACAAACGCACTTAACGGCGCATACGCCCTATTAAAAGACCACATTGCGTTTAATGGCACGGTCGATAACAACAACATGTACCTGCGCCAGTTCTATCAGCTGTCTGACTTTGCCAGCGATGACATCACCTGCGGGCAAATTACAGAGGATCCATTATTCAACAGCTTTACCCTGGGACACTCCCCTTCTCAGGCCAATACCCGGTACTTCTGGTATGTGTCTTACAAGATCATCACGGGTGTAAACACCGTAATTGATGCCGTAGAGAAGCTACCTGACCCGGATGCAAAGACTAAGCAGCTGCTGGGCGAATGCTACTTTCTCCGCGCTTTAAGCCACTTTAATCTCGTTCGATTGTTCGGTCAGCCTTACAGCATTGCACCTGACGCACCCGGCATCATTTTGCGCACGAACTTAACTGATGAAGGCATTAAAGCACGCTCAACGATTGCTGAGGTTTATGCCTCCGTGCTTGCAGACGCGGAACAAGCCGCTGCACTGATGACACAACCCAGAGGTGTACAATATGCCTCCGCAGAAGCCGCAAATGGCTTACTTGCCCGGGTAAACCTTTATAAAGAAGATAATGCTAAAGCCATTGAGTACGCCAATAAGGTGATTAACTCAGGTCGCTTCTCTTTGAGCACCAAGGCGACTTACCCGTCCTTGTTCGCGAATGCAACCACCAGTCCGGAAACCATTTTCTGCATTGCTTTCACCGCAGCAGACGACTATGGCAAGTTCGGTTCGATCGCTTCCATGATCTATTCGGACGGGAACTCTGGCTGGGGTGAAGAGTTTGCATCGTCATCCCTTCGCGCAGCCATGGCCGCACACCCTGAAGACGTAAGGTGGTCGTACATTGTTCCATCTAAAGATGCATCCGGCACCGTGCAGAAGAAAAACGGTGTGGAGATGTATTACATCACTAAGTTCTCCTTTCAGAACGGGCAGCCAAACCTAAGCTCCCCAATCATGTTCCGCCTGGCAGAAATGTACCTGATCCGCGCAGAAGCGGAAGCCAAAACTGGCGCCACCGCAGCAGCACTGGATGATCTTGACATGATTCGTAAAAACCGTGGACTGGAAACTGCGCTGTATAACAAATCCCTGCCGCAAGGTAGCAATGCGCTGGACCTGGTGCTGGCAGAGAAACGTATTGAAATGGCCTTTGAAGGCCACCGCACATATGATGTGTTCCGCAACAAGCGCAGCCTGAATAAGAACTATTGGGGCTACCACATCCTTGGCTTAAAGGAAACCGATATTGACTTGGGTAAAACCCCTTCGGGTTACCAGAACCTGAGTGTGCCATACACCAGTCCAAGAATTATATACTATCTGCCGGTTGATGAAATTCTAACCAATCCGCTGGCCATCCAAAATCCATAGTACCAAGGGCTATTAACATTAATGAGATGAAGAAATTAAGATCATACCTGTTCCTGTGCTGTGTAACACTGACAGGAACATTCCTACAAGGCTGCAAGTCGGACGACTACGAACCACAGACCGACCTGGCCTACGAGGTGCTTGTTGAAGGCAATACCGCAACGTTCAAGGTACTAACCGCTGGGGCAACCAACTACAACTGGGACTTTGGCGACGGGCAAACCTCTTCGGATGCAAACCCGAGTCACACCTACCCTGGAAAAGGCAAATACGTGCCAACCTTAACCGCCATGGTGAATGGAAAATCTACCGAATCCTCCACGGTGATCCGGATTGCAAAGTCATCACCAGTTAAAATCAACGACAATAGTCTTGACGATTGGGCAGCGGTAACGAAAGACGTGGTGCCCCTGGGTACAACAAAAGGGGTTTTCAATGTGGTGAAGTTTGATTACGACGGGAACTACATTTACATGTACGCGGAGATGACCGGCAAAAAAGCCGATGGTAACATCTTCGACTTCTACATTGATTCAGACAACAATGCCGGCACAGGATTGCTAACCGGAACATTCGCGGGTGGTGGTTACGACATTCTGCTGGAGGGACAGCTGCTTACCGGCGGGTTGGATATCTTCTATCATGCGGGCACCAATCAGAACGCCTTTGCTTTCGATCAGCAATCCATTGCCGAAGCTTTCAACGTGGGCACCGTTAAGGAAGAAGGTGGCATGGTGAAGTTTGAAATGCGCATTGCACGCGGCAAGCTGAAAGGTCTTACCGGTGAAGGCATGCGGGTGGGCATACAGGCGATTAAAAGCGACTGGTCTGTGGTGCTGGGCAATGCACCGGACGAAGGCAAGCCAAGTTTCTTCCTTGACATGAGCGAATAATTCACAAACAGCTGCTTATTATGACAAATACCCTTACCGATACACCGCAAAGCAACTACCGTGTGATATCACTTGATGTGCTGCGGGGGATCATTATGATTCTGCTTTGTGCAGAAAGCTGCCGGGTTTATGAATCCCTAAATCACCTGGAGCCTTCTGGATTGGGTGCGGGACTGGTGAATCAGTTTTTTCATCATCCATGGCATGGCTTACATTTCTGGGATCTGGTGCAGCCCGCTTTTATGTTCATGGCAGGATCGGCGATGTATATTTCCTACAGTCGTAAGCTAGCGAAAGGTGTCACCTGGAGCGGCAACTTCAGGCACATCCTGATCCGCTGCTTAAGGCTCTTCATCTGCGGTGTGGGGCTGCACTGCATCTATGCAGGCAAACCGGTATGGGAGCTCTGGAACGTATTAACACAACTTGCTTTTACCACGCTCATCGCTTATCTGACTATCAACCGGTCTTTCGGCTTCCAGATTGCATGCTCCATCGGACTACTCATCCTTACGGAGCTGCTTTATCGGATGGTTCTGATGCCGGGCTTTTCACAACCATTTGTAGAGGGGCATAACTTCGGATCTTACATGGACACCATCCTCATGGGCAAAATCAACAGCGATGGCTGGGTGGCGATTAACATCATTCCAACAGCTGCGCACACCATCTGGGGTGTGCTTGCAGGCAAACTTCTGGTAACCGAGCGCAGTGCCGTATATAAGGTGAAAGCCTTGCTGTTTGCAGGCCTGGCAGCTTTGGTTCTGAGCCATGGGCTCGATCTATTAAACATCACTCCAATAATTAAGCGAATCAGCACCAGCTCATTTGCTTTAGCTTCTGGCGGCTGGGTGCTGCTGTTATTGGCTGCGGTTTACTGGCTGGTCGACATTAAAAAGAATACCCGATATGCCTGGATCGCGACCGTTATGGGTATGAATGCAATCTTTATATACCTGTTCTTTGAAACGGTGGGTATGCAGTGGGTAAACGGTGCTGTAGACATTTTCAGCGGACAGCTGCTGCACTTGTTTTTTGGCATTTCCGTTCCTGTAGCAGCGGTGTTTTCCGCCTTTACAACCTTAATCCTGGAATGGGCCTTATGCTACTGGCTGTACAAACGCGGCATATTCTTTAAACTCTAATCATTTCCTAATCCTAATTTTTCTATAGTGCAAATCACGAACTACATCCCTGAGGTTATTACCAAATTCAAATGCATGGACAGCCTAGGCCATGCAGCGCCTTATGGATCCGGTCATATCAACGACTCCTTCCTCGTTAAAAGTGAAAATCCTACCGGACCCCACTATCTTTTACAGCGCATCAATACATCCATCTTCAGCAATGTGGAGGGCCTGACGGAAAACATGCTGCAGGTAACCGCACACTTAAAAGCGAAATTGGCTGATGGTAGCGGCGATCCGTTGAAAGAGGTTATGACCCTAATCCCAACGCATGATGGTAAATATTATCATCAGGACCCTGCAGGCAATTATTGGCGGATGTTGCACTTCCTAAGCGATACCCGATCATACGATATGGTGTCGACAGAAAAGCAGGCCTATGAAGGCGGAAAAGCCTTTGGCAAGTTCCAGTCCATGCTCTCCGATTTCCCATCGGAAGTACTCTATGAAGTGATCCCAGATTTCCACAACATTAAGTTCAGGTTGGCGCAGCTGCAGGAATCAATTGAAAGAAACCTTGCAGGCCGCCTGAATACCGTGCGTGAAGAACTGGCGCTGGTTAAACAACATGCAGATGCCATGCTCTATTTCCAGCAAGCGGAAACGGCAGCGAACCTACCTAAACGGGTGACACATAATGATACCAAGTTTAACAATGTTTTGCTCGACAGCAATGATGAGGCGCAATGTGTAATTGACTTGGAAACCGTTATGGAGGGCTATGTGGCCTACGACTTCGGCGATGCCATTAGAACAATCATTAATACCGCTTCGGAAGATGAAGCAGACCTACAAAAAATCAACCTAAACCTACCTTTATTTCAAGCCTACACCAAAGGCTACCTGGAAAATGCTGCCGGCTTTCTGACGGATCTGGAGGTACAGTCCTTAATAAAGGGTGTACTACTGTTCCCGTACATGCAAGGTGTAAGATTTCTGACTGACCATCTGAATGGCGACACCTATTACAAAATCAAGTTTGCGAACCACAACTTGCAGCGCGCACGTGCACAATTCCAGCTATTCCGGATGCTTCATGAAAAAGCACCCCTACTGCAGGAAATCATCCAGACCGAAATCAGCAACTTAAAAACCTTACCCGCACATGGCTGAACCTTTTAGCATTTCCTTTCTGCCGCAGGTAGATCAGCAGACTTCAATTGAGGCGCTTACTGAATTACTGGATGGCGTTGCGCGACAACCTATTGCACATGCGCCCTGGGCCGACGGGACGGGATTACCGAAAGTCGACTTTGCCATCGCGCATAACGCAGAAGCCATTTTGCTGAAATACTTTGTGCAGGAAAAGGAAATTAGGGCGCAGTACCATAAACTGAACGATCCGGTTTATGAAGACAGCTGTGTGGAATTCTTCATTGCTTTTAATGCTGAAGCTGCGTACTACAACCTGGAGTTTAACTGCGCGGGCACAGCAAGGGTGCAGTACGGTCCGGGGAAGCACGAGCGGGTTTTCATTCCTGACCATCTTCTGGAGCGTATCCGCTTCCACATCAGCATCCGCAACAAGTCTGAAGCCGGAATCTGCTGGGAACTGACCCTGCTCCTTCCAAAAGAGCTATTTAAGTTCCACCCCAACCTGGTGCTGGAACAAACGCCGGCAAGGGTTAACTTTTTCAAATGTGGCGACCGCCTGCCACAGCCGCATTTCCTCTGCTGGAGTAACATTATAGCAGACAGTCCTGAGTTTCATTTACCTGCCTTTTTTAAAGATGCTATCTTTAAATCCAGGGCACTCACTGAAGAAAATACAAACGCTGTCCCATTGTGGACCGCTATTACAAATAAATATTAAGAACCAAATAAGAACACATTATGGATCGCAGAGAATTCGTTAAAAACACTGCCGTTGGCATAACCGGCTTTACCATCCTGCCCTCAGGCATGTTATTCGGAAAAGATACAGATAAAGTAAGACTTGGATATATCGGTGTTGGACTACGTGGAAGAAATCACATTGGCGAGGGTTTACTTCGCAATGATGTGGAGGTTGTAGCCATTTGCGACACGCAGGAAAGCTCACTAGAATACTGCCGCGAGCAGTTCGTAAAGGCCAAGAAAAAGCTTCCCACAGAATACACCGGCGGCCTTGACGCTTACAAGAAGCTTATTGCACGTAAAGACATTGATGCAGTGATCATTTCTACCCCTTGGGAATTTCATAAGGAGCAAGCAATTGACACCATGCGCGCTGGAAAATATGTCGGCTGTGAGGTTATCGCAGGTGTTACCGAACAGGACCACTGGGATATTTTGAAGGTCTACGAAGAAACAAAGGTCCCATACATGACCCTTGAAAACGTATGCTACCGCCGTGATGTTATGGCTGTGCTGAATATGGTGCGCCAGAATGTTTTCGGAGAGCTGATTCATCTGGAAGGCGGCTACGAGCACGATCTTAGAGGGGTCTTGTTTAATGACGGCAAGAACTTCAGTGGAAAAGGTGCTGAATTCGGTCCCAATACCGTTGGTGAAGCGCAGTGGCGTACACAATGGAATGTGGACCGTGATGGTGACATCTACCCTACGCACGGCGCAGGCCCGGTAATGAACTACGCGAACATCAATCGAGGCAACCGCTTTACCAATCTCGTTTCGTTCTCCTCAAAATCCAGAGGCCTCAACACCTATATCAATAAGGTTGCACCAGGACACAAAAACGCGAACATCAAGTTTAAGAATGGCGATGTGACCACAACCATGCTGAATTGCGCCAATGGCGAAACTGTTACCTTAACCCACGACACGCACCTGCCAAGACCGTATTCATTGGGCTTCCGCGTTCAAGGTACAGAAGGCATTTGGATGGATGTTAACAACTCCATTTACATCGAGGGCAAGTCTGACAAACACGATGAGTGGGACAAAGCTTCAAAGTGGTTCGAAAAGTATGATCACCCGCTGTGGAAGAAATATGCGTCGCAGGCAGAAGGCGCAGGTCATGGCGGTATGGACTGGTATGTATTTAATGCATTCGTACAAGCGGTTAAACAACGTAAACAAACCCCTATCGACATCTACGACTCACTAACCATGAGCGTGATTACACCGCTTTCAGAGAAATCTTTAAAAGAAGGTAATGCGCCGCAGGACTTCCCGGATTTCACAAAAGGAAAGTGGAAGGAAAGGAAGAATACTTTTGCGCTTGACGACAGCGGCTTGTAGTGTTAGCTGCCAGCGGATTGTAAGATTAGCTTTAGTCCCGAACTATTTAACTGCTATGGGGTTATGTGTATGTAAAACATCTTATTATGGCTAATAAAAAAATTGCAGTACTCGTTGGGAGTTTAAGAAAAGATTCTTTTAATAGAAAGATCGCTGAAGCGGTTCAAAGCCTTGCATCCGCTAATTTGGAACTTGAGTTCCTGGAGATTGGGAATTTGGTGTACTATAATGAAGATTTGGACCATGGAAATCCACCACAGGAATGGACAGCCTTTAGAACAAAAATTAAGGAAGCTGATGGCGTTTTATTCTTTACACCGGAGTACAACCGCGGTACAACTGCAGTTTTGAAGAACGCTATAGATGTTGCTTCAAGACCTTATGGCCAAAACAGCCTTGCGGGTAAACCAGGTGCTGTGGTTAGTGTTTCCATTAGTGCACTTGGCGGATTTGGAGCTAACCACCACTTACGGCAGTCCATGGTTTTCGTAGATGTGTTGATGATGCAACAGCCGGAAGCTTACATTGGCAATGCACAATCCTTATTTGATGATCAGGGCAATGTGGTGGAGGATACAAAGCAGTTTCTGAAAACCTTTATAGATGCCTATGAACAATGGGTGAACAAGTTCTAAAAAAAGAAGGCCGCAGTTTAAAACTAGCGGCCTTCTTTTTTATAGCATATCTGAATATTCAATAGGCTTAACGCATTAACGCGCTTTAAATTCAATTTTTGATACCAGGTATGCTTTCCCAAACTGCTGGGGATCATGGGTGGGACTGTGTTTGTATTCTTCCAGCTTTCGGACAAATAGTTGTTAAAGGCCCAAATCTCCTCAAGTTGATCCTTTACCTCATTGTTAGCTGCCCTAAGGTTCACCTTATCATCCATAAGATACCGATCACCTTCCTTTCTCAACTTTATAAATGGTCCGCCGGGCACAATCGTTTGAATCAACGCAAGTTCAAAAGGTACGGTCACGCTGACCTTCTCCTTGCTAACAACTTTAACAAACTCCAGCCAGTAAGATGGACTATCCTGTAAAGGTTCAGCAGGCTTAACAACTTTAGCGATGACCCGATAGGTGTACCCTGGCTCACGTTCGCTGAAACCGCCAAGCCACATCTCTGCAGGTTTATTGGATGGCAGTAATAGCAAAGGGTCTTCTACTGCGCCATAGCGGTCGCTAACGAGGACTTCCACTTCCTGGCCATTTTTAAGCTTTGCTGGTCCAATAAGGTCTTCTTTCGCACAGGCGGAAAGGAAAATTACAGCGAGTAACAAGTAAACATGTTTCATCATACAGATTGTTGGTTAAATATGAGTTAAACGCAAGTGGTCGTTTATACGCTACAAGGAGAGTCAAAGAACTAAGCTTAAAGGGATTATATTGTTGTAAATTGTTAGGCGATGGTGATCTGCTTGCCATCTTCTGCATATTCTAACTCCACCTGTTCCATGTGCGCCAGCATATCTACATCAAAGTGTGTGAGCCAAATTTTCTTACAGCTAAGCTCCGGTAAATGCTGCTGCAACGTACGATAGTTCAGATGTCCCTTCGCGTCCTTTTCATAGTAGTTGCACTGGCAGATAAAAAGGTCAGCATCCTTGGCTACATCCACCAGAACCGGAGTCCATTCCGTATCGCCGGAGTAACTGATTACATGCTTTCCAAGCTGGATCCGAAATGCATTGGGCAAGGCTGCAGCAACATGGATTACCGGAAAGGTCTGCACAACGAAGTTTGCCGTTTCTACAACCTCGAATGGCTGGTATGCTATGAAAGTGAGGGCAAGTGTGTCGAGTTGGAGACTGCCGGGATAAAGCAAATCTAAAAGGCTTTGGATACGTGGCTTCGCGCCAGGCGGACTGATGATTGTTAATGGCTTGGCATCTTGCTGGCGGGCATAATCCAGCAAAAAAAACGGTAGTCCACCATAATGATCCCCATGAAAGTGCGTGATCAGAATGGCATCAATGTCCCCTACCCGAAACCCACTCTGCTTCAAACCGCTTAGAACAGTTGCACCACAGTCAATTAGCAGCTGGCAGTCCGCGGCCTGGACATGAAAGCAGGTATTTAATCTTCCGCCGCTTCCAAAAGCATCTCCGGAACCAATTACCGTTAGGGTAACGCTTTGATTTTTGTTCATTTGCTCCATCGTAATCATCACTTTTGGTTTTTAACTTTATTCATTTGCTCCATAGCAATAATCAAATTAGTTTTCATTCTTATTCATTCGTACATCGCAATCATCAAATTGGTTTCACTAGAAAATTAATGGACGCTGATGCATATTTTTTACAAAAGTTAAACTGCTAGCGGCAACTTTCCCCTACAAATTAAACATTAAACCAAGTCTTTGACCATAAACAATTTACCTTAATTTAGTAGAGCTCACACCTTATATATAAGGAACCACATACTGAATGAATAAATCTGATGATTCTGATTGAAACAGATTCAAATAGCAATTCTTAATTCATGAAGCCTTTACAAAGTAAATTAACCCAGGAACAAATTGATGAACTGCTTTCCACATTGAAAGCACGCTTCGAAAAGCATTTGCATCGTCATACAGGCTTAAACTGGAAGGACGTACAATCCCGGTTACAAGCAAATCCAGATAAGCTCTGGTCGCTAAATGAGATGGAAAACACAGGAGGAGAACCCGATGTAGTCGCTTATGATCAAGCACAGGACACCTATCTTTTCTTCGATTGCGCGGCAGAAAGTCCTAAACAACGTAGAAGCATTTGCTACGACCAGGACGCATTGGAATCCCGAAAGGAAAACAAACCAAAACACAGTGCCCTTGGCATGGCTGAAGAAATGGGCATCAAAATACTTAATGAAGAACAATACAGGCTGCTTCAAACCCTTGGACACTTTGATATGAAAACCTCTAGCTGGATTGAAACACCCGCTGCGATCAGAGCTTTAGGCGGTGCTTTGTTTGCAGATTACCGATATGCAACCGTGTTCGTATACCACAATGGTGCAGAGTCCTATTATGCTGCAAGAGGCTTTCGGGGCGCGTTGGAGGTTTAACTTTTCAGGTGATTTATGAAGAAAATTGTAATTGCGGCCGATTCCTTTAAAGGTTCTGTAAGTTCGCTGGAAGTAGCCGATGCTGCGGAAGCGGCCATCCTCAAGAACTATCCAAACTGTACCGTTCTAAAAATACCCATGGCCGATGGTGGTGAAGGTACAGTAGATGCCCTACTTGCCACTTCAGTTGGCAAAGAAATCAGTTGCAAGGTGGGCGGACCAATGGGGCACCCCGTACATGCTGTATATGGCATCCTCGCTGATGAAAAAACTGCCGTAATGGAAATGGCAAGTGCCTGTGGACTTACATTGGTTCCGGAGGGTGAAAGAAATCCCCTACGGAGCTCCACCTATGGATTGGGGGAACTCATCAAAGATGCACTTGCACGTGGCTGCGAAACCTTTTTGATCGGCATCGGCGGGAGTGCCACTAATGATGCAGGAACGGGGATGTTGCAAGCCCTTGGCTTTAAGTTTCTGGACAGCAAAGGACAGGAGCTACCCCTTGGCGGAGAGATCTTAGGCGAAATCCTAAGCATTGACCAATCTGCCGCAATTCCTGCGTTCTTAGCTGCTACTTTTACCATTGCCTGTGATGTAGACAACCCTTGTACTGGCCCCAGGGGCGCTGCTCATGTTTACGCCCGCCAGAAAGGCGCAGACGATCAAGCCATAGAAAGGCTTGAAGAAGGCATGAAGAACTTTGTGGATGTAGTTAAAAAGACGAGGGGCATAGACATCAACACGATTCCTGGTTCAGGTGCAGCTGGCGGGCTTGGCGGAGGGTTCATGGCCTTTGCAAACGCATCATTAAAGCCAGGTGCACAGATGATTCTTGAAGCACTCAACTTTCAGCACATTATTAAAGATGCCGACCTGGTGATTACGGGCGAAGGTAAACTGGACCAACAAACCAGCATGAGAAAAGCCCCGATCACCGTTTTAAGGGCCGCCCAACAACAAAACATCCCGGTAATTGCCATCGCTGGAGGGATACAGGACATCCTCATGCTAAACAGCCTGGGTTTCCTTGCGGTACTTCCAATAATCCCCTACCCCGTTTCTATGCAGCGTGCCATGGAGCATGAATTTACCATTGATAACATTACAAGAACACTTGATCAGCTGTTTCGCACGCTGAAGTACTTCAATACATCTCAGTCATGAGTACATTTGGAGCCTTATTTGGATTATCATTATCCATTATTTTAATCATCCGGAAAGTCTCACCAGCTTATAGCCTGATCATTGGAGCAGTAATTGGTGGACTGTTGGGTGGGTTTACCCTGACGGAAACAGTAGCGCAGATGATTGATGGGGTTAAAGACGTATCACCCGCCATCCTGCGGATTCTGACGGCCGGCGTTCTCTCCGGTGTGCTGATTAAGACCGGTGCAGCAACCGCTATATCTAATGCCATCATCCAAAAGTTAGGTGAAAAGCACGTTTACCTGGCCATTGCACTTGCTACTTTTCTGCTAACCGCAATCGGCGTATTTATCGATGTTGCCGTCATTACCGTTGCACCCATCGCTTTGAACATTGGCAAAAAGCTGTCTATTCCTAAATCGATCTTGCTGTTAGTGATGATCGGCGGCGGTAAATGCGGGAACATCATTTCCCCGAATCCTAATACCATTATCGCTGCGGAAAACTTTCATTTTTCCATGCCACGGGTGGCGTAACGAATGTGGCGATTAACAACAGACTGAAACTCATTCCTTTTGAGACTGCAATAGGCGTATTCCTGACCCTGGCGTCCTTAATCACCTACCTGCTCTTTGGAAGCTAATACCTTGAAAGCAAACTAAAGGCATAACAAAAAAGGCTGCAAACTTTTCGTTTACAGCCTTCTTATCTGATGTAGCCCGCAGGGGAATCGAACCCCTATTTCCAGAATGAAAATCTGGCGTCCTAACCGGTAGACGAGCGGGCCAAAATGAAGCGACTAACATTGCTGTTATGCTTCCTTTGGTAGCGGGGACCAGACTCGAACTGATGACCTTCGGGTTATGAGCCCGACGAGCTACCAACTGCTCCACCCCGCACTATACTTTTATTATAGAGGCTGTCCTGCCTCTCTTTTTACTGTAGCCCGTAGGGGAATCGAACCCCTGTTTCCAGAATGAAAATCTGGCGTCCTCACCCCTAGACGAACGGGCCAAAATTAGAAGCGACTCACATTGCTGCTTATGCTTCCTAGGTAGCGGGGACCAGACTCGAACTGATGACCTTCGGGTTATGAGCCCGACGAGCTACCAACTGCTCCACCCCGCACTATTTGACAATTTAAAACGTTAAAGAACTACCCTGCGTTGTTTTTAAATTGGACTGCAAAGATATATTTCGTTTCTTTGCATTGCAAATTTATTTTAAAAAAAAGTTTATGTCACATAAAGCAGGTTTTGTAAGCATCATCGGAAAGCCCAATGTGGGCAAGTCTACCTTGATGAACGCGCTGATCGGCGAAAAGCTCTCCATCATCACACCCAAAGCCCAAACTACACGCCACCGGATTCTGGGTATCGTGAATGAAGAAGACTACCAAATTGTTTTTTCAGATACCCCCGGGGTGATCAAACCTAAATACGGGTTACAGGATGCAATGATGCATTCCGTAAATGGCGCGCTTAGCGATGCTGACCTACTTTTATTCGTTACCGATATCAATGAGCAGTATGATGAGAATGATGTTCTGGAGAAGATCCTGAACACCACCATCCCAATGATTGTACTGATCAACAAGATCGACAATGCTACCCAGGAACAAGTGGATGAGAAATCCGCCTTCTGGCAGGAGAAGCTGAACCCTAAACACATCTTCGCCATCTCTGCATTGCACAAATATAACCTCGATGGTATCATGGAAATGCTGCTGGATAACCTTCCGGAGCATGAAGCCTATTACGACAAAGAAGAACTTTCTGATCGCAGTCAACGCTTCTTCGTTTCAGAGATCATCCGTGAGAAAATCTTCACCAACTACCAGAAAGAAATCCCTTACAGCACAGAAGTTGTAATTACCGCCTTCAAAGAAGAAGAGAAGATCACCAGGATCAGTGCCGAGATTATCGTTGAACGAGATTCACAGAAAAACATCCTGATTGGCAAGGGCGGCTCCATGCTTAAAAAGGTTGGTACTGAGGCGCGTAAAGACATTGAGAAGTTCCTGGACCAGAAGGTGTTCCTGGAAACTTTTGTCAAAGTACTACCCGACTGGCGTAGTAAAAAGAATTACCTAAAAAGCTTCGGGTACGAAAATTAAGCGTACCTTTGCAACCCCTTAATAATTAATACAATTCACACTACATATGAGTAACATTATTGCAATTGTCGGCAGACCCAACGTAGGCAAATCCACTCTTTTTAACCGCTTAACTGAAAGTCGCAAAGCTATTGTTGATGATTTTAGCGGTGTAACACGTGACCGCCATTATGGTGTGGCTGAATGGACTGACAAACACTTTACCGTAATCGATACAGGTGGCTATGTAGCCAATTCTGAAGATGTTTTTGAAGCAGCAATCCGCGAACAAGTGGTTATTGCCATTGAAGAAGCAACGGTACTTTTGTTTATGGTGGATGTAACCACCGGCATTACCGATCTTGATGATGAGATCGCCCAACTTTTACGCAGAAGTAAAAAACCTGTATACATCGTCGTAAACAAAGTAGACAACAACGCCCTTCAAAATGATGCGGCCGTTTTCTACGGCTTTGGTTTAGGCGAAATCTACCCAATCTCTTCCATGACGGGATCTGGAACAGGTGATTTATTAGATGATGTCATTACACACTTTGAAGACGTTGTAGAAGAAGAAAATGCTTTGCCGAAGCTTACCATCGTGGGGCGGCCTAACGTTGGTAAATCTTCGCTGATCAACGCGCTGATGGGTAAAGACAGAAATATCGTTACCCCGATCGCTGGTACAACGAGAGATTCCATTCACATACACTATAACCAGTTCGGACATGAGTTCATGTTCATCGACACAGCAGGTTTAAGAAAGAAAACGAAAGTTAAAGAGAACATCGAGTTCTATTCTGTAATGAGAACCATCAAAGCTTTGGAGGAAGCTGATGTCGTTATCCTTATGATCGATGCTGTGGAAGGCTTAGAGTCGCAAGACGTCAACATCTTCCACCTTGCAGAGAAGAATAAAAAAGGTATTGTAATCCTGGTTAATAAATGGGATTTGATCGAAAAGAACAACCAAACGGTTAAACAATTCGAAGATCAGATCCGCCAGAAACTACAGCCATTTACAGACATTCCGATCATCTTTACTTCCGTTGTTAACAAACAACGTATCTTCCAGGCTGTTGAAGCGGCACTTGAGGTATTCAAAAACAGAGGCAAGAAAATCCCGACTTCAAAGCTGAATGACGTGATGCTGCCAATCATTGAAAACTTTCCGCCACCGTCCCAAAAAGGAAAATACATCAAAATCAAATACATCACCCAGATCAATGCAACCTCTCCAATGTTTGCGTTCTTCTGTAACCTTCCTCAGTACATCAAGGAGCCATATAAACGCTTCATAGAGAACAAACTACGTGAGCACTTTGACTTCAAAGGTTCACCGATCCAGATCTACTTCAGACAGAAGTAATCCAGGTCAAAAACTTAAGGAATAAGATTATTCAAGATGGTTATTGCAGGCTATTCAAGGCTTGCTTAACCATCTTGTCATTTAGATTCAATGCCCGGTAGTACCCGGCATCGCCAAGATGGTATTTGTACAGCAACAAACGTAAGTCTGTCTGGATGTTATTCCTCGAAGCTAAGAACTGCTTCTGGTCGTATGCCACATCGTGCTGCTGCATGTATTTCACCAGGTCTTTAAGATCATTTTCACTCACGCTGAACATGCCCAGATTTTGCTCTAAGTACGTCGGATTATAGCGCTTCGCCAAAACCTCAAACACGAAGTCGAACAGTACATGCTTATCAATAAGTTCTGTATAAAGCTTCGTAACACCGGTTGTATCCATTTTCACGTACACGTCCGGCTGAATACCGCCGCCGCCAAAAACGCGCTTACCCGATGCCGTAACATAGGCTCTGCTGCCCTTCAGCGAATCACGTAAGCGATCTGCCTTCTCGGTCAGTTCTCCCTTTGTAAACCGCTCATCCACCTCATGCTGGTACGCATTATACCCTTTCTTGTACGACTTCTGTATGCTTCTTCCAAGGGGCGTGTAATATCGCGCGATGGTCAGGTTCAACGCCGAGCCATCACCAAAAGGAAACTGCTCCTGTACAAGGCCTTTTCCGAAAGACCTGCGACCAACAATCACACCCCGGTCCAGATCCTGTACAGCACCCGCTAGAATCTCACTTGCTGAAGCCGTGTGTTCATTGATCAGAACGGCCAACTTCCCATTTTCAAATTCACCGCCACCTGTTGAAATATAATCTGTACGCGGCTCATGTTTGCCTTCCGTATAAACAATCAATTCATTCTCCGGGAGCAGCTGACTTGCCAGGCCCGTTGCGGCTGTAAGGTAACCACCGCCATTATCCCTTAAATCGAGAATAAGCTTGCTCATCCCCTTATCTTTAAGTTTCCTGACCGCCTCAACAAAATCCTGGTCGGTGTTCGCCCCAAACTTGCTGATGCGCACATAAGCAGCTTCATTGTTCAGCATATAGGCCGCATCAATGCTACTCACTTGCACTTTCCCCCTTTTTACAACGAGTTCTACGGGCTTAAATCCCGTTCCATGCAATACCGTTAATTTCACCGGTGTACCACGTTTACCCTTAATCTTACCGATCATTTTTGCACGCGGTAAACCCATACCCGAAACCATTGTGCTGTCCACCTTCAAAATACGGTCGCCAATACGCATCCCCGCATTAAAAGCCGGTCCATCTTTAACCACATTGGTCACCAGTAAAGAATCTTTAAGAATATAATATTCAATGCCGATGCCCTCAAACTGTCCTTCCAGCATCTCGTTCTGCTCAAATGCTTTTGCCGGCGGCAGATACACGCTATGTGGATCGAGCTGATGCAGCATACTGTCGATCGGCATTTTCTGAAATTTCTCGGTATTTACCTCATCCACATAGTTTTTGTTGATGATGGTGAGGATTTCGTCAACTTTCTCGGCATCATTATCATTGTAGGTAATGTGCTTTTCGACCGTAAAGCCCTGATCCCTCAGAAACTTGTATCCAAGGAACATTCCACCGATTAAAGTGAGCGAGTACGTAAGGGCAATGAAGAGGTTCTGACGGGTATTTTTATTCATGGAGACGATCTAATACAAAGTTATGCATTTGACGTTTTCAAATGCCTATTTAACTCAGTTTAATTGATAATGTTTTACAAGTTTTTTAATGCGATGAGCGTCTCCCAAAATCTTCCTTCATTTACCCTTAAAAAAGAAGAAGCAAACGCGTATCGACGGGCTAAAAATGCAGCGAAACGCATTACAATTTCCGGTTTAAAAAGAAATTAACGAGTTTTAACAAAAAATCTAAGCTATGATACGCGTTACTGAGCAGGAATCCCACTATAACAATATTGATCAAATGTCCATTCTGGAAATTCTCCATGGCATAAACAAAGAAGATCAAACGGTTCCGCTTGCTGTTGAAAAAGTGATCCCACAAATTGAGAAGCTTGCTGAAGCGGTAACCGAGCGCATGAAAGCAGGTGGACGCTTGTTTTATATCGGTGCTGGTACCAGCGGCAGATTAGGTGTTGTGGATGCTTCCGAGTGCCCCCCTACTTTCGGTGTACCCTTCGATTACGTTGTCGGCATTATTGCCGGTGGCGATACCGCAATCCGCAAAGCCGTTGAAAATGCTGAGGATGACGCCGACCAGGCCTGGAACGACCTTAGCGAATACCAGATCAATGAAAAAGATTGCCTCATCGGCCTTGCCGCATCTGGCACCACGCCATATGTGATCGGCGGACTGCACACTGCGCGCGAGAAAGGTGTCTTAACCGGATGCATCGTTTGCAATGAAGGGGGACCCATCGCAGCAGAAAGCGACTACCCTGTTGAGGTTGTTGTAGGTCCTGAGTTTTTAACCGGATCTACCCGCATGAAATCTGGTACCGCGCAGAAACTAGTGCTGAACATGCTTAGCACCACGGTCATGATAAAACTTGGCAAGGTGAAAGGCAATAAAATGGTTGATATGCAGTTAACCAATCATAAGCTGGTAAACAGAGGTATTGACATGATCATGGAAGAACTAAACATTGATCAGGCAAGTGCCGAAGCCCTCCTAAACAAACACGGGAGTGTGCGCAAAGCTGTTGACGCTGCTCACAAATAAATCAAACAACACCCATGCACGAGATTGAACCATATTATCAGTGGCGCGATTATTACATCGCCGCTGAAGATGACCGTTCGCCTTTTTACAATACAGAGTATTCCGAGTTTCACTTTGATAAACAGCTCTATAACTTCCTGATTCACCCGCAATGGGATGATTTCGGCTCTAGCACGCTCTATTTGAAAGTACTCTTCGCAGATTACGACCGCGGCTATGCCATTATCGAATATATCGGCGAATGGAATGATGCCATCAGCAACGACATCATGCTCATGAAACGGGAAATCCTGGAGCTGATGATCGATGAAGGCATTAATAAATTTATCCTCATTGGGGAAAACGTCCTGAACTTCCACGCCTCCGAAGACAGTTACTACGAAGAGTGGTTCCAGGATGTAGAAGATGGCTGGATTGCAGGTATCAACTTCAACGAACACGTGATCCAGGAATTCCGCAGCAGCAACATTGACTATTACATCAATTTCGGGGGACAGCTAGACGATTTGGCATGGCGAACCATGAAACCCATACAGATCTTCAAGAAAGTTGAAGAAACCCTGACAAAAAGGCTTGGGGCATAGCTTTTGTATCTATCAGACAATGATTATCTTTAATAACAAAATTTAACACAAATGGATAACAACAACAATTATCAATGGGCACACAGACCTGAAATCATTCAGGAAGAGAAGGGTGCCGTTGCAAAGAAGTTTTTTGCAAACGTCTTTCTCTGGATGTTTATAGCCCTCGGACTATCTACACTTGCTGCCTTTTTCATGGCAAACACACCGGGCTACATGGATTACTTAGTTAAGTATGACCAAACCGGAATGCGTGCGGGCATGAGCACTTTGGGCTATATTGTAATGTTCGCTCCACTTGGACTCGTAATGCTAATGAGCGCCGGCATGAGCCGACTTTCTTATACCGCCCTATTGGGTGTATTCGTGCTGTATTCCATATTAACCGGGGTAAGTTTAAGCTTTATTCTATTGGCTTATACCACTGCTTCAATTGTGAGCTGTTTTGCAGCTGCTGCTGGTATATTCGGTATTATGGCCTTCCTGGGTTATACAACCAATACAGACCTTACCCAGTTCAGATCCATTCTGATGGTTGGTCTTATCGGTTTGGTGATCTGTACCGTAATCAACATGTTTCTGGGTAGTTCAACATTCGACTATATCCTGAGCTTCTTCGGTGTGGCGATCTTCACCGCATTGACAGCATATGATGTTCAGAAACTGAAAATGATCGGTCAGGGTATTGAAGAAAACGGCGACACCATTGCTGCTGCAGATTCAAAGAAACTTGCCATTATGGGCGCGCTAAGCCTGTACCTGGATTTCCTTAACATATTCTTATACCTGTTAAGAATCTTCGGTAACAGAAGATAAGCGTTCAAACATGCTATTAAGCCGGCTGCGTCTCTGATGCAGCCGGCTTTTTTATGCTTAAAACTGGAGTTACATTTAAAGCGGATTGCGGGGGGGATAATACCACAGCAAGCAGAGAACAAACGCATACCAAACACACACCTAGCGCACAGTCAGTGTGCGCCAGGTGTGCGTTTGGTGTGGGTTAGGTGTGCGTTAGGTGTGCGTCTAACCCGAAGTGTATCGCTGGCTGTGCTTACGTTAAGACAGCTTCGTCTTCCTTGATGACCCCGTCTAACAAATGCAGGATTCTGGAGCCATAGGTGGCATTAACTTCCGAGTGGGTAACTTGTATGATGGTAATCCCCTCTTCCTGGTTCAGCTTCTTGAACAGATCCATGATCTGCAGCGCTTGTGTAGATTGTAGGTTTCCGGTCGGCTCATCAGCCAGAATAATGGAAGGTTGTGCAACCAGCGCACGGGCAATGCCAACCAGTTGCTGCTGTCCGCCGGACAATTGGTTCGGAAATAAATCCTTTTTAGCAACAATGTTGAAGCGGTCCAGGATATCCGCTACCCTACTCTTGCGCTCCGCGCCGCCAACTTTCTTGTACAGCAAAGGCGCTTCTATATTTTCCGCAACCGTCATTTCATCAATGAGGTGGTAGGCCTGGAAAACAAAGCCAATGTGGTGCCGGTACAGTTCTATGCGCTTGCTTTCTTTGAGTAAGGATACATCTTCGCCCATAAACTCATATTTGCCATATGTAGGCTGTTCGAGCATACCCAGAACATTCAGTAAAGTAGACTTCCCGGCCCCGGAAGGTCCCATGATGCTGACAAACTCGCCTGGATGGATCTGCGTTGTCACATGGCGCAGCACATAGTTCTTAATTCCTTTATTGCTGTAGTATTTCTCGATATTGGATAGTGTGATCATCTCTCGTAAAGTTCGAAGTTATTATTTTAGGTTAAAGCCTTCCCTATTTAGGACAGCATAGTCATATTCACCTGGACTATTCATATTTTAACGCATCCACCGGGTTTGTTCCTGCAACTTTATAGGAGCGCAGACTTACGGTAATCAACGTTATCAACATAGATATGAACATGGCGGCAGCGAAAGGCCAAACGTTCAGTTCAATCCTATAAGCGTATTGATTTAGCCATTGGTTAATCAGTATATATGCTAAAGGCCAGGCAATTAGGTTCGCAAGAAACACCAGCAACAGGAAGGAACCATTGAGCAAGCGTAGGAGTTCAAAGGTTGAGGCACCGAGCACTTTCCTGATAGCCACTTCACGGGTACGTTGGTTGGTAACAAAGGATATTAGCCCGAAAAGTCCAACAAAAGAGATGAAAATGATCACAAAGGAAAAGACCCTGAAAAGTACCCCCATGATCCTTTCTGCAGCATAGTAGTCATTCAAATCATCGTTCACGAAACTGGATTCATAAACATCATTGGGGAAAGTAGCGTTCCACAACTGCTGCACCGCAGCCATAACATTTACCATTTGCCTGCTGTCCATCTTTACCGCCATATTGTAGTAGTCCAAGTGATTAGAAGACATCACGATTGGTGATATCTGTTCATGTAAGGACTTATCATTGAAGTCTTTGCTAACACCTACAATAGGTGCTGTCACGCTGTTTACCGTGAGCAACTTACCCAAAGCCTGCTCTGGGTCGTTGATGCCATTCCGCTTCAAAAAGGTCTCATTGACAACATAGCTATTTGTTGTGTCACTCTTCAGAAGCATCTTTCCGGCAATAAATTTCATGTCGAAAGTCTTGAAGTAATCCAGGTCGATATGCATGGTTCTGATCTGGAAATCTTTATTCGCGGTACCATTAAGCGAGAAGTCGCTTTCTGAAACATTGTTTGACGATGGGGCAACATCAAATAAACTTACCTGTTCCACACCTGGTATGGCCAGGAGCCTTGCCTTGAAATTCTCGTGTTTCAACAGGCTTAAACTATCCCCGGGGAGACCCACAATGGCTATCGCATTCGGATTGAAGCCCAATGGCTTTTCACGCATGTATTGCATCTGTTTCATCACCACCATTGTACTGATGATGAGCACCGTTGTAATGGTAAATTGAAGCACCAGCAACAATCGGCGGAGGCCAAGACCACCAGCATAGCTCGAGGAAACCTTGTTCTTTATGGCCATGGCGGGATTAAAACCAGAGATGATCAGTGCAGGATAGAAACCAGCCAGCAAGCTGACCAGCAGTACCAGCCCCACCAGGAAGACAAAAATGATTGGGTGTTGCAGTAAGCTGAAGGAGATCTTTTCATCGAAGAGCTGTTGCATATATGGCAATGCAACTTCAGTCAGCACACAGGCGATCAACATCGCAACAACACTGATCGCCAGGGTTTCGGTAAGAAACTGTATGATCAGCTGGCGCCGTTCACTGCCCAGCACCTTCCGGATGCCAACTTCTTTAGAACGGCCTATCGCCTGTGCAGTGGCAAGATTTATAAAGTTTATACAGGCCGTTAAAATCAGAAACAAGCCAATGATTGCTAAACTATAGAGTTCACTTTTCTCGATACTTCTACCGGCGAAGTTGCCGTATCGTCCATTTTGATGGATGTCACTTAGCGCTTGAAAGCTGTGGTACTGCCGCCCGGCCTCATCATTATCCTTATATTTTTTCAGGTTAAATTGCTCCATTGCAGCGTCCGCATCCCTGATCTGCACGCCATCTTTAAGCAGCACGTAACACTCCGAAGTGGATCGTACCGTGCCCCAGCTTTTATCGTTTTTCTGACTGAAGGTGGCGTAGCTAAACACAACTTGTAGGGGTAGACTAGTATTTTCCGGGCGGTCCTTGAAAATCGCTGTCACGCGGGCATCCTCCTGCTTTTGGAATCGCAGGATTTTACCAATGGCATCCTGCCAGCGACCAAAATACTTGATCGCAGCACTTTCGGATAAGGCAACCGTGTTCGGCGCAAGAAGATCGTTCTTCGGATTTCCGGCAAGCCAACTAAAGTTGAAGATATCAAAGAAGTCAGCCTCTGCAAAATACGCTGGTTCATACGCCTTGAACCTGACCTCTCCGCTTTCGCCGAGTGCCGCCAATACACCAGTAGTTCGCTGAATGGCCGCAACCTTTTCCAGCTGTGGCATCTCGGTTCGCACGGCAGCAGCCAAGGGTATCGGTACCCCCTGTGAGGCGTCGGTCCCATTTAGATACTTCCAGTTACTCACCACCCGGTAGATGCGCTGCTTATGCTGAAAATCGTCATCATAACTGAGCTGGTACCTGATAAAGATGAAGATCAGAATGCAACTCGCCATCCCAATGGACAGGCCCGCAATATTGATAAAGGTGTAGATTTTATGTTTCCACAAATTACGCCAGGCGATTGTAAGGTTAAGTTTGAACATAGCTTTTCTATTTACTCATGTTTTAATACCGCAGCCGGATTGGCTTGAACAGCTTTAGTTGCTTGCAGACTCACGGTAATTACCGCAAGCAAAAGGGAGATGACTCCGGCGAGGGCAAATGGAACAACCGATAATTCAACCCGGTAAGCAAAGGTATCCAGCCAGGTTCTCGCAAGCAGGTACACCAAGGGCCAGGCCAGCACATTCGCGATAAGCAACATCCATAAAAAGGATGAATTCAGCAGTTTCAACACCTGAAAGTCTGACGCTCCCAGCACTTTGCGGACTGCAATCTCCTTACGCCTGTTGCTGGTCATGATTTTAGCGAAAGCAAACAAGCCCAGAACAGCGATGAACACCGTCAGCATCGAAGCAGTGAAAAACACAGCTTTAAGTTGTTCCTGCTTTTTAAATAACCGCCCATATAAGTCGTCCAGAAAGTCATACCTGAAATCCTCCCCATCCAGCCGGTTTATGCCCGACCATTGCGCTTTTAGCGCAGCGAGAACAGCAGACATCTGTGCCGCATCAACTTTTAGCATGATGCTTAAGCGGGGGTTGCCGCACGGATTTTTCATGGCATAGATGGTTGGCTGCACCGCGGCTTCAAAGCCCTGCGATTTAAAATCTTTAATAACCCCGATGATCTTGTAATCGATATTGCAACCGCGGATGGTCTTGCCCACCGGATCCAGCAAGCCGTACTTCGCTGCTGCCGTTTCATTAATGATGGCTGCATTCAGCGTGTCACTTTTAAATTCTTTGGAAAAAGTTCTGCCGGACTTCAATTTAATACCCAGCGTTTCAAAGTAGTCGTAATCAACATCAATAAAATCGAGCAAGGCTTCGCGGCCCTCAACTGTATAACCGTTGCTGCCGGTCTGTTCTCCGCCAGGTACTACATTAGCGACCGTTGCAGATTTCACCCCGTTGATTTTCATCACTTTATCCCGGAAAGTTGCAAATACCTCCGGCTTGTTATACATCATCTGGTTTTTAATCACCAGCACCTGATTGGCTTCGAAGCCCGTATCCTCCGTGTGCAGGTATTCTACCTGACGGTTCACGATCAGGATGCCAGCAATAAAGATTACCGCAATGCTAAACTGTACCACCAACAGTCCTTTACGAATCCAGCTGGTCTGCAGTCCTGCTTCGAAATTGCCTTTCAAAACGAGCGCAGGTTTGAAGCCCGAGAGAATCAAAGCCGGATATACGCCTGCAATAAACGTAACGATCAACAGGATCAGCGGAAGCATCCAATACAGTTCTTCCGCACCTGCGGCCAAGGACAGGGGTACTTCAAAAAGATTGTTGAAAGTAGGCATAAAGAGCTCGGCAAGCATGAGGGCGAGCAGCATCGACAACACGCATTGTATCAGAATTTCAGTGATAAATTGCATGGTGAGTAGTTGCCGGTATGAACCCAGCACCTTTTTTATGCCCACCTCCTTAGCTCTTTTATTCGCCTGTGCGATGGTTAAATTCGTAAAATTTATACAGGCAATAACCACAATGAGCATACTCAAGATGAACAAGGCCATAACAACCTTGTAGTTTGTGTCATTTCCAGCTTGGGGTTTCAAGTGAAGATTGGCGAGTGGATCGAGGAAAACACGCTCATTTTTTAGGGACCCCATATCAATCTTTTCTTTGATCATGCCGGCTTTCATTAACCGGTCGATCTTCGCTTCCAGCGCTTTGATATCGGTTCCGGGTTTCACCTGGATGTAAGTATAGTAGTTCGGAAATCCAAAGCCTTCTGCTACCCCTAAGTTGTTTCCGATGGCAACGCCATCAAATTGCAGGTTGGAATGTGGATTTGGAACAATTTTCCCCTGAATGGGTGCAGTCAGTCCAAGCGTTTTACCACCCATCAGCACCAGCTCGGGCATGCTATCTTTCTTATTGGGGAAGAGCGTGCGCATACTCGCTTCATTCAAATAATACAAGCGTTCGATCTCTCCCTGAGGCTGCTTCAGGCCGCCTTGGGGATGGAGGTCAAAAATCTTGGCCGCATTGAAATTCATGACCATCGTGTTTTTGATGTAGATCCGACCGGCATCGCTAATTAGCGGAAACTCCAGGTTTGAGGGCGTCATTTTTCCTACCAATGCCACTTCCGGGCAATTCTGCTCAATGATTTCCGCCAAAGGCGGCGGCGTAAAGTTCGTCTTGAAATCCTTCAGGTCGCGACCTACGATATAAATGTTTTCGTAGTTGGGATTGTGCTTGTCGTAACTGGTTTCATAGTTTACATACAGCACAATCAAGATGAAGGCAGCGAGCGCAATGGACAGTCCGCCGATGTTGATCATGGATATCACGAAGTTCCTCTTCAGGTTTCGCAATGCGATTTTCAGGTTGAGCTTGAACATGGGTTTGTATTTAGACCTGTAGATTTAGGTGTGTTATTCGTACTTCAATGCGTCAATTGGATTTGCTTTTGCAACTTTGAAAGATTGCAGACTTACCGTAAGCACAGCGATGATCAGGGACAGCAGCACCGCAATGCCGAAAGGCAGCAAGGAAATCTGAATCCGGTATTCATATGCGGAAAGCCAGTTGCTGCTGATGATGTAAGCGAGCGGAAAAGCAATGACGTTGGCGATCGCAACAAGTTTGATGAAGTCTTTATTCAATAAAGTCAGAATATTCATGGTACTCGCACCCAACACCTTCCTGATGCTGATCTCCTTTTTTCGCTGCTCAGCCATAAACAACGCCAGGCCAAGTAGTCCCAGGCTGGAGATGAAGATTGCAAAGCCACCAAAAAGATTTGCAATGGTTCCCAGCAGCTGCTCATTCTGAAACTTCTGCTCAAAGTTATCGTCCGCAAACTTCCGCTCTACGGGATAGTTTGGATTAATGGCCTTAACAATTTCATCAATCTTATTAACGGAACTGCTCACATTCCCCTCAGGATTCATCCGCGCAATCATGTACTCAAACTCATCTTCTATATGGTAAAGTATCATTGGGGCAGGTGCCTGATACGGAGATTCGACAACGAAATCCTTAATAACACCAATGACAGTCACTGGCGAGCCGCCCCAGCTGAACGTGGCACCTACAGGATGCTTAAGGCCCATTCTGGCAACGGCAGCTTCATTCAGAATCATATGGGTGGAGTCATTATGATGTGCTTCAGAAAACTCCTCCCCTGCGATCATTTCTGCACCGATGGTTTTGCTGAAACTGGCACCAGCACTACGAAAGTTAAATAGCACCTGGTCATTAGGATTCTTTCCAGGCCAGCTTACACTAAAGGTGTTGTTACCGCCCTCGTTCAGACTCCGGCTGAAATACGTCACGCCGGTCACAGCTCCGGATTCCAGCAGTTGCGTCTTCAGCAATGCCATCTTCTCCTTGCTCCTTAAATTCCCTTCCATTGGGATTTCAATCAGCCCATTCTTGTTGAAGCCGATGGGCTTGTCTTTAATGTATTGCAGCTGCTGATAGATCACCGCCGTGCATACGATTAAACATGCGGCAAAAACAAATTGAAAGACCACCAGCGCTTTGCGGATGGACAAGGTCGCCGCGCCCGAATGCCCAAAGCCTTTAAGCACTTTCACGGGCTCAAATGAAGACAAGTAGAAGGCCGGATAGATGCCTGCAATGAAGCCTGTGGCAAGCGTAAGGCCAACCAGCGCAACCCAGAACCTCCAGTCGGTGTAGTTTATCTTCAAACTGGTGTTTAGCAGGCTATTGAAAAATGGCAAGGCAATCTCCATGAGCATAAAGGCGGTCAGCATGCCAATGAAGGCAAGGAGAAAAGATTCCTGGAGAAACTGGTTCATCAACGCAGCTCTTGAAGAGCCTACAGCTTTTCGGACGCCAACTTCCCGCGCACGCTTCTCTGATCTTGCGGTAGACAGATTCATAAAGTTGACACACGCAATCAGCAGGATGCAAAATGCCAGTAAGAAAAAGATTTTTAACTGATCTATCCTTCCGCCAACGGACTTTCCATTTTCAAAATGATCGTACAAATGCCACTTTGCCAAAGGTTGTAAAACCACCTCATTCGTCGCATCGGGGATGTTACGTTTGTAGATGTCACGCATCTGTGCGCTTACAGCGCTCAACTGCCCCTCATCCTGCAGTTGTAATAAGGTTAAGCAACTGTTATTTCCCCAACCGGAGTTTTTCACCCAGGGATTTATCTTTTCGAAGAGTGCCCAGGGTAGCAAGTATTCGAACTGAATGCTGCTGTTCACCGGAACATCGGCGATCACGGCACTTACCTTCAATACTTCTTCGTTGTTAAACTTTACCACCTTATTTATGGGATCTTCCTGGCCAAAAAGCTTTTCTGCTAGTGTTTCAGTCAGAATGACCGTGTTTACCCCAGTTAATGCTTGTTCAGCATTTCCGCTCAGGATTTCATAATCGAGTATCTTTAAAAAGGCTTGATCCGCGAATACGGCAGGCGCCTTAAAGTTATTCTGCTTGTAGCTGATCAGATGAGGATTAGGATAGGTTGAATGTGAGGCATATTTCACGCCGGCAATTTTTTCCCGTACTTCCCCGGCCATTAAGGTCGGTGTCCATGCCCAGCTTAAGGTCTCTGCATTGTTCTTCGAATTGTTATAAACAACATAGGTTTTCTCGTAGCCGCTAAATTGTTTGTCATAACCCCATTCATGGGCAACATACAAAAGCAGGATCATACAGCTGGCAAGGCCAATCGCCAGTCCGCCAGCATTGATCAGTGTGTAGCTCTTGTTTTTCCAGAGCGTACGGAGTGCTATTTTCAGGTTCAGCTTAAACATTTCAGATCAGTTCTTCAGTAATGCCTTTATTGATTTTTTCAGAGATCACATGGCCATCTTTAAGGTTGATGATCCGATTGGAGAATCCCGCATCATGCGAGGAGTGGGTAACCATGACAATCGTGGTGCCCTGCTCATTCAACTCGCACAGCAGTTCCATTACTTCGTTCCCGTGGGAGCTGTCCAGGTTACCCGTAGGCTCATCGGCAAGCACCAGCTTTGGCTTGGTCACCAGCGCCCTTGCCACGGCAACCCGTTGCTGTTGTCCACCGGACAGTTGCTGTGGGAAGTGACCGCTCCGGTTCACAATATTCATCCGCTGAATGATCTCATTGACCATTGCTTTCCTGGTTGCCGCCGGCACTTTATTGTAGATCAGTGGAAGTTCTATGTTTTCAAACACCGTGAGTTCATCAATCAGGTTAAAGTTTTGGAACACAAAGCCCATGTTCGCCTTCCTGAAGTTGGATCGTTCACGGTCGTTAAGCTTCAGCAGCTCCGTATCCATGAACTTGTAGCTGCCGCTTTCCGGTTTGTCAAGCAAGCCCATTACGTTCAGCAGCGTTGATTTACCACAGCCCGATGGGCCCATAATCGACACGAACTCCCCTTCTTTTACCTGCAGGTTGATGCCGTTTAATGCTGTCGTTTCAATTTCTTCCGTTTTGTAGACTTTCTCCAGATTTTCAATTCTTATCATTGCTATACTTTTTATCTCGTGAATGGGTCGCCATCTTCATATAACCGGCGCTTATTTCTTTATTTGTATGATGTCATACTGGTTAAACTGGTCGTAAGATGAAGTAATCACTTGCTCATCTTTCTGCAAGCCTTCCATAACCTCATAGTACAAGTAGTTCTTCCGGCCAACTTTGATGTTTCTTTTCCTGGCTTCGCCATCTTTAACCACATAGACCCAATTTCCACCGGTACTCTGGAAGAACTGCCCTTGTGAAAGCATCAGGGACTTGCTGTTATCAGACAATGTTAGCTTGGTTTGCAGCGATAAACCGCGACGAAGTTCGTCTGCAGATTTGCCGTCAAAAACCAACTCGATCTGGAACTGCCCGGAGGTAACTTCAGGGATAACCTTGCGGACAAGCAACTGGTAGTTCTTACCATTGATTTCACAATTGGCGCGTTGCCCCTCTTTTACGCGGTTAATATAGTACTCATCTACGCCTGCCTGCAACTTATAGCCCTGCATCACATCAATTTTGCCCAGCATTTCATTGGCGCCGTAGGATTTTCCGATCACAGGATCGTACGAAGATAAACGGCCGGAAACCGGTGCCTTAATGGTCATGTTTTCAATGTTTTGTCGAATGGATTCCAGGCTCTCATCCATACGACCGATGGAGAAGTCAATCTGGCTCAGCTGCATCTTGCGGCTTTGACTCTCCTGATCCATCGCTTGTTTCAAAATGGACCTGCGGTCTTTATAATAATCATAATCCTGACTGGAGGTATTAAATTCCTCGCGGGTAATCACTTTCTTGGCAAATAGCGTACTGTCAATCTTGTACTTACGGGACGCAGTGCGAAGGCTATTTTCAATAACCATCATGTCTTGTTTCATTACACGCTGGTTCTGTTCTAAATCCAAGCGTAGCTTGCGCAGCTGGTTGATTTGCTCAATGATGCTGGTTTCGCTACTCGTATAGGCAGATAATGCATTTGGATTGGCAATTCTCAACAGTGGTGTGCCTTTAACTACTGAAGCACCATTTTCCGTGAAGATCTCCGCCACCGTTCCACCTTCAGAAGAACTCACAATTACAGAAGTTAACGGAACTACAGTAGCATTCAGCAATACCACGTCTTCGAAATCGCCATAAGCCACTTTACTGATCGTCACTTTATTTGCATCTGCTTTATAGACCTTGTTTAGCGACAAACTATAGCCGTAACCTGCAAGACACACCACAGTTGCAATACCGGCAAGCATCAGGATGTTCTTCTTACTAAATCGCTTCTTCTTTATTACCTTATCCATTATAATATCATCAATATTGATCTGGGGTTTGCCAAGGACATGCCAAAGCAAAAAAACAAACTTAATCTATTAATAATCAATGTTTTAATCAGATACTTTAACTTTGTACCGTTCATTATCGGACAGTTGTTGTACGTGATCGAACAGTTTTATTAGTTTTGATCAAAGCTTATTATATGATTGACGCAACCGTTCTGGTCATCGATGATGACGATGATATTCTCCTCAGTGCCAGGCTGCTACTTAAGCAGCACTTCCAGCAGGTAGTCACCTGTAAATCCCCCCGGGAAATCAATGTGCTGCTTAGCCGTAATGAGGTAGACATCATTCTGCTGGACATGAATTATCAGAAAGGTTCCAGCGATGGGCGCGAAGGTTTATACTGGCTGGAGCACATCCTATCCATAGATAAAGATTACGTGGTTATCCTCATGACGGCCTACGGAAATGTTGAACTTGCCGTGCAGGCAATAAAGAAGGGTGCTACAGATTTCATCCTTAAACCCTGGGAGAACGAGAAACTCTTTGCCACACTTTCCGCAGCGGCAAAATTAAGGCATTCCAACAAGAAGGTGAACAAACTCGAGAAGCTCCATACCTCCCTGCAAACAGACATGGCACGGCGGTTTGAACACATCGTTGGTGCGTCCGAACCCATTCAGAAGCTGCAAGGTGTCTTACTGAAAGTTGCACCAACGGATGCAAACATCCTGATCCTTGGGGAAAATGGCACCGGAAAACAGGTCTTTGCCTATGAAATTCACAAGCACTCGCAGCGTAAAAACGGCGTCTTTATGCATGTTGACTTAGGTTCCCTAACAGAAAACCTCTTCGAAAGCGAACTTTTCGGCTATGCTAAAGGTGCTTTCACAGATGCGAAGGAAGATAAACCCGGCCGATTTGAAATGGCTGAAGGCGGCACCATCTTTCTGGATGAAATTGGCAACCTTAGTTTGCCTTTACAAGCCAAGCTGCTCAGTGTGATTCAGAACCGCACGGTAAACCGCCTCGGGGAAAGCAGGGAAAGGAAGATTAACGTACGACTGGTTACGGCAACGAACATGCCCCTGAGTGAAATGGTGACCAAAGGCACCTTCAGGCAGGATCTACTTTTCCGCATCAATACGGTGGAACTGCTTTTACCGCCCTTGTCTAAAAGAGGTTCCGATATCCTGCTTTTAGCAAGCCACTTCCTGCAGACTTTCAACAACAAGTATCACAGGAATATTCAAAAGTTCGATAGTAAAGCGGAAGCCCTGTTACTTCGTTACCACTGGCCGGGCAATGTGCGTGAACTACAACACGTTATTGAACGTGCGGTAATCATGACCGATGGTTTGCAGATCACGGAGGAAGATCTGCAACTTAACCCACAGAAGTTTGGCGGCAATGCCGCACCGACGGTTCAAGAGGAGATGGCTCTTGGGGATATGGAAAAGTTAATGGTACAGCGCGCTATCGAAAAACATAAAGGCAACATCTCCAGAGCAGCATCAGAACTTGGGCTTACACGTGCTGCACTCTATAGACGCATAGAAAAGTTTGACCTATGAGCTTCTTCAATAGCTTCACCTTCAGGTTGCTCCTTCGCCTGCTGATCATTAATCTGCTGGTCGCTTTATTCATCTACCTAATCCGTACGACAGAACTCTGGTTCACGATCTTTGGTGTAGGTGTTGTTCTAATCGCGGCAATCGTGTCGCTCTACTACTTCATAGACCGGATGAAAGCAGACATCAACCGCTTTATGCTTGCGGTAAAAACACAAGACAGCACCATAAACTTCAAGGCAAAGAGCCACAAGAGTAGCTTCCCGGAGCTCTACCGCTCCTTTGACGACATTATCCAGGTGCATAAAAGCATCCAGCTGGAAAAAGAATCCATGTTCCAGCTAATCAAGACCATCCTGGAACAGGTTCCTGTTGGTGTTATTGTCTTAAAGCCTGTGGAAAAGAATGTGGAAAAAGCAGAAATCGTCTTCTTCAACATGGCTGCAAGTAACCTTTTACAGGTTCCCGCTTACAAGTACTGGCACCGGCTCCAGAACCACAGGCCAGAGTTCGCCAATCAGCTGCGCGACATCATGGATGGCGGTAAGAAGTTTGTTGAGCTGAAGATCCAGGATAAACTCACGCAGTTGTCTACTGAACTCATTCCTTTAAATCTGCATAATACCGACCACATCATCATTTCCTTTCAGAATATCAAGGATGAGATCGAGCAGAAGGAATCTGAAGCCTGGAACCGCCTGATTGGAGTGATTTCCCATGAAATTCTGAACAGCATAACGCCAATCAGTTCCTTGTCCGACACGGTGAGTTCTATGGTAGAAGGCAAAGATCACCTTGATGCGGAAGCATTGGAAGATCTTAAACCCGCACTACTGACGATCAAGCGCCGTTCTGAAGGCTTGCTCGACTTTGTAAAGGACTATCGCCTCATGGCTGAATTGCCCACCCCGATACTGCAGGAGCATACCATCGGAGAAGTACTGCAACACATTAAAATACTGATGCAACCCTTCGCCTCCGGAAAGAACATAGAACTGAAGGTTGTACAGACTTCATCGAAGATCAGCTTGCGGCTGGACATAAAATTAATTGAACAAGCATTGATCAACCTGGTAACCAACAGCATTTATGCTGTAGAGAACGTTGAAGAACCAGTAATTGAGATAAGCTACCGCCTGGAAAACAGTCGTTTATACATCGATGTCATTGACAACGGGAAGGGGGTTGACAATGAACTGATGAAGAAAGTATTCATTCCGTTTTTTACCACCCGGAAGAATGGCTCGGGCATTGGACTTACCATTACCAGAAACATCATGAAGATGCACCACGGCAGCGTAGAAATACAATCCGAACCTTTTGAGCAAACGGTGTTTTCGCTGGTGTTTAAGTATCAATAAGGTTATTTAGCGGTTGATGTATGAGTAATCTTAAGTGTTCTGAAAAACTAACTTCACATTATCGAAGTTCTGACTGAGCATCCATTCTATTTAACAAAAAAGTCGGTTAGGTTCATCTTCTGATGATCCTAACCGACTTGAAGCTTATGTCAGCGTCTTTTTTTTGAGCCCTATTTTGGCCCGCCTTGTCCGCCCTGTCCACCTGCATCACCGCCCTGGATCAAGTCGTCATTGGTTACACCACGTTTCTTTCTCGGTGGCTGCGCACCATAGTTCATCTTTCCAAAATTGTACGCGAAGTTCAATCCGAAAGAACGGAACGGTACAGAGAACTTGCTGCGCTGCACTAGTGGTCCGCTGTTGATGCTAGACTCAAAGTCCTTGTAATCCTTAAACGGCTGTGTGATGTTCAGTCCAAGGGTACCACGTTTCTTGAAGATGTCCTGCTTTAAGCCAATCACCCACAGGTTAAATGATGGGTTTGTACCCTGGAAGGTTCTTCTTGCCGAGTTCTGCATCACGAAAGTTTCCGCATTTAGCGTGGAGCTTATCTTAACCGTAGCACTTACAAAAGCATTATACTGAATGTAAGTCTCCTGCTCGCCTTGCTGCAAGCTGCTGATGATCTGAGGCTTGTAAGTGAAAGCATTGATGTTACCCCTAAGCGTTAGTACTTTCCATAGTTGCGCCGAACCAAAAAGGCTGGTTCCGATGGAGTTATTTGTTCCAACATTCTGGAAGCTGCTTAATGATACATCTCTTGTTACCTCATTGCCTGCATTATCAATCGTCGTAAAAGGCACGGTAGTTACCACGCTCTCGATGATGTCTTCCGTTCTGCGGTAATAAACTGAAGCATTGATTACGGATGACTTTACAAAAGTAGAGTAGTTGAATTCTAAGGTCTGACCGATCTCCGGCGATAGTTCCGGATTACCCTGACTTTGATTCAGTGGGTCACTGGTGTTCCGGAAAGGGTTCAGGAACTGCAGACTTGGGCGCTGAATACGCTTACTATAGCTCAACTTAATGGTTTGTGTTGGCGTCAGAGATTTAGAAACAATTAAGCTTGGAATAAAATTCAGATAATCGTTTTTAAATGGCTGCAGTCCGCTGGCAGTATTACCAGAGCTACCGTCAATATTGGTGCTTTCCATACGTGCACCGGCCATCAGGGTGTAACCCTTGCTCAGCGATGCCGTTAATAAGCCGTACCCAGCATAAACATCCTGCCCATAATCATAAGCATTGGAAGTAATCGGATTTAACACATACTGTCCTGCCTCATTCGGATTAAAGAAGTCGTAATCACTCTTAATTTCCCGGATAATGGTTTTTGCGCCAGCCTCCACTTTAAACATCTTATTTATTGGAAGTACATAATCTACTTGGACCGTATACTCATTATTTGTACCCAGGTTTTCAGCGCGCTGATTTTGCGTAAAGGCAGAATATTCTGTTGCATAATCCACATCAGCAGTACCATGCGTCCATTGTGCGGCAACGCTGATTTCCTCACCTGCACGTTTAAATTTGTGCGTAAAATCATTATTCCAGTCGAAGTTCGACATGCTGTTTTCATTCCTGTTCGTCGCCGTATAGTTGATCAGTTCACCATCTCGGGAAAGGTTACTATTCGTTGTGGTACCATCATTTTTAAATGATCCACCCCTTCTACTAAAGGACGAAAGGAAACTGTTGTTATCATTAAAATCATAGCCTACGGAAGCCGAACCACTCAAAAACTGGCGGTTCGATGTGCTTTTGCCATTGGAGGAAGATTCCGTACCTAATAAAGTGTTCTTGCTCTCAAACATAGAATACGTTGTTTGTGGCCACCCAGCATTAAAACCCACATTTGCGGTAACACTCAGTTTGTTTTTATTGAAGTTGATGTTGGCATTTTCGTTATTCTGACGTGTGCCGATGCCCAGATTTACGGAACCACTTACACCAGATACTTCTTTCTTTTTGGTGATGATGTTGATGATACCTGCAGAACCTTCCGCATCATATTTCGCCGAAGGCGAGGTAATCACCTCCACGTTTTTAATCTGATCAGAAGGCATGGATTTTAATACATCCGCAGCATTTGTGGTTAGTGCACCGGAAGGTTTACCGTTGATCAGGATACGAACATTTTGGCTGCCACGAAGCGCAACGTTGCCATCCATATCCACTGATACCATCGGTACCTTACGCAGAATATCTGTCACGTTACCACCCGCGCTGGTTACGTCTTTCTCCGCATTAAATACAAGCTTGTCGATCTTGTTCTCAATCAACGCTTGCTGACCGGTGATCTGAACAGCTTCAAGCAGGTTTGCTCCGGGTGAAATGATGATGCGACCCATGTTTCTATCCAGCTTTCCTGGTGCTAAAACCAGTCCGCCAACATTCTTTACATCATAGCCAATGTAGTTCACTTGCAAGCGATACGTACCTGCAGGCACATTGGTGATTCTGAAAGCACCTTTTTCATCACTTAAACCGCCGCTGAAAGGCGTTGTTGCACCAGCTTTAAACAAACTAACTGTTGCATAATCTACCGGTTTTTTAGTTACGGAGTCGATCACGATGCCACTTACAGTGCCACCTGCTGCTGCTGCTGCCGGCTGGCCCGCTCCAGGCACCTGGGCCTGAACCGAGCCGGCCCAACTAACCGCAAAAAATAGCATCAGTAATACAAGTCCTGTTCTAAAACTTGCTACCTTAATTCTTATAATATCGTAAACATTCATCTTCATAATCATCGTGATTTGACGCAAATCAAAGGATTTAAAGGCACGTTAATTTGCATTATAGATGGTTGTACGGAAATAATCGACGGGACTGCCATTTGAATCGACGGGCGCTGTCCCGCGCCAGCGATAAATCTTACATCTTTGTTTATTATGACGACAGCATTCTCCGGCATCAGCAAAAAGCTTCCTTCCGTACACTACTTTATCATTGCAGCCTTGCTGGTGCTGACCTTCTTTCCGCTGACCTGGCCGATCCGTCTGCCCGCAGAATTCTGGATCAAACAAGTCCTGATCAATCTGATGTGGGCAGGTTTATTCTATGCCAACTTCTTTGTATTTACCCCCAAGTTGTTGTATAAACATCGATCCGGCACCTTTGTCATCCTGGTAATCGCCACCCTGTTTGCGGTCGTATTCCTGAATGACTGGCTCGACAGATCTCTGGGCGTGCCCGAAGCCATGGAAAAGATTTTCAAGAACCGGATGCACAAAGACCCGGAAAATGAAGATCATTCTGCTTCCTACATCACCATCATTATGGCCATGGTCATCTATGGCGTAAGCACCATCATCGCCATGACGAAGAAGCTGCAGCATGATCAGCTCGCTTTTCAGGCAACAGAAAAGGATAAAATCAACTCAGAACTTTCGTTGTTGAAATCCCAGATCAATCCACATTTCTTTTTCAATACCCTACACACCATTTACGCCTTAACCGACCGCAATACGAACGCGGCGAAGGATGCCATTTACACCCTATCTCACATGATGCGCTATGTGATTTATGACACCAAAACCGACCTGACTACCCTGGAAAATGAACTAAAGTTTGTAGAGGATTACATCAAGCTGATGAAGCTACGCTTATCCGGAGACGTGCAGGTGATCATTGAAAAGCAGGCCAACATGAAGAACTATGAAGTTGCCCCAATGCTACTCCTGCCTTTCATTGAGAATGCATTCAAACATGGCATCAGTGGTGTTCACCCAAGCTACGTGTATATTGACATCCGCCAATTACAAGATGCTGTGAAAGTTGAAATCAAGAACTCTACCTTTGAAGCTCGGGAACACCTGGAAGAAAGTAATGGCATCGGCCTGGCCAATACCAAACGGCGACTGGATCTGCTTTATCCAGGAAAACATACCTTGCTCGTAGATAACAATACCACCACCAGGGAATTTACCGTCGCGCTCACCATAAACTTCAATTAACAAACATGAAAATCAACTGTATTGCTGTAGATGATGAACCCTTCGCCTTGAGCCTGATCAGCTCCTATGTGGAGAAAACGCCGTTTTTAAATCTCGTGGCGGCATACAGCAATGGTGTTGAAGGTCTTAAAAGCATTCACGAAAACCCTGCGATACAATTGATCTTCCTCGACATCCGCATGGCGGATCTAAGTGGAATTGAGCTGGCACGAATTGTTGAACAAACGGGCCGCAAAAAGCACCTGCGCATTGTATTTACCACGGCATACGACCAGTATGCTTTAGAGGGTTTTAAGGTTGATGCATTGGATTACCTGCTCAAACCCTTTAACTTTGTGGATTTCTCAAGAGCCGCAACCAAAGCCTACGATTACTTCACCATGCTGGAAAACAGCATGAATACCGCACCAGCAGTCCTTCCGCCAAGCACGCCCCAAAAGAAATATCTCTATCTTAAAGTAGATTACCAGCTGCAAAAAGTAGACACCTCGGAAATCCTGTACATTGAGGGCTTGAAAGACTACGTAAAACTCTACCTGAAAGGTGAAGAAAAGCCGCTACTCACCCTTACCAGCTTAAAAAGTCTCGAAGAAAAGCTAAACGCCCCGGCCTTCCTGAGAATTCACCGCTCGTATATTGTGGGTGTGGAGCACATCAGATCCCTCACGAAGAATTCCGTTCAAATCGGACAAACGACCATTCCTGTTACCGAGCAGTACAAAGAAGGATTTGCAGAACTGCTGAAGAACTGGCTGTAAAACGAGCGCAAATTTGCAATCTTATAATCCGCACTTCCGCGACATTACACTACATTTATGCTATCGAGCTTCGCTTGAATACTGTTCTAATAAAACCTGCACATCTTCAAGCTGTCCTTGAAATGGCCCTGCAGATTCCAGCTTTAGCGTCGCCAATGCTGCTGCAAAACGTCCAGACTGCTGCTCATCGGCGCCTTTAATGCGCTGATACAGATACCCAGCCATATAGGTGTCACCGCAACCTGTAGCATCCACCAGGGTGCGTGGCGGAAACGCCGGAATGGCGTGGAATACGCCCTGACTGTAGATCATGGAGCCCTGACTGCCATTTGTGATGACAACTTCTTTCACCCCCCAGTCAGCAACTAGTGCCGCAGCGCTTTTAATATCTTCCACACCAGTCAACGTTCTCAGTTCTGTTTCATCAGCTTTGAGGATATCTACATAAGCTAAAACTTCCTGCTTTTCCGGCCAGGCGGCATGAAAAACCTTTCCGTCCTTTACCACGCGTAAATATCCCTGTACATCCATACTCACCCGGCCTTTTGCAGCAAGCGAACGGATCAGGGACACTGAAAAATCATCAGCCAATAAAGGGCCCAGATGAAAGATCTTTGC
Source organism: Pedobacter quisquiliarum (assembly GCF_014642175.1). GTDB lineage: Bacteria > Bacteroidota > Bacteroidia > Sphingobacteriales > Sphingobacteriaceae > Pedobacter > Pedobacter quisquiliarum. Next base: position 53,202 of record NZ_BMIL01000007.1, on the reverse strand, counting down.
TTCCACGTCCGCTAAAGTCTCCTCGATGAAAGCATCTGCTTTCTGAGACACGTACTGCGTGCGGAAATCTGTGTTCGCCTCATAAACATTCTCAAAGCATACGGTATGTTCACTCTCCTGCACTTTTACCGCAATGTTCCGATGCTCGAGTTCTGCGACATAGCGGCTTTCGGCTTTCGCCAGCGCAGTCACCAATAAATAATTTACATCAAAACCAGCAAGTGGAAAAGAGAAATAGTAAGCAGTGCCTCCAGGCATATAGAGGGTGGTGTTTGAAGTTACTACTTTATCAGACGTGATGTGCCCTACGCAACAGATATCAACCATAGTGAAAAATATAGCTCAAAATACATCTTTTCCATGATTTACCATAAAGCGCCTAGGCACTGAGCCGAATATAAAACCTAATCGGCTCACAAATTGATTCTATTTGAGCCGATTAGTACAGCTAATCGGCTCATTACCCAATCCTTTTCCGATGAACCGCCTCTACCCAATCCAGATTCTTACAGGTTGGGCAAGGATGGTCTTCCACAGGTTGAAGTTCATACGTTCTCGCGCATTTTGCACAAGCATACAGACCGGCTTTAACGACCTTCCGGCCTTTACTTTGGTATTCATCCGGCAGGATCGGCAATCCGGGCAACACTTCATCATCTGGAAAATAAAAGACACTCAAACTTCCGGTATCTTCCAGCACGGCATATTTAACCTGTCCGAGCTGATCCACATGCTGCCCACGCAGCGTACCCAGGAATTCATCAGAGCCAAGTTCCTTTGATTTCAACTCATCCAGACACATTTTACCATCGCGAATGATGTAGATCGGCTTGCCTTCAATCATCAATTCAAACCAATCAAACTTGGTAATTAACCAGATGAGTACCCGGTAAACGGCAAGTACAAGGGCAAAGACCGCAACCGCATGCAAAAGGCCTACGTCGTCGTAAAACATGGAGTCCCCTGCCGCAGAACCCAGCGAGATGATCATGACCATCTCGAAAATCGAGAGTTGCTGCACGCCCCTTTTTCCGGTAAACTTTAGGACGACCACCACCGCAAGGAACATGAGGGGTGTTCTAAAAAGGATTTCCCAAAAGAAGGAATACTCCTGATCGCTGAATAAAATTCTATGCCAGTCGAAATCCATGATATTGCTGATTTCTACCATAAGGTAAATAGCCTGCGATTTGTTTTGATACGTACAAAGCTGCTTAGTTCAGCCAGCTGATCAAGACCAATTCAGTGACAGCCAGGTACCAGGTAGGTACCAGCTTCGCTGTCAATGCGGCCTCAACCCGGCCTCTATGCGGGGTCCATGCGGGTTGACACGCTAATGGCCGTATGAACCCCCTATTAACACCCTGAATACACCGTATTGATCAGGTTACTGGAACAAATTCCTGGTGTACTCAAGCAGCTTTATCCCGCCAACGGCACCATGTCCTGGGATAATCAGCTTCACATTTGGATAGCGGTTCCTGACGCGCTGCACCGTTCCCGGCCATGCCGCCGTATCGGCATCTTCAAGGTTGCCTTTTCCTGCGCCTTGTTCTTTAATCAGACAACCGCCAAACATAATCTTCGCCGAAGGCACATAAGCTATGATATTATCTTGGGTATGGCCAGCGCCATAATATTCAACGGATACACTTGTACGACCGGCAGTAAAGCGCAGCGACTTATCGAAGGCATGCATTGGTATGGGAAATTGCTTTTGCGCTGCCAGCTTTAACGTGAGTGCTTGTGCATAGGATGGGATGTTCTTCGCATGAAAAACATCCAGACCGGCCAGGCAATCGGCATGAAAGTGTGTTGCAACGACTGCTTTCACCTTGCTTTTTAAGGTGGATTCAATCCAACTGATCAATTCTTCCGAAGCCGCAGTGTCCGCCGGTGTATCGAATACGAGCGCCTCAGCCCCATCTACGACGATCATGCCGTTACAGGAAACTTTTCCAAAATCCTGCGTCTTCAGGAAAGAAATATGCTGATAGACGTTTTCTGCAAGCTTGCTCACCTCCAGGTTATCCGACTTATAATGCTGTGCCTTTAGGGATGAAGAGAGACTTAAAAAAGTAAAAATGAACGCGAGACTTAAAAGGGAGAATTTCATCTGCTTAAAAAATGGATTAAAGCATTATATCAACGTGTGCAAGCTATCAAAAACGGTATATTTACTTGTTTAGTATGAAAGCCTTATCCATTTTAAAAATTTCCTTTCTAAATTGCTTTAAAGTTGATACTTTGCGTAGACCTATAAACATCCTTAACCTACCTCAACATGAATAAAAGTGATATCTATATCATTGAAGACAACGAGGATATTGGATACGTGTTAACCTACTTTTTACAAGATGAAGGCTATAATGTGTCTTTGTTCCCAACTGTTGCCGATTTCACGAAGGCTTTTGAGAAAAGCTGTCCTGACCTCTTTCTGATTGACGTGATGTTACCCGACGGGAACGGCATTAACGTGTGCACCAACATCAAAGCAGATACCCGTACCGGTGAGATTCCCGTGATCCTGATGTCGGCACATGCCCCCGCAGAAATCATGAGCAAGGAGTCTTGCGCCAACGCATTTTTGAACAAGCCGTTCGACCTGCAGGTACTGCTCGGCACAATAAAGACGCACCTGCACTAGAGGTATTTATACTTGAGGGTTTATATTGCCGTTATCATAAGTTCAAAACATCCTATGGCGAACAACTCTATACCCATTCCAGAAAATGAGCTGGCAAGAATAATGACCCTTTCTAACCTGGACCTGGATTTTACGAACCTGGAAGACAGCTTTAAGGACCTCACGCTGCTGGCAACGAAGGTTACTGGCACGGAGATTTCGTTAATCAACATTGTAGATTCTTACACCCAATGGACCATTGCCAATCAGGGCATCGACTTGCAACAGATGCCCAGAGAAGATTCGGTATGCCAATACACGCTGATGTCGCAACAGCCTTTCGAGGTGAAGGACATGTCCATAGACGATCGCTTCAGCAGTAAATTCTATGTAAACAGTCCTGGAGGGTTGCGCTACTATTACGGACTGCCGCTTCAGATTGCAAAAGGCCTGAATATCGGTGCCCTGTGTGTACTGGATACGCAGGTAAAGGCCCTGAGCCCAGAAAAGATTGAGCTACTGGAAATCATTGCACAAACTGTTGTAAAACGTTTAAAGTCTATCCATGCCATGGAGCTCCTCAACGCAAAGCTGGCAGAATCTAATGCGGCCAAGAAAAAGGCTGCGCACGATATCCGTGGCCCATTGGCTGGGATCGTGGGCCTATCGGAGCTGATTTCCGATCAGGGAGCCGCGACCAATGTGCCAGAGTTAATGGAATATATTGGCATGATCAACAAGAGTGGACTGTCGCTTCTGGAACTTGCAGAAGAGATTCTCTCCGAAGATCAGCAGCAGGCGCTGGCCGATAACGAATTTAACTTACCATTGTTTAAAGAAAAACTGCTAAAGCTATATCAGCCGCAGGCTAAAGTCAAAGCCTTGGATTTTGAGGTTTATCTCGAAGCAGGCAACGAAAACGTCCCTTTTTCAAAGAACAAACTGCTGCAGATTGCCGGAAACCTGATTTCCAATGCCATTAAGTTTACGCCTGAACGCGGTAAAGTTGTGGTGAGTCTCGGCTTGGTACTTAATGCCGATGAAAAGCTCCTGAACATTACCGTGAACGATACCGGCGTTGGCATTGATGCCGATGCGGTAGAGCGGATCATCATCGGAAAAGCGGAATCTACACCGGGTACGCAAGGCGAAAAAGGCTATGGCTTTGGCTTAAGCCTGGTTTCACATCTGGTGGAAGCTCTTAATGGTAAAATAACGGTGAGCTCCAGTCCAGGCTCGGGCACCAGATTCGAAGTACTGCTGCCACAAAAACTTTAATAGCTTACATGCTGCAACGCCCCAGTTGCAGCATGGCTAATCCTTGAAAAAAAATTAACTTGTCGGCCTGTAATATTTTACAAACCCCTCCTACTAATACCGTATATGGAGAAGCCCGACGAAGAATCCTTCAATAAACTTATTGTATCTAACCGCGCAAGTATTTACCGGATATGCCGTGCATACATTTACGATGCCTCGCTTGCCGATGATCTTTACCAGGAAATCCTGTACCAGATCTGGAAAAGCATAAGGAATTTTAAAGGACATGCAAAGGTAAGCACCTGGGTGTACCGGATTGCGGTGAACACGGCAATCAGTTTCAACCTGAAAAACAAACGCCAGCAACATGAGCCACTACCAGAATTCTTTCAGGTGGCTTATGAGGATACAATGGATGAAAAGAAGGCCTCTGAGGCGAAGCTTGATCACCTACGGTACTGCATTAATCAACTTGAGCCGGCAGACAGGCTGATTATTTCGCTGGTATTGGAAGACAAAAGCTATAAAGATATTGCAGAAATCACCGGGAGTAATGCAAATCTGGTTGGCGTCAAGATCAACAGGATAAAAGGTAGATTATTAAAATTAATGACAACAAAACAGCATTATGAACTTTGATGAACTTAAAAGTAGCTGGCAGACACAGCCTTTAAACTCCGGAATGGAGATCAACGAACTCAAAGCAACCCTGGATAACAAGTGGAACAAGTACCAGCAAAGCCTGTATCGAACGAATATTTGCATGACTCTGGGCTTTCTTGCCGCCACAATCGTGATTACCTGGGTATTCTTCGCCTTTCAGGCGGAATTTGGACTGGCTTTTAAACTTAGCCTGGCGTCAACCTGCCTGCTGATGATCGTGTTCGCAGCAATCGCCTGGAGAAGTTATGACTTTAAAAAAGACCATCTGGAAGTTGCCAGCACCGACTTCATCAAATACCAGCTTCAGAAAATCAGCTGGCAGCGTAAGGTGATCAGTCAATACATCTGGATCTATATGGTTTTGCTCTGGCTGGCGGTGATGACCTATATGGTTGAGATTTTGGCACCTGCAAGCGCAACACTGAGGTACTCGGCAATTGGGATCACCACACTTTTCCTGGTGATTGTAGCCTTCAGGGACGCCAGAAAACAGAAATCACGACTGGCAAGGCTGGACGATATGACTGCTGAACTAGAGCAGCAACAAAAGATGCTGATTTCCAACTGAACTTAATTAATTGGCATCCAACAACTTCTTGGCTTGGTAATTGGGTAATCATTCCTATAAACTTAAACCAAAAGATATGGATACGATTAAGAAGTTTGATTTGATGCAGAAGATTGCGAACGAATTGATAGACCTGCAAAATTCTCAGCAAGCATTAATTCAAAAGTTGGGTAAAATAGAGGTGGACAATATCGAATTGGGTGATAAGCGTCTTGAGAAAGATCTTCCGGATATGCACCAACGTGTTTCCGATAACCTGGACACCATTAGCGGCATCCTGGAGTACTTCGACGAAAAGAAGGATAACTTCGGCGAGAAAAACAATGTGGAAGCATTGAAAGAACAACAGATTATCGACAACCTGAACATCTAGGCTATTTAGCCATAGGATAACCTTTATCGATCCAATCGGCCTTAATGCTGGTTGGGAGATTCAGGATCTTCACATTAGTATAACCCAGCTTTTGCAACATTGTAAAAGCTGGTTTTACATTAGGGCAGTGCTCAAAAGGGCAACAGCCACAGTAAATAACCACAGCACTGGCCTTAGGCTTGCCTTTCAACTCCGATCTGAGTTGTGCAAGTCCCGCTTCCTTACTCGCCGCAGCAAGTTTCTTCGCACCTTGAATATTCCCTACAAAGCCAATGTTATAAATGGCTGGCTTTGCCGCAGCTGGTTTCTTCAGCGCCGCCACCAACGTGTTGGTTTGCATAAGATACTTATCTGGCCAAACCTGCTTCTTTAGTCCCAAATTCTGCGCATTTGCGCCAAAACTGAACAATAAACAGGCGATCACATTTATGAAAAGGTATTTAATGTACTTCATGGGGGCTAATTTTAAGTAAAGATAGTACCTGTACATGGAACAGCCACCTCAGCGGTTATAATATTACTTAAAGATGCAAGTTGCCCATTTCACAGGAACTTCGATTTTCAAAATTATATTCGGACTGAAGCGCTTAGACACACCATCATTACAATTTAATTGGCCTGAAATGTGAATTTCTTGTTTTATTCTATTCTTTGTTGCATTTTTGCACTGCTTATAAAGAAAGACGGAGGGACAGACCCTGCGAAGTCTTAGCAACCTGTGCTTACAAGGTGCTACATTCTACTGGAGCCATTTCAACGCGGTACCAGAAAGATAAGTGATTCGAATCTTACCCCGGAATCTTGACTAAGCCTTTTGTATACATGCCTTTGCTATTGTTGCGAACGCAGTATGCTTAATAATCCAGAAAATGAGCATTAGAGCAGAACTCGAAAAACGCATACTTGTTATAGATGGTGCTATGGGTACCATGATCCAACGTTATCAGCTTACAGAAGCTGATTTCAGAGGTGAAAGATTTAAAGATCACCCTTGTGATCTGAAAGGAAATAACGACTTACTAAACCTTACCCGCCCTGACGTGATCAAGGCCATCCACCTGGAATACCTTCAGGCAGGAGCGGACATCATTGAAACCAATACTTTCAGCACGCAAAGGATTTCCATGGCCGACTACCAGATGGAAGATCTTTCTTATGAATTGAGCTATGAAGGCGCGCGGGTAGCCAAAGATACCGTGCTGGAGTTTATGGCGGACAATCCTGACCGCAGGTGTTTTGTGGCCGGCGCAATTGGTCCGACAAACCGGACGCTTTCTATGTCGCCCGACGTGAACGACCCGGGCTACCGTGCCATCTACTTCGATGAACTTGAAGCCGCTTATACGGAGCAGGTCCGCGGACTGGTTGATGGCGGTGCCGATGTGCTACTGATTGAAACCATCTTTGATACGCTGAATGCGAAAGCAGCCATCGTGGCGATTAAGAAATATGAACACGAGATTGGCCGCAAACTGGAGATCATGATCTCGGGAACCATTACGGATGCTTCCGGCAGGACCTTATCCGGGCAAACTGCAGAAGCATTCCTGAACTCGGTAGCGCATGCAAAGCCACTTAGCATCGGCTTCAACTGTGCTTTGGGTGCAAAAGAAATGCGCCCGCACATTGAAGAGCTATCTGCGAAAGCAGCCTGCTACATCTCCGCTTACCCGAATGCCGGTTTGCCCAATGAGTTTGGCGCCTATGATGAGCAACCCCATGAAACCGCACATTTGGTGGAAGATTTTATTGACCATGGTTTTGTGAACATTGTGGGTGGCTGTTGTGGCACCACGCCGGATCACATCCGGTGTATCGCTGCTAAGGCTAAACATGTTAAGCCACGGAAGATTCCTGCGGTAGAGACACATTTGCGCCTCAGCGGGCTGGAGCCTGTAACCATAAAGCCAGACAGCATCTTCGTGAACATTGGCGAGCGAACCAACATCACGGGCTCTCCCAAGTTCTCCAAGTTAATTCTTGGAGGTGATTACGAAGCTGCACTAAGCGTGGCACGGCAGCAGGTAGAAGGTGGTGCGCAAATCATCGATGTGAACATGGATGAAGGTATGCTGGACTCCGAGGGGGCAATGACCAAGTTCCTGAACCTCATTGCCTCTGAACCGGATATCTCTAAACTGCCCATCATGATCGACTCCTCCAAATGGACGGTTATTGAAGCGGGTTTAAAGTGTATTCAAGGAAAGGGGATCGTAAACTCGATCTCCTTGAAAGAAGGTGAAGAGAAGTTTAAGGAAAGTGCCAGAAAGATCATGCAGTATGGCGCAGCCGTGGTGGTAATGGCCTTCGATGAGAAAGGGCAGGCGGATAATCTGGAGCGCAGGATAGAGATTTGTCAGCGTTCCTATGATATTCTGGTAAATGAAGTCGGCTTCTACCCTGCCGACATCATCTTCGACCCGAACATTCTAACCGTTGCGACGGGACTGGAAGAACATAATAACTATGCAGTTGATTTTATCAATGCAACACGCTGGATTAAAGAAAACTTGCCCCATGCACATGTAAGTGGTGGAGTTTCCAACATATCCTTTTCTTTCCGTGGGAACAACACGGTGCGGGAAGCCATGCACTCGGCATTCCTGTACCATGCCATCAAGGCAGGCCTGGACATGGGGATTGTAAACGCGGGAATGCTGGAGGTCTATGAAGCCATTCCACCGGTACTGCTGGAGCTGGTGGAAGATGTACTCTTCAACCGCCGCGACGACGCCACGGAACGCCTCGTGGAATATGCAGATACGATTAAAAGTAAAGGCAAGGAAGTGGTGCGCGACGAAGCCTGGCGCAAGGGCAGCGTAGCGGAACGGCTGTCGCACGCCCTGGTAAAAGGTATTATAGAATACCTGGATGACGACGTGGAAGAAGCGCGGCAGCAATTTGCCAAGCCTATCGAGGTGATTGAAGGTCCTTTGATGGACGGCATGAACATCGTGGGCGACCTTTTTGGCGCAGGAAAAATGTTCCTACCACAGGTTGTAAAATCTGCGCGGGTGATGAAAAAGGCGGTTGCTTACCTACTGCCTTTCATTGAAAAGGAAAAGCTCGACAACCCAGATGGCAATCAGCGTTCCTCTGCCGGCCGGGTATTGATGGCCACGGTGAAAGGCGACGTTCATGATATTGGAAAAAACATTGTGGGTGTGGTACTTGCCTGCAACAACTTTGAAGTCGTGGATATGGGGGTGATGGTACCTGCACAGGATATCATCAAGAAAGCCCGCGAGATCAACGCAGACATCATTGGCTTAAGTGGTTTAATTACCCCTTCCCTGGATGAAATGGTCCATTTCGCGAAAGAGATGGAGCGGGAAGGTTTTACCATGCCTTTGATCATCGGCGGGGCAACAACTTCGAGAATCCACGTCGCCGTGAAAGTGGCACCACATTATTCAGGTCCTACAATCCACGTGCTTGATGCTTCGAGAAGTGTTACGGTCTGCAGCTCCCTGTTGAGTCAGCAGCATAAAGAAACCTACATCAGCGGCATCCGTGCGGAATACGAGAAAGCAAGGATCGCCCATTTAAATAAGAAATCTGACAAACGCTTCAAGGACATCGAAGAAGCGCGAGCGCAGAAATTCCAGATCGATCTGTCTAAGGTTGCACCAAAACCCACATTTCTGGGCACCAGGGTGATCCATGATTTCCCGCTGGAAGAACTTGTACCTTATATCGACTGGACGCCGTTCTTCCACACCTGGGAGTTGAGGGGCAGCTTCCCTAAGATCTTCGAAGATGCTTACGTGGGTGAGGTTGCCAAAAAGCTCTATGCGGATGCACAGATCATGCTGGAGCAGATCGTGTCCGAGAAGCTGCTGAAAGCAAAAGCGGTGATTGGCTTCTGGCCTGCGAGTGCCATTGGCGACGACATCCGCCTGGATGTGGATGGCAGCCCGGTTACCATTCACACTTTACGCCAGCAGGGCGAGAAGGTGGCCGGAGACCCATACTATGCACTTTCTGATTTTATTGCGCCGCAGGAAGCTGGCCTGGAAGACTACTTCGGTGGATTTGCGCTGACCGCAGGTCTAGGCTGTGATGAGCTGGTTGCCGAATACGAGCGCAACCATGATGATTACAACAGCATCCTGGTGAAGGCCCTTGCAGACCGGCTAGCAGAAGCTTTCGCAGAGAAAATGCATGAACTAGTGCGTACCGAATACTGGGGCTATGCGCCGCAGGAAAAGTTCAGCAATGAAGAATTGATCAAAGAGAAATACGTCGGCATCCGCCCGGCACCAGGCTATCCGGCTTGCCCGGATCATACCGAAAAGGAGACGCTCTTCGCCCTGCTTGATGCAGAAGCACAAATCGGGTTGAAGATCACGGAAAGTTATGCCATGTACCCCACAGCCGCGGTAAGTGGCTTCTACTTCTCACACCCGGAATCCAGGTATTTCGGACTGGGTAAGATCGAAAAGGACCAGGTTGCCGATTACGCTGTTCGTAAAGGCATGTCGCTGGAAGAAGCGGAACGCTGGCTGGGACCAAATTTAGCCTACTAATCACACCATCACGACGTAAATGAAAATCACCGAACATATAAGCAAAGCCGCAGGCAAGACTTTATTTTCTTTTGAACTACTTCCGCCAATTAAAGGGAAAAGCATCAACGACATCTACAATGCGATCGATCCTTTGATGGAATTCAATCCGCCATTCATAGATGTAACCTACCACAGGGAAGATTATATTTATAAGCAGCACGACAGCGGACTGCTGGAGAAACTCACCTACCGCAAGCGGCCAGGGACAGTCGCCATCTGTGCAGCAATCATGAACCGCTACAAGGTAGATGCCGTGCCGCATTTAATTTGCGGGGGTTTTACCAAGGAGGAAACAGAAAATGCGCTAATCGATCTTCAGTTCCTGGGCATTGATAACGTGCTGGTGCTACGTGGAGATGCACGCCATGCGGATGCGCATTTCGTGCCAACACCGGGCGGCCATGCTTACGCCACCGAACTGCTGAACCAGGTCATCGAGATGAATAACGGCAAGTACCTCTACGAAGATCATTCCGCCTTTAAGACCGAGTTCTGCGTAGGTGTTGCAGGTTACCCAGAGAAACACTTCGAATCCCCAAACATGAAGACGGACTTCAAGTACCTAAAGCAAAAGGTAGATATGGGCGCTGAATTCATTGTGACCCAGATGTTCTTCGATAACCAGAAGTATGTAGATTTCGTGCGGTGCTGCCGCGAAAACGGAATCAACGTACCGATCATTCCGGGACTAAAGCCAATTACTGCTTCCAAGCAGTTGATTAGCCTGCCGAAAATCTTCCACATCGACCTGCCGGAAGATCTAAGTGAAGCCATATCAGACTGCAAGAATGAGGCTGCGGTAAAAGAACTCGGCATAGAATGGATGATTGCCCAATGTAAAGAGCTGATGGCACTTGGCGCACCCGTTTTGCATTTCTACACCATGAGTAATCCCGAGCCAACCAGAAAGATTGCACAGGCCATATTCTAGCGTAATTTACTTGTTATAAATTTAAGCGCCTGCAGGGAAGCTTTGTATTTCGGTACATGCTTCTCTGCAGGCGCTTTAAGTTTAATCAGATTTTTAGCGCGCCATTAAATACGCTTTAAACTGCGGAAAACTGACCGGCATAGCGGTGGATTGCCGCGGTTTATCTTTCATCACTTTTACTTCTTCCGGCACCACAACCTTTGAGGCGATGTCCTCTGGCAGTGCGTCCGGGAATTTGCAGGGATGCGCGGTAGACAAGAAAACGCATACCGCATCCGAATCCGAGTTTTCTGCCTTATAAGCTTTTGTAGCAAGCCATGCAACGGCCGTATGCGGGCAGGCAATGTATCCATGCAGCTCATGTAGTCTCCTGATGGCGTCAATGGTTTCGTCATCTGTGAAGCGGTATCCTTTTAGCACCTGCTTTAACGCCTCGGCATCTCCCTTAAAGAGCTCCATAATGCGCACCCAATTGCTTGGCGCACCAACATCCATGGCATTTGAGTAGGTTTGCACAGACGGCCGTGTTTCATAAACACCCGTTTCGAGGAATCGCGGAACAGTATCATTGGCGTTCGTCGCAGCGATGAACTGCTCCACAGGCAAGCCCATACGTTGGGCAAGCAAGCCGGCGGCGATATTGCCGAAATTGCCGCTTGGTACCGCAACCACCATCTTTTCAATCCCCTGTCGCCGCAGCTGCGAATAAGCATTGAAATAGTAGAAAGTCTGTGGGATGAGCCTGGCGATGTTAATGGAATTGGCCGAAGTTAAGCGATGCCTGGCATTAAGTTCTGCATCCGCAAAAGCTTCCTTTACCAATTGCTGGCAGTCATCGAACGTACCCGCGATTTCCAGCACCTGAATGTTCTGGCCATTGGTGCAGAGCTGCAGCTCCTGAATCTCACTGACCTTCCCTTTGGGGAACAGGATGGTCACCCGCGTATTCGGCACGCCCAGGAAGCCAAGCGCTACAGCCCCTCCCGTATCCCCGGAAGTGGCCACAAGCACGTCCAGCAGCTGCTCCCCTTCCCGGAGGAAGTACGACATCACCCGGCTCATGAACCGCGCCCCGAAATCCTTGAAGGCCAGCGAAGGGCCGTGGAAAAGCTCCAGCACCTGGGTATGTTTATCAAGTGGCTTTAGCGGTGCCTCGAAGGATATGGCATCGTCAATGATAGCCTTCAAATCTTCGGCAGGCATAGCATCACCAATCAGAGCGCTTGCTACTTCGAAGGCGATTTCCGGCAGGCTATACTGCCCGATGTTGTCCAGGAAAGCCTGGCTCAAGCGGGGAATCTCTGCGGGCATATACAAGCCTTTGTCCAAAGGCATGCTGTTGAAAACAGCAGTCTTGAAATCCACCAGCTGTTCAGGGTTGTTGGTACTATATAATTTCATGGTTTAAGGTTAGGTTGGTTTAGGAGATGACTTTTGGTCCTTCGCTGTTCACCTGAGACACGAAGGCCAGGCTCTTGATGCCGCTGGTTTTTAACCGGGTTTGCAGTAGCGCCGTAACCTGCGCGGCGGTTTCTTGCGATTTGCAGAGTGCGAACACGGAAGGTCCGGAGCCAGAAATCCCGAAGCTTATGGCGCCGTTTGCCATTGCCAAATCGCGCATCACGTAGAAGTCGGGGATCAGAATCGAACGGATGGGTTCAATAAGCACATCCTGCATGCTCCTGCCGATCAGGTCGTAGTCTTTCATGAACAACCCTGCAACCAAACCTGCGACGTTACCCATCTGCGTAACGGCATCTTTCAGCAGTACTTTACTGCGGATCATGGCACGCGCGTCTTTGGTAGGCACGTCCACCTCGGGGTACACCACCGCAGCATAAAGTGCTTCCGGGAATGGCAACCGCAGAATGTCCAGCGGTTCGTAACTGCGGATCAGCACAAAGCCTCCAAGCAGTGCCGGCGCCACATTGTCGGCATGCCCGTAACCGCAGGCCAGCTCCTCCCCCTTCATCGCAAAGGGAATGAGGTCATGGTTGCTCAGCAAGCCATCCATCAGCGTGTTGATGGCGAATAACCCAGCCACGGTACTTGCCGAGCTGGAGCCCAGGCCACTGCCGATGGGCATCTTTTTGTGCAGCTCAATTTCAAGTCCGAGCTCAGGCTGCCCGATATGATTAAGGTAATGCTGTACACTCGAACTCACGGTATTTTTCTTTGGATCCAGGGGCAGCTTACCCTCATCACCTGTAATTTTTGTGATGCGAATACCAGGGCTGGAAGTCCTGCGCATGATCACTTCATCCCCCGGCGCGTTGATTGCAAAACCAAGGACGTCAAACCCGCAGACCACATTGGCGACCGTCGCGGGTGCAAAGACTTTTACAGAAGCGCTCATCGTTTACCAATGTTTATGATGTCCGCAAATACACCAGCAGCAGTAACTTCTGCGCCAGCACCAGGTCCTTTAACCACCATCGGTCGCTGCGAATAGCGGTTTGTGGTGAAAGAAATGATGTTATCACTGCCCGACATCATGTAAAAAGGGTGACTTTCATCTACGCTCTGCAGGGTAATTTCTACTTTACCGTGCTCCAGCTTTCCAATATAGCGCAGCACCTTGCCTGCTGCTTCTGCCTGCGACTTCAAATTTTCAAAGTAACTTGCGTTAGCCTCAAGGGAAGTGTAGAATTCCGCAACTGTAGTTGCCGCCATGCATGCCGCCGGCAGCATATTTTCAATACTCACATCCGAGGATTCCATCGGGTGCCCGGCGTCCCGCGCCAGGATCAGCATCTTACGCATGAAATCTTTCCCATTCAGATCATCACGTGGATCGGGTTCTGTATACCCTTTTTCCTGCGCTTCACGCACCACATCATGGAACTTTCGGTCGCCCCTGAAGTTGTTAAAAATGTAAGAGATCGTCCCCGAAAGGATGGCCTCTATTCGGCTGATCTTGTCGCCACTTAACATCAGGTCGCGCAGTGTTCTGATGATCGGCAACCCTGCCCCCACATTCGTCTCATAGTAGAAATCCACGCCGGCCGTGCGGGCCGCCTTCTTAAAAGCCTGGTACTGGCTGTAATCCCCGGAGTTACCGATCTTATTGCAAGTCACCACCGAGATGCTCGATTTCAGCACCTGCTCATAAAACTGCACGGGCTCCGCACTGGCAGTGTTGTCTACAAACACGCAGTTCGGCAGGTTCATGGCGCGCATGCGCTTGACGAAATGCTGCAGATCCGCTTTCTCGGAGTAGGTTTCAAGTGTCTCTTCCCAGCTGGACAAGTCGATCCCCTCCATGCTCAGGTGCATCTTTCTGCTGTTGCTGATGCCCATTACTTTCACCTCCAGGTCGTTATGTTGCGCGAGGTAAGGCATCTGACTGTGCAGCTGGCTGAATAGCGTTTTCCCAATATTACCTGTGCCCAGACAGAACACATGCAGTGTTTTTTTAAGCTGCGAGAAGAAGGCATCATGTACCGCATTCACCGCTTTGGACAGGTCCTCTTTGGAAAGAATCACAGAGATGTTGTACTCGGAAGAGCCCTGCGCAATCGCGCGCACATTCACCCCGTTACGGCCAAGCGCATTAAACAACCTGGCACTCATGCCCGGCGTGTGGCGCATGTTTTCACCAACAATGGCGATTACGGAAAGGTTACTTTCCAGGCTCGGATACTCCAGTTTGTTCGTCTGCAGTTCCAGTTCAAACTCCTTATTAATCATCTGCAATGCATTCACCGCATCGTCAGGTTTCACCGCAAAAGTAATGCTGTGCTCAGATGAAGATTGCGTAATCAGAATAACGTTGATCTGCTCGCGCGAAAGCAGCGAAAACAACCTGCCGCTGAAGCCGGATTTACCGACCATGCCACTACCAGAAAGATTGAGGATGGTCACGTCGTTTATTGATGATATCCCTTTGATCGGAAGATCTGAAGGCTGGGTATCCGGCCGGATATAAGTACCCTCAAAAGCAGGGTTGAAGGTATTCTTAATGACGATAGGTATCTTCTTCAGGAATGCCGGGGTCATGGTCGGCGGATAAACCACCTTGGCACCAAAATACGAAAGTTCCATGGCTTCGGTGTAGCTGAGCTCCTTTAGCGGGAAAGCCTTTTCCACGATCCGCGGATCGGCGGTAAGCATCCCATCAACGTCGGTCCAGATCTGAATCTCGCTTGCAGCAAGTGCCGAGCCCCAGATGGCAGCGGTATAGTCGCTTCCACCCCTGCCGAGCGTTGTAATACGGCCATCATCTGTACTGGCGATGAAGCCTGTAACAAACAATAAAGACGCCTGATGAAGGTTGTAGAAATTCTGAATCAGCAGGTCTGATAAGGCCGTGTTCACCCTGGCGTTCCCAAACGCCGCATCTGTCTTGATGTACTCCGAGCCATCAACCGCCAGTACATCTTTAAAATGCTGGCGTGCCAGATGTGAGATGGTGAAAGTGGAGCAACGCTCGCCGAAGCTGAGAATCAGATCGCGGGTTTGCGGGCTCAGCTCTTTCAGCACGGAAACGGATTGTAGAATATCCTCCAGCTGGTTAAAATAGATGGTCAGCTTGCTGAACACCGGGTTCTGGGCCGCAGCGGGCAGCAATGCACGGACCACGTCGAAATGCCGGTTCTCAATGCTCTTCAGCTCCGCGGAATAATCCTGCTCTTGCCTGGCTTTCTCTGCGATGTCAATCAGCTGGTTGGTCACACCACTAAATGCAGAGAGCACCACAATGGGATTTCCTTGCGGCAGTTCGCTTTCAAGAATGCTCATCAAGGCCTTGATGCTTGCTATGGAACCGACCGAAGTACCTCCAAATTTTAAAATCTTCATGTTTGTTTCAGGTTAAAAAAAAGCGCCTTCCCGGTTTAGAGGAAGGCGCTTTCTATGTTGTTTATCAGTTTAATGAACACATTAGATTACCACCCTCCGGTTAGGCCCGGTGGTTGTAATAATAATGCTTGTAATGGTTCTGAAATTGCTCATTGTATTTTTCACACTAAGTGCGTTGACATAAAGTAAAGTTATATTCCTCACATTAGCAAATGATTTTCAAATAATTATAAACTGAAAGCATACACCAGCGTTTAAATCTCAACAGAAAGGCAGGCTTTTCTTACCTTTACTTTATATATGCAAGGATTAGTTATTAAATCAACTGGAAGCTGGTACCAGGTACATGCCGAAGACGGTGAAATTTACGATTGCAGGATCAAGGGCAAATTCAGGATTAAAGGTATTCAAACCACCAATCCACTTGCCGTGGGTGATCAGGTGGACTTCGAGCTGGAGCCCAATTCAGGCAATGGCGTCATTGACAAGCTTCATGAGCGTAAAAACTACATCATCCGTAAATCCATCAACCTTTCCAAGCAGGCACAGATCATCGCGGCCAATATGGATCAGGCTTTTCTGGTGGTTACGCTTGCCTCACCGCGCACCTCCATGGGCTTTATCGACCGCTTTCTGGCAACTGCCGAAGCATACGGTATCCCAGCGGTGCTGATTTTCAACAAACTCGACTTATTCAACGACGCAGGACTAGAGATCCTGGAAGATTATAAAGCCATTTACGAGAACATCGGCTATCCGTGTTACACCGTTTCTGCACTTGAAGGCACCAATATTCACATTATTGAAGATCTGCTGAAAGATAAAACCACCCTGTTTTCAGGGCACTCCGGTGTGGGTAAATCAAGCCTGATCAATGCTTTGATGCCTGATCTGGATATTAAAACCGGAGAAGTGTCGGAAGCAAGTGATAAAGGACAGCACACCACGACTTTCGCGGAAATGCATGAACTGCCATTTGGCGGCTACTTGATTGACACGCCCGGCATCCGGGAGCTTGGTATTTTCGATATCCGGCCGGAAGAACTGGGCCACTACTTCGTGGAGATGCGTGCCCTGCTGAACCAGTGCAAATTCCACAACTGCCGCCATGTGAACGAACCAGGTTGCGCCGTAATCAAGGCGGTAGAAGAAGGCGAAATCGAGCTGAGCAGGTATGAGAGCTACCTGAGCATCTATCACGGAAACGAAACCAGAGCTTAACATGAGGGCCGTAATACAAAGGGTAACCGAGGCGAGCTGCACCGTAGAAGGTGTGGTTACGGGCGCAATAGCGGAAGGCTTCCTGGTTTTGCTGGGCATTGAAGATGCGGATACGCAGGAAGACCTGGATTGGCTGGCACAGAAGATTGCCGGTATGCGGATCTTCAGCGATGAAAATGGCCTGATGAACAAATCACTGACCGATGTAGATGGAAATATCTTATTGATCAGTCAGTTTACGCTCTTTGCTGCGACAAAGAAAGGCAACCGACCAGGCTTTACACGTGCGGCGAGGCCAGATAAGGCCATTCCGATGTATGAAAGCATGATCAGCAAACTGTCTTCCTTGATCAACAAAGACGTCCAAACCGGCATTTTCGGTGCAGACATGAAGATCAGATTGCTGAATGACGGTCCGGTAACCATCACGATAGACACCAAAAACAAAGAATAAGATGACCATCAAAGAAGCGCAGGAAGCGGTTGATCAATGGATCAACAAGACAGGTGTACGTTATTTTAACGAACTGACCAATACGGCAATATTGATGGAAGAAGTGGGTGAAGTTGCCCGGATCATGTCGAGAAAATACGGCGAACAATCTTTTAAAAAGAGCGACGAAGCCGTTGATCTTGGTGGTGAAATGGCGGATGTGTTGTTTGTGCTGATCTGCCTGGCCAATCAGACGGGGATCGATCTTACGGAAGCGTTGGCGCAGAACATGCAGAAGAAAAGCATCCGTGATGCCGACCGGCACCATAATAATCCGAAGCTGAAGTAAAGTCTGGTTTAGAATTTTGTCATGTGCTTCCTGAGCCATGCAGGATTCATTTGCTGATGCTTAAATCCTGTGCTTTCGCATTCAATGTCCAGTTTTTGGTGGTGGAGCGGTCGTGACTTCTATACGTCCCTTCTCTGGCTTTACATACGCAGAGATGTCATCATTGATTTTTACTAAATGGAAGCTCGTTTCTTGCTTGTGGCGCTTATCATCAGCCCTTGCGTTGCCAACAAGCAACAACTTGCCGTCCGCACCGTTTCTTCTGAGCTTTAGGGTAAACGTTCGCTTATTTTCATTCTTGTGAAACGCAATTACAAAAACACTGTCGATGTAAGTGCCTTTATACATTTCTCTCAGAGGTTTTTCAATTTCAGCACCGTCATGGAAACGCTGTCCCATATCTGTAAGCTCAACCTGTTTACGTTTGGCATTGATACGGTGAATACGCCAAACTATAGTTGTGGGCTCCTTATTACCGGCATTTTCATTTGTTTGCTTAAGAATACCTATCCAAGTCCCCAACAAATCGTTAGCAGTAGTGGGCTTTACACTGGTTTGTGACCTTGCAGTGTTGAAGATCAGCACCAATGCGAGCAAAAGAAAAGCTTTGCGAATTAAACTCATGAGGAACCTATCGGTCGTATAATTTAAATGTAGTGCAAACAGGCTGAAAAACAAACGAATTCAGAATGTTATATTTATGTATAGGGACCGTACACAGGGAGAAATTGTTAAGGCAACCTGTTAGTCGTTCAGCGAATTTCAAAAGAGTGGTTTAACATGACTAACAAAGATCAAAACATTAACAATAAGCCAGGCAGCAAACAGCCCCCTAGGCCTGGCGCAGTGTCGTCGGACGACTTATACTTTACTTCCGAGATGATTGAGCGAATAAAAGAATCTCAAAGAGAAATTAAGGAAGGAAAACACATTGTTGTTAGAACGAAGGAAGATTTGGATAAGTTTTTTGAGGAGCTATAAGCGATTTTTCTAGCTAAATGGTTAAAAAAAAGCCTGATCAAACACATGACCAGGCTCTTCCTAAAATAGCTATCCTTTTTTTACAACGTCAGCGCTGCTTTAATCTTCTGCGCGGCTTCTTCTAAAGCTTCCTGAGAAGGATTCAGCTTAGGCTTGCTGAAGTTCATGTCGTCCACGTAATTCATCGGGATCAGGTGGATGTGTGCATGTGGCACTTCCAATCCGATCACCGCCATACCCACTTTAATACAAGGAAAAGCTTGCTTAATACCAGCAGCTACAATCTTGGCGAACAAGGTTAAGCCGAAATAGCTCTCCTCATCCATATCAAAAATGTAGTCAATTTCCTTTTTGGGAATCACCAGCACATGACCCATCGTTAAAGGGTTAATGTCCAGGAAAGCCAGGAACTCGGTCGTTTCTGCAACCACGTGTGCGGGAATTTCACCGTCTATTATTTTTGAAAAGATTGTAGACATATTTTTCTGTTTACCTGCTGATTTCTAATATTTCAAATTCCATTTTACCTGCAGGAACCTGGATCTCTGCTTTATCGCCAACAGATTTACCCAAAAGTCCTTGTGCAATGGGCGACTTCACCGAGATCTTTCCGGTTTTTAAGTCTGCTTCTGTTTCCGCCACCAACTGGTAAGTCATGGTTGCGCCGTTTTTAACATTCTTAATTTTAACAATTGACAAAGCCAGCACTTTCGATGTGTCTAGTTTAGACTCGTCAATTAAACGTGCATTGGAAAGCGTATTCTCCAGCTTCGCAATTTTGGCTTCATGCAAACCTTGTGCTTCTTTGGCTGCATCGTATTCGGCGTTCTCCGAAAGGTCCCCTTTATCTCTTGCTTCAGCTATTTGCTTAGATATCATCTGCCTCCCCTTCGTCTTCAAATACTGTACTTCCTGCTTTAGTTTATCTAAACCATCTTGGGTATAATAAGTAACCTCTGTCATAGCTCAATTTATTTTATGATTCCTATAAAAAAGAAACAAGACTACATCGGCTCTTCGCCTACATAGTCTTGCTTCAATGAAAACGAAGATAACAGCCTGTATTTACAAATGCAAATCTTTTTAGTGAACTGCAGACACACAGGGAAAGTAAAAATCCAGGTAACCAGGTTCTAAAATATCCCCTGAAAGGCGATGCGAACCCCAACCACCGGCCTTAGCGCATTGTTGAAGTGCGCTAAATCTACTTGAAAGTTGAAATCCACCACACTGATTCTGGAGACCTTTTGCGACAGACCAACACCCGCTGATCCCCCCAAGCCAAAATCGCCATGTTCCAAGCTAACTAGGTTCCAAAGGGGCCCTGCATTTACGTATAGACTTTCATCGAAAAAGTATCGACCGTTTAAAGATAAATTAAGTCCGGAGGGAACTACATACCCCAGGGCCGGCACAACAGACACCGCTTTGGCGACTTTAATTTCTCCGAAAAACATGCCACCATAGCCTATGCCGTATTCGGAAGTATTCAGGCCGGCGTTAATCCCAAGCCCACTTCTGGCTTGCGCCTGCACAGCGTCAGTATTCAGCATCAGCATCATGCTGAAGAAAAGGAGCGTCAATATAGATTTCATTATAACATATTAAACAGCAAACATACATAAACTGCTTGAGCTACAAACACACATTAACCCCATATTAGAAACACAGCATACGCACATCAAACGCACAGTTTTGTGGGTCTGGTGTGCGCTTCCTGTGCGTTTCGTGTGCGTCTGGTCTGCGTTTGACCCAACGCTTGTCCCTCCGTATCCAAGGTCTGATATTTTATAATTTTATGTAAGTTAGCTACCTTAAATTCACCAACAATCAAGACATTTTCAATGCAACTTAAAAGCATCTCTCTAATAGCCTTGTGTTTACTGGGGCTTACAGAACTGAAGGCACAGGAGCTTTACATGCCTAGAAATATTAAGCAAGCCTATCAGGCTGGTACCAGATCGCCAGATGGTAAACCCTCAAAAGCATACTGGCAAAACCATGGTAAGTACGACATGAACATCAAGGTTACGCCCCAAACGCGCATGGTTGATGGGCAGGAAACCATATTGTACACAAACAACAGTAAAGACACCCTGAAACGGGTGATGATCCGCTTTGTAAATAACGTCCATAAAACAGAAGCGCCAAGGGCGAGTTACGCCAGCAAAGATTTCCTGACATCTGGATTGGTGATCAACGCCTTTGCGGTAGATGGCGAAGCCATAAAGGTCGACAGCAAAAACTGGGGGACAGTCGCCAGTGTACCTTTGAAAAAACCCATCCTTCCCGGACACTCGGCGAACTTCGCCATTGGCTGGAGCTATCCGCTATCCAAGGAAAGCGGTCGCGAAGGGCAGATTGACAGCACGACCTTCTTTGTCGCCTATGCCTACCCAAGGATCTCAGTTTATGACGATACGGATGGCTGGGACTGGTTGCCGCATCTTGGCCGAAATGAATTCTACAACGACTTCAACGATTATAAATTCACGATCAAAGTACCAAAGAACTATGTGGTTTGGGCTACAGGTGACCTGCTGAACCCCAATGAAGTGCTGCAGCCGGCATTTGCGGCAAAGCTGAACCGTTCCTATCAATCGGATGAAATCATAAACATCGCTTCTGCATCGGAAATGAAAAAAGGCGTGGTGACTAAGCAGCAGGAATGGAACAGCTGGAAATTTTCCGTGAACAACATTACCGATGTAACCTTCGGTCTGAGCAACCACTATGTCTGGGATGCCGGAAGTGTGGTGGTCGATAAAAAAACCGGCAGAAGGGCAAGTACACAGGCCGCTTATGACAGCAAAACAAAAGACTTTCCACACGCCGCAAAATGGACGCAACAGGCACTGGATTTCTTTTCCAACCAGATGCCGGCAGTACCTTACCCCTACTCAAAAATGACTGCCTTTCAGGGGTATGCGGATATGGAGTTTCCAATGATGATAAATGATAGCTCCACACCGGACCTGCAGTTCTCGCAGTTTGTGCTGAACCATGAGGTGGCTCATACTTACTTCCCATTTTATATGGGCACCAATGAGACCAACTATCCTTTTATGGATGAAGGCTGGGTAACCACAATGGAATACTTCATCAACACGCATCAGTTTGGTAAAGCAGCAGCAGACACGCTATACAAGGATTTCCGGGTGAAGCGATGGATTCTGGATCCATCTGCGGAGGAGGATCAGCCGGTGATCAGCCTGGGTACGCAGGTATCTGGCTCCGGATACGGCAACAATGCCTATGTAAAACCATCGCTAGCCTACCTGGGGCTGCGGGACATGCTTGGTGAGGCGCAGTTTATGAAAGCTTTACACGAGTATATGGTACGCTGGAATGGCAAGCACCCACTACCATGGGATTTCTTCAACAGCTTCAATGATGCCTTAAATCAGGATCTGAACTGGTACTGGAACAACTGGTTCTTTAGCAATAATTATATTGACCTGGCTATAGAAAAGGTTTCTGTAAAAGGCAACAACTACAATATTGACCTGAAGAATGTCGGTGGCTTTGCGGTGCCCTTTGATGTGGTGCTACGCTTTGAGGATGGTAAACAAACCGTGGTGCATAAAACGCCTGCCATCTGGAAAAACAATACGAAAGCAACCAGCTTTACGGTGAATGGTGCCGCAAACCTGAAGTCGATCAGCATTGAAGGTGGCTTATTTATGGATGCCACGCCAGCTGATAATACCTGGAAGAAATAAGTTTATGCGATCGGAAGTGCCTGGAGTTTATCCGCCAGCACTTCCGATATTTTACGGTAAGAATCGAAAGTCCAGCCAGCAATATGCGGCGTCAACAACACCTTCCCCGAGTTTACAAGTGCTGGGTACCAGGCTTGTTCAGCGAGTTTAGGGAATTTCTCCACCTCCAGCACATCTAGTGCTGCCCCCATTATCTTTCCGCTTGCTATGGCATTAAGCACCGCCTGTGTGCTGGTCACTTCACCCCTTGCCGTGCTGATGAAGAAAATTGGCTTTTTGAAGTGAAAAAAGTATTCATCATCAACCATCTGCCGCGTTTCTGCAGTTAATGGAATGTGTAAACTTAAAACATCGCTATGTTTCACAATCTCTTCCATGCTCACCTCGGTTGCATAGGCGTCTGAGAAACCTGTTTTGTACTTATCATAGGCGATAACCTTTACACCGAAGCCAGAAAGCTTACGTGCGAAGCTGCTGCCCATAAAACCGTAACCAATAATACCCACGGTTTTCCCTTTCAACTCCCAGCCGCGATTGCCTTCACGGTCCCATGTGCCCTGGCGAATTTGCATATCCGCTTGTCGGAAGTTGTTCGCAAGGCTCAGTAGCATACCGATGGCATGCTCCCCAACAGCATCACAATTACCTTCCGGTGCATTCATCAGGTGGATATTGTGCGCTGCAGCATAGGCTTCGTCGATGTTGTCTAAGCCTGCACCTGCGCGCGCGACAAACTTCAGGTTTGGTGCCGCTTTAAACAACTCCTCATCAATTCTGAATTTCGTGCGTACCGCGATGCCCGTGTAGTTCGCAATTATGTCTAGCGTTTCCTGGCGGGTAATGTTTGGAAAATCATCTACTTGGAAACCCTGAGCAGTAGCACGTTCTTTGAACACCGGATGCAGATCGTCGACAATTAGAATTTTTCCTTTCATTACTACTGATTTAGGTGGGTTAGGTGTTGAGTGAGGGTGATAAAGTCTTCAACGCTGAGTTGTTCTGCCCGCTTGTCGAAGAAGGCATGGTCGTCCATCTTATCTTTTGCTATTGTGCCGGAAAGGGCATTGCGTAAAGTTTTGCGGCGCTGATTGAAACCACCTTTGACCACTCTCCAGAAGAGTTTTTCGTCACATGGCAGTTCCGCAACGTTGTTACGGCTCAGGCGGATGACACCCGAGTTCACTTTTGGCGGCGGGTTAAAGGTACCCGGCTTTACCGTGAACAGGTATTCTATATTATAATAAGCTTGTATTAAAACGCTCAGGATGCCGTACACCTTGGTACCGCTTTTAGCGGCACAACGTTCAGCCACTTCCTTTTGAAACATACCCACCATCTCGACCACATTGTCGCGGTGCTCCAGCACTTTGAAAAGGATCTGTGAAGAGATGTTGTAAGGGAAATTACCAATGATGGCAAACTTTTCAGGGAAGATGGTACGCAAGTCCAGCGCCAGGAAATCACCAAGAATCAGGCGGCTGCCCAGTTGCGGATATTTCTCCTGCAGGAACTGGTACGACTCTCTATCGATATCAATCAGGTAGGTTTCCAGGTTTTCCTGCTCCAGCAGAATATCCGAGAGGATACCCATACCCGGCCCTACTTCAAGTACCTTATTGTATTGATCGGTATGAATGAGGCCATCGACAATTTTAGCGGCAATCTTTTTATCGGTTAAAAAATGTTGCCCTAAATGTTTCTTTGCCTTTACCAAACTCATATCTCCTGATTAAACCGCAAAATAACTAAAGTTTTGCCAGTATCATCGTAAGATTAACCCAAATTCTGTAATTTGCGCTAAATTCTAAAGCATTACAATGAGTGAAAAAGTAAAAATAGGAATCAGCATAGGTGACGTAAATGGTATTGGGTTGGAAGTGATTTTGAAGACACTTATAGAGCCTGCAATTTTAAATTACTGCACTCCTATTGTATATGGACATACCAAGGTGACTTCTTTTCACCGCAAGGCACTGCGCTTAGGTGAGCTTTCCTTCAACGTGATCGCAGATGCGGCATCGGCAAATCCGAAGCGCGTGAACCTGATCAACTGCTGGGAAGAAGATGTTAAGATTGAACTTGGCCAGTCTACCCCTACTGGTGGTAAATATGCTTTATTATCCCTTGAAAAAGCTACAGAAGATCTGACCAGCGGCGCTATCGACGCATTGGTTACGGCACCTATTAATAAACACAACATCCAGTCGGAAACCTTCAACTTTCCTGGCCATACTGAATACCTGCAGCAAAAGAGCGGCAGTTCGGATGTGTTGATGTTTCTGGTAAGTGAAAATCTGCGTGTTGGTGTGGTAACCGGACACATTCCGGTAAGCAGCGTATCGACACAGATCACTGCGGAGAAAATCATCCGCAAGCTGACACTGATGAATGAGAGCCTAAAAAAGGATTTCTGGATTGAGAAACCGAAGATTGCTGTTTTGGGCTTAAACCCACATGCAGGTGACAACGGTTTATTGGGCAAGGAAGACCAAGAGATTATTGCACCTGCAATACAGGCAGCCTTTGACAAAGGAGTGATCTGTTTCGGTCCATATGCCGCCGATGGATTTTTCGGTAACGGCACGTACAAGCAGTTTGATGCGGTACTGGGCATGTACCATGATCAGGGCTTGATTCCTTTTAAGACGATTGCTTTTGGCAGTGGTGTAAACTTTACCGCAGGACTGAAGTTTGTACGCACCTCTCCGGATCATGGCACCGGCTACGATATTGCAGGAAAAAATGTGGCAGATCCATCTTCATTTACGGAGGCTTTGTTTGCTGCGATTCACATTGTGAAAAGCAGAAGGGAGCAGCAGGATTTGTTCAACAACAGATTGCGTCCGGGTGGCAGACTGATTGAAACAGCTGCCGACATTAAAGATGATGGCAATTAGGATCTTAAAAATTGAGGCATTACATAGTTAAATAACAAACATTAGTTTTTATCTAACAAAATTATTCATACATTTGCGGGCTAAAATTTAAGTAAAATTGAAACCGCTAAAACAATTTTCAATCCCCTTCACAGGCTTAAAAATTGGCAAACATCAATTTGATTTTGAGATTGATAACAGCTTTTTTGACGCGTTTGAGTACTCTTTAGTAAAAAAAGGGAACTTAAAGGTTGAGCTTGAATTGGATAAACAGGAGACGATGCTGATTCTTCAGTTTCATATTTTTGGAACGATTGGATTGGATTGTGACAAATGTTTATCGGAATTTGATGCGCCGATTGACGTTAAAGAGCGCCAGATTGTAAAGTTTGCGGAGGACGATTTACAGAGTGATGATCTGGAGATCATCATGCTAAACAGAAGTGAAAGCGAAATTGATGTTTCAACAATGATATATGAATTCATCACAGTTTCGGTTCCATATATAAAGATTTGCGAAGAGAACGGCACCGGTATTCAGTGCGACCAGGAAATGATTGAACGGTTAAACAGGCTATCGATAAGTAATCAAGCAGAAGAAGAGAAAACAGTTGACGACCCACGGTGGGAAGCCTTAAAAAAATTAAAATAATAATTAAATAAAAAGCAATGGCACATCCAAAACGCAAGATCTCTAAGAGTAGAAGAGACAAAAGAAGAACCCACTATAAAGCAGTAGCGCCTTCTTTAGCTACTTGTCAAACTACTGGTGCGATACATGTACCTCACCATGCATACAACGTTGATGGTAACTTGTACTACAACGGTAAATTGGTTATTGAAAACACCTCTATAGGGTAATTTTCTTAAAAAATAGTTTGTGTTTTAACAGGCTTTAAGTTTAACTTAGACCCTTTTAATTGGCGCAATAATGCTGCATAACACATACTGATTTTTACTATGAAAATAGGTCTCGATATAATGGGTGGAGACTATGCTCCCAAAGCGAATGTTTTGGGAGCAATAGCTGCCCATGAATTACTGTCCCCGGATGAACAACTTGTTCTGATTGGTGACACAGCGCAGTTCAAGCCTCTAATCGTTGAAGCCGGCTTTGATCCGGATAAATTCGAATACGTTCATACCGACGAAGTTATAGGTATGGGCGAACATCCCACCAAGGCTATCTTTCAAAAGCCTAACTCCAGTATAGCCGTTGGCTATAATCTATTAAAAGAAGGTAAACTCGATTCATTTGCAAGTGCAGGTAACTCTGGCGCTATGCTCGTTGGTGCTGTTTTTAGTGTAAAAACGGTTCCTGGCATCATTCGCCCTTGTTTATGTACACATGTTCCAAAGCTTAGCGGCGGCGTGGGTGTAATGCTCGACGTAGGTGCTAATGCCGATTGTAAACCAGACACATTGCTTCAGTTTGGTGCTTTAGGAAGTTTATATGCAGAACATGTGATGCAGATTAACAATCCCAAAGTTGCCTTGATGAACATTGGTGAGGAAGATGAAAAAGGAAACATGCTTAGCCTGGCAACTTTCCCCCTAATGAAAGATACCTGCCTGTTCCAATTTGTTGGAAACGTTGAAGGACGCGATCTTTTTAATGATAAAGCGGATGTTATTGTCTGCGATGGATTTACAGGGAATGTGTTGTTAAAGCTTGCGGAATCCTTCTATATCGTAACCTTAAAAAAAGGCATAAAGGACGAGTTTTTTGACCGTTTTAATTATGAAAATTACGGAGGCAGCCCGGTATTGGGTGTGAATGCCCCTGTAATCATCGGCCATGGAATTTCCAGCCCTCTTGCTGTAAAAAACATGATCATGCAATCAAGAGACATGATTGCTACCGGCTTGGTAGAAAAAATACAGGCCGCGTTCAAATAAACACATTAAAATGAATAAAATTCACGCTGCCATTACCGCAGTACATGGTTATGTTCCTGATTATGTTTTAACAAACAAGGAACTTGAATCCATCGTTGAAACCACAGACGAATGGATTGTATCTAGAACGGGTATTAAAGAGCGAAGGATATTAAAAGGTGAAGGCTTAGGTGTTTCAGACATGGCGGTGCATGCCGTTAATGGTTTACTGGAAAAAAGAGGAATTACTGCGGAAGAACTTGATCTGATCATCTTCTGCACCACCACACCAGACCTGCCCTTCCCTGCTTCTGCAAACATATTGGGCGCAAAGATCGGCGCAAAGAACGCATGGGGTTACGACCTGAATGCCGCTTGCTCCGGATTTATCTACGGCCTTTCTACAGGTGCACAATTTATTGAAGCCGGCAAACATAAAAAAGTGCTGGTTGTTGGTGGAGATAAAATGTCTTCTATCGTGAACTATCAGGACCGTACCACCTGCATCATCTTCGGTGATGGTTGTGGTGCCGTGTTGCTGGAGCCAAATGAAGAAGGCAACGGTGTAATGGACTCCATTTTGAAAAGCGACGGTAATGGTATGCCTTACCTGCATCAAAAAGCAGGTGGCTCGGCAAGACCAGCATCGCATGAAACGGTAGATGCAAACGAACACGTGGTGTACCAGGAAGGTCAGACGGTGTTTAAGTTTGCCGTGACCAATATGGCGAACGTGGCCGCAGAGATCATGGACAGAAATGGCCTGACTTCGGATGATGTAACCTGGCTGGTACCACACCAGGCAAATAAAAGAATTATTGATGCAACCTCTTCCCGTATGGGTGTAGGCAGTGAAAAGGTAATGGTAAACATAGACCGTTATGGGAATACCACAAACGGGACCATACCTTTATGCTTATGGGAATGGGAAAGCCAACTTCATAAAGGAGATACCCTTATTCTTGCGGCTTTTGGCGGCGGGTTTACCTGGGGCTCCGTTTACTTAAAGTGGGCATATTAATTTAATAACAATAATTAATCTTAACTTAGTTTATTCTAAGACATAATTTTTTCAAAAAAATAACATCTAGAAAATGGATATCAAACAAATTCAGGAACTCATTAAATTTGTTTCTCGTTCTGGCGTAAACGAAGTTGCTATTGAGCAGGAAAACTTCAAAATCACCATCAAAACCAATCAGGCGCCGACGGTAATTACAACCACTGTTCCGGCAGCAGCACCTGCAGCAGCGGTATTGCCTGCAGCACCAGCAGCTTCCCCACAAGCGGTAAGCACCCCAGTTGAAACTAAAGAAGCAGCAGAATCTTCAAAATACATCACCATTAAATCTCCGATGATCGGTACATTCTACCGTTCTTCAAGCCCTGATAAACCATCATTTGTAAATGTTGGTGACGAGGTGAGCAGCGGAAAAGTGATTTGCATTATTGAAGCAATGAAGTTATTCAATGAGATTGAAAGTGAAGTGTCTGGTAGAATTGTTAAAGTATTGGTAGAGAATGCTTCACCAGTAGAATATGACCAACCGTTATTTTTAGTTGAACCCATGTAATTTTGCTTAACAGCAATCTTATCATCTTAACCATTCTATGTTTAAAAAAATACTAATTGCCAACAGGGGCGAAATCGCTTTGCGCATTATCCGTACCTGTAAAGAAATGGGCATTAAAACCGTTGCTGTATATTCAACTGCGGACAGAGAAAGCTTACATGTCAGGTTCGCTGATGAAGCGGTATGCATCGGTCCACCTCCGAGTAAAGATTCTTACCTAAGTATTCCTAATATTATTTCTGCGGCTGAGTTAACCAATGCGGATGCGATTCATCCAGGTTACGGCTTCTTGTCAGAAAACGCGAAATTCTCTTCTGTTTGCCGTGATTACGGGATCAAATTTATCGGTGCAACGCCTGAGCAGATCAACTCCATGGGCGATAAAGCTTCGGCCAAAGAGACCATGAAAAAAGCGGGTGTACCAACCATTCCAGGTTCTGAAGGACTATTGGAAAGTGTTAAAGAAGGTATTGCCATTGCAAATGAAATGGGCTACCCCGTAATTCTGAAAGCAACTGCCGGTGGTGGTGGCCGTGGAATGCGCGTGGTATGGAAAGATGAAGAATTTGAAAATGCCTGGGATAGCGCAAGACAAGAGTCTGGTGCAGCCTTTGGCAATGATGGTCTTTATCTGGAGAAATATATTGAAGATCCACGCCACATTGAGATCCAGATTATCGGTGATCAGTATGGTAAAGCATGTCACTTATCAGAAAGAGATTGTTCTATTCAACGTAGACACCAGAAGTTGGTTGAAGAGGCACCATCTCCTTTCATGACGCCTGAACTGCGTGAAAGAATGGGTGATGCTGCCATTAAAGGTGCTGTAGCTGTTGCATATGAAGGCGCAGGTACCATCGAGTTTTTGGTTGACAAGCACCGTAACTTCTACTTCATGGAGATGAACACCAGGATTCAGGTGGAGCATCCGGTGACAGAAGAAGTAATCAACTACGATTTGATCAAAGAACAGATTAAGGTCGCTGCTGGTGTACCGATTAGTGGTAAAAATTACCACCCGGATATGCATGCGATTGAATGCCGTATCAATGCGGAAGATCCTTTCAACAACTTCAGACCGTCACCAGGTAAAATCACCAACTTCCACTCTCCGGGTGGGCACGGTGTTCGTGTAGATACACACGTTTATGCTGGTTACCAGATTCCACCGAACTACGATTCGATGATCGCCAAACTGATCTGTGTTGCACAAACCAGGGAAGAAGCCATCAGCACCATGGAGCGTGCATTAAGTGAATTTGTGATTGAAGGTGTAAAAACAACGATACCATTCCACTTGAAACTGATGAAAGATCCGAACTTCAGAGCTGGTAACTTTACCACCAAGTTCATGGAAACTTTTGAATTTTCTGAATAGATAAACTATTGACTATAATTAAACGTAAATACCATTCTAAATCTCGATTAGAATGGTATTTTTGTTTTTCAAGTAAGCTACATGAGTGAGAATAAGACGCAAAAACTAATAGATTCTATAAAGGAGAAAGGCAAGACGCTGGAGGCTGAAATGTCTTTCTTTGACCATATTGATGTACTTAGAAAACACCTGTTACGCGTAGTAGCAGTGGTTTTGGTCCTGACAATTGGTGCGTTCTATTTTACAGACTTCATCTTTAACGAGATCATCATGGGCCCCAAGAACGCTGATTTCTGGACCTATCGCATGATGTGTCAACTTGTGCAGAAATTCCCTTCCATTGGGCCGGAGTTCTGTATTACCAAAATAGACGCGAAGATCATCAACACCGAAATGGCGGGTCAGTTCACTTTACAGCTGAACTCCTGTGTGATGGTCGGTATCATTCTCGGTATCCCCTACCTGCTGTTTGAGATCTGGCTTTTTGTTAAACCAGCGCTGCATGAACATGAGCGTAAATCGGCAAGCGGCTTTGTAATCTTTGCATCTACCTTATTTTTCATAGGTATATTGTTCGGTTATTACATCATCTGCCCGCTTTCCATTAACTTCCTGACCAACTTTACGGTGAGTCCGGATATCGAAAACACCTTTACCATTGATTCGTATCTATCGTCTGTAATGACATTGACTTTGGGTGCAGGGGTGATTTTCCAATTACCTGTAATCATCTACATCCTTTCTAAGCTGGGCGTGATGACACCAGCGTTTATGCGTGCAAGCAGAAGATATGCAACGGTATTGATCCTGATTGTGGCAGCGGTGGTAACCCCTACTGCAGATCCATACACCATGCTAATTGTGGCAGCGCCATTGTTCCTGCTGTATGAGCTGAGTATCTACATTTCCGCAGCGATCGAGAAAAAGAAGAATAAAGAAATCTTTGGCACCACAACCCCAAATACCTAACAAATATTTTACGACCCAACTGTTATATTCTAATTAGATTTGAGGATGTCTTCTACAATTAAGATTGCCATAGGCGCGGATCACGCCGGATTTGAATACAAGGAAATGCTTCGGGAAATGCTTGCTGAACTGGGCTACGAGGTTAATGATCACGGTACCTATTCCGCGTCCTCTGTAGACTATCCTGATTTTGCACACCCTGTGGCGGAAGCTGTAGAAAGCAAAGCTTCAGATTTGGGCGTGCTGGTTTGCGGCAGTGCAAACGGCGTAGCCATTACAGCGAACAAACATCAGCAGATCCGTGCAGCGATTTGCTGGACAACGGAAATTGCGGCACTTGCCAGACAACACAATAATGCAAACGTAATCTGTGTTCCGGCACGATTTGTTTCTCAGGAGCTGGCAAAGGAGATGGTGAAAACCTTTCTGAATACTGCTTTTGAAGGCGGCAGACATGGCGACCGGGTAAATAAGATGGCCTGTTAAATTATTGGAATAGCGCTTTGTGTTTGCATCAGGGATTACACGTTAAAAGAAATATCAAAACAAATAAATGAAAAAACAAATTGTTTACACCAGCATGGCTTTATTGCTTGGTTTTGGAGCATGTGCTCAAAACAAAACCGCAATCCAGTTTAGCCAGAGCATCTCAAAAGATAATGCCTACAAGCATTTATCTGTATTGGCATCAGACGAATATGAAGGCCGCGAAACCGGTAAAAAAGGTGCCTGGATGGCCGCTGATTATATCCGCACACAATTCAAAAATCTAGGCTTAACCGCGCCGGTAAATGGAAGCTACTTCCAACCTGTTGGCATGGCAACATACAGCTTGTCGCAAACCGTACTAACCATCAACGGTACGCCGATGGAATCGTTGAAAGACTTTGTGATTCAACCGAATAACGTGACTTTGAAAGGTTTCACTTTTAACGCCTCTGAAGTTCTTTTTGCAGGTTATGGCTTGAACAAAGGTGATTATAACGATTACGCAGGACAGCAAGTTAGTGGTAAAGTGGTGATGATCTTCGCCGCTGGCGACCCGACACAGAAAGGTGCTGCACCTGCTGCAACGGATCGTACCGCAATGCGCAAAGCAATGGCTGAGCGTCAGGCAAAAATTAGCTACCTAATGGACAATGGTGCTGCAGGTATTATTGTGGTAGACCCTACTTTGGACAACATTACGCCGGAAATGAAAGCCAGACTGGCGGGTAGTGACCAGGTGGTATTGCTTAAAGCTGCCAATGTGGAGCGTATGCAAAACCAGAAATCACCAAACGTGGTTAGCGTAAATACAGCTACTGCAAACCAGATTCTAAAAGCGTCGGGTTCAACAGTAGAAGCGTTGCAACAACAAATCACTGCTGCTGGAAAACCAGCGTCTAAAATGGTGAAAGTTGATGTTTCTGCAAGTGCAATGAAACAGGAAAATAAAGTGCGTGCAGAAAACGTGCTTGGTTACCTTGAAGGTTCTGATCCTAAATTGAAGTCTGAAGTTCTTGTGGTTTCTGCACACTATGACCATGAAGGTATGACCACTTCAGGTACGGATAAGGTTTTCAACGGTGCTGATGATGATGGTTCTGGAACAACAGGCGTGATCATGATGGCTGAAGCTTTTGCGAAAGCGAAGAAAGCAGGCAAAGGTCCAAAAAGAAGTATTCTATTCTTAGCTGTTGTAGGTGAAGAAAAAGGACTTCTAGGTTCTGACTGGTACTCGGAAAACCCGATCTTCCCATTGAAGAATACCATTGCGAACTTAAACATCGATATGATTGGCCGTACGGGTACAGAATATCAGACAAAAGCGGATTCCACAAACTACATTTATGTAATTGGCTCGGATAAGTTAAGTACTGAACTTCGTCAGATCAGTGAGGCTACAAATAAAACATATACTAAGCTTCACCTGGATTACAAATTTGATGATCCGAATGATACAGAGCGTATCTACTACCGTTCTGACCACTATAACTTTGCTAAGCATGGTATTCCAATCATTTTCTATTTCAATGGTGTACATGAGGATTACCACAAGCCAAGTGATGAGATTGGTAAAATTAACTTCCCATTATTGGCGAAACGTGCACAACTTGCTTACTATACCGCTTGGGAACTTGCAAATAGAGCAACAAGACCTGTTGTAGATAAAACAGATACTACACCTGCAAGATAATTGCTTGATAAACGTTATTAAAACCTGCCCCCATAAGGCAGGTTTTTTTGTTAGCAGCTGTGCTGGTTAATTAATGCTGAATCTCTTTATATATATTTATATTTGAACATGACGAAAAGTGCTGAAGCGTTTCTGGAGAAGTCGGACGAGAAAGTTTTCGACTTAGACCATAGGAAAACGATCAATCATAATATTGGGAAGTACAATGTTGCCGTGGAACGCGGGTTGTCGAAATTTGAAAACCTGGAGCAGTCAAAGAAGAAAGCACACGTTATTAAATGGCGTGTGATGGAAAACTTAGATAAGTTTCTGCCGGAATTTGAAAGCAACTTTCAGAAGCGTGGCGGAAAAGTGATCTGGGCGAATGACGCTGAAGAGGCGCAAAAAGAGATCCTGAACATCATTAATAAAGCAGGCGGCAAGACGGTTATCAAATCCAAGTCGATGACAACGGAGGAGCTGCACCTGAACGACTTCCTGGAAAATAACGGCATAGAATCATTGGAAAGTGATCTGGGCGAGTATATCGTGCAGTTACTTGGTCAGCCGCCATATCACATTGTTACCCCTGCCATGCACTTGAGCAAGGAGGAGATTGCGAAGCTGTTTCACGATAAATTCGGCACGCCGATAGATGCTACACCGGCGCAGCTTACGCAGAAAGCGCGTGAACTGCTACGGGAGAAGTACCTGCAGGCAGATGTAGGGATTTCGGGTGCGAACTTCCTGGTGGCAGATACGGGTAGTATCTCGCTGACGGAGAATGAAGGCAATGCAAGGCTTTGTACGACCTTTCCGAAGATCCACATCGCTATAGCTGGCATTGAGAAGATCATTCCTTCTATGTCAGATCTGGACCTTTTCTGGCCATTACTGGCGAGTCATGGTACGGGTCAAAGTTTAACGGTGTACAACAGCATGATCAGCGGGCCAAGGCAAGCGGATGAAACTGACGGCCCGGAGGAGATGTATGTGATTCTACTGGATAATGGCCGCACGAACCTGCTTGCGCAGAAAGACCAGCGCCAGGGCTTGTACTGCATCAGGTGTGGTGCATGTTTAAATGCCTGCCCGGTTTACAAAAATGTGGGTGGCCATACTTATAATACCACGTACAGCGGACCAATTGGGTCGTTGATTACGCCGCATATGCAGGGCATGAAGGAATTTAAACACCTGAGTTATGCTTCTACCCTATGCGGGAAATGTTCTGAAGTGTGCCCGGTGAAGATCGATATCCACAAGATGTTGCTACTGAACCGCAGGGATGCTACTGCAGAGCATGATAATACCAAAACGGAGGATTTGGGTTGGAAGGTTTGGAAGGCTGGCATGACCAAGCGTAGCCGTATGGACATGGTTGGTGGAAAAGTTAAGAACTTCTTCCTGAAAAACTTGTTCCGTAACATATGGGGCAAGAACCGCTCGAACCCGGAAGTGGCGCCAAAGTCGTTCGCCAAGCTTTGGGACGAGAAGAATAAGGGTAAAGCGTAACGGGTAGCATAGGAAGGCGTAGCGGGTAAACGTAGTAAGTAGAATGCGTAAAGCGTAGCGGGTAGAGCTTAGCAGGTAGCATGGGAAAGCGTAGCGAGTAATGCCTGCAAGTAGCATGGGAAAGCGTTGTTTTAGCATGTGTTGTATTAGTATGTGTTAGCACGATGCTATGCTTACACCTTTATGAACCCCTTTTTTAATTAGACACTTTGAATTATATATGAGCTTCAAAAAAAATCTTTACAGCGCAGTTGGACTGCTTTTAATTTTTTGCAGCTGCCAGCAGCAACCCAAGCATCCACAAGCCGGGATCATCAATCAATCCTCCGCGACAGCGCTGGATGAGAAAGCTGTAATTGCATTTGCAGAAGATATTGAACATTCAAAAGCTAACCTGAAGAAGTTGTCCAGCCTGGTTTATAGCCGCGGACAGGAGAATTTCTTTGTAGAGCACTACTTCAATGATCATGGGGATCAGGTGCTCGTGGCACATCAGCAGACCTTGCCCGCCATGGCGGAATCCAGCAAGCGCTATTATTTCAGAAACGATAGTTTGATACTGGTTACTGCAAGTACGCAAGATGTTGAGGGCAATGAGAAGTCGTACGAGGAAAGCAGGACCTATCTGCGGAACTACACGGTTTTTAAAAGCGAAAGTAAGGTTGCGAATAGCGAGACCGAGCTAAGCACTGCTGCTTTTCAACCCCAGAAAGCTGGCCCTTCGGAAGATTACAAAGCTTCCGTAACCCGGCTAATGGATGCGCTGCAGCGCAGGAATGATTTTGAGTTGGTATTCGACAAGATTACCCGCTTTCCGGACGCTAACTTTATTACTTTGAAGAGCGTGAATCCTAACGGCTATACCGCACAGGTGGCACTGCAAACCGCGGATGCTTTTGTGGATAGCTTAATGCGTGACCCTTTGCATTTCAAGAACAGCAAGATCAACTTCAACTGGAAAGTGGAGGACATGCAGGCGGTTTATGTGCCTTCTGGCAGTAGTTCAACTTCCGCCAGCGGGTTGAACAGGTAGACATGTCCATTGCTTAACTGTACACATCTGAAGCGCTTTCTAAGGCGCATTCCTTTTTTAAATTTACGGCCATCTTTGATGGTGAAGACCGTGTCTTGGGGAATTTCCTCCAGGCGTACATACTTGTGCGGCATATCATACGCGCGCAGCGCTCTGGAGAGGTTTAAGTCTGTACAGCTGGAAGCCGCAGGGTTTTGCAGGTAGTTTGTAATAGCGACTTGAATATCCTGAGGAAAGAGTTTACTTTCCAGAAAGGGACTCATCATCTTTTGAAAGTTGCGTTTCCA
Organism: Pedobacter quisquiliarum; assembly: GCF_014642175.1. GTDB lineage: Bacteria > Bacteroidota > Bacteroidia > Sphingobacteriales > Sphingobacteriaceae > Pedobacter > Pedobacter quisquiliarum. Next base: position 17,036 of record NZ_BMIL01000007.1, on the reverse strand, counting down.
CTCCAGTCCGTGAGGTTTAACCTTATTATTATGATCATTCCAGGTCACCAGGTGCGCAAACTCATGGACAGTGGTAACGAGAAAGGCGTAAGCATTCAGGTTATTGTTCACCGAAATCTTGTGCCCTGCTTCTTTGAATGGATGGCGGTAATCGCCAAGTTTCGTGCTGCGTGTCTTGGAGATTTTGAACTCACATTGGAAATAGTCGATCCACTTGGCAATAATCGGCGCGGCCGTTGGCGGCATGTACCGTGCTAATACCTCAACCTTATCTGCCATGCTTCTTCCTTTCTCTTGATTTTACTGCAGGTTTGGTTACTTCAGCAACTGGTATGCAATTAAGCTCGCGACATAGGCCAGCGCAGTCATGTAGATGATCTGGATGATTGGCCATTTCCAGGTTTTCGTTTCACGGAAAACCACGGCGACCGTACTCATACACTGCATGGCGAAGGCGTAGAACAGCATCAGGGAAAACCCTGTAGCAAAGGTGAACACCGGTAAGCCGGTATCTGGGTTACGTGCAGCAAGCATCTTGTTGCGGATGGTTGTGCCCTCTTCCCCACCTTCTACACTGTAAATGGTGGCCATGGTGCCAACAAAGGCTTCACGCGCAGCGAAGGAGGTTACCAGCGCAATGCCGATCTTCCAGTCGAAGCCTAGTGGTTTAATCATGGGTTCCAGTACGTGGCCTAAAATGCCTGCATAGGAGTTCTCCAGCTTTTCCGCAGAGCGATCTCGCTCTAAAGTCGCAATCTCCGTCTCGATCTTCTGCGCTTCGATCTGCTCGTATTTACGGTCGATGGCCGCAAACCGTTCCGGCGGACCGTAGGTAGCAAGCACCCATAATACAATAGATATCGCAATGATGACCTTACCCGCTTCGAACACGAAGGTCCGTGATTTCTCATACATCGTGAAGATCACGTTCTTCCACCTTGGCATCCGGTAAACCGGCAGCTCCATGATGAAGTATGATTTCTCTTTGGCTTTAATGATGATTTTCATTACCCAGGCCACAAGGATTGCCGCAATAATGCTGATCAGGTACATGCCCATCAGGGTTAAACCCTGCAGGTTGATGAAGCCAAAAAGCATCTTCTCTGGTATGATGAGGGAGATGAGTAATGTGTATACCGGTAAACGTGCAGAACAGCTCACCAGTGGCGAAACCATGATGGTAATAATCCTGTCTTTCCAGTTTTCGATGTTCCTGGCGCTCATGATTGATGGTACCGCACAGGCTAAACTGCCAATCATAGGCACCACGGATTTACCGCTAAGACCGAACTTCCGCATGATTTTATCCATCATGAAAGTCACCCTGGCCATATATCCGGTATCCTCAAGTATGGAGATAAAGGCAAATAGGATGGCAATCTGCGGGATAAAGATGACGATACCGCCCAGACCAGCCAGAATGCCGTCAAGGAAAAGGTCTGTAAGCAGACCTTCCGGCAGGTGTTCATGACCATACTCGGTCAGCCAGCCGAATCCCCCTTCAATGAGGTCCATCGGGAAGGTAGACCAGGAAAATATCGCGTTGAAAATGAAGAATAGGATCAGGAAAAAGATGATGAAGCCCCAGAACCTGTTCGTTAGCACGGCATCAATCTTATCGCTGAAAGCGAACTTCCGCTTTGCGCCAGTGTCTACCACTACGCCGCTCAAGACACTGCTCAGGTAACGGTACCGGGCGATGGTTTCTGCAGCTTGCAGTTTGCTTACGTCAAAGTTGTTTATGCGCTTGATTTCCTCCAGTGCTTCATGCTCCAGTTCCGTGTATCTGCCAAGGTGTTCGTGCTGGTGCAAGACCTGCAGGCAAAGGTAGGTATGGTCGGTTTGCAGTAACTCACGGGTGTGCTGCAATGCACCCGGCGCAAGGTGATCCATATCAGCACCGGGTAACTGGGTAGCCATGGTGGTGTTCACGATGGCAGCCTTCAGCTTGTCAATACCTTGATTGCTTCTGGCAGAGATTGGCACCACCTGAACGCCAAGGCGCTCGGAAAGCTTATCAACATTGATGTCGATACCCTCCTTTTTGGCCATGTCGGTCATGTTCAAGGCAAGCAACACCGGCAGGCCCAGATCGGCGACCTGCGTATACAGCAGGAGGTTTCTACGAAGGTTCGTGGCGTCGGCAATTACGACAACAAGGTCCGGGTAACTTGGATTTGTGCTATCGGCCAGCACCTGAAAAGCAATACGCTCATCGCGGCTCTTCGGATAAAGGCTGTACGTTCCCGGAAGATCAATGATTTCGGCCTGACGGCCACCTGGAAGCTTACAGTAGCCAAGTTTCTTATCTACAGTTATCCCTGGGAAGTTTCCAATTTTCTGGTTTAAACCAGTAAGTATGTTAAATAACGTTGATTTTCCCGTATTAGGATTACCAACTAAGGCAATTTTAATAGTGGACGTCAAGATTCTATTCGATTATAATAACTGAAGCTTCAGTTTTACGTAAACATAGCTGATATCCTGCAACGCGGATCGCAATAGGATCGCCAAGTGGCGCAATGCGTTCAACTTCTACAACTTCTCCCGGAAGGCAGCCCATCTCTATCAGTTTTACAGACATTTCAAGATCCGTAAATTCTACTATTGTACCGCTTTGTCCTGGAGTTAATTGTGACAGTTTCATATCGTGAATTAGTGGGCAATTTAGCCTTTATCTATAATAATTCCAAATAAAGCCCTTTGATTTGCCCTGCTACCATGAATATTACAAAACTTGTATAAACGCAAAAAGCCACTGAAAGTGGCTTTTTGCTAAGATAATGTACGCTGATTACATGCGCGTTCTGCCGCCGCCACCTGGACCGCCCATGCCTGGACCTCGTCTGCCCTGGCCTTCCATGTTCGCGTCCATGTTCTTTCCGCCCATTCTATTTAGCGAGTAGGTGAAGGAAACCATGTAGTATCTCTTTAGTACATTGAAGTTTAGATCCGTAATGGTGTTGTCGTTACTGGTTCTAAGGATTCCTTTGTTCTGGTTCAATGCGTCATTAACGGCAAGTTTGAAAGTACCGCGGTTCTTGAAGAACTGCTTGCTTACATAGCCATTCAGTAAGGTAAACTTGGTGTCAAATGCTTCACCACGACCGGTATTCTGGAAGTAATCTACATCTGCCGCAAGGCGGATATTACCAGGGAACACATAACTGATGTCCAATGTAGGGTTCAAAGTATAGTAAGTGGTGTTCTGAGCTGGCTGCGCCGAGTAAGTTGCACGGTTCAGGGAACCATTAATGCCAGCAGTGAAGTCGAACTTGTCAAAAGTTGCAACCACTTTATAGCCGTTGGTTAAACTTACATCATTGGTCACGTTTTCCAGTCCACGGGTGATGTTCACGCCTCTTGCGTAAGATCCCCCAAGGTTGATGTTCAGGTTCAGCTTGTTTCCAGGGATGATCGGTAAGCCTACGCTACCAAACACATTCCCCTGGTACACGCCGTCCACGTTAATCGGACGTACAGCAATCTTACCGAAGTTCTCATCGTTTTCATCTGTGATGATTGAGCTGTTGTTACCAAAAGCATTTACCGTCTGGTTGATGTTTGCGAAGACAAACAATGAACGGTAGTTCTTAAAGTCGAAGTTGTTATAGAAAATACTCAGGTTGTTGGTAAATGATGGCTTCAACTCGGGGTTACCGATCGCAATGGTCTGCGTGTTGGAGTTATCAAGTACCGGTTGGATTTGTGAGATCGATGGCTGTTGTGTTCTACCGCGATAGTTCAGGCGTAGACGCTTACTGTTGCTGAAAGTATAGCGGAACTGCGCACTTGGTGTCAGGTTATAGAAGTTCTGGTTGATGATGTTTCCTGTGCTTAAGTTCTCGTTCTTACGGTCGGTGTTCTGTACCGCTAAGCCCGCATTCCAGGTGTACTTTTTAGCGTTCTGATTGAAACTAAAGCCCAATGCGTTGGTGAATGTGGTATTCTCATAAGCATTGGTGTATGTTGGATCTATTAGGTCGTACTTCGATGTAACGTCGTTGAAGTTGTAAGTCAGTCGTTCGGAGTTATCGTAATTGTAACGGTTCTCGTAGTTCAGCTCCAGGCTCATTGTCTTAGAAAGCGGCTCCGTGTAAACTAACCTTGAGGTATTACCAAAAGATTTTCCATCCTGATCGTTAAACTGGTTGGTAAACTCCTGGGAAGTACCAGTCACATTAGTTGTGTTGTTTTCTATTCTGTTGTAGTTTTCTGAGTCGCTATTGTTAATATTTGTGTTTACGTTCAGGGATAATGTTCTTCCCGGACGCATAAACTTCCTTCTCAATAGTAAGTTATTCGACAAGGATGGCGTGGTGCCTTTGTTCTCAAAGTTCTGCGTACCTACAGTTGTGTATTCGTTATAGTTGTTGATGTAAGCGTTACTACGAACCAGGTCTGTGTTCGAGTAACTGAAGTTCGGCTGAATACGAATTGAAGTTAAAGAATCCAGCTGGGTATCAAACAAGAAGTTCAAACGGTGATTTAAACGTTCCGTTGTGCTTCTCAGATCTTCGTCGAAAGTTGTAACGGTGTTCCCAAGTAAGTTCTGACGGAAGCTGTTCTGTTCATTGAACAAAGAAGTATTGTTAAAGAAATAGCTACCGTTAAACTGGGTTTTCCCGCTGTTGTAAACGTCTGCGAAGTTAAAACCAGCTGCATTGGTTGTGGTAATACCTTGTTGAGTAGCGCCACCGCCACCCATCATGCCACCACGGCCACCGCCACCAAACCCGCCGCCACCTCCGCCACCGAAGCTCTGCTTGTTGACGTTGTTGAACTGCGCAACCACTGACATCTGCTGATCACCATTAAACTTGTTCACGTTGATGTTCGCGTCATAGCGGTCATCCGTACCATAGCCTACAGTAGAATTTCCAAAGAAACCTTTCTTTTTATCTTTTCTCGTGGTGATGTTAATAATCTTCTCCCGGTTACCATCATCGATGCCAGTAAACTGCGCCTGATCGGACAGTTGATCAATCACCTGGATTTTATCAATCATATCCGCAGGCAGGTTTTTAGTTGCCAGTAAAGGATCATTTCCGAAGAACTCCTTACCATCAACTTTAACCCTGGTGATTCTTTCACCCTGTGCTTTTACAGATCCATCCTTGTCCACCTCCATACCCGGAACCTTTTTTAGCACATCTTCAACCACGGCATTTTCCCGCACTTTGAATGAGCTTGCATTAAACTCCAGTGTATCCTTTTTCACAATCACCGGAGGCGCGTCGCCTTTAATCTCAACGGTGTTTAGGTTTAAACCATCGTCAGCCATGGCAAGCGTACCAATGTTTACACTGCTGGCAGCCGGTGTTACGGTAAATTCTTTGTTTGTGTTCTTTAAGCCAAGGTAGGCAACATACAAACGGTATGCTCCTGGAGCAAGATTTTTGATAGTAAATACACCTTGTGCATTGGTGGTTGTCGTGCCGACCACACTTGAATCTTTGAGGCTTCTGACAGCGACTGTAGCATATTCTACGGCCGACTGGTCTTTGGCATTGCTAATCTTTCCGGTAACAGAACCAATCTTGTCCTGCGCCCGGGCACAAAAGCCGATAAGTAAAAAGAGAAATAGTGTAAAGGGTTTCGTAAAAGTTTTCATGTATGACCTATTGTAAAAGTACCCCAATAAGACTACACAAACCCTTTAAGGTTTACTAAACGATATTAAATTAAAGGTAACATTTAAAATACACAGCCCAAGAAAATGCCCCATGTGTAAAAGTGTGTGAACAAGCACTGTTAACACACTGAAGATAAATACGGTTAGCTAAGCGTCGAATGCGCCTTAACTTTACTGCTGCTCACTTTAGGGCAGTCACATCCGGATTTAAAAATGCTGCATGCCGTTAAACTACTTAACAAACATACCGCAAGGAAGACTTTTAAGCTATTTTTCATAATCCATTTTATGTAGAAGGACATAGCTGAATACGCCCATAAATACGCCAATCATATCGCAACCAAAATCCCACCATTCTGCCGAGCGGTAGGTAAAGAACGTTGCTTGTAGTACCTCAATTCCGGCGCCAATAAATCCGGTAATTAGTATAATTTTAAAGATGGTCAGTGAGCGAAAGCGGTAGTTATGCTGATAGTTAATTTTCCCATAAAACATCAGCACCGTTAGTACATAGAAAACGCCCAGGTGTACCAGCTTATCAAATCCGACAAAGAAAAAGCCGCTGTTTGTCGCGCCATCTGTACGCATACAGCATATAATTAAAATAAGAAGTGTCCAGGCAATTGCCCATGCCTGGTACTTCAATTCTTTTATTAGCTGCATGTATTAAGCGCCGATTAGTGCCTGGTAAGCTTCAGCATCTAATAAACCGTCAAGATCTGCAGGGTTCGAAAGGGTAACTTTAACCATCCAGCCTTCACCGTAAGCATCTGTATTAACAAGCTCCGGGTTATCATTTAAAGCAGGATTGGTCTCCAGAATTGTTCCGGTAACCGGCATGAAAAGATCAGACACCGTTTTAACAGCTTCTACTGTTCCGAAAACATCATCTGCAGCAACTTCATCACCAACGGTATTGATGTCAACATAAACAATGTCGCCAAGCTCACGCTGTGCGAAATCCGTGATCCCAATAATGGCCTGATCACCATCAACCTTAACCCATTCGTGGTCTTTCGTGTATTTCAACTCTGCTGGAAAATTCATATCGTATTAGTTTTTTTCAAAGGTAATTAATCTGGTCCTTTATGCAAATGTTAATTCGTGCCGCAAATGCTAGTTTAGCGTTACGCGAAGGCTGAAACCGAAGTTGCTGTAAGCGGTATTATAACTCAAAGAGGTATATGGTTTAGTGATGTTCGAATCATAAAACAAGCGCACATTTAATCGCTGATTCAACATGTAATCCACACTTGGGCGCAGGGCGATGTTTTTCGCACCCGATGAAACTTCTGCCACATCCACATCACCCCGGTAAATCACCGTCTTATTATCCCGTACGGCAACATCAAGTTTGATGTCCATTGTATTGTCCATCCGCACCTGCTGAAATAATCCGAATGGAAATCTGAAGCGGTTGGTCCGATAGCCGAGTCCAAAAACCATGTTGTTTTCCGACAACTGTGCCAGTTGATTGTTGCCTAGGCTCAAACCTAGCAAGCGGTTCTTCCCAATCTCAAAGTTCGCCGTCAGATTGTTCTTCAGGCGGGTATCCACCCCGATCAGTGGCGCAAATTGTTCCGTGATGGTCACCTGGCTGTACTGCAATGCCGGCAGGAAGTTGTTGTTCAAATCCCTGCTGCTCACGCTGCCACCGATTTCCTGATACTGCTGCAGCGAGTTGAAGTTGTTCACTGCGTAAGTTGCGCGGTAAGAATGCCTGATGTCGATCGATTTGAAGGTCTCCTGCATAAAGCCCAGTCTGGACAGGCCACCGTAATTGATCCGCCAGTTTGGTAATGGGATCTTTGGAAAACCTTTCAGGCGCACGGCGGATGCATCTTTCCCGGTATATGCCGCCACAAAAGCAGCTACCAGCACATCCTGCGCCTGCTCATTATAGCCATCTGCAAATACACCATTGCTGCCATTGGAGTTCCCGTTCTGCGCACCCAGTCGTTGCGAAACAACCGCTCGGTTCGCCATAAACTGCCTGTACAATCCGGAAGTTGTACTGCCATTCTTATCCGAGAACGCGGTTTTCAGCGAGATGAAAGAGATGTTATAGTCCCCTGTGGTATATGGACTCAAATTCTCAAAGCCACCACGTTCGTTACTGTAACGGAAGTTGCTGGAGAAGTTCATCGTTCTGTTGCGGTTGGCCGTGAGCGTAATCCTCAAATCGCGTAAAGGTTCAACGGTGCTCGTCAAGCTGAGGTCCTCCCGAAGGGTGTTCACGTACAATTGCGACTGCAGCGTATCATTGGTCAGCCATCCTCTTGCTAAAGCGCTGGCGCGCAGGTCACGCTGACTGCCAAATACAAAGCCCAGGCCAGGTGCACCCGTCACATCATCCATCCCCAGGTAGTCAGATTCCGGTAAATAGCCCGGCAGGAACGTACCCTTGGTCTGGGTAAATGCAGCATTCACCGTCTTCACGCTGGTCAATAAACCAATGAAGAATCGTCCCGCGGAAGCTTCTTTTGCTGCACTTAAGCGCTTGATGAAGCCAAACTTGTTATACAGAGCATTCAAGTTTAAAGTTGGATTAACCTGAATGTTCCGCGAGTTCTGTATCGTGTTACCAAGATTTACGTTCGGGTCGCGCAAGGTCGAAAGTGGTTCTGTCTGCCAGTTAAAGTTCGTGCCGTAGCGGGTAGCCACATTGATCCAGTTCAAGCCGGGAATCTTGTTGATCGGCACATTGTACGTAATGTTCAGGTCGTGATTGTAATCCGTGGTTCTGCCAAGGCGCTTCAGGTTCTGCCATAGCGTATCCGTTTTCAGTCCATTGATCCGCCCGTCCGGTTCATCGATAATGGAGTAATTCGTCGCATCAAAGTCCAGCGTCAAAGAACGCGTCAGGTTCCAGGAAATGCCGTAGACACGCGTTACCAGAAAGTTCTTGTTGTAAGTCGTATTGATCGGAATGGAATTCCCGGGATCATTGTTCCGCAGGCTGTTCTCTGAATAGTAACGGTCGAAATCAATCCTGAAATTGATGGCGCTTGGCAGCAGGCTGAAGTTGATGTCCCGCAATAAGGCCAGCGTGTTCGACTTAATCAGCTTCTCAAACGGCTGGTAAGACCTTGCCGGTGCGGCATACCGGTACGCTAAAGATGCGCGGTAACTCTGCTGAATGTTCTGCTCATTGATGAAATCACGATGGTAATACCGCGTATAAGCATAACTCAGATTAAAGTTCTCAATGTCCCATAGCCGCACTTTCTGCTCGGGATCGGTACGTTCCTTATGTATGTTGTTAAAATTAATGCTGTTCCTGGTCGTATAATCCTGTGCATAGTTCAGGATGTTCTTTTTCTCCGCCTTTGAAGCACCATCAAGTGCATTTTTAAGTTCAATGTCTGGCGTCCTTGGATCATACTGCGGCGTACTGATCTGCGCAGAGGAACTTACAAACATCGGTATCACCAAACCGCTTTTCCGCGGGAAAAACCTTCCAAGCTCCAGATTAGAGGATACATCAAAAAACGTGTGATCTGCCCTGTTCCGCTCAGAAACTCTCTTTTCAATAGATCCAAAGCCGATGGTCGATTTACTCGCAGAGATCTGAATGTCGCCGAAATCAGCAAGCTTCGCCGACATGCCAGCCGTTGCTGCCCAGCCACCCCGTTCATCAAACTCGGTTAGTCGCAGTTCATTGAACCAGATCTCGGCATCCTTCTCCAGCCCATCATCCCCTTGTCGCAGGTCCGGATTTCGCAATGGATTTTTCAGCCCTAACATGTACAGCCGCACCTTGCTCATGTCTGGCTGCCCTTTCACCGTAATCGTACTATTGCCATCGGTGTAATCATAAGGAATGTTAATCGGCCATGCCTGCCCATTGGGCAGCACGGCATTGTTCCGGGCGATCTTTGCCCTCTGAAACAGCTCCAGCTCAATGTCTATCTTGTTCCGGTCCGGCCAGATGGCGTTTGGATCACTGGTGTTCGGCTGCGTCACATACAACGGCTTGGTATATTCGTAGTAGTTATCCTGGTTGTCGGTCCCCAGCATAATGAATGCGCTTACATCAAGATCGTTCAGCACCCTGCTGCCAAGGGCTTCCATGTGCACATACATCTCCAGTCTTTTGTAAGACCTGAAGTCATTGGTACCGGTCTTGAAAGTTGCGCGCCCATAACCATCACGCAGGTTACGCACGATGAACGACAACGATTGTTCATTCTGACGGGTGTCACCACGATAATTACTATAGTCCCGCTCCCGCTCGATGCCTGGCGGCACAACATACGGAATGGGCGATCTTTTTCCATTCTCCTCTATGTTTACCGTTGCCAGCTCAACACTGGAGTTATCCGGTGCAGCAGGTACCAGCGCAGGATCTACAATCAACTCCGCTGCCGTATTGTTCGCATTGTACTGCCGCCAATCGCCGCGCACCAGCTGTATCCTCGCAAATCGTAAAACCGCCGTATCTGCGAAATTCGTCAGGAACATCCGGATGAAGCGAATCGACTTAAAGTCCTGTATGTTCCCAACCTTTTGCTCGTAGTTCGCCAAGGGTATGCGAACCTGGTACCAGGTCACCGGCTGCGTCTGACCATTTGCAAGCTTTACCTGTGACACGACTTTATCGGTTATGTAGTTCCGGCCGACCTCAAGATCTGCAGGGCGCATCGAAACTTTGTACTGAAAGTACTCGTCCGACTGCGTCATGTTGTTATCCCTGTTCACATCTTCGCCATCCGGTAAAGATGTAGATGCTGCATTCTCCAATCCCAAATCAGCCATAGCCTGCTGTGCGGTCTTTGAATTGCCTTCTGGCCCGTTATAATTTTCATAACGCTTCAATATGCCGGCGCGCGCCTGATCCAGTGCCGGTCCGCGATAAAAGGTGAAGTTGTCCGATGATGGATCTGCAGTCATGGCCAAGGCAGCGTCCGGATTCAGCTGTGCTTTAATCTGGTCCAGCGCCGCATTGAACTTCTGCTGCTCCTGCAGGTCAGACAAGCCGTCCAGGCCCACATCCTGTGCTCGCCGCGCATCCGGATTGTTATCAAACGCCTGTACCACCGGTTGAAGTTTTGGCACCCTGCCCCACCTGGTTTCATCGAACTTACTCGGATCATTGTCCGCCGGCAGACCGTTCTCCAGCGACTTACGTCCGTCTTTCAAGATGTCCTCCGAGATGTTCCCCAGATTGAAGTACAAATCACCAGCATTCGTATTGTTCGGCTTGTAGATGTTGGGGTCCATCATCCAAAGCTCCAGGTATTCGATGTTCAAAGATTCAAAGTCATTACTCTCAATTTTACGGAATAAACCGCCCCAACGTGAACGCGGATTGTTCAGGCGACCATCAGCACCGAAGCCTGTTGGTGCATAGTTGTAAGGTCCACGCAGATTTGGATAGAACGCCACATCGAGTGTCGGTAAATTCACCGCAAGTCCGGTCAGCGTCTCTTTAAAAGGGAACACTTCCTGTTCTATAATTTCCCGCACATAGTGATTGGAAAGTTCATTGCGGTCCGTCCGGATGTTCGCCGGAATATTAGCACCATCCCGATTGTAGAAACTGGGATCAATATTGTAAAAAGCAACCTTAGCCCTGTTGTAACCATAACCTAAGTCGTCGACCAGCTGTGCTTCCGGAAACAACTGCGGCGTACCCGAAAGCTGCCATGCCAAAGCACTTTTCAAGTCAATCACCGAACGCGCAGCTTCAAAGTCGTCCAGGTAACTGGTTCCACCTTTTCGGCCATTCGCATTCAACGCCTTCGGGTGCCCCGGAATTAACTGCGCAAATTCACCTAAAAACGTTACCGCCGAAGGGGCTTTCGTAGAAATGAATGGCAGCTTATCCACCATGCGCGTCAAAAAGCGGGACGGACTGCTGTAATTAAAGTCCATGCCCCACATGGTATTATTGATCGGCTCCTCGCCATAGTTCACCTTAGCCGTCAGCGGCTTTTCTGAAAGGTTCATAATGGTAGCACCAAGGTTTAGTTTGTTGTTCGCCCGGTAGTCGAAGCGTGTGCCAAACAGCGATCGTTGCTGCAGACCAAAAAGCTCATTGTTCTCCGTCGTGATCCGTATTGGCTGCCCGGAACTCAGTATTGCCGTATTCAGGATCTTCACCCGCCCAGCCATGTAATCCACGGTGAAGTCGTTCCCTTCCTGCAAAGGAATATTCCCAGCGAAAACCCGTACAGAACCTTCCGGTACGTTTATGGAATTCAGACTGAAGTCTGACGACACCTCGCTCTGGTAATTACCTTTTAGGACATAGCGGTTCTGCTTGGTGAACAGCTGTCGGGCAACTACTTGTGTCGAGTCATACAATGCGGGATAGGTGTATTTCGCAGCAAGCAAAGCCTCCGCAGGACTGAACTGTGCCGCCAGATCACGTCCAAAGGGCTCAACAACCGGAAAGATAATCCTGCCGTTTAAAGGATCAATGGTAATGTAACCTTTTCGGCTCTGCATGGCGAAGCCAGACAGTGAAGCATTAGAAGAAGTATTGCTGCTCGTGCCGAAGGGCTGGTCCTCCGCCTGGAAATCAAAAAAGCCATCCGGTTTCTTCTCATCTTGGGGGTTCAGCCGGTCCAATCCGGTAAGATCTATCCACAACCGGTTCTGCGTACGCTGCCCCTCGGTAATGGCGGGTCTTTCGATACCCGAGCTTTCGTCAATCCGGAAGATATCTAATTTAAACTGCTGTTGGGAAATCTGGTAGCCGCCAATGGCATAGATGTTCTTCATCATCAGATCCCAAGTCGGCAGATTGGTTTTAATGGTCTCGTTCTTCAGCAACTTGGCATATAAAACATTGGGCGTCCCCTGATTGAAAGAAACGTCTGTCGAGAACTCCCCCACCTGATATTCTACGCCATTGAAAGTATAACGGTAAGCCACTGCCAGCACCTCATCTGCATTCAAAGCATTGTTCAAAGAGATGTAGCCAAGTTGCGGATGGAAGCTGTACTCCCGATCGGTAAGTTTTCTCGCGTAGGTCAGCCGCGCGAAGTTGTCCGTCGCACCATTGGCCTGAAAGAAGGATATCACCTCGTTGGAATTGGTAAAGCGTGCAGCTGCAGGCAGTCTTTCCAGCAAATTGTTGGAAGCTCGAGGAAAATTTGGCGCGATGAAGCCGGACGGCACGGCCGAATAGCCTGCACCGCCCTGAATCAGGGCCGTATTATAGGGATTGTTTTCCCCCAGGTCCAAAAACCCGAGTACATCCCTGGAGTCTGTGGTGTTACCCGTTTTGTTGGTAATCCAGACTTCTATCTTCGTGATGTTTACACCGGAGTTGATGGTCGGCGGGTTCGCCAGTGCGCTGTTGTAATTGTTCCTGAAGTATTGCGCCAGAAAGTAGTGCTTGTTGGCTTCATATGCATCGCCACTGATCCGGAACTCGTTCTGCTGTGCACCATTCGCGATCCGGATCTCCCGCGATTGGGACTTCTGCTGACTGAACACACTGGTCGCGGTCAATTTGCCGAACTGCAATTGTGTTTTCACACCGAACAGCGCCTGCGTACCGGTAATCAGGCTGGTATTTAAAGGCAGACTTACATTACCGGCTTCTATCTTTTTGATGATGTCATCCTCGCCACCGGTATAATCCAGTTTAATCTGGTTTTCAAAGTCAAACTGTGCTTCCGTGTTGTAATTCATGTTTAGCTTCAACTTCGTGCCGATATTACCGATCACATCCATTTGAATGCGCTGGTTGATGTCGAAGTTGGTTTGCACACGCTGCCGCTCATTAAACAGCGGATTTTCGTTCTTATTTACCCGGCCGAGCACCGTAAATTCCGCTTCTCCACGAGGCTGGATGTCTATGGTATTCCCACCAAACAAGCGCTCAAAGGTTCTGCTGTTTACTGTAAGGGGTGGCAATATGCCGGTCCTGCGGTAGTCAGTGACTTCTGTATCCGAGAAGCTCCGCCAGTGCTGCGCCTTAATTTCCGCGTCCATCAAGCGTTGGTACTCATCTATGCTAAGGTATTGTGGATTACCGAGGAGGCGATCGCCAATCCGGTTTCTGATGATGTATTGTTTGTTGATGGGGTCGTACTCTACTTCCCGTTTAAAGAGTCCGGGTAAGGGGCTATATTGCTTAACGCTGTCCCGAATGCCAAGTCGTACCTTTTCCCATATCCCGAAAGAATTCCTTACGCTATCAGAATTGGTTCTTCCAGGTCTCACTTGCGCGTAAACCTGTTGTATGCCAAAAGAAATAACCAAAAATAAAATTAAGGTAGCTGTTTTTCTCAATAGCAATAAGGTAAATAATTATAGGTTTTTTAGGGCAATCTTGATCATTTCTTGAACTGTCAGATCTGTGCCGCCACTCTTCACGGCCTGATCCAATACCTTCTCTGCAGGTTGTTTTGCAAAGCCAAGCATCATCAATGCCGAGAGCGCTTCTTCTCTGACTGTCGTATTCAGTGGTGCCGCGATCAGTGATCCCGTACCTTCTTTCTTAAGTTTATCTTGTAATTCCAACACCAGACGTTGGGCCGATTTCGCACCGATGCCCTTTATGCGTTGGATAAGTGGCAGGTCGCCATTTACGATAGCTGCCTGAATTTCGTTGGGCGTAATGGATGACAACATCATCCGGCCTGTGTTTGGACCAATACCCGATACGGAAATCAGATGAAGGAAAAGCCTGCGCTCTCCTTCATCTGCAAACCCGTATAAAGTATGTGCATCTTCTTTAATATGTAACCAGGTGTACACTTTGCAGCGTTCCTGATCAGCCAGCAAGCTGTAGGTGTTCAACGAAATATTGATGTGATAACCGATCCCCCCGGCTTCAACAACAATATAGGCCGGACATTTGAACGTTAACTTACCATCAATATAGTCGAACATGAGCGTTTGCTGTTTTTAGTTATTTTGTTTTGCTGCTGCTTCTTCCTCTTTCACTTGTACATCCACTACAGCAATGGTTACCATGTTTACGATCTCTCTTACAGAGCTACCCAGTTGCACAATGTGCACCGGCTTACGCGTACCAAGCAAAATCGGACCTACCGCTTCTGCACCACCAAGTTCCTGTAAAAGCTTGTAAGCAATGTTTCCAGACTCCAGATTCGGGAATACCAGCGTATTTGCCGGTGCATCTGCCAACCTGCTGAATGGGAAGTTATCCTTCAACAAGTCATTGTTCATGGCGAAGTTTCCTTGCATCTCACCGTCTACCAGTACATCAGGATGTTTTTCATGCAGGATCTTCACCGCCTTTTTCACTTTATCAGGCACGGTACCACGGTTTGAGCCGAAGTTAGAGTAAGATAATAAAGCGATTCTTGGCTGGATGTTGAACTTGCGCACCGCACTGTTCATCAATAAAGTAAGGTCTACAAGTTCTTCAACCGTAGGATCAACGTTCACCGTGGTATCGCCAAAGAATACAGGACCTTTTTTGGTCATCATCATATACATACCCGCAACGCGGTTCACGCCATCTTCAATACCGATAACATGAAGCGCCGGCTTAATGGTGCTTGCATAATTCTTGGTCAAACCAGAAATCATGGCATCTGCCTCACCAAACTCCACCATGGAAGCACCGAAGTAGTTGCGATCGCGCATCAGCTTCCCTGCATCCAGTTGTGTAAGGCCTTTACGTTGTCTTTTCTTGAACAATGCATCCGCAAACTTCTTGCTGCGTTCCGGCTCCTGCATTGGATCGATGATCTCTACCCCATCCAGTTCAAGCGCATGCTCTTCAATGATCTGGCTGATGATCGTTTTATTTCCCAATAAAATGGGAATGGCAATGTGCTCTTCTTTTACAATCTGAGCAGCTTTTAAGATTTTATAGTTATCGGCTTCAGCGAAAACAACACGCTTTGCAGCAGATTTCGCGCGACTGGTTACCGCACGCATAATCGCGTCTTCACCACCTAAACGGCCTTTTAACTCTTCTTTGTAAGCATCCCAGTCGGTAATTACCTTTCTGGCAACACCCGATTCGATCGCTGCTTTCGCAACTGCGGAAGAAACGTTCGTCATCAAACGCAAGTCCATCGGTTTCGGAATGATATAATCACTTCCAAACTTCAGGTTCTTGGCATTGTAAGCCATATTAACCGCTTCTGGAACCGATTTCTTAGCCAAGTCTGCAATCGCATGTACTGCCGCGATCTTCATGGCCTCATTAATTGTAGTTGCTCGAACATCCAGCGCACCGCGGAAGATGTACGGGAAACCCAATACGTTGTTCACCTGGTTAGGATAATCCGAACGGCCAGTAGCCATAATTAAATCTTCACGTGAGCTGATAGCAAGTTCATAAGCGATTTCCGGGTTCGGGTTTGCCATGGCAAAAACGATAGGATTCTTAGCCATAGACTTCAACATCTCAACCGTAACACAATCCGCAGATGAAAGTCCGATAAATACATCAGCATCAGCCATTGCTTCTGCAAGGGTATCGATCTCGCGTGTGGTTGCAAATTCAGCTTTAATGGCATCCAGATTGGCGCGTGATGCACGGATCACACCTGTACGATCAAGCATCACCACGTTTTCTTTTTTAGCACCTATTGACACATATAAACGTGTGCAGGAGATTGCTGCCGCACCAGCGCCATTTACAACGATCTTAACGTCTTCAAGGTTTTTACCCTGTAGCTCGCAAGCGTTTAACAATGCTGCTGCAGAAATGATAGCCGTTCCGTGCTGATCATCATGCATCACCGGGATGTTCATGACTTCTTTCAGTCTGCGTTCAATTTCAAAACATTCGGGTGCCTTAATGTCTTCCAGGTTTACACCACCGAAAGTTGGCTCAAGGGCCTTAACGATATTTACGAACTCATCTATATTCTTGGTATTCAACTCCAGGTCGAATACATCAATATCTGCGAAAATTTTAAAAAGAAGGCCTTTACCTTCCATAACGGGTTTACTCGCTTCCGGACCGATGTCTCCAAGTCCAAGCACCGCTGTACCATTACTGATTACAGCAACAAGGTTTCCCTTTGCGGTATATTTGTAAACATCTTCAGTGTGATCAGCAATACGCAGACACGGCTCTGCTACACCTGGAGAGTATGCTAAAGTTAAATCTCTCTGTGATGCGGTAGGTTTGGTTGGTATAACCTGAATTTTACCTGGTCTACCCTGCGCGTGATAATCTAATGCATCTTGCTTCTTATTCGTTTTACTCATTATACTTCCTTCTTTTACTAATGCTTCTTATTGTATACTTCGTCAAAGAGCAAAGTTACAATTCTTTTATCCGGCAAGCACAATAAAATTCAAGGTATTGACATGCAGCAGGATGACAGGTAGTCATAAAAACACAGCTGCTATAGGAATGTAGCAATTTCAAAAACCTGTATATACAAGAAAAGCCTGCAAGTTTTCACTTACAGGCTTTCTTTAAGATTTGGCACCGACCTACTCTCCC
>NZ_BMIL01000006.1 GCF_014642175.1 Pedobacter quisquiliarum | reverse complement strand
GCATACGCTTTTCTCTCTCTTGACATGGTGTTAAGTTATTAAATTCCCTTAACTTCCTGTCTGCTCAAATTTAGCAACTCCAAACACATAAATGCTAATTTAATATAGATTCTGATCTAGGATGTCTAATACAGATGTATCAACTTCGACGTCAAACTTTCTTGCAAACATCATTCTAGAAGCACTTATTTTATTTAGGTCATTTATAGTGAGCGTCTTAGGGCTGGGGTTCTGTTCTGACCAATCTATATAGCGCAAATTGTCGTTTACAGTTCTGTCTTTGAAGTGAGAATTCATAATAATTGTCGCAACAACAAACTCATCAGTGCACCAGACGTATTTTAAAAATCTTTTAAGACGCGGATTTTCTTCTAGGGTATTGACTATATAGCTTGCACAGTCGGATGTAACTGTCCACCAACTCGATTTGGTGCC
Source organism: Pedobacter quisquiliarum (assembly GCF_014642175.1). Taxonomy (GTDB): domain Bacteria; phylum Bacteroidota; class Bacteroidia; order Sphingobacteriales; family Sphingobacteriaceae; genus Pedobacter; species Pedobacter quisquiliarum. Next base: position 309,771 of record NZ_BMIL01000006.1, on the reverse strand, counting down.
GCCGTACAATGTCGTATAATGAGGAAATTTTCTTTTCGGCAAAATGGTATTTGCGATTTTCTGAAGCATATACTTACCCTTGAAGTTTAGGTCTGTAAAGTGATATTTTTCATACCTGTCACGAGCCAGCTTCCACCATTCCGAGTGTGGTGAATCATCAAAAGAGATAAAATTAGTTTTTCTGTTGGCATTAAAAAATGCTAACATTTTTTCCGGAGACATCAGTGGATAATCCTGTCCACTAATCACATTAACGAAATCGTATTTCTCTCCCGAGTTCAGAATTTCTTGCACTGAGTTGAGTATGCTCGTAAGAACGCTATTTCCTCCCCAGTGACATGCTACTCTGTTTTTTATAAACATGAAGTCAGCTTCATTCTTCAGGGATTTGAAATGTTCAATTGCCACCTTGCCATCAACATGAACAAACAAATCAAAACTCGGATGCTGAAGCCGCTGTAGTAAACGCAACACTTGAGTTGGACCTTTATGAACTATTATCAGATGTGCAACGCGCATTTAAATAAATCTTTTAAAAAGGCGTTTACAACTAAATACGCAATCCTTTATAGCAAGTAACGTGTTCATAGGAAAAAGTGTTACATGGAAGATAAGAACAAGTTTTGCAAAAGGTTGGGTGGAACACATATGAATAATCAAGGCTATAGGTAAGAAGACTATATAGAATTCATTAAGAAAAAGTTGATATGACTCCCCAGGATTTGTAACTATAATTCGAATTTTCCGTTTCAAAATAAATATCCGTAAGAAAACCAGACATACATACATCAAGGCTGACCAAAGAATGGCTTCATTATAGATGTGGCCTACAAAGATCATAAATCCTAATGTCTCAAATATCATGATCAAAGTCTCGCTAAACTTAAAATCCTCTGGCTCCACTTTACTGGCATATGTTCTGGTATGGGATTTTAAATCATTTTCCCGATCATAGAATTGATGCCATAAGATACCCCGTACCCCATATAATAATGACCAGCTGGAAATTGCAACGTACCACCATAGGTCACTTTCCACATTAATGAAATAGATCAGATTAGCTGTTATGAGCAATGCGGGAAAAAGGTGTGCACCCATTGCATCACATGCTACACCTAATAATCCCCGTTCTTTAAACCGAAATGGCCTAATTGAGTATAGACTAAAGACAACGTAGGCGAGCGCATAGAAAACTATACTTTTTAGGTCTGGGTAGAACAAATATCCGAAAAAAACAGCAGCTACAAGGATAATTGCTACTATGACGAATCTAATAGTTATTGGTAAATTCGCCATGCTATTTCGCTTACCAGCTTTCAGGTCTTCCTTGATATCGGTAAGATCATTTATTACGCTGACGTAAATTGCTCCGACAATCACCGCGGCTAATAGTGTTATGATCTGTTTCCATGCGTTTTCCAAGGGATAGTCATAATAGATTAAGGTGGCATAAGCCACTGACAGGAGTGGCGGTAACTTGTATTCCCACCACTCAACATACCTGGTGAATTTAAGTAAACTCATGGTTCTCCTTATTACTTATGCTCTGCTGGAAAGTGCATCATATTTGCCTTTTAATCCCTTCATAAATACATCAGGTATCATTTTGAGCGTAAAAGGAATATTTACTGTGAAGGAGTCCTTTAAAAGCTTTAAGCATTCTTTTATGTTGTATTCACGAATGAGTTCGTGTTTAGCCAGTTCCACTAAGCTAGCCATATACCTTTGCTTCAAAATGTACATTTCAGATCGGGTAAGCAGCATTTTAAATTTATCCATCATTGTCAGTGTATCTGAGATGTAAAGATATCTTAGAACTTCATTCCTTTTTCGACCGTCATAAATGTTGATATCATCTACACGCTTCTTCCATAATCTATCTAAAGTGAATGCTGCTTTGCATTCTTTTGATAGTATTACTTCAAGGTACATGCACCAATCATCAGCGATGTTTATTCTATAGTCCCACCCAGATACAATGCTCGACTTTCTAATCACGACGGAAGATGATGGAGATGGGCACGCTTCCATATATACTTTTCGTAGTTCTGAATGGTCAAGCACAACCCAGGAATCTGCTAGCTTTTCAAAGTAAGGCATTAGAAAGGGATCTTGGTTCAAGAAATCCCAGTCATTGCCAATCTTTGCCTGTTGCGACCAGTTGGCAAATACAAAATCTAACTTATCAGCCTCTAGCTTTTCGACACATCGCTCGAGAAATTCCGGTTCCCAGTAATCATCTGAATCTAAAGAAGCGATAATTGTTCCGCTTGCGTTCTGCAGTCCATTATTTCTTGCAGCAGCTTGCCCGGCATGTTGCTGTTTGATGAACTTAGCGTGCGGATATTTTTTTAAAACGTCGGGCGTATTATCTATTGACCCATCATCTACAACGATTAACTCAATATTAGTATATTGTTGCCTGTACACACTTTCAATTGCCACAGAAAGCTTATCACCTCTATTATAGGTGGGGATTATTACCGAAACTAAGGGCTTACTGTTCATTTAATGTTTTCATTATAAAGTCTGCAAATTCTGATTCCGGATGCGGCGGTATTGAACTAGCGATGTGAGAAGCCGCAATCTTTCCCATTGACGCCCACTCGTTTCTATTAGACCAGGCAGATTCCATTGCTTCACCGAAGTCCTTCTCTGAAGCATCACCTAAAAACCCTGTCACCCCTTCTTTAACTATTTCGTTAGTACCTCCTGCATTAGTCGCAATTACAACTCTGCCAAGAGACATTGCTTCGATAACTGTTAATGGAAGCCCCTCACTACGTGAAGGCAAGATCAACGCATGGTGTGAGGACCATATCTCATGTATATCGGTGGTGAAATCGGAAAAAGCAATGTTTGTAACATTTAAAAGCGCAGCCATTTCCATTAAGCCCTGCTTATCCGGACCGCTCCCGAAAAATGTTACTGAAACATCGCGTCCTTTCCACTTATCTTGTGCAAGAATCCTTAGCAAAATGTCCTGACCTTTATCAATAACGAAGATTCGACCCACACACGCAAGTTTAAACCCATCCTGAATGGTTGGGTAGGGCAGCGGGTTGACCTTTGTTTTCACAGGATTTAGAATGATCCCGCCGTTTTCGAACCTCATCCCAAATTGTTCCTCAGTAAGATTTAGGTTGTGCTTGGAGACGAAAAAACACTTTTTGGCGCCAAGAAGTGTTCTCTTCATGTAGGGACGTTCTTCATGGTTAGGCCAATAGAAGCTCACAGCCTTGTGGGCTACAATAATATAAGGAATACCAAGCTTCAAACACTGGTAGGCATATACTAATCCATCAAAGTTTATACCTTGTGATATGATAACTAAGTTCGGGCGGTTTGATTTTAAAAGTTCGAAAAGGCGCAGGGCAGTTTTGTCCCAGTAGTATTCCATCACGCCAAATTTCGCGCCGACACGCCTTGCAAGCATACGAGACTTGGAAACTACTCGTCTCAAAACTGTCAAACGGGGATTTAACTCGTGGAAATTAATTTGTTCTTCCTCAAGCTTCTGGAACTCGGGGTGATTTAAGTTAACTCTATTCTTGAATAAAGTTAACTCTTGTATATAAGACTTATCCAGGTGATTTAAACTTCTGGACCAAAGTTCTTCACTTCCTCCCCAGTCATCCTGGCAGCATGTTACAATTGCTAATTTTTTACCTTCCGCCTTCATTTAAACTTCTATGTTTTCTTTGAAAAGCTTTGAGTAGTCACCTTCCATATTCAATAAATCGCTGTCTGTCCCTTCCTGCAATATTTGCCCACCTGACAGTACGTAGATGTAATCTGCATGTTTCACTGCGGAATGGCGATGACTTATAATTACGGCAGCTCTGTTGCCAATGTGCTTTCTGAATGACTCGAAAAGTTCCTTTTCAGCTAAAGCATCTAAGGCGCTTGTTGCTTCATCTAGAATTAAGAAGCGGGCCTCGCTATAGAGCGCTCTAGCAATCGCGAGTTTTTGCCACTGCCCAATGCTTACTTCATGACCATCTTCAAATAATTTGCCCATCATTGATTTATATCCATTCGGAAGTTTTTCAATGAAAGAGCTCGCTCCTGCATTTTCAGATGCCTTTACGATTTCTTGATAAACAGCTTCTTTGTCAATGTTGCCAAACCAGATGTTCTCTTCGGCTGAAAAATTGTAACGAGAAAAATCCTGGAATACCGCACTTACTTGTCTTCGATAGGTAGATACGTCGAATTGATTGATGTTGATATTTCCCAATGATATCTCCCCAGAGTCCACTTTATACAAGCCACATAGGAGCTTTATTAGAGTCGACTTTCCTGCCCCATTTAGACCCACTATCGCGATAATCTTTCCCAATGGGATTCGGAGTGATATGTTCTTCAAGGTAGGTCGATCACTTCCTGGATAAGTAAAGTTCAGGTCCTTCACGATAAGATCCATTTCGGTTCTAACGGGTATTTCCCGGGAGAATCCCTGATCTGAGCTCGAAGGCTTCAAATCAAATAGTTCAAAAATGGAATTAATGAATATGTTATTCGTGTAGAGGATAGAGATTCCAGAGGATATGTACTGAATTAAGTTAAATGACTGTGGAAAAATCATGAGGAACATCACTATGTCACCCACGCTGTTCGTGCCACTTACTGTTCCTAAAGCGATGTATGCGATGCATGTAAAAAAACCAATGCTTCCAATCCCGGTGGTAATTATCTCTTTTGACGTACGCTTGTAGCTCAAATCTAACTTTTGCTGGAGTATTTCCATTCTAAACGTCAGATACAGTTTCTTGAAATAAGTGCCAAGATTGTAACTTCTAATCTCCTTGGCGGATATATCTGATGTTAAAAGGTTACTCAGATAACCCGACTTACGTTCAAGTGGTGTATGCTTAATTCGCCACTCATTCTGCTTGTTGGAGAAGTAGATACGTACAAAGAGGGTAGGTAAGGCGAAAACGATTAACAAAGGGAGCAACAGCCAGTTAATAGCAATAAAGAGGGAACCTATTGCACAAAGATTCAGTACGTTTTTTGTTATTTCCAATAAAGTCGTTATAACTAAGTTCGGCCGGTCTGCACCAGCATCTTTTGCGCGTTTTAAAATATCAAAGTAGGCCGGACTTTCATAATAGGATAGGTCCATTTGGATAGCTGTCTCGTGAATTCTGTCATCAATAAAGTTTGACACCTTCGTGGCCTGTACTTCTATCGCATATGCTGAAACAAAGCGCGCGATAGAGTATAAAATTGAAAAGATCCCTGCTATTACTACGTGTTTAACAATTTGATATTCAGCCTCTGGATCATGCACATTTATTTTTGAGATCTCATCTACCAAGAGTTTTAAGGCGTATAAAGATCCTAGAAACAGAACCGTTTCTACAATGATCATACTCACTGAAAAGAGCATCCATCCTTTAGCCGCCGACCAGACCAACTTAATGGTTCTTTTAAGTTTTAAGTTTGTCTGTAAATTCTGTATTTTTCGAGCGAGAATTGCAATCATGCAGTTTACAATTGATGTAAAATAACGTGGCGCAAATTACACATTAATTCTCGATAACTAAAAAGCATTCTCATACTTTTAGTGTAAGCATGTAAATTAATGCACTGAAAATCAATCGTGGTATGAATAAGAAGATGGTTTTAAAATAATTGGCACTATCCGCTTACATGCCAGTATTTAAAGGAATCGATGCTGTCAAGCGTAGCTAAACTAAGAAGATAGTCTTTATCACAATAAAAAGTGTTAAGGTTGAAGGTTTTGGCATTCCTAAAGACTTTGCTTTCCAGTCCATTTAATGAGGCTAGATTGTCTATTATCCCTTCAGCAGTAGCTTTCAGGACGGCTTCTTTTCTAGTCCACAAACTGTAGAATCGGATTTTTCTTTCTCCACCCGTCCCCACAAAGCTTCTTTCTTCAGCATTAAAGCAAGACTCTAACAAGGAATCAAATGTGAATGATGTATGAATATACTCTATATCTATACCGACTGGATTTGAACTGACGACAATTACTGCATAGTCATTGCTGTGGCTTACGTTGAATTCAATATTCTGCAATACTGGTTTTTTTCGTATTGTTGTTGAAAACTGAAGCTCCTCAGGAGCCTCAGTCAAAAAGCATGACAAGATTTTCCGCAAATAATACTTGCGCACCAAATAATTATTCTTGTCTTTCGTATGAAAAAATTTTGATGCTCGACTTAACTCGTCTTTCTGCAAAATCTTCTCCATGTTTAGAACGATTCCCGCATAACACTCGTTAACAGCAATTCGAAAGATGTTTATGCCGTCTAGTGAGATTTTACCATCAAAATCCTTAAATGGCATCCATTCTGGCACCGTCACAGGTATCATAAAGCAGCTATTATATTCATTTAATGAGTTAATTTTCTAACGCGTTATGAGGTTGATTGCCTCCTGCAAAACTTGAACGAGCTCCTTGTCGTGCGGCGGATATAAAAACGTCTTGTGATCTCCAGGTACTTCCAAAACTCTTACACCCTTTCTTGCAAAAGCTTTCCATCCAAGATACTCATTGTCATCTAAGTAATATATCCGCTTTGTAGCCCTGAACAAAGTTACTTTTATGTCATCGGGAACTAGTTTGTATTTTGACAATGCGGTACTATACCGTTCGTAGATCTCAGCTTCATAATCTGAAAGTTCAAATTGCCGGTCCGTAAGCTCTGTGTTTAATACGCCCTTTAACTTTCGTTTTAGTATTGTTTTCTGGTAGGAAAGCGTATCCGCAGGATACTTCAAGAATGATTTGGTAAAGAAGGGAACCTTATTAAATTGACGGCTTACCTTTTTAAGTAATTGCTTCGTGTCGGTTAAATCTTCACCAGTACTTGCAAAAGTATCAATCACGCCAACTATTGAAATTTCCTTGCCCATTGCTTTCAACTGTCGGGCCATTTCGTACACCAGGATGCCGCCTAAAGAATAGCCCGCAAGCATATAAGGACCATGTTCTTCAACTAGCAAAATTTCCTCGAGGTACTTGGCTACAATTTTCTCTATTGTGGGCGGGACTTTTGTTTCGTAGTTTAAGCCAAGGGCTTGGATGCCATATATTGGCTGGTCGTCATCAAAATGAGCACTGAGGTTTTTAAACACCAGAATGTTCATGCCTCCACCATGTATAAGAAATAGTGGTTTCTTGGTACCGCCAGTCCGGATCGGCACAAGCGCGCTCCAGGCTGTCCTAGGTTTGTCTTCTTCAAGCTGAAGCGCCATTTTTGCTAGCGTAGGATTGTCAAAGAGTGTTGCTAGAGGCAACCGCTTGCCGGTTTGCTTTTCGATTGCAACCATTACCTTCATTGCCAGGAGAGAATGGCCTCCAAGTTCAAAAAAGTCATCCGTGACATGTATGTTTTCCAATCCTAAAGCCTCTGCCCATATTGCAGCTACTAAACGTTCATTTTCTGTTGAAGGAAGTTGACCATCAATCCTGGTTTCAACTTGCTTCAGTTCTGGCGCAGGAAGCATCTTCCGGTCTATTTTGCCGTTCGGAGTCAGCGGAAACTTTTTGAGACCAACAAACTCGTCAGGTATCATAATTGATGGCAGCAGGTTACTTACATAGGCCTTCCATCTTGAAACCTGATCTTGACTCAGTTGCACACGTTGTTTTGAAAACGGCGTTCTAATTTGGTTGTCATGGTCGCTCAAATTTGCAACCGTAGCCGGGGGATATGGTAAAACGTCACCAAATGAGGAGGGGATGAATACCACATCAAAAGAGCCGTCAGTTCCATCAGAACTCCACCTCACGTGTGCGGTAAATCCGAGCTGTTCTGCAATGGCCCAAAATGCATCGGGGTCCATACCAGCGCTGACTGCGTTAACCTCCGACTTAATTTCTGAAATTGTCCGGGACGCTTCAGCATTGTGCATTAGCTTTAATAAATGGCAGTCTTTCGCAGTCCGGCTGTTATAAACACCTTTCAACTCAACTACGGATGAACGATGCTTTCGGAGGAGGTTCCCGATTTCGGCTTCTTTTATGCCAGAATGCCAAACATAACTCACATCTGGAGTAACTACTTGCTTTTCAACACCAACAAAGATCCATACATCATAGTGATACTTTGTGATTTCATTAATCGACTTCCCTTTCCTCAATTGAATGTTTACCGCTTTGATGTCCGGAAACATGTTCTTAAGGCCATAAAAAAAGGCTGGATCTGCAACAAGTTCATCTTCAATTCTGACCCTGTTTGCTATGACTTCTTTGAAAGCAGCAAGTGAACTTCCTTCTGATGCTTTTGGTAGATGATCCATTGCATGGCACATTTCTAAAGAGTTTTGACCTTGCATGTCGCCGATAAAGATACAGCCTGTTCCCTCGATGGAATTTAGAGCCTTTCTAATCACGTCAACTAAATAATCGCCACTTGGGAAATACTGCGCGACACTATGCAGCAAAACTAAGTCGAACTTCTTGTCTGCAACGGCACTAAAGTCATCAGCGCTTGCTACCGCAGCATCAACATGGCCCCATTTGTCAGGGTCCGAGCTTAGTGTCTCCTTTAGCTTGTCAATTGCTGTTTTCGCATAATCGGTAGCAAAATAAAACTGCACATCGTCCGCTAGTTCATATAAAATCTGACCTGCACCGCTTCCAATTTCATATACTTTGGTGGGGCGTAACGACTTTATACGCTCAACGGATGTCCGCAGCCATTCCTCAGATTGCACCGCAAGCTCTTTACCGTTCTCATAATAATCAAGCAAGGTCCCGTCTAAATTCTGATCAGGCAGGGACTCATTCTTGTTGATCTCTGCACCGATGTTGTAGAGCGTCTCCCAACGATCCTTCCAGGATAAAGTATCCTCATTTTCGGGCTCATCTTCCAGCGTTACATAGGCAACAAGTTTTTTTTCTTGTCTATCACTTTCATTTACAGTTACAATGCCCTGTTTTATTCCAGGTGCAGCAGAAAGGATAGATTCGATTTCCCCCAATTCTATTCTATGTCCACGGATTTTTACCTGCTGATCGATTCTGCCGTGGCAATGTATTTCTCCGTTGGGTATGATGGTGCCCAAATCACCTGTTCTGTATATTTTCTTAGCACCTGCTGGTTGCTGAGGGTCATTTATGAACTTCTCCTCCGTTAATTCAGGTCGATTTAAATAACCTTGACTCACACCATGTCCGGCAATACAAATCTCACCTGTTATTCCATGCTGCACCTCACGTCCGTGTTCATCAAGTATGTACACCTGCGTGTTTCTAATTGGATAGCCGATCGTTATCGAAAGGTTAGTGTATTCTATCCGCTTAAGGGTAGACCATATTGTCGTTTCAGTAGGTCCGTACATATTCCACAACTCGGAACCCCGGGAAAGCAGGGCTTTTGCCATATGATCACTAAGTGGTTCTCCGCCCGCTAACATCCTTATTGATGGTGACCCTGCCCAGCCCGAGTCCATTAACATCTGCCATGTTGATGGAGTGGCTTGCATAACTGTTATGTTTCTTGACAGAAGTAGATCTTTGAGCAGCCTTCCGTCTTTAGTAGAAGGTGTATCAGCAATTACAACTTCTGCGCCCGCGATGAGTGGAAGAAACAGTTCTAAACCTGCGATGTCAAAAGATATGGTTGTAATTGCCAGCAACCGGTCGTTTAGCGTAACTCCTGGTTGCTCGAGCATGCTCAGCAAGAAGTTCGCTAAATTGCCATGGCTTATCTTTACACCTTTAGGTTTTCCAGTAGACCCTGATGTATATAGAACATAAGCGAGATCATCTGCCATCACGCGCTTGAAATCAGGCGCTTTCGTGTTTAAAGTACCTTGTTCTTCTATCTCTACGATAATTTCAGTTTTCTCGCCCTTGAAGAACCCACTATATTTTCTTGATATAAGGAGGTATTTCGCATCTGAATCCTCTAGCATGAATTCAATTCTTTCCTTCGGATAAGAAGGGTCCAATGGGAGGTATACAGCACCGAGTTTCAATATTGCTAGTAGAGATATCAACATCTCCAAAGATCGATCCATCGAAACCCCAACGAAATCTCCAGTCTTTACGCCTTCATAACTTAATTTTCGTGCGAGCTGCTCAACTTTCAGCTTCAACTCATTGTATTTCAATGATGAATCATTAAACGACACAGCGTGCCTGTCCGGATATGATTGATAGGCTTCCTCCAAAAGCTCATTAATAGAACTGAAGTCCTGTTGATTGTTTTTCCCGGGTGCAGCAACACTAACTTTCTCATTATGAATCAGATGCGAGATGTCGGTATCGGGATTTCGAACAATTTGGTCTAATAGCGTATTTAAATCCTGATGATAGCGCTCAATAGTTTGTGTAGAAAATAACCCGGTGTTAAACGACCATTCTAATGTCAACTTGTTTTTTGATCCAGTTGCATTGAGGAATATGTCAAACGTTTCATAAGCGCGAGGATTGCTGATCAATCTATGTTGAAGCCCCTCGAACGACACCGCTTGATCCATTCCCATGTCAATATTGAATATTACCGGGACAAGTGTGATGCGTGAACCATCCCGGGGGATATAAAGTTTTTTAATCAGCGAGCCGAAGGTTAGTCTTTGGTGTTCATACGCATCAAGAATAGCACTTTTCCTGATCTTAAGATATTGTTTGAATGAAAGTGTTGGATTAATGGTCGTCTTTATTGGCAACAAGTTTACACAATGCCCGATTACGTCGTTCAAGCCTGAGGCTGCCTGTCCGGAGGCCGGTAAGCCCACAACAAGATCTTTCTGGTTTGTTTTGGAATAGAGGAATATTTCAAAGGCGGCAAGCAGCGTTGTTACCAGGCTTGCACCGGATTTTCTAGCAAAAGCTTTCGTTAGTTCTAAGGTTTCAGCGCTGAGTTCAAAGTCCAGTCGCATACCTTTATATGTTCTGGGTGAAGTCCTCGGGAAATCTGTGGGAAGGTCCACAACTGGAACTTTACCTTTGTAAAGATTAATCCAGTAGTCTTCCGTTTGGAGGTAGTCTGCGCTTGCTTTAAACCTTCGTTCCTCCTTAACGTAGTCACTCATCTGAGCGGGTCTAGGCATATTTAAGGGTTTGCCCTTTATATTCGAATTGTACAGCTTGCTTAGGTCTTCCAAAAAGATTCCAGACGACCAGCCATCGGCAATTGCATGATGCTTGATGATGGTGAAAACGTGTAAGTTGTCAGCTAGCTTATGAAGATAGACCTTAAATAAAGGACCCTCCTGAAGATTTAATGGAACGGATAGTTCCTGCTGGATATAGTCATCCAAAAACTTTCGACTACTTGGGCCGTATATAGATATATCTTCAAGCTCAAACGCAACAGGGAAGCTTCGATAAGTAAAAAGCGATTCTCCATCTGCACTAAAGGTGGACCTTAGTGCTTCATGGCGGAGAACAACCTCATTCACAGCTTGATTAAACTCCTTGATTTGCAGGTCTCCGCAGAGTTCAACTGAAATTGACTCATTGTAAGCAAGATTCGCTTCATCGCCGCCAAACATACAGGCAAGCCAAATTTCTTTTTGCGAATCATTTGTAGGCGTGATCTTCTCAATCTCTTTTGTTTCACTAAAGGGGTTGAAATCAACTGGTGTATATTTGGGCATTCTTTAAGAATTAGTTGCTTACTTGTAGGTATTTACCTGGGTTACTTTCATCTATAATAAACCACGCTGGATTTCCCATCTTGTCCTTTCCCAGTCTGGCATTCGGTACGGGCATGGTGCTCATGAAATCGTTTGAAGACTCCGATCCGCCCTTGGGATGTTCAAAATGAGGAATCAGGCCAACCGATTTAAGCTCCACAAGACTCTCTTCAAAACAGCGAATGATTTCCTGAATATCAGCTGTAGTATGCGCGGTGGTTAGAAAACATGCAAAGCCTTCGAGGATGTGGATTCCTTTCAGTCTCATCAAAGTAAAGAAGAGTTCAGCATAAGGATACTCTTCAATGAATTTAATCCGCCATAATGAACCATATTGAGCAATAAACATCGGGACATTCAACCTTTGGCATAGGGAATTAAGTGTACGTGCAATGTAATCGCCATTGGCATTTAGTGCCTCTTGCAGCTGCGGGCCAGCATTCTTAAGATATATCAAAGATGCTTTCGCCGTTGCCAGCGCTAAAGGATGCCGCACAAACGTACCTGCAAAATATGTTACGCCCACTTCGGGTACTGAATGATCTCCATATTGCCAAAATCCTCCATCCAAGGCATCCATATATTTCTTTTTGCCAGCTATGATCCCGATGGAGATACCGCCACCAGCTACTTTTCCATAAGTACCAATATCGGCCTTAATACCGAAAATAGCTTGAACGCCCCCGGGGTGGAATCTAAATCCCGAGATGACCTCATCAAAGATTAAGACTGTTTGATTATCTGAGGTTATCTTTCGCAACTTTTTCAGAAAGTCTATGGGCTGGAAGTCTGCGCGACGGCTTTGGATAGGCTCTACAAGCACTGCAGCGATATCTTGAGCACCCTCTTCGATGATTTTAAGTGATTCTTCAGTTCCATAATCCAGAATTAGCATGTTTTGCACAGCATCATGTAGAATTCCAGGTGCCGCTGGGAAGGTCTTTAATTTCTTGCTTCCACGAACAATTACTTCATCTGCAATGCCGTGATAGGATCCGGTAAATGCCACAATGGTGGAGCGACCCGTAACCGTTCTGGCAATACGCATGGCGCCGAGTACAGCTTCAGAGCCAGTGTTACAAAGCGCAACGCGGTCAAAGTTGGTGAATTCTGCAATCAGTTTAGATACCTCACCCGACATTTCATGTTGCGGACCAATTTCATAGCCGCTCTCAATTTGACTTATCAAAGCTTCTTTAATAAAGTCTGGCTGGTACCCCAGCATGTTCGAGCCAAATCCGTTGAGTGCATCAATGTACTCGTTTCCATCTATATCCCACAATCGGCTACCCTTAGATTTATTTATTACAATAGAATATACCAACTCCTTTGTTGCAGGCTTGAATCCCGATACTACCCGTGGATCGGCCATATGGGGCCTATTCAGCTGAGTATATGCTTTGCTCTTCGCAGATTTCGCATTGTAGCGTACGATCAAGTCAGCGAGGTAGCTTTGCTGCTGTACATTTAGACTGGCAGAATGCTTTTCTATTCTGGCAGCAGCACCAAACGGTTTTTTTATTTCAATCAGTTCCTCGACGCTGAGTTGTGCCGTTGGATCTCCGGCTGATCTTTGCGCGGCCACAGCTTGAGCCGGTCTTGGGAGTTCCTGCGATACCGGGGTTGCTGTTTGCACTTGAACGGCAGGCATTGTGAGCTGTCCACCTTGCAAAAGAGATAGTTGTTTCGCTAACAACTGAAGCTGCTGACTAATTAGATCGATTGCAGCATTACTTCCATGAGCATTTTGCTGTGTTACTTGATAAACGGGGGCATTGATTACGGATTGCGGCATTACTGGCGCTTGTTCAGCGATAGTCTGGCTGGCTGCAGGCACTTCATCAGGAAGCTGCTTGATCAGGTAATCTACTAATAAATCCAACGTGCCATAATCTTCATTTAGCTGCCTGAATGTTACTGGTACCGTAAACTGCTTCTTTAAGATAAGGGCGACCTGCGTCAACAGCAAGGAGTCGAGACCCATTTCAATGAAGGTCATGTCCGAAGGAGCGTCTGCAAGCTCAATACCGGATGCATTTTCCAAAATCTCCTTGATCTGATTGATTAGTAAAGTTTTTCTCATATTTATTGATGAATGATTTGGAAGTGGATTATGCTCATCTTCTATGTTTAGCAAGGCCGGAGGTTTATTGTCTATTGCGGGTTCTACCCAGAAACGCTTTCTATCGAATGCGTAAGTCGGCAAGTCCATCAGCCGTGTCCTTGGCTGATCTTTGTAAAAGGATGTCCAGTCAGGTGTTATGCCGGTAAGCCATAGTTCTCCGAGACTACTTAGCATTGGTTGATAAGAAGAAGCGTTCTCCTTCATACCTAAAGATGCTAATACGGTCACAGGTCTTTTACCAGCCTGTTGGCGCGTCAGCGTCGCCGTTGTGCTACCAGGACCAACCTCAAGGAATAGTTCATACGATTTAGAAATTAACTGGTTAATGGCTTCGCCAAATTTCACTGTAGAACGAAGGTGTGATGCCCAATACTCCGGACTCGTGGCTTCTTCAGCTTTTAACCACTTTCCGGTAACTGTTGATAATATCGGAACAAGTGGCTCATTCAAAGGAATACGTGACACCACTTGCTTAAATGGCTCAACTATTGGATCCATCATGTGCGAGTGGAAAGCATGGCTCGTTGAGAGTGCACGGTTAAGAATACCTGCCGCATCCAGTTTATAGCTTAGCTTATCAATAGCTTCGTTGCTTCCCGCCAAAACACATAAACTATCGCTGTTTGAAGCTGCAAGCGCAATTTCTGTAGAAAGATAGGCCTCCGCAACTTGTGCTGAACATCGCACAGATAACATTTTGCCAGGTGGTAAATCGCTCATCATTTTACCTCTTGCTGTAATTAGTTTAACAGCATTTTGTAAGGAGAAAACTCCAGCGAAGTAGGCGGCAACAAACTCACCTATGCTATGTCCGACAAAAGCTGTCGGATAAATTCCCCAGCTCATCCACAATTTAGTTAGTGCATAGCCGATACAAAATAATGCTGGTTGACTGTATCTAGTATTTTGAAGGAGCTTTTCTGTTTTAGGGTCAACATCGAGAGGGTAGATGACGTGCAAAAGACGCTCACCGGTTTCTACAAAAAACATGTCATCGACTTCATCCATAGCGTCCCTGAATACCTGCTCCGAGACATACAGGTCTTTCCCCATGTTTAGGTATTGAGCGCCCTGGCCTGGATACATAAACACAAGCTCCGGAATTTTATCTCTCTTTACTTTACGGGTATGTTTAGGCCAGGAGTGGTGCTGAAATCTAAGACCAAGGTCCTGTTTGCCAGATGCTATATAAAAGCGCCGGACTTCAAATTCTTTGCGGTTGGTGTTTAAGGTAAAGGCTGCATTGGAAAGACTAGTGGATTGATCACCCGTGAGATATTTATTAAGCTTTTCGCCAAATAGGTCCAAACTCTCCTGGGCTCTGGCAGACCAACATAGCAGTTGGAAGGGGCGACAATTATTAGGTTTCTCAACATGCTTATCAGCCTCTTCCACAATCAGATGGACGTTTGTGCCACCTACTCCAAACGAACTTACCCCTGCGATTCTTCTTTTTTCAGAATCCCAGGTTATTAACTGGTTATTTACATAGAAAGGTGTGTTAGCGAAATCAATGTGCCTGTTCGGTCGTTCATAATGTAATGTAGGTGGAATTTGTCTATGATAGAGTGCAAGGCAAGTCTTCATGAAGCCAACTACTCCAGATGCAGCAGTTAAATGACCCAAGTTACTCTTAACAGAGCCGATTGCACAGTACTGCTTCTGCTCCTGTTGCCCAAATGCTAGGTTCAGACCTTCGATTTCTATAGGATCTCCAATAGGAGTGGCCGTTCCATGTGCTTCGATATAGGATAGATCTGCGGGATCAACTCTTGCATCTTGAATAGCCATACTAATTGCACGGGCCTGACCTTCAGCGCTTGGTGCTGTAAAACTACTTTTCTCCGCTCCGTCGTTGCTTAATCCGATACCTTTCACAATTGCAAAGATGGTGTCTCCATCCGCTTCCGCCAAAGACTTGTTTTTAAGCACAACTACTCCGGCACCATCACTGAAGACAGTTCCGGTTGCTTGATCATCAAAGGTGCGACAGTGACCATCCTGACTGAGTATAGCACCTTCCTCGTAGAGGTGTCCACTTTTAACTGGGACTAAGATTGATGAACCACCTGCAAGTGCAACATCACAGTGCCCATTCCGAATGGCTTCTACTGCCTGTGCTATGGCCAGGAGTGAGGTTGAACATGCTGATTGTACATTCACAGCAGGACCTTTTAGATTCAGGGCGTAAGCTGTCCGGGAAGCGATATAATCTTTATCACTCACGGTGCCGACCTGAAATGTACCTACATTGGCAATGTGACTTTTGTTCGAGCTCACATTGTTACTATAATAAGTATTAAAACGACATCCAGCGTATACGCCAATTGTTCCCTCGAATTTTTCCGGTAAATGTCCGCATTGCTCCAGAGCCTCCCAGGCAACTTCAAGAAAAATTCGCTGCTGAGGATCCATCAGTTCTGCCTGCTTGTTGTTGATGTTGAAAAAAGCAGCGTCAAATTGATCTGGATCGTTGATAATTCCACGCGCCTTGACATAATCTGGATTTTGCTTCATTGAAGCTGGAATGGAGGCATCGAGTTCTTCATCTGAAAAGAAACTTATACCTTCTTTGCCATTCTTTAAATTTTCCCAGAATGTAGCGACATCTTCTGCCCCGGGAAACCTTCCTGACATCCCAATCACGGCAACATCTTCCGTTCTTCTTTTCTCTAAGTGACTTTTTGTGAATACTGGCTTTGACTTTCTGCCATCAAGAGAGGCAGCTAAGCCGGAAACAGTGGGTGTGCTATATAGTTTTGCCACTGGCACGTGAATGCCCAGAGACTTAAGTTCTATTACTAACTTTTGGGCCAATAAAGAAGTGCCCCCCAGTTCGAAGAAGTTATCATTTATACCAACGCGTTCAACGAGCAGTAAAGATTTCCAAACGCCTGCAAGAAGTAATTCGGTTTCATGCAAAGGTGCTATGAATGTATTCGACAGGAGCTCAGAAGCATTTGGAAGAGGCAGTTTTTTTCGATCGACTTTAGCATTATTGGTCAAAGGGATGGCGTCAAGTTCGACAAAAAATTGAGGGACCATGTAGTCAGGCAATTTGGTTAGAAGATACCTTCGCGTGCTTTCCTTATCAAAGTTCACAACAGGAACTATATATGCTATAAGTCTTGTACCATGTGAATCGTTGTAGTCGGCAATAACAACACTCTGCTTTACGCCGGGTGCATCACTTAGGACATTTTCTACTTCCCCGATCTCTATACGATAACCTCGGATTTTGACCTGATCATCCGTTCTTCCTAGAAACTCAATATTTCCGTCAGGCAATATTCTGCCAAGATCGCCGGTCTTGTACATTCGCTCCTCAGGCCTAAAGGGACTAGGAACAAACTTCTGCCCGGTAAGATCTGGCATATTCAAGTATCCCCGGGCAACTTGAATTCCACTTATACAGATCTCGCCAATTTCCCCGTGAGCAACTTCCTTTTCATTTCCATCAAGGAGATATACTGATGTTCCCTTTATAGGCCTGCCAATAGGCAATGCTCTTAACAGTTCAACTCCAACTTCCGGGCAGTGATATTCAAGCGCAGAAATAGTCGCTTCCGTGGGACCATATTTATTGTAGAATTCAACTCTGCCCAGCCATTTTTTAAATAATTTCTTTGTGCAGAGGTCTCCAGCAGATATAATTCGCCTCAGCTCAGGATTGTCGTGCACCTTAATATTTTCAAGAAAACCGGGAGTAGCATGTAAATGCGTGATTCTTTTCAAACGTAAATATTTGGAAAATGCCTGAACATCTTTCAGAAGCGCTTCTCTCAGTAGAACCAGACATGCACCGTTTAACAAAGCAAGGAATATCTGTTCAATGCTTGCATCGAAACTGTAGTTTGAAAATTGAAGTATTCTGTCTTTTCCATGGATTCCAAAAAAGCTTGATTGAGCCTTTATGTAAGAACAAATGGATCTATGTTCGACCATAACTCCTTTGGGAACTCCTGTCGATCCAGATGTATAAATAACATAGGCTAGGTCTGACGGATTGCCCTGTTCGACCTGCATCACTGTCTTATTATCAAAGACGGTATCTGTTAACACTACCTGGCCCGAAATCTTGTCTCTGAGTGTCTCGTTGGTTATTGTTAATGGTGCCTGAGTATCGTTTAGTATATGTGCTATTCGTGCTACAGGATAGTTGGGATCTAAGGGAACGTAAGCTGCACCGGTTTTTAGAATGGCAATAATCGCAACAATCATGTCGATTGACCTGTTTAAGCAAACCGGTATCATCATTTTGCTATTTACACCCAAATAAGACAGGTGGTTGGCAAGTTCATTAGAGCGTTCGTCAAGTGCTTTGTAAGTGACTGTTTGATTCTCAAGTTCTAAAGCTACCTTTTCAGGTGTTCTGCCTACCTGCAATGAAAACAATTGCACCAAAGTCTCGGGAGTATTCATAAGTTCGAAGAGTCGTTAAAAACAAAGCGTGTAACCTAAAACATCCACCTGTCTAGGTTTAAATTTATTACCGTAGTGCGAAAATTTGGACTTATTCTACACACTTCGGCTAAGTTAAAGTTTTTATTTTATAAACAAGTAGTTATAGAAACAAGCATGAATAATCACGGGTAAGTCTGGGGAGAAAACGCGCGTTTGTAGATGTAAGTGGATCAGATTGGCCAGCCATAAAAAAATTTACCTAGGGCCTGTTATAAAGGTTAAATTTAAAAGTCTCTTCTTACCTGATCTCTTCATTAAAAATCTGTTCCTCAATAAGTTTTACAACTGATGTAGCATAGTAAGATTGATCAGTTATGAGCCACATATGGATTAGATCAATAGTGTCAATCACACAAACAGGTAGGAATCCAGCTTCACGTAAGCTAGTTATAGCGTTATTTACTTCATGGATTGAAGCACATAATTGAAGGTCAGCAGCCTGGTCATGGTAGCTTATTAGAGCGAACTTTTTCATATATTTAGACGGATTTGCTAATCAGAATTATACAAAAATCATGGCTGTTAATTTCACATAGGAAGTGATTGTTGAAATTCGCTAAATTTTGGGTGCTTAACGTAGTATTCTGTTGAGCTTATAAGTATTCTCCGCTTCATGAATATTTACGATTGGTAGTTGCACAGGGGTAATCTGGGTATCTAATTCTCAAAAATCTACATACCCAAGCGTGATTGTTTTGTATTTGCTGAATATATGCTGCGGCCGAAAGGCCATAAAAAAGCCCTTCTCGTTGCGAAAAGGGCTTCATTATCTTTATTTGTCTTCCGAAGGTTGATTAGGTTTTTTTTCCGGTGGTGTTGAAACGATTTCTCCAAACTCGTTGACGTACGCCAACATGCTCTCTAAATCACTTCCACCTGGATTTTGCTTTCGCTCTTCTTTTCTTTGCAACTTATCTTCTTTTTTCTTTTGTCTGTTTTTTTCGAGTTGCTTCTTCATGAAGGTTGCCTGAGACTTAGCCATATGTACGTAGTTTAAGTAAAAAAATAACTGCTCTCTGCGATTCCCATTTAGTCAATCTTAGTAGATGTGCACTTGAGATGCGACTGACATGATTAAAATATATCTCAATTGGAAAAGATTTCCTGGAGAATGTTAGCCAGCCTGTTGAACGGTTAACAAGATTAAGGCAGAGAGTAGCCTAATGTTTCACAAAGGTAAGAAAAATAAATGATTTTTAAAACGTCTCCCCGGAACCGAGTACTGTCTCATTCAGGTGCAAACTCACTTTTTGAAGAAGATTCTGGTAATGTTGGTTCTAACCCCAATACTGATAGGAATCGCTTTATAGCGCTGTTCCTCCAACTTGTTCAGCCCCTGGGTGTAACTAGCCTCAGCAAATAAAAGTACATTGCCGAAGCTGTAATCCGCCCCTAAACCCACCTCCAGTAGACTAACAAAATTGCTTGAATTATACATGCTGATGACTCCGTCGTCTGGCGTTCTAAGTTTTGGTAGTAGGATGATCCCGCCACCAGCACCACCAAAGCCATAAACACCAAAATGGTTGATGGTCTTCCGATAGCCTAAATCCAGGCTCAATAGATAAGTTGTAGACCTGCTGTGGATAATTCTATTCGCTGAACCTGCATCTAAATTCAACTGATCGTATCCGTAAGCATTAAGTCCGATCTTTGGATAGAAGAAGAAGTTTTGATTGCCTAAAAAAAGCAAACCGCCGAGCGAAGTTGAAAACTTAGCGTCAAGGAATTGCCTGCTTTCTGCCACAGGTGCTGAGAACCCGAAACCACTTCTGAAATATAGTTTGTCTTTCCTGACAGGCTTATCCTGTGCAAAACATTCGTTGCCTAGTGCACATCCCAATGAAGAGGAGAGCAGGAGTATGACTAACTTATAGCCTCTGATCATAGCGTCAATTTTCAGTAAGGTACATAGATTAACGAAATGGCGAATGCTGCGATGCTAACAATAAACTATTAATTGAAAATTATGCTGTCAAAACCTCGACTGCGTACTCGAGTTTGGATGATGCAAAAGGGACCAACTTCGAGCTGGCCAACGATTATTTGGCACAATAGAGCACAAAATAATAGTTGGGTAGAGGCTATTCATTGTTGATATTCAGTTACATGGACTTAGTTAGCTAATCTTCAACTTGCAAGACTTGGTGTTTGCTTAAACGAAATCTGGAGATTTTAAAGAATATTATTTGTTTTAAGTTGTAGAGTGTTAACAGTTAGCGAATTATATATGTCAATCTAATACTGTTGTCGATTATATGCTTCAGCAAAATCTGTCCGCATAATTTTGAATCGTTCAACTACAGTAGCAATGAAAGCCTCATCAAGTATCTGAAAGATTTCATTCACGCCCCCACCTGTTAAATCTAATTCCGACAGCTTGTAGCTTTGTTCTAAGGTCCCTTGCTCAAATTTGACAATGTACTTTTGGTTCATATTAAAGATGCTAATCTTGCAATCCGGGTGAGGGAGTTCCGCTATTATTCTCATGTTTTCTACTTAGGTAAGTTCCAAATCTAATAATTATCTCCTTTTCACAGAAATTGCAAGCTTCATGTCTTCTATTCTTTAAATTTGGAATTTAGAAACATTATGGCAGAAGATTTAAGCATCATAAAAAGCGGTACTCGAGCAGAACAATATGAATTTTTGATTCCCCAGATCAAAGGACTCCTAACAGGAGAATCTGATCTAATTGCTAATCTGGCGAACGTAGCTGCTGCCCTTAAAGAGCAATTTGGCTGGCTTTGGGTAGGCTTTTATCTGGTTAAGGGGGAAGAGTTAGTGTTAGGCCCATTCCAAGGTCCGGTAGCTTGTACCAGGATCCGAAAAGGAAAAGGGGTATGTGGAGCGGCATGGGCACAAGGGGAAACGATTATTGTACCAGACGTTGAGGCATTCCCTGGTCACATTGCCTGCAGCTCAGCATCGCGTTCTGAGATTGTACTTCCATTATTCTCAGCAGGTGAAGTTGTAGGTGTACTCGATGTTGATTCTGAGTCCTTAAACGAGTTCGATGAGGTAGATGCAAGATTTTTAGCTGAAATATTAACGCTTATCAATGGCTAAATTACCCTTTTCCTTCTACCTGAATACGGATGTGAATAGTCTGGCTAGACAACTCATTGGTAAGATGCTCTTCACGCAAATAGATGGGGAAATTACTGCGGGTATTATTGTGGAAACAGAGGCTTATGCCGGCATAGAAGACAAGGCATCCCATGCTTATGGCGGAAGACTTACAGATCGTACTAAAACGATGTATTTAAAAGGCGGTGTCTCTTACGTCTATCTCTGCTATGGTATTCACAACCTGTTTAATGTTGTCACCGGGCCACTAAATACGCCACACGCTGTGCTGATCCGAGGAGTGGAGCCTGTAATTGGAACAGAAATCATGTTGCAAAGAAGGGGCATGGCCTTGTTAAAGCCAAATCTTACTGCAGGTCCAGGTGCATTATCCAAAGCATTAGGTATTGACCGAACATTTAACGCCAAGGATTTAACAGGCGAAGAGATCTGGATTGAGGATGGTTGGGATGTTGATACGGAAAGCATTGTTGCTGCACCAAGAGTTGGCGTTGGCTACGCTGCAGATCATGCTTTGTTACCATGGAGGTACTATATCAAAGGCAATCGGTTTGTCAGTAAACCCAATAGCTAAAACAATTTCATTTTCTTTACTGTTGACCTGTTATCCTAAAAATAGATATCATGGAAAACGAAAAGAATATAAAAGCACTTAAAGAAAAAGTTGAAGATGTTCGCATCTGCATGTTCACCACCTTAGATGCCGAAGGTCGCTTCTCTAGTCGTCCAATGGGCACCGCTAAAGTTGAAGAAGATGGTAGCATCTGGTTCTTTACCAATGAATATTCACTGAAGTCTAAAGAAATATCAAGAGATAACGAAGTTTCACTTGCTTATAGCAGCCCATCAGACAATACCTATTTGTATGTAAATGGTAAGGCTGAACTGGTAGACGATCAGGAAAAGAAGAAAGCATACTTTATGCCTCCTGTGAAAGTTTGGTTTCCAGACGGTGTTGATGATCCGAATCTTATATTGATCAAGGTGACACCAGCGTTTGCAGAGTTCTGGGATAGCAGCTCTTCTAAGATGGTCGTCGCTTTCAACATGCTCAAGGCGATTGTCACTGGTGAGAAAGGTGATGTTGGGGATCATGGCGAAATGAAGTTTTAGAAGCTTTCATCCAATTATAAATTGAGGCAGGTAATTAATTTTATCTGCCTTTATTTTTGACATTTGTAAATACCAACACTCAAGCATCTATCTTCAAAGCCAGGAATGATCAAAATAGCCTATTGCGACCTGTACGCTCATCCACTACCAGAAGGTCACCGCTTCCCCATGTTAAAATATGAACTCATTCCTGAGCAGCTCCTGCACATCGGTAAGATTTCTCGGGATCAGCTTTTTTGCCCGGACCCTGTCGCTGAAGATATCATTCTGCTCACGCATGATCGTCATTACTGGGAACAGCTGCGTGACTTAACTTTGCCTCATAAAGATCAACGCAGGATTGGTTTTCCACTCAATGAACAACTCGTAGAACGTGAAATAAGAATCGCACAGGGCACAATAGAGGGCGCCTTGTATGCACAGGACTTTGGAATTGCTTTTAACGTTGCTGGCGGTACGCACCATGCTGGTCGGAACTGGGGAGAAGGATTTTGTATGTTAAATGACCAGGCTATTGCGGCCAATTACCTGCTAAATAAGCAAATACATGACCGCATATTAATAATTGATTTAGATGTTCATCAAGGGAATGGAACGGCAGAAATCTTCCAGAATGAACCCCGGGTATTTACCTTTTCCATGCACGGCGACAAAAATTTTCCATTTCGAAAAGAAGCGTCAGACCTGGATCTACCGCTAGAAAACGACTTGGACGGTGAGCGCTACCTTCGACTTCTGAAAAGAACCTTGCCAGGTATTGTCGAAAGTTTTAAACCACAATTTGTGTTTTATCTCGCAGGCGTAGATGTATTGAGTTCAGATAAGCTGGGAAAATTAAAACTCTCAAAATCAGACGCACTCGAAAGAGACAAGTTTGTATTTGAGCTATGCAAAAGCAAAAACCTACCAGTACAAGTGAGTATGGGTGGCGGCTATTCTGCGGGTATAAAAGATATTGTTGACGCGCATTGTAATACTTTTATAGCAGGAATTGATATTTTTGAGCAATTATGAAAATCGTTATTGCGGAAAAGCCATCTGTAGCAAGGGAGTTGGCAAAGGTCTTTGGAGCTACAACAAAAAAAGATGGCTATATAGAAGGTAAGGGTTATTCTTTCACCTGGGCCTTTGGGCATTTACTACAGCTCGCCCCACCTCAGGAATATGGATTTATCGGTTGGAGAAGACAACACCTGCCAATGTTGCCTAAGAAATTCAAACTGTCCGTTCGTAAAGTGAAGACCAAGGACGGGTTTATTGAGGATCCATCTGTGAGAAAACAGCTTGACATTATCAAAAAGCTATTTGATGAA
This sequence comes from Pedobacter quisquiliarum, assembly GCF_014642175.1. Lineage (GTDB taxonomy): Bacteria > Bacteroidota > Bacteroidia > Sphingobacteriales > Sphingobacteriaceae > Pedobacter > Pedobacter quisquiliarum. Next base: position 286,041 of record NZ_BMIL01000006.1, on the reverse strand, counting down.
GCTACGGAAATCATTGTAGCTACGGATGCCGGGCGTGAAGGGGAGTTGATCTTCAGATATATATATTACTACCTTAAGTGCAAGAAGCCTTTCAAAAGGCTCTGGATTTCATCGCAAACAGATGAAGCCATTAAGGAAGGATTTCGCAATTTAAAACCTGGTACAGATTACGATACACTATTCAACTCGGCACACTGCCGTTCTGAATCTGATTGGCTTGTGGGCATGAATGCTACCCAGGCATTAAGTATCGCTGCCGGAAATCGTACGGTGCTGTCGCTGGGGCGGGTGCAAACGCCAACCCTTGCCATGATCTGCTCGAGATTTATTGAAACAAAGAACTTTGTACCTAAACTGTTCTATCAGCTCAGCATACTGTTAGATAAAGATGGTCAGCAGTTTAAGGCATTGTCCATTGCAAATTTCGACAAAAAGGAAGATGCGCAGGTTTTGTTCGACAAGATACAGGATGTCAGTGCTGGCTTCCCTACAGGCGGCCTGATTAAAGATGTCGAATCTAAACCTAGAAAAGAACCACCACCCTTATTACATGATTTAAGTAGCATACAACAGGAAGCCAATAAGAAGAAGGGTTACACAGCCGATCAAACACTGAGTATTCTTCAAAGTTTATATGAAGGCAAACTGATTTCTTATCCACGTACGGGTAGTCGATACATCGGAGATGATGTCTTCGCAGGTATTCCCAAGCTGATAGATCAACTTCGTAACCATCCCGAATTCGGAAAAAGTGCCGAATTCCTCACAACCGTTCCATTAAACAAGCGGAGCGTAAATGCGAAAAAGGTTACTGATCACCATGCAATATTGCCGACAGGAGAACCCCCATATCATTTAAGCAGTGAGAAGCAGGCAATCTATGACATGATCGTAGCACGAATGCTTGAGGCGTTCCATAAAGAATGTGTGAAGGAGCTTACGAAGATTACTATCGAGTCTGGCTCAACGTTCATTGCAAATGGTACAGTTATCCGCTCAGCCGGGTGGCGATCGGTACTAAACGATCCCGAAGATGACAATAAAGGTGAGGAAAGTCTTTCCTTACCAAAGGTAAAAAAAGAGGAATCATTACCCATATTGGAGAAAGCACTGGTTGAGAAACAAACAAAACCAAAACCGCTCTATAATGAAGCATCACTGCTAAAGGCGCTCGAGACCTCAGGAAAAGAGATTGAAGATGAAGAATTGCGATACGCGATGAAGGATAGTGGGCTTGGAACGCCAGCGACGCGAGCTTCAATTATTGAAACTTTAATTACAAGAGAATACATCAAGCGGGAGAAGAGGAATCTGATCCCAACGGACAAAGGCCTTGCGGTTTATGAAGTGGTCAAGGACCAGGCGATTGCCCAGGCGGAGCTTACCGGTCAGTGGGAAAAGCGGCTTGAAGAGATTCGGTCAGGTGCCTCCGTTTCTGAATTTAAGGAAGAGATAACGGCATACACGCGGACCATCACAACCCAGTTACTTGGCTGTGGTGTAAGCATCGCAGAAAAGGCTACTGTTTAGAAAACGCAGCCATGGTGTGGTTTTTGTTGCCTTGGCAAGTTCACAATTGGACTTGAATGGAGAAATTAAAAAGGGTAATGATTGCTGATGATGATCATGCAATTGTAGATGCCGTTATGGCAATGCTCGAGTTTGGAGGATATGATGTAGGCTTCACCTATAATGGCGCGACCATCCTGGAGATGAAAGAGGACTTGCCAGATTTAATCCTGCTCGATATATGGATGTCGGGTACAGATGGTCGGGATGTCTGTAAACTTTTGAAGCAGCAGGAATCAACAAAAAACATTCCTGTGATCATGATCTCCGCAAGCACTGATCTTGAAAAATCAGCAAAGGACGCAGGGGCAAATTATTCCCTCGAGAAGCCCTTCGATATGGATGAGTTGTTTGAAAAAATAGATAAACATCTCAATCCAGTGTCCTGAGATAGCCCACAGTAAACAATTGGAAAACTTCTATGTTTATGAATAAACATAAATCAGCATAGCATGAAAACAGATTATATCGAAATATTTCAGACCATCAGAGCAGAATTACAACCTTATGCTGCCCTTGGATTTACCAACAGAACAAACAGTGAGTCGGAATACGACTTGTGGAGTGAGAAGAACATCAAGGAAGACAACGTTATCGAGCGGTTTTTCGCAAGTATCAAAATCGAGGAAGATCATGTATGTTTCCGCTATTCTACCATAACCGGTGACGATCAGCTTCAGGAACGCATAACCAAGCTGGATGATGTGTCTAAAATGAAAATTGATGATATTCTTTCTGCTACATACAAGACATTTAAAGAAACTGAGTGGGTATAACTCCGGAGTGGATTGGCGATCTAAGACTGCGTCTGGCTGAAAAAGGAATTACAGTAACACGGATTTCAAGTGAGTTATTCTTTTTACTTCAGGTTGAGCAATCCAAAATAGTCATTAATTGCCTACCGCTTTCTACTAAATCAACGATCCAACAGGTAGTTGCTAAACAGCATGAACTACTCGGAAAGAGTCTCCATTTGATAAATCTTTGGGAAGATGTCTGGGACAACAGGCCAATTCAGGTGTTAAACCGACTACTCTCCCTTACAGGAAAAAACCTTCGGCTGCATGGTCGAAAGACAAGAGTTATATCTTTAAACAAAGAACAGGCGGATAATTTTTTATTCGCCTTTCACATTCAGGGCCCAGCCCTCGCCCGTCATAAGCTGGGTTTGATGTATGAGGATGAACTTGTAGCTGTGGCAACCTTTAGCGGTACACGGCTGATGAAACGACAAGGGGAGGGCTATCGCTCAGCGGAACTTATTCGCTTTGCTACAAAGCCTGGGGTAACGGTTACCGGTGGCCTGACAAAGTTGATTAAACACTTTGCCAATCAGGTCCAAACGAATGACATCATGAGTTATGCTGACCGGGACTGGTCTACTGGAGATGGATATAAAGCTGCAGGCTTCACTTTACATAGCGCAGTGCCACCGGCCTACCTTTGGCTGGATACCTCGACGAGCAAACGGTACTTCGAACACCGGCTCCCAAATGCGCTCAACATCACCGTTGCTACAGGGGAGAACCAGGATGATGTGAGATTCATCAGGCTCTTCAATACAGGCAGTCTCAAATACATACTATATTTGTAAACTCATATGCCTGCACAATACGCATCAAATCCACTTCTTGTTGTTCTCGGACCCACAGCCTCTGGTAAGACACGGCTCGCCGTTTCCCTGGCCGGGACGCTCGGTGCCGAAATCATCAGTGCGGATAGCCGTCAGGTTTTCCGTGGAATGGACATTGGTACGGGTAAAGATCTTACAGAATACAACTATAAAGGGCAGGAGATTCGATATCACCTGATTGATATAAAAAGGGCAGGTGAGCGTTATAATGTAGACGCATTTAAAAAGGATTTCTACAAGGTTTACACTGAGCTTTCCGAAAAAGGTGTTCTGCCCATCCTGTGTGGGGGCACAGGAATGTATATGCATAGTTTGCTACAGCATCAGCCATTTACGGCAGTGCCGGTAAACCAACGGCTCCGTGAGGAACTTTCAGGCACGCCCATTCCAGCTTTAATTGCACGCCTAGAACAACTTCCTGAAAGCTTAAGGGCACATGCAGACCGTTCTACAGCAAAGCGATTGATACGGGCAATTGAAATTGGAACTTTCTTATCATCAAATAAGCTCGAAACTGTGGAACCACCAGCATTCAGTTCGTTCGTCGTAGGTTTGGTTGACGATGTGCAAATTAGGCGCAAGAAGATTGAGCTGCGCCTTGAGCGAAGGCTTAAAGAGGGGATGATAGATGAAGTTGAAGAGTTGCTTCGCGCGGGGGTATCTCCAGAAATGTTAATCTTTTATGGCTTGGAATACAAAATCATTGTTTCTTATTTACAACAGAAAATCTCGTTGATGGAAATGAGGACCCAGCTTTTCAACGGAATTTGCCAGTTTGCAAAACGACAGATGACCTTTTTCAGAAAGATGGAGAAAGATGGGGTTAATATACATTGGTATCAGGCAGATATAGACCCGCAGATTTTAAAAGAACAGGTGCTTGCTGATTTCAGGAAAGAATTTCCCACTTAAATCAGTGCTTTTAGGGTATCGCAATCACTGTTTTGCCTTTCAATGGCATGCCTTTTGATTATGCGGTGTTGTCAGACAACAATAAGTTTAATGACGAATGATTAAACTAAATAATTAAAAATGAAAAAATTTACTAAAATTCTAGCTTCTGCAGCAGCTGTAGTTGCTTTATTCTTCAGTACAAATGCAAATGCACAAACTCCAAACTTTGGTATTGGTGCAAACATAGGGGTACCTACAAATGATGACTTCCATAGCCTTACCTTAGGTGTAGATGCTCGTATCCAATTTAATGTTGTTAAACAATTGTCGGTACCAGTTACAGTTGGTTACACACACTTTATAGGTAAAGATTATGACGTTGCCGGTGTTAACGTAGAAGCGCCTGATTACGGATTCATTCCGGTAAAAGCTGGTCTTAAGTATTTCTTTAGTCCAACTGGATCAGGATTATATGCACTTGGTGAAGTTGGTGCGGCATTTGGTGTTTCTGAATTCTCTAAAACCGGTTTTATTTATTCTCCAGCACTTGGTTATTCATGGAGCAGTGGCTTAGACCTTGGCGTTAAGTATGAAGGCATCTCAAAAGGTGTCAAATACACTAATGACAACATGGGTCACGTAGCACTTCGTGTTGCTTACGGTTTCAAGTTGTAATACCTGATAAAACAAAAAACCCCATCTGCATTTCAGATGGGGTTTTTTGTTTTACGACTTTTTCAATCGATTATAATTTGAATTACATAAGTTCAAAAACCAAAGTGGATTTTTGTTCAATCTTTCCAAATTTAAAATTTAAGTGCTAATTTGACCATTGTAGAGCTCGTGCTCTATTTGCAGAAGATATAAACAGAAAAGAATGAAAAATTACGCCGGAGTTGTGCTCATATTCGTATTAGCTGCTTGCTCCAATGCACAAAATCCAAAGGAGACTAGTGAACCTAAAAAGGTCCAGGCTGCAACAACAAACACCGCTGTTGAACTTGAAAATCCAAAACTCCAATCCATCTACAACAACTATGTCGTATTAAAGGATGCCCTTGTGGCCTCTGATTATGAGCCAGCAAAACAGGCTGCATCCGCCCTGGAAAAGCAGTTAGCTGGCTATGAGGGCTGTGAAAATACCTCCTTAATTGCTAAGAAAATCTCAGCATCCAAAGACCTTGCTGCGCAGCGCAAAGAATTTACATACCTCAGCTCTGATGTGATTGCTTTATTTAACCATGCAACGATCAAAAAAGGAACAATTTATGTCGAGCATTGCCCAATGGCGAATAAAGGAGATGGTGGATCCTGGCTTTCATCTGAGAAGAAAATTCAAAACCCTTATTATGGTGATGAGATGATGGAATGTGGTACAGTCACCGATGAGTTCAAAGTCAGCATCTAATCAGGAAAGTTGAATTAATTAACGGCTTTTTAAAATTATTTAAACAGCTTTGTTGGTAGTCTGCTGTGATAACAAGATTTAATTACGTTTAATAATAAATATATAATATGTCAGATATCGTAGAAATAAAGATTGATGGGAAGGCTTATGAGTTTCCTGTTATAACAGGTTCAGAGGGGGAAAAGGCTATAGATATTTCTAAGCTTAGAGACTTAACTGGTCACATTACCTTAGATTTTGGATATAAGAACACCGGATCCACTAAAAGTGCTATAACCTTTCTAGATGGCGAGCAAGGAATTTTGAAATACCGTGGGTACGGAATTGAGGAGCTGGCTCAAAAGTCAACCTTTTTAGAAGTAGCTTACCTGTTAATATATGGTGATCTACCTACCGCTGATCAACTATCAGATTTCCAAACCAGCATCAGTCGTCATACCCTTATCCATGAGGATATGAAGAAGTTTTTAGATGGTTATCCTTCTAAATCTCACCCGATGGCGCAGCTGTCATCCCTGGTTTGCTCACTCTCTACTTTCTACCCGGAGTCTTTAAATGCAAATTCATCTCCGGAAACCATGGATCTAACCATGATCAAGCTTCTGGCGAAATTCCCAACGATTGTTGCTTTCATTTACAAGAAGTCACTAGGACATCCGCTTATTTACCCTAAGAACAAGTATGACTACGTAAGTAATTTCATACACATGATTTTCGGGCAGCGTACAGAGGAAGTGGAAATTGATCCAGTTGTTGTTGCGGCCATGAACACGCTATTAATTTTACATGCTGATCACGAACAGAACTGTTCGGCATCTACAGTAAGAATGGTAGGTTCTTCTGATTGCAACCTTTACGCGTCTGTATCAGCAGGTATTGGTGCCTTATGGGGTCCTTTACATGGTGGGGCTAATCAAGCTGTAATTGAGATGCTTGAGAAGATTAAAGAAGATGGCGGCGATACTGAAAAATGGATCAATAAAGCAAAGGACAAGAATGATTCTTTCCGCATGATGGGCTTTGGGCACCGTGTTTACAAAAACTTTGATCCACGAGCTAAAATCATCAAGAAAGCCTGCGATGACATTCTTTCGAAATTAGGCATAAATGATCCAGTATTGGAAATTGCGAAGAAGCTTGAAGAGGCTGCTTTGAACGATCCATATTTTGTGGAGCGTAAGCTTTATCCTAACGTAGACTTCTACTCTGGGATCATCTATCGTGCACTTGGCTTCCCTACCGACATGTTCACCGTTCTATTTGCACTAGGCCGTCTTCCAGGATGGATTGCGCAATGGAAAGAAATGCACGAGAATAAAGAGCCTATTGGTCGTCCTAGACAAATCTATGTTGGTCACAAAGACAGAACTTTCACCGATATCTCTGAGCGCTAACGCTTAGCTCAATATAACAGAAAAGCCCGCTAAATTCGTTTAGCGGGCTTTTCTGTTATATATGATATAATGGTCTACAACATAACCATGGTTACTGCAATTACGATTATTGAACATACCGTAAATACCATTAAGTAACCGAACATGAGGAACGCAAACTTAGCTATGGTGATCGACCTGCGGCTGCCATAGAAGGTTCGTAATGACCTGTAAATGTACCAGAGTGCATAGATGAACCAGGCAAAGGCTAGCAGGTCAGAGATGTCATAGAACAGTTTGAAGAACCATGTTATCGCTGATAGTAGGAGTAAGCTTAAGAATAATGCAGAATGAACGTGGAAGGAATAGATAAGGTGTTCATAATAGTATTTCTTTGATCTATAGTAAACGACTTTAAGGGTGAGCGCAAATAGTGGTAGCAGCAGGAACATCATTTTAGGGACATTGTGTTTTACATCCTCTTTAATCTTCTCACCAACGTCAGGATATTTTCGAAGCTCAAAGTTCTTCCTTACAATGTAGTGCTTCAAGAAATTGTCACGTTCGGACTTCGGTAGCATTTTCTGTCGATGCTCATAAGCAGTGAGGCTTGTATCCCGACCATCCAGCCACTTACTATTAATCGTGAAGTTATTTTCCTGTCCTTCTTCATTTGAAAACTTTTTAATCGCAACTTTCAGCAAGCTATCACGTTCCTCCTGACTTAATTTTGGATTCTGAAGCTCTTTCTTCAGACGCTCCACTTTCACGTCTATTGATGTTATTTCAGCCGATTTTGAAGTTTCAACTGTATCCTTTTCTTCATGGCTGGATTTTGAACTGCCGAGCATAAAGAGAAAGAACACAATGCTGATGAAGATGTATAACCTGATTGGATGGATGAAGGCTACACGTTTTCCCGCGACGTAAACTTTAGTCAGGTAGCCAGGCTGGAACAAGAGCGGCTTTATTGTTCCGAAAAATTTAGAGTCAAAGTGAAAGTAATCTGCAACAGCATGGGAGATCATATGAATCGCATCTTCTTTAATTTCAATGTTCTCCTGACCACAATGTGTGCAGAAATGTTCTTCTACGTGATGACCGCAGTTGAGGCAATCATGCGCTTTTCTATAGTTACCGCTCGACATTCTAAATGTTCTTCATGATTTAAATTAATGTTCCATCGCCTTGATTGCGGAATCTTCTGCCGCAGTATGCTTGTATTTAAAAACGAAAGGGAAAGTTACAGCAAGTACCAGGGTGTAAGCCGCGAACGTGATCCAAATGTTCGTCCAGTCTTTACTTTGATCAGCATAGGTGAAGAAGTGTTCTATGATCCATCCACTTGCAAAACTTCCGAACAATGCACCAAATCCATTCACCATCATCATGAAAAGCCCTTGTGCACTTCCACGCATCTTAGCATCAACCCGGGTTTCGACGAATAAAGATCCAGAGATGTTAAAGAAGTCGAAAGCCATACCATAGATGATACAAGAAAGGATGATCATCCATAGTCCGCCAGCAGGGTCTGCATAGGCAAACAAACCAAATCTAAGTACCCATGCAAGCATACTGAAAAGCATTACATACTTAATCCCAAATTTCCGGAGGAAAAAAGGTATGGCAAGAATGAATAAGGTTTCAGAGATCTGTGAAATTGACATGATGATAGCCGGATATTTCACGGCGAGTAAATCAGCGTATGCTGGCACATTCTTGAAATCGTGAAGAAAAGTATCTCCGTACGCATTCGTAAGCTGAAGCGCGGCGCCAAGCAGCATGGAATACAAGAAGAATATGGCAAAGTTTCCTTGTTTAAAGAGGGAGAATGCACGCAGACCAAGCGCATCCACAAAGGATTGTGTATCTGTGTTCTTCGCAAGCGGTGGACACTTGGGTAGGGTGAATGCATAGATACCTAAAAATAGGGATACCGCTGAAGCGATGTAAAACTGGTTTGAAGATGCCTCATTGCCGGTTAAGCTCACCACCCAAAGCGCAGCAATGAACCCGATTGTGCCCCAGATCCGTATCGGAGGATAATCTTTAATCACATCTTTGTTGTTGTTCTTGAGTGCGGTGTATGCAACTGTGATTGAGAGCGATAGGGTGGGCATATAGAAGATCATATTTAGCAATATGACCCAGAAAAATGTTGTTGGATTGTCGACCAGGGGAAGGCTAAACAGCACTATTGATCCCAGGATGTGCATCATGCCTAAAAGCTTTTCCGCATTGATCCAACGGTCGGATACTATTCCTGCAAGTGCAGGCATGAATATCGATGCGATACCCATTGTTGAGAAGATAACCCCAAACTCTGAACCAGACCATTGTTTATTTTGAAACCAGTATACACCAATTGTAATAAGCCACGAACCCCAAATAAAGAATTGTAGAAAATTCATTAGGGTCAGGCGGAACTTAACGTTCATAGTAACAGTTTAGTTGAAATTTTATGTGTTGAATATAGAAAAATTTAAGTCCTAAGCCAATTCTGGGCTGAAAACAAGACTTATGTTCAAGCTTTATTTGCGCCTTATTGGCTCGCATTCCTTTTGTTTATTTCATCGCGTAGTCGTGCGGCCAACTCATAGGCCTCATCAGCAATGGCTTGCTGAAGCTTCGATTGAAGATCTTCAAGTGTGTAGGATTTGTAAGAAGTACCAGGTATAGACGTGTTGATGTCCTCTGAACCTTGTTCTTTAGAAATGTTGTCGATATTTTCGAGAAAAAGAAATTCTTCTCCTTCTATAAGTATCCCAGCAGATGATAGGATAAACTCATAGGTATAAATGTTTGCATTGAAACGGACTGCTAAGGCAATAGCATCGGATGTTCTTGCATCTAGTTCCTGTACAACGTTACCATCAAAACAAATGATTTTTGCAAAGAATACACCTTCAACCAGGTTGTATATCAGTACTTCACGGATTTCGACGTTGTAGGCAAGTGCGAAAGTTTTAAATAGATCGTGGGTGAGCGGGCGGGTAGGGGTCATCTTTTCCATTTCAATGGCGATTGCCTGCGCTTCAAATGCCCCGATGATGATGGGAAGACGACGTCGTCCATTTACCTCTCCCAGCACAAGTGCATAGGCTCCAGACTGTGTCTGGCTGTAGGATAGTCCAACGATATCAAGTTTTACTTTTTTCATGATCAAGAATATCTGGCCGGCAAAGCCGGCCAGATATATTACCCTTTATGTGCTTTTAATGCTTCGATTAACTTCGGTACCACTTCAAAAGCGTCACCAACAATTCCATAATCAGCGACCTTAAAGAATGGTGCCTCAGGATCTTTGTTAATAACGACAATAACCTTTGAAGAACTAATGCCTGCAAGGTGCTGGATTGCACCAGATATCCCAATGGCAATGTACAGATTAGGACTTACTGTAATGCCTGTTTGACCAACGTGTTCTGAATGTGGTCTCCAGTCTGCATCAGATACTGGTTTAGAGCATGCGGTTGCTGCACCTAAAAGTGATGCAAGCTCTTCAACCATACCCCAGTTTTCTGGACCCTTCAAGCCACGTCCAGCAGAAACCACGATTTCCGCGTCTGGAAGTGAAACCTTATCTGTTGCTCTGATGATTTCTTTAACCACAGCAGCGAAGTCACTTGCTTTATCAGCTGGAGTAAAGTCTTCTACTGAAATCTCAGATCCAGCAGATTCCTTCACGCCAAAAGCATTCGGGTTCAGAGCAATAACCTTGTTTTCAGCTGTGATTTCCGTTATTGCAAATGCCTTTCCAGAGAAGGCCGTTTTTTTAACGCTGAATTTTCCGCCTTCAACAACGGGCAATTCAATTGCACCATCTACAAATCCCGCTTTCAACTTAACAGCAACTCTTGGGCCTAAGCCTTTGCCTGAAAACGAGTTTGATAGCACAACAATATTTGCGTTTTCTGCATTAGCAGCTTCCGCAATTACAGATGCATAAGCCTGGTTAACAAAATTCTTAAGTTGTTCATTGTTAACGGAAAGAACTTTAGAAGCACCGTATTTTCCAAGTGCACTCAATTCTGTTGCTTCAACTGCTCCAATAGAAATGGCTGTTAAATTTGTATTATTTTGTTCCGCAATGGCTTTAGCATAAGATACTGCTTCATAAACAGATTTCTTAAACTTCCCATCGGCGTGTTCTACGTAGACTAAAACTGACATATATCGTTATTAATTCTAAATGAGTGGAGTTAAATTATATTACTTTAGCCTCTTGATGTAACAGGTCTATCAGTTTTTCGGTTTCTTCCGTTGGTACAAGCTTTACTGTACCTCTTGGTGGGGGCGTTTGAAAAGACTGGATTGTTGAAAGTTGTTCTACTTCTTTTGCCTCAACAACCTGCAAAGGTTTCGTTCTCGCAGACATGATGCCTCTCATATTTGGAATCTTTGGTTCAGCAACACCTTCTGCACAGCTCGCTACAAATTTCCCGGTTACGGTTAAGATTTCCTTACCTCCTTCGATTTCTCGCTCAATGGTTGCAGTAGTGCCGTCGTAATCAAGCTTTTTAATGATGGATACAGATGGGATATCCAGAAACTCTCCAATCATAGCCGCAACCTGGGCACCATTATAGTCGATAGATTCACGTCCGGTAAGGATCATGTCAAAATCATTTGACTTCGCATATTCTGCGATTTGAAATGCAGTAAAATAAGCATCCCTAGGGGCAGCATTAACTCTTACCGCATCATCAGCGCCAATAGCAAGGGCTTTTCTAACTGTTGGTTCAGTACTGCTTTCTCCAACATTAATTACTGTTACAGATCCTTTTCCACCTTCGCAAAGCGAAATAGCTTTGGATAACGCAATCTCATCATAAGGGTTCACAATGTATTGAACACCCGCAGTATTGAATTGTGTATTATCGTTAGTAAAAGTTATTTTTGTCGTTGTGTCTGGCACATTACTTATACAAACTAATATTTTCATAAAAAAAGTCTTTTTGCAAATCTAATTAAAAAAGCAAGGATTAAAAATGCAAACTACCCGATTAAACAAGTTATTGGAATTTTTAAAAGCTGATCCCACTGATCCGTTTATTTTATATGCACTGGCCACCGAATACAATACCTCCGGGGACTATGAACAAGCATTTCATTACTACAACCTGTTGGTTGATAACAGTCCTGAATACGTGGGAACCTACTATCATCTGGGCAAATTACTAGAGAAAACTGGCGACAAAAATCGGGCGGTTGAGATCTATCGCTTAGGCCTCAATGCTGCAAGAAATAAGCATGATAACCATGCTTATGCTGAGCTTCAAGGCGCGCTCAATGCCGCAATGGGTATGGATTATGAAGATGACTAATCCATATGATGTTTGCAGCTAAAAGACTGTTATTCCTGAGACAGGTACTCTTCTTTACTTTTACGGCTTTCGGTGGTGCTCAGGCACATATGTCTCTTTTACTAAAGTATTTCGTTAAGGATACCAAATACATATCTGAGGAGGATTTACTGGAATTAAATGCCTTGGCTCAAGTGCTTCCCGGACCAGCCTCCACCCAAACCCTCGTCGGTCTAGCATATAAAGTAGGCGGGCTAGGGCTATCCCTTATTACGTTCCTGATCTGGATTTTGCCATCTGCAGCAATCATGACTTTCGCCGCCATAAGCTATGGGCGTTTAGATCATAAGCATCAATTTACTGACATCATGCGGTACATCGAGCCTGTAGCGCTAGGGATTGTTGCCTACGGCGCCTATAATCTGGGGAAAAAGGTGTTGCGCTCACAACTATCGTTTTTCCTTGCGGGATCCGCTGTAGTCGCTACGCTTGTACTTAGAAACGCATATGTGTTCCCAATCGCGATTCTTATTGGCGGCATTATATCTTCATCCATCGATACGCCCAGGGAAGAGAACGAATTGCGGATGGGATTGTTCTCGAACATCAACCGTAATAAACTCATCTACTATTTCGGTGTGCTGCTTTTTCTCGCGCTACTTGGCGCCATCATAAATACCACATCGCCATTCAGCTTACCGATCCGTTTATTTGAAAACTTCTACCGAAATGGGATCTTCATTTTTGGTGGCGGACAGGTCCTGGTGCCGCTTATGTTCACGGAGTTCGTGCAAATGAAGCATTACCTAAATGCCTCTGAGTTTATTTCCGGATTTGCGCTACAACAAGCGCTTCCAGGCCCAACCTTTTCCTTTACCAGCTATCTCTCTGCCATAAGCATGAAGAACTTTGGCTATGGTGTTTACGGGCAATTCTTGGGCGGCCTTATTGGCGTACTTGGGATCAACTTGCCTGGCGTTATTCTGGTGCTGTTCATTGTGCCCTTTTGGGATGATCTGAAGAAGGTAAACCGTATAAAATACTCGCTGTCAGGTGTTAATGCTGTGAGCGTAGGCTTCATAATAGCAGCCTTTATGCTTCTTGTAAAACCAATCGGGCTGGATTTGTTGTCCATTGTGATCATGGTTATCACTTTCGGCATATTAAACTTCACGCGCGTAAGCGCACCCATCCTTATTATTGCAGGTATCGCTTTAGGGTATTTTCTTTAGAATGGTGCGTCTTCATCATGCATATCATCCATTCTGGATGGCTTGATGATGACGTTGCCAAAAGAAGACCTGTCAAAATCCGGGGAAGGTGCAAGTCCTGCTCCCGGGCTATCCATTGAAAATGAATTCTGAGGCGCGAAGTCTTCTTCGAGATCCTGAAATTTCACGTATTTACCAACGAAGCGAAGTGGAACAATGCCCGTTTCACCATTACGGTGCTTAGCAATAATAACTTCACCAACTCCCGCCTGCGATCTGCCTTGTTCATCTTCGGTTATACCGTAATATTCTGGTCTGTAAAGAAACAGTACCATATCCGCATCTTGCTCAATAGAGCCGGATTCCCTCAAGTCGGAGAGTAAAGGACGTTTACCATTTTGCCCCGGTCTGTTTTCAACCGCACGACTCAACTGTGAAAGGGCCAGTACTGGCACGTCAAGTTCTTTCGCTACTGACTTCAATGCCCTGGAAATACTACCAATCTCTTGCTCACGATTTCCTCCGCCGCCTTCACCTTTACCATGCATCAACTGCAAGTAATCGATAATGACCATCTGAATGTCGTACTGCGACTTTAGTCTTCTACACTTCGCTCTAAACTCAAAAATATTCAGGGCAGGGGTATCATCAATCAGCAGTGGCGCTTCCGTTAACGTCCCGATCTTACTATGTAGTTGTTGCCATTCCCAGTCCGCAAGATTCCCTTTTCTGATTTTTTCCTGCTCAATCTCTGTTTCACCAGATATCAAACGATTTACGAGCTGAACGGACGACATCTCTAAAGAGAAAACAACAACTGGTTTTTTGAAATCTACAGCAGCATTCCTTGCACAACTTAATACAAATGCCGTTTTACCCATAGCGGGACGTGCCGCAATGATCACTAAATCAGACTTCTGCCATCCACCAGTAATCCGGTCAAGTGCAGTAAAGCCGGAAGGTACACCCGTAAGGCCGTCCGTTTTCGTACGGAGCTCTTCTAAGGTGGCCAGGGATTGTTTTATGATCTCATCCATCTTCTGCGTATCGCGTCGAAGATTGTTCTGTGCAATATCGAAGAGGTTCTTCTCCGCATGATCCAAAAGGTCGAAGATATCCGTTGTATCTTCATAAGCGTTCTGAATGATTTCTGAGGAAATTCTGATGAGTTCACGCTGAATGTACTTCTGCGAAATGATACGGGCGTGGTACTCAATGTTAGCCGCTGAAGCAACCCGATTGGTGAGGTTTGTTATGTAATAAGCACCACCAACCATTTCCAGTAGGCCCAGTGTTCTCAATTCCGAAGTAACGGTAAGAATATCTACAGGCTTTGATTTTTGGAAAAGAAGTTGGATGGCCTCAAATATCTTTTTATGTGATTCCTGATAAAATACCTCCGGCTTAAGAATATCTATAACTGTGGAAAGCGCATCTTTCTCCAGCATTAAGGCACCTAAAACAGCCTCTTCAAGATCTATCGCCTGTGGTGGAATCTTGCCCATCGTACTAACAGTACTAGTTAACCTGTTCTTGCGTGAGGTATAATTAGACCGTTCCTGTCCCTGACTTCCGTTATCAATCATCATAGTACAAAATTATGTAAAATAAGCCGACCTGTAGGATTAGTTTTGCACATAATATAACAGCCAACTAAGGCCGCACGTGGAACTGTAATCCATGATAAATCCTTAAAACAGAAAAATAACCTTAGTTTTGCGAATAATTTTTACAGAATGGAGCAGTTCAAAAGGGTGTCAAGACCTAAAGAAAATAATGAGTTTATATTCGGTATACGTGCTGTTATAGAAGCAATAAAGGCCGGTCGGGATATTGAAAGTATATACCTGCAGCGAAGCTTGAATGGCGAGCTGATTGTCGAACTTAAAGGTCATCTGAAAAACCTGGATGTTCCCGTGCATAACGTTCCTGTAGAAAAGCTGAACCGGATGACGCAGAAGAATCACCAGGGGGTGATTGCTGTAATTTCTTCCATTACCTTTCAGAAAATTGAGGACATCATTCCTGCAATCTACGAAAAAGGGGAAACACCTTTAATATTGATTTTGGATGGCATTACTGATGTAAGAAATATGGGCGCCATTGCCAGAACCGCAGCTTGTACCGGTGTTCATGCCATTGTCGTTCCAACCAAGAACTCTGCTCAAATCAATGCCGACGCCATAAAGACCTCCGCTGGAGCATTGTTTACCATTCCTGTTTGCAGACACGCCAACTTACATAAAACAGCATTATTCCTACAAGAATGCGGATTGCAAATTGTTGCCTGTACGGAGAAAACCAGCGACCTGATTTATGTGCCCGACTATACTGTACCCACAGCAATCGTCATGGGGGCAGAGGATGAAGGCATCTCAAATGATATCATGCGCATGGCAAATCACCTTGCAAAAATTCCGATGTTCGGTGAAATTGGCTCGCTAAATGTCTCTGTGTCTACTGGCGTAATTCTTTATGAAGCCATCCGCCAACGTAGTACAAACACCACCATCTAGTCATATTAAAACATTATAAGGAAAAAGCCTCTGCCGATATTCGACAGAGGCTTTTTCCTCATAAAATGCTTATGCTTAGATGAATTTCGCTCCAAACTTACCTTTTACATCAGCTACAATCTGCTTTACGCGCTCTTCTTCTGTCCTCGGACAGATGAGCAATATATCATTAGATTCTACGACGATGAAATCATGAAGACCTTGTAAGATAACCAGCTTCTCCTTTGGCATGTTCACCATGCAGTTTGACGAATCAAACATCATGACCTGATCCGAGGGTATAACTGCATTACCGACATAATCCTTATCAGCCATGTCGTAAATTGACGACCAGGTTCCCAGATCAGACCAGCCAAAGTCTGCAGGCAGCACATACACGTTTTCTGCTTTCTCCATAATACCAAAATCAATAGAGATGTTGGTGCATTGCAGATAAGCATTGGAAATAAAAGGCTTTTCCATGTCCGTGTTATAGGTCTGCGCGCCGAGCTGAAATATTTCATGCATATCTGGCAAATGCTTCTTAAATGCATTATTAATAGATCTAGCAGACCAGATGAAAATACCGGCATTCCATAAAAAGTCTCCGCTCTGTATAAAAGTTCGCGCAAGCTCTATGTTTGGTTTCTCCGTAAACAACTTAACCTTATGAATCTGCTCATCACTCGCCAGGGTGTTTTCTGTGTACTGGATATAGCCATACCCAGTATCAGGGCGGCTGGGTTTGATACCAAGTGTAATTAAGGAATCAGTTGCAGCTGCCGCAGTCAGCGACTGCTCAATAGCTGTTTTAAATGCTGGCTGATTGGCAATGGTATGATCAGAGGGCGCAACAACAATGATCGCATCCGGATTAAGCTCAGCAATTTTCATAGAACCATATGCAATACAAGGTGCCGTATTTCGCATTATGGGCTCTGCCAGAATTTGGTTATCACTAATGGCTGGCAATTGTTCTTTGATCAGCGTTACATATTGTTCGTTGGTAACGATGAAGATGTTTTCTGCTGGGCAGATATCCAGAAACCGGTCGTAGGTGCTTTGTATTAAAGTTTTCCCGACGCCGAAGAAGTCAATGAACTGCTTTGGAAATTCAGTGCGGCTCACCGGCCAGAATCGACTGCCCACACCACCGGCCATAATCAGTGCATAGTTGTTTTTGTTCATAGTTGAATCGTAAGAGCGTTATTAAATTATTCCTTCGTGAAGAAGGTCGTGCAAATGTATAATCCCAAAGTACTTTTCATTGTCCATCACAAGTAGCTGGGTAATACTATTATCTTTCATGATCTGCAGCGCATCGAAGGCGAGCATATTCTTATCTACTTGTTTTGGATTGACAGTCATAATATCCCTGGCACTAATATTAAGCAAATTCGTGTGTTTTTCCAACATCCTTCGGATGTCCCCATCTGTAATGATACCAAGAACATTCGAGCCTTCCAAAATTACAGCGGCGCCGAGACGATTTTGACTAATCTCCAGAATTACATCTTTTACTGCCGCATCCGCCTGAATCTCCGGTTTCTTGTTTTTCAACGCAAGCTCCGAAACTTTAAGGTATAAACGCTTACCCAAGGCGCCACCTGGATGGTATCGGGCGAAATCGTCTTCATTAAAGTTCCTGGTTTCCAGCAAACACATCGCAAGGGCGTCGCCCATGGCTAACTGTGCGGTTGTACTGGTTGTCGGCGCAAGATTATGGGGGCATGCTTCCTTCTCAACACTCGTATTCAAGATCAAGTCTGCCAGGCTTGCCAAATCAGAATTCAGTTGCCCAACCATCCCGATAAGCAGATTGCCAGATTGTTTTAGGAGGGGTGCCAAGACCTTGATCTCCGGCGTATTACCGCTCTTTGAAATACAGATCACAATATCATCATGCTGTATCATGCCAAGGTCTCCATGAACGGCGTCGCCGGCATGCATGAATATGGAAGGGGTTCCTGTAGAGTTAAAGGTTGCGACAATTTTTTGCGCAATTATCGCACTTTTTCCTATACCAGTAAGTACAACCCGACCCTTACTTTCAGCAATCGTTTCTACAACTTTTATGAAATCCTCATTAACATTTGGAATGAGGTTTAGGATAGCCTGAGCCTCTAATTGCAATGTGTTTATGGCCGTTTCGTAAGTTGATTTTTTACTTTTCAAGGAGAATTTATTAGGGTCCAAATGCTTTTATCCGTGCAAAATTATGTTATTTTGAATGAAATATAGCACTGAATATTTTATACACGGATGGATGTGAAAAAGTCGTTGTTTGACAACTTGCAAACCTTTTTTGGTTTCAATAATTTTAAAGGTGATCAGGAGCCGATCATTACCAATGTTCTAGAGCGGAAGAATACCTTTGTAATAATGCCTACTGGTGGGGGCAAATCAATATGCTACCAGCTGCCTGCACTTATGAGTGAAGGTACCGCCATCGTAATTTCACCCCTTATAGCTTTAATGAAAAATCAGGTAGATCAGCTTCGTGCCTTCGGCGGAAGCGACAGTATCGCCCATTTTTTAAATTCTTCATTAAACAAATCAGAAATAACCCAGGTAAAAAGCGATCTGCTTAATGGAAAAACCAAGCTTCTTTATGTTGCACCAGAGTCTTTGTCAAAGGCCGACAATGTAGAGTTTCTGAAGCTTATTAAAATCTCTTTTGTCGCAGTTGATGAAGCACATTGTATCTCAGAGTGGGGCCATGATTTCCGCCCGGAGTACCGAAAGATTCGTCAGGTCATTGCAGGACTTGGATCGGATATTCCAATCATTGCATTAACGGCTACAGCAACCCCAAAGGTTCAGCTTGATATCATCAAGAACCTTCAAATGGGCGATGCAACCTTGTTTAAATCGTCCTTTAACCGCCCAAATCTATTTTATGAAATCCGCCCCAAGCGTGATGTCATCAAAGAAATCATCAGATACATAAAGCAGAATACTGGTAAATCGGGAATCATCTACTGCCTTAGCCGCAAAAAGGTAGAAGAGGTGGCAGAAGCACTAAACCTGAACGGCATTAAAGCACTTCCATATCATGCAGGTCTGGAACCTAAGGTTCGGGCAGACACTCAGGACAAATTCCTCATGGAGGATGTAGAGGTTATTGTTGCAACCATCGCCTTTGGTATGGGGATCGACAAACCAGACGTTCGCTTTGTGATTCACCATGACATTCCAAAGAGTATGGAAGGTTACTACCAGGAAACTGGTCGTGCCGGCCGTGATGGTGGAGAGGGTGTCTGTATCGCCTTCTACGCACAAAAAGATATTGATAAACTTGCTAAGTTTATGAAAGACAAGCCGGTTTCAGAACGGGAAATCGGTACGCAAATCTTAAAAGAAGTAATCGACTATGCAGAGTCGGGGGTATGTCGGAGAAAACAAATTCTGCACTACTTCGGAGAAAACTTCAACGAAGCGGGTTGTAACGGTATGTGTGATAACTGCAGAAGAGCTAAAACGTACTTCGATGCAGAAGAACACCTGAAAAGCTTATTGGAGCTTATCAAACGTACAGGCGAAAAGTTTGACGACACGCATATCCTGAATATCATTATGGGCATGGAAACAGCCCAGACTATTGCTTACGAACACCGTAAATTACCTGAGTTTGGTTTAGGTAAAATCGAAGGAGAGAACCTTTGGAAGTCGCTTGCAAGACAAGCGCTTCTAAACAACTTCGTCGTAAAGGACATTGATAATTACGGACTGCTAAGTCTATCTAAGGCAGGACACGACTTCATTGATAATCCATACGCCCTCAAATTCATTTTGCGCGAGCCAATTGAGAGTGATACTAGTGATGATGACGATGACGCGAAACAAGGCGCTGATGTACTGGATACACAGCTCCTGCAGCTTCTGAAAGATCTTAGAAAGAAGATCGCTAAACAAAAGAACGTTCCACCCTTCGTAGTTTTTCAAGATCCATCCCTGGAGGAAATGTGTACGCATTACCCGGTATCCATGGAAGAACTTAAACAGATTTCCGGTGTGGGCAATGGAAAAGCCATGAAATTCGGAGCGCCATTTATAGAGCTGATCAAGAAGTATGTCGCGGACAATGATATTGAGCGTCCGGTAGATCTAATCATTAAGACGCAGGCAAATAAATCACAGCTGAAAGTTTCCATCATTCAGAATGTTGACCGTCAGATTGGTCTTGACGATATCGCCAGAGCTAAGGGCATCACTTACGATGATATTTTGAAAGAAATAGAAGCAATCGTAAATTCAGGCACCAAGTTGAACCTTAACTATTTCGTAGACGAAGTATTGGACGATGATCGCCAGGATGAGGTATTTGATTACTTCCGCTCTGCCGAGAATGATTCCATAGACGCGGCTTTGAAAGATCTTGGTGAAACCGACTATACACGTGAGGAAATACAGTTAATGCGCATTAAGTTCATGTCTGAACTTGGAAACTAATAGATAATCATGATCAATTTCGAATTAGAAAAGTTAAAACATACAGCTGGTAACAATTTCTTTTTAATGGCTGGTCCATGTGCCATTGAAAGCGAAGAGATGGCACTCCGCATAGCCGAACGAATCGTTAATATTACCGACAAGCTGGAAATCCCTTATATTTTTAAAGGTTCTTATCGCAAGGCAAATCGCTCCAAAGGAAGTTCCTTCACCGGAATTGGTGATGAAAAAGCACTGAAAATCCTGGAGAAGGTAGGCAAGACCTTTGACGTACCAACCGTTACGGATATCCACGAGAGTGCAGAAGCTGCTATGGCTGCTGCCTACGTAGATGTGTTGCAGATTCCGGCCTTCCTATGCCGTCAGACAGATTTGCTGATTGCCGCTGCTAAAACAAACAAAGTCGTAAACGTGAAAAAAGGTCAATTCCTTTCGGCAGGTTCCATGAAATTCGCAGTGGAAAAGATTGTAGAATCAGGGAATAACCGGGTAATCCTGACCGACCGTGGAAACACCTTCGGCTACCAGGATTTAATCGTTGACTATCGTGGCTTGCCCGAGATGCAGACCTTTGGTGTGCCTGTCGTGATGGATTGTACACATTCTTTGCAACAGCCTAACCAAAGTTCAGGCGTTACAGGTGGAAAGCCGGAGCTAATTGCGACAATTGCGAAAGCTGCGATAGCGGTAGGGGCCGATGGTCTTTTCATTGAAACACATCCTGATCCTGCTTGTGCAAAATCAGATGGAGCCAACATGCTCCACTTAGATCGGTTGGAAGAGTTGCTTACGCAACTGGTTAGATTAAGAAAAGCGGTTATTTAACCGCTTTTTTCATTAACACTAAATCCCTTTTACAACAAAGGAAGTTCTACGATTTTGCTGTCTTCCCTCCGGAGTTGCGTTACTTGCTATCGGTTTGTTCCGTCCATAACCTTTAAACTGCAGCCTTTTTGCTGCTATATTCTTTTCAACAAGATAGTTGTACACCGCTTTCGCTCTTGCCTCAGACAATAATACATTCTGTGCATCGGTTCCCGTGTTGTCGGTATGTCCCTGAATTTCAATCGACAAAGATGGGTTCTCTGTTAGTAAGCCAAACAAAACATCCAGTTCAACAATTGATTTTGGCAGAAGCGTAGCCAAATTGGTATCGAAGAAGATGTTCTTTAAAGTTAGATTTTGCCCGGTTTTTATCCGATCCATATAGACTATGAGTTCCACCGGTTTATTGCCGTTTTCTCTGGGCAGCTCAAAATGTTCCGAATAGAAGAGATAGCCCTTCGAAGAAACATTAAGTGAGTAATCACTGCCAACGGGCATCACCGCAAGGAAGTCACCAGTTTCAGCAGAAGTATAATCATTAAATTGTATTTTCTTGGTTTTAAGGTTAACCATCAATATTTCTGCAGCAAGCGGCGCCTTTGTTTCCTTGTCATTTACAGTTCCACTCACGTAAGATATCCGCTTAGGCTGCGCAAGCACCGGCATTTTAAAGGTGTACAAATCCAGGTCTCCAAATCCATCTTTTAGATTAGTTGAAAAAATACCGTTCAGACCATCTGGTGTAACGATTAATCCCGTTTCTTCATTATGACTGTTGATGGGATAGCCCAGGTTGACCGGCTTGGCCCATTTACCCTCGGCATCAAGCCTGCTGTAAAAGATATCCTTGTTGCCTAGTCCAGGCCAGCCATCTGATGAGAAGTAGAAAGTCTGTCCATCAGGGTGTACGAAAGGGGTGTGTTCATCGTAGGCAGTATTAATCTCCGGTCCAAGATTTACCGGTGTGCTCCAGGTTCCATCCTTGCCAAGCTGCGTCTTCCATAAATCATAGCCACCAAGACCGCCTGGACGATTGCTTGAAAAGTACAAGGTGTTTCCGTCAGGACTTATCGCCGGTTGAGAATCCCAATATTTAGAATTTACAATGCCACCAAGGTTAAATGGACGATCCCATTGTTTCCCGTTCTTATGGCTTACATAGATATCACAGCTCCCAAGTCCATCCGGGCGGTTACATCCCGTAAAGAAAAGGTATTTCCCATCTGGTGATAGCGACTGTGCACCCTCATTATATTCTTTAGTGTTAATGTTTGTACTCAGGGGAAGGGCAGTGCTCCATCCGTTTTGTTTTGAACGTTTGCTGATCAGAAAGTCTTCATTGTTATCTATCACACGACTGTAGATCATGGTACTGCCGTCAGCCGTAAGTGCGGGAAAATACTCCCGGTACTTGGTATTGATATGTTCGCCCATATTTAAGGGCTGAAATGGCTGAGGTTTTTTCATTGCCTCCATGGAAAAGAGACAATCTGCGATATATTTCTTGGCACGAAGAACAATCTTCTGGTCCTTACCGGTATACTTGTTGGTGAAGTTTTGTAAATTTTCTAATGCTTGCTGGTAGTCACCCGTCAGCAATAGTGATTCACCAAGCGAGTAGTAGACCCTTGCGTCTACCGGCAGGTTTAGCGCCATGCCACTTAGATAGGCTTCCTTGCTTTTATCATAGGATTTCAGGCGTCGATAAAGATCACCCATTTGAAAGAATGCAAGTTGAAATTGAGGATCTGCGATGATGGCTTCCTGTAGTTGCGAAACAGCATTTTCGTAATTGCCGTTATCTATAAGGGACTGGGCAGTATGGAAATGCTTCTGTGCAGCCCCATTACCAGACTGTTGAGCATCAGCCCTCAGCTGTATACAAACAATTAAGCATAGAATCCAGAATCCCTTCATTCTTAGTATGTCTCCAATAAAGATAGGGAAAAGGATACTGCCTTAGGGAATGTTCAGGAATTTGTGCGTTTGTAACGAAATTTCCCACTTCGGGTTTGCCATTACATAGTCAATGATCAAAGGTGTTATCTCATTCCTTTTAGACCACTCTGGCTGTAAATACAATTTACAGGTCGGACTAACAGACTCGGCATATTGCTCGGCCCACATGAAGTCACTTTTGTTGAAAACAATGACCTTTAGTTCATTAGCAAATGGCGTAATGTCCGGACGTGGAGCCTTAAACTTCTTTGGAGATAAACAAATCCAGTCCCATGAACCCGACAATGGATATGCACCTGAAGTTTCAATGAAGGTTAAGATCTTTTTCTCCTGCAACCTGGCGGTAAGGTAATCCATATTATAGATCAAAGGTTCTCCACCTGTAATTACAACTGCTCTACCGGGAAAAGTATCTGCCTTGGCAACGATGTCATCTGCTGCTGTTAAAGGATGAGATTCAGCGTCCCAACTTTCCTTAACATCACACCAGTGACAACCAACATCACAGCCGCCAAGCCTTATAAAATATGCAGCTTTACCTGTGTTGTAACCTTCTCCTTGTATCGTGTAAAATTCTTCCATTAACGGAAGCATTGTTCCATCTGTCGGTATCTGATGCGCCATAATAAGCTGCAAAGGTAATAAAATAAATGCGCCGGAACTTTTATCTCCGGCGCAGTAAATATTAATGACTTAGTTATGAAACTCTCGAACTTAATAGATTTCTTTTCTCGCGGATGCTAGTGTGTTTTTTAATAAACCTACAATGGTCATCAGTCCTACACCACCTGGCACAGGTGTAATCCAGGAAGCCTTTTCAGCCACATTTTCGAAATCTACGTCACCATAAAGTTTGTAGCCGGATTTTGTCGTTGTTGAGCTCTCCCGATTGATGCCAACGTCAATTATAATCGCACCTGGCTTCACCATGTCAGCTGTGACAAAGTTCTTTTGACCAATAGCAGCCACAATGATATCTGCTTGTAATACAATTGCTTTCAGGTCCTTGGTTCTGCTATGCGTTAAAGTAACGGTGCAATTTCCAGGATTGGCATTCCTCGCCATTAGTATGCTCATCGGGCTACCTACAATGTTACTACGTCCAACCACCACGCAATGTTTACCTGTGGTGTCGATGTTATAAGCTTGTAACATGAGTAAGATCCCATAAGGTGTTGCTGGAATGAAGCAGGGCAGGTTTCGCATCATACGTCCAAGGTTAACAGGGTGGAAGCCATCAACATCTTTACGATAATCTATGGTTTCCGTTACCTTTTCTGGATCAATGTGTTTTGGCAATGGAAGCTGAACAATGAGCCCATCAACATCTGCATCCAGGTTTATTTTGCGAATTTGCTCAAGCAATGCTTCTTCCGTGACGTCAACATCATAGCGTATTAACGAAGACTTAAACCCAACCTTTTCACAGTTCTTCATCTTGCTCGCAACATAAGTCTCGCTGCCTCCGTCGTTACCAACGAGGATGGCGACAAGGTGTGGCTTTCTTCCGCTATCTTTCAAAAAGCTTGCTGCTTCTTCTGCAATTTGATTCTTAATCTGTTCAGAGGCGAATTTTCCGTCTAGTAGTTGCATAGTGTTATAGTAGCTGTTAGTCTAATTTAAGTACGGCCATAAATGCTGTCTGTGGAATTTCCACGTTACCCACCTGGCGCATGCGTTTCTTACCCTTCTTTTGTTTTTCAAGTAACTTACGCTTACGTGAGATATCACCACCGTAACATTTAGCCGTTACGTCTTTACGCATGGCTTTAACGTTCTCCCTGGCAATAACCTTTGCACCAATTGATGCTTGTATAGCAATTTCAAACTGCTGTCTTGGTATCAGTTCCCGTAGTTTCTCACAAATCCGTTTACCGAAATCATACGAATTACTTCTGTGGATCAATGAAGATAATGCATCTACATGCTCTCCATTCAACAGTATATCCAAACGTACCAAGTCTGACTGGCGATATCCAATCTGATGATAATCAAACGACGCATAGCCCTTCGAGATGGTCTTCAGCTTGTCGTAAAAATCAAATACGATCTCACCCATTGGCATTTCAAACACCAATTCTACACGGTCTGCAGTTAAGTAAGATTGATTTACAATTACGCCACGCTTTTGAATACATAGTGACATCACCGGACCTACAAATTCAGCCTTGGTAATGATGTTCGCTTTAATAAATGGTTCCTGAACATACTCCAGCTTACTTGGATCTGGAAGATCCGAAGGGTTATGTACCGCAATCTCCTCATCACGGGTTGACTTTGCGATGTAAGACACGTTAGGTACGGTTGTAATTACCGTCATGTCGAACTCACGCTCCAGTCGCTCCTGGATAATTTCCATGTGTAGCATACCAAGGAATCCGCAACGGAATCCAAAGCCCAATGCTGCAGAACTTTCGGGTTCAAATACGATAGAAGCATCATTTAGCTGCAGCTTGTGCATCGCTTCGCGAAGTTCCTCAAACTCGTCCGTATCGACAGGGTAGATACCGGCAAATACCATTGGCTTTACCTCTTCAAAGCCCTGAATACTCTCTAGTGATGGTCTAGCAACATTGGTAATCGTGTCACCAACCTTTACTTCCCGTGCTTCTTTAATACCGGAAATGATGTAACCTACGTCACCGGTCTTAACAACTTGCTTTGGGAACATATTGAGCTTCAGTACACCAACCTCATCCGCAAGGTATTCTTTATTTGTGTTGATAAACTTTACTTTATCGCCTTTCTTAATCTCGCCATTCACCACCTTGTAGTAGGCGATGATACCCCTGAAGGAGTTAAAAACCGAGTCGAAAATTAATGCTTGCAATGGTGCTTCAGGATCTCCTACCGGTGCAGGAATTCTTTCTATGATAGCCTTTAAGATATCAGGAATACCTTGTCCGGTTTTACCAGAAGCTGGAATAATTTCTTCGCGTTTACAACCAATAAGGTCTACAATCTGATCTTTAACCTCTTCCGGCATTGCGCCAGGAAGATCCATCTTATTCAGGATCGGAATAATTTCCAAATCATGTTCAAGGGCCAGGTATAGATTTGAAATCGTTTGTGCCTGGATGCCTTGCGAAGCGTCTACGATTAATAATGCACCCTCACAGGCAGCAATTGAGCGGGATACTTCATATGAAAAATCCACGTGTCCGGGTGTATCTATGAGGTTTAGTACGTATTCTTGTCCATCCTCAATGAAATTCATCTGAATCGCGTGACTCTTAATCGTAATACCACGTTCACGCTCCAGATCCATGTTATCTAGTAATTGGGCCTGCGCCTCACGTTGGGTAATGGTATTGGTATATTCTAGTAACCGGTCGGCCAAAGTACTCTTACCGTGGTCTATATGTGCAATTATGCAAAAATTACGTATGTGCTTCATCTTTGCGCAAATATATGATTTTGCCCCGGTTATTTAAATGTAAATTGTAGCCAGGCCGCCGCTGCCTAATTTACGACAATTGAAAGGTGTCAGCGTCCCTCAGAAAAGGAAAGCTGCGTCTGTTCTTCACAAGATCCTGATAATTGATGCTGAAGGTGTAAAGATCCTCATCCTCAGGTTTATAGTAGACTGTGTTTCCATTCGCATCAAGGCACATGGAGTGCCCGCTATGGTAGACCTCATTGCCATCGTGTCCAACTCGATTTACAGCGATGACATAACATTGGTTCTCTATTGCACGAGCGGGAATGAGTGCCTTCCAATGACCGGCACGCTTGTCCGGCCAGCTTGCAATAACAAGCAGTATATCGTAGGCGCCATCAGCATTCCGCAGCCATACCGGGAATCGAAGATCGTAACAGATGGCCAGACGAATTTTCCAGCCTTTAAGATCAACAATTACCTGATCTTGTCCTGCGGTATATATCTTATCCTCTCCGCCTAAGCCAAAAAGATGGTGTTTATCATATTTCTCAAAGCTTCCATCCGGTAACATCCAGATCATACGATTGTAGAAGTTGTTGTCTTCATAGATGATCAGGCTACCCGTTACTACGCAGTCGTACCGGTGTGCGGTATCTTTTAACCAGGTCATCGTCTGACCATCCATGCTTTCTGCCAGACTCATCGCGTTCATGCTGAAGCCAGTGTTGAACATTTCTGGCAGCACGATCAGATCTGTCTTTTCCTTTACGCCTATATTCAATCGGAGGGAGAGGTTCCGAAGGTTTTTCTCCGTGTTTTCCCAGAAAAGATAAGCCTGGAAAACTGTGACTTTTAAGTTGCCTATGTTCAAGTAATCAGGAGCTTCCATTTCAGTTTTTCTTTAGAATTGCATTAACTTTTCAACCGCCTGCTCCAGCGTTTCTTTCTTCTTCGCAAAGCAGAAACGGAGTGCGTGGTGATCGGTATTTCTTGTAAAGAAGGCCGACACAGGTACACTTGCTACACCAAAATCTTTAACCAGCCGTGTTGCAAGTGCAACATCAGTTTCTTCACTTAAATGATCAAATGTCACACACTGAAAGTAGGAACCCTTACAAGGTAATAAATTAAAGCGCGTTTGACCTAACATTGACCTGAAGTAATCACGTTTTTCCTGGAAGAAATCCGCAAGCCCTAAGTACTTGCTTTCATCCTGGAGATATTCTGCAATGGCATATTGTACTGGCGTATGTACACTGAAGATGCTGAACTGATGCACCTTCCTGAATTCCTTCATTAAATTCTCAGGACCTAAACAGTAGCCCGCCTTCCAGCCTGTAGCATGCAGAACCTTGCCAAACGAGCCTACGATAAAACTACGTTCCTTAAGTTCCGGATAGCTGGCAATGCTAAGGTGTTTTAATCCATCGTAAACGATGTGCTCATACACTTCATCACTTAAGATTAATACATCTGTGCCCTTGGTCAGTTTGATCAAGCACTGCATGTCTGTGTCCGATAGCACGCTGCCCGTAGGATTATTCGGACTGTTCAGAATAATCATCTTCGTATTCGCACTAAAAAGACGTTTAACGATATCCCAGTCAATTCCATAATCGGATGGAATCATCTCATACGTCTTTACCAGACCTCCATGCATTCTGATTGCAGCCGCATAGCTGTCGTATGCAGGCTCGAAGATAATCACTTCGTCTCCAGGGTTGATGCAAGTTGCTATCGCAGTAAACAATGCCTGCGTACCTCCAGCGGTTACGGTGACCTCATTTTCCGCATCGTAATCCGAGCCATAAAGCTTGTTCGTTTTCGCAGTGATCAGGGACCTTAACGCAGGTATACCGGTCATGGGTGCATACTGGTTAAAACCTTTATGCATGTAATCCGCTACCATCGCTATAAGCTTTGGATCAGTGTCAAAATCAGGAAATCCTTGCGAAAGATTTATGGCCTGGTGTTCTTCTGCGAGCTTCGTCATTACAGAGAAGATGGTGTTGGCCGTACCGGGTAGCTTCGAGTTTATAGGTATCATGTATTGCGAAAATAGCAAATATAGGAGCAAAAAAAAGCCGGTCGAGACCGGCTTAACAAAATTGTGATACTATTTATGCATTTTGTACACTATCATTCAAATCATCTGATGCCTGCTTCACGTCATTTTTAGCATCTTCTTTATAAGCTTTAAACTCCTGGTTTAGATCACCGGCTTTAGTTTTCACACTTTCAACGGTACGATCTTTCAAGTCGATCAGGTCATCTTTCCCTGCAACGATTTTCTCTTTTACAGATTGATATCGCTCTTTCAAATCACCGGTTAAATCCGTTGCTTTATCGGAGATCAGCGTTCTGGTTTCTTCACCACTGCTTGGTGCGAAAAGCACACCCAGTACTGCACCTACAGCTAAACCTGTTAGCAGTGCAACAATAGCCTTTGAAGAATCAGATTCCTGAGAAACGCATTTGGATAACATTTTGTCGTATTTCATAATCGAATGTTTTATTTATGATTAACAACACTTTACCCATTGTGTTTTTTGAAATTGAAATTACTCAGCAGTCTCATCAACCACAATTTTAATCTCATGGTCCGCTATCGTAATTCTTCGTTCTTTATATAAAGCACCAATAGTCTTTTTGAAAGCGTTCTTGCTGATCTTGAAACGGTGGTAAATGTCGTCAGGAGAACTTTTGTCACCTAAGTGGATCACCCCACCATTTTCTTTTAGTTCTTTATAGATGATGTCCTTAGAATCCAGGATGTGGCTATAGCCCATTGGCTGCAAGCTCAGATCAATTTTCCCTTCTACGCGAATCTTCTTAATCCAGCCTTTTCGAAGTTCACCTGGCTGCAGATCATCAAACAACTCATTAGCATAAAGTAAACCAATATACCTGTTGTCAATGATGGCGTTAAAACCCAGGTCCGAGCGATCCACAATCAGCAGACTCACTTCATCACCTTCTTCAAGATCAATCTCCTCTTCCTCAACAAAGTTAGTGAGGCGGGAAGAAGCGAGCATCCGGTCATTGCTATCATCCAGGAAAACATAGACCACATGTTTATCGCCCTTAAACATCGGTCTTTTCTGTTCTTTTAACGGTACATAAATGTCCTTACCGATACCAAGGTCCATAAATGCCCCATCTTTGGTTTCGTCAACCACCGTCAGATAGGCGAAGTCGCCAACACATGCGAAAGGCCGCTGTGTAGTTGCAACCATACCACCATCCTTATCTACATAGACAAAAACATTTACAACGTCGCCAATTTCATTCTTCGGGGTCACCTCAGTATAGTTTAATAAGGCTTCCTTTTCACCGTCCGTTAAGATCAGTCCTTTTTCCGATTTCCCTGAAATCCTTAAATCATTGTATTGTCCAATAGCTATCATGCTGCAAAGGTAATTATTTAATATTGCCTTGTTCTACTTGCTTATATATGGCAACCATATCTTCTTCGCCCATACCATTTTCAATGGCCTCCTGAAGTGTTGCTGCGAGGGTACTCCCTGCAGGGCTCTGCATACCCATCTCTTCAGCAAGTCGGATGTCCTTCCGCAGGAGCTTCAAGGCAAATGCAGGTTTGAAATCGCGGTTGATGATGTTGGTGGATTTTATTTTTGTAATGCCACTGCCCACAGCACTCTCATTGATCAGCGGTAGGAGCGCATCAGCTGCGATGCCATTTTGTTCCGCAAACACCACCGATTCTGAAAGGCCCTGAATAGTGATGCCGAGAAACAGGTTAATGGCCAACTTGGCCACATTGCCTGCTCCATGATCACCAAGGTGCGTAGCCGATTTCCCTAAAGTCAGTAGTATAGGTTTTACTTTGTCGTATGCCGCTGCAGGTCCGCCAACCATGATTACCAGTTGCGCATCTGTTGCCGGTTTGACGCTGCCAGATACCGGCGCATCCAGGTAGCTGATGTGCACACGGGCAGCTTCTTCCGCTAGCATCCTGCTGGTTTCGGGGGCAACGGTGCTCATGTCCACTACTGTTAATTCCTTCGTGCGACTTACACCAAACAGACCTGCTGTCCCACTATAAATAGATTTTACCGCCTGATCATCACTTAACATGCTGATGATGACGTCAGCCTCTGGTAGTAAGTCGGCAGGGCTTCCCGCAACTGCAACGCCAATTTCTGCTGCTAATGCGGCAGATTTTGCTTCATTCCTGTTGTACACGGTAACCGCATACCCAGCTTTAACCAGGTTTTTTACCATCGGGACACCCATGTTTCCCAAACCTATAAATCCAATTTTCATGTTTTCTCAATTTGTATTGCCATTTAAAGCATCAAACATTCAACAATGTTTGTGTTTGATCATAAAAGGGCACATAAATAGGTATTAAAGTTGACACGGTTCAAAAATTAATAAATTTGCATCATGATTTCCAAAAATACCCAGCGTATCTTCCTCAGCTTGTTCTTTTTTCTCTCTGGTTTTAGTTTCTCTACATGGGCGTCGCGGATACCTACGATAAAGATGGCTTTCGATTTCAATGATGCCGAACTCGGTTCCATATTGCTTGCCATGCCGATAGGATCTTTGCTGGGACTGCCCATCTCTGGCTGGTTGGTCTCTAAATACAACAGTAGGGTGCCACTGATTATTGGCTTCGCGCTAAATACTTTTGCCCTGGCACTCATTGGCTTTTCCCATAACGTTGTCACGCTGGTTATTGCCGTGTTGCTATTTTCTTTTACAACCAGAATATATAACATCTCGGTAAACACACAGGCCATTTCCTTGCAGAAATTCTATGAGCGTAAGATCATGGGCTCGTTCCATGGTTTCTGGAGCACGGGAGGCATTTTCGGAATACTATTTTCCACTTTGATGCTCAATTGGGGCATCTCCATTCAGTCACACTTCATCATGGTTGGTGCTGTTGCATTGGTCCTGACTGTTTTCTCCTACAAGTACTTGTTGAAGAATGATAAAGCCGAGAAAGGCAATAAGATCATCCTCGGCAAACCCGATCCTTATATTTTTTACCTGGGTGTTGTCGCTTTCTTATCGGCGATTTGCGAAGGAGGCATGTTCGACTGGAGTGGAATCTACTTCCAACAGGTGCTTAACGTAGAGATATTCACCTACGGCTATCTGATTTTTATGACGTTCATGGCCGCTTCCAGATTTTTATCAGACAAAATCATTGCGGTAATCGGGATGCCAAATACCTATATCATGAGTGCCACCTGTATTGTTGCAGGTATTGCCATGGCCATCATTGTCCCAACGTTTTGGACCGCCATGATTGGCTTTTCTCTGGTGGGCTTTGGAACTGCCGCCGTTATTCCGATGTCTTATGCACTGGCAGGAGCCTCTCACAAGTACTCACCAGGCATGGCGGTATCCATCATCGCCACTTACTCCATCACCGGAATGCTGCTTGGCCCACCCTTAATTGGCTATCTGGCGCATGCGTTTAACCTTCGAGTGTCGTTTGTGATATTTGGACTTTGTGGCTTGATGCTGATTCCGGTATCCCGAATGTTCTTTATCCATAAGAAAACGCTCGAAGCAGCCTAGTTTTAATTTCAAGACCAATACCCTAAATGCTTATGAAATACCCATTAACCAAAGAAGTTGATGTACAGGATAATTACTTCGGTACAATAGTAAACGACCCATTTAGATGGCTTGAAGATGATCGTGCAGATGATACTAAAGCCTGGGTAATTGAACAAAATAAATGTACCAACGAATACCTGGAAAAAATCCCATTTAGAGCGGCTATTCGACAACGCTTACAGAAGTTGATGGACTATGAGAAGTTTTCCCAACCCTTCAAAGAGGGGCGTTACACTTACTTCTACAAGAACTCCGGTTTACAGAACCAAAGTATATTGTACAGGCAAAAATCTGAAGATGAAGAAGCTGAAATATTCCTGGATCCTAATACTTTCTCTGCTGATGGCAGCAATTCCTTAGCAGGTATAAGTTTCTCCAAAGATGGTTCTTTGGCTGCTTACCAAATCTCAAAAGGGGGGTCGGACTGGACAGATGTTGTTGTCGTTGACACGGAATCAAAAAAGCAGCTTTGGGAAGTTATTCATGATGTTAAATTCTCAGGAATCGCCTGGCAAGGCAATACTGGGTTTTACTATAGCACGTACGAACAGAAGCAGGGTACCTCTGCTTTGTCGGCCAAAACCGAGCAGCATAAGCTTTACTTTCACAGATTAGGAGAAAAACAGTCAGAAGATCAGGTGGTTTTCGGCTCTGAAGTCTCCAGGAGGTACATTAATGCTGGTTTGACGGAAGACGAGCGATATCTGGTCATCTCTGCTGCAAATTCGACATCCGGCAATGAATTGTACATCAAGGACCTTCACTTAGAAAATGCTCCAATCTTAACCATTGTCGACAATTTCGATAAAAATCATGAAGTCCTCCTGCATGACGATGCTAAGCTTTACATCTACACCGACCTTGATGCCCCGAATGGCCGTGTCGTTGTTGTGAATGTGGAAACACCGACGCCACCATTCTGGACGGATCTTATTCCTGAAACCAACAATGTTTTAACACCGGGTACCGCAGGGGGTAAGTTGTTTGCAAACTACCTGAAAGATGCCGTATCAATGGTCTGGCAGTATAACCTAAATGGATCAAAGGAAAGGGAAATTGAACTTCCCGGCCCTGGTACCGCAATTGGTTTCCATGGCAAGCAGGAGGAAACAACGATCTACTACACGTTTACGTCGTATATCTATCCGGCAACCATATTCTGCTATGCTATTGCGAATGGAACATCAACGATCTACCGTAAATCCGGGGTTGATTTCAGCCCGGAGGCTTACGTTTCTAATCAGGTTTTCTATACCTCGAAGGATGGTACCCGTGTACCGATGATCATCACCCATAAAAAAGGTCTGGAGCTGAACGGAAAAAATCCAACCGTTCTGTATGGCTATGGCGGTTTCAATGTCAACCTTACACCAGCTTTCAGCAATTCTGCAGTTGTCCTTCTAGAACAAGGGGCCGTATATGCCGTTGCTAACCTTCGTGGTGGTGGAGAATATGGCGCAGAATGGCATCTTGCAGGTACGAAGATGAACAAGCAGAATGTCTTTGACGACTACATTGCTGCCGCAGAATACCTGATCAGCGAAAAGTATACTTCTTCAGCTTACCTGGCAAGTATGGGGGGTTCTAACGGCGGACTACTTGTTGGGGCAACCATGGCACAACGTCCGGAACTGTTTAAGGTGGCACTACCGGCGGTAGGTGTACTGGATATGTTGCGGTATCATCAATTTACTGCTGGCGCAGGCTGGAGCTTTGATTATGGCACAGCCGACGATTCTCCAGAAATGTTCGGGTACCTTTATCAGTATAGCCCATTACACGCGTTAAAATCGGGAGTTAAATATCCGGCAACCCTGGTTACCACTGGTGACCATGACGATCGTGTTGTACCAGCACACAGCTTCAAATTTATAGCGCGTCTGCAGCAGGTGCAGACAGGGGAGGCTCCTGTGTTAATTCGGATAGAGACCAATGCCGGTCATGGGGCAGGAAAACCCACGGACAAAGTTATTGGGGAAATTGCAGACAAATGGGCCTTTATGTTTCAGGTCATGGGACTACACTGGTTATAACCAGCTAGGGCGTCAACCTGGTGTCGATGCGGTATCAATACGGCGTCTATACGGCGTTCATCCGGCCTTTGGCCGGGTTAACCCCGTATGTACCCCGCATTGACACCGGATCAACATCCTAGTCAATGTATATCCTATCGGTTTGTAATCACTTCTATTCTCAAAGGTTGTTGAAGTTCGCCTGGTGTGGTAAAACCTCCAGCAACAACCGTATACATCTTGCCGGCAGTTAGCGTCACATCTTTAATGGTTGCCAGTACAGCTCCACTCTGCTTGCTTTTAAGCTCAAGCGTGTAAGGTTTTGCATCAGCACTGATGAAGTCACTGGCAGATTTAAATGCTTTGTCTCCAACCAGCACTGCTCCACCACTTATAGCCAGGTCTAAGGATCCTGCATCGGGAGACAGGTTGATGAAACGTACAAATGCTTTCTCTGCAGATGTTAATGATAAATCATCCTGCACAAGTAATCCGGAAAGGTTTGGGCGATCATTAATCAGGTAATAAGAATATGCTTTATCCTTATCAAGGTTTGTCGTTTCTGTGTACACGCTCTCCGTATTACTGGCAGTGGTGAATTTTAAAATGTTGGCACCTGGCGTAATGTTGATATAGGGCGCGGTGGTACCCATAAAAGGTAGTGCACCTTTCGTGTTCACTGGAGATACGATATTATTGATGTACACATTGTAGGTACCGTAGCTCGGTGAGGCATTTACGACCATTAATCCTGAAATCGAGGTTGTTTCCATTTCATCTTTCGAACAGGAACTGAATGTTAAAGCGGAGGCGGTTAAAAGCAGGGCAGCTGCAATGCGGGTAATTTTGCTTGAATAGATGCTGGTAAAGATTTTCATTTACTGTTTCGGTTTTAATTTATTGTTAGACAACTGTGCTTAAAACGAGCGAAGCCTGTTTTACGCTACATGCAAATATTTACTTTTTTGCCTACAAGCAACGTTAAAAAAGGTTAAATCATGGGAATGATACACGATTGATGCAGCGTGTGATGGCGCACCAAAGAAATTTTTATTTTTTTTTCTTAGTGTAATTTGTACACTAAGAAAAAAGGTTATATATTTGTATCAACAAAGCGGTTAACCGCCTATTGAATTGAAATTACACACCTGCATGATGTCACCTTGATGAACATCTTCAGGATTTAAGAGAAAACCCGTTCATACAGGTTTATATTTGGTTAGAAAAGGGATGCGTCTGGATGGAGCAACCCTTTCTTTATTTATAGCCCTTTCTAAACAAAAAAACGCCATATTGCTATGTCGTGAATGAGGTCTTAAACCGTTGAGTACTACAGGTTCTCCCCGGATATTTTGCTCGAATCAGATTGGTTTTCCTGCTCTGCATTCATTTCCTCCTGAAAGGTTTCACTTCTTTCCGTGGGATGTACATCCCCAATTGTGTCGTCCGCGTTATCCGCTTGCTTTAACGCCTGATCTGCACCTTCTGTTACGGGTTTACCTTCTTCGGTTCTTGCTGGGTCGTTATTCTGATTGTTTTCCATAGGTTCTAAATTTGAATAATGTTCAGGTTTTAATATCATTAACAAGGCGGGTAGCGTATTGTTTAGTGGGGCTCCAGGCCATGTTAGTTTCAGAATAGCGAAAATGAAACTAACCTTGAGGTTTAAACCTACGGCGCAAAGCCTATATTTGCTGCCTGAATTTATACCAAAGAATTAATGCAATACGACTCCATTTCCTGGCAGCGTGCCTGGGAATATCCCGCCTTTCGACTTAAACTTGTAACAGGCCTAATTATCCTCCTTGGCATATTGGTGTTTGCACCAGACTACTTCTTATACATTCAGTCAAGGGAAGGTGTGCTGCTGAACGATTGGTTGCTAAACGAACTTCCCGCAGTAAATGTGTCTTCCTATATCTTCCTCATGCTATATCCTTTTATGGCATTGATGATTTGGCGAATGGTTGAAAAAACTGCTTTCTGCATTACTGCGCTTTGGGCATATATTTTCTTGTGCATGGGCCGGATGATCACCATCTATCTCATTCCACTGGAAGCTCCGGCAGGTATCTTGCATCTGGAAGATCCGTTTTCGGTATTTTTCTATGGTACCGAGATCATTACGAAAGATTTATTCTTTTCCGGCCATACCGCCACGCTATTTCTTATTGCACTCTGTCTGGAGAAGCCTCTCGAGAAGTACCTTGCCTTTATTGCAACTGCTATCCTGGCTGTTTTATTAATGATTCAGCGCGTTCATTATACAGCAGATATCATTGCAGCTCCAGTATTCAGCTATCTGTTCGGGATGCTGGGCAAGCGCATTTCGAAAATTTAACGTTAAAGATCTACCTTAAACTTTGCGCGTAGTCCCCATTTGGGCACATCGGGATGGTTCAGGTAATTGAATCTTCTTACCAGATCTAAGCGTAAGAATTTGAAAACATTGCTCAAACCGATACTCCCTTCAACGTATGGCACACGATCAAAAGTGTAGGTTGTGCGCAGGCCGGCCGCATTCGTCTGGAATTGCATTAAGGTAGGATCCAGGTCCGGATTGTTTTCTGCTCTCACGCCACCATATATCGCCTTCAAGGATGCGTGTTCCCGTAACTTGAGTCGTTTTAGCAAGGGCAGTTTATTCAGGAAGAATCCACCAAAGCCATGGTCAACATTGATGCTCGCGTAGTGATCGCTTACGAACTCAAGAAAGTTCATCATGTTGAAGGCATTGATCTGATAAGCATAACTTTGATTCGCTTTATGAATGGCAAGTAGCGGGTAGGGTAGTTTATTGAAGATATAACCGCCCTCTACTTTGAAGTCTGTAATGCCGAGCTGCGACAAATAGAAGCGCTTATTGACGCTACCATAGAGGTTGTGATAATCATACTCGCCGCCAGCAAGTCCTTTTATACCGGCTGCATAACGAAAGTTAAAAATCGGAAATCTATTGTTCACCGCAACGCGGCTTCGTTTCCCCTGGTAGAATTTTTCCTGAGGTGCATAGCGTATGGAAAGGTTAATTTCTGAACTGGTAATTGCATCTTTATCGATGCCAAGGCCATCGTAATAGTCGAGTGCTAGTGCCGGTCTTTGGGTCCACCGTCTGAAACCTAAATTGAACGACAAGCGATTTTCAAACTCTTGCACATATTCAAATTTGTAAAAGTCATTGTAAAGAAAGCGATTGTTAACGCCCCGCCTGAAAGAGGAAATGAAATCATCTTCGGTGTTGCCTCTTAGTTCCTGACCGGGCGCATAGGTGTCGCGCTGCACACTGGCCCGTAAGAAGCTTTGTGGGTAGGTGTAAATTGATTTGTTATTTAAGGCATAGGCAACACTTGCGAGGCCTTTCCAACGTTCATCTTTGAACCCGTATCCTACATAGCCTTCCAAATAATACCTGGTACTGAATGCAGTAGTCGTACGTCCACCTAAACGGAGTTTTAGTCCCTCTAAACTGTTGAAGGTATAGAAGGTGTAAAATGGGCCAACCTCAACAGGTCCGGCATTATAGTAGCCATTGAACAAGATGCCTGCAACAGCCATCGCTCGCTTGAATGTCTTACCCTTGGTTAAAGAATCAATGTTTTCGTAGATTTTTAAAGTAGAATCTGACACCTGCTCTAGTCTGTGCGCCGACCAGTAGCTGGCGGAACGATTAAACGCGCCCTCAGCGACCAATTGCTTCTTGCCTGCAAATATTTGATCCGGATCTTGGATTTGGGTTTCTACCTGGTCAATAACCTGACTACGCTCGCCCGTGAAGCCTCTGCCTTTCTCTTTCGAAATACTGAAATCGAGGACGATATTGCTCTTATGTAAGTAATATCGCTTGTTGGGTAATTGACTAAATTCCTGTTTAACCTCAACGCCACGAACAAAATTAAGGTTCGCACGGTTGCTGGCTGTCAAGAATACTCTTTTTACCGCGAAGCTCCCGTCATCGGCGATATATAATTTACCCTCCAGTAACAGGTCTGCCGGGTTTCTGGGCATGAATGATAACTCGATAAGCCTTGTATCAGAAGTTTTTATGGTGTCAGATATAAAGTACTTGTAGAAAGTAGGGGCAAGCGATGCAATAGGGCTCAGGAACTGCGTGGTTGCGATGAGCACATTGTTATCGTATATATCCACATCTTCGTACATCCTTTCCAGGTATACTGCCAAACCCTGATTATCAATAACCAGACTATCAAATTTCACCTGCTTGTTTGCCAGCAAAATTGTTTTCTCCTGATCTGGATTTTTGGTTTGGTACTTCTGAACAAGTTTCTCCTGCAGGTAGACCGGAAGCAACAACTTACCGCCGATTCTGTTTGAATCCTGCTTCTGAAACAGATACTGGTGGTTTCTGAACAGCTTTTTTTTCGGGAAGTTCTCTTTAAGGTTGTTGAGGGAAACCTGTAATCTGTCGTACTGTTTAAAGCTAAGTTCCGGATAATTTCCCATCTGGTTCTGAGCCTTATGGTCAATAACCTTGCGAATCAACGCTACTGCAGGATTGTCTTTGTTGCGGTATTTGCCATGTTTGGCCGTGGTAATGTTAACTTCGTTCAGCCGTTGCGTGTCTTCCGATAATTCAAGATCAAGCTGCTGAGCTTGCCCGGATTTGATGTTGATTACTAACGACTTAAAGCCAATGTAGTTAAGCTGCAGTTTATGCTGAGGTGCAGTGCTTTTTAACTCAAAATCACCCTGTGCATTTGTTTTTGTTGATATGGAGCTGCCTGGAAATATGACCGTTACTGCAGGCATGGCTCTCCCCGTAGAAGCATCTTTTACCTTGCCGCTGACCATAGTTACTTGCCCATAGATGCTACTACAACATAAGCATATCAATAGTGCCAGCAGGCATGAAGTCCTAATGGGAAAATGAAACATTAACTAGCCTTTTTTCAGGAAAGCGGTTTTTAAAACTACGCGCATCTTCTCCGCCTTGCACTCCACTTCAGCATCATCCTCTGTTAGTCGGATATTTTTAATCACCATTCCTTTTTTCAAGGTGATGGAAGTACCTTTTACGGGTAAGCTTTTAATTAAAATCACTGAATCTCCGTCTTTCAAGAGATTTCCATTGCTATCCTTTACATCCATCCTTATAATCGTTTAATATTTTAGCTAAGAATTTGCAAGATTACAGCTTAAAAAGGTAAATGTTGTACGCTCGTGTCAAAATAAATGTAAAAAGTGACAGATGTGTAAACTGATTCTTTGATAAAGCTAATATTACATAGCAATGGTTTTTGTGGCCTGGTTTTTATTGTAAATTTGCTCAAAAAAGAATACTGTGACCCGTACTAAAAATAAATCTGATAAGACTGTAGATGTTGTATTAATCGGCGCCGGAATCATGAGTGCAACTTTAGGTGTAATGCTTAAAGAACTTGAACCAGGAATTACGGTTGAAATTTTTGAAAGACTGGATGTCGCTGCAGCTGAGAGTTCTGACGCATGGAACAATGCTGGCACCGGACACTCTGCATTTTGCGAGTTGAACTACACGCCGCAAAAGCCTGACGGCTCTGTTGATACTGCTAAAGCAGTATCCATTGCCGAATCCTTTGAAGTATCTAAACAATTCTGGTCGTACCTGGTGCGATCCAAATTGGTTGATGCCCCAGAAAACTTTATTCGCAGCATCCCGCACATGAGCTTTGTTTGGGGTGAAGCAAACGTTAAGTTCTTGAGAACCCGCTATGAAGTGCTGCAGAAATGTGCGCTTTTTCATGGTATGGAATATTCTGAGGATCCAGCACAACTACGCGAGTGGATGCCATTGGTGATGAAAGATCGTAATCCTGCGGAAAAGGTGGCTGCGACACGCATGACCCTTGGTACAGACGTGAACTTCGGCTCGCTGACACGCATGATGTTCAACAGACTTCAAGAACAGGAAAAAGTAGAAATGCATTTCAGTCATGAAGTTAAGAAACTGAAGCAAAAAGACGGATTGTGGCAAGTACGGGTTAAGGATGAAATCACAGGTGAAAAAAGAAACGTCTTTGCAAAGTTCGTATTTATTGGCGCAGGTGGGGGTTCTTTACCGCTGTTGGAAAAATCGGGTATTCCTGAGGGCAACGGTTTTGGTGGCTTCCCTGTTAGTGGACAATGGCTGAAGTGTACAAACCCTGAGGTTATTGAACAACACAATGCGAAAGTATATGGTAAGGCTTCTGTAGGTGCTCCACCGATGTCGGTTCCACACCTGGATACCCGTATGATCGATGGTAAGAAAGCGCTGCTTTTTGGACCTTATGCTGGTTTTTCAACGAGGTTCCTGAAGAATGGATCATTGCTGGATCTACCACTTTCAATCAAGCCGAATAACATTATGCCGATGATAGCTGCAGGTCTGGATAATCTGCCGCTTACAAAATACCTTATTAATCAGGTGAGACAGTCTCAAGACGATCGCCTTCAGGCGTTAAGAGAGTATCTGCCTACTGCGAAAGCAGGTGACTGGGAACTTGAAACTGCCGGGCAACGTGTACAGGTGATTAAGAAGGATGAGAAACATGGCGGTATCCTTGAATTTGGAACTGAGGTCGTTTCGGCTGCCGACGGTTCTATTGCAGCTTTGCTTGGTGCATCTCCAGGTGCATCTACTGCGGTTTCGATCATGCTGACCTTAATGTCCAGGTGTTTCCCTCAGTATGTGTCTAAACCCGAGTGGCAGGCGAAACTCAGCCAGATGATTCCATCTTATGGCTTGTCGTTAAGCGATGATCCTGTGTTAATGGAGACCTTACGTACGCAAACTTCACATGCACTAAAATTAAGAACCGAAATACCAGTCCTTTAAGAACTTTTTTGTCAGTTTAACCTTATATTGATATTTACATCGATATATATGCCAAACTGGTTGAGAATTGCCTTCAGGACGCTAGTCGTTTTAGTTCTTATCTTAATAGTCGCTTTCATTTCATTGGCCGTTTATGTCAATGCGAACAAAGCTTATATACTTACTTTAGTTACGAGGGAACTGAACAAGAACCTTGACGGTTCCCTCGTAATTGGTAATATGGAGCCTACACTTCTAAGTGGGCTACCCGGTGTCTCTCTTACGCTCAATAATGTTGAGCTAAAAGATAAGAGATGGAATATTCATAAACACACCTTATTACAGGCAAAGGACATTAAGATTAATGTCAACTCACTTGCGCTTTTCCGCGGTACCGTGGAGATCAACAAGATTGACATTGCCGACGCATCGGCATACCTTTATACCGACTCCACTGGTTATACCAACACCTCTGTTTTCAAAAAGAACAAGAAGGCAACGACTGCTCCGGATGAAAGTACTTCGTCTTCTACCGAGATTAGGAAAGTCATGTTACAACGCCTGAAGCTTGTTGTGAACAATGAAAAAGGAAACAAGTTGTTTCAATTTGCGGTAGACGAATTATCGGCTAAGGTGGATTATCCTTCTAAAGGTTGGAAAGCAGATGTGGACCTCGATGTCTTAGTAAATTCATTGGCTTTCAATACAAAGCGGGGTAGTTTCATAAAAAACCAGCGCCTTAAAGGCCCTTTTAACATCAACTTCAACGCCGACTCATCTGTCATACAAGTTGCAGAGAACAAACTAAAGATCGGCGACAATGATTTCGTGATTGGGGCAAGCTTCAACACCAGTAAAGAACCAACAACATTCTCCATCAATATTCGGGCGGACAAAATTGCCTGGAGGAATGCAGCCGCGCTACTCGCACCGAACATCAAGAAACGGCTTGATCAGTTTAATCTTAAGAATCCGATCGACGTAAAGTGTGCTATTGTCGGGAATATGGGGCCTGGTGGCGACCCACTCATCAATGTAGTTGCGGATGTTAAAGACAACGTGCTAACTACACCGGGAGGGACGGTAGACAGCTGTAGTTTCAGAGGAATGTACACGAATAACTTTTTCGAGGGCAGAGGATTAACGGATGAGAATTCTGCAATTAAACTTTTTGGCTTCAAAGGCGCGTATGAACAGATCCCTTTTTCCATTGACACCGCATTTATCAATAACTTTAAGGCGCCTGTGGCAACAGGGGTGGTGAAGTCTAAGTTTGACATTTCTAAATTAAATGCGATTGTAGGGGAGGACTTACTTAATTTCAACGGGGGGCAAGCAGATCTTAACCTTACCTATAGCGCCGACCTTGTCGATTTGATGCT
This sequence comes from Pedobacter quisquiliarum, assembly GCF_014642175.1. GTDB lineage: Bacteria > Bacteroidota > Bacteroidia > Sphingobacteriales > Sphingobacteriaceae > Pedobacter > Pedobacter quisquiliarum. Next base: position 243,746 of record NZ_BMIL01000006.1, on the reverse strand, counting down.
TAGGAAGCCATACTTCACAGGCTATGTAAACATCAAAAATGCGGACGTAAATTATAAGCCCAGAAATTTGAGGTTTAAAAACACTGGCATTTCACTTAAGTTTACAGGACCAGATTTATTTATCAATGACTTACGACTTCAAAGTGGTAAGAGCATTTTGCTCATGGAAGGCAGTATACGAAACTTCTTGAACCTTTATTATACCGCGCCAGAGAAGATCGTCCTCAACTGGGAAATCAAAAGCCCACAACTACATCTGGGTGAGTTTTTGGGCTTCCTTAATGCTCGTCCAAATGTTACGCAGGTAAAGAATAAGTCAAAAGGAACTTTCGGAAGGGATTTGAACAATGTCTTCAACTCTAGTAAGGTCAATCTGAACCTGAAGGTGGATAAGATCTATTACAAAAAATTCTTAGCCACAGACGCGACCGCCCAATTATACGTATCTGAAAGTGGTATTCAGATCCGGGATACACGCGTAAAGCATGCGAATGGGTCAATTAACGTTACGGGCAATCTGTATCAGACAGGGGATGCAACACGATTTGCTATCAACGCCGTGGTCGCAAATGCCAATGTAAAAAGCCTGTTTTATGGCTTTGACAACTTCGGCTTACAAGCGATTCGGCACGACAACATTAGTGGGAATCTATTCTCTAAAGTGAAGCTCAATGGTCGGATTTCCAACAGGGGAATTCTACTTCCTAGTTCTTTAAACGGTTTGATCACCTTCAACCTTAAAAATGGCGCATTACTGAACTTCCAGCCACTTATAGATGTTGGAAAGTTTGCATTTCCACTTAGGGATTTGAATAATATCACCTTTGGTGATCTTGGTGGAGCACTTGATGTACGTGGTGAAAAAGTAAACATCCGGCCGATGAAGATCAATTCCAGTGTGCTTAACCTGGACGTTGCAGGAATTTATGCTATGAACAAAGGCACGAACATAACCATGGACGTCCCTTTGCGAAATCCAAAGAAAGATGAAGGCAGCAGTAAACAGGAAAAAATGGAAAATAGAATGCGCGGAATTGTGCTGCACCTTGTTGCTGTTGATGGGGAAGATGGAAAGATCAAAGTAAAGCTAAACCGTAACAGAGATAAAAATTAATAGGTTAGAAATTCTAAAGAATAAAAACCATTATAAAGCCATAGTGTTTATTCAGTGATATAACTAGTCCCAGGTTTACTGGGCAAAAATCTACTAACCTATTCAACCAATAAATTATGAAACGTAATGCAACCGCAATCTGGACCGGAACAGTAAAAGATGGAAGTGGAACACTTAGTACAGGAAGTACTACGCTTGACAAAACGCAATATTCTTTTAAAAGCCGCTTTGAAGAAGGTGTAGGAACGAACCCCGAAGAACTTATGGCTGCAGCACATGCGGGTTGTTTCACCATGAAGCTAAGTGCAGATCTTACGGAAGCTGGATTTACGCCAACAACACTTGAAACCACAGCAACAGTTTCTTTGGAAAATGGCGTGATTACAAGTTCTCATCTGGTGACCAAGGCTAGTGTTCCTGATTTATCAGATGAGCAGTTTCAAACGATTGCTAAGGGTGCAAAAGAAAACTGCCCGGTGAGCAAAGCTTACAACTTAGAAATTACGTTGGAGGCGACATTAAGCTAAGCAAGTAAATAAACCAAGTACATAATCATAAAGGGCTTAATAACTGAGATTACTTACAATGCAATTGCAATTTAGCGCAGTAATTTAATTACCTTTGTGTAAATTTTTAAACATTAATGAAGATATTTATTACAGGACTTCCTTTAGAAGTAGGGGAAGAGGAATTAACAGCCGTATTCGGCGATTTTGGTCCAGTTAAGTCACTTAGGATTATAAAAGATCGTGAGACTGGTCAGAGTCGTGGTTTTGGATTTGTTGAAATGCCGAATGATGATGAGGCAAGAGAGGCAATCAAAAGAATGAATGGCGGCGACTATAATGGTAACCGTATTAAGGTTGCTGAAGCGCAGGAAAAACCAGGTAACGGCGGCGGAAATGCTGGCGGCGGTTTCAAGCGTAACAACAACAATAGAGAAAGAAGTTTCTAAGTTATCATATAGCTTTTAAGATAAAATGGTCAATTGTGCAGCAGCATAGTTGACTTTTTTATGTCCAATATTATCCATCCATATGCCGCCTAGCCAATCAAGAGTTCATTACCTGTTCATTCCTGTCTTCATAATCCAGTTACTGCTTTACTTTACAGAACAGGCCGCATTTTTGAATATATTGAATATCGCCTATGTGGCGGTCCTGGCTGTTTTGCTCCTACGGTATACGAAACTGAAAGGCAGATTTCACAAGCGCGTGTTTTCTGGCTTAATCGTGTCGATTATCGGCTTGCTATATTTCGCTTTCTTTCAGGAACGATACACGACGGTGTTCTCATCAATGCTGTTTTATTTGCTGCCACAAATCTTTTTTATCAGTGCTTTTTACCTGGACTTCAAGTCGGCACCTGAACTTGATAAAAGAGGGGCGCGGATTGCGATTGCTTTAGCATTTGTGATTAGCATTTCTTATTATCTGGTACTTAGGAAGGATTTGGGTATTCTGAAAATCCCGGTGATGTTGGGGCTCTTTACCACATGCCTGATGTTTATGATGGCTGCTTTCAGAAATTTGCGTGTGAACAAGGAAAGCTTCAGACTTGTTGTCGGGGCTGTACTTTGCTATATGGTTGCTGAAGGCTTATTTGCATACCAAAACTTTTCGCAGGAAATACCTGGCATCAGCCTGATCTACGCAGTCTTTTTTACCGGTGCTTTACACCTGCTCGTGGTAGGCGCAATATCAAGAAAATTGATTCACACCAATTGATCGTACGTTCCGTTGACTACTTGATCATCACGCCCGGCTTATTGAGCAAGGGCACATGCCGAAGATTTACATCAATGATGCTTTCTGGTAAAAAGATAAACTTTTTGTCGTAGATCGTTCCGTCTATGTAAAAGCTGAGGAGGTATTCGTTCGTCAAGCCAAACACTGCCGGGTCAATGGCTTCGATAACGGCAAATGACATCGGTTCTACATCGCGCAGTGCATGGCGAAGCACAGAGGTCTTGACCATTTTACCATCCTTCTCCCCGTAGCCCTTAGAGCTTACCAGTACATGTTCAAGCGTCTCGTTCTTGTAGTTGATCAGGTACACACTCCAACTCGCCACTTCAGGTGTGTCGTTCATCAGAACCACTGCGATAGCAATGTCTTCAACAATATTCGCGGGCAGATCTTTTTTCATTGTAGGGATTGAACCTTCGTGCTACTTCTTAACTACTGCTTTCTTAGGCGCTGCTTTCTTTGTTGCTGCCTTTTTCGTTGTCGCTTTCTTTGTTGCTGCCTTCTTTGGTTCAGCACCATCTGCAGTCACCTTTTTTGTTGCTTTCACCTTCTTCTCAAAGGCATTAGGAACTTGTTCCTTAATCAAAGCTTTAACATCGTCGAGGCTTAAAGCAGCGAGTTCTTCAGGCGTATACTTATCATTTGATGCTGGATTCTTACGAAGCTTGAGCATATCCTTTCCAAAGCGAATGAAGGGTCCCCATCGTCCATTCTCAATCGCAATCTTTTCATCCGTCCATTGTTGAATGAAACGGTTTGCTTCTTTTTCAACCTTTTTATGGATCAATTCAGTGATGTCTTTCTTGCTGAGGTTATCGAAATCATAAGCACGTGGCACGTTGATGAATAGGCCGTTCCATTTAATAAAGGGCCCAAAACGGCCAGTGCCTTTTGTAACAGGCATACCTTCATGTTCCGCGACAGGCGCATCTGCCGTGATTTTCTCCTGGATAATTTCAGTTGCCCGTTCGAAATCGATGGTTAATGGATCTTCGTTCTTAGGCACGGAGATAAAGCTGTCGCCCCATTTCACATATGGACCAAAGCGGCCTACGCCAACGGAAACCTCTTTACCTTCGTAATCTTCCAGTTGAAACGGTAACTTAAATTGCTCCAAGGCTTCCTCAAGGGTGATTGTACCTACGCTTTGCGTCTTGGATATACTGGCATACCTTGGTTTTTCTTCTTCATCCAATTGCCCGATTTGAACAAGTGGACCAAATTTCCCCACCTTAGCGTAAACATTCTTGCCGCTGTCCGGATCCACACCTAACAAGCGCTCGCCATTTGCACGGTCAGCAGTGTCAAGGGTAACCTGTACTTCTTCGTGGAATGGTTTGTAAAAGGCATGAAGCATATTCGTCCATTCCTTTAATCCTTGTGCGATCTCATCAAATTCTTTCTCTACCGATGCGGTAAAGTTGAAATCTACAATGTCCTTGAAATGTTCAACTAAGAAGTCGTTAACAACCTCACCAATGTCCGTGGGAAACAGTTTGGATTTCTCCGCTCCGGTAATTTCCGTCTTTGTCTGTTTACTGATTTCATTATTGGCCAGGGTGATGGTATTAAAGGTACGTTGTCTACCTTCACGATCTTCCTTAACTACATAACCACGGTTTTGTATCGTGGAGATGGTCGGTGCATATGTGGAGGGACGACCGATACCAAGCTCTTCAAGCTTCTTAACGAGGCTGGCCTCTGTGTATCTTGCCGGTGGTCTCGAAAAGCGTTCTATAGCATTCATCTGCTGTAAAGACAGCATCTGATTCTTTTGCAATGGCGGAAGCATATTGTTGTTTGATCCATCTTCCGCGTCTTCATCGTCGCTGGATTCAAGATAAACTTTGAGGAAGCCGTCAAATTTAAGGACTTCGCCCTCTGCAATCAATCGTTCGGGTCTGCTGCTCACTTCAATCTGAGCGGTTGTTTTCTCAAACTGTGCTTCACTCATCTGTGATGCAATTGCGCGTTTCCAGATCAGCTCATACAATCGTTGTTCAGCGCTATCACCTGCAACCGTATGCTGGTCGAAGTAAGTAGGTCTGATGGCCTCGTGCGCTTCCTGCGCGCCAGCTGACTTCGTTTTATAAACGCGTGGCTGATGGTACTTTTCCCCGAATGCAGAATTGATTTCTTTAGCGGCTGCCTGCACTGCGGTTTCGGAAAGGTTCACCGAATCCGTTCTCATGTAAGTGATTTTTCCACTTTCATAAAGACGTTGTGCTATTTGCATGGTCCTGGATACACTATATCCTAGTTTCCTGGATGCTTCTTGTTGCAGGGTTGAAGTGGTAAAAGGTGCTGCAGGGTTACGCTTTGCAGGTTTTGTTTCAAGCGTGGCTACTTTGAAGTTTGCGTTAACGCAGTCCTGAAGGAACTTCGCTGCGTCTGCTTCATCGCTAAACCGTTGTGGAAGTTCTGCACGCACAATCTCCTTCGGATTACCGTTATTGAATTGCGCGGAGATTTTGAAGGCTGCGCTTGGCTTAAATTTATTGATTTCGCGTTCCCTGTCTACAATCAACCGTACAGCAACAGATTGTACGCGTCCTGCAGATAGGGAAGGTTTAATTTTTTTCCAAAGTACAGGCGATAGCTCAAAGCCCACCAAACGGTCTAGGACACGCCTGGCTTGCTGTGCATGCACAAGGTTATAGTCTATGGTTCTTGGGGCCTCAATGGCTCTTAGAATGGCGGGTTTGGTGATTTCATGAAAGACAATCCGCTTGGTTTTCTCTGCTTTTAAATTCAGCGTTTCGAAAAGGTGCCAGGATATGGCTTCTCCCTCGCGGTCCTCATCGGATGCGAGCCATACCATTTCTGCGTTCTTTGCTAGCTTTTTAAGTTCTGCCACAACCTGCTTTTTGTCAGCAGGGACTTCATACGTCTGTGTAAAGTTGTTGCTGATATCAATAGCCATATCGCCTTTTACCAGATCACGTATGTGGCCGTAACTAGACTTAACCATGAAATCCTTACCTAAATATCCTTCGATGGTTTTTGCTTTTGCAGGGGACTCAACTATCAATAAATTTTTCGCCATTCAGAACGTTTTTCTGCAAATAAAGCTATAAATAAAGCAGAATTCAAAATTTGATCTTCATTTAATGGTAATTTGTCTTGTATCTTTACATATATAGTGGTCTTGCAAAACAGCTTGTGCATCTATATTGTTAACCTAAAAAATTAAAACCAATGAATATACTGTTAGTAATCATCGGGCTATTTTTCAGCCCACCAAAAAGTGTTTACGATTTCAAGATCAAGACGATTGATGGTAAGGAAATCGCGCTGTCGAAGTTTAAAGGAAAGAAACTTCTGATCGTAAATACCGCCTCCAAGTGTGGCTTTACACCGCAGTATGAAGAACTGGAGAAGCTGCATCAGCAGTATGGCAAGGAAGTGGTGCTTATCGGCTTCCCGGCAGGAAACTTTGGTGGCCAGGAACTTTCTTCCAATGCTGAAATCAAAGAATTTTGTGAAGCCAACTTTGGCGTAAGCTTTTTGCTTAGCGAAAAAGTGAGCGTTAAAGGCAGCGACATCAATCCATTATTTGCCTACCTGACCAGCCAGGAGAATCCAGACTTTAAAGGCGAGATCAACTGGAACTTTGAAAAGTTCCTGATTGATGAGCATGGAAAGTTAGTTCACCGTTTCCGCTCTAAGGTGAAACCTTTGGATGCAGAAATCACAGCTAAGCTTTAATCGCTAAATCGCGCATGCTAATCAATAAGCATGCGCTATGCTGCGCTTAAAATAACAAAGGCTTGCACGTTAAACGTGCAAGCCTTTTCTATATAGATTAATTTATTGGCAATTGAAATCAGCTTAGCACAGGAAGCCGCCACCTAAAAGATCATTTCCTTCATAAAACACTGCGGACTGTCCAGGTGCAATTGCAGAAACAGAATGGTCAAATACCACACGCATCTTATCTTTCTCCTGTACGATCGTGCTCAGCATACCTGCATCTTTGTAACGGATTTTTGTAATCACATTATCCATAGGATCCAAAATGCTTTCATATTTCTGAAGATTCACATTGCGGACCATTGCTTCACGTCTTTCAAGCTCATCTGCACGTCCCAGAACAACCGTATTACTTTCTGGAAGAATCTGCGTAACAAACATCGGCTCACCAAGGGCGATGCCCAAACCTTTACGCTGGCCAATAGTATAGAATGGATAGCCTTTATGCTGACCCACAACCATTCCATTGCTCAGAATAAAATTGCCACCAGCTACACGCTCCTCTAAATCTTCAACCTTATGACGCAAGAACGAACGATAATCGTTATCCGGCACAAAGCAGATTTCATAACTTTCGCTCTTCTTAGCTAATTCTTCCTGGCCCATATCCAAAGCCATTTGCTTAATCTCCGACTTTGCGAAAGATCCTAAAGGAAACTGCGTGCGTGACAGGTTCTCCTGAGATACGCCCCAAAGCACGTAAGACTGGTCCTTGTTTTCATCTTTTCCTTTAGAGATTACATAGCGTCCATTATCATGTTGTCTGATGTTCGCGTAGTGTCCTGTTGCGATAAATTCACAGTCCAGCTTATTGGCCCGCTTCAAAAGCGCCTCCCATTTGATATGCGTATTGCAAAGTACACAAGGATTCGGTGTACGACCCGCAAGGTATTCATCAACAAAGTTGTCGATTACATAATCTCCAAACTCATCTCTAATGTCTAATATATAGTGTGGAAATCCATAGTTCACCGCAAGTGTGCGTGCATCGTTGATGCTATCCAAACTGCAGCAACCAGTTTCCTTGCCGTTGGTTCCAGAAGTAGCATAGTCCCATGTCTTCATGGTTAAGCCGATGACTTCATATCCCTGCTCGTGCAGCATGACCGCAGCAACCGAACTATCCACACCACCACTCATGGCGACTAAAATTCTGCCCTTTTTACTCATAGTAATTAAATGTGGTACAAAAGTAAATGTTTTTAGAGGAATGTATAAGAAGGGGAAGTCAGAAGCTTGTAATAATACCCCGCGGCATTCTTTCCATTCTCCTGCTTAGGATATGGATTGCAATAAAATGCAAATAAGTACAGTCTTAGAACATCATTTTTTAAAACTAAAATAAGTATAAACAATTTTATTAAAATAATTTGTTTCTTACGATACCATCTTTATCTTGTGTTAATATTAGAAGATTAATTTAAACAATATGAAATCATTAACGCTCTCGGACTGGAACTTCGAGAACTCGCTCCTCGCCATCTACATCCGGGAAACAAAGCAATACAAACTGCTCAGCAGGAGGGAAGAACAGGTATTAGGGGAGAGGATTAAGGCTGGGGATCCTCAGGCTGCTGATATCCTGCTCAAGGGAAACTTGCGATTTGTTGTGTTTATCGCTAAACGATACGCCTTCAACCAAACACAAATGCTCGATTTTATATCGGAAGGGAACAGAGGTTTGATGGCAGCAGTTAGTAAGTTCAATGTTGATTATGGCTGTAAACTCATCACTTTAGCAACCTGGGACATCAACCAGATGATCCAACGATCAAGGCGAATGAACATGATTGTGACCATTCCAAAGAATAAACTCGATAAAAAGAAGTTTTTGGAAAAGAACATCCGCAAATTTGAACAGGCCGAAGGCCGGACACCCTCCATTACGGAAATCGCCGAACTTGTCAATTTACCTGAAAAGAATACTTCTGAATACCTGGAGTATCATGGGAAAATTGTCTGGATAGATGCGCAGCAATTAGATCGGAGTGTGATTGATATGATTCCTGATGCCACAGACAACGCGGAACAAAAAATGGTTAAGCGTTCAAAATATAACAATGTGCTCCGTGCCATTGAGTCTTTGCCGAAAAGGGAAGCACTTATTATAAAATACTATTACGGAATTGACTGTGACGAGAAGCTAAATACCATGGAAATCGCCAGCTTACTTGGTTACAGTAAAGAGCGCATCCGTCAGCTTAAAGCAAAAGCTGAGAAAACCCTCAAGCTCCGCTTTCGCAAGCATATGGAACATGTAAAGCATGACGATTAATGCAGCGCCTCTGTTACTGGCGGTCATCAGTAACAGAGGCTGCAGATTACTTAAGCCGATAAAGGTCAGGCATGGGTTGCGCTAATGCGGCGTTATATGGCCGAGCCCGAAGCGGCTGCTTTGCTTTACTACCAAGTTTATTTTCTCCGGTTGCCCCGTTATACAACAGTAAGCCGCCAAGTGCGAGCTCCTGAACAGCGATTACCGGGCTTTTAGTAAGGTTCTTCAGTCCTCGTCTAAAGATGAAAGCACCTGCAAGTATGGAGATCATCCGCTTTCCAGTACTCAACCGCACTTCATCAGTACCGTTTAAAATTGTCTTACCTGCAGCTAATGCAACTGTGTGTTGTAGTTTGTTAAACATAGATTTTCCGTTTTAGATCATCTTTTCAACACCGTAGCTATGCTATTGTTTTACTTAATTTCAGTCGTCCGAAAAGCAGTATAATCATGGCTATCGCTGTGGAACCCGCCATTACGGCCACCATAGGAAGGGCAGATTTGGTGTCGAACACACTCAATAGCGATGAGGCAACCGCACCAACACCCATCTGAATGGCGCCCATCAATGCCGAGGCACTACCTGCATTCTTTTTAAACGGGGAAAGTGATAGCGCCGAAGTGTTGGGATTGATAAAACCTAAACAACACAGGAATAGGAACAGCAGTCCTATGGTATTGTAAAGGTTTAACAAGTTCAAGTATGCGCCCGCAAAGAAACAGAGCGTAAGTACCAACTGCGTACTTAATGCAACGAACACGATCCGTTCACTCTTAAACCGCCGTACGAGTAAGCTGTTTATCTGGCTGGAGGTAATCAGTCCAATAGACAAAATTGCGAAGATCCATCCGTACATCTCCGTACTCACCTTAAATACTTCCATGAATACGACAGGTGAGCCAGCCACATACGCAAACAAGCCTGAGAACGCCATTGCTCCAGTTAAAGCGTAAGTATAGAAGTAGGGTTCCGCAATAACAGATAGGAAGGTTTTAATGATTGGTGCAGGCAATAAGGAGATCGTTGGATCAGGTTGGTACTTCTCCGGCAACCAGAAAATACTCGCAAGTAAGTTTATCAGACCTAAAGCCATGAGCGCAATGAATATCGCATGCCAGCCAAAGAGGATGGTTACGTAACTACCAGCAGTAGGTGCAAGCATCGGCGATACGCCAACAACCAACATCAATAATGCAAATACCTTGGCGCTGTCTTTAACCGGAAAGAGATCCCTAACCATTGCCACCGAAGCAACAGCTGCCGCGCAGCTACCAAGCGCCTGTACTGCACGAAGAATGATGAGCTGATTCAGCGTCGTTGCGAAAACACAACCAAGAGAGGCAAGGATATAGAGTAACAAACCTAAACATAGGGGTTTCTTACGCCCGAAACGGTCTAGCAAAGGTCCGTAAAGCAATTGCCCAAGGGAAATACCAATGAAAAAGCTGGAGAGCGAAATAGCCACCTGCTCGGTGCTTGTGTTCAGATCTTTCGCGATTACCGGAAAGGCCGGCAGATACATATCTATGGAAAATGGTCCTAAAGCGGTGAGGGATCCAAGAATTAAAATTAAAGAGAAATATTGCTTATTGTTCATGTATAGTAATGTCGTTTGGGAGGAGAATACCGTTAAGGGGCTGGTAGTTTAAATTCGCTCTAGCACGTGGCGGATCGCTTGATCAACCACCTGCTGAGGATTGTTGCTGAAGGCGAACTTTACGCGACTGGCAAGAATTGCGTTAATGGAAAGTGCACGATGCCCGAGCACTTTTGCCAGCGCATAGATTCCTGCTGTTTCCATCTCCAGATTCGTGATCCGCAGATCGCCATCGCGGAAGCTGTTCAATTGTGAAATCAGGTTTGGGAACTTGGCAGCAGCCCTGACTTTTCTGCCTTGCGGCGCATAAAACCCCGGGGCAGTAACTGTAATCCCCTTCGGAAGGGTCGAGGCAATTTTTTCTGTTAATGGGCTGCTGGCCGCTGTGAAATAGGGCTCAACAGCATCGAACCCTGTTAAATGCTGACGTACCATTGCTAACAATCTGGCATCTTCCGGATCAACTTCCGCCAAATAGAAGCCCATGAGCGTGTCCAGCCCAAGGCCGTGGGAAGCGGCCAGGATGGTGCCGATGGGCAGATCATCTTGTATTGCTCCGGATGTGCCAATCCGGATGATGTCAAGTGTACGAAGCTTGTCCTTAACTTCACGGGTCTCAAAGTCAATATTCACCAATGCATCCAGTTCATTGAACACGATGTCTATATTGTCTGTTCCTATGCCAGTAGAAACAACACTCAGCAGGGTTTTGCCAACATAGCCGGTATGCGTAATAAACTCTCGCTTACCTTTCCGGACTTCTATACTGTCAAAGTAGCGGGACACCTCAGCTACACGATCCGGATCACCAACAGTGATAACGCTGTCAGCAAGATCCTCGGGGCGTAAGTTTAGGTGGTATATGCTGCCATCAGGATTGATGACAAGGTCGGATTCGGATATTCGGGACATAGTGAAAATTTGCGGGCAAAGGTACAGTTAATCTGCGCCAAAAATCTCCAATCATGTAATGTCAATCTGAATTTCCTCCACCTGGCTCAACTTTGCAGTTAAAAGCTCCACTGTGGCTTTCCTGACTTCAAGTACAAACGTACATTCCAGGTCAAAGGTTTGTGTGCGTACAGTGAGATCCGTTTCTTTGATGATGCGCATCACGGCATTCAATTGCAGGTATGCACAACGAACGGTAAGTACAACATTTTCCGTTTTCTCAATGATCACACTGTTTTCTATGGCCGCTATGGTCGCCGACTTGTAGGCATTGATCAGTCCTGGAACCCCTAAGAGGGTGCCACCGAAATAGCGGACCACCACGACAAGCACGTTTGTAAGCCCGGCAGACAATAAGCTGTTCAGTATTGGTCGTCCTGCGGTGCCGGAGGGTTCTCCATCATCATTTATTCGATAATTGTCGCTGTCAAGTCCGAGTCGGTACGCCCAACAATAATGTCGCGCTTTCGGATGTTCCGCACTGAGTTGTTGCAGTATTGGCTTCAGCTCAGCTAGTGCTGACATCGGAAAAATATAGCCGATGAACTTACTGCCCTTGTCGCGGAAAATACCTTCAGCCGCAGACGCCACTGTTTTAAACGTATCCTTAGCTTCCATAATACTGCGCAATGGTGATCATTACAATAGCGACAATGGCAAGACCAACTCCGGCAAAGTTCAACTTGCTGAGTTGCTCTTTAAACAAGAAATAACCCAGTAAGGTGCCAAGTACCACCACACCGATGTTCATGGATGCAAAAACAAGTGAGGGCTGCGCTGACAATGCCTGATGAGCTTTAAGGTAAAAGAAGATGTTCATGAAGTTGAACATGCCCAGTAACATGCCATATAGCACATTGACCAACTTAAATGAACGTTGGTATTTAAACCGCTGGTATAATGCCGCAGCTAGTGCAAGTGGAAAGGCAATCAGAAATACAAGCAGGAGAATTGTGGCATAAGGCCGACTTGGGTCTGCTGCGATTTGTTTAAACAGGATATCTACCGTCCCAAAACCCAGAAATACGAGAACGGGAAAGATGATACTTGCCTTGCTTTTGGCATTTCCTTTATTAATTAGCATCAGCACCACAGAGAGGAATGCTAGAACCAGTCCAACGATCTTCACTCCGCCAAACGCTTCCTGAAAAATCAGATAAGCCGCCAACAAGGGGATGATTAAAGAAAGACGCTGTGCGATATCGGTCCGGGCAATGCCGACTGCTTTCACCGACCTGGACAGAATCCAGAAAATCGTGGGAAGTAAAATACCTAAAATGTAGTAAGTAGGGGTACTGGGCAAGCTAAGTTGTGCAACAGCTGGTTTAAAGAGCAACAGCGATAAAATGATTGCCGTTAAGTAGTTCCAGGCGATTGCCTGTTGAATGTTTATGCTGTACCTGGATGCGAGTTTAAATAGAACGCCTACAGTAACGCTGCAAATTACACTAATGAAGATGTATACCATTTAGCTTCTGTTCTGATGAATAAACAAAGTATCGGTATCCAGCGTGATGATGTCTTCCAGAAAACCATTTATCTGCGGTGCGGTAACACCTTCCTGCCAATTTGTGCTTGATTTTATAATCCGTGCTTCATCCCACAGACCTGCTGAGATGAATTGGTTAAGGATGTTTGCTCCGCCCTCGATAATCACGGATTGAATGTCCATCAGGTACAGTTGGAAGGCAATCTTCTGCGGGAGGTAGAAAGTCATGTCTTCCATCTGCACGAAATGATTGTTGCCAATGACATCCGTTTTAACTTCATTAAGGAAGATTGTCTTCACCTGATCATTGTATACATGACTGGTTTCCGGTATTTCCAACTGTTTGTCGATCACAATACGTACAGGATTCGAGCCTGGCCACTCCCTTGTATTAAGTTCTGGATTGTCTGTCATCACCGTTTTCTTCCCAACCAGAAGGGCATCTTCTTCAGCGCGCCATTTATGCACCAGCTTTTTTGACAAAGCGTTGCTGATCCACTTCTTCTGATTAATCAGGGGTGTAAAGTAGCCGTTGGCGGTTTGCGCCCATTTCAGAATGATGTAAGGTCGTTGCTTTTCCACTCTGGTGAAAAAACGTTTATTTAAAGCCCGCCCTTCAGCTGCCAGCATGCCATGAGAAACTTTAATGCCTGCCGAACGCAACTTCTCTATTCCTTGACCATTTACGACTGGAAATGGATCTGTATTACCAATGATAACCTCTTTTACCTGATGCTTGACCAGGAGGTCGGCACATGGTGGCGTTTTCCCGAAGTGGGCGCAGGGTTCAAGACTCACATAGACGGTAGCCTTTTTTAGCAGTTCATGCCCGAGGTCGCCGTGTTTCTGGAAAACGTCGTTAATTGCATTCACTTCTGCGTGAGCAGTTCCATATTGTCTATGGTAGCCTTCTCCGATGATCTTTCCATCAGCAACAATCACACAGCCAACCATCGGATTTGGACTTACATTGTCAAGACCTATTTCCGCAAGCTCAAGGCAGCGGCGCATGTAAAGTTCATCAACCATCGTGGCAAAAATAGGTATATTGTTCGATTTAGTTACTTTTACGGGCAATGAAATACAAGGCCCTCAAGCAGCATTTTAGTCAATCCCTGATCTCCCTATACGAAGAACAGGAATCCTCAAGCCTATTCTTTATTGCACTTCAGAAAGTTGAAAGCTGCACCAGGATGCAGTTTCTGGAGAAACAACAAACGGAAGTGCCAGATGGCACCGCAGCTACGTTGATGCATATCCTTGAAGACCTTAAATCTGGCAAGCCGATACAATACATTCTTCAGGAGGCCTGGTTTTACAGGCTGAAGTTTAGGGTTAATCCGGCTGTGCTAATCCCGCGTGATGAAACCGAAGAACTTGTCGACCTGATCATCCGGCAGGAGAAAAGCACCGCCAATTCGAGTCGTGAGTTACTGGATATTGGTACCGGAAGTGGCTGTATCGCCATCACGCTGAAGAAAAATCTGCCTTGGATAGAGGTCTCTGCCCTGGACGTTTTTGAGGCCGCATTGGAGGTCGCAAAGCAGAACGCCCAGGATCATGACGTATCCATTCAGTTCATTCATGCTGATGCGCTAAGTTATACCAGCACTGTGTTATATGACGTCATTGTCTCCAATCCGCCCTATGTAAAAGAAGATGAACGTGCAGATATGCATGGACACGTGCTAAACCACGAACCGCATCAGGCATTGTTTGTCAGCAATGATGATCCCTTGATATTCTACCGGTCCATCGCCACTTTGGCATTAAAGAACTTAAAGCAGGGTGGACGGTTATATTTTGAGATTAATGAATTCCTGGGTGCAGAAATGCTGGAATTGATGGAGCGCCTGGGATTTAAAGAGATTCAATTGCATAAAGATCTGCAGGCCAAAGATCGAATGCTGTCCTGCACCCGTTAGCTCCGGGGGTGAAAAGAACGGATCACCTCGTGTAGGTATTCACGGTCCAGATGCGTGTAAATCTCTGTCGTGGTAATGCTCACATGCCCGAGCATGGCCTGTACGGCTCGGAGATCTGCGCCACCTTCAATAAGATGTGTCGCAAAGGAATGCCGGAAGGTATGCGGACTGATGGTTTTTTTAATGCCGGTTTGCTGCGCCAGTGCCTTGATCATGGTAAATACCGAAACACGGGAGAGACTTGCTCCAAATTTATTTAGGAATACAAAGTCTTCCATATGTGGCTTAATCTTTTGTTTGTTCCGGATTTCCGACAGGTAGATGTCCAGGTGTTTCAATGCAACCTGCCCGATGGGTACAATCCGCTGTTTGCTGCCCTTCCCATCAATAAGGACATATGCTGCATCAGCATGGATGTTGGAGATCTTTAAACCAATCAACTCTGATACGCGAAGGCCGCAGCCATACAGCACTTCAATGATGGCCCTGCTTCTAACACCTTCAGGTTTGGATAGATCGATGCCAGCCATCAGCTGATCAATTTCAACCACGCTCAAGACGTCCGGTAGTTTTCGGCTGAGTTTAGGCAATTCTAGTAATGCTGTGGGATCATCTGCAATGAGCTCTTCCAGGGCGAGAAAGCTGAAGTAGGACTTCAAGCCAGAAATCACCCGTGCCTGAGAATTGGGCAACATCCCGAGTTCATTCAACCAGGTGATAAAGCGAACCAAATCTTCATGACCAACCTCGGCAAGGGCCTGACCGCTTCCTGTTATAAATTGCAAGAGCTTTTGAACATCATTCAGGTATGCCTTTATGGAATTCGAAGATAGTCCCCGTTCCAGGCGCAGGTACGTGCTGTATTCTTTGAGATAAGTAGTCGTAATCACTTAAATATTTTCTACTGTTGGTTTTAACTTTTAAGTTTGGTTGATGAAGATACAAATAATTAATGGGCCGAACTTAAACCTACTTGGGTTACGGGAACCCTCCATCTACGGCAATCAGGGGTTTGAAAGCTATTTGGAGCAACTGCGCCAAACATTTGGCGACATTTCGATCGACTACTATCAGAGTAACGTAGAAGGCGAACTGATTAATAAGATTCATGAAGTTGGCTTCAGCTATGATGGCATCATTCTAAATGCTGGTGGTTACACACATACATCTGTGGCACTTTCCGATGCCATTGCAGCAGTAAAGACCCCAGTAGTTGAAGTACACATCTCCAACATTTATGCAAGAGAGGAGTATAGGCATACTTCCCTTACAGGAAAGAATTGCAAGGGGGTGCTAACCGGCTTTGGAATGGATGGGTACCGTATGGCCATTACTTCATTTTTACAGGATCAGTCCGGAAGTTAAGCTTCTTAAACAGCCTTATCTTTTGTGCAAAGAATGCCCAGACAATGCTGCTGTGGTAAACGCCGGTTAACGCGGCAAAGGGAATCTGCTGCTTGCTGCGTTTTCTAGCGGTCGTACGGTAATTCTGAAAGAAGTTGAAGTGGGCTTTATTGATTGCCCAGGCAAACTTGAATTCTCCGGAGAGCAGGAAATGGATCCAGGCAACAAAGTCGATCCAGATTCTGGCAAACAGCATCAGGTACATTTCCTGAGCAGGCAAGTTCTTCTGGAGTAAGTACAGGTTATTCCTGAAGTTTAAGTAGGTTTTGAAAGGATTGGTGGAGTTCAATGTGCCGCCACCTACGTGATAAACTTCCGATGCGGGACAAAACACGATCTTGTAACCGAGGTTTTTCAGCCGCCAGCATACATCAATCTCTTCCATGTGTGCAAAGAAATCAGGATCGAGGCCGCCAACTTCCACCCAGCACGAGCGCTTTACAAATAATGCTGCGCCACTGGCCCAAAAAATCTCTATGGCGTCATCATACTGCGCGGTATCCGTTTCAATCACGTCAAAGATGCGACCACGACAAAAGGGAAAGCCGAAACGGTCTAAAAACCCGCCTGCAGCACCAGCATATTCAAACTTCAAGGGCTCGGTGAAACTTTTGATTTTCGGCTGTGCCGCCGCAATCATAGGATCTTTTTCCATCATCGCTACAACCGGTCTGATCCAGTTTGCTGGCACTTGAACGTCGGAATTCAACAGCACAAAATAATCGGCCTGTACTTGAGCTAAGACTCGGTTATAGCCTTCAGCAAAGCCGTAGTTTCGCTCGTTCCGAATAATGCGAACCTGCGGAAATGTCTCTTCTATGAAATGTAATGAATCGTCAGTAGAGGCATTGTCGCCTACGATTACCTGCAAGCTTGAATAATCAGACTGTAGCACCTGGGGTAAAAACGACTTCAGAAATGAAAGGCCATTCCAGTTTAAAATGACGACGGCGACACTCGGTTCCATTTTAAAATAAGAATTGGGTTTCAATTAAAGAATACGCTTTTTTTATCATTAATTTGCGGTTTGAGAGTGCAAACATAATTTATCAGATGCAAAGTATCGCAACATTTCCCCTTTTTTATCTACCCCCGGTAAGCTACTTTTCTGCGCTAAAGGCCGTGAATTTCGAGTTCGAAATTGAAAAATGGGAGCATTTTCCGAAGCAGACATTTAGAAACCGGACAACTGTAGCATCGCCAAATGGCGCATTGAACCTGTTTATACCGGTCATAAAAGGATCCAAATACCATACGAAGATTAAAGATGTAAAGATAAGCTATGATTTCAAGTGGCAACGACTGCACTGGATGAGTCTTCAAACCTGTTACCGCAACTCTGCATACTTTGAATATTATGA
This sequence comes from Pedobacter quisquiliarum, assembly GCF_014642175.1. Classification (GTDB taxonomy): domain Bacteria; phylum Bacteroidota; class Bacteroidia; order Sphingobacteriales; family Sphingobacteriaceae; genus Pedobacter; species Pedobacter quisquiliarum. The sequence goes on along the minus strand of NZ_BMIL01000006.1, from coordinate 226,128 downwards.
AGATGAGATTGCTGCTTTCTATCATCAGGAAACAAAATACCTGTTTGATTACAATCTGGCACTCACCAGCTGGTTGTTTAAGCAGATAAAACAAGCACCGGATGTTAATTTTACAACAAGCTATATCAAAGAATTACCGGAGGCGGTTGATTATAGAAATGCAAGTCGCTTTAAAGCTGATAATAATCAAAACCTGAAGCCCTATTTTCAGGTTTTTGATGACCGGAACGGCTTCCTTCCCAACATGAGCTTCGTTGATCTGTTGTTTAGCCAGGGTCCCCAAGCTAAATTGTATTTGTAATGAGCAAACGCCATAAAAAACTAGAGGTCAATCAACGCTGTCTGCCGGATACTGGCTCAAGTCCCGGTGTAATCTATCTGGATGACAGTTCCCTGGAACCCAAGCTTACACTGCATCGTATCTCGGGTGCACAGTATACAAGCGAAAACATTGATAGTTTTGCTGGCGTTTACGAGTCCATTAAAACCACTAAGCAGACCTTCTGGCTGGAGATCAAAGGTTTTAAATCTCTGCCCATGTTCGACCTGTTGCAAAATGAGTTTGGCATCAATAAACTCACCCTTGAGGACATTACCAGAACACATGAGCGACCAAAGTTTGAAGAGTTCGAAACTTACGCTTTTGCAGTAAGCAGGATGCTGATGTTAAATGAGGAAAAGGAACTTGAGAATACGCAGGTGTCGTTTATTCTAATGGATAATGCGCTGATCACTTTCCAGGAGCATTATGTAGATTGTATACAGCCGGTCCGCGACCGGTTAACTGCTGGCAAAGGAACCATCAGGATCGGTGGAGCCAGCTACATTATGTATGCGGTAATGGATGTTATTATCGATACTTACATAGAGATCCTTGGTGGCTGGGGTGATGAACTGGAGGAAATTGAAGACCGGCTGATGGACAAGCCTGAACGATCGATCATGTACGACACCCAGCTCATTAAACGTCACCTGATTAGCATTCGGCGGGTAGCCTGGCCGGAAAAGGACAAGATCAATGACATCATGCGCTCTGATAGTCCCTTCATTCAAAAACAGACGAAGATATACCTGAAAGATGCATACGATCACTGCATTCAGGCGATTGACCTGATAGATTCGTTGAAGGAAATTTCCGTCAGCAATATAGACATGTACCTCAGCATGATCAGCATCAGAATGAACGAAATCATGAAGGTGCTCACCATCATTTCCTCTATTTTCATCCCTTTGACTTTCATTGCCGGCATCTACGGCATGAATTTCTCCAGGGAGGATCCTGTGACTGGAAAATTGATGCCCATGAACATGCCAGAGTTGTATTCACCACATGGTTACCTGTATACGGTAATTATTATGGTGATTATGGCCGTGTTACAGTTGGTGTATTTCCAGAAAAAAGGTTGGTTCAAGTAGTGGAGCTCAGGTTTCGAGCTATTTTACTACCTTAGCGCGCCATGCAGTCTTTCGAGCTCGATAAAACAGACTTTTCCAGGATTAAAAACGCGTTAAACAGTGATAATGCTTCACTGCAGGCCGTCTTGTCTGAATATCATGCCTCAGAAATCGCAATCCTGTTTGAACGACTCAGCGACGAAGATCGTCAGCGCATCATCAATTTGCTTTCTGTAGAAATTGCTTCCGAGGTTATCTCGGAAATGCATGAGGAGACGCACCCAGAGGAGCTGTTGCTCATGTTACATCCGGACAAGCGCACGGAGATTGTTGAAGAGCTTGATTATGATGATGCTGCGGATATTATTGCCCAGCTTGAAGTTGAGGAACAACAGGAGCTGCTGGACGATTTAAGTGAAGACGACGCTTCCAACATCCGTAATCTATTAAGCTACCAGGAAGATACTGCCGGTGGACTTATGAATACGGAGTTCATCCGCATCAATCTGAATCTCACCAAAAAGGACGCTATTGATGAAATCATTCGCCAGAGTGAGGAGATGGAGGAGTTTTATACCATCTACGTTATAGATGACGCCAATATCTTCCAGGGCATCGTTTCCTTAAAGGATTTACTTAAAGCTAAAGGAAACGTTAACATTTCCGAGCTTGTTAAAGCTGAAGTTGCCTGGGTAAGTCCTGACACAGATCAGGAGGAAGTGGCGCGTCTGATCTCACAGTATAACATTACCAGTATTCCAGTGTTGGCTGAGGATATGAGACTTCTTGGCCGTGTTACTTTCGATGACGTGATCGATGTCCTTGAAGATGAAAACACGGAAGACATTCTGAAAATATCAGGTGTAAGTGAGGACGAAGAGTTAAGCGGTAACTGGCGGGAAGCCGTTAAGTCGAGGCTGCCATGGCTGATTATTAACTTGGCGACAGCCTTCCTGGCCTCTGCGGTTGTACGCTTTTATGAGCCTACATTAGCCAAAATCGCGGTACTTACCGCATATATGACCATTATTGCAGGTATGGGTGGGAATGCAGCAACGCAAGCCTTGGCCGTTACCGTACGGAGAATTTCCTTATACGACCTTACAGACCATCAGGCTTACCGGACCGTGCTCAAAGAGTTTACGGTGGGGATGATCAATGGTGCTGCGACGGGTCTTATTGTACTTGTTTTCTCATTGATCTTTGACAGCAATCCTTTGATGGGGCTCGTCATCTTTCTAGCAATGACGGGGAACCTGGTTGTTGCAGGTATTGCGGGTGCTGCAATACCACTTTTACTAAAACGTGTGGGCATTGATCCTGCTATTGCTTCTTCCATCATCATTACCACATTTACCGATATTTTCGGTTTTTTCCTGCTTCTAGGTCTGGCGAGCAGGCTTCTCCTCTAAACATTCCATGGTTTGCTGAAAAACCTACATAGGAGCACTATGAATGGGGAATTTTTTCTATACTAAAAATCAGCAACTTACAAAAATCAGGGAATTTTGGCCCCAAATTCTAAACTAAATGTTGTCTGCTTTGTTGTGTTGCAAATTCAATATCATGAAAACGCTAGTTAATCAACCGGAAACATCAAGCAGTAAAAAGGCGATTCTTCAGCATGAGCATCACCTTGGCTTGAATGAAAAACAAACCAATCAAACGAAAACAACTTACATCAAAAGCACCGCACCTCTTTTTGCAAAAAGAAAAGGTAATCCGAAGTTGTATATCCTATAAGGAAATGGGGTCCATATAGAGATATGCGGACCAAAGAAAAACAGGGGTGAGGGATTAATTTAAAATCCGCTTCACCCTTGTTAAAAAGTTATCTAAATCAAAAGGCTTATTGATGAAATCATCAGCACAAGCCTCTTCTAATACGGATTGTGAGCCTGCATGGGCAGACATGATTATTACTGGGACGTTGATCGTCTTTTCATCTATTTTAAGGTTCCTGCACAGGTCAATCCCGTTTCCATCAGGAAGCATCACGTCGAGAATAATTAGATCTACATTTTCAACACGCGCTCGATTAATGAATGACGTTGCATTTTCAAATGACTCTACTACGTAGTTTGCATCTTCAAGTATATATTCAACAATAAATCTGATGTCACCATCATCTTCAACAATTTGTATATGTTTATTCATTTAAATCGATTTATAACTAACCTTTCTTTAAACCAAAAATAGCGGAAAATAGTTTTAAACTCCGCCAAATAATAAAATAAAGGCGCTTTTTACCTTTTCTTGCAAGAAGTATGTTTCCGAATATTATATATTTGAGACCTAATTAAATATAAATCATATGGAGAGGTTTACAAAAGTGAAAGAATTATTAGCTTCAGTTGAAGCAGATGCAGAAAAGTTTTACAACTCTGGCAACAATGCTGCGGGTACCAGACTTCGTAAGGCAATGCAGGATTTAAAGGTCCTTGCGCAGGATATCCGTACGGAAGTGACTGAAAAGAAGAATTCGGCAAAGTAGTTTCATAAATACTTAACGTCTTACAGCCTGTATTTACAGGCTGTTTTTGTTTACGGACATTTCATGTTCTGGTTTCAGGTCTTGTATATTTGTGCTCGGATAATTCACCTTCAAAAGTACATTATGATCGAGCCACTATTAAAGACCCATTTCCCAAATGCGAAGACTGGTGCTGAAATTACAGAAACCTACCTCAACTTCATCTCCGGAGAATATGGATCGGAAATGGACAAAATTCTATTCGCAACCTCGTTGTGCTGCGATGATATAAATGTATCCACTGACTTCAGGCGGGTTCTGACACGACCATTTACATTGGGTGGCTTGGGAGGACTTCCGTATGCTGGAATCACCGGTATGGTGGCATTTGCACACCATGTACCTGATGGTGGTGACGCTTTTATCTTTTATGGTCCACACATCGGTATTACGGATGATGGTGTGCTAGGGCAAATGCGCAGACCAGGGCAGCAACATCTTACCAATAGCTGCGGTGCGCTGGTATTGGCTTTAGAAAGACTTAACAACGGTCATAAAGCCGTTCCAGAGCAATACGACCTTGATGCGCAGGAATTAATGCTAGAGCGTTCCCTTGCACCTTTAAAGACGGAGGGAGCCGGAGAAATTGACATTAAGAACGCCGTGGAGTTTACTTACTATAACGTCCGTACCCGTTTGCTGCGCCTGATTAAGGCAAGTCGCTCTGAATTTTGCTGCAAGCGGATATTCTTACTCGGTGGGATTATCATCAATACCAGTCCGGAGTTTCATGACTATGTTGACATTCGCGACTTCGAAGTGCTAGATCCAAAACAGATCGAAGATCCGGAGCTTGTTTCCATTTTAGCATCGAAGGCTTTCAAAGACCTGTAATCTGTACGCTTTCTGTTTCTGCTATATTCTTGATTTACTTCTTAGATGCTCCTGGAGCGTTTAAGAAGTAAAGTTGGTGCGTACTATAAGGCATACTTCAGGTGATTGAACGTGTTTTGAGGATTGGGTAAAAATCATTATATTTTGATCTTAACTTCTTAAGAACCATTCCGATCCAAATGATGAAAACCTTACAGCGAAACCTCTATGCATTATTGTGCCTTCTTTTTATTTCAATAAACGTCTCTGCTCGACATGCGGCTTCAGATGAGATTAACATCAAGGCAGGGAAGGCTAGTCTAAAAGGAAAAATAGCCTCTGCTAATCAGGCTGACCCTAGTGGCATCACCATAAACCTGATGGTTCCACACCCGATCTCAGGGGAATACGCGAAATACGAAGCTACTGCCGACAAGTATGGACAATTTTCCATCGACGTTGATGTAGAAATAACCGAGACTTTAATTGCCCTAACCACCAGTATCAATCCGGAACATGCCCTTGTCGTTAAACTGGCAAGTGGTGGTACCACAAACCTCAAGCTGTCCTATGGGCTTGACAATGGTCTTAATGTACTTACGGTAGATCCGGCGATGGATGAGAATGACATGAGGTATGGCTTTGGTGCCATGAATAAGATGCTCGTTCAATCCCCGAGAGCACCTGAGCCTCTATATGATAAGACCGCGGCATATTTTCTGGATTATGCTGACAAGATCTTAGAAGAAAGACTGGCATCCTTACGGAACGACAATCGTTTGTCTCCAGGAATGAAGGGCGTGTTCGAACGTGACTTTAGAATGTTCATGTATATGACCCATGTTTTCGACTATGATGGAGAAATGTTGTTGAATTATAGAAACGTGACTCGTGATGAAAATAACACACCTGTGCTTACTAAGATCGACCGTAGCTATTTTCAGTTTCTGAAGAACTTTGATCTCGATAATTCAATGTATCTCCAGTGTTTTACATTTCTAGATTTTCAAAAAGATCTGCTTCAGAACGAAACATTAGCGCTACCCGCTATCGGAGACATGTCCGTGAGTGCCTGGATCAAGTCCGTGAAGACCATACTAGCCGACCAGTTGGGCTTTGACAAAGGCCAGTACTATGACATCCTTGCTGCGAATGCATATGCAAGACAGTTAACAGAAAAGGTCGAGCCACTTACGGCCAGGCAAAAAGAACACATTTCAGCTTATTGGAAGGGGAATGATATTGGGAAAATACTACTTCGTAAAAACGAGAAGGTGGTTGAGGTTGCGAAGGCTAAGACACCTGTAGTGGTCAATGATGTTTCTAAAGTGCCGGTAGACGAGGTCATGGAAGCCATAACGGCTAAGTATAAGGGTAAGGTCGTGTTCGTTGATCTTTGGGCCACCTGGTGTGCACCATGCATTGATGCCATGCAGCAGTTTAGGGCAACAAAGGATGAGCTGCGGGGGCAGGACGTGGCTTTTGTGTACCTAACCAATGGGTCTTCTCCCAAGAAGCAATGGGAGGATAAAATCCAGGGCATTGGTAGTGAACATTATTATCTCACGGCTGCCCAATGGGCATACGTTATGGAAAAGTTTGATTTCGAAGCGATCCCATCTTATCTCTTATTCGATAAGCAAGGCAAGCTGATTAATCAGTTTACCGGTTTTCCGGGAAGTGAGAATGTAGGGGCACAGATCAAGAATTTGCTATAGAAACAGAAAAGCCTGCATTCGGATGAATGCAGGCTTTTTACATTGGTGTGATCCCGCTGGGATTCGAACCCAGGACCACTACATTAAAAGTGTAATGCTCTACCAGCTGAGCTACGGAATCATTCTCTTTTGTGTTTCTTTTTGTTTCTGAAGAGGCTGCAAAGGTAGAATTAAAAATGATACTTGCTAAATAAATTTTAAAATAATTTACTCGGCCGCTGTCACTGCTGGTGCCCATTGTATTGCTTTACAGTTCGGACAAGCTGATCTTAAGGTAGATATCATTGTTTTGGCTACCGTGCCGCAGTGGCAACAAACAAATTGATCGGTCTTATTTAATTTTTTTTTTGCAAAATCCGGGTCAATATCCGGCAGCACGCTCAGTCCTGGTCTTGGTTCCTTTTCTTTGACGAGCGTAAACATACCGTTTGCTTCGATGTAGAGGCGATTTACCATACCCAGGTGCAGGATGCCTAAACTCCGGAGTTGAGAAGATATACGCTCCTTTGTAATCCGCGTAAGTTCCATTTTTGGTAGATTCAAAACACCATCTACAACCAACACATCCAGATCATCCTGGGTGATGGATTCAAAATGTTCGTTTCTGGAGGTCCGACGGGAGACAAAATTGGTAAAGATGATGATTACGATGGTAATCACTACCGGAGGAAGGATGCCCCGATCCGGATTCATTAAAGGGATACCAACTGCCGCAGCAAGGGACACTACGGCTGCCATTTCGTTGCGGCTGATTTGAGCAGACATCCGCTTACCCATGAGTCTCATGGAAACGATGAGCAGCGCGTAGATTAGAAATGCACGAAATATAAGTTCTATAAAAAAGAATGGAGGTATTTCGCCGATGAGTATTCTATTAAAATCGCTTAAACTTAGTTCTTCTGGTTTCATATTAACATATTATAGCTTCTTCCCAATTTTCACACCCGCAATTTTCGCAGTGCCCATTTCTTTCGTTTTCATTATCAGCAGTACGTCCGCACATCCGGCATACATAGGACGTTTCTGCAGGCTTCTCCTGTCCATTCAAAATATCGCCATCCCGAGAAGGGAAGATGGACAAACCAGGTTTAGGCTTGTCATACCGAAAGACAGAGAAGAGCCCGCTGGCCTCAATATAAACCCGTTCTACCGCTCCAAGATTGAAGATGTTTTGCGATCGGAGTACGCCATAAAGCTGTTGCCTGGAGATGTTGGAAGATTCGAGTTGTTTAACTTCAATGACGCCGTCTTTAAGCAACACGGCTTCCTTGCCCTGAATCATATTCTCCATCTTACTGCTTCGAATGCCGAGGAGTGTAAAACCCCGTTGAAAGGCCCATGCACACAGCAATACAAAGATGCCTTGTACAATTCCTTTGTCTGGTACTTGCATCGGTACACAGATAATCGCCCCGAGGGTAACCATGACGGCAAGTTCGGCAATGGTTAATTGTCCGCCCATGCGTTTACCCATAAGCCGCAATATCACCAACAATACGAGGTACATGATAACGGTCCGGATTAATACTTCCAGTAAAAAGCTCGTCGGCGCAGAGCCGATCAGAATTCGGTGCCAGTCATCCCAATGGATATCTTCTTTTTTCATGAAAAAACTTTTTACTCGTTCTGAGCAAAATTTATTCCCATGTGGTACACAGATTACTTTCTTTACTGCTTCAGGTATTTTTACTAAAGGACTGGGAATTAATTGCTAAGCAAATAGGTATATGCCATTCAAACATTTTATAGGCATTGTGGTTTTATATGCAAAACTTACAAGCCGTAATAAAAAAACCAAGCGTTGATTGCCGGTTGAGACGTGCTGGGTTAATTCAAATATTTACATCTTAACTTATTTTTTATGAAACAGTCCCTAGAAATGCCGACCAAAAATTTGATTTGCTTCTCTCACCTGAGGTGGGATTTTGTATTTCAAAGACCACAACATCTTCTAACCAGGTTTTCGGCTCATGCAAACGTGTTTTACATGGAAGAACCAATCTTTGATGTTACCGATGATGCCTATCTACATTTATCTAGACGGGATCAGGGATTAACGGTGGTTGTTCCTCACCTTAAAGCAGGCTTAAGTGCATCTGAAGTGCACAATACACTCATTGCATTATTAGATAAGTTTTTCCAGGGATCTGATCTTCAAGACTGGACGTTCTGGTACTATACGCCGATGGCATTATCGTTTTCAGATAAGTATAAACCGAAATTCATCGTTTTTGATTGCATGGATGAACTATCTGCATTCAAGTTTGCACCTGAGGAGTTGATTAGCCTTGAAAGAAGATTGTTAGCTAAAGCCGACCTTGTATTCACAGGTGGTCATTCTTTATATGAATCAAAGAAACAACAACATTCAAACATACATCCATTCCCAAGCAGTATTGACAAGTCACACTTCGCTCAGGCCAGGAAAATTAAAGAGCAACCAGCCGATCAGCAGCATATTGTCGGAAAGAAACTGGGCTTCTATGGTGTAATTGACGAGCGTTTCGATATTGAACTTATCGGTAACATGGCAACGTTAAGGCCAGATTGGCAATTTGTTCTGATTGGCCCTGTTGTGAAGATTGATGAGGCTACACTACCTCGCAACAAGAACATTCATTATCTGGGACAGAAATCATACAAAGAGCTTCCAGGGTATTTATCAGGTTGGGACATGGCGCTAATTCCATTTCAGTTAAATGAGTCCACCAGGTTTATAAGTCCGACGAAGACCCCTGAGTATCTAGCGGCTGGAATTCCAGTGGTTTCTACCCCAATCAGAGATGTTGTTAAGCCCTACGGTATTAAGAAATTGGTACATATTGCTTCCTCATGTGATGAATTCATTAATGCAATTGAATCAGAGTTCAGCAGAACAAATACATCAGAATGGTTAGTGGAAGTTGATGATTTCTTGAAAGATATCAGCTGGGATCAAACTTTTGAGACGATGGTTAAGCATATGAATACCACCCTAAGTAGTAACAAGAAAATTTCTATTGCGAGCTAGATGCAGGTTAATACTTGCCTTTAAGATCTGGGTATATTAAACGATTTATCATCTTATTTATAAACCATGGAAATTTGGGGAGGAATAGAATGTACCATTAACCGGGTAGGGGATCAGTATTTTGATCAGCTTACCTATCAGGGTCATTACGCCCGATCCGGCGATTTGAAACTACTGGCTGATCTAGGGATAAAAAAGCTTCGCTATCCGATCCTGTGGGAAAAGCATTTGCCGCAGGCGGATGTAGCGATAAAATGGGATTTCGTCTCGGAGCAGGTGAATTTCCTGCAGCATAACAACATTGATGTTATTGCCGGTCTGGTCCATCATGGCAGCGGACCGGCTTACGTTAATATTCTTGAAGAAAGCTTTGCTGAAGGATTGGCAGCGTATGCGAGTAAGGTTGCCGAGCGGTTTCCCGAAATCATGTATTACACTCCGGTAAATGAACCGCTTACTACAGCCCGTTTTTGCGGGCTTTATGGCTTATGGTACCCCCATAAGCATGATGATCAGCACTTCTTCAGGATTTTGTATAATGAGTGCAAAGCTACAGCACTGACCATGGCGGCAGTCCGGAAGATAAATCCGAAAGCGCAACTTGTGCATACGGAGGATATCGGCATGACGCACTCGACGCCATTGCTTCAATACCAGGCTGACTTTGAGAATAAACGCCGGTGGATTGGGCTAGACCTATTGTGTGGCCGGGTAAATTCATCACATGCACTATACAATTATTTGATTGAGCATGGCATTTCAGCCGATGAACTGCAGTACTTTATTGAGAACCCTTGTGAACCGAATATTTTAGGCTTCAACCATTACATTACCTCAGAACGTTACCTGGATGAACGGCTAGAGCTTTATCCGCCACACACGCATGGTCAGAATGGCTTGCACCGATATGCGGATGTGGAAGCCGTAAGATCCGCTGATGCTGTACTTGCAGGACCGAAGGCACTGCTTAAGGAAGCCTGGGAACGATATAAATTGCCGATTGCAATTACAGAGGCGCATTTGCATTGTGGTCGCGAGGATCAGCTTCGCTGGCTTAAACACATTCACCAGGCAGCAACGGACCTTTCAGCTGAGGGCGTCGACTTCAGAGGGTTAACCGTATGGTCGCTTTTCGGGGCTTATGGCTGGGACAAGCTGTTGACAACCGAGGCGCGAAATTATGAATCTGGCGCTTTTGATGTGCGAACTGGAGCAGCGCGCCCAACGCAGATTGCCAGAATGGTGGAAGCACTTGCAAAGCATGGTAAATTTACGCACCCCGTCTTAGAACAGGAAGGTTGGTGGACACGTCCTGATCGAATCCTGTATCCCTCCAAATTTAGTGGGCAAATTGCAACAAGGGCCATTACACGTCCTATGCTCATCATCGGGGGCGACACCACACTCGGAAGATCGCTTGTTAAAGGCTGTAATGAGCGGAACATCAGTTATGTTTCACTGAATCGTCGACAGCTGAACTTTGCCGTTATGCACGACGTGGAAGCTGCAATCAACAAGTATAAACCATGGGCTATTGTTAATGCCGCAGGTTATTTTCAAGTTGAGGATGCGGAGATGGATGCTGAAAATTGTTTCCTAATGAATTCGGTAGGACCGGCAAACCTCGCTGTCTGCGCCAATAAACATGGAATTCAGTTGTTGATCTTCTCCTCCGATCAGGTATTTGACGGAAAGAAAAATAGTGAGTATACAGAGGCGGATGACGTGAATCCATTGAATCTGCTGGGTGTAAGTAAAGTCCGAGCAGAAGATGAGGTGCTAAGCGCTTGTCCTGAAGCCCTGATCATCAGAAGCAGTGAGTTCTTTTCCGATCTGTCGGACGACAGCGCAATGAGCCGCCTGGTGGCTGCACTTAGTCGAAAGGAGCAGGTTGATGTGGCTGATGACGTGTTTATATCACCTACACTGGCTAGTGACCTCATCAATGGTAGTCTTGACCTGCTTATCGATGGCGAGCACCACATCTGGCATGTTGCAAATCAGGGGACTGTAAGTTGGGCAGATCTGGCGCTTGATCTGGCGAATCGCAGCGGGTATAACGCTGCATTGCTGGTTCGAAAGCCTTATGCAGAATTTAACTTCAACGCCACAAGACCAAGCTATAGCGGCTTGACAAGCAGTCGTGGTATATTCTTACCCACACTAGACGATGCACTTGATCGCTTCATCAAGCGAGCCGGTTAGGTGTAGCACGAAATACAGAAATTGTAAACCTAAATCACCAAAATATGTTCATACCTATAATTGTTGGGATAATATTCCTGGTGGGGATATTCATCGCCTATAATGCTTATAAAAACAAGAAATAAAATTGAAATGTAAGTAGATAATTATGAGTTCATCCAATCAAACACATGATCACAACACCATCAAGAAGTGGGTTGAGGCAAGAAAAGGCGTGCCGGCAAGGGTAAAAGGCACAGAGAAAAATGGAGACGAAGGCGTACTAAGAATCCATTTTCCCTCGCATAGCGATAGTACAAATCTGGAAGAGATTGAATGGGAAGATTTCTTCACTGATTTCGACAAAGACAAGCTGGATTTCCTTTATCAGGACAAGAAAGCAGATGGTGAGACCAGTACTTTCCATAAGTTTGTGTCCAGAGCAAAATAATGAAAAAGCCTCCTTTCGGAGGCTTTTTGCTTTGAAACTATTCTTCTTTGTCCACGGGTTTCTGTTGTTTATACATGGATGCTGCCGCCATACTATCTGGTTGCAGGTTCGCCATGCCAACCTGAACTTTGTTTCTGAAACCTGATATTACCTTATCATCTCCAGACATCAGTGCATCGTAGCCGTCTTTCGCGACCGCCGCAGGATCTGATAAAGGCATTTCCTGCACCATGCGAGATGAATTCATATCTGCCTTGTTAAAGAAGTCTGTGTCGGTTGCCCCAGGTAGGAGCAGGCTAACGTGGATGTTTTTATCCTTCAACTCATACCATATACTGGAGGACCAGGTATTGACGAATGCTTTCGTCCCGTGGTATACTGCCTGAAGCGGGCCGGGCGCTTCACCTGCTATGGACCCTACATTCAGGATCTTGCCTGATCCGCGCTGAAGCATATCCTGCAAGAAACAGGAGGTTAAAGTGATGTAACTTCCAATATTTAGCTGTACAATATCCAATTCCCGATCGATATCAAGATCTTTAAACTCCCCGTAAGCACCCTGCCCGGCGTTATTCACCAGAACATCAACCTGCAGGCCACGCTGCTTTACTTCATCATAGATCTCGAAGGGACTTTCCCTAAGGGAAAGGTCTTTTGCGATGGTCTCCACTATAATTCCGTGCGCCGCACTGAAGGACCGTGCAACTTCATCAAGGGCTTCCTGATGACGAGCGACAAGAATAAGGTTGTACTTGTCTTGTGCAAATAGTCTGGCCAGTTCTATACCGATGCCGTCGGTACCACCGGTTACTAATGCATACTTTTCATTGTTTTCCATAGTTGTAGATTTAGTAGGTAAGATTGTTTGCTTATAACAATCGAGGCATGCATGGGTTTACAAGAATAAATATTGGATCAACCTGGCCAAATAGCTAGTTTTGTCCAGCTAAATCGAACTCAATTTGTATTCAAAAGAACAGGCATCCAGCATTAAACAGGCATTTTGGACTGCATTTGGGCAGTACATGACACTCCAGCCAACAGCGGAAGGTGGGAAGGTAAACTGGATCAACTATAAGACTGGTATAAAGCATCTGTATTTCCGCATGAATGCTGATCAGCGCTCCGCAAGGATTGCGATAGAAATTGCCCATCCCGATACAGGCATTCAGGCGTTGATGTTTGAGCAATTTGAGGCTTACCGGCAAATATTACATGCACAGTTAGATGAAGAATGGACCTGGTCGCTGCATACGCAGGATGATTATGGGAAAACAATCAGCACCATCAGCAAGACCATCGGGGATGTAAGTATCTTCAAGCAGGAAGACTGGCCAACACTGATCACGTTTTTCAAGCCCCGCATTATGGCACTGGATGAATTCTGGTCAGATGCCAAGTATGGCTTCGAGGTATTCAGATAAAAAAAAACGTCAGCATTTGTGCTGACGTCTTACCATGGCCATTAAGGTCCATTATTTAATTTCTATCTGGCGAACGATCTGTTTTGCCTCGTCTTTTTTAGCGACATGAATGTTCAACATACCGTTGGTATATGAAGCCTCTATTTGTGCATCATCTGCGCTATCTGGCAATGCAAATGAGCGAACAAATGAACTGTAGCAAAATTCCCGCTTGTTGTACTGCCTGTCCTGGGTGTTACTTTCCTTTTTCTGTTCGACAGAAACAGTCAACAGGTTTTTATCCAACTTGATGTTGAAGTCTTCCTTGTTTAAGCCTGGCGCAGCCATTTCAATTAGGTAATGATCTTGCGTTTCACAGATATTTACTGCTGGTACTCTTGAAATCATCCGGTCCGACAAGAAAGAATCGTTAAACATCGTTTCAAAGATGTCGTTAAAGCCTGGGCTTAAGCTTTTACTGTTGTTTCCGTTGTTGAATTTAATAAGTGACATAATAAAATCCTCCTTTTAAATTTTTTAAATCATTTTATTAAAGAACTTGTGCTTAGACATATACAAGGCTTATGCCATCGCTAAATAGGCTTGGAATCGATGAAAAAGTGTCATTTTAGGCTGAAATATTTTCTTAAAGACTGAATCAATGACATCTACGATTCCTTCTCCTAACGATTCCTAAGTTTTTCAAACCCATTCCCTTCGCACTTGTTTTCAAGCAAAATCTGCAGAGCTAAACAGAGCATTCGTTGCTGCATTAAAACAAACATACGATGAGCGAAGTCAAAATAATTAGTACCAATACATTATCAGATAAGAAGTATCCACTGAAAGAAATTAATTTCCAAAAGCCAGGGCATGGTGGCCGTCCCGTAGAACACCTTCACGAAATTTACTACCGTCCGGATGCTGTGGCTGTCTTGCTGGTTGATTATGAGGAAAGCAAATTGTTGCTTACAACGCAGTTCAGAGTCGCGTCCTACATGAATGGTAATCCATCGGGCGATCTGATTGAGGCCTGCGCTGGGCTCATTGATAAAGGGGAGACGCCTGAGGAAGCAGCGAAAAGAGAAGCTTTGGAGGAAACTGGCTTCGAGGTTCATGATATGAAGAAGGTAGGTGCCGTCTATCCATCCGCAGGTGGCGTTACCGAGTACCTGCACCTGTTTATCGGCAGGTATGATAGCAAAGGTGAACATGCAGAAGGCGGGGGACTGGAGTCAGAAGGGGAGTACATTGAATTACTGGAAATGCCTTTTGAAGAAGCACGAGAGAAGGTCTTACACGGCGGTTTTAACGACGCAAAAACACTGATTCTGCTACAGCACTTTTTCCTTCAGCACAAAGATTAAGTCGAAAGTAGCGATAACGTGCTACCTACATAGCTGAAATCTTTATATTTGCCACCGATTAAATCTATAACCTTGAATATTCATCAGTTAGAACACATTATAGCCTTAGACCGCTTCAAAAACCTAAGCAAAGCCGCTGAGTACTGTTATGTAGCGGAGGCAACGCTGAATACAACCATTAAGAAATTAGAGGTTCAGCTTGGGATTGTACTGTTTACCCGCGTTCAAAAGCATGTTTACACAACGGATGCAGGTGCTGAAATCATTGTGGAAGCAAAGAAGATTGTAGAGCAAAGCGAGGTGCTAGTCGCTACAGCAAAAAAGATTAAAAGCAATTTAACAGCACAGGCAAAGGTTCTGGCGGATCAAACCTTAGTTTAGCGCTTAAAGACTTAACAACAGCATAAAAGCTACAACAGCAAAAAAAACAATAGCATAAAAAGAAAGCGGCTGATCATCATGATTAGCCGCTTTCTTTTTAATATTAAGGTGCTTAGTTATGTAATCCACCCCGGCGTGTAGCCTTATTTTGTACTGGCCATTTTACACCCTCAGCTTTTACGGTTGAAGATTTCTCAGGATCTTCACTCGCCATATAGGCCATGATGGCTGCAAGCATTGCATTGCTTTTCACATCATCAAAAACAACCTTGTCATACGTGTCGCGATTGGTGTGCCAGGTATATGATCCATAAGACCAGCTCAGTGAGCTCAAAGAGAATCCAGGGGCTCCGGCAGCAACAAATGACGCAAAGTCGGAACCACCAGCACCAGGTTTACCCGGGAAGTCTAGCTTAATTCTGTTCTTTAAGGTGTCTGGTACTGCTGCCAACCATCTGCCCAGGTAGTCTTTTGAATTCGCAAAACCTTGTCCGGCCAAGTTAACAACACGGCCAGTACCATTATCCTGATTGAATAAAGCCTGAAGGTTCTTAACGATCTCCGGATGATCTTCCACGAAAGCACGGGAGCCATTTAAGCCCTGCTCTTCACTTCCCCAATGTCCAACAAGGATCGTACGCTTCGGATTTGGATAGTATTTCTTTAACAGACGCATTGCCTCCATCATTGTTATGGTTCCAGTACCATTATCTGTAGCACCGGTTCCACCATCCCAGGAGTCAAAATGCGCAGACAACATCACGTACTCATCTGGCTTTTCTGTGCCCTTGATTTCCGCAATGGTATTAAAAGTAGGTACTGCACCAAGCTCTTTTGACTCTGTGTGCATACTGATCGAAGGCTTCTTGCCCGATTCTGCCAGTCGGTATAACAAGCCGTAATCTTCAAGCGCGATGTCAACTGTAGGCACCTTTTTCGTGTAAGCGCTAAAGATCTTGCTTACGCCGAAGCCTGCAGACCAGTTATTCGTGATTATACCCACAGCACCAGCATTTTCCAGTGCAACAGGAAGCGTACGCGCGGTAAAGCCAGTTTTAGCAATACGGTTGCGCCAAGCAGCTGTTTGTGCCGTACGTTGTGCTTTCATCTTCTCGAAAGACTCTTTTAACGCAAATTCCTGCCAGTTATAATCCGGACGGCCTGTCGGCTGTGCCATAGAGATCATTACAAACTTTCCTTTAGCACTTGGCAACCATTTCTGGAATGCAATAGAGTCTGCAAGATCCGGTAGAATAATGACTTCCGCTACGCTGGTCTTTTTACCCATTCCAGGGCTCCAGGCAAGTTGCGTGCCTTCCAGGGATCTTACCCAAGGGCTTACCATATCAATGTGTGAGATGCCGCGTTCCCAGCCACGCCATTCACCCCATTTCTCATTTCGTGCAGCAATGCCCCAACTTTTGTATTTGGCCACCGCCCAATCGTTCGCCTGCTTCATTTGCGGAGTGCCTACGAGACGTGGTCCAATGCCGTCAAGCAACTCGTGAGCGAGTTTTTCAACCTGTGAATTGTTCGTTCCTTCCGACATGATGTTGTCGATAACGGCTTTGTTGGTTTGTGCAAACGTAGTACTGCTGCACAGCAAAAGGCCCAAGACAAAGGGCTTGGTAAGCTGCCTTAAGTCAAAGTTGATGTTCTGGTAAGTTTTTTTCATGTTTCTAATCTAATAAAATTCATTGTGCTTAATACTTCCTTTATATATCAAGTTAGCATAGAATATTCATTTACTGTGGGTTACTTGTAGACTGTCGCTAAATCATTACAATCAACTCGTTCAGGCCGGTATATCCGAAATCTCGATCCATACGGGCGCATGATCACTGGTTTTCTCCCATCCACGTACATGGTGGTCTACCTGTGCTGCTTTCAAATGGTTCTTTAGTTGGGGACTTAGCAGGAAGTGATCTATCCGAAGGCCGGCATTTCGGCCATAAGCATTTCGGAAGTAGTCGAAAAAGGTGTAGATCACTTCATCAGGATGCATCGTTCTGAGCGCGTCCGTCCAGCCCTGGCCAACTAAGTTGTGAAAGGCTTCGCGTACTTCCTGCCTGAACAGCGCATCATCAACCCAGCGTTCGGGTTTGTAAACATCGAGTTCGGTAGGCATGACGTTGAAGTCACCTGCCAGGATTACGGGCAGTTCGAAACTCAGCAGCTGTTCGGCATGTTTATGCAATCGCTCAAACCAGGCCAGTTTATACTCAAGCTTCGGACCCGGTGCAGGGTTTCCATTGGGGAGATATAGACAGCCAATGACAACATTATCAACCATCGCTTCGAGGTAGCGGCTTTGCAGATCATCAGTGTCGCCAGGCAAACCACGGCGTAGTTCCTTTATCTCCATATTCCGTGCAAGAATCGCCACGCCGTTCCAGCTTTTCTGGCCGTGCCAGATTGCATTGTAGCCGGCATCTTTAATCGCCTGCTCAGGAAATTTTTCATCCGGCGCTTTCAACTCCTGCAGGCAAACAACATCTGGCTGGCTTTCCGCCAACCATCGTAGTAGTACCGGAAGGCGACCATTTACACCATTCACATTATATGTTGCAACTTTCATCTTTTTTAAATTTAGTTGAAGTTAGAAAAAAGGACCTATTGGAACAAATACGGCAGATTTAAGCCTTGCTTTAACAACATGGAGCGCCGGTCTAGATGAATTCATTTGCTACACACGTACTTAGTGGCATGAAATTTAGGCTAAGGGGGGAGGTACAACTGGTTGATAACTAAAGAACTGCGTAATTAATGTGAAAATTTTAGGGCAGGGGCTATGCTAGACGTAAGAAACCAATATATTAGTCCCAATCAGGGCTAGGTTAGATGAACCCTATTACACACAAAAATAAATGAATCAGGAGGCAAAGCGATTAGGAATTCCAAATTGGAAGAAATGGGGTCCATATGTGTCTAATAGACAATGGGGAACGGTTAGAGAAGATTATAGTGCCAACGGCGATGTCTGGCAGTCTGTAACACATGAAATGGCCAGGAGTAAGGCCTGGCGCTGGGGAGAAGAAGGAATTGGTGGCATTTCAGATGAAAAACAATACCTATGCTTCGCACCATCATTCTGGAACGGCAAAGACCGCATCGTAAAGGAGAATCTGTTTGGCTTATCCAATAACGAAGGTAATCACGGGGAAGATGTAAAAGAGCAATACTACTACCTGGATTCATCTCCCACGCATTCCTATATGAAGATGCTGTATAAGTATCCTCAAAATGCTTTCCCTTATGAGCAACTAAGAACCGAAAACCGCTTTAGAAGCAGGAAAGAACCTGAGTATGATCTGCTTGATACAGGCATATTCAATGACAACGCATACTTTGATATCTTCATAGAGTACGCGAAATCTGCTCAGGAAGACATCCTCATCAAAATTACCGCGCATAATCGGCACCACGAAACTGCGCCCTTAACAGTGCTGCCCACGGTATGGTTTCGCAACCGCTGGTCATGGGGTTACCATGAGAAAGAAGCACAGATCAGTAAAAAAAGTGGGACAACCCTGTCGATTAAAGAGAAGCATCTCGGCCAGTATTTTCTGTATGCAGATCGGCCTGCAACCTGGTTGTTTACCGAAAACGAGAGCAATCCACATAAACTTTACCATGGGGCAGACAATGGCGGGTATTATAAAGATGGTATAAATGACTACGTTGTTGATCAACAACTTGACGCCATTAATCCTGGCCAAACAGGCACTAAAGCAGCAGCCTTGTATGAACTTGAAATTGAAGGCGGTCAATCTGCTACCGTTCAGCTTCGCTTGAGTAAAGATCTACTTGAACTGCCTTTTATCGACTTCGACGAAATTTTCGAGGAACGTTTAGCAGACACAAATGCCTTCTATAATGATTTACAGGCAGATCTTGAGGATGAAGACGAACGTAACATTCAACGTCAGGCGCTTGCGGGATTGCTCTGGAACAAACAATTTTATGATTATAACGTAAGAAAGTGGCTTAAGGGGGATCCGACGAGTCCGGAACCGCCGTATGAGCATTCCAATTCCCGAAATGTGAATTGGAAACACCTGAACAGCGCAGACGTCATCTCCATGCCCGACAAATGGGAGTTTCCATGGTTTGCCGCATGGGACCTGGCTTTCCATTGTGTAAGTTTCGCATTGGTGGATGCTGAGTTTGCGAAGAGCCAGCTGTTGCTGCTGACCAAGGAATGGTATATGCACCCGAATGGGCAGCTTCCCGCATACGAATTCAATTTCGATGATACCAATCCACCTGTACATGCCTGGGCAGCATGGGAGGTCTATAAAATTGATATGCGGAATAAAGACGGAAAAGGCGATCTTCCATTTCTGGAGTCTATATTCCAGAAATTGGTGATCAACTTTACCTGGTGGGTAAACCGTAAAGATCATGCAGGCACAAACGTCTTTGGCGGTGGTTTCCTGGGGCTGGACAACATCGGTATATTCGACCGGAGTATGAAGCTACCTTCAGGCATGACCATCGAGCAAGCGGATGGAACCAGCTGGATGGCGATGTACGCGCTAAACATGATGCACATTTCCCTTGAGCTGGCGCTAAACAACCGGGTTTATGAAGACATGGCCACTAAGTTTTTCGAGCATTTCCTTTATATCGCCGGTGCCATCATGAACATCATGGGACCAGATGATACGGGTCTTTGGGACGAAGAAGACGAGTTCTTTTATGACGAGTTGCAGATGGATAATGGCACCGCCATTAAGCTTAAACTGGTGAGTATGGTTGGACTGGTACCTTTGTTTGCTGTAGAAGTGATCAAGGAAGAAACCCTGAAGCGCCTGCCACTTTTTGCGGAACGCATGCAGTGGTTCTTAGAACATCGGCCTGACCTTGCATCTTTGGTATCCAGGTGGACGGAGCCCGGCTCTGAGAATAAGCACCTGCTAAGCTTACTTCGTGGACACCGGATGAAGCGCATTTTGCATCGTATGCTGAATGAAACAGAATTCTTAAGTGACTATGGCATACGTAGTTTGTCTAAGCAGTATGAAGATACACCTTACGTGTATAATGGTCATGGTGAAGAGTTTGTGGTTAAATATCTCCCCGGAGAAAGCGACAGCAGTATGTTCGGTGGGAACAGCAACTGGCGCGGCCCGATCTGGATGCCAATGAACTACCTGCTTGTGCAGAGCTTAAAAACATTCAATGATTATTTTAGTGAAGACTTTACGGTTGAATATCCGACAGGATCGGGTAATATGTTGCCTCTTGATGAAATTGCGGACGCCATTAGTGAAAGGCTGATCAATTTGTTTAAGCTAGACAAGAATGGCCGCAGGGCGTGTTTCGGAGACGATGAGTTACTGCAATCGGATCCCAATTTCAAAGATCATTTGTTGTTCAACGAGTACTTCCATGGAGACAGCGGTCGTGGTCTTGGTGCAGCCCATCAGACCGGATGGACGGCATTGGTTGCCAATCTGATCTACGAAAAGAGCAATGCAGGAAAAGAGAAGATACTTACCGCAGAAGAGATGGTCGGATAGAACTGGCAGCGGTCACTACACCTTCAGCTTCTCAGCAAGCTTGTAGATGTCGTAAGCGACCTTCTGGATGGTAATGAATTGTTGAAATACAGATTCTTCATTCTGACTAAGGATCAGCTGATCATCTTTTTTAATTTTTATTAGCGGCACAGGGTTCTGCTCAGCCTTAGGGTTGTTCAGGTTATCCTGTGCCTGCGTTAAAAGATATGACGTGTTCTTCGACAAAGGTTTGATCAGGTTTATTCTTGTAAGTTCGAAGTCGTGCTCTTTGTAATATAATGCCAGTGTGGCAATATAAGAGGAGAGCAGGTGATTCAGTGCCGTAAATTGATGCAGCTCTTTTATAAGGAATTGTTTGCTTTTCGGCTCTGAAAACATCCGTTGGAATAAAGAAGAAAGGTTGGCTGTTGCAACGTAAACCTGCTTTCTGGCGACTTTATAATTCGTGAAGTCATTTACATTCTCAAAGAATAGTAAGCTAACTTGATTGAAATATGCACAATTCGCCTCCAGCATGCTCAACATGTCTGCCTTAAGCTTTTCATGCTCCCAAATAGGAAAGAGGAAGTAACTCGCAAGAAATGCAATTCCTGAACCGATGAGCGTGTCGTAGATACGTTCTGTCGCTACAGAAATGCCCCCCATACCTAGAAACTGGAATAAGATGATCACATAAGGCGTCATAAACACAACACTTACGACATAGTTCTTACGCTGAAAACTGTAAGAACCAATCATGCAGAATAGCAATATGAAGAACAATACATTCTTGTCTTCTACAAAGGCCAGGGCGACAATACCGATGCCAGCGCCAACTATGGTACCGATAATCCGCTGATAATTTCGCTCTTTAGTAAGTGAAAAGCCTGGCTTCGAAATCACCAATATGGTTAGCAGTATCCAGTAGCTATGTGAAAAGTCCAAGGTCCTGGAGATTAGGTATCCAACCAGCATGACGATGGAAACGCGTAGTGCATGGCGGAACGTAGAAGATTTGAAGGTAAGGTTTTCTAATATTAACGTCTGGTCAATGCTTTGGCGGGTTACAAAACGCTCAGTGTCTATTTTGCCTTCTTTTATTTTCTTCTTTTCGCCCTTGTCGAAGTAGCGGTTCACCGTTACAACACGGTTCAGGATGTTCTCTATGTTGACTTCAATGTTTTTCAGTGCAATAATGCCAAGGGTATTGAACTTGCCCGTGGTATTGGCGCTCTCCAGTTCCCCAATTTCCTGCTTCAGTGCTTTTACATCCTCCATAAGCTGCAAGGGCTTTTCGGGTGTACTTCCAGCTTTCAATGCAAATGCCTGTTCATCCAGCTCGTCCGCAATTTTCAGGATTACCGCCTCATATTTGGCAAGAATACCAGTGGAATCGAATTGATCATGAAGCTCTTTGTAGTTGTAATAGGTAGACATGACCTGCTCAAAAAGATCCACCATATCTACGAAAACAAGCATGAGAAAACGACCTTCAGGTGTAGAGTCCCGCACAATCTCTCTTGTCTTAAAAAGCACATCCCGCACGGCATCCTGCTTCTCGTGAACCTGTATTTGTAAGGTCAGTAACTCCGCATAATTATCGTCAAAGTTCGTATTCTGCTTATAGAATTTAGCTTTTGCCCTGAGGAAGGAGCTGATTTCCATGATGCAGTCACTTAAGGTCTGCTGCACAATACGGTACGGTCGAAGCCGGTAAAAAACAAAGCTCAAAGCGGAATACCATAGGCTGCCGGCAAGCACCAGGCCGGAATGAATAGCAACTTCATTCCATGGCCGCACGTCATCTATACTCAGTACAAAGATTAGTAGACAGGCGGTTCCAACGGCGCCGGCACGCATCCCGTAAACGGAGATCATCGTGAAAATGAAGCAGAAGAGGGTCAGGATTATACCGGTGAGATAATAATTCCTGTTAATGAGTCCGATGATTAGACTAATGACTGTGATCAATGCTGTGGTGATCAGCATGGCGTTTCTTCGGTGTACAATTGGTCCCGGCGTATCGACAACGCTAACACACAGCGCGCCCAGGGAAAGTGTCATGCCATACTTTAGAAGCCCGAATTGTGCCAGGATCAGCGATGGTAACAACACCCCAATTGTTATTCGAAGGCCATCTGCGAAATATGTACTTAATAAAAAATCCTGTGTGCTTCTTATTGGTTTATTAAGCATATAGCGGTATTAGATAAGAGGTCCCGTCAAATAACAAGGGCAAATTTATAAACATTTACCGGATCAGCTATTGCATCCGGTACAAATGTAACGGGCATAAAGGAACATTGTTTTTAGGTGTGCGTGATGTATGCTACCTTTACATGCATATGCCGAAAATAGGACTTGCCGAAGATGATCTGAAGATCTCTGGATTGATAAAGAATGGCCTGGAAGAGCAGGGGTATGATGTGGCCGCATTTAACAACGGTGAAGCCGCGCTCCAAGCCTTCCGGAGCGAGCCGTTTGATCTCCTGATCTTGGATGTTATGCTTCCTGGAATCTCCGGTACCCTGCTGTGCAAGTCCCTTCGCGAGCAAGGTTTGGCATTACCCATACTCATGTTAACCGCCCTCGGCACCCTGGATGATAAGTTAACGGGTTTTAATAGCGGAGCGGACGATTACCTCGTCAAACCGTTCCACTTTAAAGAGCTCCTCGCCCGTATTGAAGCATTGCTGAGACGCAGCAAAGACCAGGAACAGCCGTCTGATAAAGTGCTTAGCTTCGATGATTTGACCCTAAATACCTTGAGTAAAGAAGTGCAGCGTGCCGGCGTGCAAATTGTACTTACCGCAAAAGAATATGCATTGCTGGAAGTGTTTCTTCGTCATCCAAATCAGTTGCTGTCCCGACAGTATATTGCAGAACAAGCATGGGATGTGAACTTCGATACCGGGACCAATGTGGTTGATGTTTATGTCAACTTCCTGCGGAATAAGATAGAGAAAGGCTTTGATAAAAAGCTGATCCACACCCGTATTAACATGGGTTATATACTTAAATAAAGCAGATGAAAATCAAGGACAGACTGGCGCTGTATTTTACGCTCGCAAGTACTTTGACGCTCTTGATCGTCCTTTCCGGAACCTACTTTACGTTTTCAAAATTCCTGGAGGCTGATTTCTTTGACCGGCTAACCGACCGGACGATGGTAACTGCAAACCTCTATCTGGAAGCCGACGAGATGTCGGAAGCTGCGCTGCAAAGAAACAGAGACCAGTACCTCGAAAAACTAAACAGTGAAGTGATCCGGATTTATGACGCCAATAATGAGCCTGTATTTATCGATGCAAATTCAAGTAGCTGGAGCCACGAGGTGCTTGAAAGCATCCGCAAACAGAAAAAGCTGAAGTTTAAAGATGGAAAGAACCAAGTTGTTGGCATTTTTTACAAAGACAATCAGGGCGACTTCGTGATCATCGCTTCTGCGTCAGACCAGAGTACATACTACCGCCTGGAGAAGCTCAAAACAGTGATGTTCTTCATTTTTGTTGCAATCTTTGTTGGATTGTTACTATCCGCGCGGTGGATTGCAAATCACATCCTGAAACCGCTGAATCTGTTTATCGAAGAGGTTGAACAAATCAGTTCAAACAATATGGACTTTAGGGTACAGCAGGGAAGCAGTAAGGATGAAATCAGCCAGCTGGCTGGCCGCTTCAATAAACTGATGGAACACCTGGAACAGGCATTTGTACTGCAGAGAACCTTCATCGCCAATGCTTCTCATGAGCTGCGCACACCTATAACGAGTATGATGATCGGGGCGGAGATCGTGCTTTCCAAAGATCGGCCAGCTGAAGACTATAAGCAAGCGCTGACTTCTGTGCTGGAGGATGCAGATCGGATGGACAAGATTATTACAGCTTTGTTGGGACTGGCGCAATCTGATCTTGAATATGGCGCTGCAAAGCTCGAAGAGGTGTCTCTCAGGAGATTGCTCCATGACATTGCAGAAAGCTCAAAGATGTCTGCTGTAAATGGCTCCCTGTCTTTGCACATCATTCCTAATGACAATGCCGATCATGTGCTGCTCGCAAATCCAACGCTCCTGACGATAGCCATAAACAACATCATCTCCAATGCTTTCAAATTTTCTGACGGCGGCGATGTAAAATGCACTTTGCATATCGACAATGCAGGTGCTGTAATAGAGATTCAGGACCATGGCCCTGGCATAGCTGATGAAGATCGTCCATTTGTCTTTGATCCGTTCTACCGATCTGCTTGCGGAAGCAGTAAGGCAGGTACAGGAATGGGTTTATATATGACGCAAAAAATACTTCATCTCTTCAAGGCTACCGTAATTGTAAAATCATCCGGAGCCACAGGGACGGTGTTTGAGATTCGGTTTGCCTGATTTTAATTCCGCTTTAATTTCCCTTTAATTCGTCTTTAATGCGCCCGGAATACCTTTGGCGCAAATGAAAGTACGTATTACAATCGTCTGGCTACTGGCAATCTTGCCATTTAAAGCTGCCTTTTCGCAGCACGCAACAACACTCACCTTAAAGGATGCTGAGCAACTGTTCCTGCGGAACAATGCAAGTTTACTCGCGCAGCGCTTCATGGTAGAAAAGTCCAAAGCCGAGATCATCACTGCCCGATTGTTTGACAATCCGGAGCTGAGTTATGAAAATCTGTTGTATAATCATGAAACGCGTAGGCTTCTGGAGACCTCTAATGCCAGTGGCCAATACACGGCCGCGATCACGCAGTTGTTTAAACTTGCAGGCAAGCGAAACAAAGACATCCGCGTAGCAGAAACGGCGTCAAAGATGGAAGGGATCGTTTACGCTGATTTGATAAGGAGCCTGCGATTTGAGCTAAGAAGTACTTTTTACCAGGCCTATTATGCCGAGCAGGACCTTACTTTATATGAACAACTGATTTCGTCACTTAAACAGTTGCTCATGGCGTCTGAACAGCAGCTTCAGCTGGGTAACATTGCCGGCAAGGATGTGATCCGTATAAAATCAAGACTATACGGACTGCAGCTTGAACAAGTAAATCATCAGAATGAACTGGATGAATTGAAAGGGCAGCTCAAGCTACTTACCGGGCTTGAGGCTGCTGAAAATATCCAGCTTAATGCGCCAGAGAAAACATCGGGAGCGCTTACCGTTAAAAAGATTCCCTTTCCGGTCCTCCTTGATTCTGCTAAGCAGAACCGCGCAGATCTCTATCTGGCAAAAACAGGCTTAACTTATGCGCAGAACGTGCTGGATGTACAAAAAGCAAATGCAATACCCGATATCGCCGTTTCCCTGACTTACGACCTCAAAGGAAACTATCCCGAAAAGTACACTGGAATAGGTGTGAGTGTCCCCCTGCCGTTATTCAACAGGAACCAGGGTGAGCTAAAGAAAGCGAGGATATCCATCGACGCCGCCAGGGCCGAGATCAGTAGAAAAGAAGCTGAGGTTACATCCGAGCTATTTAACAGCTATCAAGCAGCCTTGAAAATTGAAGCACTGTTCAGCCAGGTGGACACTCAGTTTAAGGGGAGCTTCGATCAGCTCATGGACGGCGTTTTCAAGAACTATAGCACGCGGCACATCAGCCTTTTGGAATTCCTGGATATTTATGACGCCTATAAAGATAGCATCACACAGCTAAATGAACTATCAGCGCGCTTAATGACAGCTAGGGAGACGCTTAATTACCAAACCGGTACAAACATTTTCAAATAGAACTTATGCACAAACACATTACATACCTTATCGTAGTCATTGTCACTACAATGGGCTGCAGCCCGGCCGTTGAGCCATCCGAACCCGCGAAATTCAGCGTTACCGACTCCTTGATTAGAAAATTACAAATCGACACGGTACAGGAGGCAAACGCACATGCGGAGCTGAGTTTTTCAGCAAAAATCATTGCAGATGAAGAACGACAGGCACTAATCTATCCGATGGTAAGCGGCACGGTAAAGCAGGTGTCTGTAAAAATTGGTGACTATATTAGAAAAGGGCAGCTGCTTGCGAGTATCTCCAGCGCTGAGATGGTCGGCTTTGAAAAGGATGTGATCGCGGCAACGGCAGAACTGACGGTAGCCAAACGGAACGTAGCTAACGTTCGCCAATTATTTAATTCAGGGCTTGCTTCATCCAAAGAGCTGGAAGAAGCGCAGCAGGACAGACAAGTGAAAGAAGCCGAGCTGAAACGAACAGCCGCTGTGCTTAGACTCAATGGCGGGAGTCGTTCCGGTAGTTACGCCATCAACTCGCCAATTGCAGGTTACATCGTAGACAAGCAGATTAACTCAAATATGCAGCTGCGTCCCGACAATGATAACCCGATTTTTTCTGTTGCCGATCTCTCAACGGTATCCGCTTTAATAAACATCTATGAGTCTGACATACCAAAAATCCAGGCAGGTGATGAAGTTCAGGTGACCTTGCTATCATACCCGGACCGTGCATTTACCGGAAAAATTAACAAGATCTATAATCTGCTTGATGCAGACAGCAAAGTTATCCATGCCAGGGTAAGCATCGCAAATCCAGACCTGACGCTTAAGCCCGGCATGCTTGCAACTGCTAAAATTCAATCCAGGTCGAACATCAATCTGCCGGTCGTAAAATCCCGGGGAATCATCTTCGATGAGAATCACCACTATGTGATCACGGTAGATGCTGGCAGTAAAGTAAAAATCAAGCAAGTCGAAATTAGCAGGAAGACTGCAGGTCTTGCCTATATCAGCAAAGGACTTGAAGCCGGCGAGCGCATCATCGCTTCAAAGCAGGTCTTTATCTACGAAAGTTTAAAAAATTAAGAAATCCGCTCGACCTATAACAAATGAATAAAGCTATTAAGAACATTATTGGGTTCTCTTTAAAAAACAAGTACTTCATTTTCATCGCGACGTTCATCATGATTCTTGCGGGCTACCTGAGCTTCAAACAGACTACCATAGAGGCTTTCCCGGACGTTACAAACACGAACATTACAATCATCACGCAATGGCCTGGAAGAAGTGCAGAGGAGGTAGAGAAATTTGTGAGCAGGCCGCTGGAAATCGCGATGAACCCAACAGAAAAACGCACAAGCATCAGATCCTCATCTTTGTTCGGACTTTCGATCGTTAAGATCACCTTCGAAGATGATGTAGACTATGCTTTCGCAAGGGTGCAGGTGAATAATCACCTGGAAGAAGCAGATCTCCCCGACGGACTAAAGCCGGAGGTGCAGCCGCCATATGGTCCTACAGGGGAGATTTTTCGTTATACGCTAACGAGCGATACCAAGTCGGTGCGGGAACTAAAGACCCTGCAGGACTGGGTCATCCAGCGTGAACTACTCTCTGTTTCGGGCATTGCCGATGTGGTGAGCTTTGGTGGAGAAGTGAAAACCTATCAGGTCACCGTTGATCCGCAGAAAGCCATTCAATATGGTGTAAGTGCAACGGAGCTCTTCGACGCGGTATCAAAGAGTAATGTCAATGTTGGCGGGGATGTTATTGTACAGAGTGGCCAGGCCTATGTTGTACGGGGTATCGGGATCTTGAATAACATTGAAGAAATCAGAAATGTCGTAGTCGATAATTTCAATGGAACACCAATCTATGTAAAAACAATTGCAGATGTTACGGAATCTGCTTTGCCAAGGCTGGGCCAGGTTGGGCGGGATTACGACCCTGATGTGGTGGAAGGGATCGTAGTCATGCGCAAAGGTGGTAATCCGAGTGATGTCATTGCACGCCTGAAGGAAAAGATTGAAGTCATAAACAGTTCCATTTTACCGGATGATGTCAAGATCAGCACCTTTTACGACCGTGAAGATCTGGTAAACTATGCGACACATACAGTTATGGGGAACATGCTCGAGGGCATCATCTTTGTCACGTTGATCGTGTTTCTATTCATGGCCGACTGGCGAACGACGCTTATCGTTTCCATCATTATTCCCCTGGCTTTACTGTTTGCTTTTATCTGTTTGAAATTAAAGGGCATGTCAGCAAACCTGCTCTCCATGGGGGCAATTGACTTCGGGATTATCATAGATGGTGCAGTGGTTATGGTTGAAGGTATTTTCGTAGCCCTGGATCATAAAGCTAAGCTAGTCGGCATGGCAAGGTTCAACAAGATGAGCAAGGTGGGCCTGATTAAACGTGCTTGCCTGGAGAACGGCAAAGGGATCTTTTTTGCCAAGTTGATCATCATCACAGGGCTACTGCCGATTTTTACTTTTGAGAAGGTAGAAGGGAAGATGTTCTCGCCACTGGCCTGGACCTTAAGCTTTGCGCTACTTGGGGCATTGCTGCTCACCTTTACGCTTGTACCAGCGATGGCAAGCGTGCTCTTGAAGAAGGATGTAAGGGAAAAACACAACCGCTTTCTTGAATTCCTGAACAGACACACCATGCGTATTTTCGATAGATGCTTCCGGGCTAGAAAGCTGGTGTTTAGCGTCTCCCTGATTTGCCTGGTCCTGGGTATCTTCAGCTTCCAATTTCTAGGCAGCGAATTTCTCCCGAATCTGGATGAAGGATCCATATACGTCCGTGCTACAGGCCCGCTGAGCATCTCGCTTGATGAAACTAAAACACGTTCCAATGAGATGCGTAAGGTTTTCCTGAAGTTTGATGAAGTAAAGCAGGTATTGTCGCAAACCGGGCGCCCGAATGATGGGACGGATGCGACCGGCTTCTATAACATGGAATTCCATGTAGATATTTATCCTCGAAAGGAATGGAAGATCAAGCAAACCAAAGAACAGCTGATCGAACGTATGCAGGACAGCTTGAAAACTTTCCCGGGCATCAGCCTGAACTTTTCCCAACCCATCTCGGATAACGTTGAAGAAGCGGTTTCTGGTGTTAAAGGCTCCATTGTGGTCAAGATGTTTGGCGAGGACTTTCAAATCATTGAGCGGGAAGAAGAAAAGATATACAACATCTTAAATGAAGTGGAAGGGATTGAAGATCTCGGGATACTTCGAAATCTTGGTCAGCCGGAACTACAGATCAACCTTGATCAAAATAAGATGGCATTATACGGCATTACCACTGCCGACGCGAATGCCGTAATCGAAATGGCTATAGGAGGGAAGGCCGCCACAGAAATCTACGAGGGTGAACGCAAATTTGATCTGATCATCAGGTACCCGGAGGACTTCAGAGATGATGAACAGTCGATAGGCAGGCTCATGATTCCAAGTATTGCCGGTGGAAAAATCCCTTTGGCAGAAATCTCGACAATCCGCAAGATTACTGGGCCCAGCATGATATACAGGGATAAACATCAACGCTACGGGGCGATTAAATTCTCCATCAGAGGTCGTGATATGGGTAGCGTGATTGCCGAAGCACAGGAGAAGGTCAAAGCGCACATTACCCTGCCAAAAGGCTATACTATGGAGTGGGCCGGAGATTTTGAGAATCAGCAGCGTGCTGCAAAACGACTTTCCCAGGCAGTTCCAATTAGTTTGCTGCTCATATTCCTAATTCTTTTCGTGCTCTTCGGGAACATCAAGGATTCATTATTGGTGCTCAACAATGTTCCATTTGCAATGGTTGGCGGCATTCTGGCGCTACTGGCAACAGGCATTAACTTCAACATCTCGGCCGGAATCGGTTTTATAGCACTATTCGGGATCTGCGTGCAAAATGGCGTAATCCTCTTAACACGGTTCAAGACCAACTTCGCTGAGCTTAAACACAAGCCTGAATGGACGTTTGAGGAAGCTTTAAAAGACGGTCTTCATGCACGGATCAGGCCAGTCGTGATGACGGCTATGATGGCTGCTATAGGTTTATTGCCTGCAGCACTGTCTACCGGCATTGGCTCAGAGGCATCAAAGCCGCTTGCGGTTGTCGTTATCGGCGGATTAATCACCAATACCATTTTTAATCTGTTTGTATATCCCTTAGTTGTGTTCTGGGTTTACAATCGCAACGCCAACAAAACAAATCTTACAACAAATTAGCAGGTACAAAGCAATAACAATCAACATAAAACCATTAGAACATCACATATGACAACTTCAATTTTCTTAGCAGCATTGGGTACGCAGGAGATCGTAATCATACTACTGGCAATCTTACTATTGTTTGGTGGTAAGAAAATACCTGAACTGATGAAAGGCCTTGGTCAAGGCATCCGCGAGTTTAAGGATGGTAAAGATGGAAATACACCATAAGGACTAGCGCAGAAGCGCCCGGATTACTTTGTTTTTTTAGTATCTTTAAAGCTCCAGGCCAGGCGCTAAATCCCCACGCAATCTTCTCGATTATTAAAGTCCTATAATTAATATTATGTTAAGTAGCCTGTTTATGCGCAGCTCCTAGTATAGCTTTATATCAAAAAACATTACATAAAAAAACCAGTAGTAGTGCTACTGGTTTTTCACCTTGACTAGAATTCCTGAAGTCTTTCCTTCAGTTCATCTACCTTATCATACCGCTGCTTTCTTGTATTGATCTCAATAAGCAACTGAATGGTTTGCCTGTCGTTCGGTGCAATCTCGTATGCATGTGTTAAAATATTCTCAGACTTGTTGATGTGTTCTTCATACAACTGCATCCGGTTCGCTTTGTCAGACTTTAGCACATCATTTCCCATGTTGATGTAAACGGTTCCGAGTTGATACAAGGCCGGAAAGAAATTTGGATCCATTGACAATGCCGTATTATATGCCGTCTCTGCCTGCGTATGCTGCCTTTTAAGCTGCTTTAAATATCCGTAGAGATAATACAATTCTTTATTCTGTCCCTCCAGTTTAATGGCTTCTTCCAGCGTTTTTTCAGCTTTGTCAAATCTTTCGTTGTCCAGCAACAGATTAACCAGGTCATTCACGATGAAGATATTGCTTGGATTTCTTTTCTGACCAGTCTCCAACACCTTTATGGCATTTTCAATGTCGAATTTTGAAGCATAGATTTCAGCAAGATGCTGGTAGATCACCGGATTAGAAGCACCGGTTTCAATCGCGCGATTGTAATAGGTCAATGCCTGATTGTAGTTTCGCAGATTCCTGCAGGCAATTGCTGTATTTAGTGCCAGCGTACTGTCCTGCGGGAAATAGTCACTAAGCTCCTTCAGATAGCCCAAAGCTGTTGAATAATCGTAACTGCTGAAAGCACGGTTGCCCTTCTCCTGCTTGATTACAAATGTGTTTAGTACAGCGGCTTCTAATAACTTCTCATTCTCATGAAATCTGTCCAGCTGTTTTGCCGTATCGATCAAGGCTAAGGCATCCTGGTAATACTTCTCAGGATCTTTCTCGTCGATGATGGCCAGATACGAATTCAGGTACGCCGCAATGGCCCAGGTTTCAGGGTACTTCTTGGTTTTTCGATCCACCTGCGCAGATTGTGTTGCTTTAAGCCCCTCTCCTATAATGTTCATCTGCTTATTCACGTCAGCTTTGGCCACAATCGCCGCCTGAAGCTTGCCAATGGTGTTCCGTGCAATCCTCAGCTGACTTTTCTGTGCGACTGCACTGAAAGTAATTGATAACAGAATAATCGATAATAAGGCCTTTCTATTCATAATCTTCGTTATCTAACAAATTTATAAAAAAAGAGTGATATCACTACCCTTCTTTCGTTTACTCCGGTCCCACGCCCGTTAACACCTGATGTTTAAAGTACATTGTGAATCTCTACCCCTTCGTTAACGATACAAGTCATATTTAAGTTGACGCTGTCAACTTCACACAAGCAACATTCCAAACGCTATTGTCCACAGAAAAGATTGAACGAATGAACCGCGATTCTATAAATGGTTAAGCATAAAAAAAGAGGGATATCGCTATCCCTCCTCTTTTATCCGCAATCCGGTATGTTATTTTTGGATTGCATCAAGACGTGCTTTTACGTCATTGTAGTTTTTAGTGTCGTTTTTGAACGTGTAGATGGTTTTTAAGTTTTCTAGTGCACCTACGTTCTTTGGATCGATTTCAAGTGCTTTATTGAAGAAAGGTACTGACTTCTCTACCAATGCATCTCTCTTATCTTTCGCAGCATTCAGTTCCTTAACTTTCTTAGCGTCAATCTTGTTCATGTCGCCTTGAATTTTCAGTGCCTGCTGTAAGTAAACGTTTCCTAGTGCAGCCTGGAAAGTTGCGTTTCCTGGTTGTTTAGCCACTAGCGTTTGTAAAGTGCTTTCTGCTTTTACGACATCACCGGTTTGCAGATAAATCTGAGTCTCGCTGGTGATGAAGTTGATGTTCTCCGGGTATTTAGCTTTTGCTTCAGTGATTGTAGCCATTGCAGCAGCCGTATCTTTCTGTGCGGTCAATTGCGTAGATACAATCTCTTCGTACAAAGTAGCCGCTTCTGGGTGATTTAAAGAAATTACTTTCTTGTATGAATCAATCATCTTAGGATAATCTTCCAATCCACGTGCAGCGATACCAGCATTCAAATACATTGAAGTATCTGTTGGGTTCAACACAGTCGCCTGGTTGAATTTCTCGTAAGCTGTTTTATAATCCTTTTTTTGATAAGCCAATACACCAATGTTTCTTACCGCATTGTTGATGTTTAACTGTGCTTGTTCAATGTTCTCTTTCTCAGAACCTTTAGCATCCAGGCTTTTTGATTTCTCAACAGCCTCCTGAGCAACCTTCAGGTATGCATCTGCGTTTTGCAGGTTAGCTGTATCAGCCATTGCAGCTGCAGAAGATAGCAATGCACGGTAAGACCATGCCTCGGGTAAGTTTTTGGACTTTTCATGAGCAATTGCAGCGTCAGTACGCTTAATTGCAGCATTAAGTGTTTCTAGTTTCTTGGAAACATCAGTACCGGAAGCACCCGTGATCTGATATAATCCCCAGGCTTTCTTTGCTTCCGCAATTTCACTTTTCTGCGCAAACGTAGCAGTTCCTACTCCCGCCAACAATATACTTAAAAGTACTTTTTTCATTTTTGTTACAGTTTTAATTTATTTCTAGTTTATTGGTTCCTCATCTTCAGATTCTGCCTCCTCGTCATCATCAGATTCCGCTTCATCTTCATCAAGCTCTTCTACTTCTGCTTCATCAGCCTCGTCAGCCTCGTCGTCAGTTGCTGGTAAAACCTCAGTACCATCCGCTAACACGCTTTCTGTACCTTCGGCAGCATCAAGTTGCTCCAGAACCGCTTCCAGCGCTTCTTCCTCTTCGTGCTCAATCTTGGCAACAGATGCAATGGCATCATTACCCTTTAGATTGATCAGCTTCACACCCTGCGTAGCCCTACCCATAACCCTTAAGTCACGGACAGCGATACGAATCACAATACCTGATCTGTTGATGATCATTAAGTCATCCAGATCCGTAACGTTCTTGATCGAGATCAAGTCGCCCGTTTTCTCGGTAATGCTAATGGTCTTAACACCTTTACCACCACGGTTCGTTACGCGGTAATCTTCGATATCGGTACGTTTACCGTAACCTTTCTCAGATACCACAAGTACCGTTGCAGAAGAATCTTCAACAGCAATCATGCCAACCACCTCATCCTGGTCGTGAGCAAGGGTTACACCCCTTACACCTGTGGCAGTTCTCCCCATTGGGCGTACTGTCGACTCGTTAAAGCGGATCGCTCTACCCGAACGTAAGGCCATCACGATCTCACTTGATCCGGTGGTTAAAGTAGCTTCCAGCAGCTGATCACCCTCGTTAATGTTAATGGCATTGATACCGTTAACCCTTGGTCTTGAATAAGCCTCCAGCGAAGTTTTCTTGATGGTACCTTTCTTGGTACACATGATGATAAAGTTGTTTTCCAGGTAATCCTGATCTTTAAGGTTCTTCACCTTAATGTATGCCTTTATCTTCTCTTCCTTAGGAATGTTAATGATGTTTTGTATTGCACGACCCTTACTCAAACGTGAACCTTCAGGGATTTCGTATACGCGCAACCAGAAACAACGTCCGCTCTCCGTAAAGAACAGCATATAATTGTGGTTGGAAGCAACAAGTAAATGCTCTATGAAATCTTCATTTCTGGAGTCAGAACCCTTGGAACCTTTACCACCTCTGGCTTGCGTACGGTATTCTGTTGCTGGTGTACGTTTGATGTAGCCTTCATGAGAAATCGTGATCACCACGTCTTCATCTTCAATGAAGTCTTCCATGCTCATGTCATCAGCAGAGTGAACGATCGTTGTTCTACGCTCATCGCCGTATTTCTCCATCATCTCTGCAAGCTCATCTTTGATGATCTGCATTCTCAAGCCTTCATCTGCAAGAATCGACTGTAAGTATTCGATGGTTTTCATCAACTCATTGTACTCTTCTTTAATCTTATCACGCTCAAGGCCAGTTAACCTACGAAGGGTCATATCAAGAATTGCACGCGCCTGGATGTCACTCAAACCAAACTGCTCCATCAAGCCAACTCTGGCTTCTTCTGGGGTGTTTGATGAACGGATTAAACGAATAACCTCATCCAGGTGATCCAATGCAATCAGCAAACCTTCCAGGATGTGGGCACGTTTCTGTGCTTCAGCAAGCTCGAATTTGGTTCTGCGGACAACAACCTCATGTCTGTGATCAACGAAGTGTCTGATCAGGTCT
Source organism: Pedobacter quisquiliarum (assembly GCF_014642175.1). Classification (GTDB taxonomy): domain Bacteria; phylum Bacteroidota; class Bacteroidia; order Sphingobacteriales; family Sphingobacteriaceae; genus Pedobacter; species Pedobacter quisquiliarum. Next base: position 190,843 of record NZ_BMIL01000006.1, on the reverse strand, counting down.
TTAAGGTTCAACAACTGCGGGCGACCGTTTACCAGTGCAATGTTATTTACACTAAATGAAGTCTGTAAAGCAGTTTGTTTAAATAAGTTATTTAAAACAATGCTGGCATTCGCATCACGTTTAATTTCATAAACGATACGGATACCATCCTTGTTGGATTCATCTTTAATGTTGGAAATACCTTCGATCTTTTTCTCACCAACCAGCTCAGCGGTACGCTCAATCATGATCGCTTTGTTCACCTGGTAAGGAATCTCGGTTACAATGATGCTTTCGCGATCTTTGTTGGTTTCAATTTCCGCCTTTGCACGCATCACGATACGGCCACGGCCGGTCTCGAACGCTTCCTGCACACCTGCATAGCCATAGATGATTGCCCCTGTCGGGAAATCTGGCGCTTTAATGTGTTTCATCAGGTCCTGAACGGTAATCTCTTTATCATCAATGTACGCTACGGTCGCATTGATTACCTCCGTAATGTTGTGCGGCGGCATGTTCGTTGCCATACCTACTGCGATACCAGAAGCACCGTTGATCAGCAAGTTTGGAACTTTTGAAGGCAATACTGAAGGTTCCTGCAGGGAATCATCAAAGTTCAGCTGGAAATCAACCGTATCTTTATTGATGTCGGCAAGCATTTCCTCTGCAATCTTCGCGAATCTCGCCTCTGTATAACGCATTGCTGCCGGCGAGTCACCATCCACAGAACCAAAGTTACCCTGTCCATCAACCATCATGTAGCGTAAGCTCCATTCCTGAGCCATACGAACCATGGTATAATAAACAGAGGAGTCCCCATGCGGGTGATATTTACCCAGAACTTCACCCACAATACGGGCGGATTTCTTAAAAGGTTTATTGTTTGCAAGCCCAAGATCGAGCATGCCATATAAAACACGACGGTGCACGGGTTTTAATCCGTCGCGTACATCAGGTAAGGCACGAGATACAATTACTGACATCGAATAATCGATGTATGCAGAACGCATCTGCTCATCGATATTGATTTTAATAATCTTATCGTTTTCCTGATTTTCCAAGTCTTCAGCCATATTTTCTGTATTCGTTTAAAACGATTTTAAAAAGGTATTGTATTAACCCTGCGAATTTAACAAAATAATAACGTTTAAGGGCAGTAAAGCGAAAATTTAAACCCAATCAATACCTTTTCTCAAACGCGTTGAAGTAAAGGCCTCTGGGCTGTTTTCTGTGGGTTTAAAATTGTAGGTCCATTTCGTAACCGGCGGCAGGCTCATCAGGATCGACTCAATCCTTCCGTTTGTTTCCAGACCAAACTTTGTCCCGGAATCATAGACCAGGTTAAACTCCGCATAGCGGCTTCGTCTCAGGTACTGCCACTCCTTTTCCGCTTCTGTAAATTCCGTATTCCGGTTTCTGTCAATCACTTCCGTATACACAGGTGCAAAACTTTCTCCAACGGCTTTCGAGAACTCGAAAATATCCTCATAGCTCATCCCTGTACTTGCAGGTTGTAAGCGGTCATAGAAAATGCCTCCCACGCCGCGGGTTTCTTCCCGGTGTTTGATGTAGAAGTAATCATCTGCCTGCTGCTTGAATTTCGGATAGAAGTCCGGGTGAAAGCGATCGCAGGTTTCTTTCATCTTATGGTGGAAGAACCGCGCATCCGTGTCGATCACGTAATGTGGCGTCAGGTCTATCCCACCGCCGAACCACCTGGTCTGTTCATCAAGCTCAAAATACCGGATGTTCATGTGTATAATCGGCACGAAAGGATTCGAAGGGTGCATCACGATGGATACGCCAGTCGCAAAGAACTCATCGCTTTCCACCTTAAACGATCTTTTTACGGCCTCCGGAAGTTTTCCGTGCACCGCTGAAAAGTTTACGCCACCTTTCTCAATCACATTTCCGTTCTGCATGATCCTGGTCCGGCCGCCACCGCCACCTTCCCTTTCCCAAATCTCTTCTTCAAACTGACTCAAACCATCTGCCTGTTCGATTGCCTGGCAAATATCATCCTGTATCTTCTGATAAGCGGTTACTATGTTTTCTCTGAACATCATATTTATTGCAAAACCAAAGGTACCAATTAAACCTGTTGTAAATTTTTGTATTCCGATAAAGTACACTGTTTTGACACTGATAAATCAAGTCTTAGTAACGCCGAATCAGCTGCCCTACCGCCAAACTTTGAGGCACAAAAAAACCGGAAACAAGTTCCGGTTTTCTTTAAAAAGGTCTTCCTACATTGGAGGCAGCGTTTTTGTGCTGTCTGGCGGAGTTGTGGTTCTGGTTGTGTCCGCTGTAGTTTGTGACGTATCCATCGTGGTTGTCGATGTTGTGTTCGTCATCGTTGAATCCGTACTCGTGCTATCTGAAGATCCAGACAGGTTTTTGGTCGAATTGCATGCTGAAGTGGCTAATATCATTGAACCCGCAACAGCAAGACTTAAAATCATTTTTTTCATAGAATAGTTTTAATTGCATATAAAACATCTTTCAAATTCAAAAGGTTTTAAAATTCTCATGCTAGACCGCTAACTCGTTCATCTGTCCCCCATTATTACACGGCCTTTACCCCACAATTGCTTCCCTGAAAAACAAAAATTTCCTACAGCACGAAATCTTTTAGATATTTATTGCTCATGATTGTATCAGAAAGAACCCTTAAATGGGCCTTAAGTTTATACCCCCCGATGTTGTGCCAGCGCATATGGGTAAAGAAATTCCACAAGGGTTTCCGGGGTGTAGACGTGAAGATCGCTAAGAGTGTCATCAATACCAATTACAATGGTTCCATCTTCGGGGGCACAATTTATGCCGCTACAGATCCGTTCTATGCATTGTTGTTCGACCAGCTCCTGCGGCGTAAAGGTTTTAAAACGAGGGTATGGCTCAAAAGTGCCTCCATTCAATACCTCAAACCCGGCCGTACACATTTGTACTTCAGCCTGATCATCACAGATGAGATGCTGGAGGAAGCGACACATGCTTTAACGACGGTCGGCAAGTTCATCAAGGCCTACCCGATGGAAATCACCAATAAAGACGGTGAAGTATGTGCAACCGTAATGAACGAGGTGTACATCCGGAACCTGCACCACGGCGAAAAGCAAGTTGTTGCCTATTGATATAAACAGAAATTAAGCATGAACATCAGGGAACTCATTTTACAAGGCGAAGGCACCACACTTGATTTCAAGAAAACCATCACCAGCGCAGAAAAGATTGCCAAAAGTCTTGTCGCTTTTGCGAACAACCAGGGTGGCGTGCTGCTCATCGGCGTTGCCGATGATGGCAATATTGTCGGCGTAAAATCGGAAGATGAAGAGCGCTACATGATTAACAAAGCCGCTCACCAGTTCTGTAAACCCGCCATCGAACCGGAATTCGAAGAGATTTACATCAACCACAAAATTGTATTAGCAGTTAAGATCGCCCAGAGCGACATCAAACCGCATTATGCACTCGACGCGAACAAGGAATGGTGGGCCTACTACCGGGTGAAAGACAAAACCGTGCTGGCCAGTAAAATTGTGCTCGACATGCTGAAGGAAGAGCAAAGCGCCACCGGCAAGATGATTATCTATTCCGAGACGGAAAGAAAGCTTTTCAGTTACCTGGAAGCCCAGGAGCGCATCACCCTAAAGCAATTCACCAAGCTCACGCGGCTGTCCAACAAGAAAGCACAGAAACTGCTGGTCAGCCTGCTGACCTCCGGCATTTTGCAGCTGCACCTCTCTGAAAAAGAGGAGTACTTTACTTTTATTAACTTGAAATAGCGCTACCTTTGCAGATCAATCTGATCATGTTAAGTTCCTTTTACGCCCGCTACAAGCCATTCTATAAAGATAATCTTATTCTTGCACTGCCCATCGTGGTCTCCCAGCTCGGGCATACCATGGTTAACATGGCAGACAGCATCATCGTCGGTCATTTTGCCGGCACGGTTCAGCTTGCGGCCGTATCTCTGGTCAATAGTATTTTCATGCTTATTCTCGTGCTGGGCCTCGGCATTTCGTACGGCCTTACGCCGCTGATCGCTAAAATGAACGGTGCCAGGAATTACGACGAGTGTGGTAAGCTGTTATCCAGCAGCCTCATCATCAACGTGATCACGGGTACCCTGTTATACATCTTCATACACTACGGCACACTGTCCATCATCGATCACATGGGCCAGTCGCCAGACGTGGTTGCCTATGCCAAGCCGTACCTGGGCTACCTGGGCTTCTCCATTATCCCGCTGATGATCTTTCAAACCTTCAAGCAATTTGCCGAAGGTTTAGGATTCACCAAGCAGGCCATGTTTGTCTCCATCTGGGGAAACATCCTGAACGTTGTGCTGGGGATCATCTTCGTTAAGGGGATGTTTGGCATTGAGCCCATGGGCGTTAAAGGGGTTGGTTTAAGCACACTGATCGACCGGTCGCTGATGGCGGTTGTGATGTCTGTTTACGTCATGCGTTCTGAGAACTTTAAAAAATACCTGCACAAGTTTAAGTTGTTTTTCATTGACCTGGACCGCTTCAAACGCATAGTGAAAATCGGTGCACCCGTAGCGCTTCAGTATTCCTTTGAAATCAGCGCATTCAGTGGCGCCGCAATCCTGATTGGCACCATCGGTAGTGTTCCGCAAGCAGCCCATCAGGTGGCGATCAACCTAGCTGCTGTAACTTATATGATGGCGAGTGGTGTTGCTTCCGCGGCAACGATCAAAACTGGCAATAACCTTGGTCGTGCAGCCTTTGGCGACCTCCGCAAGTCCGCCATTGCCAGCTACCATGTCGTGATTGCCTTCATGAGCGTGACCGCCCTGTTGTTTGTGTTTGCAAATAACCTGTTGCCATACATCTACACCGAAGACACTGCAGTGATCCAGATCGCGGCACAACTGCTAATCATTGCCGGGTTTTTCCAGCTGTTCGATGGGACGCAAGTTGTGGGTCTAGGTGTGCTCAGGGGTATAGGTGATGTAAACATACCTACCCTTATTACCTTTGTCGCTTATTGGGTTATTGGAATACCGCTAGGCTACTTCCTGGGGATCACGCTCGGTATGGGCGTAAATGGCATCTGGTACGGCCTGACCTTCGGTTTGCTTACCGCTTCCATCCTCCTATTTCTCCGTTTCCAAAACAAAACCCGAGCCTTGATCCTTACCACTTAGTCTGCATTCGCAGGCTAACCCTGTTGTAAAGAATGGCGACTACCCACAAATCCATATACAGCGCGCTTGCGGCAAACTTATTAATCTCCATAACTAAATTCGTTGCAGGCGCCTTCAGCAACAGCGCCGCCATGATTTCTGAGGGTATTCACTCCCTTGTTGACACGGTGAACCAGATTCTTCTGCTCTACGGATTAAAGCAAAGTAAGAAGCCTGCAGATGCCCTACGCCCCTTTGGCTACGGCAAGGAGCTATATTTCTATTCTTTCATCGTCTCCATTCTCATCTTCGGACTGGGTGGTGGTATTTCCATTTACCAGGGCATCTCACATGTACTTCATCCGGAACCGCTGGAGGACCCCACCTGGAACTATGTGGTGCTGGGCTTATCCATCCTCTTCGAGGGTGCCTCTCTGGTCGTTGCAGCGAAAGAGTTCAACAAGGCGCGCGGAGAACTAAGCTGGTGGAATGCCATCGTAAGCAGTAAGGATCCAAGTAATTTCCTGGTCCTCTTTGAGGATGGTGCTGCCGTATGTGGCCTATTGGTGGTGATGGCTTGTATCTTCCTGGGTCATCGGTATGACCTCCCGGAACTCGACGGGGTGGGCTCCATCCTGGTCGGATTGATCCTGGTATTTGTCTCCATTATCCTCGCCCGGGAAAGTCGTAGCTTACTAATGGGCGAAGGCATCATGCCCGAAAATCAAACCAAAATCATCAGGATTGCGGAACAAGATGAGGCGGTCATCAAAGTGCAGCATTTACTATCAACTTATCAGTCGCCGGAAGTTATCGTCCTCATGCTGATCATCACCTTCAAGGATGGTCTGGAAACCGCTGACATAAATGCGGCTATTGACCGTATACGGGCATCCATAAAGCAGGTATTTCCACTCGTTCGTTTCGTTATTATTCAGCCAGAGTCCATTGAGGAGCATTCTGGAGAATACGACAATCTCACTTAGATCAGGAACTTAGGAAATATCATTTTAAATTCTATTTTTGTTATGCAAACATAATGAGGAATTTAAAAGAATTTATTAGGAAACTGTACCATACCCCAGCGCTCGACAAGCTCATCATTGAAAAAGAGGTCAGGAAAGTAAATCTCGTCAGGTCCTTAATGCTCAGCGGCATCTGTGTGCCGGTCGCGCTGGTTTTATCGGTCACCTATGCCCACGGCATAGATGCGGATACCGTTTCTTTTATCGACTGGAAAAAGCACATTCTCATTCTCAATTTCATTGTCGGTTCCACCTGCAGTATTCTTTTCGTACTAAGCCTTATCGCCTACTACCGGCCGCAATATAAAAGATCATTCCGCCATTTGCCGCACGTACTTTTACTTGTCGTTGCGCTTTGGGGTACCATTTGTACCATCTATGATCAGGCGGTCACCACCTCGATCATTGGGTTCCTGATCATCTGTGTCGTCTGTTCGCTGATCCTGCTCATCAAACCCCTCCAGCTTGTCGTTTACCTGCTCATCATCTACCTGGTATTTGGTATCGGGATGAGTCAGACGCAGCAGGATCCAGCCATCCTGCTGTCCAATCTTTCGGTAGGATTTATTACGCTCATCATCTGTTTAGCATTATCGACCATCCAATGGCGCGGCAATCTCCGGGCCTTTAAGCAAAGGCGCGTTATAAAGGCGCAGAAGCGGGAACTTGAAGAAAATTATAAAGCTTTGCTGGAATCTTCAGCGCAGCTGCAGGAAGTGAATCAAACGAAAGATAAATTCTTCTCCATATTGGCCCATGATTTACGTGGTCCCATATCTTCTACCCTTGCACTTACCGAACTACTGCAAGAAGGTATGTTTGAGGAAGATGAACTGGAACGGAAGCGGATGTACAAGCTGCTTCAAACCAGTCTTTTCACCACAGGTAAACTGCTGGAGAACGTGCTGCTTTGGTCCAGAAGTCAGACCGGCAACATCACATTCCAGCCTAAAAAGATCGACATCTACGAAACGCTGGAAGCCAACATCAGTCTGCTGAAGATTATGGCTGCCCAGAAAGACATTCAGATCATCAACCTCGCATCAACAGACCTCAGCATTTGCGGTGATGAAGACATGATCAACACGGTATTCCGGAACCTGATCTCCAATGCTATTAAGTTCACGCCCAACTTCGGTAAGATCGAGATTGTATCCGGCAAGAAAGTAGATGACATCGGACAGGAACACATCACGATCGCTGTCGTCGACTACGGCGTGGGCATGAGCGACAAGACCTTACAGGGCCTCTTTCGTACGGATAGCAGGACAGCCACCCCGGGTACAAACAATGAAACCGGTACCGGCCTCGGACTGGTGCTATGCAAGGAATTCGTGCAGAAACATGCGGGCGACATCCTCGTCGAAAGCAAGGTGGCAGAAGGTAGTACCTTCACCATTATCTTGCCTGCAAGCCGGAAATCTTAACGTTAATTGTTCCCTAGCGAACCAATCCAATCAATTTGCGCCTTCGGTTTGTTACATAATTGTATCTTAGCTAAAAATGATTTTCAATGAGAGAAGCGCTAGTCCAACAGTTTACTGAACTATACCAAAAAGCTCCAGCAGCAACCTATTTCACCCCAGGAAGGGTAAACCTGATCGGAGAACATATCGATTATAATGGCGGGCTTGTCCTGCCGGCAGCGGTCACCTTAGGCACAACGCTGTGTATGGCACCAAATGATGACCAGGTATTTCGCTTTAAAAGCTTAAACTTTCCAGACACCAAAGAAGTTGCGGTAAGCACATCTTATCAGAAAGAAGGCAATTGCTGGTTCAACTATCCGATCGGCATCATCAACCAGCTGGAGGCAGAAGGAAAAACCATCACCGGCTTCGACTTCCTCTTCCATGGCAATATTCCAGTAAGTTCAGGGCTTTCCTCCTCCGCCTCTATTGAAGTGCTGACCGCATACGCATTAAACGATTTCCTGAATCTTGGCTATAGCCGCCTGGAGCTTGCCTTAATGGGGCAAAAGGTGGAGAACGAGTTCATCGGCGTAAACTGCGGCATCATGGATCAGTTCGCGGTTGCCTTCGGTGAAAAGGACCAGGCCATATTGCTGAACTGCGATACGCTGAAGCACATTATGGTCGACTGCCAGTTGGGGGACTACAACCTGGCGATCATCAATACGAATAAATCCAGGAAGCTGGAAGAATCCAAATACAATGAGCGCGTAGCGGAATGCAATGAAGCTTTGGTCGCCTTAAACCAGGAGATTAAGCTGAACAACCTCTGCGAGCTGACTGCAGAGAAATTTGCACTACATAAACACCTGATTACCGACCCTAAGATTCTGGACCGGGCAACGCATGTGGTTACCGAAAACGATCGTGTGCACCTGGCTGCTAAAGCCCTGGGTTCACAGGATCTGGAGACCTTCGGCCGACTGATGTATGCCTCACACGAATCTTTAAAGGAATTGTATGAAGTGTCTGGTAAAGAGCTGGATACCATTGTAGAATTCTGCCAGCAGTACCCGAAAGTAATTGGTGCAAGGATGACTGGTGCTGGTTTCGGCGGCTGTGCAATTGCTTTACTGGAGAAAGGTGCTGAAGAAGATTTCGAAAAGCAGCTGAATGCCTATTATGAAGCTCAGGTAGGTTACCCTGCGGGCGTGTACATCTCCGAGATCGGCGATGGTGCAAGGAAGATTTAATTACCTTTGCCCCCATGCAAAAACTAAAATTAGATGATCTGAACCGCGTAAGCGTAGAAGCTTTCAAGGAGCAGGACAAATTGCCTGTGGTTGTGGTGCTAGATAACGTACGCAGCATGCATAACGTCGGTTCGGTATTCCGCACCGGCGATGGCTTTTCTATTGAGAAGTTATACCTATGCGGTATTACAGCTCGCCCGCCACACCGGGAGATTGAGAAAACCGCTTTGGGTGCTACCGAATCGGTAGACTGGGTGCATGCAGAAAACACCCTGGATGCTGTTGCCATCTTGAGAAGCGAAGGTTATAAGATCATCGCCATTGAACAGGCAAAAGGCAGCACGATGCTGAACACCTTTCAACCCGCACAAGCGGAAAAATATGCATTGATCTTCGGAAACGAGGTAAATGGCGTAAGTGATGAAGTGATGGCGACAATTGATGCCTGCATTGAAATCCCGCAATTCGGTACGAAACACTCTTTCAATATTGTCATTTCAGCTGGAATTGTCCTTTGGGACTTCTTCGCTAAACTGCGATTAAATAACAACACAGCACAGGGTTAACCCTGTGCTGTGTTCATTCAATCAGGCATAGGGAATGCCATCTTTGGTGGGTAATTTACTGTAGTCCATTAAATATTCATCAACCTTTCTAGCAGCTTCACGGCCTTCTGAAATCGCCCAGACCACTAAGGACTGGCCTCTTCTCATGTCGCCCGCGCTGAAGATTTTTGGAATGCTGGTCTGATATTTACCTTCAGCAGCTTTCACATTACCGCGACTATCCAGATCAACGCCTAACTTCTCAAGTAATCCTTCTTTCTGCGGGTGCATAAAGCCCATGGCAAGCAATACCAGCTGGCAAGGTAACTCACGTTCCGTACCTGGTACTTCTTTAAAGTTCAGCGCTCTTCCATTGGCGTCCATCTCCCATTCTACTTCAACGATTTTAAGGCCTTTCAAAGCCCCGGCTTCATCCATGATGAACTCCTTGCTGTTGATGCCCCATGCACGATTACAGCCTTCCTCATGAGACGAAGTCACCTTAAGCAACATCGGGAAAGTCGGCCATGGCATATTGGCTGTGCGCTGCTCAGGCGGCATCGGCATGATCTCAAACTGCATGACCGATTTCGCACCCTGGCGGTTGGAAGTACCGATACAATCTGATCCGGTATCCCCGCCACCGATCACAATCACGTCCTTGCCCATGGCAGAAATCTGCTCATCCAGAATCTGGAAGTTACGCACCTTCTTGTTGGATTGCTTCAGGAAGTCCATCGCGAAATGTACCCCTTTTGCCTCACGCCCTTTGATGGGCAGGTCGCGCGGGATGGTTGACCCACCGGCAAGCACGATCGACTGATACTCGCGAAGTAAGGTGCTGATCTCGACATTCTGACCAACATTGGCATTACACTTAAATACAACGCCTTCTTTCTCCATCAGGTTGATCCTGCGGCGCACCACATCTTTCTGCAGTTTGAAATCAGGAATGCCGTAGTTCAACAGGCCGCCTGGGGTATCATCACGTTCAAAGACCGTCACTTCGTGGCCCGCTTTATTCAGCTGTGCCGCCGCTGCCAGTCCTGCCGGACCGGAGCCAATCACAGCCACTTTTTTTCCTGTTCTGATCAATGGCGGCTCCGCTTTGATGTAGCCTTTGGCGAAAGCTATCTCAATGATGTGCTTCTCAATTTCTTCAATCGACACCGGCGATTTGTTGATACCCAACACACAGGCGGATTCACATGGTGCCGGACAAATCCTGCCGGTGAATTCAGGAAAGTTGTTGGTACTTAATAAGATGTTGGAGGCCAGCTCCCATTCTCCTTTATATACCGCGTCGTTAAATTCGGGGATGACGTTGCCCAATGGGCAGCCCGACATACAGAAGGGAACGCCGCAGTCCATGCAACGTGCCGCTTCATGATTCAGGTTTTCGGTTTCACGCTGCTGTACAAATTCATTATAGTGTTCGATACGGGATCTTGGATCCTGCTTCTCTGGAGCCGTACGCTCATATTCTAAAAATCCGGTTACTTTGCCCATATCAGGAAACTTTAACTTTAGTCTTGTTCAATAAAATAGCTTTGTATTCTTTCGGGAATACCTTGATGAAGTGCGCCGATTGTGTTGGCCAATCGTTTAAGATGAATTCAGCTAAACGGCTACCAGTTAAGCGGATATGTTTGTTCAATAGCTCCGTAATTCTCAGTTCATCTAGCTGGTCAAGCGGATCCAGATCCACCATTTCCTGGTTGCATTTACTTCTGAAATCACCTTTGGTGTCGTACACCCAGGCTACACCACCACTCATGCCTGCAGCGAAATTGCTGCCCGTTTGCCCGATGATCAGCACCTCACCACCAGTCATGTACTCACAACCGTGGTCGCCTACACCTTCTACGACCGCCGTAGCGCCGGAGTTGCGGACCGCAAAGCGTTCACCCGCTTGTCCACGTGCAAAGAGCTCACCGGAGGTGGCGCCATAAAGCGCGACGTTGCCCAGGATGATGTTCTGTTCTGGCACGTACTGCACTTCCTTGAAAGGATAGATCACCAGTTTGGCGCCGGATAAACCTTTACCCACGTAGTCGTTTGCTTCACCTTCCAGTTCCAGGGATAGTCCTCTGGTGGCAAAAGCGCCGTAACTCTGACCCGCAGAGCCGGTGAATTTGAAGTTGATTGTGTCGGCAGGCAGGCCTTGCGACTGGTACTTTTTGGAGATCTCATTGGATAACATGGTGCCCAAAGCACGATCCGTATTTTTAATTTCAAAAGAACGGAATACCGGTTCTTTATGCAGGATTGCCGGTTGTGCTGATTCAATCAGTTCATGATCCAATACATTGGTTAAGCCATGATCCTGCGTTTCTGAGTTGTATAATGTTAAACCGTTATCTGGTGCTTTAAACAAGATGCCGGACAGGTCCAGGTTTCTCAGCTTCCACTCTGTTTCCGGGATCTGACGTACACTCAGGCAGTCGGCCTGCCCAACCATTTCGTTGACTGTTCTGAACCCAAGTTCCGCCATGGTTTCCCTTAACTCTTCCGCAAGGAAGTGGAACAGGTTAACCACATGATCCGGTTCACCGGTAAAGAGCTTACGCAAATCTGGATCTTGTGTGGCAACGCCGACTGGACAAGTATTTAGATGGCACTTACGCATCATGATACAGCCCGATGTTACCAGGGCAGCGGTAGCTACACCCCATTCTTCAGCCCCAAGCAAAGTCGCAATGGCGATGTCACGACCAGTCTTTAACTGTCCATCCGTCTGAAGCACCACGCGGCTTCTCAGGCGGTTTTTAACCAGGGTCTGGTGTGCTTCTGCGAGTCCAAGTTCCCAAGGCAAGCCAGCATGTTGTATGGAGGTCAGCGGTGATGCACCGGTACCGCCATCAAAGCCGGAAACCAGGATCACATCTGCATGTGCTTTTGCAACACCTGCGGCGATTGTTCCAACGCCAGCTTTAGAAACCAGCTTCACGTTGATCCTTGCCGCACGGTTGGCATTTTTAAGGTCAAAGATCAGCTGCGCAAGATCCTCAATAGAGTAAATATCATGGTGTGGTGGCGGCGAAATTAAACCTACACCCGGTGTGGCGTGACGAACCTTCGCGATCCAGTCATCCACCTTGTGGCCCGGCAGCTGTCCGCCTTCTCCAGGTTTAGCACCTTGCGCCATTTTAATCTGCAGTTCATCTGCATTCGTCAGGTAATTGCTCGTTACCCCAAAGCGTGCGGAAGCAATCTGTTTGATGGCTGAACGCATGGAATCTCCGTTTGGAAGCAGCTCATAACGAAGCTCATCTTCCCCACCCTCGCCGGTATTGCTTTTTCCGCCGATGCGGTTCATGGCAATGGCCAGGGTTGAGTGTGCCTCATGTGAAATGGACCCGAAAGACATGGCACCCGTCGCAAAGCGCTTCATGATGCTTTCTATTGGCTCCACCTCTTCCAATGGTACAGCAGGACGTTTATAGTTAAATTCAAACAAGCCGCGGATGGTAAATGCCTGCGACATTTGCTCATTCACCAGCTTCGCATATTGCTTATACAGGCTGTAATCTTTTCTTCGGGTAGAATTCTGTAACAGGTGGATCGTTTGCGGATTGAACAAATGCTGCTCACCCTTTCTGCGCCATTTGTAGTTACCACCAGTTGGAAGAATGGTATCCGGCCTGGTCGCTTTTCCAAAGATGCGGATGTGTTTGATCAGCGATTCACGCGCGATTTCATCCATGCCTAATCCGCCAATTCTGGATACTGCGCCTGTGAAATAGCGGTCCACAACTTTATTGTTCAAGCCCAGAATCTCGAAGATCTGCGCACCGTGGTACGATTGCAGTGTGGAGATCCCCATTTTCGAGAAGATCTTCAGCAAGCCACTATTTACGGCATAGATGTAGTTTTCGATCAGCTTTTCGGCTTTTATGCTTGATTCTTTTTCGAAGCCACGGATGGTCTCAAGAGCCAGGTAAGGATTTACGGCGGTAGCACCGAAACCGATCAGGCAAGAGAAATGATGCACTTCCCAAACATCGCCAGCTTCCACAACCAGTCCCACTGCACCACGGTAACCCTTACGGATCAGGTGGTGGTGCACCGCAGAGACAGCAAGCAGCGAAGGAATGGCCGCATGTTCCGAGTCTAACGCACGGTCAGACAGCACGATTACCCGGAAGCCATCTTCAACGGCATCCACCGCGTAACGGCAAAGGCGTTCGATCGCTTTCTCCAGCGCACCAGGTTCAGCACTTGCACGGAAATAGGTCTGCAAGGTCTTAGACTGGAATACACCAGTATCTATACTTCTAAGCTTTTCAAGCTCGACATTGGTTAAAATTGGATGTTTAATGCCCACACAGTGGCATTGCATGGCACTTTCTTCCAGCAGGTTCCCGTTGTTACCCATGAAACCAGCAAGGCTCATCACTACCTTCTCGCGAATAGGGTCAATTGGTGGATTGGTTACCTGTGCAAAGAGTTGCTTGAAATAGGAAGATAGATGCTGAGGTTTTTGCGAAAGCACAGCAAGCGGGATATCGGTCCCCATGGATCCAATTGGCTCCTTCGCTTCCAACGCCATTGGTTTTAGGATCAGGTCGACATCTTCACGGCTATAGCCAAAAACCTGCTGGTAGCGGAAGATGGACTCGTCTGAAAGCCCTGTAAACACTACACGTGGTTCAGGAAGCTCTTCCAGTCGGATCTGGTATTGGTTCAGCCAGTCGGCATAAGGCCTGCGGCTGCAAACTTGTGTTTTGATTTCGGTATCGCTGATGATGCGTCCCTGCTCCATATCCACGACGAACATTTTACCTGGGGTAAGTCGCCCTTTCTCAATGACCTTGCTTTGATCTAATGCCAGTGCACCAGCTTCAGAGGCCATGATCACCATATCGTCGCTGGTAATCGCATATCTTGATGGACGAAGGCCGTTACGGTCTAATGTTGCACCGATGAGGTTGCCATCTGTGAACGCAATCGCCGCCGGACCGTCCCATGGTTCCATTAAGGTCGCGTGGAACTTGTAGAAAGCCTGTTTAAGCTCGTCCATGTCTTTGTTGCCATCCCAGGCTTCTGGAATCAGCATCATCAATACATGTGGTAGTGACCTGCCGGAATGCAAAAGCAGTTCTACGATATTATCCAGGCAGCCTGAATCGGATTGTGTTTCATCAATTACCGGCAGCAGGATGTTCAGCTCTTCTGCTGTAAAATAACTGGAAGCAAAGGATTTTACACTTGCACGAAGCCAGTTCAGGTTTCCCTGCAGCGTGTTGATTTCCCCATTATGGGCGATATAGCGGAAAGGTTGTGCCAGGCGCCATGAAGGAAAGGTGTTGGTTGCAAAACGCGAGTGGATCAAGCCGAAGGCCGATACCACACGTTTATCGCTCAGCTCGGTAAAATAAGAGCGGAGTTGCAGGGAGGTCAGCTGACCTTTATATACGATGGTTCTCGAGGAAAAGGAGGCAATGTAAAAGTCGGAGCCGATGCCCAGTACCGTATTGTTAATGGTTTTGGTGAGGTAGTTTTTAAAGACGTATAGTTTACGTTCGAAATCAGCACCCGGTTTAATGGCGTAAGGACGGGCAACGAATACCTGCTCCATTTCCGGTTCAACGGAGAGCGCCATTTCACCGATGCCGGTGGTATCTGTAAGTACTTTGCGGAAGCCAAGGACTTCAAGGTTCAGTTTTTCTGCAGCACGGTAAATGACTTCGCGGCATTCTTCACGGGCTTTAATGTCTTTAGGGAGGAACAGCATGCCGACGCCATAATCGCCGGAGGCGTTCAGGCTAAAGCCACTTTTAAGGCATTCGTCGTAAAGGAATTCATGAGGAATCTGGATCATAATTCCTGCGCCATCTCCGGTATTGATCTCTGCGCCGCATGCACCTCTGTGGTCCAGGTTTTCAAGGATGGTAATGGCATCGGATACGATCTTCTGCGACTTCCTTCCTTTCACATGCGCGACAAAGCCAATACCACAGGCATCGTGCTCAAATCGCTGGTCGTATAGGCCGGTGGTTTCTTTCTGCATTTCTATAAGGATTAGTGTATTAGGAACACTAAGTTAATAAAATGAAGGTGCAATTACCATTAATGTAGCAGTTTTGCGAAGTGCTTAATAAGAAGAAAATTTAAAGGTCTAAAATTATGAATCTGTTAATAATGTAAGTTGAATATTAACAATCTTGTATTCAGATGTTCGTTGAAGCCTTGTTTTTAACTACATTTTCCAAGGCCGGTTGGTTTTCTTTAAAAATATTTCAAATTCAAGGGGCTTACAATCAATACATTACTAAAAATATGTCGTAAATCCATGAACATTCGTAAAAATAATTTTCGGGAAATGAATTCTGTTCTTACATTTGCAGTGGGCAAGTCTTCTACGATCAGCTCCTTTTGAACTCCCCCAGGGCGGGAACGAAGCAAGGGTAGAAAGTTGTAGCGGTGCGATAGAAGTTGCTTGCCCATTTTTTACTTTTTAGAAGTAGGAATTCAGACAAGCAGATTAACATCAAAAATATAAAACCTCCTTTGATCATTCAAAGGAGGTTTTTTGCTTTTAGGCTGTTTTCGATTTAGCTGCATTGGCTAAGTTCCAGCTCAGGCTTGAAAATACTTTCCAGATGTTTCTCGTAAGCCAGCATGTCTGTTTGTAAATCCGCATTCTTCTCGACATCATGGAAGTGGAAGCCGTCGAGTTTCTCCATGGATGCGAAAGCATTCATGCGGTGAAAGCCGAAAAGCGGACCATCATCAACAGATGTTTCCTTAAAGAACTCACCAGGTAATGTAAATGCTGTTTTGGGTGCATTCCAGCTTGTGGTAACCATGTACTTTGTGCCTTGCAGCATCCCTCCTGTTCCATAATTGATTTCAGGATTTTTACTTGAACGCCCATCGCTATGATAAATGCCGTTCTTGTGCCCTTCTGTAAATACCTCGTCTATGTACTTTTTAAAGCCATTCGGTACCTGGAACCACCACATGGGCGTGTGATAGATGATGTAGTCTGCCCAGACGAACTTCGCTACTTCTTCTTTCGCGTCATACCCTTTGTCGATGTGCGTCACCTTTACAATTACATCATCCTGTTTTTCAAAAAAGGCTTTGGTGTGTGCGGTAACGGTCTCGTTATATCTGCCACCGGAATGTGCGAAGCGTTGACCGGCGTTGATGATTAATACATGTTTCATATTGCTTTGAATTTGTATTACAAAAGTCCCACTCTAGGAATGATTATAAAAATAAGTTAAGTCATAGCTTTGTATCAGAATTATGATACTTGTACATACACGTACTTAGCAAATTGGATATGGTAAATCTTGAGTGGTATCGCACATTTAAAGCGATTTATAAGACTGGCACCTTGACTGGCGCAGCAAAGGCATTGTACATTTCACAACCTGGAGTAAGCTTACACCTTAGTTCTTTGGAATCTTACGTTGGCCACAAGCTGTTCGATCGCACTGGTCGGAAGATGATTCCCACGGAACGTGCAAAGGTGCTGTTTAATGCACTGACCGAGCCTTTGGCGAAGCTGGAGGAGATTGAGCAGAACCAGCAGCGTTCTACGCAGAAACATACGCCGACAATCAGCGTGGGTATGTGCTTTGAAACTTTCCAGATCACGCTGGAACAGTATGTCTCTACCCTGCCCTTCAACCTCATCATCAGCTTTGGCGAGTACCCGGAGATGCTGGACAAGTTGGACAAGGGGATCTTGGATCTGATCATCACACCCAAGAAGGGAATTTCGGCCAACATTGAACACGAGCCCTTCTCTTCTGAAAACATCGTGCTGGTGGGCGGTAAGGATGTACCGTTGGCGGAATTTAAGCCTATCCATAAGCAGAAGGATAAGGCGGCACTTGTGGCCTGGCTGAAACAGCAGAAGTGGTACGGAACCACGGGTGACATGGAACACCTGTTCCAGTTCTGGCGTTTGAACTTTGGACAGCAGCCGGACTTCAGGCCCAATTACATTGTGCCGAACCTGAATTCCATTGTGCGTTGTCTGAGTGCAGGTCCCGGCCTAGCTGTTGTGCCGGATTTTCTGTGCGCTGATGAAATCAAATCCGGATTGATCCAGTTGATCTGGGCTGGCGACAAGAAGTTGAAGAACACGCTTTATTTTGGGACGCGCAAGAAGACGAGCCACAAGGCGGAGATTGATCACCTGAAAGGTTTGTTCAGGCAGGTTATGAAGTAGTAGGTTTTGTGGCTTTTGATTCCTGAATTTATTGTAAGATGGAAGGTTTTTCTATGTGGAAATGGTGGAGAAAACTAGATGATAAACAAAGGATGAGGTCTGCTTTTGTCCAGCTTTCGTTCGCCTATTGTTCGCCTTTCGTTCGCCTATGCTTCGGCTCAAGCCGAAGCATAGGCGAACACGAGCCGGATCAGAGCCGAAGTAGATCCGTTTCGGTCTAGGTTTTTCTTTGTCTGCAACTGCTCTTTTATTTAACGTAACACTGTACGTAGCAGAAAGGCATAAAAAAATCCGGTGCCTTTATGGAAGGACCGGATCAAGAATATGTTTGATTTGTATAAGTCTGGATTAATACTTCTGTATTTAGCTTTCCAGCATGGCTTTTACCCTATCGTAGTTGATAACTTCATCAGGTGCAATTAGGATACCTTTTACGCCAGCGCCGTGTGCAGCTTCAACGTCGCGGGGCTTGTCGCCGATCATTACGGATAACTTCGGGTCTATATCATAGGTTGCAATGGCTTCCAGCAGCATTCCGGATTTCGGTTTACGGCACTCGCATTCTCCGGATACCGATGGATGGTGTTTACAGTAATAAGCATCGGTAAATTTGGCGCCTTGTGCTTCGTAGGTTGCATATAGGATCTTGTGCATTTCTGCGAGTTCTTCTTCTGTGTATCGTTGCAGTGCTAGTCCGCCCTGGTTGGTGATGACGATGAGCATATAGCCTTCATCATAGAATTTCTTTAATGCGGGGATTTGGTATTCCAGTACTTTGAAGTCCTCCACCCTGCAGATATAATCGTTCATTTCATGGTTGAGTACACCGTCTCTGTCTAAAAAGATTGCTTTATTTTTCATATTTTCCTTTAAACAAAGATGCGGATAAGAGTTTTAAGGATGAATGTTTAAGTTAAATTATAGAATTTGGGTTTATAGGGGTAGAAAATGGCGGTTGAAAAAGCTTGCTTATAAAATAATCTCCCTTAAAATCAGGTTTATAGCGGTTATACGCAATATTTTGTTGCAGGATATGTATTACGTCCTTATATTTGCATCACTTTAAAACGGAGACGTTTAGAGTAAAGTTCGAAAGAACTTTGATTCCGTAGCTCAGCTGGTAGAGCATTACACTTTTAATGTAGTGGTCCTGGGTTCGAATCCCAGCGGGATCACAGAGAAATCTTCAAACAAGAAAAGCCGCTTTTAGCGGCTTTTTTGATTATAGGCTTCCTACTTTTATTGTTCTAATAAGCCCAGATGAGTTTCATCAATTTGGGGACATCACGTAGTTTCTTCAATACCTTGGATCACCGTAGGTAGAGGAAATCGTTAAGACTTCAAATCAGCGATGATGGAAATTAATAGCTATTTTTTGAAATGTACCAGCTGTTCTCAACAAGCGTTACAATACTATTAATTTTGACTTTCACCCGTGGGCTGTGTTATGGGCGGATTTTACCGGCGGTATTCGGACGATATATTGATTATTTGCAAAGCAGAACAGGTGGAGGCAATTAAGTATTTTGTAGAAACTGAAATTGAAGTTAGTAGCAAGGTTCGATTAGCAAAACGAAAACAGAATCCTACGAATTCGCTAGAGTTAAGGTAAGTGATAAAACAGCGCGTATTGTGTCAACCCAAATCGTTGGAGAAAATTGTCTAATGGGAAAACCGTTGAGCTACCTAAGGTTTGAATTTTATCGTGAAAAAATCTTAATCAAGTCCGCTAACCTGGCCAAATTCTACAGAAGAGTTATCTATACGGTAAAACGACGCGCGCAACGCGCCGTCAAAGTTCCATCATCTCTTTCTTCGACGCCTGTTATTTTTTAAGCCAGGCTCATCAAGCTCTATAAGAACTTAGATTAAGATGATAATAACGTGTCTATAACGGACTTACTGGGCCAGTAAAAACGGAGGATGCTGGGCCAGTGATTACCGTAATCAATGGGCCACTTTTCACTACAATTATAAGCGTTTAGTTTTAATGACTCAACTGTTTCTTTCGTCTGAAAGATTCTCCTTCCAGTTCAATGCGATGAGAGGAGAACACGACTCGATCGAGTATTGCGTCTGCCGCCGTACTTTCTCCAATTAACCCGTGCCAGCTTGCGACTGGTATCTGTGTAGCAATTATGGTTGTTGAGCTCTCATGTCTTTCTTCAATTACATCCATCAGTACGTTTCTTGCCTGCTGATCGATATTGGCCAGACCAAAGTCATCCAGGATCAGCAGCTCTGTTTTTTGTATCCGCTTGATCAGCTTATAGTAAGTACCTTGTAGTTTAGCTAGTTTGGCCAGATCAAAGAACCTGGCGGTATTATAGTACATGGTCTTGTGCAGCATCTGACAAGCTTTTACCCCAATGCTTTGGGCCAGAAAGCTCTTACCGCAACCACTGGCCCCGGTAATAATCAGATTTTCCTTTTTTCGAATAAAGTTAAGGCTTAGCAGCCTTTCAAAGCTTGTTTTATCCAAGCCTCTTTGCGTTTGGTAGTCGATATCTGATGCAGCGGCCACTTGTTTAAAGCCGGCCCTCTGTATAAGACTTTCGATATTGCGATTCTCTCGGCTTTCCCATTCGGTATCGACCAGCAGTGAGAGGAAGTCGTCCAGGGTGTAGTCCTGGTAGAGGTTTTCGCTGATACTTCGGTGATAAAGCGTTGCCATTGCATTCATACGCATACGGCGCATCTTTTCTACAGTGTTGTGTTCGTTCATGATTATTATTGCTTTTTGTTAATGATGTGTATTGGTTCAGGGGTCGGTATACTCCGGACCCTACTTACTGATAGTGGCTTGCGCCACGGATGTTGCTATGCTCAGGGATTGCAGGACCAGATTGGACTTCGTATTCCTGATCCATTGTATCCAGGTTGTTTTTCAGTATCATTTCGATAGTCCGGTAAGAAGCCTTATGATGTTCCAAAGCTCTTTTACAGGCTGCTTCCAAACGTTCCTTACTGTAAGTCTTTTCAAAAGATAAGATCCCCTGGCTCTGTTTATATGCAATTTCAGGATAGTTGTACTGGCTAAACAGGCGTTCAATATAGGCCAGTGTACATGCCCCTGTTCCACGGGCACGGTTCTGGAAGTATTCAGGGCTCCACTGCCCGTAGGCCTGGTGCGAAGAAGGCATGTGGTCGGTGATGGTGGTGTAATGTCCTGATTTATAGCTTCTTTCGTGACTTGCAATCCGGTCATGATTATAGAACACCTCTAACTTATCCTGATTATACTGAACTTCCACATGCATGCCGGTAAAGCGGTAAGGCACGCTATAGTAGTTCCGGTCTTCACTCATGTAGATGTGTGCAGTCTTTTGCACTTTGGCCCGCCGGTACTGACGGATACTGTAAGGTCCTGAAGTAATTTGCTGCAGGTACTGCTTCTCCAGGTCAATGAAATAACTTCTGCGGCTGCCTCCACCATGAGCGAACAGGTAGTCATTATATGCCTCTAGTAGTTCAGCAATTGCTTTATTAAGATCTTTAAGGCTAAAGTAGGTGTGCTTACGCAAGTGATAGTAGATCCGCTGGTAAACCAGCTCTACGCTACGCTCCACCAGGGCCTTATCTTGCGGGTGGTGTGGACGCGCCGGATCTACGACACAGCCATAATGCAACGCAAAGCCAGCAAAAGTTTTGTTGATCACCGGTGCGTATTTACTGCCTTTGCTAACAGCTGATTTCAAATTGTCTGATACAATGGCTTGCGGAACTCCACCCATCCACCTCAAACAGGCTTCCATACGGCCGATTAGATCTTCTCGTTTTTGAGAAGGAACCGCCATAACAAAGGTATACTGACTGCAGGGAAGTACAGCGATAAATACCTCCACGTCAATCTGCTCACCGGTTGAGCGGTCAATATACCAGGGCTTTTTACCGCAAAAGTCAATAAAAAGCTTTTCTCCAGCTTTATGGATCAGTTTACCACTATGGCTGCTTCTATTCTTCCAATTGCGGTAATGAAAGGCAAACTGCGTGTATTTATATCCGCCAGAGTTCTTCTCAAAGTAGTCTTTCCATAATTCCTGCAGCGTACCTCCAGGTTTTTGAAGCTCTTTCTGAAAGGTCGGGAACTGTTTGCTCAATAGCTCGTAGCGCTCTTTTTCAGTCTGGCTATTCTCGGTAAACAAATCTCTGAGCGCTACTTCGTCAAGCTCAATAAGTTCCTGAAAGGTAAGGCCTAACGCTTTAAAACGACTGGTATACCCGTCTACCGTCTTACGGTTTACTTTCAGATAGTCTGCTACTTTGCGGTTGCTTAAGCCCTTTAGTTTAAGAACGATTAAACTGCGTAATTCCATGATATCTATTCTTTGTCCTGCCATGTATCTGCTAATATTTCAGACACAAGGCTATTAAAAATCATGAAAAGTGGCCCTATGACCTCCGTTATCGGATGATATCGATGTACTCTATTAAGCAAATCACGTCTCGTTAAACAAATTGAACTTTGGCCCATTGACCTCCGGAATAACGATTCTTTTTTTGGCCCAATGATTCGCGTTATGGCTGGCCCGGTATCAGCGTAATGCCTGGCCCATTGACTACCGTTTTAGACAATAACGAACGATCATTTGTTATAACGCGACTTTAGAAGCAGTCAAATGGCACTTATAGGTATGTGAATTTTGAGGTCAAGCCAAAAGAAGGCAAACCAGCAGTCCAAAAGCAAAGAAAGGCAAACTACCTAGCATACGTTAGGCGCTCAAGCAGCCAAATGCAGCAGGATGGTATTCTTAGTCAGGTAGGAAAGCGTCGGAACATCTTTAATCAGGCGTTAGCGAAGCACTTGAAAAATCTTAAACAGATGTTGCCCTTTGATTAATTAACTACTTCTTGGCTCATCATTTTACTGAACTTGAGGTGGAAACTGACAATTAAGTAGAAAACCACAAACTATTGACCCCTCCTTCCCAAAAACAAATTTTTGATCACTTCTTGATAACCAGTTTATTTCGCGGCATTCTAAACTGGATGAATGAGGTCACTCAAATGGGTTTATTCAGTGCAGGATCATTTGATTGTTACTCTTGACCTGTTTAATTCTTTGGCGATGAGGGGCTGATATGAATAGGATTAGAATTTCTCAAGAATAAGTTTTTTCGGCTGAGAATTTACTTGTTAAACACCCTTGGATCTCTTGTCTGGCAGTCTTATTTGCACCAAAAAAGGATTATCTTAGACCAAACCATTATAAGCCAAAATTCGGAGTATGAAAATGAAATTAACGAGTGTAAAAGTCAATAAATATAAAAGTATTCAAAAAGAGCAAACTATTAATATTGAACCAGACATTACAACGATAGTTGGAATGAACGAATCAGGGAAAACTAGTTTTTTGCAGGCCATTGCTAAAACGAACTATTTCACGTCGGATCCAGATTTTGAGTTTGATATTACTCAGGACTACCCAAGGAGTGAGCTAGTAGATTTTGAAAATTCAGATGAAGACGAAGAAATCATTGTCTGCACGTATACTTTGTCTGACGAATTTATAGCTCAAATTAATAAAGATCTTGGCACAGATGTGTTTTCAAGTAGGCAATTAACATACACCAGTAGCTATAAAAAAGCCGCGACTGTTGGTGGTATGACTGGCAATCAAAAAACATATTTAGAATTTATCGTCAAAAATTATACGCTGTCAACCAAGACAAAAACTACAATTGTTTCTCTGTCAGATCTAAAAGCAGTTGCATCAATTGTTGCCGAAGATGATGACACAGATTTAACAGCATTAAAAGCACAACTTAAAAAAATTACAGACTCAACTAATTGGGATAATTCACTCTCAGGATATATTTTTACAAATTACATCAAACCCAATTTCCCTAGATATTGGTATTTTGATGATTACTATCATCTTGGAGGCAAAATCAACCTAAATGAGTTAAGCAATGGAAGTACCGATGAAAAGACTAAAACTGCTAGGGCACTTCTAGAATTAGCCCGGATTCAAACGTCGGATATACTATCCACTACTGATTATGAACGTTTTATTGCGCTACTCGAAGCTTCATCTAACAAAATCACAAATGAAATTTTCAAGTATTGGTCTACAAATAAAAATCTTGATATAGAATTTAGAATACAAGATAAAGACAGTGTTAAATATTTAGATATCCGTGTGAAAAGTCAAAGGCACAGAATAACCTTGCCGCTAGATAGACGAAGCAAAGGATTTAATTGGTTTTTCTCGTTTATCATTTGGTTTAGTAAAATACAAGCTGATAAAAGTTCAGACTTTATATTACTTCTTGATGAACCTGGATTGAACTTACACGCCTCTGCACAAGCTGACTTACTAAGGTTTTTTGAAGATTTATCTAAGAAATACCAAATCATCTATACAACTCATAGTCCTTTCATGGTTGAGTCGAATAAGCTAAATATGGTAAGAACCGTTTTGGAAACTGATGAAGGCACAATCATATCAGATAGTATTCAGGAAAAGGATGCAGACACATTGTTTCCCCTTCAAGCTGCTTTGGGTTATGATATCGCACAAAATTTATTCATTTCAAAGAACAACCTTTTGGTCGAAGGCCCTGCTGATTTACTTTACATAACAGTGATGTCCAATTTGTTAGAATCTCAAAAAAGGAAAGGATTGAGCGAAAATATTACTATTGTTCCCGTGGGAGGTTTAGATAAGGTGACCACATTTATTTCCTTGCTGAGAGGATCAAAACTTAACATAGTATGTCTCCTTGATAGTTTTATCGACCAAAAAGGTAAACAAAGAGTATCAGATCTGATCCAGCAACGGATCATTAAGGAAAAAAATATAAGGTTCTTTGACGAATTTACGGGTACTGGTAATAAAACAGCAGATATTGAAGACCTTTTTTCAAAAGAGGAATACTTAAAATTATTTAACATCGCCTTTGACAAGGAATACAAAGAGGTGAAAATCGCCGATCTTGATAGTGCGATTGAAACCGTTATAAAACAAATCAATAAAGTTATAGGTAAGGATAGGTTTAATCATTACAGGCCAGCAAATAAGCTTAACCAGTTAGGCGTTGACGTGTCTTATTTCTCTGAAGAAACGCTAGAAAGATTCGAAAAAATGTTTATTGAAATTAATAAGCTGTTTTAGCTATGGCAAATGAAATAAAATTGAATTTGAAAGAAAATCTTGAAAACAGGTTTGTGGCATTTTTAGATGTTTTAGGATTTAGTGACCTTGTAAGTAAAAACAATGTGGAAAGTCTGGAATCATATTTTTCAAAAATTACTGGAGTTCTGGAGTCTTTAAAAGAAAAGAAATCGAAGATATACTCACTCAGCATCAGTGATTCGATTATACTAATCGCAGAACCAGGTTTAGATAGTTTTAGGGAACTTGTGACTGCTATAAGAACTATCCAGAGTCAGCTATTATATAGAAAAATCATTCTAAGAGGCGCCGTTTCTTATGGGCCAGTCTTTTATGACCAAGAAAGAAATATCATTGTTGGAAAAGGGTATATTAAGGCATATTTGTTAGAAGCGCAAGCCATATATCCTAGGGTTATTATTGATCCGGCGATCATTAAACTGTTTGGCAAAGACAAAACGACATTTATTAAGCATGTAAATACTTCAATCGGCTATACCTTTGAAAAACGGTTGATTTATTGTAAGAGCGAATTTTCTAGAATACAGGACGATGCGATATTTATTGACTATGCAAATAAAATAGTTATGAAGGAAAAATTACACGGAGCAGATTCAAAGACGTATCAAACTATACTAGAAAATCTTTATACAGACCAAAAAGTATTCTCGAAATATATTTGGCTGAGAGATTATTTCTTGGAAAGCTTCAAATTGACTCATTTCATTCTAACTAATGAGTTGCAATTTAACAATGAACATACCACTAAAATAAGTAAGTGGATTGAGAAATACGAACGACTGTAATCACATCTAAATTTATCAATTCGATTTTATGTACTTATTAGATCTTTAGAAAGAACTTTTACATCATTTTTACTGCTGTTCTGCCCCGACCCGCCAAATACCACAGCAACATTGCCGGATATTGTGAGGAGACTCTAGATAATAAAAATGGCTTGATATTCTCCAAATCCAGTAAACTACTACCGCCCGGCTGGGTGAACAATTACTTAAGTGCAGGATCTTCTGTTATACCAAATCGGATAAACTGTAAATACATCATCGATTTTAGGAACTGTTTGTGGAAATTGAAGCAAAAAGGAGAGGTTAATAATATTTACCTTTATAAATAAGCAATTAGCAAGAAGGGTATAAACGCTCATGACTACACAAGAAAAAGCACTGGCAAGAACGTTATTCAAACTCAAAGTACATGAGGGCGATGGAGACAAGTATGAAAATATTTTCACCGAAATAATGAATTATGAAGAGCCCGATTTTCAACAGATAAAACCATGGGGCCCTATTGGTGACAGAAAAAATGATGGATACATCCAAAGTAAAGAGATTTATTTTCAGGTTTACGCACCAGAAGATATCAGAAACAATTACCCCGCTGTAATTACTAAACTAGAGACGGATTTTGCAGGCTTAAAGAAACAATGGCCTAATGTCAAGGAGTTCTATTTTGTTATTAACGACAAATTTCATGGCGTTAATCCAGATAGCGAGAAGACTTTGGCGAATATTGTCAAAACGCATAAATTGACAAAGGGCGGGTTTTTAACGCCAAAAGATTTGGAAAACAAACTCTTTAAATTGTCTGATGATCAAATTATTGCGGTTACTGGGTTTTTACCAGACACAAATAGTGTCTCAAATTTAGACTTTGCAATTCTTACTGAAGTTATCGCTTTCATTATGAAACTTCCCATTGTTCCAGTTGTGGGAAAAATCGAATTTCCAGATTGGGACGAAAAAATAAAGTTTAACAAACTTAGCCCCTGGACGAAATGCTATTTGGAAATAGGAGCACAAAAATTAGGGGCTCTAAATCAATTTATTTCAAATCAATCGTTTTTAGCAGATAGTTTGCAGGAAAAATTGTCCGGTATATACCAAGGTTTAAAAGCAAATCCACCAGAAGATAATGAACAGGGGTTTTCAGGCGATTTTATATTTTGGGAAATGGTAAAGCAGTGTTCACCAAAAAATGAGGCACATTTTGAATCAGCTATTATTACTATCATTGCAAAATATTTTGAATCCTGTGATGTTTTTGAGAAAAACCCTGATATAACTGTCTAAACAAATGATTTTACCAAGTAAGCATGTTAACTTTTCGGAATCTCTTTTGGGGTTTGGCAGTTACTTGTTGCAGAAATTGGATAAACCTGCCAGTGTTGACGACCTTTGGAAATTATATCAGGCTGATCTAAAACTTGGATATTACTTTGCCAAGCAAAGTTTCGATAATTTAATACTCACATTGATTTTCCTTTATAGCGTCCAAGCAATAAAAGAAGAGAAAGGATTAATTCATAAATGCAACTAATTTCAATTGAATCCAATCGCAGTAGTTTTAGGCCCGTGGTTTTTAAAAATAAATCTGGGTTAAATTTTATATTAGCAAAACAATCAAAGCTTGTTTCAAAGGTTGACGACAAAACATTTAATGGTGTTGGTAAATCGCTATTGATATCCTTAATTCATTTTTGTCTAGGGTCAAGCACAAAAGAGTCCTTTAAGAAGCACCTGCCAGGATGGGTTTTTACGTTGAAATTTGCTATTGATACTGTTGAATATACAACCATTCGAGGCACAGATAACCAGACAAAGATCAATCTCAATGGAGTTGATACAAAAGTCGCAGATTTCAATAGTAAATTCGGCAAACTTATTTTTGAAATCCCCGATGATGTTGGTCAACTATCATTTAGGAGTCTACTTCCTTTTTTTATTAGGCCTAGAAGAGGCTCTTATAACTCGTTCAAAGACCCTAATGTATTGAATAACGAATACCCAATTCTGTTTACCAACTCTTTCTTGTTAGGATTAAATGTCCATTTAGTCGAAGAAAAATTCAAATTAAGAAAGGAAAAAGAAAGAATTAAAAATCTCGTGAAGGAGCTAACGAATGATCACTTACTTAAAGAATTCTTTATTGGTAACCGTGACGTTTCATTGGCGAAGCAAGATTTAGAGGATAAGATTAAGATTCTAGGCTCCGATCTTCAAAAATTTCAAATTGCTGAAGACTATTATGACATAAAAAGAGAGGCTGATAGACTACAAAAAGACCTAGAGGCAACTCAAAATAAAATTGTTTTAATACAGAACCAGATTCTAAATATAGAGGAGAGCCGTAAAATATCTCCCGATATCAAGAAGGAAAGCATTGAAAGAATTTACAAAGAAGCTTCTATAATATTGGCAGAGGGCGCCTTGTTAAGGCTCGAAGAATTAGAAAAGTTCTACAAGCACCTTACTATTAATCGTGAAAAAAGACTTTTGGACCAAAAAAATGCTTTGTTGCGTGAATCAAAAGAATTACATTCACATTTTGATAACTTAAAAACCGATTTTGATAAAAATTTAAGCTATCTAAATTCACATCAAGCTTTGGATGTATTTGTTAAGCTCACAAATAAATTGTCAGATCTTAAAGGTGAAAAGGATAATCTAGAACGATACGACACCCTTCTAAAAGAATATCATAATTCCAAGTTAAAGATCGAAAAGGATTTTCTAGATGCAACGGTTAAGACCGACGAATACTTGAATGAAGCCGAAGGAGTAGTCAAAGGCTTAAGGGATTTTTTTAGAGAATTAACTAAACGGTTTTATCCAAATTCTGCAGCTGGTATTACTGTTTATAATAATGTTGGCGATAATCAGATTAGATATACGTTCGATGCGAAAGTAGAAGCAGATGCTTCAGATGGCATCAATAGCGTGAAAATCTTTTGCTACGACTTAACAATCCTTTTACAAGGTTACGGACATAAAATGAACATGATATTTCATGATAGCCGGCTTTTAGATGGAATTGATCCAAGGCAAATAGCTGAATTGTTTAAAACATTGAAAGCATATATTCCTAAGGCAAATAAGCAATACATTCTTTCATTTAATCAAAACCATTTGGATGAAATAAAGCAGCATTTGACACCTGAAGAGTTTAAAGAAATTGTATTAGACAATATTTGCCATGAGTTAGAAGATGACTCTCCTTCAAGTAAGCTTTTGGGGATTCAAGTGGACATGGCCTACGATTAACGATTATTAAAATTTATGTGATTTCTTAGCTCGATTTGCGCGACAACTTATAAACTTGGAACACATGCGTCGGATTCGCATTGAATTTTCTAAAGCGATAAATCAGTTAAATTCTTCACTTACCCATTGATTTTGGTAGGTGGTACCGGGAGTGTAACGCGAACTGTGTCAGTTCTAAATTAACGCCTCTCAGAAGCCTCTATTCTCCTGAAGAATTCTGTCACCAAACTTAATATAAAGTTGAGAAAATGCCAGTCCCCAATTATGGATTGGCATAGTCCAGGTACATTAGTTTCATTAGTGCCTGTTCTGAAGAAAACGCACCTTTGGTCTTGGTTATTTTACGGATTTGACGATGGACACCCTCAATCGGGTTGGTGGTGTAAATAATCTTGCGGATCCCGGCGTCGTATTCAAAGAATGCAGAAAGGTTCACCTAGTTATCCAGCCAGGATTTGCAACTCAGCGGATATTTCTTACCCCATTTTTCTTCAAACTCCAACAACCTTTCATAACCCTGCTGCTCATTATTTGCCTGGTAGATAGGCTTCATGTCGGCCATCACCGCCTTTTTATCTTTTTCAGGAACATAACGCATTGAAGAGCGGATCTGATGAACAATGCAAAGCTGCACCCTGGTCTTTGGAAAAATAGCTTCAACTGCTTCAGGAAAGCCCTTCAGGCCATCGATGCAGGCGATCAGTATATCTTCCACGCCACGCGTTTTTAGATCAGTTAACACCGAGAGCCAGAATTTGGCACCTTCACTTTCAGCTGTATACAGGCCTAAAACATCTTTTTTGCCTTCAATGTCTACGCCTAGAATATTGTAGATCGCACGGGTTTCAACCACACCATTTACCCTGACTTTGAAAAACATACAATCCAGAAATACAAAGGGATAAACTGCTTCTAGCGGACGATTGCGCCATTCCTGCACCGCTGGAATCACACTGTCGGTAATTCTTGAGATCTCAGCTGCAGAAATATCCATGGCGTACATTTCTTGGATATAATCACGCATAGCACGCGTGCTCATGCCCATGGCATACATCGAGAGAATGTTTCCTTCCAGTTCCTCTGTAATGATCAGTTGTCGTTTGGGTACAACTTTAGGGTCAAAAGTGCCAAGCCGATCACGACCAGTCTCCAGCTCAAACTCCCCGGAACTTAAGCTACGTACTGTCTTCTTACTTTTGCCATTTTTACGATTGGGCTGACCGGCTAGTTTACTTTCTGAAATGTGGTGCTCCAGTTCTCCGGTCATCATTGATTCCAGAAAGTGTTTCATCATTGGAGCTAGAACCCCATCTGTGCCTGTCATTTTCTTGCCGGCATATAAGCCAGCTATAGCTTCCTTTTTGAAGCTTTCGAAATCAAAATCTTCTTGTGTTGCCATGTTCATGTCGATAGTTTAAAGTTACACTATTGACACAGTTCATGAAACACCCTCGTGGTACCCTCTAATAACGAAATATCCGAGGATTAACATATTTGTTGGAAGTTAATCTAAGAATCTGTACAGCACTTAAATGTAATTGGCCGAATCTCCTGTAGTTCTTTTTGCTTGTATTTTATTATAATCTGACGTAGATGCAATTTCAATTTCTCGATAAAAAGCCGTAACAAAAACGTAACGAAGCAAAATTTGCAGGTCCAAAAATAGTCCGTGAATTTCTTCTGCAAGTAAAAAAAGCACATTTTTTCTCATAATACGGCGGTTAGGCTAGAGGACCCATAATCTTTTACTACAACTATCATTGGTGATAACGTGGTGGTTAGTCTTACCCAACGGATTTTTAAAAATTCAAAAGCCACTTCTTTCTAATGTAAAGATGGTTTTATTCTACCCCTTTCACCTTCATTGGCAAAGTGTAAATAGCCTTCCGCGCTGTAATAAACAGCACATCCTTATCTTTCCCGGAGAAACAAATGTTACTCGGTTCATGAGGCACCTTAATCTGCGCGATCATCTCTCCTTTTGCGTTTAAAATCAGAACGCCCTTACCTGTGGTCAAGTAAATGTTTCCCTTCTCATCTAAGGTCATGCCGTCCGAACCATACGACATCAGCAGGTGCTTCCCTCCTAGCTTTCCATCGGCTTCAATGGAATATCTGTACGTTTTACCTGCACCAATATCAGCGACATATAAGTACTTTCCATCAGGTGTTCCAACGATACCATTCGGTGTGTTTAAATCATTGACAACGCGGATGGGCTGTTTAGCTCCTTTTGGAAGATAGTAAACATCATTGCTACTCATGTCCTTACCGGTTCTGGTCCAATAATCACGTTTATAATAAGGATCTGTGAAATAGATGTCTCCATTGCTGTTGATCCAAAGATCATTGGGGCCGTTAAACTGTTTCCCCTGATAGTCTTTCAAGATCACATCTACTTTTCCGTCCGGTTTTATCGCCCACAGCTCACCATCTTGATCTGCACAAGTCACAAGATTTCCTTTGGCATCGAAATAGGTCCCGTTAGATCTACCGGATTTCTCCATGAACACAGAAAGCTTTCCATCTGTACCATACTTCCAGATTTTATCATTTGGCTGATCTGTAAAGAACACGTTTCCCTGTTTGTCGGGAGAACAGCCTTCTGTAAAGCTGAAATCGCTTGCGATCAGTTTAAGTTCGTTTTGGTCAAACAGGTTTGCTGTTCCTGGATTAGCATCCTGGGCAGATGAAGCGGAAGAATACACCATAATTAAGATTACTAATTTTAGTTTAGAAATGTTCATAGCAGAGGGTTTACGTTTAAAGATACCCATACCATCCATAAATTAAAAGGAAACCTCATTCGTCAACCGCCTTGAACCACCTGTTTCGAGGATTGACCTGATCAGCTGCTCATTCTCTGGCGTCTGCTTCGTAACCACCACAGAGTCTACAGAGAAAGCGATTAAAGCTTCATCAACCGATAATGTACCATCCGCTGAGTCCTTCCGTCCATTGAATGGAAAGGTATCCGGGCTGCGTTGGCATTGACTGTTCAAATTGATTCTTCCGATCTGGTTCGCAAGTGTATCAATCAATAGCGACACCGCATCCGTATCCTGGCTGAAGATACTCACCTGCTGCCCATAAGGGGAGTTCATGATGTATTCGACCGGTTCCGACAACGCGGTAAATGGCACAATCGGAATAACTGGACCAAACTGCTCTTCATGGTAAATCTTCATAGCACTGTTTACAGGATACAGCACTGTTGGATGTACGAAGGATTCATAGATGGCTCCACCCCCATCTGCAGCATTGAGCACGTCAGCGCCTTTTGCAAGCGCATCATCAACACAGGCTTTAAGGTATGCAGGCTTCTCCGGCTCTGCCAAAGGGGTGATCGTAATGCCTTTCTGCCAAGGTAAGCCAATGCCGATTTGCTTCAGCGCTTCTACCAGAATCTGATTGAAGGGCGCTACGATTTCATGATGTACAAAGAGCACTTTCAAGGCCGTACATCGCTGTCCATTGAAGGATAGTGCGCCAGCAATAACTTCCCTGACGGTGTGTGTTAGGTCTGCATCAGGCAGGATGATTGCAGCATTTTTAGCATCTAGTCCTAGGACGGACTTCAAGCGGTTGGATTTAGGGTGCATTTTCTTCAGCGCATCCGCTACCCTGCTGGAGCCAATCAGGGCAAGCACATCAATTTTGCCGCTTTCCATGAGCATCGGTACAATGTCCCTGCCCCTGCCATAAACCGTGTTCACCACGCCTTTAGGGAAACAGCTTGAGAATGCTTCCAATAAGGGTTCAAACAACAGGGTGCCGTGTTTAGGTGGCTTGAACAGGATCGTATTACCCATGATCAGCGCCGGGATCAAGGTCGTGAAGGTTTCGTTTAGCGGGTAGTTAAAAGGTCCCATACACAGGACCACGCCATGGGGAACTCTTTTGGTCTGCCCGATAAAGCCCTGCGTGACCTGGAAGGCATTGGTCTGGTTGGATAGCTGTTTTGCCGAGCGCACCGTCTCATTGATATAGTCGATCGTCCGGTCAAATTCCTTCTCCGCATCGGCGACTGTTTTGCTGATTTCCCAGACGATTAGCTTCACAATCTGCTGGCGCTGGGCCTTCATCTCGGAAACAAATCTGGTCAGGTGCTGAATCCGCTCGTTGATGTGCATTGCCGGCCATGCCCCACGACCGCCGTCGTAAGCACGAACTGCAGCATCAAGCGCCTCCTGCGTTTCCTTTGTCGTGGCTATGGGGTAACTTCCGATGAGCAGCTGCTCCGTTGCACCAGTTTCCTTGTTGGAGATCAGAATTGGCGAATAGACCTCGTGGAAGTCTCCCGTCCATTCCCGCAGTGCTCCATCAATCAGGATCTGCTTCTGATGCAGCGGCGATTCGATTCGGATATCTTCTGGAATGTCCGCCAGGGTTGAAAATAAGCTCTTAAGGTCTTTACTAATGGGATTCGTCTGCTCTGCCATATGGATGCTGCTTTCTACTAAGTTCCGATTCTTCTAATTATTTACAAATACGTGAATAGAATTGATATAGGCGGGTTTTACCGGCTTTTGATGAGCGAATTGTAATATTGGTCGGATTTTACCCGCCTGTCTACACAGCTTTCTAAGGTATTTACTCTCAGAATGGATGTGTTCCTGTTTTCCGATTATTCGAAATTTGTAGATAAGGTAAGATGACGCCATTTCTCGAATGCCGCAGCCTCTTCCTTTCGCTTATTAATCACGAGCTCATACGTGTCTGGACCTAATAGAAGATGCAGCGGTGGTTCCTCCATCTCGGAGAGCTTCAGCAAGATGCTTACGAGTTTGTCGGGATCGCCGGGCTGGGTGCCACTGGCTTTAGACCAGGTCTTTTCGGCTTCATCTACACCGTAAGCAGGTATTCTGTGCTGCACATACTGGATGGAGTTCATGAACTCGGTCCTGAATTGCCCTGGTGCCACAACCGTAGTTTTGATGCCAAATGGCTTAACTTCCTGTGCCAGCTCCTCGGTAATGCCCACCATGGCGAACTTTGCGGCATTGTAGCTGGAGGCATTCCCAAAGCCTAAATAGCCTGCATTGGATGAGATGTTGATGATGTGTCCGGAGCCTTGCTGGCGCAGGTGCGGCATTACGTTACGGATGATGTTGACCGTAGCTTCAGTCCCATGCCTTTTGAGGCGCCGGTAACCAGCCATACTTTTCCTTGCTTTGCTTTATCTGTCATTTTCGGTTCTGTTTAGATTACAAACTTCAGCCTTTAACAAACTGCAAAAGTATCCAGATCACTGGAAGATGTGTTTACATCCCGGATTTCAACATCAATCCCTTCTGATGATTTCCTTCCGGTGATTCAATCCCCATGCGGTAAGGTTATCAATGATGGTCTGTAAGGTCTTGCCGTGCTTGGTTAACCGGTATTGTACCGTTACCGGGTGCGTGTCTAACACCGTACGTTCTACCAGCTTGTTGGTTTCCAACTCCTTCAGTTCCTTGCTCAGCATCTTGTTGGAGATGCCGACAACATCATTCAAGATGTCTGAAAACCTTCGTTTATTGTAGTGACAGATCGACGAGATGATGTAGATCTTCCATTTTCCACTCAATACATCCATGGCGTCATGAATGGCCATCATCTCCTTCTTGCGGTCTTGTTCATAGTGCTTATCGCATTCCATATGTTACCTGGTTACTTCTTGGTTACTGTTACTTTTAGTTACAAAGTTACAAATCTATATAGATTTGCAGCTTAAATAAATAAACAAGTCATGAATAAATTAGAGAACAAAGTTGCGATTGTTACCGGCGCTTCAAAAGGCATAGGTGCATCAATCGCCAAACACTTCGCAGCAGCAGGTGCTAAAGTCGTAGTCAATTATGCGAGCAGCAAAACTTATGCAGACAAAGTGGTTGAAGAAATCACCGCCGCAGGCGGTACAGCCATCGCCATCCAGGCAGATGTTGCCCAAATAACGGATGTCGTCAGGCTCTTTGAAGAAACCGGCACTGCTTTCGGCACTTTGGATATTCTGGTGAATAATGCAGGCGTTTACCAGTATTCACCCATAGAGGAGCTTACGGAAGAGAACTTCCACCAGCAGTTCAACATTAACGTATTGGGTTCGCTGCTCACCATCCAGGCGGCTGTGAAGCAATTTGGCGATAAAGGTGGCAACATCATCAACATCAGCTCTGGTGTTAGCAATACGCCGCTTGCTTCAGGTTCCGTTTATTCGGCCACGAAAGCAGCACTGGATGCCATCACCATAGCGCTGTCGAAAGAATTTAGTGGAAGAAACATCCGAATTAACTCCATTCTGCCGGGTATTGTTGCCACAGAGGGTTCAATTAGCGCTGGCTTCGTTGGTTCTGAAATAGAGACAAAGTTCGTTGCAACAACACCGCTGGGTCGCACTGGTTTACCGGAGGACATCGCGAAGGTGGCCGTCTTCTTAGCTTCCGATGACGCAGGCTGGATCACCGGAGAGAAGATCTCGGTATCAGGCGGTATATACGGACTTTAATAGAATTCAACAGATTATTAAAAATAAAATGGAAAAGTTAAAGAATAAAGTAGCTGTAATTACCGGCGGCAATAGCGGCATTGGTTTCGGCATCGCAGAAGCATTCAAAAACGCTGGTGCTGTGGGCA
Organism: Pedobacter quisquiliarum; assembly: GCF_014642175.1. GTDB lineage: Bacteria > Bacteroidota > Bacteroidia > Sphingobacteriales > Sphingobacteriaceae > Pedobacter > Pedobacter quisquiliarum. Next base: position 155,493 of record NZ_BMIL01000006.1, on the reverse strand, counting down.
GCATCACCGGAAGAAATGAGGAAACCTTGAAGCGTTCAACTGATGCACTTGGTACTGCCTTCATCGGCATCAAGGGTGAGGTGACCAGCCTTGAAGACTTGGAGAACGTTTTTAAGAAAACAGCCGAGCGGTTCAATAAGATTGATGTGCTGGTTGTAAATGCGGGTGGTGTTGTGGATGGCGTACCTATGGGTGCGATTGCAGATGTGACAGAAGCACAATACGACCAGTACATGGATCTGAATTTGAAAAGTGTGTATTTCACCGTGCAGAAAGCCTTGCCTTACCTGAATGATGGGGCATCCATCATCCTCATTGGCTCGAGTGCGGCACATCGGGCGGCGCCAAGTATGGCCATCTATGGTGCCGCAAAAGCAGCGGTCATCTTCCTGGCGAAAGGTCTCTCGCTTGATTTGTTATCCAGAAAGATCAGGGTCAATGCACTTTCTCCAGGCTCCATAGATACCCCCGTATTTGAGAAGTTCCTGCCGCAGGAGCAGCTGGAGCAGGTTAAACAAATCTGGAGGGACATCACACCGGTAGGTAAACAGGGGCTTCCTTCAGATATCGGGAATGCTGCTGTGTTCCTGGCATCGGATGAATCTGCCTTTGTGGTGGGTACAGAACTACTCTCTGATGGTGGTCTTACGAACATCAGCCTTATGCGTTAACCAATTTGTGAACCATGAATTTAGTAAATTCAGGAGATTATCAACTATTTCATTAATTTAGATTCATCTTTAGACCCACTGATTAAACAACCATGAGCCTGATGTATCTCCCCTTCGCGATTGTTGCACTGTTTTCTTTCTCAAAGAAGATTAAGGATGTGGTTCTGGCTTCCCGCCGACAAGATGTTGCGCAGGTAAAAGTGCACAGCTTGTTCCTGTTCCTCATGGTGGTTGTTGTGGCGGTTGTTTATAAGTTTTTATAAGCTGATTGGAACGCATCTCTAAATTCCTATTTTTCGCCATTATTGCAGGACTATTATCATCATCCTGTTCCAACAAAGAGCAGAGCTTACAGGGCGATATTGAAGTCCCGAAAAGAAGTTCACACCCGCTTACGCAGCAGGCTTATACCCTATTAGACTCCGGGGAGCTCGACAGCGCATTTATCATCTTTAATCAGGCAAGAGCAATATACCTGCAGAAACGGGATAGCTTTATGCTCGGGACTACGCTAACGAACATGGCACTTATTGCTACCGAAGCTGGAGATAGCTTCAATGGTCAGGAATACAGTTTGGAAGCCTTGAAGTTCTTTAATGCTGCAAAGGAAGCGCATTCACCTTATATCCTCTCCAATTTAAATAACCTTGGTATTGCATCTTACGACCTAAAAAAATACAAGGCATCTCTGGAGTTTTATAAACAGGCATCATCATTCATAATCGATTCGGCAGCTTTACATATTTCCAAAAACAACATTGCTAACGCGTACAGGGAATTGGGGCAATATGATACGGCCATAAAGATATACGGGGAAGTTTTGGCCAGGAATCCAGTTGAAGTAACCAAAGCGCGAACGCTTACCAATCTGGCAAAGACGCGATGGCTGAAACAAGCTCGCTATAATCCCATACCGGTGTACATGGAGGCATTAGAAATCCGTAAGAACGTACACGACCTATGGGGCGAGAATTCAAGCTATTCCCATTTGGTGAGCTTTTACAAGCGTTCCAATCGGGACTCGGCCTTGCACTATTCAGATTTCATGTATAAGCTTGCTTTGAAGCTTAGAAATCCTGATAATGAATTGGAGACGCTTAGTTACTTAGCCGAGCTAGCGCCATCGAATCCCTTCTATCTGAAAAGGTACTTGCAACTGCAGGATAGTTTATCAACGGTGCGCAATGCTGCTAAAAACCAGTTCGCGTTGATCAGATATGAGACGGAAAAGCACAAGTCGGAAAACTTAAAACTGGAAAGGGAGAATACGCAACAACAGGTAGATATTCTTCGGAGAACTGTCGGCCTGTGGGCAGCTGCGTTTGGTTTGATTGCTACAGTTTCGATTTTCTCCCTTCGGTATCGCCGTAGAAAGCGGCAGCTTGCGGAACAAGCCGATCGGGCCATTCGGGAAAGTAAACTAAAAACATCTAAGGAAATCCATGACGTAGTAGCCAATGGGTTATATCGGATGATGTCGGAACTGGAATATGGTGATGAAATTAACAAGGAAAAATTAATTGATCAGATTGAGAATCTTTATGAGAAATCTCGTGGGATATCCCACCTTGTCGTTGCTGAACCAGCGAAGTTGTCGGCTCAACTTTATGAATTAGGCTCGTCATTTTCAAATGAGCACCTCAGTATCTCAATGGTCGGTCTTCAGGAGGATATGGACCTCAAAATCAATGAGCGGATTGGAAATGAACTACTATTAATCGTGCAGGAGCTACTTGTAAACATGAAGAAACACAGCGCTGCGAGAAGCGTGGTCTTGCGTTTCGAAATAGATCAGGACCGCTTAAACATCAACTATCGGGATGATGGTGTTGGTCTTGAAATGGAGTCGACCGATCATAGGGGTTTATTTAACATAGAAAGCCGTATAGAGGAGCTGTCTGGCCGGTGTAAATTTGACCACCACGAACATGGTGGCTTACAGGTTGCCATATCAGTTCCTTTGAACGTATAGCTCCGTATGTTTCAAAATGTATGGCAACACTTACTTCCAGGTTCTTCTGAGAAAACGGAGCCAGTTGCCGTGCATCAGTTTTTCGACATCCGCTTGCTTGTAGCCCCTGCTGGCAAATAAAGCTGGTACTTTGTTCAGGTCTGCAATAGTTTCCAGATCGTACGGACACTGTTCGGTGCCGAAGCCACCGTCTAAATCGGACCCAATGCCGACGTGATCTGTATTACCGGCCAACTGACAGATGTGGTCGATATGATCAATCATCACTTCCAGATTGCAGTTTGTGCCCCTTGGCGTGGAAGTCCCCCGCACCCAGTCTGGCACCATCATCCAGGCATCCAGCGCAGCGCCGATCACAGCACCACGGCTAATCAGTTCTTTGATCTGCTCGTCGGAGAATTGACGGTTATGGTTTACGAGTGTCCTGCAGTTGTTGTGTGAAGCCCAGACTGCGCCATTGAAATGATCCATGGCATCCCAGAAACTTTCATCACTCAGGTGCGTGGCATCGAGAATGATATTCAGCCGCTCCATTTCCGCCAGCAACGCATAAGCATCTGGCCCCAACTTGCCTGTCGCATTAGTGCCCTGTGCATACCGCCCCGGACCGTAGTGTGCCGGTCCGACTGCTCTTAACCCGTACTGGTGGGCAATTTCAAGATGACCTACATCGACTAGCGAATCTGCGCCTTCCAGGCTGAGGATGTAGCCAATCGGCTTTGTTTCGGCTGGGAAATCACTTTGCCATAATTCAAGATGTTGTTCCAGTCCTTCCAGATCCTTCACCTGCACCAGATCTCCCGTGGCTTCCATCGCTTTGTACCAGGCCAGTTGACCCTGGGTTTGCGCCCAAGCCTGCTCGGGTGAATGCCAGCCAGGTAACGGATTATCTGGCGCCACATAGCGCGCGATTTGGGTAGCTACAACGAGGCCGATGCCCCCTTTTCGGAGTTCCGGGAAGCTGACTACCGCATTGCCGCGATCGGGTTTGTCGGTGAGGCCACGCTCCCGCTCGTTTATGGTTTCAATTGGAAGTCGCAGGTCGCGGTTCCATTCCATCGCGTTCATGCTTAAGTCTAAATGGGCATCTATGGTAAACATTGGTTCTCGGTTTAATTTTGACCTTCTATTATTAGCTTGTTCTTTTTAGAACTAAATGCTATCTCTTCAATTATCTTGTTTGAAAAGAACCAACCTATTTGTTCTATTAGCAGTCTTCTTTTTACGTACTAAATGCTATCTCTTCTATTAGCCGTGTTTTTTTTCTAACTAAATGGTATCTCTTCGTTTTCTGGATCTGATCGGCCAGAGTTGCGGCGTTCGATCTGCTGCAACACTGTAGGCATAATCATAAAGCGCTACAGTGGGGCAAATATGGATTGGTAGGCCGTAAAGCACATCACCTATTTTATAGCGGTGGTTTTCGCCAGCGTCGAGCACCAGGTGTTCTTCACTCTGACTAACGGGTACAAGCTTCGGTGCATTAAGGAAGGTTATCCGGTTTGAAAGTATGTTTTCTGCAGCCACAGCCTTATGCCCAAGGTCGGTGCAGATCAGGTTCGGCGCTGGCAAAGAAACTACCCTTGTTACAACCAGTGCAGCTGTTAGGAAATCCTGTTCTCGGAAGGCCTGCTGATAGCCATGATCCCAAAGTGCAAACGTACCAGGACTACATTCAAAATCACTCTCCTTCGCATATATCGGGAAGCCTGGCGTACCACCCGCAACGATCGTTGGTTTATGCTGCTGTTCAGTTTCCAGCTGCTGTTGAAGTGATTGAAGTAGCTGAATGATTTTCCTTACTTCCCTTTGCCTTATGCTGAAATCTGCTTCATGGATGTGCCCATCGTAGGCATGCAGGCCCAGCAGGTTTAAGTGTTCATCAGTTCTTAAAGCCTTATAGAGTTCCGGCACCGCTTCCGGCAGGATACCTGTGCGGTTCATGCCAACATTAACATCAATGTATATGGAAACACGCAGATCGTTCTCTTTTGCGGCTAATGCGATGTTCTCCGCGGCTTCCAGGTTATCTGTTATACAGGAAAATCGCGTTGCGGGAAACCTTTTCTGCAAGACCATGAAGCGTTGGATGTTTGGCCCCACAGGTTGATAGGCCAGTAATACGTCTGGCGCTTCACAGGATCCAAGCATCTCGGCTTCTGCGATGGTGGCGCATTTGAATTTTTTCAATCCCGCCTGGAGCATCAGCCTGGTCACTTCCGCAGATTTATGGGTCTTGACGTGCGGGCGCAATCTTGCTTTATGATCGATCATGCCGATCAACCTTTTGATGTTCTCCCGGATGAGGTCTTCATAAAAGACCAGCCCAGGTGATTCTACAGCGGGCAGATCATCCAGTTCATACCAGTTTGATTTTATCATGTTTTTTGGCTGCTGAGCAATTGTTTAATGAAGTTCGAACAAGGCTTCGATTTCAACAGGGATGTTGTCAGGCAATGAACCAAAGCCTACGGCACTTCTTACACCAATGCCGTTTTCTGGTCCCCAAATTTCCGCGAAGAGCTCACTGCAACCATTGATAATGAATGGATGTTTCTCGAAATCCGGCGTACAATTAACCATGCCCAATACCTTGATCACGCGTTTCACTTTGTCCAGGCTGCCAAGGTTCGCCTTGATGGTCGCCAGCATTGTTAGTCCCACTTGTCTTGCGGCAAGCTTCCCTTCTTCTTGTGTCATCTCACTCCCGATGCGGCCAATGATGAGGCTCTTATCGTTATTTACAGGTCCGTGGCCGCTGAGATAAAGCTGTTTGCCATCAATAAGGCATGGTTTATAAACGCCAAGTGGTGCTGGCGCGGGTGGAAGTGTTAATCCCAATTGCTCGAAGCGCTGGTCTGCGGTTAGATTTTCCATTTATGGTTGTTTAGGTTGGGTTTTTACTTGATTATTCTTGTCTGTTGTTTATTTACAGGCCTCCATTTAAGCTTTAGAAGCCATTAAGCTGCTGGCAATTTACAAAAGCGCGTGGAGAATTAAAACGCCGATGAGGCCCATGACGCCTACGATGGTCTCCATAAGTGCCCAGGAACGGAAGGTATCCCGCAGACTGAGGTTGAAGTATTCCTTGAAGAGCCAGAATCCGGAGTCGTTCACATGGGAGAACATCAGGCTTCCGGCACCAACTGCAAGTACCATCAGGTTGGGATCTGTATGGGCGCCGGCCATCAACGGGAAGATGATGCCTGCGGTCGTTAAGCCCGCCACCGTTGCGGAGCCCACCGCAAAGCGGATCAAAGCGGCAATGAGCCAGCCCAGGAACAGCGGTTCTATGGAGATCCCCTTCAGATAGCTGGCAATTTCCACGCTTACACCGGTTTGTACGAGTATTTCCTTCAGCGCGCCAGAGCCTGTGATGATCAGCAGGATCATTGCAACATCCTTCACGGCCTCGGTATAAAGCGCCATGATGTCGTTCATCTTCTGCCCACGGCGGATACCAAGCAAGTAAGTCGCGATCATCAGAACGGTGAGCATCACGATAGATGGGTTGCCAATGAAGCTGATAACTGGTCCCAGGGCTGAACCCGGAGGCAGGGTCAGCGGAAGAAATGAGGCAAACGCGAGTAGTAAAACCGGCAGTAGTGCGGTAAACAAGCTTACCCAACGGCCCGGCAGTGCCTCTTCAGGAAGTTCTTTGGTTCTAAACGATGCCAGTGGTTTTGCTTCTATATGTTTCAGCGACTTCGCGAATATGGGTCCACCAACAACAATCGCCGGTATGGCGACGATCATGCCATAAAACAGCGTCAGCCCCATATTGGCTTCAAACTGCACGACCAATGCTGCGGGTGATGGATGCGGCGGAAGGAACCCGTGTGTTACAGAAAGCGCCGCGAGCATGGGTAAGCCGATGTAAATGGCGTTGAGTTTGTAGCGGTAGACAACGGAGAAGATCAGCGGCACCATTAGCACGAAACCAATGCCGTAGTACAGCGGTATGCCGATGATAAAGCCGGTGATGACCATCGCCCATTGGATGTGCTTCTTGCCGAAGGTCGTCATCATTACTTCCGCAATCTTCTGCGCCGCGCCGCTTTCCGCAACAAGCTTGCCCAGCATGGCGCCTGTTGTGATGATGATGACCAGCGAACCCAGCACATCACCCATCCCCTTTTCAATGGCGCCGGCAATTTTGCTGAGCGGTAAACCCAGGCTGATTCCGGCAATGATGGACACAATCAGAAAGGACAGAAAAGCATTGATCTTGAATACCGAGATCATCACGATCAACAGCAAGATGCAGAGGAGTACGGCAAGTATGGTCATCAACTAAATATCATTGTATTTAATTAATAATCAAAGTGTAAATGCGTGTTGATTAAGTGGCCTCAGCTTTCTTGCTGTTATAACATTTAGATTTTGGCTACAACATCATCAGATTCGGCTACATCGACGCACCATGTACTTCCCACTTTTGTTATAGATAAAACCTCAATCGATAAATCATGGAACAGAAAAACAAAATTGCTTTAATTACCGGTGGAAGCCGCGGCCTGGGAAGAAACATGGCATTGGCAGTCGCTAAGAAAGGCTTAGACGTCGTGATTACCTACAACGCTAATAAAGCGGCTGCAGATGATGTAGTTGCACAGATCAAAGAACTTGGTCAATCTGCTGTAGCATTTCAGCTGGACACCAGCAACACGGCACAATTTGATGGCTTTGTAAGGGAACTTACAGCGCACCTGGAAAAGGAAAATGGTCATGCAAACATTGATTATCTCGTAAATAATGCGGGTACCGCTTTGTACTCCCCGATCACCGACACCACGGAGGAGCAAATGGAAGCGATCTTCAATATCCATTACAAGGGCGTATTCTTCTTAACGCAGAAGATGTTGCCTCATATGAATGACGGTGGCGGCATTGTCAACATCTCCTCCGGACTTACCCGTATTTCCATGCCCGGCTCATCGGTTTACGGCTCCTTGAAAGCTGCCGTGGAAACACTGACCCGGTACATGGCGAAAGAATTGGGTGGCCGCAAGATCCGGGCGAATGTCGTTGCCCCTGGTGCCATTGCGACGGACTTCGGCGGTGGCCGCGTTCGTGATAACCAGGAACTCAATGATCAGATTGCCAGCTTCACCGCACTTGGACGGGTGGGTTTACCAGATGACATCGGTGGTGTAGTCGCCTTCCTTTGCAGCGATGAAGCCTTTTGGGTGAACGCACAACGGATTGAAGTTTCCGGTGGCCAAGCCATTTAATGCTATACGCGTCGCACATAGAATTATTAAACATTGCTTAACTTTAAAGTATGACACCGCACCGGATTAAAACCATCAGCGAATTTCACAGCATATTTAACCTGCCCAAGCCCGAGCATCCGCTCATTAGCGTAGTAGATTATGCATTGCTTGTGAAAGCTAAAAGGGACACCAACATTATGGTTACCGTTTCTGATTACTACTCGATCTCTGTGAAGCGGGGTTTAACACATAAGATGCGCTACGGGCAGCAGGAGTATGATTTTGATGAGGGGATGATGTATTTTCTCGCGCCGGGGCAAGTGCTCCATGCTACGCCGGTGACCGATACGGATGTTCAAGCCTCTGGATGGATCCTACTCATTCACCCGGATTTTCTCTGGCATAGTCCGCTTGCAGACATGATGCAGCGCTACGAGTTCTTCGATTATACGGTCCACGAAGCCTTGTTTCTTTCAGACAAAGAGGAAGTTGTGCTTCAGAACATCATCGATAACATTAAACAGGAATACCATTCAAATATCGACCGCTTCAGTCAAAACATCATCATATCACATCTGGAAACGCTTCTGAATTATGCAGAGCGGTTCTACCAACGCCAGTTCATTACGCGCAAAATCACGAACAACCAACTGCTGGACCGACTGGATAAGTTGCTGCGGGGTTATTTCCAGGGGGATGATCTTCTGAATAAGGGTTTGCCGACCGTACAGTATGTTGCTGATGCACTGAATGTTTCTCCGGGATATTTAAGCAGTTTGTTGAAGGTGCTCACCGGACAAAGTACGCAGCAGCACATTCACGAGAAGCTGATTGATAAGGCGAAAGCGCAGCTTTCAACGACAGAATTGACGGTCAGTGAGATCGCATATGGCTTAGGCTTCGAACATCCGCAGTCGTTCAGCAAGCTGTTTAAGTCCAAGACAAACGTGTCGCCATTGGAATTCAGGGCTTTTTTTAACTAGCCTGCTTTGCGCTCCAAACCAGATCAGTTATATTTGAACATAGAGACGAGCGTTTTAATGGAGCATTAAATACAAGATAAATGGACGACTCACGTGTTTATAAGATGACTTTTGCTAGTGTATATCCACACTACATTGCCAAGGCGGAGCGAAAAGGACGCACTAAAGCGGAGGTTGATGAAATCATCTATTGGCTAACCGGGTATGATGAAAGGGCACTGCACCGCATTCTGGAAGATAAAACCAACTTTGAAGCATTTTTCGCAGAAGCGCCCAATATGAATCCGAAGGTTTCAGAGATCAAGGGTGTCATCTGCGGATACCGTGTAGAAGAGATTGAAGATCCGCTTATGCGAAACGTTCGTTACCTGGATAAGCTTGTCGATGAGCTTGCGAAAGGAAAAGCAATGGAGAAAATCCTTAGAAAATAGACAAGCTATATCGCTATTATCGGTGAGATTGCTAAAGGGAATCAATGGAGAAGATCCTTAGAAAATAGACAAGCTAAATTTTCTTGTTAATCAAAAAGCCGGTATGAAATCGATCATACCGGCTTTTAAAATCTAGTAAAGTTATGTTAACCGCATTTTGAAGATCCGCAATCTTTGCAGGTTAAGCAGCCTTCCTGATAATGTAAATTGGTGGAGTTACAGTTCTGACACTGTTGCTTTTTAGCCTCCGTACCATCCGGCACATAACGCTTCAATGCACGTGCAACACCGTTTTTCCAGGTATTGATGGCTTCATCCAGTTGCAGGCTGTTAATTAAATCAACAACTTTCTCAATAGCCATTCCATGTCTAAGCGTACTTGATATCAGCTTTGCATAGTTCCAGTATTCCGGATTGAACTTGTACGAAAGCCCTTCGATGGTGGTTTTATGACCACGTTTGTTCTTGTATTGGAAATCGTAACGGGAATTACCATCTGCATCGCGGTTCTTGATGATTGAACCATCATTTACCCATCTCGGGATCAGAATGCCATCTTCATCATCGGCGAAGCCGGTAAAGATCTCGTAAGGTTTTCCGTCAATTAAACCGATGAATGCAATCCATTTATCTTTGCTGTTTTGGAAACGTACAATTTCAGCATCCAGAACAGTTGGTCTGGTGGTTGGGAAAACGCTGTCGGTAGCGTCTGCAGCTGGTGATTCTTTCTTCTCAGTGTTTGCAATAAGCACACCTGAACGGGAACCATCGCGGTAAACGGTTACACCTTTACAGCCCGATTTCCAGGCTTCCATGTACAGTTCGCCAACAACTTCTTCAGTAACATCAGCTGGCATATTGATGGTCACGCTGATGGAGTGATCTATCCATTTCTGGATGTCACCCTGCATGCGCACCTTTTTCAGGTAATCTACATCGTTAGATGTTGCCTTGTAGTACGGCGATTGCGCAACCAGCTCGTCAAGTTCTTTCTGGGAGTAGTTCTTTGTAAGATCCTTACCGTTTACCTCCATCCACTGCTTGAAGCGATGGTGGAAAACCACGTACTCTTCCCAGGAATCCCCAACTTCATCAACGAAGTCTACACGTACGTCTTTATCATTGGGGTTCACCTTTCTTCTGCGCTTATAAACAGGCATGAATACAGGCTCAATTCCAGAGCTGGTCTGAGACATCAAGCTGGTTGTTCCAGTCGGCGCGATGGTAAGCAGTGCAATATTTCTACGGCCATGCTCCAGCATTTCATAGTATAGCTGTGCATCAGCTTCTTTAAGGCGTAAGATGAATGGATTGTTCTTTTCGCGCTCTGCATCAAAGATGCTGAAAGCACCTCGCTCTTTGGCCGTATTTACGGAAGCACGGTATGCTTCAAGGGCAATAAATTTATGGATTTCAATGGCGAATGCAGTTCCTTCGTCACTTCCATAGCGAAGGCCCATGGCAGCAAGCATATCGCCTTCAGCAGTGATGCCGATACCGGTTCTTCTGCCTTCATTTGCTTTAGTCTGAATGTTGATCCACAGGTTTTTCTCTGTGCGTTTTAGTTCTTCACCCTCTGGATCGTCGTCAATTTTTTGAATTATTGCATCTATCTTCTCAAGTTCAAGATCGATGATGTCATCCATAATGCGTTGCGACGCGTGAATGTGCTTCTTAAATAAGTCCCAGTTGAATGCAGCTTCCTTCGTAAAAGGCTGCTCTACATAAGAGAAAAGGTTGATGGCAAGCAATCTACAGGAGTCATATGGACACAATGGGATTTCTCCGCAAGGATTTGTAGAAACCGTTTTATAGCCAAGATCAGCGTAGCAGTCAGGCACCGATTCACGGATGATGGTGTCCCAGAACAAGATGCCGGGCTCAGCCGAACGCCATGCATTGTGAACGATCTTTTTCCAGAGCACTACCGGATCAATGTCCTTCGTGTAAACTGGATCTTTGGATAACACCGGATATTGCTGTCTGTAGCTTTCGCCGGATTGTACGGCTTTCATGAACTCGTCGTCGATGCGCACGGAAACATTGGCTCCGGTCACCTTGCCTTGTTCCAGTTTCGCGTCAATAAAGCCTTCGGAATCGGGATGTTTAATGGCCACGGAAAGCATCAGCGCACCTCTTCTTCCATCCTGGGCAACTTCCCTGGTGGAATTGGAAAAGCGCTCCATAAATGGTACGATCCCGGTTGATGTCAATGCGGAGTTTTTTACCGGAGAGCCTTTCGGACGGATATGCGATAAATCGTGACCCACACCCCCACGGCGTTTCATCAGTTGTACCTGCTCCTGATCTATTTTCATGATTCCACCATAGGAATCAGAATCACCTTCATTGCCAATGACAAAGCAATTTGAAAGCGAAGCGATTTGATAAGGGTTACCAATCCCGGTCATCGGGCTACCCTGTGGAATAATATATTTGAAATTCTTTATAAGGTCAAAAACTTCATCTTGAGTTAATGGATTTGCATAGCGCTGTTCAATACGAGCAATTTCACTTGCGATACGTCGGTGCATATCGTCCGGATTCTTTTCAAAGATGTTTCCGTAGGAATCCTTCAGTGCGTATTTGTTAACCCAAACGCGGGCGGCAAGATCATCCCCCTTGAAATACTCGAGAGAAGCTTTGTAAGCTTCATCTGCGGTGTAGGTGACTTGTTTTTCAGCTTGCTTTTCTAGTTCCATAATGAAAAGGTGATTAAAGTGATTGCTTCAAATCTAATCAAAATGAATATTTATTCACGTCATTCAAAAATAAAGTTGACAAGAAATACTTATAACCACTTGATATACAATGATTTTAATTTTTAAGAAACTGAAAAAGTTTACATATTTTAAAAACGCGCTTTCAGCTGTTGTAAATCCTTGTTTACCAGCGCGTGGCGAATTTGCTTAAAACCTCATTCACAGCTAGGAGACAGAAGTACCAGGGTTTTTCTACTCGTCGGAGGGATATTTCGTGTTCAAGAACTTTACGGTGGCCACAATAAGTCCCCTTAAAGCATCCACATCTACATCTGAAAGTCTCTTGATGTAGATACATCCTTTTCCCATTTTGAACTTGCCCAGGCGCGACAAACATGCCGCATGTTCTTCAGTATCTGCATAGGCGTATAGCGAAATGGCGGCTTTTCTTGGCGAGAATCCGACGAGTGGCCAGTCGCCCTCTTGCTTACTTCTGTCCGATTTATAATGGTAGCTGCCAAACCCAATCATCGTTGGGCCCCACATCTTTGGTTCAAAGCCCGTAACTTCTTTCATCAGTTCAAGCAGCTGGAAACCGTCCACTCTTTTTTGTTCCGTATCAGCAAAGTCCCTGATGAATGATTCAACATTTGCTTCCGTTTGTTTGGTTTTCAATTCAGCCATAATAAAAGATTAACATGATGTCCCCTGCCGCGCGAAGTTCAGTGCAATCTACGAGTGATTTTAGCCAGCAGTTCGATGTAATTTACAAGTTTGTTTCGCCACCTGCATATATGTGCAACGACGATTTGGGCAAATACCCGAACTGGATCAACTCGCGAGGATCTTTGATCACCCTGGTGTTACCCTGATCCATCAACACAATCCTCGAAGCGATGTCCAGCACATTCGGGTAATCATGATCAGTGATTACAAATCCCTTTACTGCTTCATGTTTTTGTATAATGGTCTTCACCGCCGTGATCTGCAATGGCGATAGCCCATTAAAAGGTTCATCCAGCAGGAGGTACTTCGCCTCGGAATGCACCAGGAGCAAGATTTCTATTAACCGCTTTTCACCGCCCGAGAGCTGCGCTACCTGCTTTTCGAGATGTGGTTGTATTAAGGGATCAGCCATAACTAAACCCCTGGCAGCTTTACCGCAAAAACAGCTAATTAGGTATTTGATCTTAATGTGGGCCGGCAGGAAGCTATCCTGAGGTAGGTATTTGATCAGATCTCGTCCTGAAAATAAGGAAGGCATCAATCGCTGATCAACGGATACGAACTTGTTATCTGCTGAAAGGGTACCGAAAATAATCTTTAACAATGAGGATTTCCCTGAGCCATTTCTGCCCAGTAGGCCAACAATCTCCCCTGTTTTGCAGGAAAGGAAAATATCATTTAGGACCTGGCGGTCGCCATATTGTTTGCGTATGCTGTCAGCATGCAGTCCACTCATAGGAACATAATTGAAAGTCCGACCAGGATGCTCATGATGAGCGTACTCACCCACAGTACCAGGCGGCTTAAGCCAAGGTTGTAAAAGAAATAGTATTCTCCCGGACTATTCACTTCATAACTTAGATAATGAAATACAGGTGTCAGAAAAATGAAGGCGAAGCCTGTTCCAATGAAAAAAGGTACACTCCCGGAACCCAACCCTGCCAGAAACAGGGAGAAAAGTAACGATGCTACAACCAGTTTCCAATAGAATAGACATAAACCCCTTGCGATGCGCATAATATAACTTTGAGGAAACAAGATAGAAAATAGAATCTATTCTCATACCAGACCAGTACTAAGAACAACGATGTGGTCCAGCTTTAAAATAAAAGCACGGTAACCATAAAAAATTTATTCGCCGACATACTAATCACCAAAGTTCGGCGTATTTATATGCGAGAGCGTTAATTAAATGAGGCGGTAATGGTCGGAGATCATTGCCGCTTCTATTTTCTAACAGTTCGATCTCCAAATACCTGCTTTATCCGCTTCAATGCGCCAAACCGCCCGCTGATTTTACCGATTACATTATCTTCTGCTGCCTGAATGTCGGGAATGCTTGAACCAGACTCCAGTTGTTTCGGATAGATAATCAGGAAGCTGTTCTGCTCGAAATAAGTGATCAGGTAGTGCGGTAATTTGTTTAGCTGTCTCAGGTACGAGATGTTATCCTTTCTGGAAGAGATGATTACAAACAAGTCATTCTTCTTAATCTCTCTTGAGAAAATCAGGAAGTCATCCCAGTCGGTAAACTCCTTAAATAACATAGTCAATTGCGGATATAAGCGTTGACTGGCCACCTGAATCTGTGTCAATGTATTTTCTGCGCCGTAGAAGATTGTTGCAAAGCCACTCTGTTCTGCAAGGGTGACGATATTACTTAGCCAGTGCAAAAATCCCGGCTCCAGCTCGGCCCTTGGTGGCACAACAACCAACATCCTTTTAATGGTATTAATCGGCTGATGTGGCTTGTAAATATGCACCGTTTCCCGGACACGTTTCAAGATGTTCTCTGCTTTAAGCCCCAAGAAGTCTGTCCGTGCAGCGTTCTGATGGAGTCCAATAATGACGTCGGTAATGTTGTACTCCTTTATTGTATAAACAATCCCATTACTTGCGCTTGCATCAAATCGCGTCAGCGGAATGATGGAGTTGTCCGTCGCTGAGGCATGATTTATCGCTTTGTCCAGCAACTTCTTCCCAAGTTCATGATTCGCCCCGTTGGGATCTTCTTCGTTTACCACATGCAGCGCAAAGATATCACTGTTGCTTTTCTTAGGTTTAAACATCAGTCCCAGGTCGACCATGCTGGCAATACTTTCCGGGTAAGCCAGTGAAAGCAGGATCTTGCGGTCTTCCGCTCTCGCGGCTTGCTGTGGGGTATCTGCAGCTTCCAAGGCCAGTTTACTGGAAGCACTTTCTACCACAAATGAACTCACTGCACAGCTTACCAGAATCAGGAGAATCGTTCCATTCAAAACATCTTCGTTAAGCAAGCGTATGGGCTCCCCTGTTGGAGCCTCTCCGATGATGATGTTATAACCGACCAAGATGATGGCTAAGGTCGCAGCTGCATGCGACGTGCTCAGTCCGAAAATAAGGTTACCCTCCGTTTTACTTAGCTTAAATGCTTTCTGTGTAAGTTTTGCAGCAACGTATTTCGTCACAATGGCAACCACAGTAATGGTACCTGCAACTTTCAAGGCACCCCAGCCACGTACAATGATAGAGACGTCGACCAGCATACCTACGCCCAGCAGGAAAAACGGAATAAACAGCGCATTACCAACGAAGTTAATCCTGTTCATTAATGGTGAGGAGTGCGGCACAAAGCTGTTCAGCACCAGGCCGGCAAAGAATGCCCCGATAATGGCTTCAAGCCCGGCTGCCTCTGCTAAAAACGAAGCCAGGAATACCGTTGCCAGTACAAACACATACTGGGAGACACTATCCTCATACTTCTTAAAGAACCATCGTATCACGATTGGAAACAGAAAGAATACCACGCACACAAATACAATGGAAGAGAATCCGAGTTGTATCCAAAAGGCGCCCGATACTTCATCTTTGGTAATCCCAGCAACACCGGCCAAAATCAACAAGGCCAGAATATCGGTAATCATGGTACCACCTACCGTCAGGGTTACCGCTTGTTTGCTGGATAAGCCATATTGACTCGCAATTGGGTATGAAACCAGCGTGTGCGTTGAAAACATGGACGCCAGCAGCAGCGAGGATAAAAAACCATAGCCCAGTACGTAGTAGCACGCCAGAATACCCACGATGAGTGGCAGCACAAAAGTTGTAAGTCCGAAAAAGATAATCTTATTCCTGTTCTTTCGGAATTCCGAGAGGTCAATCTCCAGGCCCGCCAGAAACATGATGTATAATAGCCCCACCGTACCAAAAAGTACAATACTGCTATCCCTGCGCAACAGGTTAAGTCCATGTGGACCGATCATAACGCCGGCCAGAATAAGGCCGATGATATGCGGTACTTTTATCTTACTGAAAACAATCGGCGCGAATAAAATTATAAACAGCACGATGGTAAAGATCATCACCGGATTGCTCAGGGGTAAGGAGAAGTCTATACTTAATAATATCATATGGTCTAATCCTAAAGTTTGTTCAAGTTCAGTCTATAGAAGATTTTACATCCCCCCGCTTGTGTTACCTCACGCCTGCCAACCATGTTGCCATTCTCTGCTGGTGTGAGCACGATGGAAATTGTTGTGCCCGCGGAAGAAGCGCCTGAATTTAACTGCATTTCCTGACCATTATACAAGCCGGTATATAGCGTATTTACCGCGCCATCAGCCAGTCCTTCTACAATAAAGAGATCATTCCGGTAAGCAATGTTCCATTGCTCATTGCGCACGTCACCGATAGCTGATCCGGAACAGTTTGTTTCCACACAGGTCATCTTTACCTGCCACTTCCCAGTTAGGTTAGGGTTCACAATGCCTTCCGGCATGTTCGTGTTTGTAGTATCCAGCATCTGCTCGCGCTTATCCAGCTCCTGCGCTTTCAGGTTCAATTCGCGTTCTTTAATCACAAGCGAGTCGCGAAGTTTATCTAAGGCAAGGTTGCGTTCTTTAAGTTTCTGCTCCTGCTCATTGCTGCAGCTGAATAAAAGTATGGTCAAAAGGAAAAGCAAGATTTTCTTCATAGCACGTGAATTTTTCTCAAATATACTGTCTTTTAAATGAACGCATTTCGGCGTCCTTTGTTGGCGGTATTATGCTGTTTCGCAGCTTAGGCCATAGTTTGGATTGAAAATTGCGAAATGTTCAATGTAATAAACCCAGAACCGATGAAAAAGATCAAGCTATTTTCCGCAGCAGACATAACCACTTTACAAGCCCAAATCAACGATTGGTTGGCCATGCATAAGGATGCGCACATCCTGGAAAGTAGCATTACAAGCCTGGCGGCCCCTGCAGGTGCTTTAACTGACGCTGCCCAGAAAGGCGAATATGCCTTCTACTTCCTGTACACGCCCGCAACAGAGCGCGAGGAAGAAAGTGTGATTGCAGCAACGAAACAGCTTCCTGAGGAACTGACCCAAGCCATCAACAACATCACCGAGGCAAATTAAAGGCCTTAGTTCCGGAACCGCTTGCTCAGGTACCTTCTCACCGGAAGGTCGTAGAACCGCATGACCAGATAGGCGAACAATACCAACACCACCACCCCACCGATGATTATCGCAGTTACGGTAGTAACGTCTGGCTTATAAGTGGTAAAGTAGTACAGGAACATCCACATCACCGGATAGTGTGTCATGTACAATGGATAGGAAATATCAGCTGAAAAGCTGCAAAGCTTTTTAAGTGCAGCTGAAGTTGTTGTTCCAGCACCCAAGGCAATCAGCAGTGGAAAATACAGCAGCACGATCACCAATTCTGCCTTCCAACCCCAGGCGAAAGGTACCAGGAAAGCCAGAAGCAGTAACGCTGTCATTCCGGCGAAGCCGAGACCAGAACGTATAATCAGGTTGAAGCGAAAAATGAGCATCCCTGCTAGAAAAGAATACGAGATTCTTGCGGCACCTTCCCAAAAGTTGTCGCCGTTCCAACCCCCTAGCAATGATCCGGAATGCTGTGCAACATACATCAACCAGGCTGCAGCAAACAAGCATAAAACCAGGATAACATTCCGCCTAAGTCTAATGAGAACTAAAGCATAAACGATGTTCGCCACATATTCCCAGAATAAGGACCAGGATGGTGCATTTAAGCCGAAGAGATTAAAGAATCGCTCCTCCATTACCGGATAAGGGATCAGGAATATAGCAGTAAAGAATAACGTCAGGATCTTGCCCGCGTGTTTTATGCCTGGTTCTACACCAAAAGGATCAAACAAGTAAGCCAGTAAGCCAAGTACCCCACCCAACACGACAAGTGGATGCAGCCTGATGATTCTGGCTTTAAAAAAGGCCATAAGCCCCATGCCTTGAAGCCGGTCATCATAGGCATATGCCATAACAAACCCAGACAAACAGAAAAAGAAATCTACTGCCAAAAAGCCGTGGGCGATAAAGTTTTTCGTGAAATCTGAATATGCAATTTCCATGAAATGGAAAACCACGATTGCGATGGCTGCAACACCCCGGAGTCCGTCGAGCGTTGAGAAATGATGCTTGGATTGAAGTTTAGTTGTAGAAATTGTTTCTGTAGTCATTTAGTCTAATAAGTGTGTTTTGCCAACTAATATAGGCATATCGATCGATTGAGGCCGTTTTCCCTGCCCCGGCACTTTGTAACGATTATAATAGAAGTGTCAAAATGGACGGAAGACTAAGGCCCTATTGGCTTTAAAGTTACTTTTGGCGCATCAATGAATGCCGCATACACACTAGTCTTATCTCTTTTTCTACTTTTCAATGGGGGACATGGTGCTTTCAAGAAAAGCACGCTGTATAAGATTCCTTTTATCGCGGTAGCGCAGCAGGGTGAACACTTGCACAAACACGCCAGCGTTCGCACCAGTAATTCCGATCTGCGCTCGGCTGCACACGACATTGTTTTCATAGATGATAGTAATGATAATCCCGACTCTTCCCTATTCGGAGCATTGGATTTCATCCTGCTGTCTACCTTCTGCATCTTTTTTGCCCTGCGGTTTGGAAGCCCGCAACGCTCGCTTCCACTTTGCCTTTCCCCAAATTATGCAGGTACCTGTAAATACCTGAAATATCGTTCCATAAGGATTTGAGATTGTAGCGCCACCACGACTATCGCGGATGTATTACACATACCGTACGATTTTCCATTACGCACAATTTTAAAACTTCATGAAAAAAGCAATCATGCTATATGGGCTGCTGGCCCTGTTGTACAATGCTGGATGTACAACAAAAAAACAAGAAAAAATAGAAGTAGGTACATACGCTGTTACCACTCCCCTGATTATGGACACGATACTTACGAAGGAGTCTGTGACGCAAATTCAATCTGCAAGAAACATTGAGCTGCGAGCACAGGAAAAAGGATTCCTGCAAAGCATTTATGTCGATGAAGGTCAGTTTGTTAAATCTGGCCAACTTCTGTTTAAGATTATGCCAAAGTTCTATGAGGCAGAACTCCTGAAAGCAGAGGCTGAAGTCCGGGCCTCGGAAATCGAACTCAAGAATACCAAGTTGCTCTCAGATAAGAACATCGTCTCTCAGAATGAGATGGCAATGGCGCAAGCAAATCTGGAGAAAGCAAAAGCGGAAAAAGCGCTGGCTAAACTACACCTCTCCTTTACCGAAATCCGTGCACCTTTTGACGGAACCATAGACCGGATTCCTAAGAAGGTTGGAAGCCTGATTGACGAGGGCGAATTATTGACAAGTTTGTCGGATAACGCGCAGATGTTCGCTTACTTCAACGTCTCTGAGCCGGAATATCTGGACTATACCCTAAATGTTAAAGGGAGAGCCAATCGTCAGGTTCGTTTGCTGCTCGCAAACAACCAGGAACTTCCGCAATCCGGAAATGTGGAGACGATAGAAAGTGAGTTTAACCGGGAAACGGGAAATATTGCATTCAGAGCGCGGTTTTCAAATCCAGAACGCGTACTCCGAAATGGACAAACGGGTAAGATTAGAATGATCGTACCCCTTCAGCAGGCAGTTGTAATCCCCCAGAAAGCAACTTACGAGATTCAGGACAAAATCTTTGTGTTTCTCGTCGATAAGCATAACGTGTTGAAATCACAGGCGATTACAGTTTCCGGAGAAATGCCCGACTTGTATGTCGTTAGTGGTGGTCTGAAGGCCACCGACCGGATTCTCCTTGAAGGTGTTCAGAAGGTCAAAGACGATGAGCACGTTAAACCTAAGTTCGAACCCGCTGCCGAAGTTTTAGCACACTTAAGACTCAAAGCAGAGTAGGCACATTTAACCACCAGACCCTTTATGTTTAACAAGTTTATACAAAGGCCAGTCCTTTCGATTGTCATATCATTGATCATCGTTTTCCTGGGTGTTTTGGCAATCGCGCATTTACCAGTGACGCAATTCCCTTCCATTTCACCCCCAAAAGTCAATATTACTGCCGAATATCCTGGCGCCAATAACGAATTGCTAATTAAATCGGTAATCATTCCTCTAGAGCGGGCGCTAAATGGCGTCCCAGGTATGAAATACATGGCATCCGATGCCGGCAATGACGGCGAATGTACGATCCAGGTGATTTTCAACCTGGGAACAGATCCCAATCAAGCTTCTGTAATCGTTCAAAACCGTGTTGCTTCAGTCGTGAACAAGCTCCCGCCGCTGGTTGTACGTGAAGGCGTGAAAGTTACACGCGAAGAGTCCAACATGCTGATGTATATCAATCTGTACAGCAAAAACCCACACCTCGATCAAAAGTTCCTTTACAACTTTGCGGACATAAATGTGCTCTCTGAACTCCGCCGTGTTGATGGCGTGGGCGTCGCTGATATTCTGGGTAACCGGGAATATGCCATGCGCATCTGGCTGAAACCCGATCGTATGCTTGCCTACAAAATTTCTGCAGACGAAGTCATGAAAGCACTCGAAGAACAAAGTCTGGAGGCATCTCCTGGCAAAACGGGTGAAAGCTCAGGGAAGCGGTCGCAAGCATTTGAATATGTGCTCAAGTATCCTGGGCGCTACACCACAAAGGATGGCTATGAGAACATCATTTTGCGATCCAACTCTGACGGAGAAATCCTCAGGTTAAAGGATGTAGCCACGATTGAGTTCGGCAGTGCGATGTACGACATCTACTCTAACCTGAATGGAAAATCTTCTGCAGCCATAACCGTCAAGCAAAGCTATGGAAGCAACGCTAACCAGGTTATCAAGGATATTAAATCCAAAATGGAAGAGCTTAAAGCAACTTCTTTCCCGAAAGATCTTGACTATGAAATTAGTTATGATGTTTCTAAATTCCTGGATGCATCCATTGATAAAGTCATTCATACGCTTGTAGAAGCGTTTATTCTGGTCGGCTTAGTCGTGTTCGTGTTCCTGGGTGACTGGCGCTCCACGCTTATCCCGGCCATAGCCGTGCCCGTGTCTTTAATTGGAACATTCGTGTTCATGCAATTCTTCGGCATTACCTTAAACCTCATCACCTTGTTTGCGCTTGTACTCGCCATCGGTGTAGTCGTCGATGATGCGATCGTTGTCATTGAGGCCGTTCATGCCAACATGGAGACAAAGCACCTCTCCTCACGAAAAGCAACAAAACTCGCCATGCATGAAATCAGTGGTGCCATCATCGCCATCACCTTTTTGATGGCTGCTGTGTTCGTGCCCGTAGCTTTTATGTCCGGGCCAGTTGGTATATTCTACCGGCAATTTTCGATAACCATGGCAACGGCGATCATCATCTCCGGACTTGTTGCACTTACACTTACTCCTGCGTTATGTGCGATGATGCTAAAAAATACGCACGGTAAAGCCACGAAAAAGTCGGCCGTTGATCGCTGCTTAGGTGCTTTCAACAAGGGGTTCAACCGTCTAAGCGGCAAGTACGAATCTGTGCTCTCCAGCATCATCACTCGCAGGGCGGTTACCTTCATTATGCTTATTGGATTCTGCGTAGGTATTTTCTTCCTGAACAACAGCCTACCCTCCGGATTTATTCCGAATGAAGACCAGGGTATGTTCTATGCCATCATTCAGACCCCTCCTGGATCATCTCTTGAAAGAACAAATCAGGTGGCGGAGGAACTGCAACACATTGCAGAGGGAATCGAAGGAGTCGCTTCGGTGTCCTCCCTAGCCGGTTATGAAGTGCTAACCGAAGGTACTGGTGCCAATTCTGGTACCTGCTTGATCAATTTGAAGAGCTGGGAAGATCGAAAGAATAGCGTGCATGATGTGATAGAAACACTGGAGAAACGTTCTGAGGAGATCAATGGCGCTACAATCGAATTTTTCCAGCCGCCCGCAGTACCAGGCTATGGTGCTGCCGGTGGATTTGAGCTTCGCGTGCTGGATAAAGCCGGTAGCGGGGATTATAAGAAGATGGAGACCGTAACGCGAGAATTTGTTGCCGAGCTCAACAAACGACCTGAATTATCTGCTGTGTTCACCTTCTACTCCGCCAGTTTTCCGCAATACATGCTCAAAATAGACAATGAACTGGCCCAACAAAAAGGCGTGACCATAGAGAATGCCATGAGCACCCTTTCTACACTAGTCGGCAGCAATTACGAAACCAACTTTATCAAGTACGATCGGCAATACAAAGTAATGGTGCAAGCTTCTCCAGAATACCGCGCTCTTCCGGAGGACATACTGAAGCTTTACGTGAAGAATGATCACGACGAAATGGTTCCTTTTTCTGCTTTCATGAAAATGGAAAAGGTTTATGGTCTTTCTGAAATTACCCGTCACAACATGTATAATGCCGCAGAAATCAGTGGTACCGCGGCGCCGGGTTACAGCAGTGGTGCTGCAATTGACGTCATTAAAGAAGTTGCTCAAAAGTCGCTGCCCCGCGGCTTTGGTATTGACTGGGCAGGTATATCTAAGGATGAAGTATCACGGGGCAACGAGGCTATTTACATCTTCATGATCTGCCTTGGTTTTGTGTACCTGATTTTGGCTGCGCAGTTTGAAAGTTTCGTCCTCCCCTTAGCCGTAATACTGTCCTTACCTGCCGGAATTTTTGGTGCATTCCTCCTGTTGAAGCTGCTTGGTCTGGAAAACAATATTTACGCACAGGTGGCGATGGTGATGCTTATTGGCCTGCTCGGAAAAAATGCAGTGCTCATCGTGGAGTTTGCGGTACAAAAACACAGTGCTGGCAACTCCGTACTTAAGGCAGCCATGGAAGGTGCTACAGTCAGGTTCCGTCCGATCCTGATGACTTCCTTCGCATTTATAGCAGGTTTAATTCCGCTTGTACTGGCTTCGGGGCCGGGTGCAATTGGTAACCGGACTATTGGTACCGCTGCTGCAGGCGGCATGTTGTTCGGGACGATATTCGGCGTAATTGTCGTTCCCGGATTGTACTACATCTTTGGCACTATAGCAGCAAAACACATCCTCATCGAGGAGGAAGAAGAGAATCCATTAACTGAGGAAATTGAACATCATGTTGAAGTATATTAATCGCAAAATATTAGCACTATCGCTTGCCTGCTTTATGCTGGCAAGTTGCAAGGTACCACAGGTCCTTGAACCTAAGATCACTAATGTTGTGCCTGGTACCTATCACAATAATCCGGATACGGCGAATCTGGCGCAGGTAAACTGGAGAACATTTTTTGGCGATCAGGATCTCTCGAATTTAATCGATACCGCACTCCTCAGAAATCAGGAACTGCAGATCACCCTGCAGGACATTGACATTTCCAGAAATGATGTGCGCCTGAGACAAGCCGCCCGTTTACCCACCGTGGCGGCAAGGCTCGGCGCCGGTCTGGAAAAAGTGGGCAGATACACCAGCCAGGGTGCAGGTGACGCAACAACGGAGATTACGCCAGGGAAAGAAATGCCTGATCCCCTGGCTGACTTCGCGGCTACGATTTCAGCAAACTGGGAAGTTGATCTCTGGAAAAAGTTGCGTAATTCAAAGAAGGCAGCTTTAACACGGTACCTCTCGAGTGTAGAAGGAAAGAACTTTGTACTTAGTAATCTGGTTGCCGAGGTCGCTAATGCCTACTTCGAGCTTGTGGCCCTAGACAATGAGCTAGATGTTGTGCAGCAGAATATTGCCATACAAAAAGATGCACTTGAAATTGTAAAGGTGCAAAAACAAGCAAGTAGGGTGACAGAACTCGCTGTCCAGAAATTCAGGGCAGAAGTTCTTAAATCACAGGATATCAAATATGATCTATTACAGCAAATTACCGAAACTGAAAACAGAATCAATTTCCTTTTAGCTCGCTATCCTACACCGATTCGCAGAAACAAGGCTAGTCTACAAAATGCGCTGTCCGGCGTAGTAGCATCCGGTATTCCAGCGCAACTACTTGTAAATCGGCCTGACATCAGGCAGTCTGAGCTTGAGCTCCAGGCCGCTAAACTGGATGTTGCAGTAGCACGAGCTGAATTCTATCCATCGCTCGCAGTTTCGGCAAACCTTGGCTTGCAGGCCTTCAAGCCATCTTACCTCTTCAAACTTCCAGAATCACTCCTGTATGGGCTGGCAGGCGATCTTGCGGCGCCTTTAATCAACCGAAGCGCTATAAAAGTGGAATTCAAAACGGCGAACGCCCGTCAGTTGCAGGCCATGTTCAATTATGAGCGTACGGTCTTAAATGCCTACATGGAAGTGAGCAATCAGCTTTCCGGGATCGAGAATTTGGGCAAGCGATGTGAACTTAAATCGACACAGGTGGAAGCACTCACCAAGTCTATCGACCTTGCTAATGATCTATTCAGGTCTGCAAGAGCCGACTATTTAGAAGTCTTGATGACGCAACGAGACGTGTTAGAGTCCAGGTTGGAATTAATTGAAACTAAAAAAGCCCAGTTGAATGCGATCGTCAATATGTATAAATACCTAGGCGGTGGTTGGAACTAAGTTACCAATAGTACACGAGGCCCTGATCTTATGTTCAGGGCCTCGTGAATGCTTTTATCAGTTCGCGTTATCCGTTCTAAAAGATACAGCCGGCAATCCGGCGCTGTTCACCAGATTTGCCTCCGGATTGTCTGCCCATGCATAGCGAACAAACTTAGGAGCATCTACCTTTTCAGATGTAACCATCACTTTATCACCCACAATCTTTGCAGTTGCCCAATGAAATACGCCATCAGCGCCAGCAAGTGCAAACCCCTTTACCGGAGCCCCATCCAGCGTCTTCAATCCGGTACCAGTTTCCTTAAAGGTAATCGTCACCACAGAACCTTGTATCTGGTGATGGTGGTACATCGGGCTATGCGCCTGGATTTGATCTTTATAAACCTGTTTCCTGGCCAGTAGTGCCAGCCTTCGGCCGACCTCCTGTTTGTTTTTAGGGTGAATGTCATCCGCTTCTCCAACATCCGTAATCACCGCCATACCGGAATTCGGTTCTGCCAGCGTCATCGTCTGTGCTTCTCGTAAGGTCGCCCAATCGCTTTCAGATGGCATTTGCTTACGTTGCATATAATTGGCAAGTTGTACATATAGAAAAGCGGTATTTCCTTGCTGCCATCTGCTACGCCAATCCTGGATGAGCATTGGAAATAAACTTCGATATTCAAGTGGCGCACTTGCATTGTCTTCTCCCTGATACCAAATGAAACCTTTTACCCCATAAGGTATAAGAGGATTGATCATCGCATTGTACAGATACGCAGGATAACGATGGTAGTTCCTGATCATGGGAATAGCCGCCTCTAAATTCTGCTGGTACTTCCATGCGCCAGTGAGGGTTATCCGCTGTTGTCCGTCACCAATGTACATACCTTCCGTCGATGGATTGAAGCCCCCACCACCCCACAAGAAAGCCATACGTAGTGCAATGGTGTTCTTCCCGGACTTAAGTAAAGCAGCAGGAATTTTATATTTGTGACTCAGGTTGGCGTTCCAAACCGTTTTGGCGATTAAGGCCCCATTTACATAAAGGGTATAGTTCATCTCCGGCTTCCCCAGTTCGAGTTCCAGTTCCTTGCTTTTTAACATGGACTCGTCCAGCGTGATCTCTTTTCTAAGCCAAACAATGCCTTCGAAACCGGCCATATTCATATCCTTCAAAGTCTTGGGCATAACCGCTGATGGCCAGTTCGCATCATCGTATTTCTCTTTCGTGACTTGATTAACTACGCTTTCTGTGGGATTGTAAACGATGTCCCAAAACTTTACAAGATCAAGGCTGTCCTTTATAAAATGTGCAGGTGTAATGGTATCATTAACACGTACACGATCTTTGGTGATGTCGGAGCTAAGGAGTTTCGTCCGGCTCGTCCATGCTTCTACGGGTGTGCCACCCCAGGTTGATTGTACTATGCCAATCGGAATGTTTAGATCTCGCTGAAGGTCACGTGCAAAAAAATAAGCTACAGCAGACGCTGTTTTCACGCCAGCAGTATCCATTGACACCCATGAACCACCAGGTAAGGTATCCTGTAGATGAACCTGTTTTGCATGCGGGACAATGAAGAACCTGATATTAGGGTAACGCGCGTTCCGAATCTCTTTCTGCGCATCCTTGCTTTGGGAAACCTGCCACTCCATGTTGGACTGCCCGGAGGCAATCCAGACATCTCCGATCATGACGTTCTTAAGCTGAATTGATTCCTGCTTTTTGCCACCCTCGTAAACGGAAATCTGGTATGGTCCACCATGACTGAATGCATCCGTCTTCAACTTCCACTTACCATGCACATCAGCCCGAGTCGTGTAGCGCTTCCCTGCAAGTTCTACCGTCACCTGCTGCCCTGCAGTAGCATTTCCCCAAAATGGAATGGGTTGTTGCCGCTGTAGCACCATGTTGTCACCGAAAACTTTCGGCAGGCGAATTTGCGCCTGTGAAAAGCTCGTAATAGCAGATAGGGCTAGCAGGAGCAAAAAATGGCGCGTTACATAATTTATTGCTGTCATAGGGGTATTTAAATCTTTAATAAGTTGTAGCCGTTCAATATACGTAAAAGTAAAAGCCACCTAAATAGTTAATCTAAAAGGAATCAAAGGAGTAAAAGCCACCAACATAGGAGACCCGAAAAGCATCACAAGCCTAAATTAGCTGGTAGAGGCTGTGAACCTTGTAACGAAGGAAGCACCCGCTCTGAAGCCGGTAGCAGTTTAAAGGCCTTGTAGCTGTTCATGATGTAAATCATGAGGTCATCCTGGTCAAGTTTATTTAGGGCTTTCAAAGTAGGGCGATATCGAACCATAAAACAGTCAAGTTCTTTGCCTGTCAAAGGTGTCATCGTCTTTACAACACGATCATTGAAGCGGATATCAATCTTACGTTCCAGCTTCTCCTGTTCAAGACGCTTCTTAAAACGTCTTGCAAAGCGATCTTTGCTGAAGAATTTGGAAGGGTAGAATGTGAATGGCTTATTCTGGTCAGCACTGATCACTTTGGCTTTTCTGTAAACGTCAGCATATTGAACCTCGGGGTTAAAGGCCTCTCCCTTGATTTCGACTGTATTCAGGAGCTTGTTTTCAATTATAAAATATCGAATCATGGGCTTCATATCTGTAATCAAAAGTGTATCTGGTTTATAACCGGGTTTGTAAAAGATCAAGATCTGATTAAGCGATGCGGCAATTTTAAATGCCCCTTCCTTGTTTGTTTGGGTACTTGCACCCGTGTTCTGGTTCGATACCGAGACATCTTCCAGTTTGATGTTTGAAGATCTATCTTTGATAATACCGGGTAACATTTGCGCATCAACACCGATCCAGAGAAACAGTAGCACCATAACAAGCGTTAAAACCTTTATCATATCTTAAAGATATTGGAAATAGAAGGCCGAGCAGGTCATTTCACATATTTTAACAACCTGGAAGGCCAACAATAAGCCTTCCTTTATCATCGGTTTAAGAACAGTGCACAACATGAAATATTTTGTAGACGAAGGTTCCATTGTAAGACAAATCTGGGGAAAGGGCGATACCATTCTCTTCATCTTCGCGGGTTCCTCCGCGGAGTTTGCACTTAACAAAGCGGTAGATTGGCTATACTATACTGGCCGGCTCCCTGCTGACCCTTTAGGGCGATTGTTTTCCACCGTCTCTTATGCCAGAGGTATTGTCTTCTCCGAAAACGAAGCTGCTTTACAAGTCATAGATAAGATTGCGCATATCCATAAAGCCGTGGAAACCAATCGTGGTGCAGAAATCCCAGACTGGTCTTACCGGGATGTGCTGTTCATGCTGATCGACTATTCCATCAGGTCATTCGAGCTACTGGAGCGAAAACTAACACGCAAAGAAAAAGAAGATGTATTTGAGGTTTTTAACCGAATGGGCTTACGGATGGGCATTAAAGATCTGCCCTTAAATTTTAAAGAATGGCAAGTCATGCGACAGGCGCATTTAGAGCAGGACCTCCTGAAAAGCACATTTACAGTAGATCTTTATCGCCAGTACAGGAAACACCTTGGCCCTTTCCGCTACATGGTCTTAAAACAAGTACAGGTCATGCTCGTGCCGGCAGCGGTTCGCAAGCTGCTTGAGCTTGGAAGCACCCCCTATCTGCTCCCCATTTTGGGCTTGTACAAGCTCACCAGAATAGTAAAACTCGATCAGATACTACGTAATACCATGCTCCCAAAAGCATACAAGGCTCAGGTGCAGGATCTTGATGCCGGAAAGTAAACCTACAACTTATCGTACAAGGTCTTTGTACACCGCGATCCGGTGTGTTCTTACCTGATAAGGTATTTTTTCTTTGCTGTTACTCTTCTGAAATCCTATGGCCGTGGAATTCTGCTGCGGCATGTGGCAATCAATACAGTTTTGCTTCAACAACGCGCCTTCTTTCCCCGGCAGCTTAGGGTGGCTATCCGCCTGGTGGCAACTCATACATTTATTGGCGTATATGGCCAGGCTTGCAGGCTGCTTCTCATGTATGTCGTGACAAGAAATGCAGTCCGCCTTCCCGATAATAAAACACGGACTTTCTTTCAGCAGTTGCATCTGGTTGCCATGCACATCAAGTTTACCACCATTATAGGTGTTGTACTGTGGGATCGATAATAGGGTATCCCCTGGTTCAAATCCGAACTTCGACCCATTTGCCTGCACCTGCGTACCGGAATGACATAACCCGCACATATCAACGCGCCTGCTTAGTGGCAGGTCTTTGTATTTGATCATGTGCGAGGGTCTTTTTTCTTCAGGATTATCCAGGTGGAAGCTTACATGGTCTGCAGCCGGCCCGTGGCATCGCTCACAATCGATACCTGAAATCATTGATCCTTTTACAAATTGCTCCTCTACATTCAACTGATCTGCAGGCTGGGGTTGTTTCTCGATGTATGAGCTATGGCATTCCAGGCATCTGGATATGACCGGCCTGCCGAAGTATATCTGATCGTCGGGAAAACCTGGACTATTTACCCACTGGTGTTCTTTGGTGAGGTAATTTAATGGCATTTGCATCATCTGATTGCCATACCAAAACCCGAAAGTATAGGCCCGATGCCCAGATCCGAAGATGATATCCGTACGTTCCGCTTTTACTTCCTTTCCATTTACATAAGCCACCTGGTATAGCGAACCATTTCTTTTTTCGATGCCCACCCGTGTACCCGGATTAAAGACAAATTCATCACCAGGCAAATTCAGGCTGTCGAGGTATCTGCCATGCGCAGTAGTACCACTATCTGCCATTAAATCTTTTGATGTTTTAAAATGCGCGTTGTGGGCATAGTTGCTGCTAATGTCCTGGTGACATTTTACGCATGTTGCGCTTCCGGCATAGGCCTCACCCCTTACGTCCTTGCTTTGAATCTGCGTGCATTGTACAATCACAATAAGCACTGCGGATAAGATGAATAGTATTAGCACGAGAGGCCGACGACGCATGAAGTATTTGGTTGTTAGATTTCTATTGGGTGAAAATACACATATTTTAAATGAAAACAAGAAGTGCAGCACACGCGAACCTACATGCGCCACTCCATCCAAACAATTCCCTTTTACACGATGTTAGCCTTTCAAGTATGGATAAAACAAGAGGTTACCTTCCCATTGAAGATTACGGAATTATCGGTAATATGAAGACCGTTGCAATTGTCTCTCTGGAGGGCGCAATTGATTTCATGTGTTTTCCGGACTTCGATTCACCAACGATATTCTCCAGATTACTGGACCAGGAAAAAGGTGGTACTTTCTCCGTCACCCCGCAGTTAAGCTTCAGCAGAACCAAGCAGTTGTACATTCCCGGTACCGCGATACTTTTAACGCGCTTCTTTTCGGATGATGGTATTTCAGAGCTGACCGACTACATGCCAATCACCGGACCCAATGACGCAAGTTATTGTGCCATCGTACGTAAGATTAAGACTATCCGCGGTAAGGTGACCTACAAGATCAAATGCGCCCCTCGGTTCGATTACGCCAGAGCGGATCATAAAACTGAACAGAAAAATGCAAATGAACTGAACTTTTCTGCTGTTAATGATGGCAACGCAATGGTGCGGCTGCTCGCTGATTTTCCCTTGCAGTATAACGAAAAGGATGGCTATGCAGAAGTTACGCTTAATCATGGTGAAGAGGCAATGCTTGTGCTCGAGTCCGTGAAACGCGATGAAACTGATCTTCTTCACGATTTGGAGTTCTATAAAAACACCTCCTATCAGGAGACTGTACGCTACTGGAAAAGGTGGATTAGTAAATCCACATACTCTGGCCGGTACACGGATCTGGTTCTGCGTTCCGCAATAACACTTAAACTACTCACGTCAAAGGAATATGGCTCCATGGTGGCCGCGCCAACTTTCAGTATCCCGGAAAGTATGGAAGGCGACCGGAACTGGGATTATCGCTTTACCTGGATCAGAGATGCCGCATTTACGATGTACGCCTTCCTACGCCTTGGATTTACCGAAGAGGCCGCAGGCTTTCTGAAATGGATTCAGCAGCGGTCCGCAGATCCCGTGCTCCATCTTATGTATGCCATAAACGGCGACAAAGCAGCAGTGGAAACCGAATTGGAACATTTTGAGGGATACATGCAGCGTGGCGCTGTAAGGATTGGCAATGCCGCTCGCGACCAGTTTCAAATGGATATTTACGGTGAACTCATCGATACGATCTATATTTATAATAAAAACCATACGAAGATCAATTATGAACTTTGGCTCACCATTCAGAAACACATAGATTGTGTGATTGAATACTGGAAAATGCCTGACCATGGTATATGGGAGTTTAGAAATGGAGAAAAGGAATTTTTACATAGCAGGCTGATGTGCTGGGTAGCTATGGATCGAGCAATCAAAATTGCGACAGACCGTTCATTCCCCTATCCTGCACCAGAATGGAAAGCTGTACGTGACGAGATTTACAAAGACATTTACGATAACTTCTGGAATGAAGCAGTTGGCGCATGGGTACAATATAAAGGTGCGAAAGTGGTTGACGCTTCTGCCTTGTTGATGCCCCTTACCCACTTCATTACTGCCGACGAACCCCGTTGGCTATCGACCATGCGGGTCATAGAAGAACAACTCAGTACAGATGTGCTGGTTTACCGCTACCACAATGAAGACGGACTGGAAGGTAAAGAAGGTACTTTCAACATGTGTTCTTTCTGGTTCATCGAAGCGCTGGCAAAGAACAAAGAAACCGACAAAGCACTGGAATACTTCGAGAAAATGACAGGCTATGCCAATCACCTCGGCTTATTTAGCGAGCAAATCGGAAAGCGTGGTGAACACCTCGGTAATTTCCCGCAAGCTTTTACGCATCTCGCTTTAATCAGTGCTGCACTTGAACTGGATAAACAACTTGACCGACTATAGCCAACCATTTTTAAGAAGAAATGTTATGCAGATATGAACGAAATGGATGAATTTGAATTTGAAGCTGAATCGCAGCCAGAAGAGGCTTTCCACATCGAAGTAGACCTCTATGATACTGGAGATCACAACAACCTGCTTGTGGTTCCTTGTAATGACACCTACATTGTTGTGTCCGGTGACGAGCACCTTTGTACGCTTGAAAAAACCTGTGATGAACCAGAATGCTGGGCCCAAACCGATGGTTTGGTAGATGAGGAACTTGTGGAACGATTAGGATTAGCAATCAGCAGCTACATCAGTTCACTATAAAACTGAACAAACTGCTGATTGCTATACCTGTGAATTGTTTTGCTAATCTAATTTTACCACTTGACCGGACTTCACGGACTCGTCGCTAGCAAAAGCGACCATTAAGCTACTGATCGCGTCTGCCGTAGGCTGACTCAGATCTAGGTCTTCCTTGATCGCTTTTAGAAAATGGCGCTGCTCCCGATTGCACAACTCCTGATGGTCCGGCTCATCGCTCAGATCAATCCAATCATCAGGACGTGCAAACTCCTCTTTATCATCCAAATCAGCATAGTGCACCTTTAGTGATTCTGTTTTTGTGTGTGCGTCAATTACATCAGAATTTCCAGCACTTCCTGCCTGCTTCGCTACGATGGACACCGCGCCTTTCGGTCCGAAAACATCTTTCACGAAAAATGCAGTCTCACTAACCATCGGTCCCCAACCGGCTTCATACCAGCCTACTGACCCATCCTCAAAGCGAATTTGCAAGTGACCATAATTGTAGTTGCCAGCTGGAATCTCCTCGGTAAGCCTTGCACCGATGGCAGATACCTCTACCGGTTTAGACTTTGTCATCTGGCACATCACATCGATGTAATGTACGCCGCAATCCACAATGGGACTTAGGCTCTTCATCAGATTACGGTGGACCGTCCACTTTGCGCCCTTGCTTTGCTGATTCAGATTCATCCGCATAACCAAAGGTTTTCCCATGTCCTGAGCCACTTCAATGAATTTCTGCCATGAAGGATGATAGCGGAGTATATAGCCCACCAGCAGCTTGCGGTTATATTTTTCTGCAGCAGCAGCTACACGCTTAGCACCTTCCAACGAGTCGGCAAGTGGTTTCTCAATAAACACATGACAACCTTGTTCCATCGCCAAAATGGCGAACGACTCATGCGTATCCGGGTAAGTGGAAATACATACGGCATCTGGCTTTGTTTCCGCAAGTGCCGCTGCATAGTCCGTAAAAAGCGGATAGCCACCCCCTAGTTTCTCGTTCAATTTATCTTTACTTGAACCTGTAGATACAAGTCCACAGATTTCAAAGCCCTCGAGCGTATGGTATGCCATGGCATGGGAAGCACCCATATTGCCGCAACCGACAACCAACACCCTCAGGTTAACATTTTCTGGTTCCATATACTGTTGTTAAGCGCCCAGGCTCCAGCCCTGGCGATATGTTCTCTTTACAAATTGATTAACATCATCGAAGTTCGTCACCCGAAGGTTTTCCTTATCCCAAAGCAGCTTGATGTCCCTGCCTGGATAGGTGAAACGTTTGCCGTCAGCCGTAGGCTTTTGTATGTCCGTACCACGAATGGCCAGGTTGGCGATGAGCAGGGTCTCCGTGAGCGGACCTGCGACTTCAAAGGGCGAGCTTAGCTTCATTTTGCCATAGCCGGCGATACAAGCCTCAACAAATGACCAGTAGTGACCATCAACGCCTCCCGGAACGCGGGTAACACTTTGTTTAACCTTAACTTCATTTGTGCGCGACAATGGCAGAAGTCTAGGATTTGCACCATAAACGTCGCACATCATCTTACCTTTTGTACCTTCAAACAACACCCCGTTTGGCCCGAAAGGCTCATTCGCAGCCAGTTCTTCCGGTCGCCCCGGTTTGATGCCACCGTCCATCCAGTGAATCTGAAGATCATCTTTGGTCTTCTTCGTTTTGTTGAAAGTCAGGATAACATGGCTCGACGGTGGTGCACTGTCCGGGAAATAGCCACGCTTAAATTCATCTACATAAATGCTGCCCACACTACACTGTACTTCCGTTGGGGTATCCAGATCCAGTATCCGGACTGGCGGTTCAATAAGGTGTGCACCCATGTCGCCCAGTGCACCCGTACCGAAGTCCCACCACCCTCTCCAGTTGAAAGGCACAAGTTTATCCACGTACGGGCGGTACGGTGCACTGCCCAGCCAAAGGTCCCAGTCCAGCTCTGCCGGCACCTGGCCGGAAGCGTTTGGCCATAAAATTCCCTGTGGCCAGGATGGACGGTCCGTCCAGCAGTAAACATCTTTCACTTTACCTATAACGCCGCCATCTACCCAATCCTGGAGCTGCCTCACGCCATCCCCGGATGCACCCTGGTTGCCCATCTGTGTAACAACCTTGTACTGTTGCGCAGCTTCAGTTAGCTTCCTGGCCTCATAGATATCGTGCGTTAAAGGCTTTTCAACATATACATGTTTTCCCAACTGCATGGCTGCCATCGCGATCATCGCATGGTTGTGGTCTGGCGTAGACACCACCACAGCATCTATGTGCTTACCATCTCTGTCCAACATCTCCCGGTAGTCCTTGTAGTACTTCGCCGATGGGAAGTTCTTCACCGTGGCGGCTGCACGGCGGTCGTCGACATCGCAAAGGAATGCGATGTCGGCCTTTCCACCCTTGTACATGTTAGCGATATTGCTCTGGCCTTTTCCGCCAACGCCAACACCAGCTACCTGCAAGCGATCACTTGGCGCCGTAAAACCGGTGCCACCAAGCACATGTCTCGGCACAATCATAAACCCAGCTGCAGCAAGTCCGGCTGTCTTAATAAAGTCTCTTCTTGAACTTGTTGCGTTGTGCGCTTTTTTGTCAGTCATTTTAACAATTCTATTTTTAGATGATTACTTCTTACTTAAATCCTTGATGCGGATGTTTCTAAATTTAACCGGTGATCCATGCCCCAGGAAGCCAATATGTCCAGTATTTCTTTTCAACCCTGGATGGGCTTGTCCGTCCACAGCACCATTCTTGCGAGCCTCTGTAATATCGGCATCCAGGATCTTCGTGCCGTTCAGGATCACTTGAATTTTTGGTCCTTTTACAATTACTTCCTCATAGTTCCATTCGCCATTTGGCTTCAGGAAACCTCTTTTAGCAGCTGCCGTCCCGTAAATTGAACCATGGTATTGATAAACCTTTAAGTCCTTATAGATCGGTGCATCATTGTCCAGAATCTGCAGTTCCATTCCTTCATATGCGGCATCTCCTTCAAGTGGTGCACGAATCCCAAGACCATTGTTGGCGCCTGGTGTCAGCTGAAACTCAAAGCGGAACACGAAGTCACTATACTGATCTTTGGTAAACAAATTACCACCGGAACCTTTTCCAGGTTTCGGACGAATGGCCATGTCGCCATCTTCAATCACGTAGTCCGTGGTGTTTCCGATCCACTCATGCATGTTCGTGCCATCAAACAGGACTTTGAAGCCCTCTTTTTTCTCTTTCGCACTAAGTTCAAAAGGTTTTACCCTCGGTAATTCGCGAATGTAGATGTTTCGGTAAGCCACCGGTGATCCATGTGCCTGAAGCTCAATTTGCTCTTCTGCAAAAATTGGCAAACTTCTATCCCAGTAATTTTCCAGAATAACATTGTCGGTCACAAGTTCCCCGTTCAGGTAAACAGTCACCCGGTCACCTTTCATTATAATACGGAAGCTGTTCCATTCATCCAGTGCATTGTCTGCTACTTTCAATGGTTTGCTTGGGTGTATCTGGTTGTTGTATAAACCACCTGAACCAACCTGGGCGCCATCTTTCACGCGAGCAGTATCCCATATCTGAACTTGAGGTGTACCTCTAAGGTAAATTCCGGCATCACCATTTTGCTTTTTATCATCAATAATCTTCCAGTCTACAAGCATCTCAATGTCACCATACTTCTTAACCGTAGCAAGGTTGTCACCATGAATCTGGAAACGCAATTCCCCGTCTTCCACTTTCCAGCCTTTCAACATTTCTGCATCCGCTTTAGCCTGCGCAGCTGCAAGGGTCTTGGCATCCATCTTAGCTCTTTTAATTGGATTTTCGACTAAGCCTTTCCAGCCGGTCAGATCTTTACCATTGAACAAAGGCACAAAACCCTCGGTTTTTGGCATTTCATTCAGGTATTTCACGATGGCTTGTTTCTGGTATTCGCTATCACCGCCAGATAAAGTGTTCATCGTTTTGGTTAATAGATCTCTGAAGATCGTGCCATGGTAAACACTATCTGCCAGAATAATCGACATTACGGTGCTTGCAGCACGTTGCTTCAAGGTTGCATCGTCGAGGAATTTCCCGGCAAGTACCGCTGCATTAAAGGTCTTAGCTTGCTCCAGGTCTGCCAATATGGCCCCACGTTGCTCGTTGGTCTTAGCTACGGCCATGGCGTCGCTAAGTTTTAGAAACTTCTGCTCTGCTGTGAAGGGTGCTTTTCGCACGAGGCGTAAGTACCCCATCAAAGCTTGATTGTGCGCCTGCGCATCTGTTGTTGTTTTGCTGATCGTTAACAAGGCTGGCAAAGAAGCAAGATCTTTCCAGGAGCCTAATGCTTCAATGGACGCCTGCTTACTCGCTGCATCTCCATTGTTGTATGCGCCATATACCGCGTCAAGCGCTTTTTTACCACCTAATGCCGCAAGTATCCGGTAGTAGGCCGGTTTGCGTTCCGGGCTTGCATTTGCAAGTTCCTGAAGCACCATCTCCAGTTGTGTTTCTGAATTTTCAGCATCTTTTAAAGCTGCAATGATCGCGTCCTGTAGTGCTGCAGATTCAAAGCTGGCTGCA
The DNA here is from genome assembly GCF_014642175.1 of Pedobacter quisquiliarum. Taxonomy (GTDB): domain Bacteria; phylum Bacteroidota; class Bacteroidia; order Sphingobacteriales; family Sphingobacteriaceae; genus Pedobacter; species Pedobacter quisquiliarum. Next base: position 119,282 of record NZ_BMIL01000006.1, on the reverse strand, counting down.
GATTGCTCCTGCAATAATTTGAATAACTGCGGGACGTTCCCGGCGCTTGCCACCTGCGCAAGTGCTTTGAAACTGGCTTCCCGAACTTGAGGATTTTTATCCAACCGGTAAGTATAAATAAGATCAATCTGATCATTGGCAGCTCTTGCCGCCATGATGTTTAACAATGCAACCTGCACTTCAGGTTTTGCTTTAGCTAGGTAAGGTGCTAATGCTGCTGGTATGCCTTCTCCCTTCATTCTCAGCAATGCATGTGTCGCCGCATTGATTGTGGTGCTGTCACCTTTACGCATCACGTCATATAGATTCGGAATGATCGCTTTGCCACCAATAATGCCAGCACTTTGTATTGCACTCACCCTTACGGCTTCCTCTTTATGCTTCATCAACTTCGTTAAGGCGGGCAAAGCAGCTTTGGCATTTGCCTGGCCGAGCATCGTTGCAATCTGCGCTTTTGTTTCAGGTGCAGCTTTAGAAAGCTTCGAAAGCCACAAACCTGAATTTGAGTCATTAATATCCGGCATGGCAAACTTGATTGCTGCAGCACGATAAGCAGCATGCTGGTCACCCATGGCATCCAGTAGCAGACGCATGCCTGCAGCCTTATCCGCCTGGTACAATATGTTTAATGCGGCCGTACGGGTATGGAGTTGCTCCGCAGCTTTTGCATCTTCGTGCAGCTTCTTTACCACACTTGCGGCAAGCGTGTTATTACCATCTTTTAATAGGTTACCAGCATACACAAGCAAAGCTGATGTTACACCACGCTGCTCATATTGATAGTTTGATTGCGCCGCTGCAGCTGTTAGTAAGTCCGCAGATGCTGGATCCGCAATATGCGCCAGTGCCGAAAGCGTAACTTTCGAAAGCTGTGGATCGTTGCTGTTTGCCAGTGCGTTCAAAGCTGGAACGGCTGCCTTGTTACGACTTAAGCCTAAAGCTTCTATAACGGCTAATTTAGCAGAGCCAGGTGCTGTTGGCAGTGCGGCAAGTAAAGCTGCTTGCGCAGCGGCGGTGTTCACCTTTACCAGTGCCCTTGATGCAGGATCTGCAAGCTGTTCATCATTCAGAAAGCTTTGTAGACAAGACACTGCATCATCTTTACCAACCAGCTCCAGTTGTGAAATCAGAAAGGATTTAACTTGCTTGTCCGTAGCACTGTTTAATGCAGTGCAATAGACCAGCACGGCCTGGCTGCGCTGATCCGATTTTCCAGCTTGTGAAACATAGGCAGAATAACCGCCAATTGCATATTCCAACGTGGCGTTATTGCCTTTACCCGGAGCGGAAAGCCCTGCGATAAGCTTGGTCAGACCATCTTTTCCAAGTTGATCAATCTCGAGCATATTTCCCTGGAGTTGTTTGGCATCCCGTGCTGGCAATTGCGCTAGCAAGTCGGCAATCTTTGTGGTTACCGTTCTTTGGTCGGTACTCGCCTGTCCATGTACCCCGGCCTGGTAGCTGGCAAGGACAAGTAGTACCATTGATATTTTCTTTAACATGATATTTTATAAGGTAATATGATATGATAGAATATGGTGAGCATTAGATGATGTATGGTGCGCGCATCACCGGATTGATCATTCGGTTTGCAGCGTCATCCTCTACAAATACTTGCTTGTCCGGATCAAACTTCAACGACCTGCCAAGTCTTAATGCAGCAAGGCCGATATTAATCAGTGTACAGGAACGGTGTCCATTCTGTTCGTTCAATGCGAATTGTTTGCGTGTACGTACGGCGTAAGAGAAATCTGTAATTTGTTCTGGCGGTTCCGGGAAAGCGGCAAGCTTACGTTCCAGATTTGGTATGTCAGATTTGAAGCCTGGGTAAAGCTTTCCTTTAGGCCCTTCTATGTAAGGTACATTGGCATCTTTACCTTCACCATCCAGAATGATCTGGCAGCCGTCGGCATAAGTATAGGTTATCCGTCTCCAGACGCCCACGGCGTCTGTGTGTTGTTGCGGCGCATCAACTTCTACAGAAATCGGACTGGTATCATCTTTCCCTAAGAAATATTGTATCGGGTCCAGGTAGTGCTGCCCCATGTCGCTAAGTCCGCCACCATCATAATCCCAATAGCCACGGAAGGTCTGGTGTACGCGGTGTGCGTTATACGGCTTGTATGGTGCAGGCCCCAGCCATGCATTATAGTCGAGTTCTGCAGGCACCGGTTCAGGTGCAAGATCATCCTTACCAACCCAGTAGAACTTCCAGTCGAAACCCGTGTGTTTACTTACAGTGACTTTCAGCGGCCAGCCCAGCATACCACTGTCCACAAGTTTTTTGATCGGCTTCACGGGTGTGCCCATGCCATAAAAGTTATCCTTAAACCTAAACCAGGTATTCAGTCGGAAAATACGTCCATGCTGTTGTACAGCTTCCATCACGCGCTTACCCTCACCTATGGTATGCGTCATCGGCTTTTCACACCAGATGTCTTTCCCCGCATTTGCGGCATCAACGGCCATGATCCCGTGCCAGTGTGGCGGGGTGGCAATGTGTACGATATCCACTTCAGGAAGCTTTATCATTTCGCGGTAGTCGCCAAACGTTTTTACACCCTTGTCGAGCATTGTCAACGACTTCTCTATGTGACGCTTATCTACATCGCAGATGGCAACCACCTGCGTGCCGTCGTAAGGGAAATGGTTTCTGCCCATGCTGCCGACGCCGATAACGGCTTTGGTTAGCTTATCACTAGGGGCAATAAATCCTTGTCCGCCGAGCACATGCCGCGGTACAATGCTGAAAATGGCAAGGCCCACCGCCGTTTTTCGGATAAAGTTTCTCCTTGAATTGTCTTGGTTTTCGTTCATTAGTGTTTATATTTTGGTTAGGAATGACGCTTTTTACGCCTTTCTAAGTTAAAGGAAAATTTATTATATAATTTGAAATCAAACCTAAAATGATGCTTTCAGATGTAGAAAAGCTGTGACGATATTGATTTTAGTGTCCATACCAGGCGCTTTTTAAAGAAATTTTAAGGGAAATGAAACCGGGGATGTTCCTGTATGTTATGAGGTTAGCACAAACACAAAGCATTATGGTAAATCCGACCGAAGACTACGAACAAGATCAGGCAAGAGGATCAGCAAAACAGACGATAATCATTGATGAGCGTGAAACTGGCGAAACAGATGAACTGGATCCCAAATTTTCTGATCCGGAGGTTCCAGCAACAAACACGGAATTAGACGGTGAAGGTATAGATGAATCTACTACAGGCCTGAATCCTGCAGAACAAGAATCTTCTAAACCGGCTGAAGATGCCGGACTGAATAGGGATGCTGATGACGACCTCAGCCTGAACAAAGCACAGGATGATCTATTTTAAACCAGATTAAATGCCACTGCAAATTTGATCAATCCTGCCAGCGAGGTTACCTCCAGTTTATGGATGATGTTTTTGCGGTGCGTGTTGATGGTATGGATGGACCGGAAGAGCATCTCTGAAATTTCATAACTGCTCTTACCCGCAACGATCAATCGTATAACCTCCTTTTCCCTCGCGCTTAGCAAATTGAACCGGAAGAAGTTCTTGCGGATATATTCATCATTTTCAAGCATATTGCTGATCCGGTGTCCGGTCATAGTTAACGTGTTGACCGGAACGGCGATATGTACAAGCTGGGTGGCACCGGGATTGCTGGATGACTCGATAATTCTAGACGTGGTAAAATACCAGGAATAATCCGCCTGCACGCCCGGGCGGACCCGTTGTAGAAAGGAATGCAGATGTGTATGATCACCCTGATCAATGAACTGCGTTAAGGCTTTCCGATGTAAAATAATTTCATCTTCAGGAAAAAACCTGCTAAAGTATTCGGCCCCAAATGATGCGAGCTCCTCACTACTGTGATGGAGTATATCGCAGCCAAATTTATTCATGTAGAGGTTCTTCATGGCATTTAAATCCTGAACCATAACACTTCCAGGTATGTAGTCGCCAATTTCTAAAAGTGTGATGGACTGTTGCCGAACCTTTTCGCCAAGACAAAAAATGCTGGACTGGATATCGAATACCTGCTGTTGGAGCGCTCCCGGAAAAGACATGTTGAGGTTAATTAAATGAGTGATGCGCCTATTTAATTCTCTTCCTAACCCTGATTAAAAATACAAATAATGTTTGTTGTTTTCAGCAAAAGAATTTTAAAATAAAAAGGCTTTTCTTGGCAGCGAATTACAGTGAATTGGCAATGTAACGATCTTAATATGAACCATCTATTGGCAATGGTGTTCAGTTACTAAAGTCAATCGTATATGGTCAGGTTCCTCGTTGTTTCTATTTTCCTAAGTATGTTCTCGCTCTTCAAAATTTACGCGCAAGCAAATGCGGGGATTACCGGTAAAGTCATAGATGCACAAAGTAAAAAGCCTTTGAGTTTCGCAACTGTAGCCTTCCTGAATCAATCAGATCGAAAGGTTGTTGCAGGCACGCAGACAGATGAAAATGGGGCCTTCCTGATTAACAATGTAGCCCCTGGGCGGTATTTGCTTCGTGTCGGCTATGTCGGCTACCAGACCTATGAACGGGCTGATGTCGTAGTGAATCCGAATACACCCTTAAGCTTGCCCGATATCGGGTTAAAGATTTCTGGAAAAAATGTACTGCAGGAAGTTGTTGTGCAAGGCAGCCCACCCGACATGCAAATTGGTATTGATCGTAAAGTATTTAATGTTGATCAAAGTCTGGTCTCTCAAGGCGGTTCCGTAACAGATCTGCTTAGCGACATTCCCTCCATCTCCGTCGATGCTGATGGTGCTGTAAGTCTTCGGGGTTCTAGTGGTGTGCGAATTCTTATCGATGGCAAGCCTTCCGCTATGGCAGGGAGCGACATCACCCAGGTCCTGCAATCATTGCCTTCTAATTCCGTACAGCGTGTAGAGGTTATCACCAACCCCTCCTCGAAGTACGATGCTGAAGGACAGTCCGGTATTATCAATATCGTACTCAAAAAGAACCTCAGAACAGGCTTGAATGGTTCGGTTACGGCATCAGCAGGTTCTTACCGAAACTACAATGGTGGCCTCGCGTTAAATTACCGCGATAGCAGTTTTAACTACTATGGGAACTACGACTACCGGAAATCCAGACGCTTAAGTGAAGGGACAAGTGATACCAGATACCTCGAGAATAATGGTCTTATCGACAATCGCAATGAAGGAGATCGCGCTGGTACGGGGCATACCGCGAAGTTGGGTGTCGACTACTTTCTTAACCAAACCACAACCATTGGTCTCTCTGGTAACATCAGCATCCGTGACAACCAGCGAAATGAGGACATCTTCTATCGTTATGAAAACCTGGCAGATTTGAATGGCACCAGCAGCCGGTACTCGCGACAGACTGAAGATGACTTCGGCTACGATCTGAATCTCGATTTCAAAAAGGAGTTTGCTAAACCGGGTTCTGAATTGACATTCAATGCTGCATATGGCCGTAATAAAGAAGATGGTGTAAACACTTTTAACCAGATATTTTCTAATCCAGCAAGCGCTGAAGACCGCCAGATCAATGACACCTATGAACGTGGCGACAACATAAATCTTCAACTTGATTACATACGGCCCATAAACGATCAAAGTAAAATTGAAGCCGGTTATCGCACCACGATAGAGCAGGATGATGAATCTCAAAGCTCGTTAAGGTTTAATCCGGAATCCAGAAGTTTTCTCCCGGACTACAACGTGAGCAATAAATTCAATCTCGAGGAGATCGTACATGCCGGGTATTTTAACTATCAGAACAAGTTCAACAAGACTTTGGGCTACCAGATCGGCCTTCGTGCGGAGCAGGCGTACTTGAACACCATCACGGAAAACGTAAATCCCGCCACGCCGGAGTCAGAACGTTTTACGCCAGGAAGGCTTGATTACTTTCGTATTTATCCAAGTCTGTTTCTAACCCAAACCTTCTCAGCAGATCAGCAGCTTCAACTCAGTTACACACGTCGGGTGAGCAGACCTAATGGCTGGCAGGTGAACCCCTTCATAAACATTTCCGATCCTTTAAACATCCGCCGCGGTAATCCGAACCTAAAACCGGAAGACATCCATTCTTTCGAACTTGGCTACACCCGGAACATCGGCAAAACGACGCTCAGCTCATCCGTTTATTATCGCAGGGTAAATGATGTTATTCAAAACATCACGCAACGGATTGAAGGCAGCAATGCCGCAACCATTTCAGAATGGCGGAACATAAGTATGAACGAGTCCACCGGTTTTGAATTCATTTCTAAAAGCGACTTTGGTGAAGCGCTGGATCTAACCGGAAACCTGAACATCTATTACAACCGGTTTAAAGGTAGTCCGGAATTCGGGTTGGAAGCCAGGGATGGCATAAACTGGGACGCAAATCTTGCATCAAACATAAAAATCACCAAAAATCTTTCCGCGCAGATCCGGGGTAACTATGTCGCACCAAGGGTGCTTGCACAAGGTCGCTCCATCGGAAACTTTGTAACAGATGCCGCAGTACGTTGGAGTTTATTGAAAAACAAAGGGAGTTTGCTGTTAAATGTTAGAGATGTATTCAACCAGCGGCGCTTCGGCGGATATACCCAGACCGATCAGTTCATCCGTAACTTCCGCGACCGTCGCTCCTTGCGTATGGCCATGCTGACTTTTAGCTACCGGTTTGGCTGGCAAGATAAAGGCAAGAACGAAAAAGATGACTGGACTTCTCAGGATGATAATAATCAGGAGCCATAGGCCTATGACTCCTGCATAACTACCCCCTGATGTTCATAGATCTGCAAATCAAAATAAGTTGCCGCGGCCAGCAGGTGGTCAAAGATATCAGCCATAATGTGCTCATATTCTACCCACTTGGTCGTTCCCGTAAAAACGTATAACTCAATTGGTAGACCCATTGCTGTGGGCGCCAACTGCCGTACCATCATGGTCATTTTCTTGTTCGTGCCGGAGTGGTGCGCGAGGTAGCTGTCAATATACTTTCTGAACAATCCAGCATTGGTTAGGTTCCGGCCATTGACCAGCAGGTGCTTGTCTATGCCATTCCGCGCGTTACTTTTATCAATATCTTTCTGTCTGTGGTCAATGTAGCTGGTGAGCGATTGTATTTTCCGGAAAGACTCCAACTCCTCCGGTTTGATGAAGCGGATGCTGGTTTGACGTATGTAAATCGAGCGCTTGATTCGTCTCCCTCCCGACTCTTGCATGCCTCTCCAGTTTTGGAAAGAGTCGGAAATTAGCGCATATGTCGGAATGGTTGTGATTGTCTTATCAAAGTTCTGAATTTTTACAGTGGTCAGATTGATCTGGATCACGTCGCCATCCGCGCCATACTTCGACATGGTAATCCAGTCTCCGATGCGCACCATGTCATTTGCACTCACCTGAATGCTGGCGACGAAGCCCATGATGGTATCCTTAAACATCAGCAATAGCACTGCAGAAAGTGCACCCATCGCCGTGAAAAATGCCACGGGAGATTTGCCGGTCAGTGTAGAAAAAATAACAACCGCCCCAAGGATCATTAAAATGATCCGGATGATTTGCAGGTAGCTATCAATCGGCTTTTCCTTGAAAGCCTGCCGTTTGCGAAGGCTGTCTGCGCCGGATCTGATTACGGACATCATCATCCAGATCAGCACGAATACCAGATACACGTCAGACAAGGCACCAAACACCCGGGTGAACCGAGGGAAGTCGATGAATACGACAGGTAGTGACAGGTTGATGATGATCACGGGAATGATGAGCGCCAGATAATAAGCAAAGCGATTTTCCAGCAAATGATGGAAGAATTCTATCCTTGAATTTTTAATGATCCGGATCAGTGCGATGCGCAGGATTCTGCGAATGATCTGATGCACCAGATAAACCAATACAATTGTGATCAGTGCAAGCAGAATGGCATTCAGGTATTTGACCACCCCGGGAGCGATACCAGAATGCATCAACAAATCGTACGTCCAGCGGCCAATAAAATTGAAGGAATTGTCTTTATTCATTTGTTGCAAGCTAATGTGGGCCGCAGAATACTAATAATAAACTAAAAAACCAACCTAAGTAGCTCAGATTGGTTTCTTCATGTATGTAAAAGATAGTCCTATACCTTTGGCAGAGTATAGCCATTGTGGTATTCAGACATCAGGTATTTTTCGTTGATGGTTTTGTTCGTGAAGAGCTTACTACCTTCATCCCAGGTTAACTTCTCCCCGCTTCTGAAGGCAATATTGCCCATCTGCGCTACGGTGGCCACATGGGCTCCCGCCTGAATTGAACAGGCAAGTTCTTCTTTTTTGCGCGAGCGTAAACAGCTGAAGAAATTTACCATGTGGTTGTTCAGGCCGTTATCAGCTGCTTTTACGAATGGCACGGAGACCTTTTGTTCACTTTGCTTCTCCTCTATAACTTCCCAGCCACCTCTGTTCAAGATCAACGTTCCGTTGTTCCCAACGTAGGCAATACCATGATCGCGGTTGTACGATCCATTATCGATGCCCATGGCAGAATCCCAAACCAGGTTAAACTTATCAAATTCATATAAAGTAGTTAAGGTATCCGGTGTTTCTTCATAAAGATCCGGATAGGCAAACCTCCCACCTAGCGCGGAGATGGTTTTAGGTACCGGGGAACCCATGCCCAGCAAACCGTAATCCAGCAGATGGACACCCCAGTCGGTCATCAGGCCACCTGCATAATCCCAGAACCAGCGGAAGTTAAAGTGATACCTGCTCGCATTGAAAGGTCGTTTCTTTGCTGGACCAAGCCAAAGATCGTAATCGGCACCCTTTGGTGGAGCAGAATCCGGAACCACAGGCCCAGGTTTCATCCAACCTTGATAACACCATACTTTTACGGTCCGAATGTTACCCAGCTTGCCACTCTGAACGTAGTCTACCGCATCTTTAAAGTGCTGCTGACTGCGTTGCCATTGTCCGGCCTGTACAACCTTGTTGTATTTTTCCTGTGCGGCAACCATACTGCGGCATTCCAGAATTGAATTTCCAACTGGCTTTTCTACATAAACGTCCTTGCCCGCTTCTACAGCATGTATCATCATCAGCGCGTGCCAATGGTCTGGCGTCCCAATGATTACCGCATCTATATCTTTCCGGTCCAGAAGGGAACGGTAGTCCTTGTAGGTTTTTACTTTTGAGGGGTTCACATTGAGCTCTTTAAGCTCAGACATACGCTTGTCGAGCACGTTCTGATCGGAGTCACAAAGCGCCACCAACGTTACGCCAGGTACCAGCAAAGCTGCCTTTACGTTTGCCCAGCCCATACCGTTTATACCAATCGCACCAATATTGATGCGGTCATTGGCACCTATGGTCTTTTCATAAAGCGCATATGCAGGATTGTCAAGCGCAGAAAGCAAAACTGTGCTGCCGAGTGCAGCACCACCGGTACTTAAAAATTTTCTTCTGTTTAGCATTTGGTTAAGGTAATAGGTTCATACAGCTGGTAAAATACGAAATCCTGTGCATACAGCAAACTGAATATCCTGCGAATCAGACGGTGTTTTTTGTGAATCTCGTCCGCGTATTGTTCGCCTATCGTTCGCCTTTCGTTCGCCTATGCTTCGCCTCCAGCCGAACAATAGGCGACTGAAAGGCGGATGATTGCTGAATGACATCCATACCCTTATCGTTTTTAACGCTTTAAAATTTGGCTATTGATATTTGGGTTTACGCATCAATACCACAAAAAAAAGAGCAGCGATTATGCTGCTCTTCAAATAAAAAAACGAGTAAATTTTAGTGCCTTGCAGACATTGCTTGTTCTACATCAACACCGAGACCTTTTGCAATGGCCATGCCCAGCTGAATGTCTGCTCGGAAGAAGTGGCATAACTGCAGATTGATGATCTGCACGCGCTTTGGTCCGCTAATGCCCATCATGGATCCAACGATGTTCTGGACCAGGTTTTTGCGATCTTCATCACTCAACACCTTTCTGTAAAGGTCTCCCGGTTGTGTATAATGATCATTATCGCCAGGACCTGCATTGCGATCATACCAGTCGGCAACATTGGAATCAAGCTCCCATGCTGGTTCTTTGTAACTTGGATCTGGTGCGACATCACCAAAGCTGTTTGGATAATAGTTCGGATCGTCATTGCCATTATCATCTATGCGCATCTGGCCATCACGATGAAAGTTATTAACCATAAATGGACAGCGGTTTACCGGTATCTGCTCGAAGTTTATGCCCAGGCGATATCGTTGCGCATCTGCATAGGAAAGAATCCTGCCCTGTAACATTCTGTCCGGTGAAAAGCCAATCCCATCAACAAGGTTGGACGGTGCAAAAGCAGCCTGCTCTACATGGGCGAAGTAATTGTTTGGCACCTGGTTCAGCTCTATTTCGCCAACTTCGATCAGTGGGAATTCTGCGTGTGGCCATACTTTGGTTAAATCAAAAGGATTCCAGCGGAATGTTTTCGCCTCCTCTTCAGTCATCACCTGAATTTTCATCGTCCATTTCGGGAAATCCTTGTTGTCTATAGATTCCACCAAGTCTCTTTGTGCATGATCCATATCCACAGCCAGCATCTGACCTGCTTGTGCGGCATCCAGGTTTTTGATGCCCTGCTGTGTTTTGAAATGGAATTTCACCCACACGCGTTCATTGTCAGCATTGATCATGGAGTACGTATGACTACCGAAGCCGTCCATGTTACGGTAAGTTAATGGCGTACCACGATCCGTCATCAAGATCATTACCTGATGCAAACTTTCTGGATTAAGGGACCAGAAATCCCACATCATGGTCGGACTCTTCAGGTTTGTTCTCGGATCACGCTTTTGCGTATGGATGAAGTCGCTGAACTTTTTTGGATCTTTAACAAAGAATACCGGGGTGTTGTTGCCAACCAGATCCCAGTTTCCATCTTCCGTATAAAACTTAATGGCAAATCCTCGTGGATCGCGTTCCGCATCAGCGCTCCCTTTCTCGCCCCCAACAGTTGAAAAGCGGAGAAATATGCGACAGCTATTTCCAATTTTAGAGAAGATCTTTGCACGAGTGTACTTGGTGATGTCATGGGTTATTTTGAGGCTACCGTATGCACCGGATCCTTTTGCGTGTACCACCCTTTCCGGAATGCGTTCACGGTTGAAGTGGGCCATTTTCTCATGCAGCACAAAATCCTGTAAAAGCAAAGGTCCGCGGCTGCCAACGGACTGTGTATTTTCATGTTCTGCATAAGGGCGACCTGATGCAGTCGTGAGTTTTCTTGGGGTTATATTTTCATTTTCCATACTTATAATTTTCTCTAAAAGTATAGAGATTCACCGGTTGAAGAAAAGCATTAATATCTATAAGAGAATAGAGAAAATCTATGTACCTGAGAAATGTAAGTAGCCTGTTGTGCAACTGCTATTTCCTGTGCCATAACAAGCTCGTGTCCAGTGCTAATTACAAAGAATAATGTATAGTTTTGGCCGCACAAACCTAACCAAGACAATGAAAACTCAAACATTCAGGGCTTTTATGATGCCCTTGTTTTTACTTCCACTTCTATTTCTGCTTAATGGCTGTAGTAAAGATGAAAGCGCAAATGACCGTGCGACGACCTTATTCGGTGAAGATGTAACCGTTGGGCGGGGCACAGCACGTTCGTTCATCATTGTGAACAGTGTTGGTGATCCGGAACAGATTGGTTTCACATTCACGGCTTCAACGCTGGAAGATCTGCCGATGCACAGTGCCATGTTCGAAATTCCGGTGCCGAAAGGTAATAACACGATGGTGGATCATATCTCCTTTGACTTCAATGCGCATGGTCATGAGCCTCCAGGCGTGTATGATGTGCCACACTTTGACATTCACTTCTATAACATCAGCAAGGCAGAACGTGCGGCCATCAAGCCGAACACGAAGGAGATGGAGCTGTTGCCATCGGCAGAGTACGTTCCACAGGATTACGCACCGATCCCTGGTGGCGATCCAAATATGGGGAAACACTGGACGGACACGACAGGTACTGAATTCCATGGTAAGCCATTCGATAAAACGTTCATCTACGGCAGCTATGACGGCAGATTCATTTTCCATGAAGCCATGGTCGCCCTCAGCTATCTGCAAACCAAGCCTAATGTTACCATGGCTGTTAAACAGCAGAACAAAGTTCAGGTTGGCGGCTACTACCCTGCCAGTTTCTCCATCAAATTTGATGAAGAAAAGCAGCTTTATACCGTTTCAATGGACAACCTGCAGCGTCGTATTGCGCAGTAGTTAGTTGAAAAGTAGGTAGGCTAGTAACAGTGTTACCAGGATATTAAAAAATTGCGCCAGCAAAAATGCGTAAAGCGGCTTCTTGTTATCATGCTTAAATAGATCCTTGAAGTTGGTCTCCAGTCCTATGCTGGTAAAGGCAAGGGTAAACCAGGTATTTTGAAGATTTTTCAGGCTGTCTTTTGCAGGTGCAATAAGGTCCGCCGAGAACACAAACGAGAATAGCAGGGATGCAGCAACGAAGCCAAGCACGAATTTCGGAAAGCGGTCCCATATTACCTTCAATGTTGGTTTTTCGACGGTGCCAGAAGCCCGGCTGCTGCTATTATAGGTCCAGTAAATGCTGATGGCAAAGGCAGCAATCCCGAGCAGCACATTTTGTGAGAACTTCACGATGGTACTGATTTTAAGGGCTTCTTCGCCAACCAGGGTACCCGAAGCGACCACAGCACCAGTGGTGTCGATACTTCCGCCCAGCCATGCACCAGTGACCTGTTGGGACAAAGAAAGGTAGGATGCAATGTATGGCATGAAGATCATCATTGGGATGGCCGTGATGAGCACCATGGAGATTACATAGGAAAGTTTTTTTGGATCGCCCTTGATGGCGCCGGAAGTTGCAATTGCAGCAGATACACCGCAGATCGAAACCGCACTGGATATCATCATGGTCAGTTCTTCATCGACTTTAAGCTTCTTACAAAGCCAGAATGCAAAGTACCAAACGGATAGAACCACGACCAACGCTTGAATTAAGCCCAGCGATCCTGCTTTAAGGATATCAGAGAAGATAACGCCGGTACCGAGCAGCACGAGGCCGATTTTCACGAAAAGCTCCGTTGATAAGGTATCTTTAAACCATTGTGGTAATTTGAAGAGGTTGCCGATGGCTAAGCCAATCGCTAAACTGAAGATAACGGCTTCCAGGTTCAGCGATTTTACAACAGCATTTCCAGTGAGTATCAGTGCGATGATGGTAATAATAAATACAATGGGGAAGCCAATGGCAAACCTAGCTGGTGATTTGCCCAACAGGATGGTACCCACTAGACCGACACATAAAAAGAAAAACAGCTGAATGAACATGATGCCCATATTGGCAGGAGCCAGCACCTTACTGAATAAATCTGCTGCTCCACTCCATTTGAATGTAGGAACGGGTACAATGTATAAGAATAAGGAGAAAAGAATTACTAGAAATCCGAGGATGACAACAACCCAATCCTCATGTAAATTAAAGCATTTGGTAGATCTTTCAGGCATATATATCTGGTTTAAGGCCGCGCGCGATTCCTTAGAACCTTGGCGCAGGTCCTAAAATTAAGGGGTTTTCTTGTAAATCAAACCCTATTTGGGAATTGTAATATAAAAGGTACTGCCAACATTCACTTTACTCTCGAACCAGATCTTTCCGCCATGAAGCTCAACGATGGTCTTGATGATGGACATGCCCAGTCCTACAGGCGGCTCCCCTTTTAACCCTACGCGGCCCGCCGGTGTGAATTTCTCAAACAACACTGCGTGCAATTCTTCGGGAATACCGATCCCATTATCCCGCACGGTAATTAATACTTGTTGTGCTTCTTCCTTAATATTTAATTCTATGATGCCATTATCATGGGTGAATTTGATGGCGTTAGAAATCAGGTTGTTGAAAACCTGAATTAATTTTAGGGTGTCAATTTGTAGATATAGCTTTTCAGCAGTGCTGCTGATTCGAAATTCCTTCATCAGAATATCGGATGACCGTTTATAGTTTTCGATGATGTCTGTTATGCCAAAAACAATATCCGCACGTTCTTTACGCAGATCTACCTGTGTTGACTCCTGGAATTCCTGGCTCACAATATCACGAATGAGCTGGATGTTGCGTTTACAGAGTTCCTGGATGAGATCAACATACTTGAGGACTGTATTGTCTGTTTTAGCATTTGGCAGTTGCTGAATGGCAGCGGCCATCATGTTGATCATCCCGATCGGGCTCTTTAGATCATGTGCTAAAACTTCCAGGGTTGAATTCTTGCGCGCGTTGATTTTTTCAGCGTATAAAATATTAGATTTCGTAACAGTCACATCAGAAGCAATAGCTGCAATAATGTGCTGATTGGCCCTATCGTTGTGTGGAAACACCTTTAGCAGAATATGTCTGGTTGCCTCATTTTCATCCTGGATGCGGAATTCTATTTGTCCAGTCTTTCGAACTTCCGCCGTTTGTGCTAAGAAATCAATTACATAGCTTTTATCTTCAGAATGTACCGTTTGAATCAAGGCTTCCGCATTTTGCATATAAGCAGCAGAAGGATGCCCCCAAACTTTTTCAAAGGCCGGGCTTATGTAATCAAAGCTGTTCGCGTTTGCGTCATATATGAGGTATACATCCTCCGCGACGTTACCAACTTGTTCAAATGTTAGGGCGCTACCCGTATTTAGCTCCATAATTTTCTGTTATAAATCTTCATTCCAGGAAATGGGATTTCATTTGGCCAATCTGCGCTTTAATAGATAGATTTGGCTTTTTAAATCATAATACATAACCGCATGCTTACGCAGATCAGACCAATTGCATCCGAAGACAATCAACAAATAGCCGCGTTGATCAGGAAAGTCCTTACCGAATTTAAGCGTAACCAGGCGGGTACGGTATTCACTGATCCAACAACAGATCAATTATATAGTTTGTTTAAAACACCTGGTTCTGTGTATTGGATTGCGGCGGAAGATGATCAGATACTTGGCGGCTGTGGCATATTTCCAACTGCGTCATTACCCGAAGGCTGCGCGGAGCTGGTCAAGTTTTACCTTGCTCCTGAGGCTCGTGGCAAAGGCTTAGGTAAGCTGCTAATGGAACGCTGCTTTGAATGGTCGCGCGAGGCTGGCCTAAAGCAGCTTTACCTGGAGAGTTTTCCTGAATTTGAAACGGCGATTGCATTATATGAGCGATACGGGTTCAGGCATCTTGCTGAACCCCTGGGCAATTCTGGCCATTTTGCATGTAACGTCTGGATGCTTAAAGATCTGTAATTATACCTGAACGGTTTTCCATTTCCCCTTCTTGAACAAGATATAGCCTGCTATACAGATTGCAGTTTCTGCGACTGGAACCGCTATAAAGACACCTGTAGGCCCCATTTGAAAGACCTTGGCCAGCAAGTAGGCAAGTGGAATCTGGAAAAGCCAGAAGCCAAAGAAGTTGATCCAGGTCGGCGTGCCAGTGTCACCGGCACCATTGAAGGCATTTACGAGTACCATACCAATACCATAAAATATATAGCCTGAACTCATGATGTATGTGGCTTGAACAGCGATTTCCTGTACAAGCGGGTCGTTTGTGAAAAAGCTGATCAGCGCCCGGCCGAAGATGAAGGTCGTCAGCATTACCACGGCCATAAACACCACACTGAATATGGCGGTTTGTTTTACAGACTGCTCCGCTCTTTGCACCAGATTTGCACCGAGGTTCTGTCCCACTAGGGTAGATGCCGCATTACTCAGGCCCCATGCTGGCAGCATGAAAAACATCATCAATCTTAAGGCGGTCTGATACCCGGCGGAGCCATGGTCACCACCCGTGGTGGCCACCATCTGCGCGAGAAAGATCCAGCTGCAGGAAGCAATCATAAACTGCAACACTGCAGGCGCTGCAATCTTTATCAGTGCGATGATCTGTGTTATATCCGGCAGCATGTCGCTGAGCTTAACTTTTAACATGCCCTTTCCGGCGGCCAGGTTATAGATCTGGTAAGCCACACCGATACTGCGGCCGATGGTGGTTGCAATTGCGGCACCTGTGAGCCCGTAAGCAGGAATAGGCCCCAGACCATTGATGAAAATCGGACAAAGGATGATGTTGGAAAGGTTCGCAATCCAGAGGCTCCGCATGGCAATGGCGGCATTTCCCGCCCCTCTGAAAATTCCGTTGATTAGGAACAGCAGCACAATAATTAAGCTTCCGCCCATCATAATCTGGATGAAAGGCTCGCCAGCAGTGGCCGCAGCCTCCGAAGCGCCCATCAGTAGCAAGATTTCCTTTCCGAAAATAACGCCAAGGACACTGATGACCAGGTTCAGCATTATGGCGATGTTGATCGCTTGCATACCGGCTTTTGCCGCCAGCGCCGGCTGCTTCTCCCCGATCCTTCTGGCGACTACTGCCGTTGTGGCCATGCTTAAACCAATCGCTAGTGCATAGATGATGCTGAGTACAGACTCTGTAAGTCCAACCACCTGAATGGCTGCACTGGCATCCGGCAGATGTCCGACAAAGTACAAGTCTACCAGCGCAAAAACAGATTCCAGCACCATCTCCAGTATCATTGGAATGGCAAGCAGGACCACCGCTTTCTTGATGTCACCTTGTGTATAATCGAACGCTTCTCCTTTTATGGATTGCCGGATTAGCGAAAAAACGGAGCCTATCTTAGTTACGGTTTGCATTAGTGGAATGGCTATAAACTATAAGTGTGAGGAATATAATATTGTTTATTTAATGTTTTGTAGGATAATATTTATATTTAACAAACTAACCTGAAATATAAACCATGACCAACAGACGTTCGTTTCTGAAGACTTCAGCACTTTTTACTGCTGGAATACTCGCCGCACCAAACCTTTATGCTTACGATAAAAAATATGTAGGCCTCCAACTTTACACCATCAGGGACGCTATGGAGAAAGATCCAAAAGCAGCCCTGGCAAAGGTAGCAAGTCTGGGCTATAATGCAGTTGAAGGTGCAACTTATACCGGATCGCAGTTATTCTATAACATGTCTCCGGCGGAGTATGCAAAAACACTTAAAGATAATGGGCTGATTGCACCCAGCAGCCACTATATGCTTGGGGAAGCGATGGATGCAAAAGGCACCTTAAGCAAAGAGTGGAACAAAGCCGTTGATGATGCCGCCGCAGTAGGTACTAAATATATGGTCTGTGCATACCTGCTTGATCCGGAGCGTGGTAACCTTGATCACTATAAAGCGACAGCAGATAAATTCAACACAGCAGCCGAGGTTTGTAAAAAAGCAGGTATCCAATTCTGCTACCATAACCACGACTTCGAATTTGAAGCGCAGGATGGTAAGTATCCTTTTGACGTGCTACTGGAAAATACAGACAAGAGTCTTGTGAAGTTCGAATTGGATCTTTATTGGGCAAGCAGAGCAAATCAAGATCCACTAACTCTATTCAACAGACATCCTGGACGTTTTCCATTGTGGCACGTAAAAGACATGGATAAATCTGCTGACAAGCAAATCACCGAGGTCGGTAATGGTTCGATTGATTTCAAGCGGATATTTGCACAGTCTAAGAAAGCTGGTCTGGATTACTTCTTTGTTGAGCAGGATATCTGTCCGGGAGACCCATTTGTATCTATACAGAAGAGTATTTCTTACGTGAAGAAAAATCTGATCTAACAGGAAAATAGATAATAATAAAATTGGGGCTGCTATCATGATAGTAGCCCTTTTTGTTTAGGCGGTGATTAGTAAAATCATGGTTGAGATGCTTTAGAAAAACTCTTCAAACAACAGGATATTCAAGCTGTTATAAGAGCACATCTAAACCTTATACTATGAATATTGAAGACAAAATGACGCGTCGAAAAGTAATCGGCGGGATTGGTGCCGGACTGGCAACCGTTGCGGTCGCCCCAGTGCTTGGCGCAACGGAACCTGCATTTGCGAGTACCGGTAGCACTGGTCAGCAAATACAAGATCCAAGAAACAAGTACCCTAAGCCGCCTTTCAAGGGACAATCGCAGCCATGGCCGGGACTTGCAGCTGAAATGGACCCAAAGCCTGACCATGGTGAGACTAGTTACAAAGGCTCAGGCAGATTGAAGGGCCGTAAAGCACTAATCACGGGCGGAGATTCCGGCATGGGCCGCGCAGCGGCAATTGCTTATGCACGTGAAGGAGCTGATGTAGCCATCAACTACCTGCCCGCTGAAGAGGCGGATGCACGTGATGTGGTGAAACTGATCAATGCTGCTGGTCGGAAAGCAGTAGCAATTCCCGGTGACTTGCGTGAGGAGTCCTTTTGCACAAGACTGGTGAACGAGGCTGTACGCGCACTTGGTGGATTGGATATACTCGTAAGTAACGCTGCAAGGCAGCAAACACATGAATCCATTCTGGATATTTCCACAGAGCAGTTCGACTGGACCATGAAAACCAACATTTACGCACCCTTCTGGATCATCAAGGCCGCCTTGCCGCATTTGAAGCCTGGATCTGTAATCATCGGGACCACTTCGGAACAAGCAACGGATCCATCGGCAGAGCTCTATGATTATGCACAGACGAAGGCTGCAACGACCAGTTTTGTTCGATCGCTGGCAAAGCAGCTCGCGCCGAAAGGCATTCGGGTGAATGGCGTGGCACCAGGTCCGATCTGGACACCCCTTCAGGTTAGTGGCGGT
Source organism: Pedobacter quisquiliarum (assembly GCF_014642175.1). Lineage (GTDB taxonomy): Bacteria > Bacteroidota > Bacteroidia > Sphingobacteriales > Sphingobacteriaceae > Pedobacter > Pedobacter quisquiliarum. Next base: position 100,650 of record NZ_BMIL01000006.1, on the reverse strand, counting down.
GCGACACAAGAAAAACTTAAAAGCTTTGGTGGAGATACACCTCTGGGCAGGCCGGGCCAGCCGGTGGAACTTGCTTCCATTTACGTGCAACTGGCTGCCGAAGATGCAAGTTATGCAACAGGACAAATCTATGGATCAACAGGAGGTGCTGGTCAACCGTAGTTTATTATGTGCTTAGCACATAATAAACTACACAAAATTAGGGGAACTTCAAAGCGGAATAAGTAGGCTTAATCCTGTGCAGCGCCTATTTTTCGCCTGGGAGTGAGAAAATTAAGGAAATATGCACAGTTTTCCCGCTGCATCTTGTGTATACAAGATTTTCATAATCCCCTATTTTTGTAGTTTGAAACTTTAATCCATGAAAAAAAACTTTAAACGCTTCGCTTATTTGCTTCTCTTCGTTGCCGTATCGGCCAGCTGCAAAAAAGACAAAACTACTCCTGACCCAGTTCCAACGCCAGGCACAGAACAACCTGCACCAGTAGCGACAAACTTTGTATCTGTTGCGCCAATTAAGAACTATACCAGTGGTGAACTAAAAACCAGAGCTGCGCTTTTTGGCTTCAAAAAAAATGCAGACAATTTTAAGTATGATGTAGACTATGTTAAACTGGTTTACAAAACCATCTACAAAGGAAAAGAAGTAAATGCCAGCGGATTGTTGGGTATTCCTAAAAACACCCCTACTGCACCATCAATCATCAGTGCACAACATGGTACCATTTTCGTTGATGAAGCTGCTCCAACCAATATGAATAACAACCAGGAAGCTTTCTCAGGACATGTCCTATTAGCATCTGCTGGTTTCATTACAGTCGTTCCAGATTATATCGGTTACGGTGACACTAAAGATCTACAACACCCTTACTACGATCAGGAATATGCTGCAAGCGCAGTAGTTGATATGCTTAAAGCAACCAAAGCTTATTTAGCTAAGGAGAAAATCGCAAGCAGCAACAGGTTATTTTTAACCGGTTATTCTGAAGGTGGCTACATCACGATGGCTGCACAGAAAGAAATTGAAAACAATCCTGCGCACGGTTTAACACTTACTGCAGTATCTGCAGGTGCTGGTGCTTATGATTTAACTGAAATGCTTGCTAAAGTAGCTGCGTCTTCATCTTACGATGAGCCAGGTTTCCTTGCAACACTTCTAATTTCTTACAATACAGTTTACGAATGGAATCGTCCTTTGACTGACTTCTACAAAGAGCCATATGCAGGTAGACTTCCAGGATTATTGGATGGTACTAAAAACCGTGGTGATATCAACAAAGGTTTAGATAAGAGCACTTCTAAATTGTTCAACAGCACTTTCTTTACGAACCTTCAAAAAGGTGGCGAAGAAACGAAGCTTAAAGATGCGCTTGAGAAAAACAGCTTTAACAACTGGGTTCCAAAAACACAATTGAAGATGTTCCATGGTACTAATGATGAAGCGGTTTATATCTCTACTTCACAAAAGACTTATGATAGATTCGAAAAGGCAAATGCTAAAGTAGAGTTTACTAAAGTTCAGGGCACAACACACCAAGGTACTTTCATGCCAATGCTTGATGAAACCTTAACTTGGTTCATTGGTCTAGATAAATAATTAATTGCATTTTAAGCGGCTATTCAGCCGCTGTGTAAATAGGTAAAGTGAACCAGAACTGGCTTCCTTTACCTATTTCGCTTTTAACACCTATTTCGCCCTGGTGGCGTTCTACAATCTCGGCACTCAGGTATAAGCCGATACCGAATCCTGCCACTTCCTTTGTCTTTTCAGAACGGTAAAAGCGTTCAAATACCCGTTTCAGATCGGCTTCTTCAATTCCGGCACCCTGGTCCGTCACCATGATCGTTGCCGTTTCTTCGTTGGCACTGCATAGCACCTCAATTTTCGAGTACACTGGTGAATACTTAGCCGCATTGCTCAAGAAGTTACAGATGACGTTCCCAATCTTTTCGCGATCTGCATGGACAAGCGCTTTGTCGCAAGGCTTCATGATGATTTCATGGTTTGCAATCAGGATCTTATGTTCTTCAATAACTTCCAGCACCAGGTCATCCAGGCTAAAGGTTTGCTTTTGAAGATAGATCTTGCCAGACTCCAGCCTGGAGAGGTTTAAAAAGCCATTTACAAGCCCGTTCATCTTATCGAGCTGACGCTCTAATTTCGACAGCATGGTCATGGCGAAGGCGTCGTTCTTTGTAGCCGTATTTTTATGGAGGATTTGAATATAGCCTTTGAAGGAGGTTAATGGTGTTTTAAGCTCATGGCTCACCATTCCGATAAAATCATTTTTCCTGATTTCATCTTTCTTCTGTTCTGTAATGTCAAAGCTCACCACACCCATCCTTATGGGTTCTGCCAGGAAATTGTAGCGCGCTTTTCCTGCCGACCTTAACCAATGAACGGAACCGTCGGGCCAGGCAACTGGGTATTCAGCATGGTACACTTCATGATTCTCTATGGCTTCTGTAAGTTGTTTTTGTACATAGCTTCGATATTCCGGGTGTATGGTGTTCAAAAGGTCCTTGAAAGCAAAGGGTTGATCGATTTGGACGCCATAGTTAAGCTTGCATTGATCAGAGCTGGTCATTTCCATGGTTTTCAGATCCAGATCGTACGATCCGAGTTTTGCGGCATGTAGCGCAATTTCAAAACCTTCCTGGGCTTCAGCCAGTGCGATTTCATTTTTGAACTCGGTGGTCACATCTTCCATAATCCCACTGAAACGGTATGGCTCGTGGTTTTCATCAAAGATGCATTTGCCCTTCGCCCTGACGATCCTTGGCTGCGTTTGATGCAGGCCCAATATGGAGAATTGTAGATCAAATGTACCGTCGGACGTAGAATCAAGTGCAAGTTTGAAGGCCCGGAGTACCCTTGCACGGTCCTTCTCCACAATCAGGTCCAGTCCGGATGTGAAATCCACTTCATCTTCTGATGTGATTCCAAACCACGAGCGTAAACGGTCGTTACCGCTGAATTTCGTTGCACGGAGATTTAAATCCCATGCGGCCAGCTGTGCGGCGTCAATTGCGAATTTGAGCTGGTCGCGGCTTTCTGATAAACTTGCATTCAGGCTGATGACATGCTCCGTAGATTGAAGCAGTTCTTCATTGGCGCAGGTTAGTTCTTCAATAGTGGCTTCTAGTTCTTCGTTTGCTGCGGCAAGCTCTTCGTTTAGGGCCTGCTCCCGTGCTTCAGACGCTCGAATGTTGATCTCTGTATTGTAACGCTCGGTTACATCTGTAGCCGTATTCAACACGCAGTAAGTTTCCCCGTTCTGGTTCTTAACCGCCTTGTACATGAAGTCAAAGTAAAATTCTTGTGGTTTTCCGTCAACAACGAGAATAGTGTGAAAGTTTTCCGTTTTAAAGGTCTCTCCGGTATGTAGTACGTTTCGGTATATTTCCAGGAAAGGTTGTTCTTTGAGCTCCGGAATGGCGGTGTCTATGTCTTTTCCGATAACGCTTTTGTCTTTACCCCAAAGGCGGATCATCGGGTCATTGGCAGCCTGGATGATCATTTCTTCGGAACTATATATTGCGGTAGCAATTTCGGACAAGGCAATTATTTGAAGCACGTGGTCGCTCGCGTAGGCATTCTGGTTACTGAACATTCTTTAGTCTTTTATCCAAAGATAAAAAAAACGACCAAAGTCGGGCTATTCAGCAGCCCGGTGCACATGGCTACTGGCTTATTGACAACAGCTGCAAAGTTTTAGGGTCTGCATCACCATCGAAGTACTTGTCAAGGACCTGCTGGAAAACGGCTGGACTGTCTGGTATACTGGAAAAGAGGGTCATTGAAGATTTTAGTTTTAGATCATCCGGATAACCAAAGATGCTTGTTGCATCCCTACCTTCAAGGGAAAGCAATGCTTCGGATATTTCCAGGAGGTTTTTGCCAAGCATGGGATGCTTTAAGTACGCGCTGGCCTCTTCGATATCTTTAATTCCGTAGTATACTGAAGTTGAGCTAAATCCTAACCCATTGATTTGTGGGAAGATGTACCACATCCAATGGCTGCTCTTGCGCCCAGCTTTGATTTCCTGAAGTGCTGTTGCATAATCTTCTTGTTGTGCATTCAAGAACCGTTGTAAGTCTGCTGTAGCTGTCATATTGAAAATTGCTTTCAATATCATGCCAGCTTGCAGCGCATTTACTTACCGTCTTAGAATCCAGGCTTCCGGGTTTAAAGGTGTGATTACGCGCCAGATTTGAAAGTCCAGTTCGGTTACGCCGTTCTTTGTTGCGACAGATCCGATCTGTTGTCTGGTACTTACCGCTTCGCCTTCTTTAACTGTGGGGTTCCGTACGTTTTGGTAAATGGTGCGGTACTCTCCATGGCTGATTAAAAGCGTGTAAGTACCCATGGATGGGATAATCTTGGAAACTTTACCATTGAAAATGGCCTGAACGGCTGCTCCCTCCTGTGTCGCGATCTTTATGCCCGTCTGGTCGTATTTAGCCTGACCTACCGTGTGGATGCCAAAGTGTTCAGTTACCGCACCCGCATCCAGCGGCCAAGGGAGTGAGCCTCGGTTGCTCTCAAAGTCGGCAGACAGCTTCGCTGCTCTCGGTGTTGCATTTAGATATTCCGCGTTTGTTTTAGATGCCGTGACTGGTGCATCTTTGTTTTCAGCCTTCGCTTTCGCAGCTGCTGCGAGTTCCTCAGCTTCAGCTTTTCTTCTGGCATCTTCGATATCTTTTAGAATTGCGGTACGAATTGCGCGATCAAGCGCAGCCTGCTGACGTTTCCTTGCGGCAATGTCCCCTGCAAATCGGCGTTCTTCTTTCTTGTATTGGTTAAGTACAGCGGCCTGCTTCGACTTGTTTTTTCCAAGCTTTTCACGTTCAGTTTCCTGCTCCTTAAGCAATTCACTCTTTTGTTTAAGGCTTTTGTCCAGATCAGCAAGTCGCACATTGAGGTTCTGTTCAGTACCCATGATGTAATTGGCTTGTTTCATGCGGTATTTGCTGAATTGCTGGAGGTATTTAGTTCGCTTATAAGCCTGATTGAAGCCATCAGAAGCAAAGATGAACATCATCTTGTCGTAGGCATTGCGGTTACGCTGCGCAAAGCGGATCATGCTTGCATATTCCTTTTTAAGTTGTACCAACTGATCACGTAGGGACATCACGATGTTGGTGTTCTCGTGAATTTCACCGTCAATATTCCGGATCTCCGCATTAATGACACCAATCTTGTTCTGCATCAATGAGATTTTAGCATTGATACCCCTGATTTCTGCGAGTGTAAGCTTTTTGCTTGTTGCAGCCTTGTTAAGATTACGTTGTAATAACTCGATCTCCCGTTCAAGTGCTTCTTTTTTGGTTCGGAGCTGATTACTGCTTTGTCCGAAGACGCAAGTTGAAACTGTTAGTAATATTAGGAGCGAGAATAGTCTATTGAACTTCATTTATAAGCGAGGAATGGATCTTTTTTCTTTAAAGATTGGAATTCAAAACGATTTTTCAAGTTTTATTGGAAGAATTCTACGCTGAGATGGGTTATGTCGCATCATTATTGAGCCTGCTGCGCGCTGATTTAGATGTTTTGTGCAATGACAAACCCGCTTGCCCAGGCCCACTGGAAATTATAGCCGCCAAGCCATCCTGTTACATCTACGCATTCGCCGCCAAAATATAAACCTGGAATCTTCTTGCACTCCAGGCTCTTGGAAGAGAGCTCAGCAGTGTCTATTCCGCCGCGCATCACCTCCGCTTTATCATATCCCTTGTCACCGGCTGGTTTAACCACAAAGTGATGAATGGTCTTGTGCACTTCCGCAATTTCTGCTTTCGTAAGTGCGGCAACGGTTTTTTGTAGCGGCAGGTATTTTCCTAATGCTTCGGTTAGCTTTTTCGCATAATAGCGGTTCAAAAGCGAGGAAAGCAGCGTCTTGCCACTGTGGCTCCGCTCCTGCTCGATTAATGCACTGATGTCCTCTTGTGGTAGCAGATTGATGTTAATGGTTTGTCCCGGTCTCCAGAAAGAAGAGATCTGCAGGATGGATGGTCCGCTTAATCCCCAGTGGGTGAATAAGATGTTCTCTTCAAAGCTGATCTGGTCATTGCTGACTTCACAAAAAACGGAGTTCCCAGAAAGCTGGGCATACCATTCTTCATCCTTACCGGTGATGGTAAGTGGCACCAGTGCTGGAGCGGTTTCAACGACATGGAGCTGATGTTTTCTGGCCAGGCGAAACGCAAAGTCCGTAGCGCCCATTTTAGGGATGGGCAATCCACCCGTAGCAATGACCACTTTACTTGCTTTCAGCGTTTTTGCAGCTCCATTTTGAAGGTAGCTGACTTCGAATCCCTCCGCTACTGTGCGTACATCCTGAACATCTGCATTGCAGTAGAGTTCCTGTCCGAGGTCTTCACAGAGGCCTGTGAACATCGCGACAACATCCTTGGCGTTCTTGCCATCCGGGAACAGTTGCCCCAACGTTTTCTCTTTTCCGGCGATGCCGTTCACTTCAAAAAAGTTAATGGTATCTTCTACGGTCCATTGATTAAATGCGGATTTGGCAAAATGTTTATTGGCAGAAATAAACTGTTCGGTTGAACTTTGAAGATTCGTGTAGTTACACCTTCCGCCGCCGGAGATCAGGATTTTGGCGCCTGGCTTACTGCCTTTTTCGAGGATAATGACCTTTTTTCCAAGGTAACCAGCCTGCACCGCACACATCAATCCACAGGCACCAGCCCCAATAATTATAGCATCTACATCCATCAATCCGTTTTATATTGTATTTTTGTGGCAAAATTAAGCATTACTTTCTTCGATATGGCAAAACAGATTAGTGATTTAAAATTAGGCATATTGGGCGGTGGACAGTTGGGCAGGATGATCATCCAGGAGGCTATCAACTATAATGTCACCACCCTTGTACTTGATCCTGATGCGGATGCACCTTGTAAACACATCTGTAACCACTTTACAACGGGCTCTATTTCTGACTACGATTCCGTTTACAATTTCGGTAAGAAGGCAGATATCATTACCATAGAGATCGAGAAGGTAAATATCGAAGCTTTAGAGCAGCTTGAGAAAGAAGGCAAGCTTGTTTTTCCGCAGGCACGTGTGATCCGTTTGATTCAGGATAAAGGTATTCAAAAGCAGTTCTTCAAGGAGAATGATATTCCTACCGCGCCTTTTCAATTGGTGAGCAATAAAAGAGAGCTGGTTAACCCGAACTTCCCATTTCCATACATGCTGAAGCAACGTAAGGATGGTTATGACGGTAAGGGGGTGATGAAGATCAATAACATCGCTGATATAGACAATGCATTTGACAGCCCGTCGCTGATTGAAGAACTTGTAGACTTTGAGAAAGAAGTCGCCATTATCGTTGCCCGGAACAGCAATGGGGAAATGAAAACATTCCCTATGGTAGAAATGGAGTTTAACGCCGAGGCGAACCTTGTGGAGTTTCTGATCAGTCCTTCCACCTACCCGGATGATCTGCAGCATAAAGCGGAAGAGATCGCCAAGAATGTAGCGCTGGCACTAAACATCACCGGCATTCTCGCCGTTGAAATGTTCATCACGAAGAACGGTGATATTCTTGTAAACGAGCTTGCGCCACGTCCACATAACAGCGGTCACCAGACCATAGAGGGAAATTTTGTTTCCCAGTTTGAACAACACCTTCGCGCCATCTATAATCTGCCACTTGGCGATACGCGATCACGTAGCAATGCCGTGATGATCAACCTTCTTGGTGAAAAGGGTCATGAAGGCGTAGCGGTATACGAAGGTCTGGAGAAGATTATGGCTATAGAAGGTGTTTACGTACATCTTTACGGAAAAAAATATACAAAGCCTTTCAGAAAAATGGGGCACGTTACCATAGTAGATCAGAACCGGGAACAAGCAATTGAAAAAGCGAACCTGGTTAAAGACACCTTAAAAGTTATATCCTAATGAGCGCAGTAGTTGGCATTATCATGGGCAGCAAGTCGGATTTAAACATCATGAACGACGCTGCTGAAATCATGAAAGCATTTGATGTTGAATTTGAAATGACGGTCGTATCCGCACACCGCACTCCGGAACGCATGTTCGAGTATGCAAAACAAGCGGCCGATCGTGGTATTAAGGTGATCATTGCCGGTGCTGGCGGCGCAGCACACTTACCTGGCATGGTTGCTTCGATCACCACGCTTCCGGTTATCGGAGTGCCGGTGAAGTCTTCAAATTCCATTGATGGCTGGGATTCTATCCTTTCCATCCTGCAGATGCCTAACGGCATTCCAGTGGCTACTGTGGCGCTGAACGCTGCGAAAAACGCAGGATTGCTGGCTGTACAGATCCTTGCAACCGCAAACCATGAGCTTACTAAAAAGATGCAGGCTTATAAGGACGATTTGCGATTGAAAGTTGAGGAATCTGCGGCAACAATGGATCAGGTGATTTAGTTAAGGTTTGGATTCTGGGGGAAGTTCACAACATGTGCGTACTTTGGTCCCAGATTCACAATGACATCCCGCCAAACCTCTTCTTCATTCCCGGTAAACAGGACATCTGTGTCGTAGCGATCTGATACGAGCCAGGTGTTCTGACTAATTTCTTCCATCAGCTGCGCTTCCGCCCAGCCAGAATAGCCAATGAAGAACTTCACTTCCGAGGGGCTAAGTAGGTTGCCTTCAATTAGTACCTTCAGGGTTTCGAAGTTCCCACCCCAATAGATCCCCGGAGCAATCTCTTCACCATCATTCATCTTGTCATATGCCCGGTGAATAAAGTGAATGGTATCATTCGCAACGGGACCGCCGACATAGATGGGAAAATCCGCATTTTCAAGTTCAGGAATCAAGTCATTCAGCTGTAAGTTGCTGCGTTGGTTAAGTACAAATCCAATGCTGGCTTCGGTGGTATGTTCTGCAAGCAGGATGACGGAGCGTTTAAAGTTTGGATCGTTCAGGAACGGTTCTGAGATCAGAAGACGACCAGTTGCTGGTAATATGGGACTTAACATTTCAGAGATTTAGTGGTAAAATTCAATAAACTATGCGTTAGATTTGTGTACTATGGAATTGACAAAGGAATCCCTTCAGAACTTACGCCAGGAATATCGATCGGCAGAATTATCAGAGCAAGATATAGACCAAAACCCCATTGAACAGTTCAAAACTTGGTTCCAGCAGGCACTTGATGCACAGTTGTACGAACCTAACGTTATGACACTGGCTACGGCTACTTCGGATGGGGTACCTTCAGCAAGGATCGTCCTGCTTAAAGGCTTTGATGAAAACGGATTTGTATTCTACACCAACTATGATAGTCACAAAGGGCGCGAGCTGGCAGAAAACCCTCGTGCTGCCCTGGTGTTCTTCTGGGCTGACCTGGAGCGTCAGGTAAGGATTGAAGGCACTGTTTCGAAAGTTGATCCATCAGTTTCTACCGCTTACTTTCACTCCCGCCCGCATGGAAGCCAGATCGGCGCAATGGTTTCACCACAAAGCCAGGTGATTAAGAGTCGTGCTGAACTTGAAAATCACATTGTAATCCTCAAAGAGAAATACGCTGAACAGGAAATCCCGCGGCCAGATCATTGGGGCGGTTATGTCGTTAAACCGACTACCATCGAGTTCTGGCAAGGTCGTCCAAGCCGTCTGCATGATAGAATCCGATACAAGTTTGTGGATGGCAACTGGATAATTGATAGATTAGCACCCTAATTTAAGCACGATGAACCAAATAGCAGTGATCGGTTCCGGGACCATGGGTAACGGGATTGCACATACCTTCGCCCAATTCGGGTACAATGTTAATCTAATTGATGTCAATGAATCAGCCTTAGTAAAAGCTTTAGACACTATCGATAAAAACCTTAATCGTCAGGTTACTAAAGGCACCTTAACTACAGATGAGAAAGCAAGTACACTTGCACGTATCACCACTTACAGCAGTCTCAAGGCAGGTGTAGAAAACGCCGACCTCGTTGTTGAAGCCGCAACAGAAAACCTCGATCTTAAGCTTAATATCTTCAGGGAACTGGATGCAAATGCACCACAACATGCCATTCTTGCGAGTAACACCTCCTCCATTTCAATTACCCACATCGCCTCCGTGACCAAACGTGGTGCACAGGTGATCGGTATGCACTTCATGAACCCAGTGCCGGTGATGAAGCTTGTTGAGGTAATCAGAGGATATGCAACGAGCGATGAAACCACGGCCAAGGTAATGGAACTATCAACCAAGCTGGCAAAAACGCCCGTGGAAGTGAATGACTATCCTGGCTTTGTTGCCAACAGAATCCTTATGCCGATGATCAATGAGTCTATTTATACGCTTTTTGAAGGCGTAGCAGGTGTTCAGGAAATTGATACCGTGATGAAGCTTGGAATGGCACATCCGATGGGCCCACTTCAACTCGCAGATTTTATTGGATTAGATGTTTGTCTGGCAATCTTAAACGTGTTACATGAAGGTTTTGGAAATCCGAAATATGCGCCATGCCCATTGCTTGTGAATATGGTTCGTGCTGGGAAGTTAGGCGTGAAAAGCGGCGAAGGGTTCTACAACTATGCTGGAGGCACTAAAGATGCGCCGGTTTCCGCTAAATTCACAAACTAACCTTTTTAGCATTCCTGCTAATTTATCCTAACTTTGCGCCATGAATGAAAATCTTGACCCATCCTCCGATAGCCTAAGCCCTAATGAGCGTGACATAGAGAAAGTACTGCGCCCGCAGGCTTTTGATGATTTCACCGGCCAGGAGAAGATCATGGAGAATTTAAAGATTTTCGTGGCAGCAGCAAAGCTTCGCGGAGAACCGCTGGATCACGTGCTTCTCCATGGCCCTCCCGGCCTTGGGAAAACCACGCTTTCACACATCATCGCTAACGAGATGAATGTAGGCATTAAGATCACTTCAGGGCCGGTGCTCGATAAACCAGGAGATCTTGCCGGCTTGCTGACCAACCTGGAAACGGGTGATGTACTCTTTATAGATGAGATCCACCGTCTCAGCCCGCTGGTTGAGGAATATCTTTATGCTGCGATGGAAGATTTCAAGATTGATATCATGCTGGAGAGTGGCCCTAATGCCCGGTCCGTGCAGATTAGCTTGAATCCTTTCACCCTGGTGGGTGCAACAACCAGATCCGGACTACTTACGGCACCGTTACGTGCCCGCTTCGGCATCAACTCCCGCCTGGCATATTACGACGCCAAACTACTGACCACAATCGTTCAGCGCTCATCAGAGATCCTGAAGACGCCAATTACGGACGAAGGAGCATATGAAATCGCCAGAAGAAGTCGTGGAACCCCCAGGATTGCCAATGCTTTGTTAAGAAGAACCAGGGATTTTGCGCAGATTAAAGGCAATGGAGAGATCGACACCGACATTGCCCGTTACGCACTTACTGCGCTTAATGTTGATGAACATGGTCTGGATGAAATGGACAACAAGATTTTGCTTACCATCATTGATAAGTTCAAAGGAGGACCGGTTGGTCTGAAGACAATAGCCACCGCGGTTGGGGAAGACGAAGGTACCATTGAAGAAGTCTATGAACCGTTCCTAATTCAGGAAGGTTACATTATGCGCACCTCTCGAGGTCGCGAGGTTACTGAAGCGGCCTATAAACATCTAAACCGGAACTACCATAGCCAATCCGGAAGGCTGTTCTAAGCGGATTATAAATCGCTTTTCACGAAAGTTAATTACAAATTCAATTCACAAAGTCCCTGCATATTAATAGCAGGGACCTGTATATCTATCTTCCGAAAACGAACCAAAGGATGAATAGGATAACCAGAATGATTGGGATAATCCACTTCATAGTAGGTCCTGCACCCTTATCGTTTTGTTCAAATACGGCTTCCTTAGAAGGTCCTGGGTCAGCTTTATGTTTATCGTAATCGTGTTCTATCGGCTTTGGCTCTGGATTAACATCCTTGCTGTTTTGCGGTTCAATATTTTCCATTTTTAGTGTTTTTATGTTTAATAGCACAACAACTTTTACATTGAAAGGTTTGTGGGCAATACGCTATCTTTGCAGTAATGAACGCAAATACCGCAGTATACAGCAAGCTGATCAAGGCTGAAGCCCTGCGACTGGGCTTCGCGCAATGCGGTATTTCCAAAGCAGCATTCCTTGAAGAAGAGGCGCCTAGACTTGAAAACTGGCTCAAACAAAGCATGCATGGCACCATGCAATACATGGAAAATCACTTTGACAAACGACTTGATCCCCGATTATTGGTAGATGGTGCACGTTCAGTGATCAGCCTAACGCTCAATTACTATCCCGAAGAAACCCAGCATGACCCGGAAGCACCTAAGATTTCTAAATACGCTTATGGGGCAGATTATCATGTTGTTATAAAAGACAAGCTGGCGAAGCTATTAGCCTACATACAGGAAAATATAGGTGAAGTTAGTGGTAGAGCCTTTACCGACTCTGCGCCGGTGCTCGACCGTGCCTGGGCCAAAAAGTCCGGTTTAGGCTGGATTGGGAAGAACAGCAACCTGATTGCTAAGAAGACCGGATCCTTCTTTTTTATCGCAGAGCTCATCATAGACCTGGATCTTGAATATGACGAAAACATCCAAACAGATCATTGCGGCAGCTGCACAAGATGTCTGGATGCTTGCCCAACCGATGCCATCATTGCACCGGCTGTTGTAGATGCCAATAAGTGCATCTCCTATTTAACAATAGAATTAAAAGATCAAATTGCACCGCAATTTAGTGGCAAGATGGAAAACTGGATGTTTGGCTGTGACATTTGTCAGGATGTATGCCCTTGGAACCGATTTTCAGTACCACATGCTGTTGAAGAATTTATACCAAAACCTGGCTTGTTGGAGATGAAAAAGGAAGATTGGCAGGACATCACGCAGGAGGTATTCAGTACCATCTTCAAAAACTCCGCGGTAAAGCGTACCCAGTTTCAAGGGCTAACCCGTAACATCAACTTCATCAAAAAGGCATAGTTAGCTTCATCAAACAGACGTCGTAAGCATCATCAAAAAGGCCAAATAAGCATCAAAAAAGGCTCCTTACAACCTTAAAGATTCATGATGTTGTCGCTTTTATTCTTGTCAGGTGTATGCGGCCCGCCTAGTAATATGCGCTTCAAGGCCTTCTTTGTAGGCACTTCAATCTTTACCGAGCTTGCACCACTTTCCCAGACACCAATGGTCCGGTGCATAGATTCCTGTGTACCATCAGCGTAAGTTAACAGCAGATCAATTGGAAGCGGTTTATTGCTTTTATTGTCAATGCGAATCTCATAGCCTGATGCTACTTTTGTAGCACCTGCAATACCCAAATCCGTTACACCTTCCTCATAAAACCACCGCTTCCAGAACCAATCCATGTTTTTCCCTGAGCCTTCATTCATGCTGTAGAAGAAATCATGCGGCATTGGATGTTTGCCATTCCAATTCTTGATGTAGTGGTGTAATGCTTTAGTAAACAAGGCCTCGCCTAAGTAGTCTTTCACAAACAGATAACCCATTGCTGGCTTCGGATAGGAGTTTGTAAAAGTACCCGCACCTTTAAGTTCAGTCGTTAAGGTTGTGATTGGCGTATCATCTTTGCGGCCGGAGGTACTGGCTGTGGGTTCAACGCCATAAGTATCTACCATCTTTGGTTCAATCATAGGACCAATTTCCCACTCCCCTATAGTGGCCCAACCTTCGTCCATCCAGGCATGTTTGGTCTCATTCGTACCCATATAGAATGGGAACATCGTATGGAAAATCTCATGTACAGTCAGTGTGATGGCATCATCACGTTCTTTTACCGGATTGTCATTTACCATCATCGGGTATTCCATCTGGTCCAGCCCATCGAAGATGGTCTCATGTGGATATGGATACGGCCATTTTGGAAACACATGGCTCATCGCATGTACCGTGTGTCTGGCAAAGTCAATCACCTCATAGTAGTCTTTGTGATTTTCGTTAAACACCGCATCTACCCTTGTACGTCTTAGACTTGCGGAATCCACAACTACACTGGTGGATTTCCATAGGTAGTGGTTGCTTACGGCAAATGCAAAATCAGGCACATACCGCGCATCAAACTTAAAGGTATTAACGCCTTTGTTCGTCACGGTTTGTTTTTCAAGATCTGCTTTTGAGATGATGTTCACGACAGAATCAACACCCTCTGCAAGTTCTAAACGCTCTGCGACCTTCTTATTAAGGACCTTGTCTGCATTTTTCAGATCACCTGTTGCCCATACAACGTAGTTTTCCGGAACGGTGATTTCTGCCTTGTAATCGCCAAAGTCATTGTAAAACTCTTCTTCTCCGGTGTATGGAAATTTGTTCCAGCCATCCAGATCATCGTAGACCGCTACTCTCGGAAAGAAGTATGCAACAAAGTATGCACCCTCGTCTACCTGACCCGTACGTACGTGTGAACCTTTGTTTAAGGTATAGCTATAAGATAGCTTGATGGTCACGCTCTTACCGGGACTTAGCCCTGCAATGTTAGCATGCATATTCGTGCCATCAATTACGTAAGCATCCGTATTCAGCACACGGTCTCCAATCTTAAGATCCTTGATTGCAACACCGGAATGTTTATCTGCTTCCGAGATTCTGGACTTCCCTGCTACACCTTTTTTGTACAAGTTTGGGTACAACTTAAACCAGAGTTGTTTAAGCGTATCCGGACTATTGTTCTGGTATTTGATTTCAACCTGACCACTGATCAACCGGGTACCGGGATTGAAGTCGACCTTCAAGGCATAAACAGCATGGTTTTGCCAGTAGTGCTTTCCTGGCTTTCCGGAAATGTCTCTGGTACCTTTATTATAGGCCCGCTGAACTTCAGCTGGCACTGGCAAGCCCTGCTGGGCAGAGGCCACATCTACGCAAAGACCTAAAAGGAAGGCCAGGAAAATCTTCTTCATTAAAGCAGCTTATTTACCGAATTTCATTTTTAACTGCTCCAGCATATCATTGGTGATATCCTTCGCTGGTTTAGGGTTGGCCTGCTTAAAGCTCGGGCGGTTTACAGGAACAGGGTTCTTCTGCACCTGCGGTGATTGTGCAGCCTGTGGTGCAGCAGTTTGTGCAGCTTCCGGCATACCAGCTTCAGCCGCTTGTTCTTTTAGTGCCGCCTGCTGTGCAAGCTTAGCTGCTTTGGCTTCATCCTTCTTCTTATTCCACCTTGCCCAGATCTCATCCAGCTTCTTTTTGGTGTATAAAGGGAAATCACCCTGTTTCATCCAGGCATAATAGCTGGGCTCGATGTCAAACACCTGCTCGCAACACTTACCCTTATGTTTACCGAAGTTGAATGTCTCCTGGTTATCTTCATTATACACCATGCGACCAGCGAAATCTACCGGTTTGTTCATGTTCGTAAACACATGAAGTGCATCTACATCATTCTGAACAGGCTTGGAAATGTTACCCTGTTTATCTTCAAAATCCATGTCCTTGTAACGTTCAAGTTGTGCAAGTAACACATGATATGTCGCCGTGATATCAGCTTCCGCAGAGTGTGCATTTACGATATCTTTATCGCAGTAAAACTTATATGCTGCTCTCAAGGTACGTTGTTCCATCTGGTGGAAGATATTCTGTACGTCCACAAACTTGCGGTCAGACATGTCGAAGTCCACACCCACGCGAAGGAATTCCTCCAGCAGAACAGGAATGTCGAAGCGGTTAGAATTGTAACCCGCAAGATCTGCATCACCGATAAAATCGGCAAGCTCCTGAGCAACCATGGCGAAAGTCGGCGCATCTTTGATGTGCTCTTCATAAATACCGTGAATCAATGATGAAGCAAGCGGAATCGGAATCTCAGGATTGATACGCATTGATTTTACAACCTCGGTACCATCTGGCATAGCCTTTAAAATAGCAATTTCAACAATTCTGTCGGAGGCTACATTTACACCAGTTGTCTCCAGGTCAAAAAAAGCAAGTGGGCGTTTTAAGTTTAATTTCATTAGAGTCTATTCTTTCTGTTTAGCGCGGTTCCCGCTGCTGTTTCATTCAAAAGTCGTAAAAATGATCCGCTTATTTCAATTTATTTGATAACCACGGGATTTCAATTATCTTCGGGCTTCTAATGCTCATTTATGATTAAACGCTTTTCAATAGTAGCACTTCTACTATTAACCTTTGGCGCAACCCACGCGCAGGATTTTCCATATGGAAAACACAACCCTTCAGATTTCTTGTCTAACAAAGCAAAAGTCGACAGCACCGCTGATGCAGAAGTCATCCGTGAATTCGGAACCGGACAAATCCAAAAGGATGACCAGACCGGCAGGCTGTACATCGACTACCACTACCATGTTAAGATTAAGATCATTAACGCAGAGGGTTTTAAGAGTGGAGACATCGAAATTCCACTCCGCATTTACAACAATGCCGCGGATGAAATGTATGATTTCAAAGCGACCAGCTACTATCACGACAACGGGAGCATTCAACAAAATGATGTCGACCCAAAGCGCGTATTCACCGAAAACAAGAACCGCTACCTAAAGCTTGTCAAATTCACCATGCCCAACCTTAAACCCGGCAGCGTAATTGAATACAGCTACAGACTTAAGCGACAAAGCATCTTCAATTTTACCAGTTGGGAGTTCCAAGGTGACATTCCGAAACAACATAGCGAGTTCATCGCGCTGATTCCTGCAAACTACAACTTCAATGTTTCCCTAAGGGGATCACGAGGACTCACCTCCCAAAACGGGGTTGTACAACGTGAATGCCTACGGATTGGTGCCAATGGCATGGATTGCTCCAAAATGACGTACATCATGAAAGATGTCGCGGCCTTTAAGGAAGAGGCCTACATGACGACTGCATCAAACTTTAAGTCAGTAATTAACTTCGAATTATCGGATGTGCACCACGCCGATGGCGGTCGTTCAAACATCACCAGAAGCTGGAAAGATGTTGATTATGAGCTTACCTCCGATCGCAGCTTCGGTGGTCAGATGAAACAAAAGGATCTTTTTGCAGCCAAGATGCCGGAGATCCTCAAAGATGCAACCGATTCCCTGAGCAAAGCAAAAGCCGTTTTCGCTTACATCAAAGACCGTATCAAATGGAACAATTACCTGGGGAAATACAGCGAAAAAGATGTCAAGAAGGCACTGGAAGCCCGCTCTGGCAATATTGGCGACATTAACCTCGCCCTAATTTCAGCGCTCAATGCTGCCGGATTTAATCCGGATGCTGTAATTCTTTCTACCCGCCAAAATGGTGTGGTGGGCGACCTTTACCCCGTAATCACCGAGTTCGACTATGTCATTGCGAAGCTAAACATCGGCGGTACGGATTACCTGCTTGATGCTTCAGAACCCCTGCTGCCTTTTGGTTTGCTTCCAATGCGATGCCTGAATGGCAAGGGACGCGTAGTCAACTTCAAGAAAGCTTCCTACTGGTTCGACATCAAAGCCAGCCAGAAAGATGCCGTTAAGTACAACCTGGTTGCAAAATTAGATACAGACGGAAAGATCAAAGGAACGCTATACACCTTTTCAAGCGGATACAACGCCTACCACAAACGGGAAAGAATTGCTGAAGCCGGCTCCATTGATGCCTACGTTCAGCAGTTTGATGAACAGAACCCATCTTTTGAGATCACCAAACACGAAGTGATCAATGTAGACAGCCTGGACAAAATACTTGAGGAGCGTTACGAAATTACCATCGACCAGTTTGAAGGTACCGATTACAGCAAGCTCTTTTATAATCCAAACTTCTTAAACCGCATCGCAAGTAACCCCTTCAAATTAAACGAACGCAGCTATCCTGTTGACATGGGTGCCGCCACGGAAACAAGGGTAAGTATGATACTCACCCTGCCGGAGAAGTTCGAGTTTGCAGAAGCCCCAAAAGACATTGCCATCGGACTTTCACAAAATGGTGGGCGGTATCAAACGGTTACTAAACTGGATGATACAATGCTGAGCTTTAGTGGCTTGCTCCAGTTGAACAAACCTGTTTATACACCTGAAGAATATCTGTCTTTAAAGGAATTCTACAGCAAAATAATCCAGCAACAAAAGATTGATTTAATTCTTCAGAAAACAAAGTAATGCGTAAAGTAGCCGCACTGGTGATGTTCTTCACCATACCCGCAATCACCACCTTGGGACAAATCGCCTACCGCGCCGCTGACATACCACCATCCCTACGTTTTGGCGCCAGCGCTGTGGTCCGGGAAAAAGAAACAACCCTGAACATGCTTAGCGCAGACAACGTCGTTTATACTGTAAGGGAAGTTGTAACTGTGTTGAATAAAGGTGGCGATGAACATGCCCTCCTCATCCTGCCCTACAACAAGAATACGGTAATCAAAAGTGCCAAGGGTCAGATCCTGGACGCACAAGGCATGTCGGTATCGAAGTTTAACCTGAGCAACTTTAACGACCAAAGCGCCGTTAGCGATTTTTCCCTATACGAGGATGACCGGTTAAAATATTACAACCCGACAATCACTTCGTATCCATTTACTATGGTCTATGAATATGAACTGCGCTTAAAACAGAACCTCATTATACCCGACTGGTACGCGAATCCGCAACCAGACCTTTCTGTAGAAAAGAGCGTGTACACCTTCAATGCTGCTCCACAGGAGAAAATCCGCATTAAAGCTTACAACTATAAAGGCGAAGCAAAGGAATCTCAGGTGGATAAGCAGAAACGCCTCACCTGGACCGTGGAGAACCTTCCCGCCTTTAAACAGGAGCCCTATGCACCCTCGCCAGACGATTATAGAACCTACGTTAAGATTGCCCCTGAGCAATTCTCTTATTACCGGACCAAAGGAAAATACAGCAATTGGGATGAGCTAGGCAAGTGGATTTATACCGACCTGATTAAAACCAGGCAGAACCTGAGTCCTGCTGTCGTAGCAGAAATGAAGTCCCTGGTTCAAGGGGTTGATTCAGATAAAGAAAAAGCGAAGCGCATTTACGAGTATATGCAGCGTAAGACGCGGTACATCAGCGTGCAAATTGGCATTGGTGGCTTTCAGCCAATGTTCTCCAGCGATGTGGACCGGCTAGGCTACGGTGATTGCAAGGCCCTGGTGAGCTACATGCAAAGCCTGCTTGCCGCAGTAGACATCCCATCCTACTACTGTGTGGTGTATGCCGGGAGCAGAAAGCAAAGCATGGATCCTGAATTTGCGAGTATGGATCAGGGCAACCACGTGATCCTGGCACTTCCGCTTGGTAATGACACCACCTGGCTTGAATGTACCAACCAGAACGTGCCTTTTGGCTTTTTAGGCGACTTTACAGACGACCGACTGGTACTTGCCTGCACAGAAAACGGCGGTAAATTGTTGCGCACGCCAGTGCTAAGTACGCAAATGAATGAAACGCACCGCAAGGCTACCCTGTTGGTTGATAAAACCGGCAGCATTACCGGAACCACCAACACCACCTATAAAGGTGCGCAATACGATACACATGAGGCGCTGATTAGAAAACCACTCTCCGAGCAAACCAAAATCCTCAGCAACTACTACGATGTAGACAATATCAATTTCAGCCAGGTAAGCGTAACCCAGGAAAAGACAGAAAAACCGGTAACTACGGAAAAATTGAACATCCGCATTGGAGCGTACGTACCGCATAGTCAACAATCTGCTTACCTGATACCAAATGCCTTCAACAGACATCCTGTTACAAAAGCGGTGTCTAACCGGAAGCTGCCCTTGCACATCAACCGGGGTTATACAGATGAAGATGAAATTAGTTATCAGTTGCCAACGGGTTACAGCATCGAGTATCAGCCAAAGGACTTTGATCTAAAGACCCCTTTTGGGCACTATGTTGCTAAAATCACAAAGAAAGGTGATGAACTGCTGTACTATCGCAAGTTCACTTTGAATGACGGCACGCACCCTGCTAAAGATTACGCTGCATTTGCAGAATTCATGAATCAGGTTGCCACGGCAGACAAGGCAAAAGTTATTCTTAAGGTAAATTAACTCAAGAAGATAATGCCCGCGGCTATGGCCAGAATCATCAATACATACATGAGGATCTCTGTTACCGCAAATTGCTTCTTCTTGGTCCAGAAAGATGTTTCGTCTTCAGGTTGTGGTTTCATAGTTAATTGTTAACTGGTCCGGCTTTTACGATCGCCCGCTGGAAGGCAGGAAGCGATAAGTCTTCTACAATAATGCCTCTGCTTGGCGATGCGTGTACAAAAGAATCGCCGTTGAGGTAAATACCGACATGGTCAATCTCGCCGCCGCCAAATGAAAAGAAAATCAGGTCACCTTCTTTAAGCTGACTCATATTTTTATCCTTAATTACAGCTGCCTGGTCCTTAGAACGTCTGGGCAGCTGTTTTCCGTAGATATCACGCTGCACCAGGTAAGTGAAGCCTGAACAATCTATCCCACGTTTATCCAAACCGCCCAGCCTGTATTTCGTGCCGGCCCATTCGTTTATGTACCTGTAAAGCTGTTTATTCTTCAAACTGGCCATGGCTTCTGCGGCTTTTGCCGCTTTGGTATTCGATGGCGCATAACGCTTTGCGCTACATGCGGTAAAGAAGACCGCTACAAGTAGCATAAAGGCAACTTTATGTAAGTTTGTTATCTTCATAATTTTAGTTCTTAATCAATCGCTGGATCTCGTCCAGCTTCAACAGTGCCTCTACCGGCGTAAGTACATTTACGTCAAGGTTATTCAGCATATCCCTGATTTTCACCAGCACCGGATCATCAATGGCGAACATGTGTAACTGATAGGCCTGATTCTGCACCTTCTTGATGCTGTCCTTGATGCTTTGCCCTTCCGTGCGGTCAATCTCCAGCTTCTTCAGAATTTCATTGGCGCGGTTAATCAACTTGGGTGGCATGCCCGCCATCTTTGCAACATGGATACCGAAACTATGCTCACTGCCACCTGGCACGAGTTTACGAAGAAAGATAATCTTATTCCCTGCCTCCTTAATGGAAACGTTGTAGTTCTTAATCCGGCTCATCGTACTGGCGAGCTCATTCAGTTCGTGGTAGTGTGTGGCAAATAATGTCTTCGGTTTTGCGGTTGGATGTGTATGCAGGAATTCCGCGATGGCCCATGCAATGGATATTCCATCATAGGTGCTTGTACCCCGACCAATCTCATCCAGCAGAATCAAAGATCTGTCAGAGATGTTGTTCAGAATGCTTGCGGTCTCGTTCATCTCCACCATGAAAGTACTCTCACCGGAGGATAAGTTATCGGACGCACCTACCCTCGTGAAAATTTTATCCACCAGCCCGATCTCAGCGGCCTTCGCTGGGACAAAACAGCCCATCTGCGCCATAAGCACAATCAAACCCGTTTGCCGTAAAATCGCGGACTTACCCGACATGTTTGGTCCGGTAATGATGATGATCTGTTGTGTGTCGTTATCCAGGAATACATCATTGGTAATGTATTCTTCACCTACAGGGAGCTGTTTTTCAATTACCGGATGACGGCCACCCTTAATATCCAGCAGCTTACGCGTGTTCAGCTCAGGCTTTACATAATGGTTTTTGATGGCCAGCTGCGCAAAGCAGAGCAGCACGTCTAGTTGAGCCACAAGAAAAGCATTCAACTGAATGGGTTTGATGCTTGTACTCACCTGATAAACCAGCTCCTGGTATAAGCGAATTTCTATCTGCTGGATTTTATCTTCAGCGCCTAGAATCTGCTCCTCGTACGACTTCAATTCCGGCGTGATGTAGCGTTCTGCATTTACAAGCGTCTGTTTGCGAATCCAGTCTGCTGGTACCTTGTCCTTATGGGTATGCGTTACTTCCAGGTAGTACCCGAAAACATTATTGAAGGCGATCTTTAAAGATGGAATGCCAGTGGCCGCGGCCTCTCTTTTTTGAATTTCCACCAAGAAGCCTTTTCCGCCGAATGCAATGTTCCGCAAGCGATCCAGCTCTTCATCTACTCCTTCGGCAATTACATTACCTTTCAGCAGTACTGCAGGTGGATCTTCCTGAAGTTCACGTTCCAATCGGGCTCTGATGCTTAAACATGGATTAAGCTGCTCGGCAAGCTGTTCCAGAAATGGATTTTTACTTTCTGCTGCAATCTGCTTAACCGCCTCAATATGCTGCAAGGACCGTTTTAACTCGGACAGCTCACGCGGACCGACCTTCTGAAGGCCAACTTTAGAGATTAGGCGTTCAAGATCTCCGATCTGCTTAATGTGACTCAGCAGCTCCTCGATCAGGTCCGCATGCGACACCAGGTACTCTACCATACCTAAGCGCTCCTCAATGGGCTTCAGCTCCTTTAGTGGCATGATGATCCACTTGTGTAGCAAGCGAGCACCCATTGGCGTACTGGTTTGATCCAGCACATCAAATAAGGTCACCGCATTATCGTTCGCTGAGCTTACCAGTTCAAGATTGCGGATCGTAAAGCGGTCCAACCACATGTACTGATCCTCTTCCAGCCGGGAAATTGATGTGATGTGTTTAAGGTTGCGGTGTTCCGTTTCATTCAGATAATGAAGAATCACTCCCGCGGCTATAATGCCTGTTGTTAGTTTGTCTACACCGAAACCTTTGAGTGAGCTGACCTCGAAATGTTTGGTCAGCGTTTCTGTTGCATAATCTGCCGTAAAGGCCCAGTCATCCAGGTGAAAAGTGTAAAACTTATCACCAAAGTACTCCAGAAACTCCTTACGCTTACTTTTCTGAAATACCACTTCCGTTGGCTTGAAGCCCTGAAGCAGCTTGTCTATGTATTCTATACTGCCCTGAGCAACATGGAATTCTCCCGTAGAGATATCCAGAAAGGATACGCCGCAAAGCTGTTTTTCAAAGTAAACCGACGCAAGGTAGTTGTTGGATTTTTGATTGAGAATGTTGTCGTTGTAAGCCACGCCAGGTGTTACCAGTTCTGTAACCCCACGCTTAACAATTGTCTTGGTTGTCTTAGGATCTTCGAGCTGATCACAGATTGCTACACGCTGCCCTGCACGGACCAGTTTGGAAAGATAATTTTCCAGCGAATGATGGGGAAATCCGGCAAGCTCAATAGCGCCGTTAGGCCCCTGCCCCCTACGGGTAAGCACGATTCCAAGGATCTGCGCTGTTTTTACCGCATCCTCTCCAAAGGTCTCGTAGAAATCGCCTACTCTAAACAATAGTAATGCACCCGGGTACTTTGCCTTGATGACATTGTACTGCTGCATTAAGGGGGTGTCCTTCGTTTTATCCTTAGCCAAAATAATTCTGTTTACAAAAACTGTAAATATAATACCTTCAGCTTAGTCTTTGAACCCTGAATTAAATTAAAGTTTTGCCTGCTTTGATAAATAAGGTATTACAGCAGGGTAATGTAGTCCAGAAAGCGCGATAATGCTTCACGCTTGGATTTCGTAAGGTTGAAGTCTAACTTACTGGTTAAATAATCATGCATATCAAAGTTCGGTACCGCTGGCAATGCAGCTGCGACAAGTCCGCTGTTCTGCACCCCGATCTTTAATGCGGCATCAAAGGCCAGTTTAAAGCTTTCAGGAAGGGCTTTATTCGCCACCCATGCGGCATATACGAAAGGTAAGCCAGTGAAGTTCATCCATTCTGCGCCCATGTCATACGAGTACGGAAAGTCAAGCGTCTTCCCAAAAGTCCTATCGCCAATGAGCACCAGCGCATCTGTTTCTGCATCCTGATCTGTCGTCAGTTCAACCTCCTGCTTCCAATAGAATTTAAGAAGCACCCTGGCGAGGTTATTTGAGGTGCGCGACTGCTGATCAAGCTTCAGCGTACGGATTTCTGCAACCGGAACTTTGGAAAAAATGAATACAGAGTTCACCGCACCCACGGAACCAATACAGTAGTTTGCAATGATGTTTGCATTCGGCACTAAGGGTATTGTAGCTACCGGTATCAGTCCTACATCTACTTGTCCATCAATTAATTTGGCAGCGCAATCTGAAGGAATATCTAAGCTAAGATCTATCTGGTTGATGACATCTGAATGTTCAATGCCATAGATGAATGGTTTTGTATTTGTATAAGATACAGCAGATACTTTTATTTTATTCAAGGCTATTATTTAAGATGATCGGTATTGTTAAACTCTACGACTTCGAACTTACCATACTTGTATTTAAAACGATATAAAGTCGTGTTCAAGTGCGGGAAATCGACCATGTCCGATAAGGGCTTACCGGTAAGCATGCAAAACAACAAACGCATTGCACGGCCATGCATGCAAATCAACACACGAAGTTCATCAGGCTTACTACAGATGTAATCCATAGCTTCCTGCAAACGTACTTGCACCTCTGCAGGACTCTCTCCACCATTGAACTTCGCATCATAATTGCCGGATTGCCACTGCTCCACCATATCTCTGAACGCGGCGCGGGATTCATCCGTTGCAGATTTGCCTTCCCACTCTCCCCAAGCTAATTCATCCAGGCCAGCCAATTGTTCCCAGGCTAAACCTGCGTCAATAAAGCCCTTAGTCGTTTGGTGCGTACGCTTGAGTGTAGAAGTATATAGTTTGTTGAAAGCAACATGCTTATAATGCTGATAAAAAGCTTCCGCTTGCGCCCGTCCAACGTCATTAAGATCGCTGTTTATACCGCGACCCTGAACAATGCCAGCTGCATTTAATGCCGTTTCACCATGTCTGATGATGTAGATTTCCTTCTCCATTAATTGATAACGGGAAGTTTGTAGTATTGAGGCTTAGATGCATCTTCAAACATGTGGTCGGTATAATCCGTAACAACGTTGTAAAGCGTGTCGCGCTCAATCGGTTTCCTGTTTACCTGCTTAATAAGTTCAACAAGTTCGCGGGTGCTCATACCAGGTGTTTGCTCTTCAGCCCCTGCCATGGAGTAGATCTTCGTGGTATCATCAAGTGTGCCATCGATATCATCTACACCGAAGTTCAGCGAAAGCTGCGCAGTTTGTCTGCTGATCATTGCCCAGTAGGCTTTTATATGGTCGAAGTTGTCGAGGTAAATTCTTGCGATTGCATAGTTCCTTAGGTCTTCGATAACAGAAACCTCAGGAACGTTGCTCATCTGATTATTCTGGTTGCGGAACTTCAAAGGGATAAATGCTTGAAAGCCACCAGTTTTATCCTGCTGCTGACGAAGTCTTTCCATATGATCCACACGGTGCCAGAACTGCTCGATATGGCCGTATAACATGGTGGCATTTGTACGCATGCCAAGCTTGTGCGCCTCTTCATGAATGTCCAGCCACTGCTCTGCGTTACACTTATCATTGGCAATCTTAGTCCGCACTTCGGGATGGAAAATTTCCGCTCCCCCGCCCGGCATGGAGTCAAGCCCAGCTTCCTGAAGGTATTTCATACCTTCATAGTGACTAAGCTTTGCTTTCTTGAAAATATAGTAGTACTCCACTGGAGTTAAAGCCTTGATATGTAATTCCGGGCGATGCGCCTTTGCTCTGCGGAAGAACTCCGCGTAAAAGTCCAGGTTCTGCTTAGGTACCACACCACCGGTGATGTGCACTTCGGTAACAGGCTCCTGATCATACTTCTTAAGCGCTTCAATCATCGCATCGACGCTCATTTCCCAGCCATCTTCACGCTGTTTGATCAATCTGGAATAAGAACAGAAATTACAGGTATAAACACAAAGGTTGGTTGGCTCAATATGAAAGTTCCGGTTGAAGTAGGTGTTGTCACCATGTTTACGTTCCCGGATGAAGTTTGCGAGTACGCCAAGGTAGCTCAGTTCAGCGTGTTCATATAAATGTACACCTTCATCGAAGCTAATACGTTCAGCATTAAGCACTTTAACGGCTATCGCTCTTAATGGCTCAGAAAGCCCGGCGTCATTTATAAGAAAGTTCAGTTTTGTAATGGTATCCATTTCCATGTCGTATAAACAAAAGTACGAAAAAATGGCCGCAAGGGCTTTTCCGGCGACTGCAATGCTGTCAGCTATTTGTAAAACGAAGGGTTATACCATTGTTACTGTTTGCTTCTCATCGCTTCTTTGAAGTATTTAAGCGGCACAAATAACATCCCAAAACACTCACCTTCCTGTTTGCCCATGTGTTTGTGGTGCACTTTGTGGGCTTTCCTCAAAGCCCTGAAGTAGATGTTGTTTGTACGGGTAAACCACTTGAATCGTTGGTGGATAAACACATCATGAACCAGAAAATAGGCGATGCCATAGAGCGTGATGCCTATGCCGATGTAAAACATAAACCGGAAGCCCTCAACGAAGTTACCTACGCCAAAGAAAAACATGGATACACACGCAAACATCACGAAGAAGTAGTCGTTTTTCTCAAAGAAATGTGGTGTTTTATTGTGGTGATCTTCATGCAGATTCCAGAATAGGCCATGCATAATGTACTTGTGTGTAAGCCAGGTTACGCACTCCATGAAGCAAAAAGTAAGTATTACGATTCCAATATTTAATAGAACAGTCATTGTTATAATTTCTTTAACATTTCAACCTCAGTTGCAGATCCAGGTTTATCTGAAACCAGATATTTCTTGATTCTCCGATGAAGGTCGGCATCTTTAGGTGCCTTTGCATCCGCTTTCAGGAAGTTTACGAGTAGTTGACGATCTGCTTTAAGGTTTGAACTGTAGTTTAACATGCCCGGTACGTTCACCTGTGTGGTGTATCTGAAGAAGATCAGTTCTGCATTGTTTGGGTCTTTAGATATTGCAAGTTCCAGCAGACGTTTGCCTTTTTTAAAATGAGATACTTTGCTGATCGGACTGAAAGCATGTTTGGCCTGGATCATCTCTGATATGGCTTTGAAGCCTAAAAGCACAGGCGCTGCAGTTTTCTCATTGAGATCTTTAAACCGGTCGTTAAACTGATCGGCAACCTTGCTGTCGTTTGCAGCCTTATCAAGTTGCTTCCGCATTTCCGTAAGGTCTGTTCCATTGGCCAACATCTGTAAACCGATAAGTAGAAATAATATTTTAATCATTAAATTAATCTTAAGCTATGTTTTACATAAGAACCGGCAAGCAGACTAATTTTCTGTGCGTTAGGTACTCTGATTCTGCTTTCCATAATGCGATCACAGGAAACAGATTTGATCTTGTTGAATAAGGTTTTGTAATAAATGTAAGCAACATATACGCCAAATCTGGACGACCTCGGCAACTGCTTGATGCCAACCAGTGCATCATCGAAATCCTTTTGGATTTCACATTCTATCTGCTCCTTCTCCTTCTGTGTGAAAACCGTCAGATCTATCCCCGGGAAGTATACCCTACCAAGTCCTTCGTAATCGTTCTTTAGGTCCCGAAGGAAATTCACCTTTTGAAAGGCCGCACCAAGTTTCATGGCTGATGGTTTCAGGTGATCATACATCTCCCTGTTGTTCTCCGTAAATACCCGAAGACACATGAGCCCCACAACCTCGGCAGAACCCAAGATGTAAGTTTCATAGGAAAATAAAGAATGGTTTTTATCCTGAAGGTCCATTTCCATACTCGCAAGAAACTGCTCAATGAGTTCCCGCTCAATGCCGTAGTTGTTTACCACATGCTGGAAGCTGTTCAGTATTGGATTGAGGCTGATCTTCTGATCAATGGCCCGGTATGTACTTTCTTGAAATTCAGCGAGCAAAGTGCGCTTATCATAATCATGAAAGGAATCCACAACCTCGTCACCCAAACGCACAAAACCATAGATGCTGTAAATTGCTTCATGAAATTTACGGTGCAGACAGCTGATCCCTAGTGAAAAGCTGGTACTGTACGTCTTCGTGACGATTTTGCTCGAAGCAATTGATATATCATCAAATAGTTGTTTCATGTGTTTTGTGCTAACGTAATACTTTTAATAGCTCCTGCGCGGCAACTTGTCCGGAGATTAATGCCGGCGGAACCCCAGGACCAGGAACAGTAAGCTGTCCGGTGTAAAAGAGATTCGCAAGCTTTTTGTTTTTTAATGAAGGTTTTAAGACCGCAGTCTGACTTAATGTATTCGCCAAACCGTAAGCATTCCCTCCGTAGGCATTATAATCATCTACGAAATCGTTGATACAATAGGATTTCTTATAGACGATGTTTTCACGAAAGGTCGTGCCGCTGAACTTTTCAATCCTGCTGATGATCCCGTCGAAATATGCTTCACGTCTTGCCTCCGTATCTTCGAGTGCCGTTGCTATTGGAACCAGGATGAAGATGTTCTCCATCCCCTCCGGGGCAACACTCGCATCCGTTTTAGACGGACAGCAAACATAGAACAAAGGCCTATTTGGCCATTGTGGGGTTTTATAAATGTCTTCCGCATGCTTTTCAAAGTCGGCGTCAAAGAACAAACTGTGGTGCAATAATTTATCAACCTTCTTATCGACCCCAAGATAATAAATGAGGCATGACGGTGCAAAGGTTTTTTCTGCCCAGTAGCTTTCCGAATAATTCCGGTAAGGTGCTTCAAGTAGTTGTTGCTCTACATGGTTATAGTCGGCAGATGCAATTACCCCATCGGCTGCGAACGTTCCTTTGTCGGTTCGTATACCGGTTACTGCATTATTTTGTACCAGTATCTGTTTTACAGTTGTCTCTGTATGAAACTTTACGCCGAGCTCCTCAGCTAGTTGGTGCATGCCTGCAATGATCTGATGCATGCCCCCATCCGGATACCAGGTACCCTGAACTAAGGCTGAATAGTTCATCATCGTGTACAATGCGGGAATCTTGTTCGCCATTGCGCCCAGGAACAGCACCGGAAATTCCATTAGTGCCACCAGCCTTGGATCTTTAAAATATTTCTTGACGTAGCTGCTTACGGAGCTGAATAAGTTAGACTGCAGCATGCCTTTAGCGACACGTAAGTTGGCGTACTCCATCCAGGAGAATGCAGGTTTATAAACCAGATCCTTCATGCCTACTTCGTACTTGAACTGCGCTTCTTTTAGGAACTTCTTCAGTGCTTCAGCACTACCCGGCTCAATGGCTTCAAACTGCGCATATAATGCTTCCGCATCTGCTGGGATCTGAAGCGTCGCCTGCGCATCAAAGATCATCTGAAATCCAGGATCCAATTGCTTAAGGCTGTAGTAATCCGATGTTTTCTTTCCAAACTGTGCAAAGAAGTTATCAAAGATGTCAGGCATCCAGTACCAACTCGGCCCCATATCAAACGTGAAACCTTCTGCGGTATAGGTTCTGGCGCGACCGCCGATTACTTTATTTTTCTCGAACACGGTAACGTCGTGGCCGGCCTTTGCTGCAAAACATGCCGCTGAAAGTCCGGAAAATCCACTTCCTATGATTGAAATGTTGGCCATTAAGTTTTTCTATGGATGGAAAAGTTTGCAAGATAAGGTTCGGCACCTATTGTTTATAGGCGTTTACGAACTTTTTAATGCCGAATTGAACAGCCAGCATGAAGAACTAGGGAGCAGCAGCTGGATTGGAGGCTCATGGGTCGATGAACCGTATCCTCTTTGGCACAAAAAAGGCCCGGACACCTGTTGGTGCCGGGCCTGATATTTTTGCAGTGCTTATTATTTTGTAGCTTTTGTGAAGTTTAAAACAACATAAGCTGTAGCGTTACCATATTCAATTGGCGATTTCAAGACCATCGTGTCTCCTGTTGCAGAAGACAGAACTAAGCGATAACCTTCATCTACATTTTTCGCCTTATCACCTTCTTCAAGTTTCTTGAATTGGAAAGTTTGATCGGCAGGACTTGCAGACCAAAAAATACTTTGGGTTTTTGCTACACAACCTTCGCCGCCACCCGAAAGGATGAAGCTTCCGTTTCCGCTATTGGTTAAGCTCCAGGTACTGCCGTTGAAGCAGCTTGCAGAAGCTTCACCAAGAAAAGATCTAACGGCTATAGCAGGTACACCCTCGTAACTCACATTGCTCAACACCCATGTTCCTGTAACATTACCGCGCTTAATCGTGCTTGCAGATCTTGTAGAGGAACAGCTTTGTAACACCATTATGGCACTGCATAAAATGGCTGCGATTACTAATATTCTTTTCATAAAATTGTTTTTTCATCATAACTTACACAAATCCTGCCAAATCTTGTTAGGCTTAATGCACAACCTTAATATTGTTCATTAAAAGAACGTTTTTTAAAATAGACTAAAATGAAAACAGAGACCCTTGCCATACATGCCGGAAACTTAGTAAAAAGTAATACTGGAGATGTCACTCAGCCACTTAGCCTGTCAACGACCTTTTTTAGAGATGAAAATGGTGGATATCCCGGAGGACATATGTATAGCAGGGTGAGTAATCCAAACCGTTCCACCTTAGAACATCTGCTCGCTACGCTGGACAAAGGTGCGGATTGCTGCGCATTTTCTTCCGGTAATGCAGCCGGTATGGCAGTCTTTCAGGCCCTAAAACCTGGCAGCCACATTATTGCACCAGATGATATGTACTGGGGCTTTAAAAAGCAACTTCAAACCATCTTCAAGGAGAGTTTAGACATCGACTTCGTGGATCTTACGAACGTTGAACAGATCTCATCTTTTATAAAGCCAAACACCGTGATGATCTGGGTGGAGACACCTTCCAATCCACTATTAAAGATCACAGACCTCAAGGCCTTAGGTACCCTGGCAAAACAGCATAAGCTGATTCTGGCTTGCGATAGCACCTTTGCTTCGCCAATGTTACAGCATCCAATAACCTTGGGGGCAGACATCGTCATGCATTCGACTACGAAATACATTGGTGGCCACAGTGACGTGTTGGGTGGCGCTTTAATTACGGCGAAGCAGGACGAGCTTTGGGCGCGCATTCGTAACATACAGCAGATTGGAGGGGCTGTGCCCTCACCGTTCGACTGCTTTTTACTGGTAAGAAGCATCAAAACGCTACCGTATAGAATGCGTGGGCATTGCAGCAATGGCATGGCACTGGCACAATACCTGGATCAACATCCACAGATTGAAGCGGTTTATTATCCTGGGCTCCCTTCCCACCCACAGCATGAGATTGCAAAAGAACAGATGTCGGATTTCGGCGGCATGATGTCGGTTTTGATTAAAGGCGGATTCGAAGAAGCTAAGCAAGTCGTCAATAAAGTAAAACTGTTTGCTCAGGCCACCAGCTTGGGCGGCATAGAGAGTTTAATTGAACATCGAGCTTCTGTAGAAGGTCCGGATACGAAAACACCTGGAAATCTGCTGCGCATCTCTGTAGGGTTAGAGCATGTTGATGATCTGATTGCAGACTTCAATCAGGCACTTAGCGAATTATAATATTTGGAATCATGCCGATTTCATCCGTGAAATCGGCTCATATGATTTTATTTGACATTTTTTCAGAATAAAGTTTTGAAGTTGTGGATGTAAAATATACATTTGTGACATCAGCTAGGCTGATCTAATCAACCGGTTACATGGTTTGATTTATTAAGAAGTGGCGAGAGACAGGCTCATTAACCCACTGGCAACCCTCCTAACCCGAGAAGGTGCCAATTCCTGACCCTGAGCATGGTGCTCATGGAAAAATAATATTGAACTAAAATGAAAACGAACCAACAAGCGCTGCCCACCTGCAGACCTTACCTTTTCCCACAATCCAACCTACTTACAACGGCTAACACGATCGACTACAGTATTGAACCTGTACCGGTTTGTATGTGCTGTTGCATAGCCTGAATCTAAAAATCTTCCATTCTTGTTACGCCATTCAAATTGGAAGGCCTCGTATCGAGGTACGCTTTTCTCTATCCATTCATTTCAACTTATCAAAAATTTATGTCAACTTCATATAAATTCGAAACCCTACAACTGCATGCTGGTCAGGAAATTGACCCAACAACCGGTTCCCGTGCCGTTCCAATTTATCAAACCACTTCTTACGGGTTTAAAAACTCGGAACATGGTGCAAATCTTTTTGCGCTAAAGGAGTTCGGGAACATTTACACCCGTCTAATGAACCCAACAACGGATGTATTTGAAAAGAGAATTGCCGCGCTGGAAGGTGGCGTCGCTGCCGTTGCGGTAAGCTCTGGCCAGGCTGCGCAGTTTCTTGCACTAACAAATATTCTGCAGGCCGGAGACAACTTTGTTGCTTCTTCGCACTTGTACGGCGGAAGTTACAACCAGTTTAAAGTATCCTTTAAAAAGATCGGTATCGAAGTAAAATTCGCGAAAGGTGATGACCCGCAAGATTTTGAAGCTAAAATCGACGAGAAAACAAAAGCGATTTATGTGGAAACGATCGGGAATCCTTCATTCAGCATTCCAGACTTCGAAAGACTATCTTCCATCGCACAAAAGCATGACCTGCCGTTAATCGTAGATAATACCTTCGGTGCTGGCGGCTACCTGTTTCGTCCGCTGGAGCATGGCGCACATGTTGTTGTGGAGTCTGCGACAAAATGGATCGGTGGTCATGGTACCAGCATTGGTGGTGTAATCGTGGATGGTGGTAGTTACAACTGGGGCAACGGAAAGTACCCACAGTTTACCGAACCAAGTGAAGGATACCACGGCCTGGTCTTCAATGATGTATTTGGTATTGGCGGACCTTTTGGGAACATCCAATTTGCGATTCGTACCCGCCTCGAAGGCCTTCGCGACTTCGGTCCGTCGATTTCCCCTTTTAACTCCTTCCTGTTAATCCAAGGTTTGGAAACCCTATCACTTCGTGTACAGCGCCACGTTGAAAATGCACTTGCCTTGGCCACGTGGTTGGAAAACCACCCTGCGGTGAACAAAGTAAGCTACCCAGGCTTGGAGAGCAGTCCATATCATGCACTTGCTAAGAAATACCTTCAGAATGGATTTGGCGCCGTTTTGTCCTTTGAGCTCCATGGCGAGAAGGAACAAGCCATCGCTTTGGTCGACAACTTGAAATTAGTGAGTCACCTTGCCAATGTGGGTGATGCAAAAACTTTAATCATACAACCATCTGCTACGACACACCAACAGTTGGGTCCGGAAGCGCAACTTGCAGCAGGTGTAACGCCTACGCAGCTCCGCGTTTCGGTAGGTATAGAACACATCGATGATATTAAGGCTGATTTTGAACAAGCCTTTCAAAAGATTTTAGGTACAGCGGCAACAAGCTGATTAGCGGATGAGTGAGGTACAATATTTTAGGGCCGCAAATGGTCTAACCTTAGAAAGTGGTAAGCAACTTAGAAATTTTAATGTTGCTTACCATACCTATGGCAAATTGAATGCAAAGCAGGATAATGTGATTTGGGTATGCCATGCGCTTACCGCAAATGCTGATGTGTTCAGCTGGTGGACTGGGCTCTTCGGAAAAAAGGAGCTCTTCAATCCAGAGGAACATTACATCGTTTGCGCCAATGTGATCGGCTCCCATTATGGCACAACAAATCCGCTATCGATCAATCCAGCTACGGGTAATCCATACTACCTATCCTTTCCTGAATATACCATTCGTGATATGGTGAAGGCGCATCAACTGCTTGCTTCGCATCTGGGGGTCACCTCCATCAAAGTATTGATCGGTGGCTCACTTGGTGGCCAGCAAGCCTTAGAGTGGTCCATCATGGCAAACAAAACGATCGAGAACCTGATCCTGCTGGCATGTAATGCTGCGCATTCGCCATGGGGCATTGCCTTTAATGAGAGTCAGCGGCTAGCCATAAGCACCGACAGGAGCTTTTATGCACAGCAGAAAGATGGCGGCAGTAAAGGATTGAAGGTTGCGAGAAGCATCGCGCTTTTATCTTACCGGACGTACGAAGCTTATGGTGCAACGCAACTGGAGAGCTCTGATGAGAAGACGACGGATTTCCGGGCCTCCTCCTACCAGAACTACCAGGGCGAAAAGCTGCTCAAAAGATTTAATGCTTACAGCTATTGGTATCTGACAAAGGCGATGGACAGTCACAACATCGGACGTGGCAGACAAAGTATCACGAAGGTCCTGTCTGAAATTCAGGCAAACACCCTTGTTATCGGGATTGAGAATGATGTATTATTTCCGACAACAGAACAAGAGTTCATCGCGAAGCATATTCCTGGTGCTCAGTATAAGCTGGTAAACTCCGCCTATGGTCATGATGGTTTCCTGATTGAAACACAAGCACTGACCGGGCTTATCAGCAATTTTCTTAAAGAAAGTGCAAGTAAAAAGATTATAAAATTAATACAGACTGCGTAATGAGTGAAAAAATAAAGATTGGACTTTTTGGTTTTGGTGTTGTTGGACAAGGGTTATATGATGTAATCCTGGGACAAGATCTCAACTTGGAGCTGATTAAGATTGCCATTAAGAATCCAGAAAAAAAGAGAAGCCTGAATCCATCGTTGTTTACGACGAATCATCAGGAGATTTTTGATCATCCGGAGATTAATACGATAGTAGAGTTAATTGATGATGCAGATGTTGCTTTTGAAATCGCCAAAAAGGCTTTAAGCAGCGGTAAACATGTTGTGTCTGCCAACAAAAAGATGATCGCCAATCATCTAGCCGAGCTGGTTGCTTTACAGCTGGAACATGGCACCTCGCTGCTGTATGAAGGTTCTGTTTGCGGCAGTATTCCAATCATCCGTAATCTTGAAGAATACTATGATAACGAACTGCTGCACGGCATCAGCGGTATTTTTAATGGCTCTTCGAATTACATTCTGTCCAAGATTTTCAATGAGCAGCTAAACTACCATGTTGCTTTGAAACAGGCGCAGGATCTTGGATTCGCCGAAAGTAACCCAATCCTTGATGTGGGGGGCTACGATCCAAAATTTAAGCTTACGATTGTGGCGGCACATGCTTATGGCTTGTTCCTTGATCCAGAACAAATCTTGAATGTGGGGATACAGCATATTTCTGAGCACGATATCCGCTACGCGAAAGAGAAAGGTTTTAAGATTAAGCTTGTACCTACAGCAAAGAAGGTCGGTAGCGCAGAACTGATTACCTATGTGTTGCCAAAATTTGTAAAATCTGACGATTTCCTTTTCAACGTAGAAAATGAATATAACGGCGTAACCGTACAGGCTGCTTTTGCAGACAAGCAGTTTTTCTTCGGTAAAGGAGCAGGAGGACATCCTACCGGCTCTGCAGTATTGTCGGATATAACGGCGCTACGATATGGCTACCGTTATGAATATAAGAAGTACCACAGGCAAAAAGGCTTGAGCCATTCTAACGAGGTTGATATAGAAGTTTACATCCGCTATGCTGAAGAAAGTACGCTGGAAAGCCTGGAGGTAAGGAACGTTGTAGAGCGCTTCAGCAGGAATGATTACAAGTATGTCATTGGCATGGTGAGACTCGAAAGTTTATTGAAGAACAAAAGTCTTCTGGAGCAAGGAGATGTGTTCATTGCACATACAGGAGACTACTCCTTTTCAGAAGCTGCGCTGTCGATTAGCGCAGAAGAAGAAGCCGTAATACTAAATTAGTTTGTGTTTGTTTTAATGAAAAAGGCCGGTATTACCGGCCCTTTTTGTTTTATGTTGTTAAATCTCGCGATTGACATCCCAGTTCTCCAGGTAGTCAGCGACACGTTTCACGAATGCACCACCCAATCCACCATCAACAACCCTGTGGTCGTAAGAAAGTGACAGGTACATCATGTGTCTAATAGCGATAACGTCACCGAATTCTGTTTCTAAAACTGCAGGTTTCTTTTTGATCACCCCCACGGCAAGAATTGCCACTTGTGGCTGATTGATGATCGGTGTACCCATGATGTTACCGAATGAACCAACGTTGGTAATGGTGAAAGTTCCGCCTTGTGTTTCGTCTGGCTTAAGCTTTGAATTTCTGGCACGTATTGCAAGATCATTTACGGACTTGGTTAAACCAACCAGGTTAAGCTGATCTGCTTTTCTAATGACCGGCACGATCAGGTTTCCGCTTGGTAAGGCGGCCGCCATACCGATGTTGATGTCTTTCTTTTTGATGATTTGTGTTCCATTTACAGAAACGTTGATCATTGGGAAATCCTTGATGGCCTTGGTAACGGCCTCTACGAAGATCGGTGTGAAAGTAATTTTCTCATTCTCGCGCTTTTCGAAGCTCTTCTTTACGCGGTCGCGCCAAAGCACCATATTGGTAACGTCGGCTTCTACGAATGATGTTACGTGTGGCGAAGTTTGAACGCTCATCACCATGTGATCGGCGATCAGCTTGCGCATACGGTCCATTTCAATTACTGCATCTCCACCGCCAAGGCTTACGGCAACCGGTGCTGATTTCGCCACCGGTGCAGGTATTGAACTTGCCTGTGGAGTTTGTGTTTGAGGTGCTGGTGCAGCCTGCGTTGTGGTGCTCAAGTGAGCTGCTGCATTGCCACGTTCCGAAATGTACTTTAAAAGGTCGTCTTTAGTTAATCGGCCCTCGGCACCTGAACCTTGGATTTTATCTAATTCTGATGCGGATATATTTTCCTGCGCTGCAATGTTTCTTACTAGCGGAGAGTAAAAGCGATCTGATGATTCTGATGCTTCGGTTTGTGCTGGCTGACTTGCTGCTTCTGTGGTTAAGGCTGCTGGCAGGGGTACTTCCGGAAGATCATTTGGAACTTCAGCAGGCATGGAAGCTTCGGATGTGCTTTCAGCACCTTCTGTTTCGATAATCGCGATCACGGCGCCTACCTGTACAATATCATCTTCTTTATATAACTGTTTTACAAGCGTTCCAACAACAGGCGCCGGAACTTCTGAGTCGACCTTATCGGTTGCAATTTCCAGTATGGTATCGTCCAGTTCAATGCGCTCACCAGGTTGTTTGGTCCATTTGATAATGGTTGCTTCTGCAACGCTCTCCCCCATTTTGGGTAACAGTAATTCGTATTGAGCCATATTAAATTGGTAAATTATTATTTGGTTTTCCCGACAAAAGTAAGTGTTTTCAGGAACTTATTGATGATCTAGTTTAAGGCGGCTTAGCAGGAGGATGAGTGCAGAGGCAGCGGCACGTTCTATGTTCTGCGTACGTTTATTGCCAAAGGTGGATTTTCGTGCTTCCACCCCATGGGCACTCGCTACAGCAATCCACACTGTACCAACGGGTTTATCCGGAGTACCGCCGTCTGGCCCGGCAATACCACTAACGGATATTGCGTAGTCTGTTTTGAACGCCTGTAAGGCGCCTGTTGCCATTTCTTTAACGGTCTGTTCACTTACGGCACCATATTCCAGCAGCGTACTCGCTTGCACGCCAAGCACGGCCATCTTCAGGTCGTTGGAGTAGGTTACCGCACCGCCGCTAAATACGGCAGAACTCCCCGGGTGACGGGTAAGCAGATGTGAAAGGTAGCCGCCGGTGCAACTTTCCGCGGTTGACAGGGTTAAGTTGTTAGACTTCATGATGTTCATCACGGCCGTCTCCAATGGAATATCATCTTCAACAACCACAAACTCCCGAACCTCATCGGCAAGTTGTTTTGAATAATGGTTGATGTCTGCATGAAGTTGCTGCTCATCTCTGGAGCTACCACTTAAACGTAAGCGCACCTGCCCCATTTTCGGCAAATAAGCAAGCTTGATGTATTCGGGGAGAGATGCTTCAATTTCAGCAATCCGCACAGCCAGGAAAGATTCTCCGATGCCTGCTGTAAGGATGGTTTTGTGGTAAATGAAAGGCACGTTCAGCGTGGTCTTCAATCGTGGCAATACCTCTTCTTCCATCATGTACATCATTTCGTAGGGTACACCTGGCATGGAAACGAAAATCTTACCGTTTTCATTGAACCACATTCCGGGGGCAGTGCCATTCCGGTTGGGCACAACGACGCAACCATCGGGTACATCCGCTTGCATGCGATTCAATTCAATCATCGGCCGGTTTGCTTTGGCGAAGATGGCAGATACTTGCTGCAGCGTTTCTTCATCACGGCGAAAGCCCATGTTAAAGTATTTGGCAAGCGTCTTTTTGGTAATATCGTCTTTTGTGGGACCAAGGCCGCCGGTGATGAGGATAATTTCAGCACGGCTTTCTGCCAGCTTCAGGGCATCGAGAATGTGTTGTTCATCATCAGAAACAGAGCTGACTTGTTTAACACGGATGCCAATGTTATTTAAGGTTTGTGCCATCCAGGCAGAGTTCGTGTCTACGATTTGCCCAATGAGAATTTCATCTCCGATGGTAATAATTTCTGCTAGCATATGTTAGTCATAACGCGAGTAGTAACCTTGTTGTTTGCTCAACTTAAGGTCTTGTAAAATGGATGCTTTCACTTTGATGGTTACTGAGTAACTTTTGTAATAGCCAAATGGTACCCAGTTGATGCTCATGTCCCAGCAATGCAGATCACGGTAGATTGCAATATTGGTAAGCGCGATACCCTTTTGCTCAAAATCATATCCTGAGTTGAACTGTACTTTTAACTTCTCCGTAAGGTTGAAGTCACCATTAAACGTTAAAGCATTCGTGATCCTGGCCTGGGTTCCAGCTTCTGTAGTTGAATACTGGAAGCTATATGCAAAGGCGAAATTCCATGGAATGTTGAAGTCGACAAACGCATTTGGATCCCTGCTGATGGCTCTTAATTGTGCGTCCTGCTCTGGCGTACGTCCTGTTTTCACCGTCTCTTCGTTAATGCGATCGATGTTCTCGTTACGGCGCTTAAAAGATTCCGCGTTTAGACTGTAATCGAAAGAGAAGCCGAAACTGGTTAGACGAGGAATGGTGTACTTATCAATTATCCTCTTCGTCACGACGCTGCCCGTGGTATCTAATCCAACCTGGTACGGGTTCAACGTACCGTTATAGTTAATGCCCAGTTTATCGGTAAACTGCGAACGTCCGCTAAAGGAAATGGTGGAGAGTTTAAAGGCTGGTGCAAGGAAATTGTAGGATCCGGAGAAGTTTAAACCCTGGATAATGGGAATCTTGCGGTAGCCTGTTCCGGTGGTATCCTTATCTGATCTGACTTTCGCCTCCACGGTGTTATCCAATCCAAAGCTTAGGAGTGCCTGTTCACCCTGAGATGGGCCGGTATATAAGGTTCGGTCGAAAATGGAATACCGTCTGTTGCGTCCCGGGTACGACGGATCTACAACTTTCTGGCCGTCCTGATATTCTAATTCTCTATAATATCCTTTGCTTGGGTTCGAGAAGTCAGGCTTGTAGCTCAGGTTAAAGTTCGGCGTCATCACGTGTCTGATGGCATTGATTTTACTTTTGCTACCAAACTGCGCCTGGTTATAAATCTTGGTGGACATACCAATACCGATGTTGTATTCAGCGGACCTTTTAAAGCCTTGAACGGTGTCGTAGGTTAAAGAATCCGGGCGATTAACAAGCCTCAATAACTTCTGGTCTGTTGACTGGAAATGCCATTGCTCATTGTATGTTGCATTTACGTTGAAGTTGAAATAGTTTGCAACGTTAAATGGTAAACTGATTGGAATGTTGTGGTTGAAACCGTTTTGGAAGCGCTTAAATCCGTCTTTATCGAAGAGCTTATCTTCCGTGGTACTCACAGTATTGTTCGCTTGCATGGAATAACCCAGCGTTAGTTTCTGATACCATTTCTGTTCACCTACCCTGTTCTTGGAATCAAAAGGATTGATGGTGTTCATACTTAAGTTTACCTGTGGCAGGGTTAAGCTGATGGTCTTGCTCTGGATTTCCTGGCTGTGCCCAAGTGCCGCCGTAAGGTTGAAGATGCCCATGGTCTTACCGTAACTTACGCTGGAAGCTAAAGTGTTCTGTGATATCGCACGTACGTCATAGGTGTTGCCAGCTGCTGTGGTGCGGTTATAAGAAGAGGTTCCGGCATTCACGTAGGCACTGAAAACAGTTCCGGGATTTGCATTTGCATTCTGGCTATGCGTCCAGTTGATGTGGAAGTTTTTTTGCGGTTCGTACTCCGGGGTACCCTCAAGGCCATTCCTGGTGCTTGCGTAGGCAACGTTGATGTTACCATTGTACTTATACCGCTTCATGTAATTGGAGGTCACGTTGGTCTCGTAGGAACCACGGGTGAAGATGGTACCCATGATCCTTGCATCAAGATAATCGTTGAAGCCAATGTAATAGCCGGCATCCCGCAGGAAAAAACCCCTTGTTGCATCCTCACCAACACTAGGCAAGATGATCCCTGAAGCCTTTTTGTTTGGCTTGGGGAAGAACGCAAATGGAAGCCCTAAGGGAATCGGAATGTCTTCTATTTTAAGGTATGCAGGGCCAGTGATAATCTGATGCTCTGCGACAATGCCTTTGGTGATGTAGATACCGAAATGCGGGTGCGGGAGGTTACAGGTACTGTAAGTCATTCCCTTAACGTGGATCTCGTCGTCAGGTTGTTTTTTACTTTGTCCACCGGAGAAGAAGCCCCCCTCCTGTTCGGTAAAGGTGTTGTAAACGGTACCTTTTCCTGTTTTCGTATTGTAGAGTAAGGAGTCTGCCACGGATGAACCTTCCTGCTCCATCTTAAAGATGGGCTTGCCGAAGTACCTTCCTTTTTCATCTTTAAGGCCACTCGCGAAGATGGTATTGTTCTTGGAATCGTAACGAATGTACTCAGCATCAAGCTCAAAGCTTTGATAAACTACACGTGCATTTCCATACAGGTACATAATGCTTCGGTCTTTGCTGTACTTTGTCGAATCCCGCGCATAGGTCTCCACTTTGTCACTCAGGCCACCTGCAGCAGGGGTTTGACGTTTCGAAGTATCTTGCGGAATGGTATCTTGTTGTTGTACGACCTGAACCATTGCCAAACCGGCAAAGCCGTAGGATTTACTACCTGTTAGGGCTAATAAAATGAAGGAGGTAACTAAAATGATTGACCTTAAAAGTTTCAAATTCGTGTGTGAATGTTATTTTTGCATTAATGTATAATCCAAAACGTCCAAAAATAATCAAAAATATACCATTGATAAGTCCAAAAGCGCTAATGCTGATATTTATTTCTTTTATCACCATTATTTGCATTGATAACCAGGCATTTAGCCAGGGATACAAAATAAAAACAATCGTTATTGATGCCGGTCACGGCGGCAAAGATGGCGCCACCAGAGGTGCTTTTTCAACCGAAAAAGAAGTTGCCCTAAAAACGGCGTTAAACCTCGGAAAACTCATTGAAACAGAAATGCCTGATGTTCGTGTGGTTTACACCCGTACATCTGATGTGTTCGTTCCCTTGTACGACCGTATTGGTGTAGCCAATGAGGCGAAAGCGGATCTGTTTATCTCCATTCACTGTAACGATATGCCCCTGAGAAGAAGCACGGTAACCACTGGCTACCGGAAGCTGAAGAGCGGAAAACGGGTACCGATTACGAAGACCGTTTACCGCAAGAGCACTTCTACGCGCGGTACGGAAACTTTCGTTTCAGGTATGGGCCGCATGAATGAGCAGGATGAGGTAATTAAAAGGGAGAATGCGGCAATTCTACTTGAAGAAAACTATCAGGAAAATTATCAAGGCTTCGATCCCAATAACCCCGAAAATTATATCATCTTGTCGCTGATGAAAAACAACTTTAGGGAAGCGAGCTTAAACTTCGCCAAGATGGTGCAAAATGAATATGTTAAGGTTGGCCGGATAGACCGCGGGGTACAAGAAAAAAGCCTTGCCGTACTTGCCCGTGCAGGTATGCCGGCGATACTAACGGAGATTGGCTTCATTTCAAATCCTGAAGAAGAAGAATACATGAACTCGGAATTTGGGCAAACGGAGATCACCCGTGGGCTTTTCAATGCGATTTCAACATATAAGAAAACTGTAGAACATAATTAATGAGCGGAACTTTTCAGCGCGGAATGCGGAAATACTTAGGATTTTTTATTGGTACTTTAATAGTTGGAAGTAGTTTAGTTGTTAATGCGCAGGATGAAGGCTATCGGGTTAAAACGATCGTTATTGATCCCGGGCACGGGGGAAACAAGCCTGGTGCTAGGGGTTCATTCTCTACAGAGAAGAATGTTTCGCTGGAGGTGGCCCTCAAGCTGGCAAAGAAGTTTGAGGAGGATATGCCAGATATGAAGGTACTGCTGACGCGAAAAACAGATGTGGATGTCGACTTCCTAAAACGCGCCGCCATCGCCAATAACGCCAAGGCCGACCTCTTTATCTCCATCCACTGCAACTCCGTAGCAAGTGCAAGCGCAAGGTCAACCTTTGGTACGGAAACCTTTGTAGCAGGTTTACACCGCCTAAATGAACAAAATGTTGCGATCCGTGAGAATGCGGATATCAAACTTGAGAAAAACTACAAGGAGAAATACGACGGCTACGACCCGAATGATCCTGAAACTTTTATCATACTTTCTTTGTTTAAATATAACTTCAGGGCGAAAAGTACTGAGTTTGCAAAGCTGATTCAGTCCAACTACGCTAAGAATGATAGAGTTAACCGGGGTGTTAAGGAACAGGGTTTATTGATACTTCAACGTGTGGGCATGCCAGCCGTACTAACGGAAATTGGTTTCATCAGCAATCCGGCAGAAGAAAAGTATATAAACTCTGATACTGGGCAGAACGAGATTGTTAATGCTATCTTTAACGCAGTTAAGCAGTACAAGAAACAAAACGAGTAATATAAACCAGGATCGAGTGAAAATAGCAAATGAAACCAAAGTAGGCATACTAGCTGCCTTTTCAATAGCCTTATTAATTATCGGATACAACTTTTTAAAAGGCAATTCCATTTTTTCAAACGAAACTATACTGTATGCGAAATATCCGCGGGTTGATGGACTAGGTGTCTCCAAACCTGTTCTGATTAATGGCTTCCAGATTGGCCGTGTAGATAAATTGCAACTGCAGCCGGATGGTTCTATTGTGGCAACACTGAAGATTAATGGCAAGTACGATATTCCCAAAAACAGTATCGCAAGGCTGGAAAGCACCGACCTCTTGGGAAGTAAGGCGATTGTAATGGGCCTTGGTACCGGAACACAGTTTGCGCAGGAAGGTGATACGCTAAATGCGAACGTCGAGAAGAACCTGATGGAATCTGTTGAACCTGTTCAAAAGAAAGCGGAAGTTATGGTTGGCAAACTGGATTCTATCCTGACCTCCATCAACTCTATCATGAATCCAAACTTCCAGAAGAATGTTGACAAGAGCTTTAACAGCATTGCTTCTACCCTAGCATCTTTGGAAGCAACGTCGAAAAAGGTTGACCGTATGGTGGGCACAGAAAGCTCCAAAGTGGCAACGATTATGGACAATGCGGTTTCGATATCAAACAACCTTAAGAACAACAATCAAAAGATCAATGCCATCCTTACTAACCTGAATACGGTTTCAGATCAGGTTGCTGCTGCGAACTTCAAGCAAACCATTG
Source organism: Pedobacter quisquiliarum (assembly GCF_014642175.1). Classification (GTDB taxonomy): domain Bacteria; phylum Bacteroidota; class Bacteroidia; order Sphingobacteriales; family Sphingobacteriaceae; genus Pedobacter; species Pedobacter quisquiliarum. The sequence goes on along the minus strand of NZ_BMIL01000006.1, from coordinate 57,506 downwards.
ACAACGCTAACCAAGCGGTTGCTGAACTACAAAGTGTGGTGAATAAAGTAAATCAGGGACAAGGCAGTCTTGGTCTGTTGGTGAATGATCGTCAGATGTACGACAACTTAAATAACGCTTCTAAAAACCTGGATAACCTGTTGATCGACTTAAGAGAAAATCCTAAGCGTTACGTTCACTTCTCCGTGTTTGGAGGTGGTAATAAAGACAAGTAAGAATAGTTAAATTAAATACGTTACCCCTTCGAGTGCCAGTTCGGTATTCGGGAATACTGCAGCAGCTTCCTCAAGGAGCGGCTGCAGTGTTTTATAGCGTGACGAGAAGTGCCCGATCAACAACTTTCCAGCACCAGTATTCAAGGCGATCTCTGCAGCTTGCAGCGCAGTGGTGTGATGCGTAAATATCGCACGTTCTAGCAAGTCGTGCAGGAATGTCGCCTCATGGTAAAGCACTGTACAATCCTGGATACTGTTTAAGTAACTACCGTCGGCAATCGTATCAGAGCAGTAACAGTAAGTTTTGGGTTCGGCTGAATCGGTGGTATAATCCGTGTTCAGGATGGTGGAGCCGTTAGGGAGATCCAAATCAACACCACGCTTCAGTAATGGATAGTATTCCAGCGGAACCTGATCAGCTTCCAGTTTTTCAACCAGTAACTTTCTCAGGCGTTTCTTTTCTTTGAACTTGAACCCGGTACATGGAATCCTATGGTTTAGAATGATCGTTTCAACTGTAACATCATTGTTCTCAAAGATCAATGACGGTTGTTCCGCCTGAATGGCTGTGAATTCAATGGGGAACTTAAGAATGGTATCTGAGTGTTTGAATTGTAAGTTTAAGATATCTAAAAGTGGTTCTGGACCAAACAGCTTCATCGGCTTGGTACGACCATTCAGGTGCATGCTGGATAGTAGGCCAATTAAGCCAAAGTAATGATCACCATGTAAGTGACTGATGAATACATGATCGATCTTACTAGCTTTAATGCCAAACTTAATTAGTTGCTGCTGGGTGCCTTCGCCACAATCAATTAAATAAAATTTTTCATTGCAGTTCAATAGCTGCGCTGTCGGATTTCTATTATATACAGGCGTTGCAGAGCTGCTACCCAGAATGGTTACCTCAAATTTCATTATCCACGCACCTCTTCGTCCAAATCATCCTCGTCATCTTCATCCTCATCGGTAGATCCACCACCAAGCAAATCTTTCTCAACCTCTTCCATGAAGATCAAGTCTTCAGCTTCGCGTAGCTTAGCCACAAAATTCAGGGACTCGTCCAGGCCAGCAATCTCGATGATCTTCTCCAGGCTTTCATTTACACCGGTAATCAGGAAGTGGCCGTTTGCCTTTCTGCAAAGGCGATCACCTACAAGTAGGCAGCTCAGGTCCTGGCTATCTTCGCAGTTGGTAACCATAGAAAGGTCCATGATGATGTTGCGGTACCCTTGAGAGTTTAGCAGGATGAATTCAGATTTTAGTAAAGGTGCATTGTCGTTGGTAAAAGTTTCCTCATTCAGCTTCACAACAACGTACTTTTCGTGTTTATCAACAATTAATGCCATTATATTTTAGTGTTTTTTAGATGATGGTTGGTTTAAAAAAGTGATTTTAAACATTCGTGAATGTTCGATTCTATTCTACTGCTCACATCCTGGGATTCATTCTTGATGAACTTATCACCAGTGATTTGCTCATATAGTTCAATGTATCTTTCGGAGATGGATTGGATGATCTCAGGGGTCATTTCAGGAACGACTTGCCCCTCTTTTCCCTGGAAGCCATTTTCAATTAGCCATTTGCGTACAAACTCTTTAGAAAGCTGCTTTTGTGCAGTACCGCTGTCTTGTCTTTCCTGGTAACCTTCTGCATAGAAGTACCTGGAAGAATCTGGTGTGTGGATCTCGTCGATCAGGTAAATTTGATCAGCTACCTTACCAAATTCATATTTAGTGTCAACAAGGATGAGTCCGCTTGCAGCGGCTATCTCGGTGCCGCGTTGGAATAAGGCATGCGTGTACTGTTCTAGTTGTTCATAGTCCTCCGCAGAAACGATGCCTTTCGCCAGGATATCCGCTTTAGAAATATCCTCATCGTGGCCTACGGCAGCTTTCGTGGTCGGGGTGATGATTGGTTGAGGAAGCTTGTCGTTCTCCTTTAAGCCTTCCGGAAGTTCAACACCACATACATGGCGTCTTCCAGCGCTGTATTCACGCCAGGCGTGTCCGGCTAGGTACCCTCTTATAACCATCTCCACTTTGAAGGGCTTACAAATTCTACCGATGGTCACCATTTCATCTGGTACAGCCAGCACCCAGTTTGGAACAATGTCCTTCGTAGCGTCAAGAAACTTTGCAGCAATTTGGTTCAGCACCTGCCCCTTGAATGGGATCGCTTCAGGAAGTACGACATCAAATGCCGAAATCCGGTCTGTGACCACCATGGCCATAAATTGGTTCGAAATCGTATATACGTCCCGTACCTTACCTTTGTAAAAATTCGTTTGTCCTGGAAACTGGAAATTGGTTTCTTTAATTGCCTTCATTCTTTTGCTATTCGCGTGTATTAGTATCAGGATCTCGGGGAGATCGGTTATGCTGGGATACCCTTATTGGATATCGCCGTATGCTTTTAGTATTCGTTTTACAAGTTTGTGTCGGACCACATCCTCTCCCGTCAGGTAGATGATATCAATGCCTGGTATGTCGCCAAGAATACGCAAGGCATTGTGGAGACCAGACATTTGCTTTTTGGGTAAATCAATCTGGGTAACGTCACCCGTTACGATGAATTTCGCTGTAGGGCCCATACGGGTCAGGAACATCTTCAATTGAAGGTCCGTAGAGTTCTGCGCTTCATCAAGAATCACAAAGCAATTGTCTAAGGTCCTGCCGCGCATGAATGCCAGTGGTGCGATTTCAATGGTGCGGTTTTCAAGGTACAGGCGAAGCTTGTCCGGTGGGATCATGTCATCTAGCGCATCATACAGCGGACGAAGGTAAGGATCCACCTTTTCCTTCAGGTCACCTGGAAGAAAGCCCAGGCTCTCTCCTGCCTCTACAGCCGGACGTGTAAGAATGATCCGCTTGACCTCCTTGTTCTTCAGTGCACGGACGGCAAGCGCAACAGCGGTGTAGGTTTTACCCGTTCCTGCAGGGCCAATGGCAAACAGCACATCATTCTTCACGATGCTATCTACCATGCGCCGCTGATTAGCGGTTCTGGCTTTGATCATCAACCCACTATTGCCAAAAACAATAACTTCGCCGGTGCCAACAGCAGGTTTGTCGGATGCCGGAGAATTGTCATTTTCCACGGGTCGGCTGATCAGCAAAATGGACTCCACATCGCCCGGAGTTAAGGAACGATATCGATCAAGATGTGCAACAAGCTGGTTGAATTTGTTTTCGAAATTCTGGAGTTCTTTCTCATCGCCAAGCACCTTTATATCAGTACCTCTGGCAACAATTTTAAGCTTGGGAAATGCAAGCTTTATAAGTTCATAATGTTCATTATTGGTACCCCAGAATTGTGCGGGATCTACAGATTCTAATGTCAGTTTTTTTTCGTTCAAAATATTGTTTTTTAAGATAGACGTCTATACTTTGATTTAAAAATTGAATATTTGTAGGCCTTTTACCACATAGGCAAGATTAAGCATAAATATTCAAATTTTAATGGCCATTATCACTTTAACAACGGATCTAGGTTCCAAAGATTTCTACCAGGCCGCCCTTAAAGGCAGTATCCTGAGCATCATGCCTACCGCGAATATTGTTGATGTGACCCATGAAGTACCTTCCTTCAACATCTCTTATGCAGCCTTTGTTTTAAAGAATGTTTATCCATATTTCCCCAAAGGAACGGTACATTTAATAGGTATAGATTCCGTGTTTAATGAGGGTTCAAAATACGTTGCATTGAAGCACCAGGACCACTATTTTGTGGGTGCAGATAATGGCATATTTTCCCTTCTATTTGATCAGGAACCGGATGAAGTTGTTGAGTTAAACATCATGCAGGATTTAAAATACCTGCACTTCCCGCTCGTGGACATATTTGTAAAAGCGGCCATACATCTTGCCAAAGGCGGCCGGTTGCGCGACATCGGCGTGCCTGCAGATAGCATCGAAGAACGCATGCTTTTACATCCGGTGATTGAAAAAGACATTATCCGAGGAAGCGTAATCTACATAGACACTTTCTGTAATGTGATCACGAACATTACAAAGGAGCTTTTTACCAGAATCCAGCGTAACCGCGACTTCACCCTGTACTTCAGAAAGAGCGAAACCATCAGTCAATTGAGCTGGCATTATAATGAAGTACCCGAAGGCGAAAAACTATGTCTTTTTGGCATCAGTAATCATCTGGAGATTGCCATTAACAAAGGGAAAGCCAGTGGATTGCTTGGATTGCACCTTAATGACATCGTCCGCGTCGAATTTCACTAACAAAATGCATAAGGCATAGTGTTTGATATTATGCCTAACATGATTAAAAACTTTCTTTTTGTATGCTTGATGTGCCTTTCTTTCGCAGTGAAAGCACAAGTGGACACGAATTCTTACCAAACACAACGATTCAAGATTAACGCCTTATTACAGGAAAGAAGCGCAAGGTTTGGTCAGTACGATCAAAGCCTCAATCAACGCACTGGGATTTTTGGATTTCAGACCAAAAAAGACATTAAAAACTCCAATGAGATCCTTCGTCAGATTGTGCTTAATGACAACAACATCTTCAAGGAACTTAAAGTCTTATTAGAATATAAAGACCTGCAAGTGCAGCAGGTTCAGAGTAACGCAAAAGCGAGTAGTGAGCGTATCAGCGCGTATATGGCGGCGATCAAAAAGCTGCAGGATCAAAACGAGCTTCTTAGGAAGCAGCTTAATGCGCAGGAAAAGGAATCTGGGAATACCTCCTTTTACGTCATCCTGTTACTCGCGGGATTGCTCGTTGCAGCAGGATACATTATATATACCAAGATGGCATTACTCAAAAAAATAAGGAACGCTTAGGCGTTCCTTATTTTTTACCGGATCTATTTGCTGAAATGTTCGATGATCAAGTTGGCAAGTTCGGTACCAATCCGCTCTTGTGCTTCGTTTGTAGAGGCGCCAATATGCGGGGTTAGTGATATCTTTGGATGTTGCAGAATAGCAGCTTGTGGTGTAGGTTCATTGTCAAAGACATCTAATCCTGCGAAACCAACCTGACCAGCCTCTAAAGCCTCAATTAAAGCGGCTTCATCGATCGTTCCACCTCTGGAACAATTCACAATACCAACACCGTGTTTCATCTTCGCAAATTCAGCCGCGCCTAATATCGGTTGCGCTGCAAAAGGTGTGTGCAAGGTGATGAAATCACTATGTTGAATCACATCATCGAAAGTCACCGTCTCAACAGGAATGTCAACAGATATATCCCCCTGGAAGTCCAGCTTTATGTTCACAGCAAATGGGTGTAAGTCGTACGCAAGTACTTTCATGCCCAGACGAAGTGCAATTGTTGCAGCCTCACGGCCGATTCTGCCGAAGCCGATTACCCCTAAGGTTTTCCCTTTAAGTTCAATGCCAGGTGCGTAAGCTTTCTTAAGCTTATTGAAGGCAGTTGCACCTTCTGCAGGCATTTTGCGGTTTGCGTCCTGCAAGAAACGTACACCTGTAAATAGGTGTGCGAAGACCAGTTCTGCAACAGATAGCGAAGAAGCAGCTGGCGTGTTCACTACCGCTACGCCCTTACTGCGCGCATATTCAACATCAATGTTATCCATTCCAACACCCCCGCGGCCAATAAGCCTCAGGTTTGGACAAGCATCAATCACATCCTGTCTAACTTTAGTCGCACTTCTTACGGTAATCGCATCGTACTGCTGAAGTGCTTCAATCAATTTATCCTGAGGAACAGTCTCTGTATCTACAACGTATCCGGCTTGTTCCAGTAAAGCTTTACCGGTTGGGTCAATCCCATCATTCGCAAGTATTCTAATCATTATTATTGGTTTGGATGTTTTTCTGCAAAGGTTTGCATTAAATCTATTAGGTGGTGTACACTGGTAATTGGCAGCGCGTTATAAATTGAAGCACGGAAACCGCCGACACTTCTATGTCCTTTCAGACCTTCTACCCCATTCTCCTCTACGAATTTCAGGAAGGGTTTTTCCAGCTCCGGATTATTCATCACGAAGCAAATATTCATTCTGGAACGGTCCTCTACGCTACAAGTGCCTTTGAACAAGTGATTACGATCAATCTCTGTATACAATGCCTGTGCTTTAGCAATGTTCTCTTTCTCAATTTCCGCAACGCCGCCTTTAGACTTCAACCATCTCAGGTTCAGCATGGCAACGTAGATTGAAAATACCGGAGGCGTATTGTACAAGGAACCAGCGTCAATATGAACTTTATAATCCAACATAGATGGTATCTTACGGCCGCTTTTACCCAGTATATCGTCTTTAACCACGACTACAGTTACGCCTGCCGGGCCAATGTTCTTTTGCGCACCAGCGTAGATCAATCCGAACTTGGAAACATCAATCTGGCGGCTTAGAATGTCTGAAGACATATCACATACAATCGGAACATTCGTTTCCGGCATAGCAAACATTTCTGTTCCATAAATCGTGTTGTTTGAGGTGCAGTGGAAATATGCACTATCTTCAGGAATCTGGAAGTCTTTCGGTACGAAAGTATAGTTCTCCGATTTAGATGAAGCGACGATATTCGACTTACCAAATGTAGCAACTTCTTTAATGGCTTTTGATGCCCAGACACCAGTATCCAGATAGCTTGCTGATTGTCCTTCAGGTAACAAGTTCATTGGTACCATGGCAAACTGCAGACTTGCCCCACCTTGTAAGAAAAGCACAGAATATCCTTCAGGAACATTTAACAGTTCTTTTACCAAACGTGTGGCCTCCTCGATGACAGCCTCAAACTCCGTCGTTCTATGCGATATCTCCAGAATTGATAAGCCATCTTTAAAATCAAGTACTGCCTGTGAAGCCTGTTTAAAGACTTCCTGTGGTAAGATGCAGGGTCCTGCGCCAAAATTATGTCTCATTATGTATATCAGTTTGTAAGGATGTAAATATAGTATTTAGTAAACTAGCATGCCGGATATTAGATATTTACCGAACCAGTAGACACGCTCTTCAGGTCGGAAATCATCTTAGAAGGTGACTCAGCGGCAAACACGGCACTACCAGCGACAAAGGCGTTTGCTCCGGCTTCAGCGAGCAGCCCGATGTTCTGTAGGCCCACCCCGCCATCAACCTCAATAATCAGGTCCGGGTGGATGGTCATGGCCAATGCTCTCAATGCACTCACTTTCTTATAGGTATTCTGGATAAAGCGCTGTCCTCCAAAACCTGGATTTACAGACATGATCAGCACCATATCCAGATCCACAAGGATATCCGTAAGCACTGAGATAGGCGTGTGCGGGTTAAGCGCTACGCCTGCCTTACAGCCCGTAGCCTTGATGGCCTGCACCGTACGATGCAGGTGCACGCAAGCCTCGTAATGCACCGTGATAATGTCTGCCCCAGCCTTCGCGAACTGTTCTATGTACTGATCCGGGTTCACAATCATCAGGTGAACGTCTAGCGGCTTGGTGGCATGTCGTTTAACCGCTTCCAGCACCGGAAAGCCGTAAGATATATTTGGCACGAAAACGCCATCCATCACATCTACGTGAAACCAGTCTGCTTCGCTGGCGTTGATCATTTCCGTATCTCGTTGTAAGTTGGCAAAATCTGCAGACAGAATAGATGGTGCAATGACGTGTTTCATGCTGGTAAATATAAATAAATAAACTTTTTGGATAATAAAAAACCCCGCAATTGCGGGGTTTCATATGTCAGTTCAAAAACATGTTACTCGAACTTATTTTTTCTCTGCTGTTTCTGGTTTCGGTGGACGAGGCATTAACGCTTTCTTAGAAAGCTTCATTTTGCCTTGTTTATCAACGTCAAGCAACTTCACAGTTACTTTATCACCTTCTTTAAGCACACCGTCCATAGTTTCTAGACGCTCCCAGGCAATCTCAGAAATATGTAGTAAACCATCTTTACCTGGCATGATCTCAACGAAAGCACCAAATGGCATGATAGATTTCACTTTACCTTCGTAAGTAGCACCAATTTCTGGTTTAGCAGCGATCGCATTGATGCGACCTACAGCAGCATCAATTGCAGCTTTATTATCCGCGAAGATCTCAACGATACCTTTGTTACCAACCTCTTCGATAGAGATCGAAGCGCCAGTTTCACGTTGCATCTCCTGAATGATTTTACCACCTGGCCCGATTACCGCGCCGATGAATTCTTTATCAATGGTCAGTGAAACGATACGAGGCGCATGCGCTTTGTAATCTTCACGTGGTGCAGAAATCGTTTTCTTCATCTCATCTAAGATGTGTAAACGAGCTTCTTTAGCCTGGTTTAAAGCATTTGTTAATACTTCCCATCTCAAGCCATTGATCTTTAAGTCCATCTGACAAGCAACAATACCTTTTTCAGTACCAGTTACTTTAAAGTCCATGTCTCCCAAGTGATCTTCATCACCAAGAATATCTGAAAGGATCGCGTATTTACCAGTTTTCTCATCGGTAATTAAGCCCATCGCAATACCAGATACTGGTGCTTTGATTTTAATACCAGCATCCATAAGTGCCAATGTACCAGCACAAACAGTAGCCATAGATGAAGAACCATTTGATTCAAGAATATCAGAAACGATACGGATGGTATACGGGTTTTCTTCTAATCCAGGTAATACCTTTTTCAAAGAACGCATAGCCAGGTTACCGTGACCAATTTCACGACGACCAGCACCTCTGTTCGGGCGAACCTCACCAGTAGAGAAACCAGGGAAGTTGTAGTGCAATAAGAATTTATTGTAGCCATTCACAAAAGCACCATCAATCATCTGCTCGTCGTCTTTAGAACCTAAAGTAACAGTAGTTAATGATTGGGTTTCACCGCGGGTAAATACGGCAGAACCGTGCGCTGCTGGTAAGTAACCAACTTCGCTCCAAATCGGGCGAACGGTACGTACATCACGACCATCTAAACGGATTCCTTCGTCAAGAACCAGGTTACGGATGGCATCATATTGTACATCATGGAAATATTTCTTAGAAAGGAAGCCAGTAACATCATCAATGTCTTCGCCTAAAGTAGCGATGAAGTCCATCAAGATCTCACCAAACTTGTTACCACGTTCGTGTTTCGAAGTTCCGCTTTTTGCAATTGCATATACTTTGTCATAAGTAGCAGCATAAACTTTTTCCTTAAGTTCAGGGTTGCTATCTTCATGAGAGTAAGTACGCTTAACAGTTTTGCCAACCGCTTCAGCAAGTTCTTTCTGAACTCTAACCTGAATAACGATCGCTTTGTGCGCGAACTCAATAGCTTCCACCATTTCGGCTTCAGAAATCTCATCTGCTTCACCTTCCACCATTACGATGTCGTTCTCGGTACCTGCAACAAGGAATTCCATCGTTGCACGCTCAAGATCGCTTAGGTAAGGATTGATCACCAGTTGTCCGTCGATTTTAGCAACGCGAACTTCTGAAATCGGACCGTTAAAAGGAATGTCAGATACGGCAATCGCAGCAGAAGCTGCTAAACCAGCAAGACAGTCCGGCGTTATATTTTTATCTGCAGAGATCAACGAGATCATCACTTGAGTATCAGAGTGATAATCTTCAGGGAACATCGGGCGCAATGCACGGTCAACCAGACGTGAGATTAAAACCTCGTAGTCAGACAACCTGGCCTCACGGCGTAAAAAGCCTCCTGGAATACGTCCAGCTGCAGCATATTTTTCTTGGTAATCAACAGATAATGGTAAGAAGTCGACGCCGTGTTTAGCACCTACAGTAGAAACTACAGTAGCAAGCAACATTGTGTCGCCCATTTTAACAACAACAGCTCCGTCAGCTTGTTTAGCTAACTTTCCTGTTTCAATTTCGATTGTTCTTCCATCGCCCAGATCGAACGATTTTGTTATTACATTCATTTAAAAAGTGTTATGGTGTGTTTCCTCTTTAATGTCACACCGGATTTATGTATGGTATTATAATTTCAAATTAAAAAAGCCATTCCTGAAGAATGGCTTTTCTTGATATGATTACTCTTACTTAATGATATCTCTCAGCCCTAAAGCTTTGATAATAGCACGATAGCGAGCAATATCTTTCTTAAACAGATAAGCCAAAATTCCGCGGCGTTTACCTACTAATTTCTGCAATGATAACTGCGTAGAAAAATCCTTACGGTTTTTCTTTAAGTGTTCTGTCAAATGCGCAATACGGTAAGTGAATAATGCTACTTGACCTTCAGCAGAACCAGTGTTGGTTGCTACTTCGCCGTGTTGTTTAAAGATGTCGGCTTTTACTTCTTTACTTAAATACATTCTTGAATGTTACTAAAGTGTTTATTTTTTAATTAATTAGCGACAAAGATACGTATGTTTTATTTATTAACAAGTACAACATCGGGTATAAATCTACATAATTGGCATAATATTAATATGTATTCTACTTTTGCAGCCTTACATACCTACAATGGAAAAAACGGAATACAGCATCTTCGAAACACAGCTTACAGTTAGACCAGATGATATCGACATGTTTCAGCATGTTCACAACAGCAAATACTTCGACTATGTACTTGCAGCAAGGTACGAACAAATGGAGAAGTTCTACAAAATGCCTATGGAAGATTTCCTGAAAAGCGGCTATGGTTGGGTCGTGCGTACAGCAATGGTTGACTTCAAACGGCCCCTGCTGCTGGGCGATGTACTTAAAATCAGAACAGGAATCCTCACCATCAACGAAAAAGGCTGCAGGGTACAATTCGAGATTGAGGCCGTCCGGACAGGCAAGATTGCTTCTGATGGCTATTTCGATTACGTATTAATCGATACCAACACGGGCAGAGGATGTAAAGTAAGCGCCGATATGATTAAAGCCTACAGCATCTAAAAGCCACCATCCCATGATTTGTTAAATCCCTCAATTATGAAATATTTAATTAAATCTCTTGTAGCAGCGGCAGTGGTCTCGGCTATCTTAACAGGCACAAAGAGCCTTGCTCAAACCTCAGGGCAAATCTTAAACTATGAAAATGAGCCGAAGAACATCGTTAAGCTTAACGCCGCTGCACTGCTGCTGAAGACCTTCTCCGTCCAGTATGAGCGTTCAATAAGCAAGAAAACTTCAATTGCACTTGGTTTTAGGGCAACGCCGAAGTCAGGGTTACCTTTCAAATCAACAGTCGAGTCTCTTATCAATGACGATGACACCTGGCGCAACGTTCGCAATCTCGAAAGCGGCAGCTTTGCCATCACGCCAGAGTTCCGGTATTACCTGGGTAAACAACCACTCAGCGGCTTCTATCTCGCACCTTTTGTACGGTACAGCCACTATACTGCTGAGATGCCTTTTATATACGACATCACTGACCCAACAACCAACAGCGTAGTTGCTCAGGACGTCATACCACTTACAGGAAGCATGAATACCTATACCGCCGGTATCATGATCGGCTCGCAATGGCAGCTCTCGAAAAAGTTCTATTTTGACTGGTGGATCCTTGGTCCAAACTTCGGGGCTTCCAAAGGGAAGATCGATGGTACTAAAAACCTCAGTACGTTTGAACAGGAGGATCTACGTGAACAGCTGGCCGATTTAGATATTCCGCTTACCGACTACAAATATGAAGTAACGGACACCGGCGCTAAGCTAGATTTTGATGGCGGCTGGGCTGGCGTACGTGCCGGTTTATGTATTGGGTTCAGGCTTTAACTGAACCCAAATTTCCTATCCTATGGTTTCGCGAACCAGCTTTGTATAAAAATCATTCAGTTTCATACCCATGGCAGCCACCTGCTGTGGGATGAAGCTTGTCGCAGTTTGCCCTGGGATGGTGTTCACCTCAATAAAGTAGAAGTCCTCTTCAGCACCAGACAAGATGAAGTCTATCCTAACTACGCCTCGGCAGTTCAGCACCAGATAGACATGCTTCACGATTTCCGCTACGCGATCGCGGGTGACAGTACTCAGATTTGCTGGCGTCGTTTCCTTTGCCATGCCTGGGGTGTACTTGGCTTCGAAGTCGAAGAACTCCTTCCCTGTTTCCACTTCCGTGATCGGCAGCACCGTAATCTTACCGTCCAGCTTCACCACACCAACAGAAAACTCGCGACCAGAAATAAACTCTTCAATAAGCACCTGACTGTCCTCTTTAAAAGCCTTATCAATAGCATCCTTAAGATCGAACGGGTGTGTAACCTTGCTCATCCCGATGCTACTGCCGCCATTATTCGGCTTGATAAACAAAGGTAGCTTCAAGGTAGATTTTATCGTATCTAAACTATAAGGTGTATGATTAAACAACTGGACAGATTTCGCAACGTTTAGTTGATCAATGTTCTGAACGATGGCTTTGGTGTAGCCCTTGTTCATGGAAATTGCCGAAGTCAGCGCGTCACAAGTGGTATATGGAATACCCAACATATCGAAATAGCCCTGCAGCTTACCATCCTCGCCCGGAGATCCATGGATCGCGATATAGACGCCGTCAAACATCACCCTGCGACCTTTAACCATGATTGAAAAATCATTACGATCCACTTCAATCTTTACAGAATCGGCAGGCTCATAAAACCATCCTTGCTGGGTAAGCATGATCTTGTAGACATCAAATTTGTCTGCATCCAGGTGATGCGCAATCGTTGCTGCACTCTTTACGGACACTACCCATTCACCGGTCGTACCTCCGGTAAGCAATGCTATGGTTTTTTTCATGGCCAAATATAAATAAGTACCCCTAAATGATTTTAATTCCTATAAAATATTTTTTTAGTCTATTTTTGACCAGTTTCCATGTACATCTACAAACAGAAATGAGCAAATTCATAGCCTATCTTAAAACCAAATCTTTCCGAAATAACCTTCTTGCAGCAGTCGTAACCGTAGCGGTGCTGCTGTCCATTGCTTTCTTCAGTTTGCGGTATTACACTAAACATGGTCAGGGCTTAAGCGTACCCGCACTTAAAGGATTGTCTTTTACACAGGCGGTAACCAAGCTCGAAGCTGCTGGTTTAAGGTATGAAGTAGACTCTGTTTACATCATGGACAAGCCACCGGGGATTGTTATTGACCAGGATCCGGATGCAGAGACTTTCGTGAAAGACAACAGAACCATTTACCTTACGATTAACAAAGGCTCTGCTCCTGACGTGAAGTTTCCAGATATCGAGTTCAAGTCCATCCGTGAGGTTCAGCCACTACTAGAAGGTTATGGTCTGAAAATTGGTGACACCACGTATAAGGCAGACGTTAGTCGCGATGTTGTATTAAGTGCCTCATTTGGCGGACAGGAGATTAAGGCCGGGCAAACCCTTCCTAAGGGATCCAGAATTGACCTTGTATTGGGTGATGGCCGCGGAAACGAAGATGTGGAGATTCCAACACTGCTTGGCCTAACGATAGACGAGGCACGTTTTGCACTTAGAGGGTCTATGCTCGCATTGGGTACGGTAACGTATGAAGGCGCAGTAACGGATACCGCAAATGCAGTAATCATCATGCAAACGCCAGTCGTGACAGATTCGGTAAGTAAAGTAAAAATCGGAACGCCGGTAAACATTGTTTTATCTAACCAATCGTTCTAGAGACCATTTTTCAAGTATGCAAAACGAAAAGAAAACCCTTTCTACCAGGAAAATCATCATAGCAGTCGTGCTCCTCATTGCCATTGTAGGCGCTGTAGTGGGTCTGCAATTTTACAAGACCTACTTCGCAGGAAACGTTACGGACAACGAGAAGTTCTTGTATGTGCGTACCGGTGCTGGAATGGAAGAACTGCTAAAGGAAGTTGAGCAAAAGAAGATCTTAAATGACGTAGGTGCTTTCCAGAAAGCGGCATTAAAGATGGAACTCTATACCAAGTTGAAGCCAGGAAAGTATAGCCTGAAAAAGGGCATGAACAACCGAAGCCTGATCAACATGATTAAGGCCGGCAATCAGGAACCGGTTAAGCTGAAGTTCCAGGGCTTACGCAAAAAAGAGAACTTCGCAGGATACCTTTCCAGACAACTGGAGCCGGACTCGCTTACTTTCATTACCTATCTGGATTCTACAAGTGTGTTCGAAAAATATGGCTTCAATAAAGAGAACTTCTACACCATGTTTATTCCAAACACCTATGAGATGTACTGGAATACCGCTGCACCAGATTTCCTGGAAAGAATGCACCAGGAGTACAGCAAGTTCTGGTCGCAGGCACGCAAAGACAAGGCCGCGGCATTGAAACTTACGCCTATTCAGGTGACCATTTTGGCGTCCATCGTTGATGGTGAAGCTTTATACGATAAAGAAATGCCAACCATTGCCGGCTTATATTTAAATCGTCTTTCAAAGGGCATCAGATTGCAAGCAGATCCAACAGTGATTTATGCCAATGGCGATTTTACAGTAAAACGTGTAACAGGACCATTATTGCGTGTAGAGTCACCATACAACACCTATAAATATAGCGGCCTGCCTCCGGGTCCAATCATGATGCCGAGCATCGCTGCAATTGATGCAGTATTAAACAAGGAGAACCATGATTACATTTTCATGTGCGCCAAGGAGGATTTCTCCGGTTACCACAACTTTGCAAAGACCCGTGCAGAACATGAGGTAAATGCGGACAAATACAGGGCAGCACTAAACGCAAGAAAGATTTTCAGATAAGCAATGTACACACACAGCACAAAAATAAGAGTCAGATACAGTGAAACCGATCAAATGGGCTATGTCTACAATGGTAACTACGCACAATATTATGAAATTGGACGTGTGGAGATGCTTAGAAGTCTGGGCATGACTTACCAGGAAATGGAAAATGATGGCGTTATGATGCCCTTATTGGAGCTTAACAGCAAGTTTATCAAGCCAGCGTTCTACGATCAGGAGCTCACCATCAAAACGACTGTTGATGAGAAGCCGGGCATCAGAATCAAGTTTATCTATGAGATTTTCAATGAAGCTGAGGAGCTCATCAATATCGGAAAAACCACACTTGTGTTTTTTGATATGGAGAAGAAAAAGCCATGTCTACCTCCACCCGCTTTCGTAGAACGAATGATCAAGTTTTTTTAGCAATTTGTATAGATGGAATGGGTACATAAGCAACTCTTACGAATACGTATCTATCATCTGTTTATAGAATGGACGAAGGTATACGTATTACCAGGTTTCAGCCCGCTTCCGGTATACACCATTGCTGCTTTTTTCATCAAAGAGATCTCTAAAGATTCGCTGATTGATCGCGCATCTTCCCTCGCCTATAATTTCATGCTGGCGATATTCCCGGCAATCATTTTCCTGTTCACCCTGATTCCCTTTTTGCCTGATGGCTTTCAAAATCAGCTGATGTCGCTCATTGCGCTGATCTTACCAACTAAAGCTTTCGAAGCGTTCCAGAGTACAATAGAAGAGATCGTAAAGATTCAGAATGGTAAATTATTGTCCCTGGGTTTCGTACTATCACTCATCTTCGCCACAAACGGTGTGCATTACCTGATGGTTGCATTTAACAAGTCTTCCCTGATCATAGAAACCCGTTCCTGGCTCAAGCAGCGCATCATCGCAATTGTGCTTACGCTGATCATTGCCTTCTCCGTAATCATCTGCATAGGGGCGATGACGGTCGGTGAAATTGCGTTGACCTACATCAAAACAGAACTTCATATCAAAGGTAACCTCACCTATTATGCCATACAACTCACCCGATGGGCACTATTGGGTATTCTGTATTTCGTGACAATATCCATCTTATACCGCTATGGTCCCGCAAATGCGAAAAAGTGGAAGTTCTTCAGCCCCGGTTCATTCCTTGCAACCATTCTTGCTTTCCTCACAATATGGGGATTCTCCTTTTACATCAATCAATTTGGTTCATACAATAAAATCTACGGTTCTATCGGAACCTTACTGGTGATTATGATCTGGTTATACCTGAATTCTTTGATCCTCTTGCTGGGTTTTGAGCTAAACGCGAGTATAGATCTTACAAAAAGAAGCGTAAAAATCATCAAACCAAACTTCAACACGTTTAAAAAACACGTTGAAATCGAGAATAAACTGCATAAATAAAATTTATTCCTCCTCATTCTAAGTGCCTTAGCGGCATTTCAGAAAAAAAAGCATGCCCCTATTTGCAGTTCCGGCCGGAGTTTGTACTTTTGTCGCGGAGAGTTGGCAGAGTGGTCGATTGCGGCAGTCTTGAAAACTGTTGACTGTTACAGGTCCGCGGGTTCGAATCCCCCACTCTCCGCATAAGAACTAAAGCCCCGATTTGGGGCTTTTTTCGTTTAAGGGCTATCTCGAACAATGTTTGGGTCAAGTCAAAAAGTTGTGGACTAGGTCTTATATTTTTAGCTTTGGTGGTTTAGATTTCTAACTTCATGCAGGACGGATACCACACCTTAGTAAGCTTACTACTTCCAGAAACCAAAGTTTATGAAGCACACCGCTGGCTAAACGAAGCGGATGAAATAGTTACCGCCGAAACTATCCGCAACAAGTTCCAGGGAAAGACTGAGAAACCTCGAAATCTGATCAAGATATTTAAAGAACATAACAAGAAAGTGGAAGCCTTATTGGGTAAAGAGTTTAGCAAGGGTACTCTATGCCGGTATCAAACTTCACTAAAGCACACGCAAGATTATTTAAAGTGGAAGTATAATCTTACGGATATAATACTCCCCTAAATCAGGACCATTTGTTTAGTTAGAAAATCCTTAACTTAACTAAAGAGATGAGCAAGCAAACCCGGCGTAAATTCACGTCTGGATTTAAAGCCAAAGTGGCTTTGGAAACCATTAAGAATCAGGAAACTTTAGCCGAATTAGGCAAGAAGTTCGATGTCAGTCCAATCGTTATTTCCAAGTGGAAGTCGGAGCTTTTAGATAAGCTGCCTGGTATTTTTGATCGTCCAGGATCTGCCTCTGATGAGAGTGAAACAGTCGATACGGAGAAGCTTTACGCGCAGATCGGGCAGCTGAAAGTGGAGAATGACTTTTTAAAAAAAGTCTCAGCCAAAATGGGGAAATGAGGCAGCGTGCGGAATATATCCGTCCAGGCTGGCGGCATTTATCTGTCCGCAGGCAATGTGATCTACTCACAGTCAGCAGAAGTAATTTGTATTACCGCCCCGTAGAAGAAAAGCCAGAAAATGTAAAAATGATGACCCTGATGGACAAGCACCTGATCAGGCACCCTACCGAGGGTGTAGTCTCTATGGTTTATTATTTGAAAGAACGTGGGTATCCCATTGGCCCCAAACGGATCCGGAGGTTGTTTAAGCTCATGGGCAGGGAGACCATCTATCGCCGAAAAAACCTGACCAAAGCAGGATTACGTGAGTTCATCAAGCCGTATCTGCTTCGAGGACTGCAGATCACACATGCCAATCAGGTATGGTGTACCGATATCACCTACATTCCTATGGCAAGAGGCTTTATGTATCTGACGGCCATTATAGATGTGTATAGCCGAAAAATCATGGGTTGGGGAATAAGCTGGTAGTCTTGAAGCGAGATGGTGCAAACAGGTACTGGAAGATGCGATTAAAAGGCATGGAAAACCCGGCATTGTAAACTCCGACCAAGGCTCGCAGTACAGGACCCAGTTCTTGGATAAACAGCAGATCCTAATATCTATGGACGGCAAAGGAAGAGCAACAGATAACATCTGGATCGAACGGTTCTGGAAGTCCATCAAGTACGATTACATCTACCTAAACCCTTGCGATAATGGTACCGATCTGCTGGAAGGGGTAGCCGAGTACATCAATTACTATCACACCAAAACCCACCATACCACCAAACAAACACCCAACAACCGGTACAAAGAATCTGTAGCCCAAAAAGCCGCATAAAACATGAAAATTAACACTCAAATATTAACTTAGATAACCAGACTTTTGGTCTCGAAAATGGGGAGTATTATATTAGCATGCATAAGATAAGACAGATACTTTTATTCCTTGAACGCGGTGTTTCCCAGCGCGCCATAGAAAAGGAAGTCAAGATTACCAGAAAGACAATTGCCATATACCTTGGCAAGTTCCTGCAAACAGGGATTAGTTTCAGTGAGCTGCTTAAGCAGTCTGATCAGCAGCTCGAGCAGTTGTTAGGCCTGCTTAAGACAATCGTACCGGGGGCAGCCAGAAATGGTTGCCCTTTTCTATTTACAGACATGTGGTTCATTAACGATCTACTTTTCCCATCCTTTTCACGATTACTTTCCCGCTAATCACCACATGTAACATTCGATGTAACAATAGTTTACGCGCCATTATCAATCAAGCGATTATCTCATACTTTCGCTCAATTAAAAAACCATTTATAAACATGAAAAAACACTTCATTAACGCTTTTGTCGCATTAGGTATGCTTGCGACATTAAGCTCCTGCGCAAAAGAAGAACAGACGGATCTTAAGCCAGTAAAGACGATGGCACACCCACTAGACCCAGGAAACTACGGTTACTACCAAGTCGTTACAGATGAGAACTACTTCTACAATGATTCCGTAAGTACTTTCGCCCGTCCGACCGCAAATTATCTGAAGATGAAGCCCCTATCCCTGGAGAAATATAAAAATGGATCTCTACTGGATTCAGTGTGTAATCAGGATCTCGCCTTACACTTCGAAGGCAAAGCACTAAAAACACATCCCAAATCAGCATTATGGGGGGCAAAGCCGTATGTAGAAAACGAACATCCACCTTTGCTGACTTTAAATAGTACCAACCCAATTATCACAATTAAAATGTCAAAAATGCTAACTGGATTTGGACTCGAATTGAATTCGTATTATCAAGAATTAAACAAAAGGGTTGGGATTAATATAAGTCTTTGGAATTCCAAGTTAAACAAGATGGTGGAACATAGCGGTGGTACCCGATATCTACAGTCTCTAAGCTTTGAAGTGATTCCTTATGGTCTACCTGGCGGTGCCAGATTGGACGGCCTCAACGGTAAAGAAGAATTCGATGAAGTGAGGATAAGATTTGAATACAATCCAAACCAACCTCCCCCACCTATCGGTCCTTTCGAGGTATATGTTACCGGATTTAGGTATGTATTAGCAAAGTAAGACGTAAACAATTATCAAAAGCCCCTCCGAAACGAGGGACTTTTGTATTTAGAACGCTTTATAATAATCCGTATTGAAAGTACGGACACGACAATCAATTTTAATCCCCCTTTAATCTGCGTCTCTTACCTTGCTCGAGATTTATGACTCACCGTTGAGTACTGGTGTTACCTTAGCGGGTGCCTGGATGGGCCACCCGCTATTTTTACAATCAATTCACCTCATAGTCGTAAACTGCTCTCCCGATCTGCCCATCGCCATTAATGCCCTCAACAACCAGCCTGAACTTACCCGCATACCCCGGATTCACGTACTCGAAAACAGCTTCACCTTCCGCCGAACTCACGATATTCGGATTCCAGTACAAGACTGTTCGCTTATCCTGAATTGAACCTCGAAGCTGTTCAGCCTGCTTAACCTGGCACTGCTGTGGGGGCTGAAAGCCAGTCCTTGAAAAAGACAAGATACCATCTGACATCCCGTTTGGTGAAGACGAAGAATGGTCCCGGCCGCGCTTCATCGTGATCACTAGCACACCACCCATTCCATTTATCCCGTATAATGCTGCAGAAGCACCTTTTAGTACTTCAATACTTTGAACATCATTCGGATTAATATCATCTATATTATAGCTTTCCTGGTTCAACATCGTACCATCTACAACAAGCAACATGGGCGGCGGTGGCGATAACATCTGCCCTTCTTCCGGGATTTCCCTGGAGTATACTTTCCCTTGATATATCTTCAAACCATTTACACGATTAATCAAATACGTGGAAATGTCATGCGTCGCCTGGAGATCTTTTGCAAGTATTACCACGTCTGCTTTGCCCGGCCCGTTAAGATTGGCGGAGCTGGTAACAGCATTGGTCTTGTTTCCTTTAACCTGAACTTGTTGTAATTCTATTGCCTTGCCATCATTAGACTTCAAGCCCGCTTGCTCCCCAATTGCACCTTCAGAAACCTTTGAGCGCGGAAAAGAAGCTTGTCCTTGTGCATCTAAAAAGCTATTTTTTAATGTACCAAGAAAAACCTTTGCACCGTTCACAGGTGAGGAGACAAGAAAGTTTACCGTACCGTAGAATTCAGGTTCTCCAAAAGCAAAGCGCCCTACGCTGTCTGTTTTTGTGGTATAAACGCGTTTTTCCTGGCCATCCTGAACCAGAACCACCTCCCCTGCAATCATTGGCTTACCGTTGCCTAACAGCACGCGACCACTGATCCAAGGTTCATCGAGAACCGGCTGAGGCAATCCACGGGAAAGCTTATCCATCCATGAAAATCGCTTCAGTCGTTTCCCTTTCAACAGCTCCTGCAGCTTATCCTCCGACAGTTTACCCGGCAAATCCAGGAAATATTCATTTGGCTGTTCTGGAACATCGCTCAGATCACTTGTCAACAACAATTCAGAGAAGATGGTACTTTCATCACCTTCATCAGTTGGGAATGCATCCACATTGTAAACCGAAACGGCCAGACTGCTTACATCTGCCAGCCCGGCTGCATTCCGCACATTCAGCTTAACATTCAAAGGCTCCTGCGTTTTATATCGATCTTTCACATCGGCCGTTATGTTTAAGAATGCCTGATGATTACAAAATGTGAGTTGCTCAGCAACTGCGATATCATGTTCATCAAAGACGGTAAACTGAACCACCCCGGTATAGAATGACGACTTTGGAACATGGAGTTGAATGTTGGTCGCCACGCGAGGGAGCCGCTTGATATACCGGGTAACACCATCCTGTGCAGCAAGGATCGTTATCGTACCGGCCGACGCCGTACCCGTATAACGGATTTTTAGCTGAATGCTATCTTCCAAGGATACTGTCTCAAGTTCATAACCCTTAGCAGATCGCTCTGCGCCATTGTTACCAAACCTGACGGTTGAACCAGAACTCGCTACCTTATGCTTTATGGCTTTATCCGTAGCACCTTTAACAAGTATTGTTCTTCGAAAATGATGCGCTGCTCCATATTCGTTCATCCCACCTGTAAAGGCCTGGAGCGTATACGCACCAGCATCAAGGATAGTTGGTAAAGGGAGGTATCCACTCGAAAGTCCTACCTGCACTTTCGTTTTAACTTGTTGCACTAAAGCTCCGGACGGTCCGACTAACATTACGTTTAAAGTCTTAGATGCAGGGGAAGGTAAGTTACTGCTGGACTCAATAACGTAGGATTTGAACCACAAAGTGTCGCCTGCGCTGTAAAAAGGTTGATTGGTTTGCATGTGAATCTTTTCTAAGGGATGTGCCGCAATCATTGCTTTTAAGTCCTTCAGTTTAGAAACCAGATTTCCTTGCCCAAAGGCAACGGTCCCGCTCATCATCAACAGGGAGAAAAACAAGGGTAAAGTCAGCATCAGCTGATTGTATTTGAGCGCTAATCGTAATTTCATCATACAGAAAATAAACTTACTTGAATTATTTGACTGGTTTGTTTATCATATTGATTGTCATTAGCTTTAAAGAAAAAAATTATGATAAAGTCGCTCTTAATACTTTTCGTTTCCTTTATATCCCTTAGCGCTGCACCAGTAAAGGAAGTCACTAAAATACTTCACACCCCTTCTTCCCGGGTTGCCACCTGTAAAGGCGCAAGCGCATGCAAAGCCTGTAAAAACTGCAAGTACTGTAAACATTGCAAAAAAGATGGTGGCACTTGCGGCGTTTGTAAATAAACCGGCATTGCAGCTTAGGACAACGCTATAAAAACTGGCTTTTCGCTAACTTCTACATCAATCTTTCCACCTGTTACAACTAATTGGCTTGCAGTTGGGGTTTCGCCATCTTCATTAAGCGTGTACCTTGTCACCTTAGTGGAAGGTATCTTCAATGCATAGGTTACCTTTTGATTGCGCTCTGTACCGTAATACAAGCTGTATACGACCGCATCCTTGTGCTGCCATTTATCTACCAGCGGATTTACACTCAGCTGCGCGATCCAGACATAGTCCTTCAAAAAGGAATTCGTCTGTATCAGATACATCGCCGATGGTCTCAGCACCAGCTGTCGATCCGGCCCCTCGCTGGTGATCCCAGAAGAACTGAACTGCCAGCCATCAATGGCACCATCATCTGTCCAGGTAAAAAAGAAATTTCTAAACAGCCCATGCTTGGCATAGAATAAAGCGGTTCGTAAAATGAGCACCCCTTGCCAAACATACGGCGTCAGTTCACTCTCTTTTGGCGGTTCAGCCCTTAAAGGACTATTCTTGCTGATGTCGTAACCACTTTCTCCAACCACCAACTTTTTATTTCCCAGATGAAGGGCATTTACTTCATGAAACTTCTTCAACTGCGCAGGCACTTCACTTTGTTCAATGCACATCCCCCGGCTCTCCTTTTCGGAATGTTGGCCGGCACCATTACTTGCGTAACAATGGAAAGAATAATAACCATCTAAAGGAATGTCAACTGTACCATCCGCGTGGTGCCCCCTGATCCTGGCACATTCCTCAACAAACGACATGAGGAAATCAGGCGAGGTGGAAGCAAGTCCCGCATTGGTTACCTGCATTGTCGGATCTGCGGTTTTGATGCCCACGTTCTTACCCAGCTTTCCTTTGTGACCGTCGTAGACGGCCGACTGCAAGTAAGCGAACTGACGCCCCAATAGATTGGCGTCTTCACCTTCCCACCACTTGTCCAGTTCATTACCAATCTCCATCAGCTGAATCAGATCCAGGCCCACAAGCTTTTCAGATTTGCTTTCATACCAAGGCTGCGAATCATCTGCTTCAATTAGCGCCAGATCAATATGCTTATTCCGACCATACCTGGCTGCGAATTGAAAGGCAATTTTGCCCAGCTCCAGATAACTCGAAACATCATCCTTATCCGTACTATATGGTCTCGTGTAACTGTCTTTCCTTTTATCTTCAGGCCATGTGTTAACCACATACGGCGGCGATCCCTGCAGGCAAATGTTTGCGAATATGCCATCAGCTTTGAACCGGGAAAATAAGCCGTCCAGATCAAAGCCTCTCCAGTTGTGTTTAAACCTGTATTTACCCCGCTCCTGCACCAGTTCCTTCGCATCAAGATATATCCTGCAGGAACCCAGCCCTTTCAGCACCTGATAAGACCTTTCCGAAAATGCATCCGCTTTATGCAAACTCTTGTTGAAGCTCCAGCTCCAGGAGAATCCATTTACTCCAGTTTGATTGCCGAACGGATACCGTACCAGTTTTGGAAATTTGGTTTTTACCGGCTGATGATCCCCAAACAATTTGATATAGGTTGGCTTACATTGTTCTGATGCTGTAAAGCTAATCTTCTTGAGTGCAAGCGGAACTGGCAGATCAAAAACGATTTCCGTGTTGTACCCTTGACCTTTGAATTGGTAGATGAGCAACTCCGATCCATCATGTTTTGTTCCAACGATGAAGAAGGGCATGCCTTCAAACGATCCTTTGCCGTCTCCCAGCCTGATCTGCTTTAGCAACACTTGCTGGTCCTTTGGAAACAGGTAATGATTGGTGTAGCGTTTATACAGCTGTCCCCAGACCTCCACCGGGTTGTATTCGGACTTGGTAAACAAAGAGAAGTCGGCACCAGAAACCGCTGAATTCTCCTGATAGAAGTTGTTCGGGTCCATCGGAATCTGATTTTCGAGCCATTTACCATCAAAGGGTGGTTCCGGAAAAAACGGACCTAATCGGCGGCTGATCAGCTCAAAAGTCCTTGTAGCTAAAGCAGTACTCGCGGCACCTAAGACAGCCATTGCCAATCCTGTTGGCGAAATACCTTTACGTATTATCATGGGTGATTTAAGTTGATTTCATCGTCTTAATCGTGAATTTAGTATTTATATGCGCATGCTGTATAGTGATCAGTGAAATAAATGAGATGCAACTGCCTCGGGTCAAACGCAGACCAAACGCACAGCACACGCACACGAGACGCACACCAGACCCAGACAAAATGTGCGTTTCCTGTGCGTTTGACCTGTATCTGCAATGCGTGATGATCTACATCGATCCGCTGAAAGTCAGGAACTTAGCCTGAACACTCTTTCTCCGTTTTTCTCAATCAATTGTGTAGCAGTTTGTGATGCTAAAGCTGTGATACTCTTCGCATTTTCGTGTTCATAATTAAACGATAAAAAACAAAAAATTATTTAACAAGCGTATCTCATTTAAACCTTATGAAAAAAATCCTAAACGCCTCGAAAATCGCGTTAGTTCTACTAACAGTAACCTTTATGGGCTGTAAAGAAGAACTGTATGACAGCCAAATGGAAACCAAGCCAACAGCGGAAGTGGTAGAGCCTGAGAAGGCAACCAACAATGCTCCTGCCGTTAAATGGTATGATGATGTGTCACCTGTGACATTACCTGAAGCCCTGAACACACCGCTTGATCCTGCATTAAAACGTGGAAACAAAGTACCTACAATTGTTATTCTTGGATCAGCAACTGCAGAAGGTGTTGGTGCAAGCGTGAAAAGCAACCGTTGGGTTGAGCTGATGAAAGCTAAACTTAAAGCGGATAAAAAAGATGTTTCGATCATCAACCTTGGCGTGCGTACGTACACTTCTTACCACATCATGCCTAATGGTAACAAAGTGACCAACAGACCGTATGCGCATCAGGATAATAACATCACCAAAGCGCTTTCAAAAAAGCCTTTTCTAGTGATTATACAACTTACAACCAACGACATCAGCAATGGTTACATGGATGAAGAAACTTTCAAAAACTATGAAGTGATCAGAAAGAAATTGGTTGACGCAAATGTTGCCTACATCTTCGCTGGTCCTCAGCCAAGAAACTTTGACACCAAATCTCAAAGAAACAGACTGTACGAGTTTAACAAAAAACTTAATGCATGGGATCAGACGCACGTTGTAGACATCCTAAGAAAATTAAGTCAGCAAGACTACAGGATCAAAAAGGCTTTTGCTTACAAAGATGGCAGAAACATCAATGATAAAGGTCATGCAGTAGTTAACGGATACATGTTCAACGCACCAGTATTCAAACAGCTATTAGGCTACAAATAAGAAAAGCCTTAAACATAAAACGCCCTTGCATTCATGTGATGCAAGGGCGTTTTTGTTTTATACATTATTCGTCTAGTGGGAATCTTTATCTTCTGTGCATAAACCAACAATTTCGTGGAAGGTATCATGAACGGATACGAGTGCCGTATTGATCTTTTCGTTCTTCGCTTTCTTAAGTACAATCTTGTTTAACGCAGCCGTTTTCGTCTTAAGCTGTTTTAAGGCTGTGCGGATTGCAGGTTTATCAAATTGCGCAGGTACAACAGATTTTCCCAGGGAAGCGGCTTTATCAACGAGTTCACCGCTGCGTTGTTTAACCGGGTCAAAGTCACCTTCTTCTGCAGGATGGAATGTCGCAGACATTACGGTATGGAACTCAGCGAGTGCCGGCCATGCAGCGAACTTATCCTGGGCATTTGATTTAACAGCCAAAAGGCTGACGAAAAGCGTAACAAGCAAACAGATCTTTTTCATAATACTTCTTGTGGATAGCCGGAATTGGCTACCGTTCCGAAGTTAATTATTTTTTGAACTTGCTCAAATATGCTGCTGCGCTTTTAAGTTCCTGCTTAAAGGTGGTGTCTACTTTCTGTATCTTAAGCTTTTCAGCTTCGAAGTAAGCGATCGCTTCTTCGTTCGATTTCCCGGTCACATCCGGCTCAAATTCATGCATCCAGGTATTCATGGCTTCTTCAGCAACATTCAGCCGGTCACGGACAATTATGATGCTATCCTTCTCCACCAGCGTGTCTATCTTTGGATTTTGTGCCTTAACAGCAGCCATGTTCTTTAGCATTTCACTCAATCGCAGCTGCTGATCAACAACTTTGCCCTGATCGGCCATCACGACATCATGAACTTTGATCACTTCATCCCTGCTGGCCTTGTAGTCTGCCTGTTGCTTGCATGACGCGAAAGCGAGTACAAGCATAGAAATTCCTGCTATTTTCTTCATCTATCTTAAGCTTACTTTCTTAATTCAGCCCACCTCAGATACGTAGCACCCCAGGAGAATCCGGCGCCGAAAGCGGTTAAAATCATATTGTCGCCAGCTTTGAAATCATTTTTGTAGTCCCATAAACAAAGGGGAATGGTCGCAGCGGTGGTATTACCATATCGCTGTATGTTCACCTTCACCTGTTCAGCAGTCAAGCCTAGCTTTTCACCAACGGCGTTGATGATGCGTAAGTTAGCCTGGTGCGGGATTAGCCATTTGATCTCATCTACACGCAGTTCATTGCGACCCAATAAGGTGGTGCAGGTATCACTCATACCTTCAATGGCGGCCTTGAAAACGACCTTACCATTCTGGCTGATGTAGTTTAGCTTATTATTTACGGTGTCTATGGTTGAAGGGGTCTGAGAACCGCCGGCAAGAACAATAAGGTGTTCACGACCGGTTCCGTCTGTTTTGAAAACATTATCAATGATCCCGACATCTTCGGTGGTTTGCTCCAGCAACACTGCTCCAGCGCCATCGCCAAAGAGGATACAGGTATTGCGGTCTTCATAATTGATGATGCTACTGTTTTTGTCGGCACCCACTACAATCACATTTTTGTAGCGGCCACTTTCCACAAGACTCGCACCCAACGTTAGCGCATATAGAAAGCCACTGCATGCAGCATTGGAGTCTACACCCCAGGCATTAATCAACCCTGCTTTTTCACAAACGACACTTGCAGTAGACACCATGATGTAATCTGGTGTTGATGTTGAAATGATGATGCACTCAACCGCTTCCGGTTTCATGTTCGCACTGGTCAGTAAATCATTAACCGCCATGGTGGCAAGGTCTGAAGTTGCAACGCGGTCATCATTTGCGATGCGGCGTTCTTCAATCCCAGTTCTGGATACAATCCATTCACTGTTTGTATCCACCATTTCTTCTAAAGCTTTATTGGTAAGAACAGTCTCGGGTACGTATCCACCCAAAGCGGTAATAGCGGCATTATATCTAGTCCTCATTAATGTCTCAATTATGTGGCCGCAAAAGTAGGAATATTACAGCTACGTTACATTTTATTTTTATGGTAATGTACCTTTGCCCGGGTATTATAACAATCATCTAACAATACTTTAGCAAATGAGATTTCCATCTGTATGTTCCTTGCTCCTTTTCGCAGCTACAATAGGCGTTCTGAGTTCTTGTAAAGAAGAAAAGAAACTTCCAATCTTTGGAATGCGTGATACCAAAACAGTGACGCTTGCAGATGGAACCACCCAGGTGGATACCGTTTACCAGACTATCCCTGATTTCTCATTTTTAAATCAGGACAGTACCTACATCAACAACGATACTTTTAAGAATAAAGTTTACGTAGCCGATTTCTTCTTCACCTCCTGCCCTAGCATTTGCCCAATCATGCACCGCAACATGAAAAAGGTTTATGAGGAATATAAAGGAAATCCGGAGGTTGGATTTCTGTCGCACACCATCGACTTCAAGTATGATAAGCCAAGTGTATTGAAAAGATATGCAGCAAAGCTTGGTGTTGATGATCAGAAATGGCAATTCGCCTACGGCAGTAAGGAAGAAATATATACGATTGCAGAAAAGAGCTACCTGGTTTCAGTTACCATAGATTCTACCCAAAAAGGCATGTATGTTCACCAGGGTTGGTTGGTATTGGTAGATAAAGATCGTCGCATTAGAGGTGCCTATGATGGAACTGATGCTAAACAAGTAGAGCAGATGGCTAAAGATATTCCGGTTTTACTTGCAGAGTACAAGAAATAATGAAGCGTAAACACCTGTTGCTTTCTATCTTCCTACTGGTGCTCACGGGTATATTTTACTCTTGTAGTCGCGAGGGCGGTACCAGTCTGGAGCAGGACATGTACTATGCCAACGGGCGTGATCTTTATATTCAGCATTGCCAGAACTGTCATGGCGAAAAAGGCGAAGGTCTTGAGAACCTGATCCCGCCGCTTACAGACACCACCTACCTGAAGCAGAACCGGAATAAACTTGCCTGCTACATTAAGAACGGCATGGAAGGTAAAATTTCCGTAGATGGCCGTATGTTCGATGAGAAAATGCCATCGCATGAAGAATTCACGGACATTGATCTTGCGCAACTAATTGTGTTCATCACCAATGCTTACGGTAACAAGCAAGGTATGTATACCACGGCAGAGGCTGCTGCCTACCTTCAGAACTGTAAATAATTAATTTTCGTATGTTTGCAGAAATGCAAGCCGTCCTGCCGCTGCGATTTCGATCGAAGAGGAAAGTCCGGGCAACGCAGAGCATCTCGCTTCCTAACGGGAAGAGGTTCGGTTTAACCGAATTATGGAAAGTGCCGCAGAAAACATACCGCCGATGGCTTAGGCACAGGTAAGGTTGAAAACGTGAGGTAAGAGCTCACGACAGTTGCGGGCGACCGTAGTTGTGGTAAACCCCGGGAGTTGAAAGACCAAATAGGCTAACGCATGTAGGGCTGCTCGTCCGATGTTAGTGGGTAGGTCGTTTGAGATAAATGGCAACGTTTATTCTAGATTAATGGTAGGAACCGGTTCACCGGTACAGAACCCGGCTTACAGGCTTGCATTTTTTATTTTACCTCAGCTTTTTATCTTTTTATGACGCACCTATAAAGATAAAAGTAATATATTCGTGTCCTTAAATTAGAACAATCTCGACCCTCCTATGGCAAAATTATTAATTATAGATGATGAGCGTGCAATAAGAAGCACTTTACGTGAAATCTTAGAGTATGAGAACTATGAAGTTGATGATGTTGACAATGGTCCGGATGGATTGGATTTAATAAAAAAGAAAAAATACGACTTGGTACTGTGCGACATCAAAATGAATCGCATGGATGGCATGGAAGTTTTGGAACAAGCACTTGCTTATAGTCCAGACCTCCCCTTCATCATGATTTCTGGCCACGGCACCGTAGAAACTGCCGTAGAAGCAAGTAAAAAAGGTGCCTTCGACTTCATCTCCAAACCACCAGATCTAAACAGATTGCTGATCACCGTAAGGAATGCACTCGATAGAGGAAGCCTGGTTACGGAAACCAAAGTACTTAAGAGACGCGTTAGCAAAACCCGCGACATCCTTGGTAATTCGGAGAGCATCCAGAAAATCAAGGAAACGATCGAGCGTGTTGCCCCTACGGAGGCGCGTGTTTTGATCACCGGTGCAAACGGAAGTGGTAAAGAGCTTGTTGCACGTTGGTTGCATGAGAAATCTAACCGCGCAGACAGCCCACTTATTGAGGTAAACTGTGCTGCAATCCCTTCTGAGCTTATTGAAAGTGAATTGTTCGGTCACGAGAAAGGGTCATTTACATCTGCCGTGAAGCAGCGTATCGGCAAGTTCGAACTTGCCAATGGCGGTACTTTATTCCTGGATGAGATTGGTGACATGAGCCTTTCTGCTCAGGCAAAGGTGCTTCGTGCTTTACAGGAACACAAGATCAGCCGCGTAGGTGGTGAGAAAGAACTTGAAGTGAACGTAAGGGTACTTGCTGCAACAAACAAGGACCTGTTAAAAGAGATTGAGGCTGGTAATTTCCGTATGGATTTGTACCACCGCTTAAACGTGATCAACATCCACGTTCCACACCTGACAGAGCGTGTTGAGGATATCCCTGAAATTGCTTCAAGCTTCCTGGACGACATCTGTAAAGGTTACGGTATGCCCGTGAAAACCATCAGCGATGATGCAATGTCTGCCTTGCAGTCCTTACCCTGGACAGGTAACGTACGTGAGTTGCACAACATGATTGAGCGATTGATCATCCTGAGTGATAAAACCATTACCGAACAAGACGTAATCGCCTTTGCTAATCCGGGTGGTGGAACGAATATCGGTACCGGAAATGGCGGCAATGTGCAGACCAGAAAATCTACTTTAACCAACTTTGACCAGTTCAGTAACTTCCAGGAGTATAAGGATCACGCTGAAAAAGAATACATCAAGTTCAAACTGGAGAAAAACAACTGGAACGTATCAAAGACCGCCGATGATATCGACATCCAACGCAGTCACTTGTACAGTAAAATAGAGAAATTTGGATTAAAGCGCGTTACGGAGTAATCCCGCGCTTTTCCATTTTAGATCATCTTAGGATTCCATGTAATCCGCTTGCCTTCTGAGCATTGCCCTATACTTGTTGAAGATTGCCGTCTTGGAAACAAAGCCGAGAAACTGGCCCTGATCATTCAGCACTGGCAACAACCAGGCATTTTCCTGCTCCATCTTTTCTAAGACAACCTGCATGGTATCTGATAGCAACAGCACCTTTGCTGCAGGCTCCATGAGGTCATTTGCGGTAAGTGTTGCCGCTTCGGTACTATTCACTGCTTTTCTAAGCACCTCTTCTACGTAGATCAGCCCCTTAAATTGCTGCTTTTCATCAACCACCGGAAAGAGGTTTCTTTTGGACTGTAAGATGTCGTTCATTCTTGCGCTGATCAGATCATTACAATCGAGTATGAGGTAGTCTTTTTCTACCAGATAGCGCAGCTTCATCATGTTCAGCACGGTGGTGTCTTTATCTTCAAGCGATAGTAGTGCACCGCTCTCTGCAAGTGGCTTGGTGTAAATGGAGTACTTGAATTTACTGCGATTGATGAAGTAGGAAATTGCAGACGTAATCATTAAAGGTACCATCAACTGATAACCCCCGGTAATCTCTGCAATCAGGAATATCCCGGTAAGGGGCGCGTGCATAATTCCGCTTAAGGCAGCAGCCATACCAGCTACAATAAAGTTTGGTACGCTCACCTGCGCAAACCCAAGCGTATTGATCGTATAGGCTAAGGTAAAACCCATTAAACCACCCATCAATAAACTCGGCGCAAAGGTACCACCGTTGCCCCCTGCACTTAGGGTAACAAGCGTTGCAATGGATTTGGTAAAAACGGTTAGAATGGAGAACAGAATGATGAATAACGGAATATGGCTATAATCCGAAAAGATGCTGTTGCTGAGCATCGTGCTGTAATTACCACTGAGCAGATCTTTGATCGTAATGTAGCCCTCACCATATAACGCCGGAAAAAGGAAAACCATGCCGCCCAACATTAGGCCCCCGGCCACGACTTTCTTGTAGGGATGCTGGATATCCGCAAAGAAATGTTTGATGGCAAAATTGGCTCTTGCAAAGTAGATGGAAAACAAACCGATCAGAACGGCAAGAATTACATACCAGATCAGTGCATTCGTTTCCCAGCCGTCGGTAAGCAGATAGAACAACTGTTCTGTATAGAACAGTCTGGCGACTACCGCAGCTGTTGCGGAAGCAAGTAATAACGGTATAAAGGCAGGAATGGTAAACTCAGGCAGCAGAATTTCGATGGCAAAGACCATTCCGGCAATGGGACTGTTAAATGCACCTGCAATGCCCGCCGCGGCGCCACATGCAAGCAACATCGTAATCTCCCGGTAAGATAAACCGAGCACCCGCCCGAGTGTGGAGCCAATTGCAGAACCACTGCTTACAATCGGCGACTCCAGTCCTACCGAACCACCAAAGCCGACCGTAATGGCTGAGGTAATGATTTGAGAGTAGATGTTGTGTGACTCCAGGTTACTGGACTTCTTTGATATCCCGTAAAGAATGGGCGTTAACCCGGTCTCGAACTTCCCTTTCTTAATGAACTTGCGAACATAAAGCACGGACAGGAAGATCCCGATCATCGGAAATAGGAAATACAGGAAGTACTTGTATTTCCATTGGAATTCCGCCTGCAGGAAATGTTCTATATAGTGCGTGAGCCCTTTGAGCAAGGACGCTGCTAATCCGGCAATAATGCCGACAACGAGCGCACAGATGATTAAAAAGTTTCTATTGGAGACCTTTGTGCGTCGAAACTGATTGATTTGATCTATATAGTTTACAAACTTCACAAACATGTTTTTCCTATTTATCGAATTTGTCGAGGAGCTTGATTAATGTTGCAAAATCCTTAGGATAGGAGGCTTCAATGTTGATCTCCTGGTCGTCCATACCTTTGAAAATGATCTGCCGTGCATGCAGCGCAAAGCGCTTCATAATTGGCTGTTCCTCATCATCTTTCGAGATTTTATATCCCTTTTTTATTGATGAAAGAAATACCGGTTTACCACGGTACATGATGTCTCCCACAATCGCTGCACGCTGTGTGGCGAGGTGAATACGGATCTGGTGCATACGGCCGGTAATGGGCTTACATTCCACCAGCGTGTAGTGACGGTACTGTGTAATGGAGTTAAAGTAGGTTTCTGCACGCTTGCCTTCTTTGCGGTCGATGGTCACGTTTTTATTGCCATCGTTAAGGATAGGTAAATCGACGAACAGATTGTCAAATACAAACTGTCCGTCAACTATAGCATGGTAAAACTTTTGGATTCTTCTTTTCTCAAACTGAATGGCTACCGAGCGGTAAGCTTCAGGATGTTTGGCAATGATAATTGCGCCGGAAGTTTCTTTATCCAGACGGTGGCAAACCTGTGCGTCCGGACTATATTGTTTTGCAAGTCTTAATATGTTAACCTCTCCTGAACCACCACGCTCATCTAAAGAAGCAACAAAGGGTGGTTTATTGACAACAATATAGTCGTCATTTTCGAACAGGATAAGGTCTTTAAAGGAAGGATATTTCAAATTCTAATTTTCTAAAGTACAAAAGTACTAAGAAAGTTCGAATTTATACCCCACACCCTTCACCGTAGAGACATAATGTTCCCCTAACTTCTCCCGCAATTTCCGAATGTGTACATCAATCGTACGATTGGTAACCACTACGGAATCTTCCCAGATGTTCTTCAGGATCGACTCTCTTGTATATACTTTACCAGGTTTTGAGGCCAAGAGGTATAATAGTTCGAACTCTTTCTTTGCAAGTACGACCTTGTCGCCACTCTGAAACACCAGGTAGGCTTCCCGGTCAATAACTAGATCGCCGATTTCAATCTTATTTTCTGAAAGTTCTTCTGTGCTGTTGTTACGTCTTAGAATTGCGTTGATCCTGCTGATGAGCGCTCTAGGCTTTATGGGCTTCGCAATGTAATCGTCGGCACCAACATTAAAGCCGGCGATTTCAGAGTACTCTTCGCTTCTTGCGGTTAAGAACACCATGAAGGTATTTTTGAATTCGGGTATGGCTCGCATTAACCTGCAGGCTTCAATGCCATCCATTTTAGGCATCATGATATCAAGCACGATCAGATCCGGATGTACTTTCTTGGCTAGCGTTATACCTTCCTGGCCATTACTAGCCGTGTACACCGTATATCCTTCTTTTTTAAGATTGTATTCAACAAGCTCTAAGATATCCGGTTCGTCATCAACAATTAAAATCTTCTGGTTTGTAGCACTCATATCTTTAAACTATTTGTGACGAAATTAGGTAAACTAATGTTTCATCAGGTTAAATGGAGGTTAACAAATTGTTAAGCCGTAATTTTGAGCTAACATAGATTTTGTTTGTTAAAGCGTTTTCTCCAGAAATGCTGCTAACTCATCACCTCTCAGGTTCTTAGCAATGATTTTCCCGGTAGGATCAATCAGGAAAGAACTCGGAATTGCTTCAATCTGGTATAACCTAACTGTTGGGCCTTCGAAGTCACTTAGTTCACTTACGTGCGACCAGGTTAGTTTATCGGCTGAGATGGCCTGTGCCCATGCTTTTGGATCTTTGTCTAACGAGATGCCCAGTATGGTGAAGTTCTTGTCTTTATAGTTGTTGTAAGCTTTAACGATGTTCGGGTTTTCGTTGCGGCATGGCATGCACCAGGAAGCCCAGAAGTCCAAGAGCACGTATTTACCTTTATAATCAGCAAGGCTGATGGTTTTACCATCGATAGACTTCATGCTGAAGGCAGGTGCATCTTGTCCAACCTGAACGCTCTTCAGCTTAGCCATGCGCACTAAAAATTCTGTCACCGCCTGGTTGTCGTTGAACTTACTTTTAATTTTATCAGAATAAGCGATGAATTCCTGCTCGTACTCTGAAGGGTTTAGCGAGTTCATCGCGTAAAAGCTGGTTAATGCATCAGGGTTATCATTAGCGAACTTTAGGATGAAGCTCACCATTTCATCAGACACTTTGATCAGCTCCGGGCGAAGCTGCTCTGCGATCATGTCTCTTTTATCTGGATTAGCACTTACCTGCTGCTCGTAATTCGCCTGAATGGAAGCCATACGTGCATTGTACTTGTTTTTGTAAGTGTTTAGTTCCTGTAGCTTGTCCGCTTCAGCAGCACCGGATAGTTGGTATGCCATGGTCTGGTCATTCAGGTCTGCCGTAAGTTTGATGTTGTCGCCATTTTGTGCGATCACCACATATTCATTCTGGTTTGCACCAACTTTAAAAAAGTCTACAGCCTTTGTTGATCTGGTGAATTTGAATTCACCTTTGTCGTTTAGCACAGTTGAATCTACAGGCACTGCATTGTTATTGACCATTCCGAACAGGTAGATCTTACCTTGTGGCGTAGCGTTTTCAAATTTACCCTCAATGGTAAAGTTATCATTGCTTTTACATGCCGCTAAAACGATGATGCAAAGGAGGAATAACCAGCTTAGTTTTTTCATTTCTATTTTAATTTTTCGAGTATAATTGCATTTACTTTTTGGGGGTCCGCTTTCCCTTTGGCGAGTTTCATCACTTCACCTACAAACAGGCCTAACACCCCTTTTTTGCCTTTCTTGTAGGCTTCAACCTGCGGTTGTAGTTTCGCCAGCACCTGATTGACGAAGGCTTCAAGTTCATCACCATCTTCAACGATGAGCAGGTTTAATGTTGCAGCGAGGGCTTCAATGTCCTGGTCTTTGTGCTGCACTGCTGGAACAAGCTGCTGCAAGGCAATTTGCTGAGTGATCTTTTTGGCATCTACCAGGTTGATGACCTTAGCGAGTTGCGCCGGACTTACCGGGAAATCGGTGATACTAATCTGCTTTTCAAATAGCAGGGAACGTATTGGACCTGTAAGCCAGTTCACAAGACTCTTTTTGTGCGCCGTGCTTTCAGATGCGCTATTGAAATATTTTAACAAGTCAGGATCTTCTGCCAGCAACACTGCCTCCGAACGATTGATGTTGTAAGTGGAAACGAGTTGCTGCACGATCTCGGCTGGCAGTAGCGGCATGCGGGCTTTAACATCAGCAAGCCAGCTGTCGGATATAACTACAGGGGGTAGATCCGGATCTGGGAAATACCGGTAGTCGTTGGCTTCTTCCTTGCTTCGCATAGGGGAAGTCGTTCCGGCATCCGCATCGAAGTTCAGGGTGCTTTGGATGATTTCGCCTCCGGCAGACACCACCTCTACTTGCCTCCCGAACTCAAAGTCGATCGCCCTGCGTACGTTTCTGATGGAATTTAGATTCTTCACCTCACAGCGGGTACCAAAGGCAGATACCCCTTTTTCCCGGATGGAGATGTTTGCATCACAGCGTAGGCTACCTTCTTCCATATTCCCGTCACTTACATTCAGGTGGCGCACCAGCTTTCTGATTTCCGTGAGCAATACCGATGCTTCTTCCGCACTGCGGATATCTGGCTCGGTGACGATTTCAATAAGTGGAACACCCGCACGATTAAGATCAATCATGCTAAACGCCTCATGCTGGTCATGTAAACTTTTCCCTGCATCTTCCTCCAGATGGATTCTGTTAATCCCTACACGCTTTACCGTACCATCGGCTAGTGTAAGATCTATGTATCCATTAAAACAGATTGGCTTATTGTCCTGCGTGATCTGGTACCCCTTCGGAAGATCGGCATAGAAGTAGTTTTTCCGGTCGAAGTAGTTGACTTGATTTATGCTGCAGTTGAGTGCGAGACCGATGCGCATGGCTTTCTCAACCACTTCCCTGTTGAGTTTAGGAAGTGCACCAGGCAAGCCAATGGTGACTGGAGAGATGTTCGCATTGGCCGCTGCACCGAAAGATGCACTGTCGGAAGAAAAGATTTTACTTTCAGTATTAAGCTGAACATGTATTTCCAGGCCTGATACCAATTCAAATTCCGTTTGATCTGTATTCATTTCTATAGCAAAGATAACCAAATATGTTTAAGGTTCCGATGAGCGGCGTTGAGGAACATGGCACAAACTTTGAATTCACAGAATTACACAAATATGAAACATTATGAGAAAACTATTGTTGATGGCAGCATTTGGCTTAGCAGCCTTAGTTGCCAGCCCTGCGAAAGCACAAGTTAGTGTGAACGTAAACATAGGTGCACAGCCCGCGTGGGGCCCTGCAGGGTATAATCACGTAGATTATTACTACCTGCCGGAAGTAGAGACCTACTACTATGTACCGACACGTACGTTCATCTATATGAACGGGAACAGATGGGTTAAAACAAAACACTTACCTTCAAGACACCGCGGATATGATCTACATCGCGGTCGAAAAGTGGTGATAAATTCACCACGTCCATACCTGCAACACCGTAATTACAGGTCACAATATGGATACGCAAGCTATGCGCCGCAGCGGGTAAGCAGACAACGTGTGGTTTATCGTGACTACCCGGAGGCAAAGCACCACAACAAAAAGAACTATAAGCATAAGCAGAAAAGAGGCCACGAACACGGACACCGTGGAAGGCACTAAATGAAAAAGGCACCTCTAGGGGTGCCTTTTTTATTTAGATATGTTTACCGTATTCAGATGACGCATCATCTGAATACGGCTTATGTACTATGGTAGACTGTTTACGATTGCTTCTGCCTTTTTTAGCACTTCTGCCAGGCCTGCTTTGTTTTTTCCACCTGCGGTAGCATAGAACGGCTGTCCACCGCCCCCACCTTGGATCTCTTTCGCCAGCTCACGGATGATTGTCGCAGCATTCAAGCCTCTTTCCGCAATCAGGTTCTCTGAAAGCATCACGGTGATTCCTGGTTTATCATCGATTAGCGTTGTAATGACCATAAACAATTGATCCATAATCTCCTTAACAGAATACACAAGGTTCTTCACAGCATCAGCACTTTGTAAATCAACATGGGTTG
The DNA here is from genome assembly GCF_014642175.1 of Pedobacter quisquiliarum. Lineage (GTDB taxonomy): Bacteria > Bacteroidota > Bacteroidia > Sphingobacteriales > Sphingobacteriaceae > Pedobacter > Pedobacter quisquiliarum. Next base: position 20,367 of record NZ_BMIL01000006.1, on the reverse strand, counting down.
CAATGAGATTTATACCCTTGATGGTTTTAACATGATGTACAATCTCGTTTTTAAGATTAGCAGCATGTTCTACAAGACCTTTTTCCGCTTCTTTTTTCAGCTTTGCATTTTCTTCAATTAATGCAGATACCGCAGCAGTAAGATCTCTGTTTCCTTTCAATAAGGCTCTCAGCTCGTTGATTTCCCGTTCCTGGTTGATGACAAAAGCCTCTGCCTTATCGGCAGTGATCGCTTCAATACGTCTCACTCCTGCTGCTACAGCACTTTCGGACGTTATTTTGAAATAGCCAATCTGACCAGTTGCTTGTACGTGCGTTCCGCCGCAAAGTTCTTTCGAGAAATGATCATCGAAGGTGATGATGCGTACTAGATCGCCGTATTTCTCTCCAAATAGAGCCGTAACACCACTTGAAATTGCCTTTTCATACGGCACATAGCGTTGCTCCTTCAAAGGTATGTTTTCGCGGATCTTGCGATTTACCAAGTGTTCAATCCTGGCAAGCTCTTCATCTGTAATTTTTGCGAAGTGCGAAAAGTCGAAACGCAGGTAGTCCGGCGTTACCAATGATCCTTTCTGGTTAACGTGTGGACCTAAGATTTTCTTCAGCGCCGCATGTAAAAGGTGCGTAGCACTATGGTTGTCTTGCGACAGCATGCGTTTATCCTCATCAATTACCGCCCAGAAGCCACCTTCCAGATCTTCCGGCAGCGTATCCGCGTAATGAACGATTACACCATTTTCCTTCTTCGTGTTGGTGATTTCTACAAAGAACATACGGCTATGATCTTCAAGACGGCCGGTATCACCTACCTGACCTCCGCTTTCTGCATAGAATGGTGTTTTGCTCAATACGATCTGGTATTGGTCCTTTCCTTTTGCGGACACCTTACGGTATTTGATGATTTCTGTCTCGGCTTCAAAATCATCGTATCCAACAAACTCCACCTCAAGGTCTGGTTTCACCAACACCCAGTCGCCAGTATCTATTGCAGTAGCTGCACGTGATCGCTCTTTTTGCTGTAACAGGGCCTTGTGGTACTCTTCCATGTCTACAGACCATCGTTTCTCGCGGGCCATTAGCTCGGTAAGATCTATTGGGAAACCGTAGGTATCATTCAGCTCAAAAGCGAAGTCACCTGATATGACCATCTGATCTTTAAGGATGCTGTAAACCCATGGATCATCAAATGATTTCTCCCGATCAATAGCGTTTTCTGACATCAGGAATTCAGCCTGCTTAACGGTATAATTTTCAAAACGTTGGATTCCGGTGGCTAAAGTCCTAAGGAATGAAACTTCTTCTTCCAGAACGACCTTCTGCACGAAATCCTGCTGCGCAGCAAGCTCATCGAACACGCCGACGAACTGTTCTGCAAGTACGGGTACGAGCTGGTTTAAGAAAGGTTCTTTGAGATCAAGGAAAGTATATGCATACCGTACCGCACGGCGTAGAATTCTTCGGATAACATAGCCCGCTTTATTGTTCGCCGGAAGCTGTCCATCTGCAATTACAAATGAGATTGCACGAACGTGGTCGGCCATAACACGCATTGCAATATCAGACTTCTCATCAGTACCATAAACTTTACCAGCCTTGGCTGCGATGAACTGAATCAAGGGTTGGAAAACGTCGGTATCGTAGTTTGATTCCTTTTCCTGCAGTACACGAACAAGACGTTCGAAGCCCATGCCAGTATCAACATGCTGCGCAGGTAGAGGCTGTAAAGATCCGTCTTTCAGTCGGTTAAATTGCATAAAGACGTTATTCCAGATTTCAATTACCTGTGGATGATCAGCGTTAACCAACGACTTGCCTGATACTGCTTCACGCTCTGCAAGCGGTCTACAATCCACGTGGATTTCTGAACATGGTCCGCAGGGACCAGTGTCGCCCATCTCCCAGAAGTTATCTTTTTTATTGCCCAGGATGATACGATCTTCAGGCACATACTGTAACCAGATGTCGTAAGCCTCCTGGTCTTTCGGCAAACCCTCTTTTTCATCTCCCTGAAATACGGAGACATAAAGTTTATCTTTTGGGATCTGGTAAACTTCTGTAAGTAGTTCCCAGCTCCATGCTATAGCTTCTTTTTTAAAATAATCTCCGAAACTCCAGTTGCCCAGCATTTCGAACATGGTATGGTGATAGGTGTCTAAACCTACTTCTTCTAAGTCGTTGTGTTTACCCGAAACCCTTAAACAACGTTGCGTATCGGCAGCACGACTAAACTTGATCGGTGCTTCGCCTAGGAACAGGTCTTTGAACTGGTTCATGCCTGCATTGGTGAACATCAAGGTCGGATCATTCTTAACGACGATCGGCGCAGAGGGAACAATCTGGTGGGCTTTCGATTTGAAAAATTCTAAGTAGGCGGTTCTAATTTCTTTTGCTGTCATCGTAATTGAGTATAAAGAACAAAATTAAAACTTTATTACGGGATTCTACTAAAATCCATTTACATTTGAACACTTTAGATAAGAGCCATAAGCCACTAATAGTCAACTACGAACTATGCCATATAAAGAACGGGAAATTAATAAGATGTACTATACTATGGGTGAAGTGACGGAAATGTTTAATGTTAATGCGTCTCAGATCCGCTTTTATGAGAAAGAGTTCGATGTGCTTCAACCGAAGAAAAACAAGAAAGGCAATCGTTTATTTACACCAGAAGACATTGAAAATCTAAAGATCATCTTTCATTTGGTAGATGATAAAGGCTTTACGCTGAAGGGTGCAAAGGAGCACCTGAAAAACAACAATTCTGAGGTTAAAGAGAACCAGAAGATCATCGCTTCGCTCGAACGCCTTAAAGACTTTCTGCTTAAGTTGAATGAGGAAATTTAACTTTCTAAATTAGATTTAGACTTTCCCGCAGTCTGGGGTACCTTCAATCCATGGTATCTCCTTCCAGATTTCATAGCTTCGAATGTATCAGCAGGTTACTGCTGGTTTCGCTACTCCTGCTTGGCTTGCCAAGCGGTATTTTTGCGCAGGAAGATCCCATCATCCGCGACATCATTGAGCAACTTGGCCCTGAGTTGGGCGAAGACTTCGACCTTTCCGAATTGGTTGAGAACCTTAGTTACTATCAACGCAAGCCGATCGACCTGAACAGGACGACAATGGAACAGTTGAAGTCGCTTTTCTTTTTGTCGCCCTTACAAATCAGTAATCTATTAGGCTATAGAAACACAAACGGTAAGTTCAGCAATGTGCTGGAACTGCAAGCGATAGATGGTTTTGATGTAGTCACCATCCAGAGGCTACTCCCATTTGTACGTATTGCTTCAACACCTGATCTGAAATCACTTTTCAGCAAGGATGTTTTTAAAGCAGCGGAGCAGGAGTTCTTTTTGCGTGTAGGGCAAACAGTGGAGAAGCAGCGGGGCTTTGAAGATCTGCCAGGCAGTAGGTATCTCGGTTCAAGGGAAAAGCTGCTTGGAAAATACAAATACCGGTATGAAGATCTTCTTGCTGCAAATCTGGTGGTGGAGAAAGATGCCGGCGAACACTTGTTTAGCGGGCCCAACAAAAGATCTATGGACTTTGTGTCCGGGAATGTCACCTTATCTAACCTGGGCAGATTCAAGAAAGTTGTCCTGGGCGACTACAATCTTCAATTTGGACAGGGGCTGGCCATGTGGTCTGGCTTTGGCTATGGTAAAGGTCCGGATGTAACCGGTGTAGCTAAGAAGGACCTCGGCCTGCGGCCTTATAGTTCAGCAAACGAAATTAGTTTCCTCAGAGGCGCAGCAGCAAGTATAAGCCTTTCACAACAGATACTCTTAACGGCATTTGGCTCGGACCGGAACATTGATGCCAGTACTAAAACCGCAGCAGACGGAACGATAACGCAGGTGAACATGAGCGCTAGCGGGCTCCATCGTACCGCAACAGAGATTAGAAACAAGAACGCACTCGGTCAGCGCGTCTTTGGCGGCGCACTTCAGTACCTATCCGATAACCTGAATGCAGGCTTTGTAGCGTATAATAGCACCTATTCAAATGGGTTTGTCACCGGTCCCCTAGGATATAATCAGTACAACTTTGTTGGAAAGGCGCTTACGAATATGGGCCTGCACTATAACTACACCTTTCAAAGCATATACTTCTATGGTGAGGTCGCGCATGATCTTAATGGTGGTATTGCAATGATTAACGGTGCAATGGCCAGCCTTTCCAGGACGATTTCTGCGGTGCTTGTTAATCGCTCGTATGATGTAAACCACCATAGTTTTTTCACTAGAAGCCTGGGTGAAACCGCAGACGCAAGCAATGAAAAAGGTTGGTATGCGGGTGTAAACGTCACCCCCAATAAGAAGATCACTTTTGCACTGTACGGAGATGTGTTCAAGTTCCCCTGGCTGAAGTACCGTATCGACCTCCCCTCGAAGGGATATGAAGTACTCGGACAGGCGATTTACACGCCCACTAAAACCATCAAGGCGGTGCTCAGATTGAAGACGGAACAGAAGCAGCAGAATTCCGGCGAAAAAGCGGATAGCACCTATATCGTGGATGTGAACAAAACCAATTTCCGTATTGCACTAAGCTGGCAGCCAAGCCGAAGTATTAGTCTGGAACACCGAACGGAGTTTGTGCAGTACCATAAGGAAGCTGTAGCCGATGGCGGCTTACTGGTTTACCAGGACATTGCCGTACATCCACAAGGGAAAAAGCTTTCTGGTAATGCCAGGGTCGCGTACTTCAAAACAGATTCGTATAACAGCAGAGTTTACGCCTATGAAGATGATGTGTTATATAGTTCCGGCTTCGGGATGTATAATGGCGAGGGCTTCAGAACTTACCTTAACCTTCGCTACAAAGTAACCAGAAACCTGGACCTATGGGCCAGACATGCCATGTTCTTTTACAAGGATGTAGAAACCGTGGGCTCAGGCCTTGACCAGATCCAGGGGAACAAGAAGAATGAAGTGAAACTTCAACTGCGTTATCAGTTTTGAGATGATCAATTCGGCTGAACTGGTATTTGTGCGCTTATTGATTCCACTCGTCGCAGGGATCATCTGCTTTTCAGGGGGACTGCCGCCAAGCGGATATCTCATGATGGGATGCATGGCCGCTGCGATGTTAATCGGACTGGGATTTACCGGGTGCTACTTTAAGCATCTGAAGAAAAAGCACAGAATTTTTGTATCCGGTGGCTTCTACCTGTTTTGCTTTCTGCTTGGTGGCTGGCTAAGTGCAGCAAATCATCAACTTCGTCAGGAAAGCCACTTTTCACACCTGGAAAGCTCATACTTGAAGGTGCAAATCAGTGATGAACCGCAGGTAAAGAACAACATCATCAGGCTACGTACCAAAGTGATTCAATCCATCACTGGAGCACAAATGAGAAAGGTCTCCGGGCAGCTACTCCTCTCCGTTCAGCTCGATACCAAACGCGCTGAAAGTATGGAACAGCAGACCATCGAAGCAAAGCAGCGGTTTAGTTATGGCGATCAGCTGTATGTTCCTGCAAACTATGTGGACATTACGGAACCACGGAATCCGTACGAATTTGATATTCAGCGGTGGTATCGCAGGCAGAACTTTTACCATCAACTCTTTGTGCAGGAGGATGAAGTGTTGGCAGATCGTGAAGGGATGGGTAATCCCATTATTGCATGGGCACTGCGGTTGCGGGAACAGCAGGTACAGCTCTTTCGACGCCTCATTCGTGATGATGAAGCAAACGCCGTCGCTTCTACACTGATACTCGGTTACCGGGCGGACTTGAGTGAAGAAACGCTGATGGCCTACAGCAAAACAGGCACCATCCATGCGTTGTCGGTCTCAGGAATGCATGTAGCGTTGATATACGTCATCATAAACTTTATGCTAAGCTTTTTGAACCGCTGGCCCGCGGGCAGGATTGCTAAGTTGATCATCGCAGTTGGTTTGATCTGGATGTACGCCATCATCGCCGGCCTTGCGCCCTCCGTGCTGAGATCTGCGATCATGCTGACCATCTTCATCCTTGGCAGCACCTTCAATCGTAGCCTCAACAACTATAACCTCCTCTGCTTTTCAGCATTTATCATGTTGCTCTTTAATCCGTATGCGTTATACGATGTTGGATTCCAGCTATCTTACCTATCGGTTTTTGGATTGATCTTCTTACAACCTTTGATCTACGCATGGTTTCACTTCGATAATTATGTTGCTGATAAGCTCTGGAGTTTCATCGCACTTTCCTCCGCTGCCCAAATCGCGACCTTCCCCCTGGCGGTTTATTATTTCCACCAGTTCCCGGTGTACTTTCTGTTGAGCAACCTCTTCATCCTTTTGCCTGTTACCGCAATCATGTATGTCGGACTGGTTATTTTGATCTGCCGACTCGAATTCCCTGGGCCAGCGTTCGAGTGGCTGATTAGCTTTACGAATCAAGGGCTGAAGTGGATTGCCGACCTACCATGGGCATCCCGCTCCGGAATATGGATTGATGAAAAAGAATTACTATTATTGAGCGTGGCACTGGTGTCTGGCTGCATGGCACTACTATACTACAATAAGAGGCTACTATATGTCAGTATAGTCACCATCTCGCTCCTATTCCTTAGTTTCAGCTATAATTATTACCAAACCAAACAGCAAACCCAGATTATCTTCTTCAGCTTACGAAATCATGCGGCAACTGCATTCATCCATCAAGATCGGGCATGGCTATGGACGACCCTGCCTGCAAATAGCAAAGCGTTCAGAAGCTTTGTAAATCCAGCATTAGAGCAATCCGGCGTTACGCAAGTAACATACCTCGACCTTCATAAACCATTTTCATCCGCTCCAATACAGCTTCGGGACCATCAGATTGTATTTGCTGGCTATAAGATGCTCCTGGCAGATACCTGCTTCAACGGGAAAACCTTAAGTCACCAGCTTAAAGTCAATACAATAAACCTGTCTCTACACACAAAGGTCAATCTTGAGCAGCTATTAACAAATTGCAAAGCGGAACAGCTCATTATAGATGGCAGCATTTCAAGTTATCGGACCAAAGGTTTCGAAAACGCGGCTCATAATTATGATTTGCCTGTTTACAATTTAAAAATAAAAAAAGCATATTTGGTAAACCTTACCCAATAGCTAACCTTCCGATAATTTTATGTCAGAATCTCTGGTTTTATATACGGTCGCAAATCGTATTGCTACAATTACCCTAAATCGTCCAGAAAAAAAGAATGCACTAAGCGCAGAACTGGTTGCGCAGCTAACGGAGGTTATGCTTGACGCCGCTGAGGATGACCTCGTAAAAGTCATCGTCTTAAAAGCAAGCGGCAATGTCTTCAGTGCTGGCGCCGATCTCGCGTATTTACAGCAACTACAAAACAACAGCCACGAAGAAAATCTTACCGATTCCAGAAATCTGGAGAAGCTTTTCAAGGCCATCTACTACCTCCCTAAGGTTGTCATTGCACAAGTGGAAGGACATGCCATTGCAGGTGGATGTGGACTGGCGACCGTTTGTGACATCATTTTCAGCGTACCGGAAGCGAAGTTTGGGTACACGGAGGTGAAATTAGGTTTTGTGCCTGCCATCGTAAGTTGCTTTCTGCTTCGGAAAACAAGTGAAACGCTTGCCAAGCGCCTTCTACTCACCGCAGAGCTCTTTTCTGCACAGCAGGCACTGGATTTTGGATTGATCACATTCCTTGCTGAAAAAGATGAAATAGATGCTAAAGTTCAGGAATTCAGCTTAAATTTATGTGAGCAGGCCTCATCAAATGCGTTGATGGTCACAAAACAACTTATTGGGCAAACAACCAATCCAACGCTGGAGAAAAGTCTGGATATCGCGGTACAAATTAATGCAAGGGTTAGAGAAAGCGCAGACTTCAAAAAAGGTGTTGCCTCATTTCTCAACAAAGAACCCATTCAATGGTAACCAATTCCAACTATCAATATGTTTAAATCAATGAAAACGGGGGTAATCGCCTTCATCCTGCTTAGTACAGCAGCACTTGCGCAAGCACAAAAGAAAATCGAACAGGGCACCGTGACATACACAGTCACCTACGATGCTAAACCAGAACAGAAGGCTATGGTAGACCAACTACCTACCGAGAGCGTAATGGAGTTTAACAACAATCTTGGACGCATTCAAATGGACCTTGGTGCAGCCTTAGTTAAAGTCATCACAGATGCAGATACAAAAACTGCACTGTTACTGGTAGACGTTCCTATGGCACAAAAACAATTTGCAACCAAGATGTCCGCTGAAGATGTTGCCAAACAACGAGGAGACATTAAGTACAGCAACTTCAAACCTACCGGACAAAAGCAAACCGTTGCAGGTTACAATGCCGAAAAATACACCTACACAGATAACAAAAACGAGAACTATGAGCTTTGGTTAACAAAGGACGTACGTCTTGCAAAGGGTGCAGAATTCGAAGACTTCGCACCATTAAATGGCACGCCTCTTAAATACACCATGACTGTTAACGGTCTTAAGAGTAACTACACCTTGAAAAGCATCAAAGAAGGCAATGTTGCTAAACTTTCTATGGAAGTTCCTGCAGGCTACGAGTTGAAAACGGCAGCAGAGATGCAGGCGATGCAAGGAGGCGGAGAATAGTCTTAGATGAAAATGTATTTAAAAAATCTACTCAGCCAGCTCCTGCTTTTTGTCTTTGTAAGCTTTACTGCCCTTGCGCAATCAAGAGGCATCAACTGGACTAAAGATGGAAACGGCTACTATGAAATCCAAAACGGCGGTATTGTTTTGATTTCACTACCCAAAATGGAGCGCAAGCAGGTATTAAGCAATACCAGCCTGCGTATCCAATCTTTCCAACTGTCTGCGGATGGTACCAAAGCATTAATTTTCACAAACAGCAAAAAAGTATGGCGCTATAATACACGTGGCGACTACTATGTTGCAGACCTAAGCACCGGCAAGACGGTTAAGCTGGGAAAAGATATGCCTGCGTCATCATTGATGTTTGCCAAGTTCTCCCCAGACGGACAAAAAGTTGCTTATGTAAGCAAACATAACCTCTATGTGGAAGACCTGAGCACCAATGCCGTTAAAGCACTTACTACTAACGGTACAGACCGGTTGATCAATGGTACATTCGACTGGGTTTATGAGGAAGAATTTAACAGTAGAGACGGCTTTCGCTGGAGTCCTGATGGGAATTCCATTGCCTACTGGCAACTGGATGCCAGCAAGATCAAGAACTTCCTCATGATCAACAATACCGATTCTATTTACGCGTACACCATTCCCGTAGAATATCCTAAAGTGGGCGAAAATCCTTCTGCGTGCCGCGTGGGCATCGTGAATGTTGCTACAGCAAAAACAAACTGGCTAAATGTTCCGGGTGATAATGTTCAGCATTACATTCCAAGGATGGATTTTATTCCGGGCTCGAACGAAGTTATCCTTCAGCAGCTGAACCGTGAACAAAATGTGTCCAAGCTTTTTGTATGTGATGCAGCAACGGGAACTGCAAAGGACATCTATACAGAAACCGACAAGGCCTGGATTGATGCAGCGGATGACTTCGAATGGATCAATGGCAATAAAGAGTTTCTTTGGGCAAGTGAAAAAGACGGTTGGAGACACTACTATAGAATTTCAAAGGATGGTAAAAAGCAAACGCTGATTACCAAAGGGAACTATGATGTGATCGATAAAAGCCTTACTGACGAAAAAAACAATACGCTTTACTTTATGGCTTCGCCAACTAATGCTACCCAGCGCTATTTGTACAAGACCAAGCTGGATGGTAAAGGGAGTTTAGAAATGGTCACATCCGCGGTTATGCCGGGTAGCCATAACTACAGCATCTCACCAAACGGTATGTTCGCCAGACACACCTACCAAAGCGCGTCTATACAACCCTTAACGGAGTGGATGCACATGGCTTCGGGTAATCCATTTAATATGGATGGCAGCATTACCAATCAGCTGGGCAGGCAAAAGCCAGTTGGCAATAAAACAACCTTCTTCAAAATCAAAACTGAAGACGGTATTGAGCTAGATGGCTGGATGAAAAAGCCTGAGAACTTCAATGAGAATAAGAAATATCCAGTGCTTTTCTACGTCTACGGAGAACCAGCATCACAAACGGTTACTGATACCTATGGCGTTGACTACAACCGCTTGTACCAAGGTGACCTTGCGAAAGATGGATACATCGCCATTTCCATAGAAAACCGCGGTGCACCGGCACCAAGAGGTCGTGAATGGCGCAAGAGCATTTACAAGAATATCGGAGTGCTGAACATCCGCGACCAGGCAATGGCTGCGAAGGAGATTTTAAAATGGCCATTTGTAGACAAAGATCGTATTGCGGTATATGGCTGGAGTGGCGGTGGATCTTCCACGCTTAACCTGATGTTCCAATATCCGGAAATCTATAAAACCGGTATCGCGATCGCTGCCGTGGCAAATCAACTGACCTACGACAACGTTTACCAGGAACGCTATATGGGTACACCTTTACAAACAAAGGAAGCCTATATCAAGGGTTCTCCAATTAGCCATGTTCAAGGACTTAAAGGAAATCTGCTTTACATCCATGGAACTGGTGACGACAATGTGCACTACCAGAATGCAGAGATGCTGATTAATGAACTGATCAAGCAGAAGAAAGCTTTTCAGATGATGGCCTACCCTAACCGTACGCACAGCATTAGCGAAGGCGAAGGTACGAGCGCTCACCTGGCACTAACTTTCACGAACTTCTTAAAAGCCAACTGCCCTCCCGGCGCGCGGTAAAAAATATTCTTTAAACAGAAAAAGCAGCTTTAGGGCTGCTTTTTCTGTTATATCAAGTAGTAACCTAGCTAAGTTTCTGTTTAAACAGATCTATTGTTCTGCTCCAGGCAAGCTTTGCGGCCGCTTCGTTGTACCTCGTTGGAGCGGTATTGTTATTAAAAGCATGATTCACGCCTTCATACACATAAAGCTTGTAATCTTTTTTGTGCTGCTTAAGCGCAGCCTCATACGCTGGAATACCAGCATTCACCCGCTCATCCAATCCGCCGTAGTGCAACATTAAACTGGCTTCAATCTTAGGCACATCTTCTGTCTTTGCCTGCATACCATAATAGGCCACCGCCGCTAAGAGCTTCGGATCATGCACGGCGAGGTTATTCGCCATGGCTCCACCCCAGCAGAAACCAACACAACCTGCCTTCCCATTTCCATCTTCACGCGCACGCAAGTATTCTAGTGCTTTGAGATAATTCTGAAGATTCTTCTCCTTATCCAATTGCCCGATCAGGTCCCGGGCTTTATCCTCATCAGCTGGCGTTCCGCCGAAGGGAGACAGGGCATCAACAGCCACCGCAATGTAACCCTCCGAGGCCACCTTACGCGCAACATCAATGATATGGGGGTTCAAACCACGATTTTCATGAATCACCAGTACGGTGCCCAGTTTCTTCGTCCCCTTTGGTCTGGCCGCAAACGCTTTAACGGCACCATCCACACCCGGGAAGGTTATCTGCGTTTCCACCAGATCTGCATATTCGGTCGTCGCAGCCTGCGCGTAATTGTTCTCTAGCAATGGCAAAATGCTCATGGCCATTGCTGTGCCGCCAGCCAGCAGCGCCAGCTTGGCTAAAAAATCTTTCCTGTTTAGCGAGGTATGGGTGTACTCATCATACAAATTAATAATCTTCTGGTCCATTGGAATATTTGGCTTAGGTGTTTATCTACAGCAATATACCAGTTTAGTGAGCACATATCAACGTCCGGCCAGCCGAAGGCGCATAAAAAACTTAAACTTTCATTTTTTGTTAATTTGAAATGAGCTTAATAAAGTTTACCAATAAGGGCATATACTGCGAACAAGGCAGATTTTACATTGACCCCTGGCAACCCGTAGATCTAGCAGTAACAACACACGGACATGCCGATCATGTGAAATGGGGAAACAAGGCCTATTTATGCCATGAGCTTACAAAGCCCATTCTGCATCAACGATTAGGGACGGATCTGGTCATCGAAACACTTCCATATAATAAACAGATCGACATCAATGGCGTAAAGTTGAGCATGTTCCCCGCAGGGCATGTCATTGGTTCCGCACAAATCCGACTGGAGTATAAAGGCGAGATCTGTGTAGTGTCTGGCGACTATAAGGTAGAGTTCGATGGCATCAGCACACCCTTCGAGCCGGTTAAGTGCCATACCTTTGTCTCGGAAAGTACCTTCGGCCTACCCATATATAAATGGCAACCGCAGGACATCATCTTCAACCAGATCAGGAACTGGGTATCCGACAATCGTGATAAAGGGAAGACCAGCGTGCTGGTTGCCTACAGTCTGGGTAAGGCGCAACGATTGATCAAGAACCTGGCAGATTATTGCGAGATCTATGTACATAACTCCATAGCAAACCTCAATGAAGGGTTTGTGAAGGCGGGTGTCGACCTGCCAGATACCATCAGGATCACACCGGAACTTAAGAAAGAAGCACTTCAGCAGGGCATCGTTATTGTGCCACCGGCGATGGCCGAAGGAAAATGGATTAAAACTTTACAGCAAGCTGCCACCGGCGTTTGCTCCGGCTGGATGCAGGTGCGCGCGGGCCGCAGGTGGAGAAGTGCTGATGCTGGTTTTGCGTTAAGTGATCATGCGGACTGGCCAGGGTTATTGAGTGCCATTGAAGCGACAGAAGCGGAAAAGGTTTTCGTGACGCACGGCTTTACCGCCACTTTTTCAAAATACCTAAATGAGATCGGCATTGCATCCGAAGAGGTGAAAACCCAGTACGGCAACGAAGAGGAAGAAGAACCAACACCTACTACAATCGAAGCAAATTGAAAAGATTTTCTGAACTGATACAGCAGCTGGAAACGAGCAATAAGACCAACGACAAGATCGCTGCGCTCGTTGATTATTTTAGCAATGCCGATGATCGGGATAAACCCTATGTCATTGCCATGTTCACGGGCAAGAAACCGAAAAGGCCGGTAAACACGGCTTTGCTGCGAAGCTGGGCAACGGAGCTCAGTGGCATCCCACCCTGGCTTTTTCAGGAAAGCTACTCCAGTGTAGGTGACCTCAGCGAGACCATTGCCCTGGTGCTCCCTCCGCCAGAAAAGATCACGGATCGTAAACTGCATGAATGGATCAAAGACCTTGCTGCCCTTACTGGAAAACCGGATGACGTGAAAAAGTCCTTTATCCTGGATGCCTGGAACAGCCTCGCCACACCGGAACGATTTATCTTCAATAAACTTATTTCTGGGAACTTCCGCATCGGGGTATCCCATAAAATGCTGGTTAATGCATTGGCTAAACAAAGTGATACCGACAGCAACAAGATCATGCACAGCATCATGGGTAAGTGGCAGCCGGAGGCAATCACTTACGAAGAACTTATTGAAGGTGCCCATGTAAATACCGATAACTCCTGGCCATATCCTTTTTGCCTGGCATATGCGCTGGAAATGCAACCTGAGGAGTTAGGCGATGTAAATGACTGGCAGGCAGAATGGAAATGGGATGGTATCCGTGGGCAAATTGTAAAACGAAACGGTGAACTGTTCATCTGGTCTCGTGGTGAAGAACTCGTCACAGACCAGTTTCCTGAACTTCACTTCCTGAAAGATGAACTGGAAGATGGTACTGTTCTCGATGGAGAAATTCTCTCCATCAAAGATGGTAATGTACAGGTATTCAGCATCCTGCAACAGCGCTTAAACAGAAAAACCATCAACAAGTCGCAGTTGAACGACGCACCCGTAGGCTTTTATATCTATGACCTGCTGGAACATGAAACACAAGATGTTCGGGGAAAGACCATGTCTGAACGGCGAACACTGCTTGAAGAGATCGTTTCGAAACTGCTAACGAAAGATGTAGCACTTTTATCCCCGGTAATCACATTCAATAGCTGGGCTGAACTTGCGGAGATCCGTCAGGGCAGCCGCGAGATGAACAGCGAAGGCATCATGTTGAAGCGCAAGGATTCCTTGTACCACAGTGGTCGGAAGCGAGGCGACTGGTGGAAGTGGAAAATCAATCCGTATACCGTTGATACCGTGATGATCTATGCGCAGAAAGGAAGCGGTCGGCGCGCTAACTTCTACACCGATTATACCTTTGCAGTTCGTGATGGCGAGAAGCTGATCACCGTTGCGAAAGCCTACTCGGGCCTTACCGATAAGGAGATCAAAGAAGTCGACTCTTTCGTAAAACGGAATTCACTAGAGAAATTTGGACCGGTAAGGACGGTCAAACCAGAACTGGTGTTTGAAATAGCATTTGAAGGTATCGCAGAAAGTAAAAGACACAAGGCCGGCCTGGCACTCCGATTTCCCCGAATCCTAAGGTGGCGCAAGGACAAGGAAGCGGAAGAAATTAATACGCTTGAGGATTTAAGACAATTGCTAAATTCAACCTTATCATGAGTACTGATTCCAACAGCCTGAGCAAAAGCTATGGCTATAAGACGGTTTTGAAATGGTTGAAGCAATCTAAAAAGAAGCCATTTGCTTTCCAGACCGAAGCCTGGCAATATTACGCGGAAGGCTACAGCGGAATGGTCAATGCCCCGACCGGTTTTGGTAAAACATTCTCCATGTTTTTAGCGGTTGTCATTGAAGAATTAAACATCATTAACGACTTAAAAACCACCACAACCACAACCTCAAAAAAACGAACCGGTTCGGGTTTAAAGCTACTCTGGATAACGCCCCTACGCTCCCTGGCTAAAGACCTTGCAAGAGCAATGCGGGAAGTGTGTGATGAGTTGGAGCTAGACTGGATCATTGGTGTGAGAAATGGCGACACCTCCCAAACGGATAAGCTGAAGCAGAAGAAACAGATGCCAGAGGTGTTAATCATTACCCCGGAAAGCATGCACCTGTTGCTTGCTCAAAAAGGGACGATCAGCAACTTCAGCAATCTACGCTGCATTGTGGCAGATGAATGGCATGAGCTTATCGGAAGTAAGCGCGGGGTGCTGGCTGAACTCGCCATATCCAGGATCCGGGGACTGCTGTTGGAAAAACATCCGGAACGGCTGCTCCGCATCTGGGGCATCTCCGCGACCATCGGCAATATGGAAGAAGCCCTGGACGTCTTGGTACCGTACGAAGAAGTACTCAAGGTCACGGTAAAAGCAGACATCGAGAAGAAGATTGATATCCGATCTGTGCTGCCAGATCACATCGACATGCTTCCATGGGCCGGCCACCTGGGTCACAAGCTTGCGCATAAATTGCTCCCGATCATTCACAAGAGTAAAACCACGCTGATCTTCACCAACACACGCGGACAAGCCGAGCTCTGGTATCAAAATCTACTCAAACTGGATGAGAACCTAGCAGGTCTGATTGCCATACACCATGGGTCCATTGACCATGAACTGCGCAACTGGATTGAAGATGCCATCCATACAGGTGCTTTAAAGGCGGTGATCAGCACTTCTTCTTTAGACCTCGGCGTAGATTTTAAGCCCGTAGATACCGTTGTACAAGTTGGTTCTCCGAAAGGTGTAGCCAGGTTTCTACAACGCGCCGGACGAAGTGGGCACTCCCCTTATGAGACCTCGACCATATACTTCCTCCCTACCCACGCACTGGAGCTCGTGGAGGCATCAGCCATTAAGGAAGCGGCGAAGACGCACGACATCGAAAGCAGACAACCCGTGGTCATGGCGTTTGATACGCTTATTCAATATCTGGTTACGCTAGCCGTCGGCGACGGTTTTGATGATAAACTCATCTACAAGGAAATCAAAGAAACCTTTGCCTATCGAGAGTTGCTGGACTCGGAATGGGCCTGGATTATGCAATTCATTACTTCTGGTGGAGACAGCCTTGCCGCCTATAATGAATTCAATAAGGTGGAACTGGTGGATGGTTTATGGAAAGTTATCAGCAGGCAGATTGCCATGCGCCACAGGTTGCATATCGGTACCATCGTCAGCGACGCCATGCTGAAGGTAAAGTACCTCACGGGCGGTTATATCGGTATGCTGGAAGAATCCTTCATCGCCAAAATCAAACCTGGAAACAGCTTCGCCCTCGCAGGGCGCGTACTTGAATTCATCATGGTGAAAGACATGACGGTGCTGGTTCGCAAAAGCAAACTTAAAACCGCCATCACCCCAAGCTGGTTGGGGGGACGCTTACCGCTTTCCGCCAATCTTGGCGTCATACTCCGTCGTAAATACAACGAAGCACTTGAAAATAACAAAGCGGATGAAGAACTTTCCTTCATCTTCCCCTTGTTCGAACGGCAGGCTAAGGTCTCCCACGTTCCTAAAGACGATGAGTTTCTGATCGAACTCATAGATACCAAAGATGGACACCATCTTTTCGCCTATCCTTTTGAAGGACGTTTGGTGCACGAAGTGCTGGCCGCATTAATTGCATACCGCATCGGCAGGTTGAAGCCCATCAGCTTCTCCATCGCCATGAATGATTACGGCTTTGAGTTGCTTAGTGAACAACCCATCCCCATAGATGAGACCAATATGAAGGAGTTGTTCAGTCCGGAAAATCTCTCGGAGGATATCGTCGCAAGTATCAACGCGACAGAAATGGCCCGACGCAAGTTCAGGGACATTGCCTGTATTTCCGGACTGGTGTTTCAAGGCTACCCCGGAAAATATGTCGCCAATAAACACCTGCAGTCATCTTCTTCGTTGTTCTTTAATGTCTTTAGTGATTACGACAAACACAATTTGCTTTTAAGGCAAGCCTATGATGAGGCATTTTATCAGCAGATTGAAGAACCAAGATTAGCGGCGGCTTTGCAGCGCATTCAACAGAGTAAAATAATTATGATAAGAACGAATCGTTATACACCTTTGTGTTTTCCAATTAAGGTGGATAGCCTGCGGGAAAACATGAGCACAGAAGAACTCAGCCAGCGCATTGAACGCATGACGGCAGAGACGGAGAAAAAGTCGAGGAGAAAGAATGACCATAGATTGTAGGGGCGAAGAATTAATATTAGATAAAGAAAGGGCTATTTACTGGCCATCAAAACGGGTACTCATCATTAGTGATATTCACATCGGAAAATCAGCACACTTCCGTAAACACGGGATCCCGGTGCCATCAACACTGGGCCAAAAAGATCTCAGCCGTATCACAAAGCTGCTGGACAGCTATCCAACGGATCTGCTGCTGATTACCGGTGACATGTTTCACAATAAAATGAATAGTGATGTGGAGGACTTTAAAGCCTGGCGGCAGGAACATCCGGAACTAAAAGTAGCCTTGATCAAAGGAAACCATGATGATCTTAAGGCCTCAGATTACGCCGGTTTAGATATTGAAATTCATGAAAAAGAAATGCTCATGTTCCCATTCAGGTTTATACACGACAAGCCTCAAACCACAGATGCATACTTCAACATCACCGGTCATATCCACCCAGGCATCACCATCTATGGTAAAGCACGTCAGCAGCTACGCCTGCCTTGTTTTTATTTCAGTGATACTTGTGCGGTGCTACCAGCTTTTAGCGCATTTACGGGCTTAAGCAACATTAAGCCAGGTAAAGGAGATGTGTTCTACGCCATCACCCCAACGCAAGTTGTTGCCGTTTAAAGCCTATAGCTGTATCGCCTGCTTCAACAAGCGAACAACCGTTTGATCGGTTTTAAATGTTACATCTGCCTCGGTAAGGGTATCCAGTTTTACCCAGCGGAAGGCTTGGGATGAACCATCAATGAAGTCGAACGGCTTAGTTTTAAATGCTAAGTTCAGGGGGCCAACTGGTTTTACAAAGTAGTAGATACTCAAAATCTGGCTGTCGTTGAAGGACGATTTTTCGAAGAAGTCGGTCGTGTAAAAGTGGTTAAGCACTTCCACTTCCGTGGCACATTCTTCCATAAACTCGCGCTTCAGCGCATCGATCAGCCCTTCTCCAAGCTCAAGTCCCCCACCTGGGAACTTACTGAACGTCCTACCCTCCTGTTGTTCATCGCTAATCAGAATTTCCTGCTGATCGTTAATTAACAGGCCATATACCCTTACATTAAAATAGCTCATTGATCAAAATGCTTTTGATTTTTTGTGGCATTCTCCAGCGTCCAGGATATCTCCCGCTTGAAGTCTTCCTGCCGAACCGGACAGTTCTCCATGTGGCAATAGTTGCAGCAGGCGGGCAGACATGGATCTGCATGAATGAAAAGTTCTGTACTATGCCCTATGGTGCGGTTGATCATGGCGTCAATTTCTGAAATTTCATGATGTACCTTGTTCAGGTCGTAATAATATGGAAAAGTAAAATGACAGTCCATGTGCACATCAGCACCGTATTGTTGCACCCTTAAGTTGTGAACATCTATCCAGGGACTTCTCCGGTTCTCCTGCAGCAGCTTCACAATGTTGTTGACCAGCTCAATATTACTTTCATCCATCAAACCACCAACAGATCTTCGCGTAAGCTTGTACCCACTGTAGATGATGTACATGCCAAGTAGAATTGAAATGACGCTATCCAGCCAGTATAATTTAGAGAGATAGATGATCAGAATGCCGACAACCAGGCCCGCACTGGTAATGGCGTCGGTAAGCAGGTGTTTACCATCCGCTTCCAGGGTGATGGAACGATGTCGTTTCCCGGTGTTGATCAGGTAATAACCTACAACCATATTTATTAAACCTGTGGCACCAATAATGATGGCACCCTCAAAAAGGTTCTGAATTGGATTAGGAAAGATGAGGTTGTAACTGGATTTAAAGATGATAATGATCCCGGCGATGCCAATCAGTGTGCCTTCCAGAAAAGCCGAAAAGAACTCCACTTTACCATGCCCATAAGGGTGGTTTTCATCCTTGGGCAGTGTTGTTAAGTAGATGCTGTAAAACGCAAAGCTACTGGCCAGTACGTTGACAATGCTCTCTGCCGCATCGGTTAAAATAGCATTGGACTGAGTGATAAAGTAGGCGCCGAATTTCGCAAGCATCAGAAAAACACTGATGCACAAAGAAATCAGGATCGCTTTTTTTTTAGGCTGCAATTGTGTTGATTTAGGTGGCAAAAGTACTTAATAACGCTTAAACCGCATTATTATTTATTTTTTTGACCTTCACTAAGCACAGGTTTTTATATTTGTTAAACTACTTAAAACAATTATGAGCATATTATCCACGAGAATCAACAACCTTTCAGAATCTCAAACGATTAAAATGGCAAAACTAGGGAGAGCGCTATCTGCTAAGGGCATTGATGTGATCAACCTAAGTTTTGGAGAACCTGATTTCTTTACGCCTGAAGCTGTTAAGGAAGCAGCTAAGAAAGCCATCGACGAGAACTATTCTTACTACACACCAGTTTCTGGATATCCGGATTTGAGAAAGGCTGTTGCTGAAAAGCTGAAGCGTGAAAATGAGCTCGATTATACCTTTGAACAGATTGTTGTATCTACAGGTGCTAAACAATCACTATCAAATGCAATTTTATGCCTGATCAACCCAGGTGATGAAGTGATTGTACCAACGCCTTACTGGGTGTCATACTCTGAGATGATCAAACTTGCAGAAGGTGAATCTGTATTCATCCATGCGACAGTGGAGAACGATTTCAAGATTACAGCCGAACAACTTGAGGCTGCAATAACGCCTAAGACGAAGATGTTCATGTTTTCTTCACCATGCAACCCAACGGGTTCCGTTTATTCGCATGAAGAACTTGCAGCATTGGTTGCGGTGTTTGAGCGTTATCCAAACATCATGATCCTTTCCGATGAAATATACGAGCACATCAATTTCGTAGATAAACACTACTCCATCGCATCATTTCCATCGGTAAAAGACCGCGTGATTCTGATCAATGGCTTCTCTAAAGCTTACGCAATGACCGGCTGGAGAGTTGGCTATATGGCTGCAAGTAAGGAAATCGCTGCTGCTTGCGATAAATTACAAGGACAGATTACCTCAGGCACCTCCTCTATTTCACAACGTGCTGCATTAGCAGCTTATGAGGAAGGATTAGCATCTGTGAACGAGATGAAAGAAGCATTCAGAAAACGCAGAACCATCGTTTATGACCTGCTGAAAGAAATTCCGGGCATCAAGGTTAACCTTCCGGATGGCGCATTCTATTTCTTCCCGGAAGTGAAAAGCTATTTCGGTAAGAGCCACAATGGTACCGTGATCAACGATGCTGAAGCCTTGTGTTTGTATCTACTGGACGAAGCGCATGTTTCTACTGTTACTGGTGAGGCCTTTGGCAATGAGAACTGCATCCGGATCTCCTATGCCGCTTCTGAAGAGCAACTGAAAGATGCGATGAACAGAATCGCAAATGCACTGGCTAACCTGAACTAGGTTTATTCATAAATGAAAAAGGGGGTGTACTTTGCAGGAGGCCACTGAAAAAGTAGCTCATTAATTAGAGACATTTCGAGCGATCAAGTAAAAAGTAACTTTT
>NZ_BMIL01000005.1 GCF_014642175.1 Pedobacter quisquiliarum | reverse complement strand
AGCTAAATTTGCTGTTTCAATCTTGTTTGTTTTGCCTCTCTTAACATCCGTTAAGCGGCTCCCTGTCTGTTGGGACTGCAAAGGTAGTAATGATTTTGATATTGTCAAGAATTTATTTTTCTTTTTTTCTTTTTGTTTTCCGCTGTGTCCAGAGTTTATTTGCCGTTTCCGGTAAACGCAAAAAGAGACATTATCTTACTCCTTTATCAGCCTTTCAAATCTTTACTTCTTTATCCTTTTCACTTATCCTCTTCCTCCGAAGCGGAGTGCAAATGTAGAAGAAAAATTACTACCCGCAAAACAATATGTAGAAATATCTTGTTATCCCCAGCTAATTCGCTGGGAAACAAGCGCAATCATTTTAACAATACTGCATATCCCTTTGTGTAGGTTGTACAATAAGGGATTTCGGAGCAACTTTAAGAAACTTTATAAGTATAAGCAACCAGGTTTTTCACCCTATTTGGTGTTTGCACGGTAGAGCCATCGCTCCTCTCCTACATGTATAAACAAGCTTTTTAAGGTTATCTATATACACGAAGGTGTTTTATGCTGTGATCTGCATGTACTAATCAGCTTTTTCTAATGGTTTTCTCGTCCAGCATAACTTCTGGCGAATTGTTGTCGTGATGCTTATACTTTTGATAAATGCCCGGTGATATTCATCTATATAAGTACAGCTATCGTTTTGAATTAATTTACGTTCACCAATAAGGCTTTTTCAGGCTATCTATATAGATAGCCGCGTTTGTTTGATTTGATCAAAATGCATTAATAAGCTTTTAACAGCCTAGCTATATAGATACAGGCACCTCAATAATCCAATCTGCATACTTCAATAAGCTTCGGTAGCATCATCTATATAGATTCAGATACCTTTTTGATCGCCTCAGCTTATATGATTGAATCAGCTTAATTAAATAAGCATTCTCGTTGATCAACTTATAGACTAAGTCAGCATTTCCGGGTTTGCTATATGTACATAGAAAGTTACTTCAATATTCAGCATATATATACACATGCTTTATCGAGGTCGATTATATACATAAGTCAGAACAAAAAAGATCAAAAGCTGAGTATTATCAGAATGGCTTGGCTTTTACTGGGCCATCATAACGGTGTCTAAACGGCGTCCGTACGCCCTTTAGCCGGATCAACCCCGTATAGACCCCGGGTAGAGGCCGCATAGACCCCGGATTGATACCGAAGCTGGTACCTAGCTGGTACCTAGCTGCTACTGGACTGAAAGGTCAATAGCAGCCCACAGCTCCGCAATTTTATCGGGAAGCTGTAAGCCGAAGATTCCGGATTAAATTTTTGCAGAACCGGACCCTGATCCTTTTGGCTTATAAGAAATGTAAGTTTTAGATTTTGCAGGTGCTGCTTTAGTTGGTGCAGCTTTCGCAGAGATAATCAGTCGCTGGCCAGGCACCACCATACTTCCTTTAAGGTTGTTCCAGACTTTCAGATCCTGCACTTCCACGTTGTACTTGTTGGCAATGGTACTTAGGTTCTGGCCTCGCTGCACGCGATGGTAGCTGTGCTGAACATTAGCTGCCGACTTCGAAGCCTGCTGCCTGGATTTATTGCGTAATCGTTTATCGTCATTTGAAGCCAGGTAAACACGCGTATCCACATCAACCGGAAGGTCGTTTAACACCTCATAGATCCGGGCGAAGTTGTCCAGTTGGGCCGCTGGCATAATGATCCGCTTCGGAGACTCCTCCGTACCATTTACAATCTTTTTTTTGTAAGAAGGGTTGAGTACAAAAAGCGCATCGGTTTCGAGTTCTAAAGCTTCCGACAATGCGGTAAGCGATACAAAACGGTTTACCTGCACGGTATCGGTCTTTTGCGCGAGTGGTGATTTCTGCGCCATGATCTGATGGCTCTTCGCATAGTTCATCACGTAAACTGCCGCGATAAAAGCCGGAACGTAATTGCGTGTTTCCTGCGGGAGATATGGGCGGATTTCCCAGAAGTCTCTGGAATTTGCTTTTTGAATGGCCCGGTTCACGTTTCCGGCACCGCAGTTATATGCAGCAATGGCCAGTAGCCAATCGCCGAGGCTTTCATATGCGTCTCTGAAGTACGCCGCAGCGGCGAAACTCGCCTGCACCGGATCCTTCCTTTCGTCAACGAAGTTATCCATGTTCAATCCATAGCCTTTAGCTGTGGTGAACATGAACTGCCAGAGGCCCGTAGCCCCTACCCTTGAAACCGCATGTGGGTTCATTGCCGATTCGATAATCGGCAGGTATTTCAGCTCGTCCGGAATATTATAGGCTTTTAATGCTTTTTCAAAGATGGGAAAGTAGTAGCTGGACATGCCAAGCATCTTGCCCATCATGTTTTTACGCCCGGTATACACGTCGATGTATTTCTGCACATATTCATTGTAATCCATCGGGATCACATTGCGTATGGAGTCGAGACGTTTTTTATTGGTGAAGCTGTAATTGTAGAAGGCCAGCTGCTCATCTACGAGGGGTACTGCTGTGGTGTCCGTTTCAAAAGTATTCGGAAATACAAAAGGCGAAGCAGGTATGGAATCTAATTTAGCATTTTTTTGCTGTGCAAACCCCGAGAAGGCAGTCGTCATCAGGAGTAGTACGGTATTAAAACGTAAGGTTAGTTTCATAGGCATCAAGCTGCATCACGCAGGATTTAAGGCTTTCTATTTTACCGATAGGCTATTTAAAAAACGATTTGATAAATTTAATAAGGCACTTTCATTGAAATGACCGGCAAGCACCTGCACACTTAACGGGAGACCGGCTTCATTATTGCCCAGGGGCAAAGATATTGCGGGAACACCAGATAATGAGGCGAGTACGGTAAAAATATCTTCCATATACATCACCAGCGGATCTTTGATATGTGCCCCGATTTTGAATGCAGGTGTAGGCGTAACAGGCAGCAGGATCGCATCGTATTGCGACAGCAAGTTTTCTATTTTATCCCGGATCAGTCGTCGTACTTTCTGTGCTTTCTGATAGTACGCATCATAGTAGCCTGCACTAAGAATGAAGGTACCGAGCATAATGCGGCGTTTCACTTCCGGGCCAAAACCTTCTGCCCTGCTCAGCTTGTATAGTTGATTCAGGTCTTTAGCTTCCTTATTCCGGTAGCCATAATGCACCCCATCGTAGCGGGAAAGATTAGAAGAAGCTTCTGCAGCTGTAAGCACGTAATAAGCCGGCACCAGATAGTCCAGCAAATCGAAGGACACATATTCAACTTCATGGCCATCTGCTTTCAGCGTTTCTATGCCATTAAGAATGGCTGTACGGATTTCCGGATCCAGCGCTTTGCTGTCCAGTGTTTCCTGCAGTACCGCAATCTTCTGTTTCTGTGGGCGGTTTAGCGCTTCGCTGTATGCTGGCACCGCAGCATCTGAAACGGTGCTGTCTTTTTCATCGGGACCTGCAAGCACTTCTAAAAGCAATGCTGCATCATCAATAGATGAGGTGATGGTACCGACCTGATCAAAGGAAGAAGCGTAAGCGATAACACCAAACCTGGAAATTCGGCCGTAAGTAGGTTTTAAGCCGATACAACCGCAAAATGCTGCAGGTTGGCGGACGGAGCCGCCGGTATCTGTACCCAAAGTAGCCAGACACATATCCGCCTGAACAGCTACAGCAGAACCGCCCGAAGAACCTCCGGCGACGCGTTCAGGATCTGCAGCATTACGTACAGGACCAAAATATGAAGTTTCATTGGAGCCGCCCATGGCGAATTCATCACAGTTCAGACGACCGATGATGATGGCGTCTTCTGCGAGCAGGCGTTCTACAACTGTTGCGGAGTACGGTGCAACAAAGTTTTCGAGCATCCTGGAGGAGGCCGTTACCAGATGATCCTGATAACAGATATTATCTTTAATACCGATAACCATGCCGGCAAGTCTACCTGCGGTCTGGTTATCAATTTTCTCCTGAACAAGGGCAGCCTGTTTTTTTGCAGACAAAAAAAACACCTCATTAAAAGCATTGAGGTGTTTATGATCTTCAATTTGTTGAAAATAGTATTCCAGCAGGTCAGTTAGACGCAGCGATTGCTGGGCGATAAGGGACTGAATCTCTGCTAACGCGGTATATTTCTTCAAATCAGCGAATAAGGATCAGCGAAAAATTATAACGGTTTGTTGGTGTTTGAGTGATCATGATTTAAGTTATCTGATCCATCAATACCGTCTTTACCATCTTTAAATTCCTTCATGCCTTTTCCTAAGCCACGCATCAATTCAGGGATTTTTTTACCGCCAAAAAGAAGTAATACAATCACAAGAATAATCGCGATTTCAGTGCCACCAAGAGCAGCTAATAAGGTTGTGTTTAACATAATCGTTAAGTTAAATATTGTTTTTTTCTAATTCAGTTGGTTCTGTTGTTCCAGCAACTCTGGAGTTGGTTTCAGAAACATGTTCTGAGCTTTCAACAGGTGATTCTATATTGGTATCGGTTGTCGTATCTGCGTTAGTTGTTGTTGAACCGTAGCTGTTTGTGGTGCTTAGGGTATCATTAAAGGTACTCTTTACATCGTCAACAATGTCTACTGCATTGATATTTCTGTGAATTTCGCGCTTAACCCCTTCAGATGCGTCTTTGAAGTCGCGGATACCTTTACCCAATCCACGGGCAAGCTCCGGAAGTTTTTTACCCCCAAAGAGTAGCAAGACAGCAACCAGGATAAGCATGATCTCACCGCCGCCCATATTTAAGAATTCTACTAATGTTCCTGTATACATTGTGTTGACTTTATATGTATCGTTATAATTTCTTGTTAATTAGCTATTGCAAATATAACGTATTTAAATTTTAATTCTATTTCGAAATCCAGGCTTCAGGATTCTGAGGCGAAGCGCCCCTCCAAATCTGGAAGTCGATCTCGGGTACACCGTCTGAGCCGGAAACCACACCAATTGTTTGCTTCGTGCTAACTTCCTGACCTACAGACACACTTACACTTGCAAGGTTCTGATAAACGGTAAAATACTCCCCATGTTTTATAAGTACGTAATATTTACCCATTGAGGTGTTAACTGTTGTAACTTTTCCATTAAATACTGCACGAACTGCTGCACCGGCTGCTGTAGCGATCTTAACACCATTCTGATCTATGTTCGCCTGGTCCACTTTGTGGCGCCCGAAACGTTCTGTGATTGAACCCGATGCTACCGGCCATGGCAGTGAACCGCGGTTGTTTATGAATGCCGCGGATAGCTTCGCAGCTTCTGGCGTTGCGTTCAGGTATCCTGAGTTGGTTTTTGCCGCTGCCGTAGGTGCTTCCGGCGCCGCTTTGTTCTCCGCCCTGGCTTTAGCCGCCGCAGCACGTGCCGCTTCTTCAGCCCTGCGTTTCGCTAAGGCAATCTCCCGCTGAATCGCATTACGGATGTCACGGTCAATCTTTGCCTGCTGCTTCTTGCGCGCAGCGATGTCTCTGGAGTACTTGCGCTCCTGCTGACTGTATTTGTTTAAGACTTTGGATTGTTCTGATTTGTTCTTGCCCAGCTTCTCTTTCTCAGATTCCTGCTCTTTAAGCAAGTTGCTCTTTTCTTTAAGACTCTTGTCGAGCACCACAATCTTATAGCTGAGGTTCTTTTGCGTGCCGTTAATGTAGTCGGCTTGTTTCTTCCGGTATTGGCTGAACTGTTGCAGATACTTTACGCGTTTGTAAGCCTGGTTGAAATCTTTGGCGGCGAAGATGAACATCATTTTATCGTAGGCGTTCTGATTGCGCTGCGCAAAGCGGATCATGGCTGCGTATTCTTTCTTTAGTTGTGCAAGCTGTTCTTTTAGGGATAATACCGCATTGGTATTTTCATGAATCTGACCGTCGAGGTTCCGTATCTCCGAGTTGATCACACCAATTTTATCCTGCATCAGGTTAATCTTGGTATTCAGTGCTCTGATTTCACTCTCTGTAAGCTTTTTGCTACTCGCGGTTTTGGTTAGATTCTTCTGTAGTAAGTTGATCTCGCGTTGCAGGGCTTCCTTTTTTCGCTTTAACTGCGCACTACTCTGTGCAAAAGCAGTCGTACCAAAAGTCAGCAGGAAAAGGAACAGTATTAGTTTGTAGAACTTCATTCAATCAAAAGTATAATTTTAGTTTATTAACTCGTAGCTCTTCGGAACTTTAAACGGAAAATCAACCTGAACATTACTTTCTATTTTCGAAAAGTCAAAATCGATGTCGACGCGCTTATTGCCAGACATAGAATTGATTGCGATTTGGGCAGGCATCATAAACTCATTCACTTTTTGGTAGTGCCCGTAGTTTACCTTCAGTGCCTGCGCCGCTTTGCTGTCATTCAGGTTCAGCTGTCCCGGTTTTTGCAGCGCATTGAAGTTAAGGTTAAAGCCTAGTGTGCCTTCGTTTCCCTTCAGGTTCCATAAACCCTGTTCATTTTGCTCGAGTATACTTGTGGGGTTAAACAGCGTGTTGATGGTGTTACCGGTAAGCACGTCCTGCAGCATTTTAAAGGTTACCTGCCTGCTGGTGTAGCGGTAGATGTAACTGAAAGGCTGGCGTACGTAGGTATTCTGCAGTTTATTAAGCACCATGATGCTATCGGGTGTGATGACCGCGCGGGCCACCTCGATACCGAGCAGTGCGGTGATGCTCATCCAGATCTTCTGGTCGCGCTGCATCCGTACGTTTACGGTAACAGTATTCTCATTCCCCGGCAGGCGGAGGTTCGCCTTGCCTTTCATGGAAAGTGTATTGAAGTTGATGTTTTTGCTTCTTAAGAGTTTTACGTTCGCTTCCTTCTTATCCGACACGATCGGCGCTGCTTTCACCACGGGTGTTGTGGCAACAACCGCCTTCTTACTCTTACATGCCATAGCCACTGAAACCAGGCTAAGCATAACCATTGCTTTTACGAAAGTACCCTTCATTGATTTGTATTTATTTTCCGGTATGACCGTAGCCACCTTCACCTCTGGCCGTTTCATTTAACGTTTCTACAGGTGTCCAGCTCACGGTTTCATGTTTTGCAATTACCATCTGTGCAATACGGTCTGCATTGTTTATGACGAAATCGGTGTCTGAAAGATTAATCAGCAACACTTTAAGCTCTCCGCGATAATCCGCATCGATGGTACCGGGAGCGTTAACAATGCTGATGCCATGTTTATAAGCCAGGCCACTTCTTGGGCGAATCTGCGCTTCGTATCCTACTGGCAATTCGATAAATAAGCCTGTAGGGACCAATACACGCTGCATGGGTTTGATCACGATTTGCGTATCCGTGTGTGCACGGAGGTCCATTCCCGCAGCATGGGCAGTTTCGTATTGAGGTAAGGCGTGGCCGGATTTGTTGATGATGTTAATCTGCATTCTGGTAAAATTTGTGGTTATTTTTTAGATAATATTAGTTTAAGCTGATCCTTCTCGAAATAAAGGGTGGCTGCAAGAAAGGCCAAAAGCAAGGCATTTCCGATGTAGATGTTGCGGTTAAAAATGTAAAAGGACAGGACAACAAGCACGCAGGATGCCAGGAGATAAGCAAGGATTCTGCTGAGTTTGTAAGGAATTGGGTAGTGCTTCTGCCCCAGCACATAGGACGTCACCATCATCACCGAATAGGCAAGCATGGAGACAAAAGCCGAACCCATATAGCTGAACCTTGGTATCAGTACAATATTTAAAATGATGGTCAGGATAGCGCCGGCCGCTGAGATGTACAATCCATACCGGGTCTGGTCTGAGAGGCGGTACCAGATGGAGAGGTTCATGTATATGCCAAGGCACATGTAGCCAAAGAGCAGCAATGGCACGGCGGGTAAACCGGACCAGTAAAGCAGTTGCTCCTGTTCGTTTTTCCCGCGGATGAAGTGCTTCAGGATTTCAATGTTGGCAACGAGTCCGACAAAGATGATGGCTAGTGCAATAACGAAGTACTGTAAGATGATGGCATAGGTTTGCCGGGCATTTTCCTGTTTGGCGTGACTGAAGAAGAAAGGTTCTGCTCCAAGGCGGAAAGCCTGAATGAATATGCTCAGGAAGATGGCGATTTTGGCCACGGCACCATAGATGCCGGTGTCGCGATCGGCAATAGCTTCAGGCAGATAATGGCCCAGCATGATCTTATCCAGATTTTCGTTGACGATAAAGGAAAGGTTGGCAACCAGAATCGGCCAGCTGTAAGAAAACATCTTCACAAGAATCTCGCGGTTGATCCGTAGCTGCACCTGCAAAATTTCCGGTAAGAGCAGCAGCAGGGCGGCCAAACTCGCCAGCAGGTTGGCAATGAAGACATAACCTACCCATTGTGGACGATACCAGCTATGCAGCCATTCGGCACCGATGCCGCCGTTGGAAATGATGGCCGGGATTACGAAAAGAAAGATGAGGTTGGTGGATATAAAGGTTCCAATATTTACGAACTTGATGATGCTGTATTTGATAGGCCGGCCATCTGCACGGAGTTTAGAGAAAGGGATCACCGCGACGGCATCGAAAAACGACAGCCAAACACAGATCTGCACATACCTGGTGTGGTCCTTAAGTTCGCTGATGTCCGCATTAAGCATCATTCTGGCAATGTCTTCCGCCCAGTACAATCCCGTGGCGAGGAACAAACTGGCCACCATAAGGATGGTGAGAAAGGCGTTGTTGTACACTTCCTGCTTGCGATCTTCGTGTTTGTTCAGGTACCGGAAGTACGTGGTTTCCATTCCAAAGGCGAGTACCGCATTGACGATGGAGACATAGCTGTACATTTTGGTGAAAATTCCATACACCGAAGGCGCGAACTTCGAGGTGAAAATTGGTGTAAGGATAAAATTGAAGAGCCTGGACAGGATGGTGCTGAACCCGTATATGGCGGTGTCTCCAAGGAATTTCTTTATGACAGACATCTTATTTCTTTACGATTTCAAAGTTCTGATAACCTTTCAGCTCTGCAGGTGTGACCTCCACGTTTTCAACTCTGGACCGGTCCGAACCTTCATGACACCACTCCAGGAAAACTTCGAGGGTGACGTCATCGGCTTCTGCTTCAATAAAGAGGGAACCATCTTTTTCATTACGCACAAAGCCACGTACCCCCATTTGATCGGCTACGTATTTGGTTGTTGCACGGAAAGATACCCCTTGTACTTTGCCTGTTATTCTGATGTCTATATGTTTTTTCATTCGTCAATATTTGCGTCTGTATTGTTGTTTATGCCTTGTTTGCTAAAGGCTAAGCTGAGAGATCTGTTTGTACTTATGTTAAATACTACAAGTTCATCAACTGAGTTTTTGCTGTTGTAAATTCACTCCATATGTTTTGCAGGATTTCGGCGGCAGGTTTGATTTCATTGATCATGGCGGCCACCTGCCCGATCTCGAGTTCACCCGCTTCCAGGTCACCTTCAAACATGCCTGCTTTTGCGCGGGCACGGCCCAGCAGTGTCAGGAGTTCTTCGGGCGTGGCACCTTCGGCTTCTGCGGTGGCGACCGCGTCTGAGAAAGCATTTTTGAGCAGTCGCACGGGTACCAGTTTCTTCATCCGCAATGCGGTATCCCCTTCCGCAGCCTGCGTAATCTGCTGTTTGAAGTTCGGGTGTGCTGAAGATTCTGCGGCAACGGCAAATGCAGAGCCAACCTGTACCGCTTCTGCACCGAGTGCAAAGGCCGCCAGCATTGCTTTCCCGCTGGCAATGCCGCCGGCAGCAATAACCGGAATAGATACGGCTTCCGCAATCATGGGCACCAGGCAAAGTGTGGTGGTTTCCTCGCGACCGTTATGGCCACCGGCCTCAAATCCTTCTGCAACGATGGCGTCAACGCCTGCTGCTTGCGCCTTTAGTGCGAATTTGGTATTGGCAATAACATGCACGACCGTGATGCCATGTTCCTTTAAAAAGGGGGTCCATGTTGCCGGATTTCCCGCGGAGGTGAAAACGATCCTTACGCCTTCTTCGACAATGATGTCGAAAATTTCTTTTACGTCAGGATAGAGCAAAGGTACGTTGACGGCGAAAGGCTTACTGGTGTTCGCCTTGCAGCGCTGTACATGTGTGCGGAAAACTTCAGGGTACATGGACCCTGCGCCGATGATGCCAAGTCCACCTGCATTGGACACCGCAGCAGCAAGTTTCCAGCCACTGCACCAGATCATGCCCGCCTGGATGATGGGGTATTCGATGCCAAAAAGTTCCGTGATTCTATTCTGCATGCTGCTAAAATAATCTTTTGATACGGCTTTGTTCGGATAGCTGTTCATTGTTCATGCCTTCCAGCAGCAGTACACCTGGCTTTTTTCCGACATCAAAGCTGCCGAAGGTTTCTTCCATGCCCAAATATTCCGCACCATTTATGGTTGCCCAGCCAAGTAAATCCTGGAAGGGTACATTTTTATGTTTTTGAAAGACCAGCATTTCATCTAGAATACTTAGTTGATTATTACTGGCCAGGCTGTCTGTGCCTAAGGTAATCTTCAGCTTTGCTGCTGCTAACGTGCTGACATCAGGTAGTGTATTTTCGATGTAGAGATTGGCATTCGGGCACAGGCACCAGTACAAGTCCGGATGATGTGCAATAGCAAAGTCAACATCAGCCTTAGTGGTTTGCGTATTGTGAACCAGCAGTGTCTTTGTCTTTGGAAGTTTTGGCAAGGTCGTTTGTAAGGACGATTTGCCAGTCGGCTGAAAAGCATCAAGGTTTAGGCCGAGCATTTTGTAAAGGTCGAGGAATGCCCCGGATTTGTTCATGAAGAAAGCATCTTCTGCAGGTGTTTCCTGGTTGTGCATGCTGATCAGATTTGCTTGATCATCCGCCAATGCGGAGATGGCTGCAAACAGCGGATTTGACACTGAATATGGCGCATGCGGCACGATGGATGCTTTGAGCGGTTTAAAGCTTTGCTGCGTTTCTATCGCCTTGCTCATGATCGTTTCAACCTGTGCCGGATTAAAGCCCATGGCCTCTACGAAGGTATGGTAGTACAGTTTGCTATTGTGTTTGATGGTTGCCGAGATGGCTTGATTGGAGATGTCGCCCACCGCCACAATACCGTTCTGGTACATTTCCGCATCTGCGTCTGCCATGGCTTTCAAGATTGCTGGTGCTTCTGTATTACGATTCTTCATGACCTGAGACACGAAGCCGAACAAGCCCGTATGCATCGGAATCTGGCGGTGAAGATGGGAAAGCTCCAGATGACAGTGGGTATTTACGAAACCGGGGAGCAATGCACCATCAAAATGTTGATCTATGTTGAGTTTCAGCGTTGCTGCCTGTTGAGCTGAATATAAACCTTTTACATACCCTGCATCGTCTACGGCAAGCACACCATTGTTAATTGGCGGTTGAGAGACGGGATATATGTTTGATGCTGATAGATATGTTAGCATGGGGCAAAGTACGCGTATATGGGGCATTGAACCAAATTCGCCTGGCGCATAAACGCTTTGGTTAAAACATTTTTTGCAGGGAACCGTATTAAGGTAAACATCCTTGCATGAAACGAATAAACCTTATACTGAGTTGCTGTTTACTGCTGACCATGATTCTGGCGTCTTGTAAGACTGGACCCGTGAATCTTTTTAAGACGGCAAGCCCATACGAACTGTATCAGCGGAAGCTGAGCAGTGCAGGCCTTGACAAGACGGCTATGGGTAAGGCCTGGATTGATGCCGGGCAGAACAGCATTGCTAAAGCCTTGCGCATTCAGGTGCCCTATAAAGAGCAGGGTTACTTCCCCGCAGAACGGGTAGCCGCAACGGCCTTTCGGTTTGATGTAGTTCGGGGCCAGCGTTTAAACATTCGTCTGGAAAAAACACCTGCGGCAGATTTTATGGTTTACATGGATTTGTGGGCTTTTAGGGAAGGTAATTCACCTAAGGCAATTGCTTCTGCAGATACCCTGAACGCGAGCATTACCGTAGATGTAGATGAAAATGCGGAATACCTGCTTCGCTTGCAGCCCGAACTGCTGAAGAGTGGTGCTTACACGCTGGAAATTGTGAGTGGGCCTTCTTTGAGTTTTCCGGTGAAGACCAGCGGAAGGAAGCGGATTGAGAGTTTATTTGGTGTGGGCAGGGATGCGAATACCCGCAGACATGAGGGCATTGATATTTTCGGGCCGAAACTTACACCTGTAGTGGCCAGCGCAGATGGCGTGGTTACCCGTGTGGGGGAAAATAACCTGGGTGGTTTGGTGGTGATGATGCGCCCGAATGGCAAAAACTACACGCTTTATTATGCGCATCTGGACAAGCAGCTTGCCGTTGAGGGACAGCAGGTGAAAACTGGCGACACCCTTGGACTGATGGGCAATACCGGAAATGCAAGTACAACGCCGCCGCATTTGCATTTTGGCATCTATACGGGTGGCGGTGCAATAGACCCCCTACCCTTTGTGAACACGGATGTAGCAACGCCGAAGGCCATTACTGCCGCGACCACGAACATCAATGCAACACTTAGAAATAGTAGCAAGGTGAGTTTGCGGGAAAGTCCGGACAGCAAAGCACTGACCTTGAAAACCCTGGAGCCATCGACCATCATGCTTGTCGAAGCCGCCACTTCGTCCTGGTATAAAGCGACGCTGCCAGATGGCACAACGGGTTATTTGCCTGGCAAAGGGCTGAATCAGGTGAACACGGGCATTCGGAACATCGAGCTTAAAACATCACAGCTGGCCTTATATGATGCGCCGTTGACTGCAGCGCCGGTCAAAAAAACATTAGATAGTGGCAGCAGGGTAAATCTGTTGGGGAAATATGAAGATTTCCTGCTTGTAAAAGATCGGGAGGATGAAACGGGTTGGGTTCGTGCAGGACTTTAAGCGCTTATTGATTGCTTCATTATCATATTTTGATAGTTTATATGGGTATAAATCTATTCCTTTGCATTTCGAAATAAAATTATCAACACATGTCTGAATCGTCTACAAGATTAAATAAATACATAAGTGAGAGTGGTTTATGCTCCAGAAGAGCTGCTGACCGGTATATTGAGCAGGGAAATGTATACATCAATGGCAAAAAAGCCAAAGTAGGCGATAAAGTAATCTTTGGTGATGTGGTTTCGGTAAACGGACAGACCATTGAGCCAACGGCCGTGGAAAACTCTGTATTGATCGCTTTCAACAAACCTGTTGGCATTACCAGCACCACAGAAGCTGGTGTACCGAGTAACATTGTAGATTATGTGAACCACAGTGAGCGCGTATTTCCAATTGGAAGGCTTGACAAGGATTCTCAAGGTCTGATCTTTTTGACCAACAACGGAGATCTGGTAAACAAGATTTTAAGAGCAGGTAACAATCACGAGAAAGAATATATAGTAACGGTAAACAAGCCGATTACGACGGCCTTCCTGGAAAGGATGTCTAAAGGCGTTCCGATCCTAGGTGTTATGACGAAGAAATGTAAAATTTCACAGGAAAGCACCTTTGTTTTCAAGATCACTTTAGTTCAGGGACTTAACCGTCAGATCCGCAGAATGTGCGAGCATCTGGGTTATGAAGTGACCAAGCTGGAGCGTACAAGGATCATGAACATCAGCTTAAAGGGAATCCCATTAGGCGAATGGCGTGAACTTACGCCTGAAGAACAAACAGAAATATACAAGTTGGTGGAGAAGTCGGCTGCGAACGCACCCGCTCCAAAAGCGAAGAAAGCGCCTTCAAAGGACAAGGAACAAGCTTTTGGTGATCAGTTCACCTCATTTAAGGCAGAAGAAAAAGGTGCAGGTAGAGGTAAGTCTGCTGGCTTTGGAAAACGTGCGGCAAGCAGTAAAGCTGGTGCCGGGAGACCTCCTGCGAAAGGTGCAAACGAAGATAAGCGTCGTACTGCAGGAAGATCTGCAAGTGCTTCTTCAACACCAGATTGGCACAAGAGTAACGGTCCTGCGAAAAGACCGGTAAAGCCATCCAGAGGTAAATCTGGCGCTCCAGGCAGAAGCCGCGGTACAAAACACTAATTTTTTTGGTTACCTTTGTGCCTAAATGGTTTACACAAATAAAACAGACATCCGGGCACTGAGTTTAAGTCAGTTACAAGAACATTTCACCTCCATTAAAGAACCAGCCTACAGGGCAAAACAGGTTTACCAATGGTTGTGGGAGAAGGCTGCCCGCAGTTTTGCGGAGATGAGTAATCTATCGAAGGACCTTCGGAAGAAACTTGATGAGCATTTCACCATTAACGTCGTAGAAGTGAACAGCGCGCAGATCAGTAATGATCGCACGATTAAAAGCGCGTTCAGGTTATACGATGGGAACATTGTGGAAGGCGTGTTGATTCCAATGGAAGAGCGCATGACGGCATGTGTAAGTTCGCAGGTTGGCTGTAGCCTTACCTGTAAGTTTTGCGCAACGGGTTATATGGATCGTAAGCGTAATCTTAATGCGGATGAGATTTACGATCAGGTGGTCTTAATAGATCAGCAGGCTAAGCAGAACTACAATGCACCATTGAGCAACATCGTGTACATGGGTATGGGTGAGCCGCTGTTGAATTATGCCAATGTGATGAAGTCTATTGAGCGCATTACTGCACCTGATGGTTTGAACATGGCTTCTAAAAGGATTACGGTTTCTACCGCAGGTATTGCCAAGATGATTAAGAAGCTTGGGGATGATGCGGTGAAGTTTAACCTCGCACTGTCTTTACATGCTGCGAACGATAAGAAGCGCCATGAGATCATGCCGATTAGTGAGCATAACTCACTTTCTGCGCTTGCAGAAGCTTTAAAGTACTACTATTCTAAAACCAAAAACCCGGTTACTTACGAGTATATTGTCTTCAACCACTTCAATGATGAGTTGCAGGACGCCGTGGAACTTGCAAAATTCTGCAAACACGTACCGTGTAAAGTAAACCTTATTGAATATAACCCTATCCAGTTTGCAGATTTTGTGAATGCAGAGGGGGATAAGATTGATGCGTTTGCGAATTATTTGAAGAGCCAGGGGATAAACACGAACATCAGACGTAGTCGCGGTAAAGATATTGATGCGGCCTGCGGCCAGCTCGCGGTTAAGGAACAAGCTTAATTTTTCTTTTTTATAAAGGGGGCTTTAGGGTTGACTTTCTAGCGAGGGCTTTCTAGCGCCTGATTTACAGCGAGAGTTTCCAGGGGTGGCTTTTTATGAGGTATTTTTAGCGCCGGATTTATAGTGCCTGGTTTATAGGTGAGCCTTTAGCGAGGGCTTTGTAGATTGGCTTTCTAGTGCTGGACTCTTATGAGCGATTTCTTATGCTGGCTTTAGCGCTTGCTTAATATATTAACATTCTTGCTGCATGTAGCCATATACTGCTAACATGCAGCAAATAAAAACCCTTGCAGCTGATCTTCTTCAGCTGCTGTTTCCCAATCTTTGTAATGCTTGCGGTCAGCCGCTATTGAAGACGGAGCATCTGCTTTGCCTTTTCTGTCGCTTTGACCTCCCCTACACGGACTTTCAGCTGTACGCTGATAATCCTGTAGCGAAGCAATTATGGGGGCGTATACGATGTGCAAATGCTATGGCGATGTTTTACTTCAGGAAAGCATCGCGCGTACAGCGAATCCTCCACAACCTGAAGTATAAGGGCAAGCCTGAACTTGGGACCTTATTGGGCGTTTTACTTGCGGAAAGACTATTAAAAAGTAATGTTGGGTGGGCAGTTGATTTCATTGTACCCGTGCCTTTGCACCCGAAGCGGGAAAGGGTGCGAGGGTATAATCAAAGTCAGTGTATTGCGGAAGGTTTAGGTACGGTTATGGGGTGGCCAGTATGCACGAATGTGCTTGTGAAAACAGTTTCCACTTCCAGTCAGACCAGGAAAGGCAGATTTAGCCGTTACGAGAACCTGAAATCTGCCTTTGCTGTGCACAACGGGTCGATGTTGCAAGGGAAAAACGTGTTGCTTGTTGATGATGTAATTACCACGGGTTCGACGCTTGAAGCCTGCGCATCAGTGCTTTACGACGCCGGGATAAAGAGCTTAAGCATCGCCGCAGTAGCGTTCACAAAATAATTTCAATTAATTACAACAATTCATAACCACTTGCGTTTATATATCCGAGAGCGTTAATTTAGATGGTAAGGGTCGATAGTCTGCGGATTATCGGCCCTTCACTATTTTAAGGCTAGTTCGGGTGTATTAAGCTAATTGGTGTGGTTGCCCAGGAATTCTGAGAGTACCGCCTTCACTTTGTCGTGATTGAAGGGTTTCAATAAGTAGCCATTCATGCCAGATGCGGAGATTTTACTGCTATCATGATATTGCGTGGAGGCCGTGAGTGCAATAACCGGAACATCCTGGTAATACGATCCATTAAGTTCGCGGATGATGCTGGTGGTCTCGAAGCCATCTATTCCCGGCATGTTAATGTCCATCAGGATGAGATCATAGCGGTTTTCCATCACTTTCCGAATTGCTTCTTCCCCATCTGCTGCCACATCATTTTCGAGCCCCCATGTTGTTAGGATACGTTTGACGATCAGGATGTTGATTTCATTATCATCCACTACAAGCACCTTTTTACCCCTGAATACCCCGCTTTGACTTTCCAGACTGGCTTCGATTTCCTTATGGTCCACCTGATCGAACACGATGGAAAAGAAGAACGTTGTACCCTGCCCCTCTGTGCTTTGCACATGAATATCAGATTTCAGCAATTGCAGTAGCTTCCTGGTGATGGCAAGTCCTAAGCCCGTGCCGCCGTATTTTCTGGAGATATCTGTCCGCGCTTGGGTAAAAGATTCAAAGATGGAGACTTGTTTATCCTCAGGGATGCCTATCCCGGTGTCACTAACTTCAAAGTTGATCTGGATCTTTGATCCATCATTTGCCAAAAAGGGTTGTCCCACAGCAGTAGTATCTGCAGCATTTTGCAGCTGCGCTGCCTGTGCAGTTGCCACCTGTGCTTTCAGGGTAACTGTTCCGTGGTCGGTGAACTTAATGGCATTACCCAGCAAGTTCATCAGGATCTGGTAGATTCGGGTTTTATCTCCCATCAGCTGCTCCGGAATTGCCTGATCGTAGATGAGCTTCAGCTGATTGCTGTTTTTATTTCCGTTTACCTGGAGGGAATTCAGGATATCGTTAACCAGCGTTTTAAGGCTGAAGGGGATATGTTCCAGTTCCAGATTCCCGGTTTCGATCTTGGTATAGTCCAGCACATCGTTGATGATGTGAATCAGGTTTTCTCCAGAGAATTTAAGGATTTTGAGGTCTTCAAGCTGAGAAGGTTTGGGATCATTCTCCAGCAGGAGGTGCGTCATACCAATCACGGCATTAAGCGGATTCCGTATTTCATGGCTCATAACGGATAGGAACATCTCCTTTGAGGCACTGAGCTGCAGGGCCTTTTCCTTGGCATCCATCAATGCGCGTTCAGCAACCTTCTTATCCGTGATGTCTATAATGATTTCCACTTCCATCTCTACCTTACCATGCGCATCGAGCACCATGGTATTGTAAACGGATAGCCAGATTTGCTGCTTATCCTTGCGGTAGCAAAGCACATCGAAGGCGAACGATTCGTTGCGTCTGGAGTGTTCTCTCGCTTGTGCGATGCCGTTCAGGTCTGTACCCGGCCCGGCGAGCAGATCCCCAAGCCTGTGCCCGCGAAGATCTTCCAGGTTAAAACCCGTGATTTTTTCAAAGGCGTCATTGATCCAGATCACCTCATTGTTGTGATCGTTGATAACCACAGCGTTGTTCGTTTTGCTTGCAACAAGTGATAGTCTGGTCAGTTCACTTTGCACCTTTCGCCGCTCGGTGTGATCGCGCCCATAGGCATACCAGGTCCTGTTTATGGTGACCAGGCTCCAGCTGAACCAGCGTAATGAACCGTCTTTGCTCAGGATTCTGAACAAGATCTCGAACTCGTGCTTACCTGCTTCCAGCCCTTTATGCAGGGTATCCAGCACCAGCTGCATGTCTTCCTTATAGCAAATGTCCCACAGATTCAGATTCAGCGCTTCTTCAACGGAATACCCAAGTAAGTTCTTTACAGCACCATTGATGAACATGATTTTACCTTTAAAATCTAGCGTCGCATGGATCTCTGGTGAAAATGCAGAAATGTTGAGCATGGCTTCCAGGCGCTGCGTTTCATTTTGCAGCGCGATCGCCTTTTTTCTGCCAGTAAGGTGCATCATGACTTCTGCAGCAATGGTTCTGAGCATGTCACGACATTCATCGCTCATCTTGTTTGGCACGTCATCAAGCAGACACAAGGTGCCAAGGGCATAACCGTCTTCATTTATCAGCGGCACGCCAACGTAGTATCGGAAATGTGGTGCACCAATAACGAGTGGATTGGAGCGAAAACGTTCATCCGCCAAGGCGTCACAAACTTCATGTACATCCCATTCCTTTATCGCGCATTCGCAGAATGAATTACTGCGCGGCGTTTCATCTGCATCAAGGCCGATGGCAGATTTGAACCAGACCCTATGTCTGTCCACAAAAGTGATAAAGACATAGGGTAGGTTAAATATTTGTCTGGCAAGTTTAGTTAGGTTATCGAAACCAACGTCCCTGCCAGAATCAAGTATGTCATATTCATAAAGCGCATTTAAGCGGCCCTCTTCATCATCGGACCGCAATGGCTTTCGGGATTCTGACGTTAGCATGCTTATTTATAAAGCGGATAAAGTGCACTCAGTGCAGTAACCTTGCTTTTTACGTCAGCAAGCACGGCTTCGTCTGCAGGATTGCTAAGGACCTGATCCATCAGCGAAACGAATTCTTCCATGTCAGCCTCTTTGTAGCCTCTGGTTGTAATTGCAGCGGTACCAACGCGGATACCTGAAGTCACAAATGGCGATTTATCATCAAATGGTACCATGTTTTTATTTACGGTGATTTCCGCTTTTCCAAGTGCCTGTTCCGCATCTTTACCGGTGATGTTCTTGTTGCGCAGGTCGATCAGCATCATGTGATTATCTGTACCACCTGAAATGATGCCGTAGCCGCGGTCCATAAACGCCTTTGCCATAGCTTGTGCATTTACTTTTACTTGCGTGATGTAGCTCAGGTATTCATCGCTTAAAGCTTCTCCGAAGGCGATGGCTTTAGCAGCAATAATGTGCTCCAATGGTCCACCTTGTGTACCTGGAAAAACCGCCATATCCAATACAGAGGACATCATGCGGGGCTCACCTTTAGGTGTTTTCAATCCGAATGGATTTTCAAAGTCCTGACCCATCATGATCATTCCACCACGTGGGCCACGAAGGGTTTTATGCGTTGTTGTTGTTACGATATGGCAATGTGGAAGCGGGTTATTCAACAAACCACGCGCAATCATACCAGCCGGGTGTGAGATATCAGCAAGCACCAATGCACCAATCTGATCTGCTACTTTTCTGATAAATGCATAATCCCACTCTCTTGAGTATGCCGAAGCACCACAAATGATGAGTTTAGGCTTTTCTGCGAGTGCAATTTCTTCTAGTTTTTCATAGTCAATTAAGCCCGTGTCCTGCTTAACACCGTAGAACAATGGCTGATAAAGTTTTCCGGAGAAATTTACAGGAGAACCGTGTGTAAGGTGACCGCCATGAGAAAGATCAAAACCCAGGATTTTGTCGCCTGGTTTAATTACCGCCAGCATCACCGCAGCATTAGCCTGTGCACCGGAGTGCGGCTGTACGTTTACCCATTCTGCGTTAAACAACTGTTTTGCTCTTGAAATTGCGATATTCTCTACCTCGTCCACTACCTGACAGCCACCATAATAGCGCTTTCCTGGCAAGCCTTCTGCGTATTTGTTGGTTAGCACTGAACCCGCTGCTTCCATAACCTGTTTACTCACAAAGTTTTCTGAAGCAATAAGTTCCAGACCGTTTTCCTGTCTGTCTAATTCTCTGTCTATTAGGTCGAATATCAAATTATCTCTTTCCATTTATCGAAGTATATTTCGGTAAAAATAATGTTTTTTCCGCGTACTTGCCGAGCAAATCAGGCTGTTAGGTATTTTTTTGCATCTTATATTCAAACAAAATGACGTACTTTGTACATCTTTTCTATAAAAACCTACATGGAAGTAAACGCCCATCCATTGCTACCGAACATCAATTATCCTGCTGATTTAAAGCAGTATACAGAGGATGATCTAGAACAAATAAGTCAGGAACTTCGTCAGTATATCATTGATGTTGTAAGTGTAAATGGCGGTCACTTTGGTGCCAGCCTTGGTGTAGTTGAATTAACTGTTGCCCTACATTATGTTTTAAATACCCCATACGACAAATTGGTATGGGATGTTGGCCACCAGGCCTATGGCCATAAGATCCTGACCGGCAGGAAAGACGTTTTCCATACCAACCGCCTGTTGCATGGTATCAGCGGTTTCCCAAAGATCAGTGAAAGTGAATATGATACCTTCGGTGTAGGACACTCCTCCACTTCCATCTCTGCTGCCCTTGGTATGGCGGTTGCTGCACACTATAAAGGTGAGAAAGACCGTCAGCATGTTGCCGTAATCGGCGACGGTGCAATGACCGCTGGCCTTGCCTTTGAAGGGTTAAATCATGCGGGAATAGAAAACTCTAACCTTCTGGTGGTGCTGAACGACAATTGTATGTCGATCGACCCGAATGTTGGCGCCTTAAAAGAGTATCTAACCAGCATTTCGACTTCAAAATCATATAACCGCTTCCGTGATGACATCTCCAATGCGCTGATCAAGCTTTCTGAGCTTGGTCCGAATGCACATAACTTCGTTAAGAAGATCGAGAAAAGCATCAAGGGCACCCTACTTAAACAAAGCAATCTTTTTGAAGCCTTAAACTTCAGGTACTTCGGTCCAGTTGATGGACATGACGTTAAGAAGCTGGCTTCAATATTAAAAGACCTGAAAGATATTCCTGGTCCGAAACTATTGCACTGCATTACCGTAAAAGGTAAGGGCTTTGCACTTGCAGAAAAAGACCAGACCAAATGGCATGCACCGGGCTTGTTCGACAAGATTACGGGTGAGATTAAAAGTTCCGCTTCCCAGAAACCGCAGCCACCAAAATATCAGGATGTATTCGGGCATACCCTTGTTGAACTTGCAGAAAGCAACAAGAACATCGTGGGCATCACGCCTGCAATGCCATCCGGATCTTCCATGAACATCATGATGAAAGCCATGCCCAACCGTGCTTTTGATGTCGGCATTGCGGAACAACACGCAGTGACCTTCTCTGCAGGCCTGGCTTCACAGGGTCTAGTACCTTTCTGTAACATCTACTCCAGCTTTATGCAGCGGGCATTTGACCAGGTGGTGCATGACGTTGCAATCCAAAATTTGAACGTGGTATTTTGCCTTGACCGTGCTGGTTTAGCAGGTGCAGATGGTGCGACGCATCATGGTGCTTACGACATCGCCTACATGCGCTGTATCCCGAACATGACGATTGCCGCGCCGATGAATGAAGAGGAGCTGCGCAACATGATGTATACCGCACAGCTTGAAAATCAAGGACCATTCTCCATTCGCTATCCAAGAGGAAACGGTGTTCTGGTAGATTGGAAACGTAGCTTCACGGCGCTTGAAGTTGGTAAAGGACGTAAAATCTGCGATGGTGAGGATGTTGCCATTCTAACCATCGGGCATGTTGGTAATTTCGCAGTTGCCGCTTGTAAAGAGCTGAACAGCGAGGGCATCTACCCTGCACATTATGATCTGAGATTTGTGAAACCACTGGATGAGGCCTTATTACATGAGGTTTTCAAACGCTACAGCACGGTAATTACTGTCGAAGATGGCTGTTTGCAAGGTGGAATGGGTTCCGCTGTATTGGAGTTCGTGGGCGATAAGCAATACAAGGCAGATGTAATTCGTCTGGGCATTCCGGATGAGTTCATTGAGCATGGGGAGCAACCAGAGCTTTGGTCTATCTGCGGCTACGATACGGCAGCCATTATGGACGCTGTTCGCAAGGTTGCGGTAAGCAGAACAACCAAAACAATCGCTTCATAAGCGGTCAAAGTGTTGCAGAGCTCCACACATTTTTTCACAGGCAGATATCATAAAACGCTATTTTAGAGTTGTTTAGGTACAGGAGTGGCATTGGCACAGTTGTGTAGACTAGTGATCATAACCACAATCATTTAAACTTAAAACTAAATAACATGAAAAAGATGATTTTATCAGCAGCATTTCTAGCATTCGCAGGACTGACTACTGTAAAAGCAAGTGACGTTAAAGCTCCAATGATCGCCATTCAACAAGATAGCACTACCAAAGTTCCTGTAAAACTTGAAGAACTACCTGATGCAGTGAAGACTACTTTACAGTCTGACAAGTACAAAGAGTTCACACCAAGTGCAGCGTACCTGGTAACAGCAGCTAACAAATCAGAATGGTATTTGGTAGAATTAGCGAAAGAAGGACAAACCGCATCTTTGAAAATTGGCAAAGATGGTGTAGTTGTAGAATAAACCCTTATTTATATAAAATCTAAACATAAAAGCCGGAAGTCCTCCGGCTTTTGTATTTTTGTTATCTTAACACGCAAATATGGCAAAAATACTAATTGTTGAAGATGACTTAACCTTTTCTCAATTACTAGAGGGCTTTTTCAAAAAGCACCAGCATGAGCCAACTGTGGTTCACAATATCAAGAACGCCTACCGCTTCCTTGATCAGAAAGAATACGATCTTTTACTAGTAGATTATCGCCTGCCAGATGGTACCGGTCTGGATATCCTTTCCTACGTGAATGCACAGGGTTTAAACTTGCCACTGGTTATCATGACCAGTTTCAATGACGTGAGAACAGCGGTTAAATCTATTCAACAAGGTGCCTCAGATTACATCACGAAGCCGGTAAACCCGGATGAGCTCTTGATGATCGTCAAGAATGCACTGGATAACGACAAAGAAGAGGACGTTGCCAAAGCACCTGCAGACGATGAAACCATCAAAGGCCATAGTCCTTCAGCAGATAAACTTTACGAACACATCAGCCTTGTTGCCCCTACCGATATGTCGGTAATCATTCAGGGCGAAAGTGGTACCGGAAAAGAATATGCCGCCAGAGCATTACACAAACAAAGTAAACGCGCATCGAAACCATTCGTTGCCATAGATTGCGGCGCGCTTTCCAAAGACCTTGCTGCGAGCGAATTGTTCGGGCACGTTAAAGGTGCCTTTACCGGCGCAATCAGCGATAAACAAGGCCAGTTTGAAGCCGCCAACGGCGGAACTTTATTCCTGGATGAAGTAGGTAACCTCAGCT
The DNA here is from genome assembly GCF_014642175.1 of Pedobacter quisquiliarum. Lineage (GTDB taxonomy): Bacteria > Bacteroidota > Bacteroidia > Sphingobacteriales > Sphingobacteriaceae > Pedobacter > Pedobacter quisquiliarum. The sequence goes on along the minus strand of NZ_BMIL01000005.1, from coordinate 306,399 downwards.
ACGAGGTACAGATTAAGTTACTTCGTGCCTTACAGGAGCGTGTGATCCAGCCATTGGGTAGCACGAAGTCCATTTCTGTGAACGTACGGATCATTGCGGCTACCAACGATGATCTTGCGAATTCCGTTTCCAACGGGAGCTTCCGTGAAGATCTTTACCACAGAATTAACGAGTTTAAAATCCAGTTGCCGCCATTACGCGAGCGCGGGAAAGACCTTGAACTTTTCATAGACCATTTCGTACGACTATCAAACAAGGAGCTTGGCCGTAACGTGAAGCATATTTCCGAAGAAGCCAAAGCATTGCTACTGCAGTACGACTGGCCTGGAAACCTTAGAGAATTGAAGAATGTTGTTAAAAGGATGGTGCTGCTTAGTCCAACCGATACCGCCGTAGTTTCGGCTTTACCGGATGAAATGATACTGGCGATCCGTCATACGGTACCGAAAACCTCCGGATCAGACCTTAAGGCCATCAATGAGGCCAATGAAAAGGCACTCATCATGGAAACTCTGGTAAAAGTAAAGTACAACAAATCTCAGGCAGCGAAGCTGCTGAATATTGACCGTAAGACGCTTTACAGTAAAATGGAGCGTTACGAGATTGAATAATCGTTAACCAGGTCCACCAGGTAATATAAGCCCGGGATCAGCCGGTCGGCACTTGCCTTAAGTTTTGGGTTGATTTCTGTACAGCCCATAACTTCAATTTCCAGCTTCCTGAAATCCGCCGCTAGTTCCCCAGAACCAATCTGCGCGATGCGCCCGGCAAGGCGATGTACCAGCAGCGAAAACTGACTCACATTATTGCTGTCAATGCTCGCTTTCAGGTCATCAATGTCCTGCAAGCAATCTTCGCTGAAGCGTCTTAGAATCTTAAACAGCTGTTCCTCATCACCGAACGTCATCTTCTCGAGATAACTTGGATCGAAGGTAATATCCGGTGAAGCCACTGACATGGGCGACAGCTGGGGCTGTGATTCGCCAGCTTTTAGCAGCGTCAGCAGTTCCTGTTCGCGGAAAGGCTTCATCACCACGCCATCAAAGCCCATTTCCATCAGCTTCGCGCGCTCCTCAGGAAGCACCTGTGCCGTCACGGAATAAACTTTAACGTCAGGGTTCAGCTTCGGCTTCATGAGCTTAAACAAGGCACTGCCAGACATTTCCGGCATCCTTAGATCCATCAATATATATTTAACTGCAGGGGTAACCGGTGTTTCCAGCATTTCCCTCGGTGAGTCGAAGGCCCTGTATTTAATTTCATGTCGTTGTAAGAGGAGGCCGCAGAGCTCCAGAATTAGCTTGTCATCATCAATTACCCATACTTCCATTCCATTTTCCAACTTTGGCGTTAACGATTTTTCTTCTACAGGCGCAGCGGCATATTTAAAACGCAGGTAAACCATAAAGCTACTGCCCTGCCCCTTTTTACTTTTAGCATAAATCCGGCCACCCTGACCGTCAACCAATGCCTTTACAATCGTTAGCCCTAAACCAGAGCCTTCTTTCGCCATGGAGGCCGTCGTTTCCGACTGTTCAAACTCGCCGAAGATATGCGCACCTTCCTCCTCCGTAAAACCAACACCGGTATCCGTCACGTTGAAGGTAAAATGCAGGTCCTCCCCTTTACGCTTGAAGTAAACCGTAAGCAGGACTTCCCCTTCAGCGGTAAACTTAACGGCATTGCCCACCAGGTTCAGCAGGATCTGCCTTAAGCGGAAAGCATCCCCAGAGATGTAGTCAATGTCCCCAAGTTGAAAATCCGTGTTCAGCTGCAGGTTCTTTTTCTCCGCCTGCGGCTTGAGGATCATGATGACTTCCTTCAGCAGGCCCTTCAGCGAGAAGGTATCTTCTGAAAAAGTAAATTTCCCGGAGACGATTCTGTTATAATCCAGTACCTCATTTACGATTTGCAGCAAGTGTTCCGAAGAGTAATAAATGGCATCAATATCCTTGCGTTGCGGGTAAATCTGCTGTTTGATCAGTTCTGCGTAGCCGATAATGGACTGCAGCGGTGTTCTGATTTCATGGCTCATGTTGGAGAGGAAGCGCTGTTTGGCCCTGCCGTGAAATTCAGCCTCGTCCCTTGCAGCTTCAAGGGCTTTTCGGTAGCGGATGCTTTTGGTGATATCCGTGAGGATCAGGTACAGCAGGATTATGGTGATGCCGAAGAAGACCAGCATAATAGTGCTGATGCGGGAGATACCTGTATTTACGACAGCCTTCGCGCGGAAGCTGCTCTTTTCGATCTGGTTAACCGCTTCATCCTCCACCTTGCGCAAGATGTTCAGCATTTCGCCGATTAGCTTCGTGTTCGCATTCGCCAGTTCCCCCTCTTTTTCAATGAAAGCCTGACTCTTTAACTTCTGTGCATTCTGGATGACCAGTAGCGATCGATTCACGTCTTTCGCGATCTTCACATCGTTGATGATGTTAACAGTATCGCGTTTTACGTTCTCCTCACTTACAATCTGAAAGGGCTTTGCCTCTTCCGGCTTCTTACGTTTAAAAAGTTTGCGGAGGAAGCCGCGACTGTCCTCTTCCTGTGGAACGACGGTGGTGGTCAGGGTTTTTTGTTCTGAAGTTACTACGGTGCTGTCCACTTTTTTGGCATTTTTGGCCACAAGCGCATTCACCCGTTTCACCTGCCGCTGAATCACCCCGTCGTTTACCAATTGCTCCCGAACCTTCAGGTAGTTCACAAACTGCTCGTCGCGAGCGGTAAGTAAGGCGTTGACGGTGGCAATACGGACTTGTTGCACCGAGTCGTTACCATAAAGCGCTTTGAGCGTATCGAGCACGGCACGCAACTGTTTAGATTGCGCGAAGAACTTGTCGTAATCCCCCGGGTCGCTGATGGCCTGCTTTTTCTGCAGCTGGTCCATTGCAGAGATGTTCCCGGCAAGTTTATGTACGATTCTTAAACGTTCATTTGGTGCAGAGATGTTGGCAACCGTGTTAAGCATTTCTGTAAATGCCACCTTGCTAACACCCCAGGCGAGTAGTAATGCGCAACATGCCAGCACTAGCGCAATGATTATTTTTGGCCTCAAGATATCCCCTTTGTAATATTCTGTTGTATTTCTAAAATTTAAGCTGCGGCTTTCCCGCGTAGCGAAGCACTTTTTCTCTCAACAAGCAACTTATCGATTCTTCATCAACGTTCAACTTAAGCTCCTGCAAAAGAGCAATTCCCTTTATTAAAAGAAATGTTCTTCTTCATCAACGTTCAATTCAAGCTACTGCAGACAAGTACCCCTATCTTCACAGGAACCTGTTCTTCTTCATCAACGTTCAACTAAAAGTCTTCAAACAAGCAATCCAGTCTTTGGCAAATCTTGTTGTTCATCAACGTTCAACTTTAGCACCTGCAAATAAGAAATTCCCTTTATTCAAGGAACCTGTTCTTCTTCAACGTTAAACTTAAGTTCCGGCAAACAAGCAATCCTGTCTTTGGCAAATCTTGTTATGCACTAACGCTCAACTCAAGTTCCGGCAAACAAGCAATTCCCTCTTACTCAGCTTGTGCTTTGTCATTAACGTTCAATGTGCAGAAAGCAAACGCAACCTGTTGTTGTTCAGTCCCGTTCTATTAAGACCCGACTAAACAATTAATCCCACTGGCAACACATGTCCTTGTTGTTCAGCAACATTATAACGCAAAAATAAGAAAAATAGGGTGTAGCATCATGCTCGAAAATACCCAATCTGAATTATCTACTTCTCAGTTTATCAGCGATTAAGGGAATTTGGAACTCCTTTTCGGGAAATGTGGATGGCATCAAAAAGACGTCGCGGAGGGCGCGTCCAAGTTTCAGATGTGCGGCAACCTCCTTTGAACGCTGTTCATAGTACGATTGGAAAGCATCCGGATAATTCATCTGCTTGAGATTCGAGGCAAGGAGTCGCGCATCAATCATCGCGTTTGTGGTACCGGCACTGGTAAATGGGAGGGCCAGATGTGCGGCATCGCCAATCAGCGCCACGTTATTATGAGAAAAAGAAGACAATACCTCGAAGTCACGGGTCTTCCAGATATAGCTGGTACTGAAGTCGTTGCTATCCAGAATGTCGGTTGCCAGCGGTGGAAAGTTCGCCATCAGCCTGCGACAAAAGGCTTCCAGTTCTGACTCGCTTTCCGATTCCAGGTCGGCGATTGCCGGATCATACTGCATGAACCACACCAGCTCTTCACCCGATGAAGGAATCATACCGAAAGCCAGTCCGCTGTCATCGCGTTGAAACTTGTTGAAGGTACCGCGGTATGTTTCCGCAATTTCGCGATTGGACGCAATGCCGACCACTTCCTTCACACGGCCGGAAACAAAGGTTGTTGGGCCCCATAAGGCTTCACGCACCCGCGAGAAACCACCATCAGCACCGATGAACAGGTCGCCATACTCCACATCCCCGTTCTCAAACCCAGCCGCTACGATACGGTCGTCTTCGTAAATGAAATGTGTAAAACGTCTGTTGTTGCGAATGGCTGAGGCCGGCAGCTTTGCGTAGAGAAACTGTGTAAGTTCCGTTCGTTTTATGCAGCGCCAGTTGTCTAAAGGCAGATGCTGCACTTCCTTTCCGTCGGGCCGCTTCAAAGAAAACTGCTCCACAAGCTGTCCTGGAAGCAGATTCACTGACGTCATATGGTCTGAAAGTGGTTCAGCCTGTTTTTGTTCAGCAGATTGCTCGCTGACCTGATCCGCGCGCAATGCAATTTCCTGCAGTACAGACAACCCGTCGCTGTGCATCAAAAATGCATGCCCACCACCAGGCGAGCCGATTGCGCGTTCATTTACCACAACCTCAAACTGATCGCCGATCAGGAAATTTGCCAGCGTAAGGCCAGCGATACCGCCACCAATAATTACAACTTTCATCTGCTAAAATTCAACTCTGTCCTTAACATGAGACGCAATGCGCCAATTATATTTGAAAGGAATGTTGTTCTGGACCTTCCCCTGCTAATCTTTCTACTCGAACTGCACTCCTAAAAGCTACCCTGCTAATCTGCTCTTCACTAATGAATTGCCCTTTAACGTACCTGCTTAGTTTTTCACGAATTGACCCCTGAACTTCTTGCAATCATCAAGTTCTACACGAACTTCAGCTTAGAAGACCTTTTAATCAATTGCACTAATGAACCACCCGCTAACCTGTCCTGCTTATTCTTCACGAACTACACCCTTCAAACCGCTGCAATAAACAAGTTCTAAACGTAATGTAAAACCCTCAACCCTGCGCATTATCCCTATCTGGAAATAACCGCATCGCCGTTCAGGCCCTATATTACGCTACTATAAAGTTTGTTTGATACGCTGCAGTGCTTCCGAAATCACATCTGCCGATGTAGCGAAGCTCATGCGGATATAACCCTCTGCCCCAGCGCCGAACCACTGCTTGGAACCCGGCACAACAGCAACTTTCGCTTCCTTGAGCAACAGTTCCGCCATTTCAGCGCTGGATTTCCCGGTACCGCGGATGTCCGTGAAGGCCACATAGCAGCCATCCGGCGATTTACAGGAGAAGCCCTCAATGCTGTTCAGGCCGCCGGTAATCAGGTCGCGCATTGCTTGCAGATGCGAAACAAAGCCATCCAGCCAGTAGCCACATTCATCCAGTGCGGCAACGACCGCCACCTGCGACAGCACATTTGCGCCATGGATCGTGGAGGTGTGCAGAGAAGCTTCAAACAACCGCTCATAATGCGCCTGATTAGATGCCACCACGGTGCCGATGCGAAGCCCTGCCAACCCATAAGATTTACTGTAACCGGTTACGGTCACCGTCTGGTTGCGGATCTCTTCATTGATGGATGCAATGCTTGTAAAAACATTAGGGGTAAAAACGATGTCACTCCAGATCTCATCTGAGAGGATCACCAGGTTATGTTTAACGGCGAGTTCGCCGATATGGGTCAGTTCTGCCTTGGTAAACACCTTCCCCGTGGGGTTCAGTGGATTACACAGACAAATCATTCTTGTGTTCTTGTTGATTAAATGCTCCAGGTGATCAAAGTCGACCGGGGTATCTCCTGGCGGAATCGCAAAGGGAATTGCAGTTGCACCCACATTTTCCACTGAGTAGCGGAACAGGAAGTCTACCGGATCAAATACAATCGCCTCGTCACCGGCTTCCAGAAATGCTTTGCAGATCAGGTAAATGCCGAAGGCGGCACTATCTACGGGAAACAGGAGTTCTGGCGATGTTGGAATCTGACGTTTTTCCTGGAAGAACCGGGCCACGCTTTCCTTGAATTCCGGTAAGCCTGCTGGCGGCCCATAAGATAGATAGCGGTCTTTGGTAAAGCGGATGATGGCTTCCGCAATTTCCGGTGCACTCGGATAGTCGGGGTCTGCAGCAGTTAAGGGAATCACACCTTCCGGGACAGTAGCCCAGCGAAGATTGAAAGCCCGTTGTTTTAAAATATCAAAGTTTATCGTCTGATGTTCAAACATGTATGTATTATAAGGCGCTAATTAATTCTACGAACTTTTGTTTCACCATGGGCTTCACAATAAACTCCTGCACTGCAGGAATCTGCTTGGCCCTTTCCACTTCGTATGGTGAAATGGAAGAGGTCACAATATATAAATGAATTTTGTCAGGAGCACTAAATTCCACCTCCTGAAAGGCATTCAGAAATTCCCAGCCATCCATCACGGGCATATTCAGATCCAGCAATACTAAATCGGGCAGTGCAGATTCATCAGCAGAAATCTCCCGAAGGCGGTCAATCGCTTCCTGCCCATTAATGTAGGTCTCCAGAATTACCGCCTGCTCGGTTTGTGCTATTAACTTTTTCGTTAAGAATACGAACACTTCATCATCATCAATCAACCAAACCCGTTTCATATCCCTTACTGTTGATTATTAAATACGATATAAAAAACTGCTCCCTGGTCTGCAGTACTCTCTACCCAGATCTTTCCACCCATTGCCTCAATCTGTGTCTTTGTCATATATAAGCCTAAGCCTTTCGCATTCGGGTGTTTATGAAACACCTTTCCTATTTTAAAAACATTGTCTTTGTGCTTCATCAGGTCAATGCCCAGACCGTTATCGCGCACCATCAGCAACACCGAGTTCGGGTTCTTTCTGGTGCTCAGTTCTATCCGGGGTTTTCGGTCCGGAGAGCGGTATTTCAGGGCATTGCTAACCAGGTTATGAAAAATACTGCTTAGGTATTTCGGTGGATAATTGACCACCGGCGCGTCGTCAAAGTTAACGATGATTTCAGCTTCTGTCTTATTAATTTCCATTTTCAGGCCATCCAGTGTCCGTTGCAGATAATCCTGCAGCACGATTTCCTCGGTGGCTACCTCCATATCCTGGCGAACCTGTATAGATTCGACAAGTTCATTAAAGGTCGTATTTAAACTGTCAATAACCGGCTTCAGCTTAGAAGTCAACAGTTTAATTTCATCATAGTCGTTACTTTCTTCAATAAATTCCACCAGCATAGACATGTTAATCAGCGGTCCACGCAGGTTATGAGAAACGATGTTGCAGAAGTCAAGCAGTTGGGTATTCTGAGCAGAGAGCTGCTTCATCATAACCGACTGCTTTTCTTCTAATAATTTTCTTTCTGTAATGTCAATACCGAAACCGATGAAGAGCACCAGTTCGCCTTCCTCATCGTGTACCGGAAAAATCCTTCTCAGCACGGTGACCGTCTGTCCCTGCGGATTTTTGATACTATCTTCCCAGCGCACCACTTTCCCAGTTTGTTTAGCTTCCAGGAACTGCTCACGCCTTTTGCGGGCAACATTTTCATCCCGGCCTCTGAATCTGGCATATTCAAAATCATCCATGCCGATGATCTTTTTGCGCAGCTTCGGATCCTTAATGGCACCGGGGTTTACAAATACATAGCGGTGATCCAGATCGAACACGGCGATGTCAGTAGGTATTTTATTTAGAATGTTCTCGTAGAACAACTTTTGTTTTTCCAGTTCACGGGTGATGATGCGCCTGTCGGTCAGCTCCCTGGCCGTGATGATGTAGTACAACGCACCATTGATGTAGGTTGGTGAAACGCCCAGGGTGGAACTAAACTCTGTACCGTCGCTACGGCGCAGCACCATTTCAAAGTTCTGCTTGGGTAAGCCATCCTTCACATGCTGATTACGAACCTTCACGAAATTATTATGATTCCGCTCCGGTATAATTGCCTCATGAAAAAACCTGCCCTTCACCGCTTCTTCCGGCCAGCCAAATAGCTCTGCCGCGCGTTGGTTCCAGCTACGAATTCTCAATTCTGCATCCAGCATGTAGACGGCATCTACCGCATCTTCAAAAATGTCTATAATCTCTTTCAGTCCGGCTTCATTCGCCAGCCTGTTTTTAGCATGTTCCTGTCGCAGCTGCCTGCAGCTAAGCATATTGATCAGCTGCCCCGCCATAATCTCCAGCCCCTGGAGTTGATGTGGACTGAATGTCCGCGCTTTATTGTCGGCAACGGCCAGATGACCAATCGCCAATCCCTCTGCATTAAGCAACGGCACGACGGCCAGTGCATGGATGTCCAGTGCCACCACCATGGGGTGTGCTGCTGTACGTGGGTCGGTCCTTGCATCTTCAAGGATCAGCGATTGTTGCTGATCGTCCTGCAATGGGCGCACGGACTGTTCCGTAAAGGCGGACATGCCGTGCCGGCTCTTATACCAGATCTGGTCCATATTGCGGAAGCCGATCATGGCCATGGGCGCTTCACAAAGCAAAGCGGCCAATAAACTCATCTGGTCAAAATCCCCTTCTTCAGGAGAATTCAGAATTTCCAGTTCAAGCACTGCGCTATGCAGTCTCGCCGCATCTTGGGGCTTTGGAAACGCTGTCATTGTAGTAAAAGACCTTTAGTTTGATGTTGAATATATGGAGACACGGCAACATTTAAGACACTAAAATACGATAATAATTCCTAAAATATGGAAAGGTGCAAAATGATCCGGAGGGATTATCAAAAAACTACCGCAGGATATTGCGGGCGACAATCCAGGGCATTTTACTGCTTTAATGCTTTTTTGATGGCTTGTTCTACAAGGGGTTCCATCACGGCATAACCAGCTTTGTTCGGATGCACTTCATCGGTATGATAGATCGATTTCATGCCGTTACGTTCATCCACCATTGCAGAAAAGTAATCCAGGTAAACCACTTTCTTCTGGGCAGCGTAGGCTTTAATCCATTTATTCAGGGCCATTACTTTGGGCGCAGGCTCCATGTTGGGGCGCCAAGGGAAATCGTATGCAGGCAGTACCGAAGACAGGACCACTTTTATGTTGTTGGCCAGTGCGATTTCGGTCATGGAGGCGATGTTATCTTCAATCATCTCCAGGGTGGAAGGACCGGTATTTCCTGCAATGTCGTTGATGCCGCAAAGGAGCACGACCACTTTAGGCTTTAGTGCAACCACGTCTGCGCGAAAGCGAATCAGCATCTGCGGCGTGGTTTGTCCGCCAATCCCGCGGTTGATGTACGGGCGACCGTTAAAGAATTCCGGACGTTGATTGATCCAGCCTTCGGTGATGGAGTTCCCCATAAAAACCACACGCTGCTCGTTCGCGGCCGGGGCACTAAGCTTGGCATTCGCCTCGCGATATTTCTTCAGATTTGGCCAGTCGTCATTTTGCTGAGCCTGTGCAGTTTGAACAGCCATAAAGATCAATACGAATATGAGGATACGGGAAGGTTTCATAATATAAGCTTCAATTTTTCAGCGTGTAAATTAGAACAAAAATCAAAGATTCAAGCCATGCAACACCTGAAATCTCAAATAAATTTAGAAGCCTATTCTAGGGATGCAGCAACCTGAAACAAGCTATCCCTAATCGCCTCACAACACATGAAATCAGAAGTTAATCAAAGGCGCCATCAATTATTGTATCGCCTTGCAATACCTGAAAGCTCAAATAACATGAAGAAAGCTATACTCGAACACGCACTGCAACGCATAATAACTAGATTCACTTCAAAGACACCTATTTTAAAAGTACAGCAATCTGAAACAAGCTATACTTGAATACGCAATGCAATGTTTGAGATCAGAAATTACTTTAAAAACATCTAAGTGATCTTGGCGCCCTGTAACACATGAAATCAGACATGACTTGAAAAAAGCTATAAGCTATACTTGAATACGCAATGTATTTCCAGCTTTCTATATCGCGCTTGCTGATTCTGTGATAATCGTGATGGTTCGTTACTGGTTTGAAGACAAGCGTATAGTGTGGAGTCTGGTGGCAACTGATTGAAATCTCAAATCGACTCCTACACCTATTCTCGGAGATGGTAACTAAAACATGCTACACCGCAACACGCCTTATAACACCCGAAACCTCAAATAACCTCACTTCGATGATACCGTAATTTTGCGATACAAGAACTTCGACACAGCCTGCGCAGTACGCATCGGCTGATATTTGAAACACTTCTTCAATGAAAGCATCGCTTTCTTCAGGTCGCCGCGATTGGCACAGAAGAAGAATACCTTGATAAACTCCGTGTAGTTCCTGCGTTTCAGCAGCTCCTGATCAAAGCCTTTCGGCAGAATCTGAGCAATATCGTTGTTCCACTTCTCCATCAGGAAAGCCCATTCCAGCTTATCTGATGAAAGCACAATGCCATGCGTACCCTTGCGGTACACGGAAGAAAGTATCGGTAAGTAACGAATCTTGCCCTTTTGCGCCAGGAAGCACCACAGGAAAGTATCGGCGCTAAACTTATAATTCAGCAGGGAAGCATCCAGCAGACCCCTGCGCAGCAGTACAGAAGCGGTCGGGAATTGCCGGCGCGCCAGCAGGTGGTGTATTTCCAGGTCCCGCTCCTCAATGGTATTAAAAGGGTGTTCAATTCCTCGGGTGGTATCTATCACGAGGCCGTTTTCTGCAACCATGCTATAGCCCGGATTGGCATCCAGAAAATCCACCTGACGTTGCAGCTTGTTCGGATCCGTCCAGTAGTCGTCACCTTCACAAATCGCCAGGTATTCACCGGAGCAGGCCGCAAAGGTCCGCAGTCCATTCGCGGTCATGCCCACGTTGCTGGTGCCCGCAATCAGTTTGATCTTCTCGGGGTATTCCGCAGCATATCTCTTCAGGATCGCCAGGGTACCGTCGGCCGAGCAGTCATCGCCAATCACAATTTCGTAGTCTGCATCAAGCACCTGACTTACAATCCCCTGCAGGCAAGCCTCAATATAGGCTTCGTGATTATATGTTATTACACAAACCGATACCTTCATTAACTACGAATTATTCTGCACACGCAGCATCAAACGACTAATCAAATCAACTTCTTCGGTGGTCAGATCGCAATACAGCGGCAGGCAGAGCACCCTGCTCGAGATGTCTTCTGTCACTTCAAGCTTCTTATACTCCATATACGGTAATGAGCTGGCCAGGGATGGATAAAAATACCGGCGGGTAAAGATTTCATTCACCTTCAGGTATTCCATACAGTTCAGCATGAGCTGCATGTCTTCAAATACAAGCGGATAGTAGGCGTAGTTATTGGCCGATTGTGCATGCCAGGTCGGACGTTTCGCCCGAAGCCCTTGCAAGTTGCGGTCGTAGCGGTCGCTGATGGTCTGGCGTTTTTCCATAATTTCCGGCAGGTGCGTAATGTTCACCAGACCCATGGCGGCATGAAATTCCGAGTTTTTACCGTTAATGCCCAGTGCGGCGAAGGCTTCCGGACCATTAAAGCCGAAGTTGCGCATCAGCGCCAGTTTTTTCAGGAATTCCGGATCATTGGTCATGATCAGTCCCCCTTCTATAGAGTGGTACAACTTGGTGGCATGGAGGCTGCAGATGGAAACGTCGCCATAGTTGAATATGGACTGGCCGTTTACCTGCACGCCAAAGGCATGGGCACCGTCGTAAATAACTTTAAGGTTGTGTTTTTTGGCGATGGCATCTATGGCTTCCACATCGCATGGATTGCCGTAGACGTGCGTAGCCAGGATGGCGCAGGTTTTATCGGTGATGGACGCTTCGATCTTCGTCGGATCGATGTTCAGCGACTCGGCATCAATGTCTACGAATACCGGTTGACAGCCTGCCCAAACGATGCTGCTGGTGGTGGCTACGAAGGAGAAAGCAGTGGTAATCACCTCTCCTTGCAGTTCCAGGCCTTTCATCGCCATTTCTAGTGCTACGGTGCCATTGGTTACATACAGCAGGTGATTCACTTTGAGGTAATCTTTGATGATCAGCTCGAGGTTGCTGGAAAGCGGGCCCATGTTGGTGATCCATTGGCGTTGCCAGATCCCTTTTAAATAATGTGCATATTCCTCCTGAGGAGGCATAAACGGTTTGGTAATGGGGATCATATATTGAATTTTTGTTTGGTCTCGCGGTATTCCTCGTCGGTGATGCTCAGCAACCAGCAATTACGGTGTGCACCGTTTTTGTAGATGTATTTACGGAGAAAGCCTTCACGCTTCAGTCCTGCACGTTCCATAATGCGAAGCGAACCTTTGTTCTCTTCCATCACAAAAACGGCAAAACGCACCATACGCAGTTCTTCAAAGGCGTGGCGCATGCCGAGTAAGAGGACCTGAAGGCCATAGAATTTACCGGGTGTTGGCGAAATCACTTTTATGCCACCCCCGATGCAGGTACCATTGCGGTAGTCGATGTCGTTTACAGAAGCATAGCCGATGATGTCATCATTGCCACCCACCTCACATACGGCAAGCCAGCCATTTCTGGGGTCGTCGTTGTTGATGATGTCATTCACCCAGCGCTGTTCGCGTTCCAGGGAAACGAATTTGGTTACGCCGCCAATTTTCTCTTCTATCGCTTTATTCTTCCGTAATTCATTGATAAAAACGGCGTCTTCAGGTTTAAACGCCCTGAGATAAACCTCAAACTCCATATTCTTTCATTAATCCTCCATAAATAAACAGCCATCATCAAATATTAAGCCTCATTAGGCGCAGCAGAACTTCTGGAGTAGAGCCGCCCGAAAAGATGCAAAATTGACCGGAGCGCCGGTGTTTAATACTTTGATTTGCAGAGCAATCTACAAAATATATTTTCGGCAGTATGCAGCAGAATAGTGTGCAATTTCACGCTTTCCTGCACAAAAGAGCGGGGTTTTCGGGGCTTCACCCAATTTCAGGCGGGTCCAGGACAATTTACAAATTGTGTATCCAGTGCTGCACTGAAGCCGCATTTCCAAGCTTTCGGCAGATATTTCTTTTCCCAGGAGGAAGGCTGCAGGCTGCGAATGCATAGTTTGGCCTTAAGCTCTAGCACCATATTGGAGGAATTAGATCGCGACCGTTTACAGCAGAAAGGCTAGCTAAAGCCCGGGGTTGGGCAACGCCGCTTTCTGCGCTATTCTGGCTTTTCGCTGTCTGACCAGATAGGTGCCCATAGATAAGAGTACCGGATATATCAGCTGCAGACTTGATGCGGAGTAAGCAATGGTGTTGTGAAAATTTGCGAAGATAATAATGTTGAATAAAATGGCAAGGCCAGTTACGCGGTAGGTTTCAGATTTAATAACCAGCAAATAGTACACATTAACAATGGCAATGAAATAGAAGAACATCAGAAATATCCCCGTCCAGCGCAGATAAGAAAAGCTGAATACGTAAATGGTACCCACATTAAGAAAGGGGTTAATCTGATGAAAGGTTTTTTCTTCAGCAGGTCTGAAAAATTTGGTTACAAAGGCCGGAAGAAATTCATTCAGTATGAGGTCACGATACCCCCCCTCATCTACCACCACTTCATTGATGTTATTCTGCAGATTGGCTACCGGAGAGGCAACATAGAGATAAGACCAATAAAATTCCTTCGGAATATAGCTGTTTAGAAACTCCTCAGTCGCACCGGATGATCTTGGGATGTAGGTCGCATCTCCATCCGCGGAACGCAGGTTACCCATAAAACCAAACATAAAAAATACGAACAGCACACCTACTACTGTCTTTAGGATGAGTTTAAGCGGGATCGCCTTACGGTGCAGGAGGAATACAATCAAAGCACCAAGCAGCACATTCAGGATTGCAGAACGATACACAAGCAATATGAAAGGTACCAGCATAATGATGAACATCCAGAAGATCCGCCCCTTTTTGTTGGATATATATTGATGGTAAAGGTAAATCGCGTAGAAGGTATTGAATGACACCAGGAAAGTATGCACCACAGGAAGCCCAAATGCATCCTCCGTATAGTTGAAGTCACCCTTTAACACGGCATAAAGGGGCAGCGTTCTAGAGTAAAGCACCTCTAAGCCGTACATGCCATACATGAAAAGAATCACCCAGATGTTACTGCTTACTTCTTTAATGGGCTTGTACTTAAAAGGTCTGGTCTTATTGATCAGTAAGCCTATTAAAAAACAAATAATGAAAGTGAACAAGTAGAACATAAACAGCGGCATCCTAAGTTTGGGATACAGCGTAGACCATTCAAAAGAATAGAAGATAAAGGGTACAATGAACGAGAAGATATAAATGAAATTCGGATTATACAGGATCTTCTTAATCATGACACTAACATTCTATATTCAATACATTTGTGTTGCTGCGCGTTAAAGCTGCTGCACCTGCGTCGACAGAAAACCGCCCGCGGCAATGCGCTTTGATATTGCGCCCAGCTTCATTTTCATCTGCTGGTATGCGGCATCATCCACGGCATTTAAGGCTTGTGGCAGGTCGAGCAGTGAATCCACCGTAATGCCAATGCCATGCGCCCGGATAAATTTGCCAATTGCCGAATGTTCAGGTGCAATTACAGGCAGGTTGCTCACCAGGTATAGCGAAGCCTTATGCGGATTATTATAACGCAGGTAATTACCAAGGTTTCCACCACAATTTTCAATATGCTCCCCATCCCAGATCAAACCAAAGCTGCCTTCAAGTTTAGCAGGTAATTCATTCGGATCAAAGCTACCGAGCCATCTGATGTCGTCACTTGAAGTCTCCGCTTTAAATCCTGGACCATACAAGTTAAAACGGATGCCCTGTAGTTCCTTCAGGCGGGACACGAATTCACTTTTTCCAAGGTTACCCGCAAACGCAACGGTCTTTGGCTGCACTGCATCAGCTGAACTTCCAGCTGTATTTCCCTGCACTGTTGCTTGTATTGCTTTTGCCTGTATTTCCTGCAATACATTTGCAGGAACGAGGTAGTCAAAGAGTTCCAGACACCGAATCTCTGTTCTCAAACCTTTTGCCTCCAGTAAAGCCTTCATTTCTCCATTGTGTACAATCACTGTATCGAAAGCATTCAATCGGGATATCTCCTCCTCCAATGTCCAAGCATGATGCACCAGCCTTAAAGAATCGAGATCGTGGATTAAACAAACCTTTTTACAGCCCTTCTTACCCAACAGTTGAACAATCTGGCGCAGGTACTTATTAATGCCCAGTAAAGGATATTGTAGTAAGATGGTATCACTTGATTTAAGTCTACTAAACAACATAAAAAAATGTCGCAGCATAATTAACATGTTAGGGATTGCCCCTTTATTCATATAGATGGGAACTTCAAAAGCTTTAAAGCCATCCCGGGATAAAATTTCCGCACAGTCACTTGTGGCCTTTGAACCGGCAGTTTGATTGCCTGCATCGGCATAAAACATTCTTAACTGATATTTCATAGATTGTGGTTAGGCCATTGCCGCTCGTATTAGTTTTTTAAAAAGCAAGAATGCCACCGTTAGGAATCCAAACAGCAAGGTACCAATCACAAAGGAGGCAATCCTGCCCGGGAAAGACTTGTAAAGCGGATATTTTGGAAAGTCAACAACCTGAATCAAGGGTGTTTCTTTAAGCAGGTTTAGTTTGGAAAGCTCCAGATTCTTCACCAGTTCCCCTAAAATTGCTTTATTGGTTTCTGCTGTAAATTGCGACCGTTGAATAGGTGCATTACGTTGCAATTGCTTGGTCGGGTTCAAATTAGGTGTCGCATCCGCTACCGCAGCGGCACTAAAGATGGCACCGTTCATCACCCTTCTGATGGAATCTGCTTTCTCCTGCAGGATATTCACATTCATTGTAGACTTCCGCGTTTTCGTCTGCACATAAAATGCATTCACATTGGCCACAATCTGGTCGTTAAAAGCTTTGGCAAATGCTTCATCTTTCGAATTCACATCCACCCTGATGATGCTGTTTTTCTCTGGCTTAATTACCACAAGATAGTCCTTGTTGATATCCCCGGATAGCTCTGCCAGCAAGCTGTCCTGTAATCTTTGTTGGTCAAAGGATAGCGACTTTATATTCTGGGTAAAGCGAAAGCCCCTGGTACGTGGTTTCTCATCCCATTCCTCATAAAGTTCATTAAACTGCGAAAAACGATCTGCCAGCAACATCTTTTTTCCATCAACCAATGCTTCCGTCATCAGGGTTTTCTCGACCATATTACGGGAACGGTACAGCTCCAGGATGTTGTTCCCCTGGAAAATACCGCCTCCGGTATTCAGATCAAGCCCAATCATGGAGGCAAGTCCGGCATACTGTCCTAAGTTGGCGCCTGCTTCACCAGTCTCCAGTACAAAGGTTGTGGTTGCCGTATATACAGGCTTTTTTACAAAGGAGTAGACTAATCCCACGATACCGCCCAGCAGACTAAGCAGCACAATGAGCAGCCATTCTCGCTTTAGGTATTGATAGTTGCTCTTGAAAGAGTTGATGATCTCTTTCATGGATATTTCATTATTTTCTTCTTTCGTTAGTGTCGAATTTTCGAGGTTCATACAAGTATAATCTGGTATTATATAGCATGTTCAATCTAAGCTATAATCAAATGGGCTAATTTTTAAAAATTTTGTTCAGAACCCTGCTACCATAATTTTCAGTTGAAATTTTGTCATCCGGAAGCACCTCGGTGCGGTCAGCGTGGGCAAAAAGCGTCTTCTTATATTGCTCAATATACAGCGACAATAACCCATTTACGGTTAAGATCATAAGACCTAAGATACTAATGATTTCCCCTGCACTAAAGTCCTGAAGCGCTAATACCAGTACGATGAACATGATGTTTGAAAAAGCAAGAATGAAAGTAGATTGTATATGGCTCAGGCCTAGAAACAATAAGCGGTGGTGTAAGTGATTGGAGTCGGCGGTAAATGGTGATCTGTTTTTCAGGATTCTTAAGGTAAAAACCCGGAGGGTATCAAAGATGGGAATAATCAGAATGGCCATGGCCAGACCAATCCTTTCATTGATTTGGAAAGCACCAAGCTGCAAAGGCACAGGGCTTTCCAAGGAGAGGAACTTAATACTAAAAATGGCGGCCAGAAATCCAATCAGCAAGGAGCCGCAATCGCCCATGAAGATTTTTGCCGGCGTGATATTAAAAAACAGAAAGCCCAGAATCGCGCCGCCCAAGGCGGTAGCCATTAAAGACCAGCCCATCTCCCCTGCTTTATAAAACAGGAAGGCGTAAGTTAGACTAAAGATTAAAGTCAGCGATCCCGCCAGGCCATCAATGCCATCAATCAGGTTGAAGGCATTTACAATACCCACAATAAACAGTATGGTCAAGGCAATGCTGGTGGCGTAGTTCAGTTCATAATAGTTAAACAAGCCATATAGATTTTCAATGCGCAGGTCAGCAACTATGGTCACCACCACTGCGCTGGCAATCTGTGCAATAAATTTAAACGTGGGCGTAAGACCAACCAGGTCATCTCTCAAGCCAGTCATAAACAGCAGCAGTCCGGCGGCCATCAGCATACTACCCTCTGGTAAGTGATGGTGTGGTATCACCAATGAAGATGAGAACAGAAAAGCGGTAAAGATCGCAATACCGCCAAGATTGGGAATAATGCGCTTATGAACTTTACGTACCGTATCCGGATCATCAAAAAGCCTTTTTTGATAGGCAACCTTAATGATTGACGGAATGCTGAAGAATACAACGAGATAACTTGTGATAAAAATGATGAGAGAAAGCATATTAATTCTTTTCTAGGTGGATGATCAATTACTAACTATTTTTTAGGTGAATTTAGACATTTCCTGTCGGGCCTTTCGCGACTGATACAAGGTTAGTAAAAACCAGGACAAATTGGTCAGTACAAAAGCAAGGGAGCTACCCTGAACTTTGAAGAAATGTATGAGAATCAGATTAAGTATAACGTTAATAATTGCGGCACCGACCACATTATAGACCAAGGCACGTTTGCGCTTGAAATACAATAAAGGTGCAGATAACATCTGTGCCAGAAAAAGAAAGCCGAAACCCATTACAAAGTAAGGAATTAATTTCAGTGCGGGTGTAAAGGCGGGTCCAATTAAAAAACTTGCAGCAAAAGGCATGATGGCGGCAATTACAGCAAATACAATGAGAATTGCAGCGCTGTTCCGGATCACGTTCATGTTAAAGTTCCCTTGTGCAAAGCGTTTGAAAAGGTAAGGATTGTAGGCCGACAAAATCGGCGCAATTAGCAGCGGCTCGAGCATGGCACCAAATTTAAAACCCAGCGCATACTGTCCGAGATCTGAATCGCCCAGCATGTTCTTTACAATCACCCGGTCTACACCATTGATTCCAAAATATGCCATGGAGGTAATGATGAAAGGGAAGCCAAGTGTCACCATATTTTTAATTTCAGCTGGCGGTACCTTCTCGATCCGCATGAAGTTGGTCATGGAGCGATCAACACGACCAAGCATGATCAGCGAAACAATCACGGCCACCAAACTGGAGATGTAAACACCAATAATGCCAAGTTCCAGATATTTTACCAGTATGATGTTGAAGATCAGGATGACAACCGCGGTCACGCCTTTGTTAAAGGTGGCCATTTTCGGACGTTCATCCAGTTGCAGTACGGTGTAAATATTGTTTTGGTAAAAAGTTGCGTAAATGGTTAGGATAACCACCACAATCATGTAATTGTCCGGTTCCGAAAAAAGCTGATTTCTAAAGACATACATCAGTATGCCCATGATCAGTAAGAGCGGTACGGCAACTACGTTAAAAGCATAATTGATCTTCTTCACGTAGCTTACACCATCAGCTCCAAGGTGAATGTATTCTATATAGATCAGCTGGGTGAGCCCGAAGGTCACTAGTATCGTCAACAAGCTCATGATGGTGTTTATAAGCTCCATGGTACCATAATTTGCTGCTGAAAAAGCATGTGTGTACAGCGGAATCAGGATCAAGGCAACGCCTTTAATCAATAGCGAACCGAGTACGTAGATCAGTGAACCACGTACCAGTGCATTCCCTTTCCACATGGCTTTTATTCGCTCCATTAACGCAGTAAACTCACGATAATCGCCGCCATACTTGCTACTGCTGTACCGATACCTATCCAGCCTTGTGCAGTCAGTCTTTCAGTAAGCGCCCGTTTAGGCACCAGAATCTCTGCGCCAGGTTTTACCTTCGGATAATTATTGAAGAATAAGAACTTACGTGCAGATTCAACGGAGCCGTTTGCATATTTAATGTAAGCACCACGACGTAATGCCGTGCTGGTGAAACCACCGGCGCCATTCACATATTGTTTAAAGCCTTTGCCTGAAGCGTATACGATGTTATTCGGGTTTAGCACCTCTCCGGTAACTTTCACCGTTTGCAGTTGCTTCGGTACACGAATCACATCACCATCTTCCATGATCAGGTCACTTTTGGATCCAGGGTTCTTTAAGATGGTCGCCAATTCAATACCCACCAGGTCAGACTGAATCAGGCGTTGCTCTACGTCGGAGCTTAGGGTGTCCTTCACACCAGCTTGTTGCACACGTTTAAGGTTTAAGAATTTCTTGGCTTCTTCATCCTCATCGTTAATGGCATTTCTGCCTTTTTCATTCATCAGCGGCTTCGGGCCGGGGCGTTTCAGGGAGGCACCTTCCGCATAGCCGGTCGGCGTTAAACCACCCGCACGCTTTATCAAATCCGATATGCGTTCATCTTTACGGGTAATGGTGTATGTACCGGGATAAAGCACCTCTCCTTCCAGAGTCACCTGACGTTGCACCTGATAACCTTCAGAACTACGTACCGAGATTACATCAAAAGGTTTTAACACAAAGGTTTGATCTGACAACTTCAGGTTCTGATCAATGTTCACCGTAAACACTTCAGCGGTTACCGCTGAAGCGGATTGTGCATCGCTATTTTTAATACGACGGGAAATCTCAACACGGTTAGGCGTGGCACCTTCACGAAAGCCACCTGCCATTTGAATCAGATCTTCCAGGCTCATGTTATCCGCGTACACATAGGTACCAGAATCCCGAACCTCACCCTGAATCATCACTTTATACTCATCACGTAGATCGAACAGGGAAGATATCGTTACTTTGTCTTCACGTTGCAAAGGGATGTCGTTTGTGGAACCTGCAATAATCTTAGATACATCAAAGGAGATCAGGGATAGTGTATTATCCATATTCAGGCGATTGATGTAACCGCGGTTCAGGAAAGCATCCTCTTTAAGACCTTCCGCCTTATTAATCAGACCACGAAGTGTAAGTCCTTTTTCTAACTCATACAAACCGGGACGAAAAACTGCACCGGCAATTTCCACGCGGTTTTCGAAGCGGTCCAGAATTTCTTCAACAATATATTTATCACCATTCTTAGGCACATAAGATGCGAAATCTGTGGAAGCGATATCGGTAATGCGGCGTTCCTTTTCGGTGTTTTGTAGTACTTTGATACGGCTGGTATAAGCACGTGTATTGAAACCACCAGCGAAGTTCAATACATCCTGTATATCATCCCCGCGAAGTGCTTCGAACAAAGCAGGACGTTTTACTTCACCAGCCACCTCAATACGGGTTTCATAAACAGGTATGTGAATTACATCCTGATCCTGCAAACGTACATTTCCTTTTTGCAGACCGTTAACCAAAAAGTCATAAGTGTCAATGGTGCTTACCACGCGATTATTCCGGATCACCTGGATCTTACGGAAGGAGCCATTCTCCGATGGCCCGCCTGAAGCATACAAGGCGTTGAAAACAGTGGCTAACGATGGCAGCGTATAAGTGCCTGGTTTAACCACTTCACCTGTGAGCACGACCTTAATTCCCCGAATGTTACCTAAGTTTACGGCAACACTGGATCTACCCGTACGAAGTGCAGGATAGGTCTTTGACATGGCTGTCCGGATCTTCGCAGTTGCCTGCTCAATACTTAATCCACCAACAGAAACAATGCCTACATATTGAACCCTTATGGTGCCGTCGGGACTTACCGGCAAGCGATAATTGGCCTCATTGTCACCCGTAAGATCTACCAGTAATTCGTCATCAGGACCAACCACGTAGCTTTTTGGTGTCGCCATCCGCAGATTGGGCTCGAAAGTAATGTTTGAATTCTTGAACAGTTCAGCACCGAATACCTTTGGTTTAAGGTTGTCGAACATGGCTTGAATTTCACGCTGGCGCTGCGTTTCCCGGTTCAATCCATTATTAGAAAGACTATCGGGATTATTGTACTGATTCTGGCTGTACTGATTCTGGTTGTATTGGTTTTGCTGATTATTATAGCTACGGGCGGCGTTACCATCCTGATTGTTGCCGGCAGGGAACGTGCCCTGTTGCTGTTGTTTATTAGCATTGTCCGGATTAGCGTTCTGGTTACTACGAATCTTTTGCACTCTGACGCGAAGCTTCTGGATTTCAGCCTGTGGCATACCCTGGGCAGCGGCCATTTGCTCGAGCTGAGCATCACTATAGCCAATGGATTCTGCACGTTGCATGAGCTGTCTGATCTGGGCATCGCTGAGTTCATCAACTCTTACATCAGCATAATTAGTTTGGGCAAAAGCGTTCGGGGTTAATGCAAAAAGCAAGATAAAGAACAGGAGCGATAGGGCCTTTTTTGTATTCATAAATCAATTACAGGTAGTGATTTTTAATCAATTAAGGCTACAAATATATGACAATAAATACGATATGCAGGAAAATCAAAGATTAATACGCATTCTCTTCACCCCTGATGGCATTAATAATAGTCATAAAGATGATCCTTACATCAAGGGCGGTGGTCCAGTTCTCCAGGTAATAGATGTCATATTTCACGCGGTTATCCATATCTTCCACGAGCCTGGTTTCGCCACGAAAGCCATTCACCTGTGCCCAGCCAGTAATCCCGGGTTTTAAGAAGTGGCGAACCATGAACTTGGAGATGATTTTCTTGTATTCATCCGTATGTTTAAGCATGTGCGGTCTTGGGCCTACCACACTCATATTTCCCAGGAATACGTTAAAGAATTGCGGCATTTCATCCAGGCTGGTACGTCTTAAGAAGGCTCCGACTTTAGTGATGCGAGCATCATTTTTCGTTGCCTGCACTTTGTCGCTGTCCCTGTTAACGGTCATGCTTCGGAATTTGTAACACCAGAAAGGTGTGTCATTGCGCCCCGATCGCAGCTGTCGGAAAAGCACCGGTCCTTTGCTTTCCCATTTGATCAGAATAGCAATCAGCGGGTACAACCAGCTTAACACAAAGACGATGACCAGCGTGCTAAATACAAGATCAAAAAGACGCTTTTTAAAGCGGTTCTTCATTTCTTCAAGCGGCTCTACACGCAATGTTATAATCGGAAACTCGCCGCCCAGATAGTCGATTGTATATGGGGAGGCCAGCGATCCACCCAGGTCTGGAATAAATTTCAAACGAATACATTGACGGTCTGCTTCATCCACTAAGGCACTAACTTCTGTCATCCGGTTTGGCGCGACGGCGACATAAACATCCTGTACACCCGCAGCGGAAGCTTCAGTAAATCTCTGGGAAACCAGTTCGGAAACAATTCCGCCCTCCTCGTTATAGATATTTTCATCATCCCCTACAAAACCGTAGAAACTGAGTGTGCGTTGCTTTTGCAGGTATTCCGAAATGCGGATTGCTGTGGGATTTGATCCCAGCACAGCAACCTTTTTTGCAACGTTGAACTTGGCAAGCAAGACATACTGAAAGGCGGTACCTAGAAATCGGTTGAATAGAAAGGATATGCAAAGCAACCCATAGAAGATAATTAAAAAAGATCTGGAAAAATCGTCATTCCTGGAGAACAAAAGAAAGACAGTGAATAAAACAAAGTGAAATGCAATACTTCGCCAGGTTTCTCGATAGATACGTTCAAGTCTTCGGATGCCATATAGGCTATAGAGTCCACAAAATGTAGCACAAAAGAACCAGATCAGGTTACAAACAATGACATAATTGGCATCAATCTCATCTACAAGATGTTTTCCCAGCCTTTCTGTGATGAAGTAGGCAAAAAAATAAACAACATTGAGCATGATTACATCAGTAATCAGCAAAATATAACGGAGCAGGTAATTGTACCGGGTCTGTATGGCCATAAATCTCTACACAAATTATAATAAACGTAACGCTACGTTTAAGAGCGATCGCAAATTACTAAAAAAAACGATCATGCAAGAGTGGCGGGAAAGGATGTGTAGGTTATCGTGCGTTTGCGATACTGTAGTTTTGTAGAACAGTCTGCACGACAGGGCTATATTCCAGATCGCTGCGTTTCCAATTGTTCATACCACCAATGCTGTAAGTTTTTCCCGCTTCGGCCTGGTGAAAAAGAATGTCTATCGCACAAGCTGGTTCTTCCACCCAAAACCAGTCAGGAACTTCTTGTCCCTTGGCATAAACAGGTACTGTTTGGTTACTGGAGATTTGCGCTTGCGCAATCGAAGAGAATACAAATGGAAAGTCCGGTGTATCAAAGGTGGGTTCGCAAGAACTTACCAGGAGGTTCATACCATACTGTTGATGGTATTCCTTTAACATCAATTCACCCTCGTATGGATTTGCGGTGATTAACAGGAAGCGATGTGCATCCTGGTTATCTGCCCAACTGCCTTGTGCAGCCTGCAACAAATTGCGTAAGCCTTGCCTGTTCTCAGTTGCCGTTGCCGGAAGATGCAGTACTGCATCAAAATTTTGCGTCTTAAACAAACCGCTCAAGAATGCGGAGTCTGAAAGATCATTCAACTCAATGAATTGATAATCGTTATAATACGTGGTAAACCAGTTAACTACCTGTTTTCCCAGTTCTGATGTGCTTCCGGTTATTAATACTTTCATATTTCCTGTTAGGTAAGGGCGGTGGAACTCGGCATCGATTACACTATCAACAAGCACTTTATACATTAAGTTTTTGCGAAGTGGGAACTTATGTGGAATCCCTATCTCAATTATACACAAATATGAGTTTAATACTTGCATAAAAAAAATAAAAAATGTGTTTTGACGCAGAAACCAGTATTTACCTCGTATACCGACAATCCGGCACAAAAAAAAGGCAGCTGATAAAGCTGCCTTTAAAGTTATTTAAAACCGTTTATGCTCTATGAACCAATCGCTTGAACGGAAAAACCAATCTCACGTAATTTTTTAACGTCAAGCAGATTTCTACCATCAAATATCTTGGCTGGCTTTAGCATATTATCGTAAATGCGTTGCCAGTCATAGTCTTTAAACTCGTCCCATTCGGTAAGTACTGCAATGGCATGGGTGTCTTTACAAGCCTCGTAAGGATCAGCAAAAACATGTACAGCGTTATGGTTTTCTTCTACCGGACGTGTTGCCAGGTAATCTAAATCCGCGTGAACCTGCTTCTCCTCCACCTTAGGATCGAATACCTTGATGTCTGCCTGCTCATTTAGTAGCAGATCTGCAACGTAAATGGCGGCTGATTCACGAGTATCATTGGTGTCTTTTTTAAATGCCCAGCCCAGGAAGGCAATTTTTTTGCCCGCTACGGTATTGTATAACTTCTTCACAATGTTTTCAGCGAAACGTCTTTTCTGGTGATCGTTCATAATGATGACCTGCTCCCAGTAATCTGCCACTTCCTGTAAGCCGAAAGAACGGGAGATGTAAACCAGGTTCAGAATATCTTTCTGGAAACATGACCCACCAAAACCTACAGAAGCTTTAAGGAACTTCGGACCGATACGGCTGTCGGAACCAATTGCACGGGCAACCTCATTTACGTTTGCTTCTGTTTTCTCACAAAGTTCAGAGATGGAGTTCATAGAAGAAATCCGCTGTGCAAGCATGGCGTTGGCAACAAGCTTAGAAAGCTCAGAAGACCATACGTTTGTTGTTAAAATGCGCTCACGCGGAATCCAGTTGGCATAGATGGAAACCAAAGCTTCGATTGCTTCCTGGCCTTCTTCATTAGTATCACCACCAATTAATACACGATCCGGCATTAAAAGATCCTCAATCGCTGTACCTTCAGCTAAGAATTCCGGGTTGGAAAGAATCTGGAACTTTACGCCATTGCCGGTATTGTGCAGGATGTCGCGAAGGGTTTCAGCCGTACGCACCGGCAGTGTTGATTTTTCAACAATAATTTTGTCGTCCTTAGCTACTTTGGCAATCTGACGTGCACACAGCTCGATGTATTTTAAGTCGGCACCCATACCTTTACCGGCACCGTAAGTTTTAGTAGGTGTATTTACAGAGATGAAGATCATGTCTGCCTCATCAATGGCCTTATCAACCTCTGTAGAGAAAAAAAGGTTTCGGCCACGTGCTTCAGCAACTACTTCGCTCAGACCTGGCTCATATACCGGGATGTTTTCTGTGTTTTCATCATTCCAGGCTGCGATACGTGCCTCGTTTAAATCTACAACGGTCACTGTAATGTGTGGACATTGTTTGGCAATCACTGCCATGGTCGGACCACCTACATAACCTGCACCAATGCAGCAAATCTTAGTAATGTTCTTCATCGTTTATTATTGCGTTTTTTGATAAATTGTTAAGCCTAATATGAAAATCGTCCGAAGTTATCTGATAATTACCTTATTGCCAAAAAACAAGGCTCAGACCTCTTAATATGTGTATGAATTTGTGAAGCAAAATTCAGTCTCACTTGGTTAGTCGCTTGCTGCTTCCTGATCCCATCAAAATAAATGGAGGTAAGCGCCTGAAATTACAGGAAATTTCCCGAATAATTAAAGAAAACCACAAACTTAACACACAACGGCATAAAGCATAATAACAGAAGGCTATATTTGTTCAAAAAGACGGTTAAATAACAGTCCATTAACCTGGCAATAAATACAACATTTACAATTTATAAACTGCAATTTCATGAAAAAAGCTCTTATTACGGGAATAACTGGTCAGGATGGCGCCTATCTGGCGGATCTTTTACTTAAAAAAGGTTATGAAGTTCACGGCATTAAACGCCGCTCTTCTTTGTTTAACACAGATCGTATCGACCATCTTTATCAGGATCCGCATGAAAGTCATTTACGTTTGGTACTCCATTATGGTGATCTCAGCGATTCAACCAATCTGATTCGAATTATTCAGCAGGTTCAGCCAGACGAAATTTACAACCTTGGTGCCATGAGCCATGTGCAGGTAAGTTTTGAGACACCTGAATATACCGCGAATGCTGATGGTATCGGAACCTTGAGGATCCTTGAAGCCATTCGTATCCTTGGTCTTGTTAACAAAACTAAAGTATACCAGGCTTCCACTTCAGAGCTTTATGGCTTGGTACAGGCCGTACCACAATCAGAAACAACACCTTTCTACCCGCGCTCACCTTATGCTGTAGCAAAGATGTACGCCTATTGGATCACAGTGAACTACCGTGAAGCTTATGGCATGTTCGCCTGTAATGGTATTTTATTCAACCATGAAAGCCCGCTACGAGGTGAAACCTTCGTAACACGCAAGATCACCAGAGGTACCGCTAAGATCGCTCTTGGCATGCAGGATAAATTATACCTGGGAAACCTGGATGCAAGAAGAGACTGGGGTCACGCCAAAGATTATGTGGAAGCAATGTGGCTGATCTTACAACAGGAACAGCCGGAGGATTTCGTGATTGCAACAGGTGTCACCACAACCGTGAGAGATTTCATTAAAATGGCTTTCTCAGAAGTAGGTATAACCCTTGAATTCCGCGGGGAGGGCGTTGAAGAAAGAGGCTATGTTGTATCCTGTAGCAACTCAGCCTTCCAGGTGGAAATCGGTAAAGAAGTTGTCGCTGTAGATTCGCGCTACTTCCGCCCTACTGAAGTTGATCTATTGATCGGAGACCCATCTAAATGTAAGCAGAAGCTGAACTGGACACCAAAATATGATCTTGCAGCTTTAGTCAATGATATGATGAATTCAGATGTCGAGCACTTCCAGAAAGAACTTATGCTAAAAGAAGCTGGATATTCTGTCAAAAATCAATTTGAATAACTGAAAATAGCACAACATTAAAAAAAGGCAAACAGATTAATCTGTTTGCCTTTTTTTAATGTTGTGCTTTAATACTAAAGCGTTTCAATCAAATCTTCCCACTTATTGCTTAGGGCCATGAGATCATAATGCGCTCTCATACCTGAAAATGCATTTGCGCGCATGCTTGCGAGTCGCTGCTCGTCCGAGAGCACATCTTTCAAGGTAGTGTAGAAATCAAGCACGATGTCGCTTGTCGTGCGACGCGAATTCAAATTGTTGTGGTAATCCCCTACCTGTAGTGCCGCTGCTGTATCGAATGTCGAATTATTTACCACCCAGCCGGCATTGTTGCTTTGAACAAGCGTTGCCAGATCACTCCAGCGCGGACAGATCGCGAGTATGGCCATTCCACCGGCCATCATGCCATAGGTCTTACTCGGTAAGCAGACGCTTGCCCCCCCTGTACTCAAGGAAACCATGCCCACATGGAATTCGGCAATATCCAAACGCCATTGCATACTTGGAACTGCAGAAATAATTTTGACCGGATAGGCACTTAATGACTCCGCCAGGTGTTGTGCCTGTGCGCCACTTACATAAAAGTTGAATTCCACCTTATCCGCCAGATCAGAGCCCAGCACGTATTTAACAGATTCTATGAGCGACTCGGCATCGTGTAAATGCCCCAACTGCCCGCCGTAATGTAGAATTAGCTTTTTACTTTGTAGCACCTGTTTAAAGGGCTGCTTGAATAATGCAAGGTCGGTGGAGATGTCAATAACTTTGGACACCGCAGCGCGGCCCCAGCGGCCTTCCGCATGTTGTTTCAGGTATTCTCCCAGGTAAACGGTGGCATCACATTTTGCCTGGATCTTCTGCATGATGCTCCCGATCGTTTTCGAAGTCGAGGAGTCATTGCGGATCATGCCGGCGACTTCTATGGCGTCCGGGTAAAGATCGTACAGCAGGTGTATTACCTTCGCTTTCTTCAAGCCGGCAAGGCGCTTCACCAAATATGGCGCATAAAAGGTGTTGCTGGTCACGACGAAGCAACTGTTGCGTCGCGCCGTCAGTACTTTGTAAACCAGGTATAAAGGATAACCCACATACATCTGAAAGCGCAGGTAAGCCTTTTTCAGGCCCAGGTTCTTTCCGTTTCTACGGTAAGAACCCTCAGAAACCAGGTATAATGGCTCTACTTCATAACCTGCATTCTTTATCGTTTCCGATAGAAAAATGAAGTAATCCATCGCAACATTACTACAGGTATAGACCTTTAGTTTCTTTCCAACCATGATTGATATATTTCCTCAAAGGTTGCCTGCAGCGACTTGGTGATATCCCAGTTTGGATAATGTGCTTTCATCTTGCGCAGGTCACTGTAGTAGCAAATGTGATCCCCAATCCTGTTGGTATCCACATATTTGTACTTCATTTCCTTACCACTGATCTTGCTGATAATGCCAAATGCTTCTAAAATAGAGCAGGTGTTGTCCTTACCGCCACCCAGGTTATAAACTTCTGCAACCCTGGGGCTATTGATAAATTCTTCAATAAAGCGGGCAACATCGTAAGAGTGGATGTTGTCACGAACCTGCTTGCCTTTATATCCAAAAACGGTGTATTCTTTACCTTCCAGATTACATTTGATTAAATAGCTCAGAAAGCCATGCAGTTCCACACCAGAATGGTTTGGCCCGGTTAAGCAGCCACCTCTCAGACATACGGTCGGCATGTTAAAGTAGCGACCATATTCTTGCACAGAGATGTCGGCCGAAACCTTTGAAGCACCGAACAAGGAGTGTTTGGTCTGATCGATCCTGAAGTGTTCAGGAATACCAAATTCATATGCCGAATCTGCATAGTCGTACCGGGTTTCCAGTTCATTCATCTCAATTTCATTTGGTGCATCACCATAAACTTTATTGGTCGACATATGGACGAAGGGCACCGTTAAGCTGTATTGTCGTGTAGCTTCCAACAAGTTAAAAGTACCCACGGCATTGGTATCAAAGTCATCAAAGGGAATGGCTGCTGCGCGGTCGTGACTTGGCTGCGCGGCGGTATGTACAATCGCGTCCGGTTTCACAAACTGAATCAGATCTATCACACCCTGACGATCCCTGATATCCAGCTCATGATGTTTAAAGCTCTCCAGTGTTTGTTCAAGCCGGCCCTGGTTCCATCGCGTATTGCCCTGGCTGCCAAAGAAAACCTCCCGCTGGTTGTTGTCTACGCCATGAATTTCCCAGCCCAAATTATTAAAGTGTTTACAAACTTCAGATCCGATTAAACCAGACGAGCCTGTCACTAATATTCTCTTTTTCATTTCTTTTCAATCAATTCGTTATATAAATCTACCGTTGCATTAACCGTTCGTTCCCATGAAAATTTTGCAGCATGTAATTTGCCCTTTTCAATAAGGTCCGTCCGTAATGCAGGATCATTTAGCATTAAAATGCCGTCGACAATTGCAGCAGGCCCGGGTTCAGGTATTAAAACGGCTGCACCGCCGGAAACTTCTCGTAAACAGGAATTATCACAAGTTACGACCGGACAACCGGATGCCATGGCTTCAATGACCGGAAGACCAAAACCTTCGTAGGAAGAAGGATAAACCAGACAAAATGCGGCGGCATAGAGTGACCTCAAGGCCTCGGTGCTTAAATCAGCACAAACCTGAAACCGGGACTTCAGCTGGGTCTTTAAGAGTGCCGCATGCGTATCAGATAAGTTACCGCCACCAGCGATGACAAGCTGATATTCCGGTAAATCGCGCATGGCCAGCACAAGCTGTTCAAAGTTTTTATAATGTTGCCGGCCACCCACGTACAAAATGTACTTATGCTGTAGTGGTACTGGCGGTTCTTGTGAACTAAGGAATTCTGGCGAAAGGCCATTGTAGATCACCTTGACCGTCTTACCTTTCAAAAGATCTGGATAGAAAAGGTAGAGGTCATCACGTGTTGTTTCCGAGACACAGATGATGGCATCCGCATTTCTGATGGCAATTTTCTTAAAGAAGATGTTAACAGCGCGTTTGATGCCCATTTGCATGATCCTGCGTTCGTAGCCCAGATCATGGATGGTAATTACCCGTTTGAGGTTTTTCTGGAAGGTATAGCGATAATAGCTGGAATGAAAAATTGCACCAGCGGGAAGCTTCTTTAATAAGGGCATGAACTGTGTTAACGCCCCTGGCACTTTCGGTTCATGTTCAGTTTCAATCCCCTGAATCACCTCTTTAAAGAACAAATTATCATCTGCCAGCCCATTCAGCAACATATGTACCTCAACGTTTTTGTCTCGTTTTAGCAAGTTCAACAACTCCTTAAAAACGAGACTAATACCCCCGATTTTCTGTAGCGCGAAGATGCAATTGTCAAAATATACTTGAACGGGCTTTTTATCTGTCATGAATTAAGGGTCACTAAAATACCATCCTGATGTTCCTGCAAATGGAGGCGCAAAGCTATAAACAAATGCAGGATAAACAATAATGGTTATTTAAGTTTTTACAGCGTCATGAACTGAAGCAGGCATGGATCAGAAATCCTGGTACAGGTTTCGGAAAGCACTACGGAGGCCGAAGGTAATCAGGTTTGTTTTTTCTTTGAAATTGACTGAACGTTCGTTTCTAAGCACGGCACCGAGCTCCAGCCGAAGGTTGTACTTCGGATTAAGCAGATAAGCGATACTGCCCTCAAAAAAGCGCAGATCAGTTTTAAGGCCCTGCCCGACGTAGTTGCCAAATTCCGAAACTCTGGTTTCATAAGGCAGGAAAATGTTTCCCCCGTAATTTTGACCTTCAGGGTCAAGACCATACCTGGCATAAATAGCTTTCGCCTGGAAGTCAAAGCGTCGATAGCTGTAATTAAGCAAGCCTACAAACTCCCGGAAATTTGCACCTAATGGATGTGCAAGCGGTTGACTCATCCCCGAATAGCTTGTAATACGCTGAAAGTGCGAATAAGTATATGGTTTTGCGGTATTAAACTCCGCAAGATAGTTTAGTTTATCAACTTTAAACAAGTCAGAACCCCTGAAACCGAGTTGTACGGCCCATTTATTTGCCCAGTAACCATTGCCGGAGAAAAAGTTTTCGCCTGAGAATTCTTCCAGCATAAATTGCCCATAAAGCGCTGTTTTCTTCAGGAGTTCATATTTAGCATTCAGGCCCAGACGTAGCTTGTCGGGTGAAATTCCGTTTGCCCCTTCTATCGGGCGTATAAATACAAATGGATGAATATAGTTAAAATCAAAGCCTCTTTTCCCTTCCGGCTCTGCATCTGCCCATGTTACGGCCTGGAATAGTCCAAGCGAAAGCCGGTTGTTTACGTTCCAATCGAGATAGTGCATCGCATTCCATTTCCCTCTTGAGCCCAACCTGCGATCTGATGTTAAAGGTGTTGCACCATTATCAATCATGTAAGAGAATATGGTTTGATATTGAACATTGCCAACGGTAGCACGGATCCTGGCAAAAGAGTAGTTTGCCGCCACATCGGATAGCAGCATTGAGCGGTAACCGTCGCCAATAAAATTTTTATCATAACCCAGTGCAAGGTTCAGAAATTTATTCGGGGTATAAGAGATTAATGCAGTGACATAGGCCCAGTCCTTTACCCGGTTATCCAGCTTTCCCGACATTTCTGAAGGCACAACCTTGTTGGTGTTGATGAAATTCGTAACATAGTTCGGAAACACTGCCTGACTTTCATATCCGTTAGTATAGAAGGAAATCTTATCACCTATTGTACCTCCGATCTGGTATCCACGGGTGTTGCGCCAGGTATTCTGCTGATCATTAAATTCGCGTCCAATCTGAAGATCCGGGAGGAAGTCGGCATAGAAGTCATAATCTTCCGATCTAAAACGGAGTAAATGCTCATCTGTAATTTTCCGGCGTAACCACTTCCGGTAAACGTTGCTGTCTGTACCCTGGTTCATCAATTCCTTGTACCGGGCCACTAACGTGGTATCATCCGCATAGAAACTGCGAACTGAGGAATGCATACTGCTGTTTACATCGTAAGCTTGCTTATTAAGCTTTTGATAAAATTGATACGAATATGGGATGTTGACATTCGGGGTTTGATCTTGTGCCCGGCTGGGGGAACTTATTCCGGCTAATAAAAGACAACAAAAACTTATTACTCTAAAGGGACTCATGTATTTAATTAGGTACAATCGAGGATGATTACATTTAAGTGTAGAAACGAAAGCTTGCAAAGTTAATTTATTTTTCAAGAACGGGTATGCATCTTCATTGCTCTGCACGCGTAAGAACCTTCCTCCTCAGCTGTACCAGCGTATAATAGTGTGCCAGGGTTTGCATCATGCCTAACTTCCTGAAGTTGTGACGCACCATGAAGATCATCAGGGAAAGCATATCGGTTTTATAGGCTTTGATGTAACCCGCAAGGAGTTGTTTAATATTTTCATCAAGCCTTTCTTTATAACCCCAGTAGAAAGTGTTGATCATCTTATAGTTTTTAACAAACACTGGGAGTAAAAAATCTACCTGTTTGATATATCGATGAATTCGTGACGATATACGGTTACGTGCTACACCACCACTTGCATTACTTGAATGTTGCCGGTAAAAGATCAGCTTCTCAGGATTCAGAACGGCTTTACCCATCGCGGTGGCCACTAAAGCTACCCAGTAGTCGTGGTTTTCTGCGCTATCCGGTATGTGGCCGATCTGCTGTAACAGCGCCCGGTTAAAGATCATCGTGCATCCGTAGGCATGATTTTCCGCCAGCAGCATTTTAAAGTCGAGTGATTCCGGCATCCTGATCTTTTGCGGAATGATGTTGGCTGCTTCATCCACATATTCCAGGGCGCCGTAAACGAGAATGGGATCTGAAGGCTTTGCTGTCCGTTCCCGTTCCTGAATAAACTGCAGGGAGTTTTTTATTTTATTAGGCTTCCAGACATCATCCTGATCCGCAAACATGAGATAAGGTGTATCCAAGCTATGCGCATAATCAAAAAGGACACTAAAATTCAGGGTTGCCGATCCATGTTTTCCTTTTCCAGACAAGACTTTAATCCGGCTGTCTGCTTCAGCGTATCGTTGAATGATGGAGGGGGTTTGATCTGTTGACAAATCGTCACGGATGATCAGCGCCCAATCTTGATGAGTTTGTGCAAGAATACTGTCGAGTTGTTCTGCAACGTATTTTGCACCATTAAAGGTTGCCATCAAAATTGTCACTGTCATTTTATAGCCAATCGATTAATTATAAAAAAGAATACGACAAAGAATAAATTGAAGTAGTTCGTAAAACTACACATAAATACACAAAATACAAATAGTGACCATTCAACAATATAGTACGGCGAACCTCTGTTTAGATAATTTTTGAAGGAGTTCATGGACAAAAAACCGTATAAGAAATTAAATGCGAAAACCCCGAACCAGCGAAAATCAAGGAAAGGATCAATCATATACGTACCTAATAAGGAGTAAGCGCTGTACTTCATAGGATAGATCGCTTCGGTATCTACAGGTAGCACGCCGACAGCTGGACGCAGCGCATAGGCCCCGTAGCCTATATAATTGTCGTAAACAGAGATTTCTGCAATGTTATTTCCTGTTGTAAAATTCAGTCCACCATATAAGGAGAGGTAGGTTTCAAAAATATTTGAAGGCTTGTCAATTCCGGAATACTGCTTAAGGAAGTCGTTAACAGAAGTGAGCGTAGACTCCTCCGCCGCACCACCACGAAGTTGTCCCAGAATAATGAACAAAATTACACACACTGCTGCAATGGACAGGAGCTTCAATATCGAAATCTTACGGTAATATGACACCCCGATGAGCATAGAAAAGAAGAAAAGTACGATAACCTGCCTGCTGAAAAAGTTCACAATGATGAAGGCACTGACGATGCTGCATGCCAGGAATACCCAAAAAGGGATCAGGCGACGTTTATAGGTGATGTAAAACATGGCGGGCAACACGGAATTTAAGAGAATAAAATTGTGCAGCGGCGTAACCGGATTTTGGTTCAGCTCATCATACAGGGCGGTGTTACCAAGGTTCAGGATGGGCAGGTAGCCGAGCTGACGGATCTCCATTACAAACACGCCAATACCGGCAAGGAGTAAGCAAAGCAAAAATGCAAAGCTCAGTTTGGGGCTCAGCGTCGGAATTATGTTTCTGAAAGTGAGCTTTTTTGTTTTATATGCGGCCATGCCCCCAGCGATAAAGGAGGCTATACTCAACAGGATGATGCCCATAAAGAGTGGGCTATAGGCATGTTGCCGGTCGGATATGATTAAAAATGAAAATCCGGTGATATACACGAAGATACCGTAGACTGAGAAAGGATTGATCAGCTCTTTGAACGCATATATCGAGTACAAGATCAAGGCCTCGGAAAGTATCAGGAAAAACAAGAATGGCAGCAATTCCGCAAGCGTACAGCCCCAGGCGGCATAACGCAGGCAGAGCATTACATCAATCCCAATCAGGCAGGCGATCGCACAAATAAGTAAAGTAACTTTATGTTCCATTTCCCGGTTTAAAGTATCTGACCATTCTTGCTGCAGATTTAAAAAGGCCATGGCCTAACAGCTCTGCACGGTGACTGGGATGTTTAATAAACTCCCGGAGAATATAAGCCCAGCCCTTTGACCATTCCAGCGACCGGACGCGGTGCAGGGCAAGCATATCCTTGTTCAGGCGCAGCAAAGTATGCCTGTCCGCAAGCGTATTAAGTTTATGTAATGCAGCATCCATTGCTTTGCGGACCACCACCTCACCGAGATACATGTTCAGATGAACTTTCATTGCGCTATTGGGGTGAATTCTGATTTTAGCGTAAGATCTGTCATTTCCATCAAAGATAAAGATCGGTTTCAACAACGCAATCCTGAACCAGAGCAACCAGTCTTCATTATTATTCAGCTCCAGCTGGAAATTACCGGCGGCCACAAGCAGATCCTTATGCACCAGCGGGCTGCTGATGGTTACGACATTGTTCTTAATCAATGCCGCCAGCAGTGTTCCATTTTCAAGCGTCGCTTCCGCGAGAAATCCTTCAGGATAGTGGTTCGTAAATTCCTGCGCCTCCTGCCCATCGTTGAAGAATCTGGCACTTGAAAAAACAAGTGCACAATCCCTGGACTCCATAATTGCAAATTGTATGGCAAGTTTTTCGGGGCTGAGGAGGTCATCCGCATCCAGAAATTGAATGTACTTGCCACGTGCAAAATCTATCCCGGTATTCTTTGCAACCGATGTGCCCGAATTCGGGATGTAAACATACCGGAATTGCTGATCAGGATGTTTGCTAATGAAATCGCCAACGACGACTTCGGTATCATCTGTCGAACCATCGTCCACGATGATGCATTCCCAGTTGGTAAAGGACTGCTCTGAAACGCTGTTTAGGGCAGCGCGCAGGTAGCGTGCATAGTTGTACGCTGGTACAATGATTGAAATTACAGGCGTACTCATATGTTGACCTCTATTATTGATTTCATCACGGCCCAGCGGTTCTGCCATTGGTGCTGATTTACCACTTCTAAATAATTCCGTTCAATTAACGGGATATACTGATCATAGTTTTCCAGCACCTCCAACAACTGATCGGCGGCATGGTCCATGTCGATTTCCACGATGGGGGTATAAGGGAAAAGCGCTTTCATATCCATGGGCATGATGCCAACAATCAGCACTTTGGAGGCCATGGCCTGTAGATACCGTAGCGTCATGGTGGAGATGTATTCTGCACGTTCGGGGTGCGTGATGTTTGAAGGCACACATACGGTGATCTTTGCACGGGCAAGTCCGCGTACAAAATAAGCTTTATCCGGGAACAGCAAGGCCTCCCCCGTTTTCCGGTAAACATGATTGCTGCCATTGCTTTTCAGGGCCTCCGCAATGCGCGCATGATAGGCTTCATAGAGGCGGCCAAACTCCAGCACGTCAATATCCTTGTTGGCATAACTTTCAAAATGGTAGTCGTCGGCCTTTATGGCTTCCGGAAGCCACATGCTTTTACATTTGCTTTGCGGGTATTTCCGGCAGTGATCCTCAAACACCTGCTTCGAAGAAAAGAATACAAAGCGGATGTTGAAGAAATCCAGCATGGGAAAGATCCATTCATGGAAGCGGGGCCATACATCATACATATAGATGTAATTGTTGCGTGAAAGAAATCCATCCGGCAGAAACAGCTTGAAATCACCGCTGATTATGGAAGCGAAATTGATGGTTTTGCGGTTCAGGGTAGCCGGACGAAGGCGGTTCAATAGAGGAAACTTGCGTAGCAAGCGGATGAGCCGATCTTTCGCCCTGCTGTACCGAAGCACTTTCCGCTCCACCTGGAAAGAAGCATCTGCTTCAATGGTTGCATACAGTTCATCTACACAGTCGAGGAAATATTCCTTGTCCTGTTGTTCCAGCAGGCGGATCTTTCTATAATTTATATCCATATGCTTCAATGTGTTTTCTCCAGAATTCAAGATCATATTTCCACCAGGCATGACAACCAAATGGCAGTTCGTACCGGTTTAACTTCAGCAGTACATCAGGATTTACTTCAAAGCTGAACGGGATGGCTTTGGCCGGTTCGGGTACTTTAAAATCCGGAAATACCTTAGGCACCAATTCTGCCCAGAACAGATCTTCATTGATGATCGGCTGAAAAGGATAGCCGGACCAATTGAAAAGCAGGTCATGTTTCATATAGCGGTACAAGCGCTTATAAAAGGGTGGATTGGCATCGTCAAAAGCACGTTTAAAATTTAAGTACCGGTAGTGGGTCACCACCTCATAACAGCTCTTCACCTTACGCAGGCAGAAACCGCCATTACCCTGACCGATGATTGCGCTGTTCTTGCCGGCGGTATCATGTCCTTCAAAAAGCGGTGCACCAATGCTATCGTAGTTCTGATCACACCAATATTGAAGTTCATCTCTAAACACAAATGCATCCAGTTGGTGGATCAGCATAAATTCATAATCCAAGAAGGCTTTGTAAAAACCAAGGGATTTTAACAGCCGGTTATAGGCCGGAATATCGCGGAAGAAGGCATTGTCGAAGGTTTTGAAACCCAGCTGCTGCGCCCTTACTAACGGATGTGCTTTTACTTCCGCTTCCAGGACCTCAGGCATGATGAGAAAGATATCATAATCCGACAGCACCTGAGTACATTGCGAAAAGGAAATCGCTTCATAGGCCGACCACTGACTCTTATATATTGGAATAAGCACACAGGCCCGCTTCATCATGCTATAAATCTCCTTTTTTTAGAAAGCTAAAAATACCGATTCCCGACAGGATGTCCAGCACATGTTTATTCTTCCATATAAACACCTGGCAGAGCAGATAGGTTAATGCAGATAAAAAGGCCGTCAGCAGTATGACTGCAACCGCGTGATGGGTGAGCTGCAACACCGCATACTTGATGATAAAGAAGACGCCGCAGGTTAGCACACTTTGTATTAAAGCCATAAATGGGAAAGCAAATTTTACGGCCTTACGTACGAAGAGAAACAGCACGATGGTCACGACGGCTTCTGTAGCCAGGGAGCTCATTGCTGCACCGACATGTTTAAATATGGGGATCAAGGTAAAATTAAGCAGCAGACTTACCAGCACACCAATAATGGAGGCATACAGGATCATTTTCTCCATATGCATGGGCAGCAGGATCTGGTGACTGAACACCTGAGCAATGCCGACAAAGATCACAATAAAGCAGAGCACCTGTAAGGACAACACTGCAGGCAGGTACTGGTTGCCAGCGAACAAGAGAATGATCTCCCGGGATAAACATAGCGTGCCCAGTGCAATCGGAATACTCAAAAAGATGACGAAGTTTATGGACTTATCCAGCAAAACCCCCGCTTCATCGAAGTTTTTGTTCTGAAATGCCATGGTGAGTCTGGGCAGCAGAA
Source organism: Pedobacter quisquiliarum (assembly GCF_014642175.1). Classification (GTDB taxonomy): domain Bacteria; phylum Bacteroidota; class Bacteroidia; order Sphingobacteriales; family Sphingobacteriaceae; genus Pedobacter; species Pedobacter quisquiliarum. The sequence continues at coordinate 268,327 of NZ_BMIL01000005.1, read as the reverse complement.
CTGCCGACAATGCGCCGATCACTGCAAGCGAAAGTTTGCTGATCCGCATGGAAGCCGAATAGTAACCCACGTGCTGATCCGAGGTGATGAATCCGAGTATAATCGTATCAAACACCAGGTAAATGGTGGTCACCACGCTGTTGGAAAAAATGATCAGCAAAGGCCGGAAATGCCGCTTAAAGGAGAGTTCCCGAAAAGTAAGTTTCACCATGCGGCGAATGGCATACATATTGGCCATAGCGGCAAGCACGACAGCCAGGAGGTTTAAGCCATAAAAGAGCGTTTTGTCTTCGGGGGTATGGACCAGCAGAAAAAGGAGAATTATGGTAAAAAGGCGAATGGCAACGGAGCGGATGGCAATATATTTAAACTGCTCAGTACCCTGAAAGAACCATTCCGCAATAAACACGCTGCCCAGCACCACACTCATGCCGATCTGGTACAATGCGAAGTCGGATCGAAGGCGGCCGATCGAATAGCTCAGGCCAAATAATATCACCACTGCAATCAGTGATGTTGCCAGGTGTATAAACAACAATTCGGAGAACACTTTGGACAAAGCGGCTGGGTTGTCCTTTACTTTGGCAATCTCCCGGACGCCGTACAAGGGTATACCAAGTGCCGCAACGAGCAAAAAATAGGTAGTGAAGTTATCCGCGAAGTTCACCGCGCCCATACCTTCCGGGCCGAGTATTCTGGAGGAGTATGGAAAGGTAATCAGTGGAAAGAGCACCTGGGAAATCGATAAGAGCGTATTGTAGAAGAGGTTCTTTTTGAATACCGACATAAGCCTTATCCAACGATGCTTTTAAGGCCCCTTCTGAGCAGCAGCGTAACTGCAGTAAGCATCACGAGTACAAAGCCGCCGATAAACATGCAGGAAAGCTTGCCCGGCACCACCTTTTTAAGGGGTAATATGGGTACGTCAACAACTTGTATAAGTGGTGTTTCTTTCAAGAGTGCAATTTTTGAAAGCTCAAGATTTTTCACCAGTTCCACGAGGATGGCTTTGTTGGCTTCCGCATCAATCTGCCGGCGTTGTGAGGGGACGCGAAGCACCTGGCGTGCTAAGTTCGGGTTGGGATTGGCATCCACAGAAGTGGCAATCTGCGTGATGTTACCGTTAAGCATCCTTCTTACAGAGTCCGTTTGTCTTTGCAGCACCGCAACATTGCGTGAGGACTTTTTCGTTTTAGAAGTAACGTAGTAGTCACTTACATTCTGGATGATGTAATCGGTAAATGTTTTAGCGAAGAGTTCATCTTTAGAGGTGAACTGTACGCGAATTACAGAGGATTTCTTGTCGGGCTTGGCGACCATCAGGTTTTCTGTACTGATGCGGTTAACGACCTCTCCGAGCAGACTATCCTGAACCCTGGAAAAGCGCTGATTGGCGGGTACCTGGAAATCCGGGTGCGGCTTACCATCGGGATCTTTTTCCAGACCATTAAATGCCAGGTATCTTTCCACAAGGAGCTGGTTTTTACCATCAAAATTGGCTACAGAAAGCAAGGTTTGCTGAATCATGGCCCGGCTCTTATACAGTTCAATGATGTTGTCACCCTGGAAGATCCCACCGCCGCCACCACCGATGTCGAGACCAATCATGGATGCGAGCCCTGCGTATTGCCCTATAGATCCGGAGGAGCCGGAATCTTCAAGTGCGAAGGTGGCCACGGCTTCATAGCGGGGCTTTTTAAGGAAAGCATAGGTATAACCCAATGTAATTCCGACAGTGCCTGCTAGTACCAGTAAAAGCCATCGGGATTTGAGATAGCTGTACCATTCATATAATTTCAGTACAAGATCATTCAATGTGATCTCCTGAACATCCTGACCATTCATTAAAACCGCGTTAAGAAACAAATATAAGCTTTTAAAGCATGGTTGGGAATGCGTTTTTATTTTTTAACTTGCCCCCACTCAATCAAAGACTTCCTGTAAATTAATGAAACTCAAACACATCCTTAGCGCGCTCCTGTTAATAACCTCGCTCTGCAGCAATTTGCTTGGACAAACGCTGCCTGTTGGCATTTTAGAAAACGTCGAAGATGCCTACCGGCGGCAGCAATTACTAGGGCTGGACCCGGTAAAAAGCTCTTACATGATCCGGCCGCTGCACCTGTCAAATGCGCCGGACATGGCCCTTGATGAAGGTGAAGACAGCTACAGCCTTAAAGACTTCAGGAAACCCATCTTTTTGAACAAGCGGTTCAAGACAGAAGTTTACCTGCTTCCGGTTGTCACCCAGCAGCAGTTCAACTCACACCACCCTTATGGCATGAACGATGGATCGATGGTACAAGCCAAAGGCTACCAATCACAGGTTTCGGCGGGCATTTTCGCGAAAGTTGGTCCGTTAAGTGTGCAGTTAAGACCGGAATATGTATATGCGGAAAACAAAGACTTTCAGGAACTCAGTGAAGCGCCAAATGGTGTTTTCTGGAATACCTCTATTGCGAACTACTACAATACGATAGACTTGCCGGATCGTTATGGCAATGATGCTTACAACAAAGTAAACTGGGGACAAAGCAGCATCAGGCTAACTGCAGGTCCGTTTTCCGTGGGCTATTCCAATGAGAACCTATGGTGGGGACCGGGCAATAGAAATTCGCTGTTGATGAGTAACAATGCCCCGGGATTCAAACATTTCACCTTAAACACGGTGCGTCCAATCGAAACGTATATCGGATCTTTTGAAGCACAGATTATTGGCGGCCGGTTAGACCAATCGGGCATAGAAGTACCGGAAGGTTTTGAATACAGGAAGCGACCAAAAGATTGGCGTTACATTTCCGGAATGGCCCTCACCTATCAGCCAAAATGGGTTCCGAACCTTTTCCTTGGCTTTGACAGAACCTTCATCGTGAACCGCCGAGATATGGGCCGGAAATTTGGAGACTACTTCCCAATCTTTGCTTCTGTTCAAAAGTCCGCCTATGTGGCAGATGACGGCACCAATACAGATGATGCTGCTGGGAGAGATCAATACATTTCATTCTTCACCAGGTATGTCTTACCTGAAAGCAAAGCTGAAGTCTATTTTCAATACGGACGCAATGACCATTCGTATGATATCCGGGACGCAATTGTTGAACCGGAGCACACCCGTGCCTATGTTGTTGGCTTTAGAAAGCTGATTCCGCTGGAACGTTATGACGAATACATTCAACTGGGCGTAGAGCTTACACAGTTAGAAAAATCCAAGACCCGTGATTTGCGCGCAAGCGAAACCTGGTATAACCATTATCAGGTAAGAGACGGCTATACAAACAGAGGTCAGGTACTTGGTGCTGGCATAGGTCCTGGCAGTAACCTGCAGTCGCTGGATGTTAGCTGGGTAAAGGGGCTAAAGAAAATAGGCATTCAGTTTGAGCGTCTGGTGAACAACAACGACTTGTTCTTCAACTTCGCTTATGCTTCTCTGGATAAGAATCTTTACATTAACCGTCATTGGGTTGACCTTTCGGTAGCCGGCAAGTTCGCATGGAACTATAAGAACTTTGTGCTGAACTCACAGTTCACTTACATCAAATCCTTAAATTATCAATATCAATGGGAAGAAGGGCCAGATGATTACTGGGAGTGGAATAAGAAGGACGTCAATAATGTCCAGCTGAAGGTGGGATTAATGTATTTGTGGTAGTACATTAAGATTTATCCGGCTTATATTTCAAATAATTAGATTATCATAATAAGAAATTTTGAGAAAATTCCAGGTCATTATGTAATCAAAGTGTAGCCTTTCGTGAAAAATTAAATTGGTACATTTAGGTAACCAGATGAAAGATCATATGCTAACCATTATATATCTAGACGTAACAACAGGGTACAAGACCCTCAATGTTCAGAATTCATTTGCGCTCCACAAAGAAATTAAAGCCTTGTCTAACAAAGGAAAGTTCATCATATGCGTAATCGATCAAGAATCCAAGCACTTGGTTGATAGTTGCGCTGGTTTTGAATCTCATAGAAAGTTCGTTGAGACCTGTTATCATCTAGAGACGACACAGGCCTAAACGAACCTTCATGAATTTTCAACGAGATAATAGCAGACTACTTATTTTTTTCAAGCTTCATTAAATATTGACCGTAGCCACTTTTTACAAGTGGAGCAGCAATCGCTTTTAGCTCTTCCGTATTGATGTATCCCATTCGGAAGGCTACTTCTTCTATACATCCGATCTTTAAGCCCTGACGCTCTTCAATCACCTGTACAAATTCACCAGCCTGCATTAGGGAACTGAATGTTCCGGTGTCCAGCCATGCCGTTCCACGGCTAAGAACACCGACTTTCAAGCGGCCCTGCTCCAGATAAACCTTATTAACATCTGTTATTTCATATTCCCCCCTTGTAGACATCGGAATGCTTTTTGCAATTTCTACAACGGTATTGTCATAAAAGTATAAACCTGGAACTGCATAATTGGACTTTGGACTGGCTGGTTTTTCCTCAATCGAAACGGCTACTTTATGCTCATCAAATTCTACTACACCATAACGTTCTGGGTCTGAAACCTGATATGCAAATACAACTCCACCTTGAGGTTCACTCAAATCCTGTAAGAGACGTGAAAGTCCATCACCATAAAAGATGTTATCACCCAGAATCAATGCAACACTGTCATCCCCTATAAATTTTTCACCAATCACAAATGCCTGTGCGAGTCCATTAGGTTCTTCCTGTACCGCATAGCTGAATTTACAGCCGATTCTGGAGCCATCTCCAAGCAGTTTCTCGAATTGAGGAAGATCATGTGGTGTTGAGATGATCAGGACTTCACGAATCCCTGCAAGCATCAGAATAGAAAGCGGGTAATAGATCATCGGCTTATCGTAAACCGGCATCATTTGTTTACTACAAGCTAAAGTTAATGGGTGCAATCTTGTGCCGGAGCCGCCGGCCAGAATAATTCCTTTCATGTCTAAGTTTGTTACGCGTTAATATTTAAAGCTATTATACATTTTTCAAGACTATCTCTCCAGTGTGGAATATCCAGATTGAAGGTCGTTTTAATTTTCTGCTTGTTCATCACGGAGAAAGCCGGACGCATGGCTTTTGTTGGGTACTCCGATGTGGAAATTGGGAGAAGCTTTACGCTCGTGTTGCTCAGTTCAAAAATGGCCTTTGCAAAATCATACCATGATGTCACCCCTTCATTGCTATAATGATAAATTCCATAGCTAGTATTTCCTGAAGCAATGATTTTAAAAATGGCTTCAGCAAGATCAATTGCGTAGGTAGGTGTACCCACTTGATCTGCAATTACTTTAAGTTCATCCCGATCAGCTCCAAGCTTTAGCATGGTTTTAACAAAATTGTTCGCGAATTCAGAATATAACCAGCTGGTGCGAAGTATATAGAATTGACCTGTTACAGCAGCAATGGCCTGCTCACCTTGCAATTTGGTTAGACCATATACGCTAATCGGTGATGCGATATCTTCTTCCTGCAAAAGCTTTGGGATATTACCTTCAAATACGAAGTCTGTAGAAATGTGGATTAAGGTGGAAGCGTAATCTTTGCAAAGTACTGCAAGATTTTTAGCACCCTCGCAGTTAATATCTGTTGCGAGTTTTAATTCATCTTCAGCCTTATCAACTGCTGTGTATGCAGCACAGTTAATCACAAATTCAGGTTTTTCCAGGTCAAACAGCGCTTTCAAACCTTCTTTATTAAGGATATTAGCAGATCCTTCTACTGGAAAGGTAATTTCTGTAATACCTTGTCTCGCTGCTACTGACCTTAAGCAGGTTCCTAATTGTCCTGAAGCACCAAATACTAATATTTTACTCATCTTGTAGAATTTAGTTCAGAGATGAAGGGTAATATTGCATCCTTGTCAGACACCAATAAACTGCTTTCGGGAAGCTGCCAATTTATCTTAAGAGTTGGATCAGCGTAGTGTAAACCACCTTCTGAGGCCTTATTATAATAATTATCACATTTGTAAAAAAACTCAGCTTGTTCAGACAACACAACAAATCCGTGAGCAAACCCTCGTGGGACGAAAAATTGCAACTTATTTTCTTCAGAGAGTCGGACGCTGTAATGCTGTCCATAGGTAGCAGAGCCCGGCCTTAAATCGACTGCTACATCTAACACCTCTCCTTTTAACACACGCACCAGTTTAGCTTGCGCATGTTCCCCTTTCTGGAAATGCAAACCTCTTAAAACGCCCTTTGAAGAAAAGGATTGATTGTCCTGTACAAAGCGCACGTTCAAGCCCGATGCTTCATTAAATTTATGTTCATTAAAGCTTTCCATAAAATAGCCCCGAGAGTCTGTAAAGACAGCAGGTTCTATTATAAAGCAGTCATTCAGAGGTGTTTTGATGATTTCCATTTATAATCTGTTTCTTATATTGTACTTCGTTATAATATTCGTTATTTCCAGAGGTCGTGCTCTACCCACAATTCGTTTTTAGTACTACTCAATTATTTTCGCCTAATCTTGTTCTAATTGCAAAGTTGGCGATCGGCTCAGTTCACAGTAATTTCTAGGAGTCAATAGCGTAGCAAGGATCATGGACAGAAAAATCCTTAACGAAGGTAATTAGTTTTGCAGAATCACCGTCAGCACGATCTAGTTTTTTATCCATGATCTTACGAAGCTATTAGATCAGGGCAATGTTCTTTTATTCATTATGTCCCCTACATCATAGCGCTGTCCTGCTATGCCTCATGAAAGTTTATTAACAAATCAACGTACTAAATGTGAACCAATAAAGCAGGTATCACCAGTAATTAAAACTTGTTTGTTCATTTAGATCGTGTTGTGTTACCTACAATTGATTTAAAATGTTCTAAGTATTGACTTACAATAGTATCCCAACTATAAGTCGCTTTTAATTTAGCGAAGTTGGCCTTTAACATTGCTTGATAAATGTCTTGCATTTTATCCGTTTTCTCTAACATTTTTGCTACATCGTTTGAATCAGTAAAATAAAGACCGTCAATCCCTAGGATATATTTATTAAATGAATTATCGTTGGCGCACACGAGGCTATTAGACGCCATAGCTTCTAATAGGGACGGGTTCGTGCCCCCTACTGTGTGACCATGAAAATATATGTTTGAGAAATACCTGATGCTGTCGAGCTTCCCCATGTCGTAAATGCCGCCAAGGAATCTTATGTTTCTCGATGACCGATATTTTTTCTTCAAGTACTCGCCGTACTTTGTTTCATCTTTCCCTATCACCAAAAACTGGCGATTTGTGTTTGCTAATTGGACCCCATCGAGAATAATCTCAATGCTATTTTCAGGTTCAAGGCGAGCCACCAGTAAATCATACTGTTGTTTCGCAAGACCATATTCATTTAACACTGCCTCCCTAGGATTTTCAAAAACGTCTGCACCGTATGGTATGTAACATGACTGTTTTCCATACTTTTCTCTTATGTAGTCTTGGATTCCCTTTGAGTCGGAGATGAGGTGATCACTATGCTTGACACCCAGTTTTTCTGCCCAAAGCAAAAAACTTCTTACTTTTCCAGAGTACTTTGTGCGTTTCCACTCCAGCCCGTCCATGTTTGTGGTGACGACAACACTTTTTGGCAACAACCATCCCCATACAGAGCTACTTGTATATCCTAATTGCAGAATAATATCCACCTTTCTCTTTCGAAGATCTAGAATACAGTTTAAGTCATAAACAAATTGCCCAACAGTGCCTAGTTTATCTTCCGGATCATAGCAATGCACTAAATTAACACCATTCCAATTTGATTGTTTATATGGGTGATTATGCGAGTTATACACAGTAACATCATGGCCTAATTTGACTAAGCCTAAAGCGAGAAACTCTGCACATTGTTCAAATCCGCCATAATAATTCGGAATCCCTCGTGTACCTAAAATTGCAATTTTCATGAGAGATTAATTTCTAAGATTTATTATAATTACCTACAAATATCTACTGGTCAAAAGTAACAAATAGTTGCTACTTTACGGTAATAATCAGTTCGTAGATACAAATTAGAGAAGATAAATCTCCAAATTATTATTTAGCAGCCCAAGATGCCAAGAATTTTGACATTAATAAACAAGGTTTTCCCTTTTACCATCGTTTTCCTTAACATCATCCACTCAAGCAGAGTACCTATGCACAATGATTGTATAATAAGTACTTGGATGTTAAAATTTTTAAAGTTTAGGGCAACATAAACTCCGTTAAGATCGAAACTTAGTTGATAGCAGTTTTGATTCGCGTAGTTACATTCCAATTGTTTTTCAATTCTTTAAACACAGCGGTCACAAGGATAAAAAAAAATGCATTGCATGGAAAGTAAAATATGGTGTCGAATGATAGATTAAGAAGGAACCAAGTAGTAAGAACTAGTAACATAGCCTTTGCATAGATCTTAAGGGAGGGTCTTTTTTGCACAATAGCACTTGTATAAAAATATGGGATAAAAAATCCAGAAAACAAGAATATGCTTACAAGACCATAGGACACCAAGCCCGTTAAAAAGCTATTATCAAAAACAAGAAAATCTATATTATAATTTGTACTACCCAGTAAAATGTGCAGGTTTTTGATTTGATAAAACCAAGCATCTTGCGTGATGCCAACACCCAACGGGTTGTTAGAAACAATTTCTAATGCTATTGGATAGGAGCTTAGTCGCTGATCAGCAGTAAGAGACACTAATCGTGAAAAGTTTCCTGAATTTTGAAGAGAATTCACCAACCAAGGTAAGGTGAGCAAAGACACGGATAAGAAGACTAGAAAAAAAAATAGCAAACGTTTGTTCTTATAGGCCTTAGCTAATATGAAATACAATACAAAAGTAACTATCGAAACGATAATTCCTGTTCTTGACGCAGTAAGAATAATCAAAGCTAACACCATAAAGAATTTTGCTTTTGACCACTTTTTAAGAATAAAACCCCTTATCAAAAGCATAACCTGGTAGAATGATAAAAACGCTGACAAGACTAATGGATGGCCCATTAGTCCTTTTGCACGTAATTGAAAATCTAGAGTTAAACCACTATAAAGAAGTTTATACGGCGAAACATTCAAAAAGATCTCCAGCAACGTAAATACAAGTGTTAATATGAAGATAAAATCCAAAACCAAAAAGATTTGTCTAAGATTAATCCTGTCCAACATTACTATATAAATCACCCCTACAGTCGAAAAAAGAAATAAAATGATGCTTTTCAGTTCATCGAAAGAGGAATTGATGTAAAAAAACATTACAGAAATCAGTACCAATGGCAATGACGCTTGTATGTACCGACTAAAGTCGAATCTTAAATGTCTACGAACAACAAATTCGTTATAGAAAACTGCGCAAAATACACATATATGCGGTATATAAAAGGCTATACCTGCTTCCCCACCCAAATATGGAAAAACAACACTGTACCCAAAGATTACTAGTGACACACCTGCTTTGTTGTTGTAAATAAAATAAAAAATCAACATCAACAACAGTAGCAGAATAAAATATGACCATTGCAACAGAAAGAACGGCACTATTGAAAAAAGTATTAGCAGAATGATCCCTAACGATCTGAGTTCTTTATTGAATAAAATTTCCAAGAAACTTATCATATAATAAATCATTGAAGTAATGTCGTACGTAATGCACTAAAGGCCACCACTGAAAGTTAGTTAGAATAACTCCCATATCCATAGCCGTAACCATAGCCATAACCGTACCCATAGCCACTCTTTGAATCAATGTCATTCACGATGATGCCCATATTATTGATCTTCCCACTTTGCTTCAATTCTTCGACTATCCGTAAATGATCTTTTTTAGTGTAATCTTGTCTTACTATGTACAAACATAGGTTGGAGTAGTTCCACAATAATTGAGCGTCTGTTATAATCCCGATCGGAGGAGCATCTATCACAACGTAGTCGAACTGCTCTTTCAGAATGTCAATCAAGAACTTAGTCTTTTCACTTATTAACATTTCGGCAGGATTTGGAGGAAGAGGACCAGCGGAAATTAGAGACACATTTGTTATATTTTCGACAGGCTTTATGATATCATTAACCAACGTTGTATCATTTATAATATAGTTTGAAAACCCAATTGGATTATTTATGTTCAATTTTGAGCTTAGTCCAGGCTTGCGTAAATCTAATTCCATTAAGCACACCTTTTTCCCAGAAGCTGCTAAAATTGAAGCAAGATTTATAGCGATAAATGACTTTCCCTCACCAGATACGCTTGATGTCAATAAAATTACCTTCTCCTCGTTGCTCTTAAGATAATATGCTAAGTTTGTCCTTAAGGCTCTAAATTGTTCAGAGACTGCAGATCTCGATTTATTAGCAACAACTAAATTATCTAAGTCTAAGCTACGTCCAATTTCACCAATGATAGCAACTTGAGTAATATTTATGATGTCTGATTTACTTTCAACTTTATCATTGATAAGTTCTTTCACGTACAGTATTCCTAAGGGGATGATACATCCTATTCCAAAAGCAATAACGTATATGTAAAGCTTTTTCGGAGCAAATGGCTTTAAGTCTGCCTGAGGCAAATCTATTGTTTTTGAATTAGCGATGTTTGCTGTTTTTGAAATTGCAGTTTCTTCACTTTTTTGCATCAAAAAAATAAAAAGTTCTTGTTTGATTTGCTGCTGCCTAGCGAGCCTCAAGTAGTTTTTTTCAGTTTCAGGTACATTCTTAATTCTGCTCTCTGATCCTTGTACTTGCATGGAAAGCTTGTTTTTAGTTATTGTTAAACCCTGTAAAGTGCTGACCAAGTTCGAAATGATATCTATACGAGCGTTTACGATTTCTTTATCTAAATTACCTATTATCGGATTGCTTTCTGATAACCCAATAAGCTTTCTTCCTCGTTCTAATACTAGCGAGTTATATTTCTCTATTGCTGAAGTAAATACTAGATCAGGTGTAACGATTGCACTAGGTATAACTCGATGGGCACCTTCAGTACTCCTTAACGACTCCAATAAGCTATTTACAATAGAAATTTGGGTCTCCACTTTGGCTAGATCATTTACATATTGACCGGTCGATGTTACGAGAAGTTTAGCTTGTTCAGACATATCAGCCAATTTGTTAGCTTCCTTAAAACCTTGAATTTGTCCTTCGGCTTGTCCTAACTCTGACCCTATGATCAAGAGGCGTCTATTTATAAAGGCAATTGTACTATCTGCCACTTCGTTCTTATCACGCAAGTTCTCCTGTACGTAGTTATATATTAACGTTCTCAGTATCTCCTCACCTTTTTCAGGAACTGGATAATTTAAATTTAAGTCTATGATGGTTATTTGCTTGTTTGCTATACCTACCGTTAAATTGTCACGTAAATTGGAGACCTTGCTTCTAAATGATTGAACTATCACCTTGAATTGCTCGTCAGCCATGACATTATGGTCTAGAATCTCAAATTCAAACTCACCGAGATTTTTAAGATGAATCGGTTTTCTAAGATTAACGACTGTATCAATCTCGTCCGATTGTACATGAACTTTGTTCGTACCCCGTTGAGAAATCTCTAATTCAATGTTGTCGATAGAGTTTTCAATTTTGTTCATTCTGACCATGAAAGGAGCCTTGTGAAGCTCCTGATCAAAACCGAACTCTCTTTGCAAATAGTATGTTACATTAAGCTGTAGGTCTTGTACAACTTTATCCACCAAGTATCGCGTTTGCAGAATTTCAACCTCATTATCAACAGAACTTTTTGTACCAAGCAATCCGCCTAGGTCGGTTAACATCTCGTTGGCAGCAGCCATACCGCCTCCTTTTTCTTTATCATTTACTAGTATTCGAGCGGATATTCTGTACATCGGGGTAGCATATCTACTATAAATAAACCCAATAGCTAAGCAGAATACTATAGAAGTTAAAAACCACGGCCAAACGGGAAGGTATTTGTGAAAAAGTTGACGGTAGTCTATACTGGATTGATCATGCACATCTAACCCATTTCCAATTTCATTTATTTTATGCATTTAGTTTTTTATTAAAGGCGGGAAATTAGAGTAATTAATACTGTTAAGGCTGTACCGATCAAAGCTATCGTCTGAGTACGTGCAACATTTAACGACGCTGCCTTTCCTTTATTAGGCTCAACATAAATTACATCATTTTGTCGCAAGTAGAAATATGGACTCTCAAAAAGTTTAGTAGAGTTTAAATCTAATCTTACTAATGACCTTTCTTTATTGTCGTTCTCTCGAATTAGTAGGACATTCTCACGCCTCCCATAAATGGTTAAATCACCAGCTAAGCCCAGAGCATCTAAAATAGAGAGCTTTTCATTCGGTACAGTGTAAGTAGCCGGTCGAGTAACTTCCCCTAAAACTGTTATCTTGAAATTCGAATACCTAACCTGAACCGTTGGATTATTGTAACTTTTTGCAGCAATGTCTTGTATTAAATCTCTTGCTTGAAAAGTAGTAAGGCCTAGAAGTCTTACTCTACCAACCACGGAAATTTGTATTTCGCCATTCTTATCTACTAAAAATCCTGTCGGAGTAGGACTCGCAGCTATAGAACTCATAGCGATGGCTGTCGGCGCAGATTGAGTACTAAGCTGATTTACGACCATGGAAGTATTAGGGTCAATAGTGTAAATTGATATTGATAAGATATCATCCGGCTTAATTGTAGGCTCTTGGAAAAGAGCTTTCACTGGTAGATTTACAATCCCAGAATCAAGTACATCCTGAAAATATGGTACATTCTTGGTACTGGTACAAGCACAAAGCGACGTACAAAGACAAAATATTATGAAAAAAAACTTTGGAATTGGGAGATTGAGAGTCATAGATTGTAATTTGCTCGTGTTTATTCTAAATGTCAAAGTTAACATATAAAACCTTAGCTCACTGCCATAAAAAGTTTTTTATCGCTCCCTCTTCCCACCCCTGTCAACGGAAATGTTCTGTTTGTGTTTAGGAATTGAACTTTGACCGACTTGTAGGGTGTTAATATTACTAATGATCTGAACGCACTCTCCCTTCAAGAGCATACGGCACATTATCAATAAGTTTTAAGAAAAGGTGAATCTAACCCTTACTTAACCTTTTATATAGTATTCCGCTGATGTTATCCCAGCTATAGATGGCTAAAACTTTCTCTCTAATCTGCTCAAATGGATATTCGTTATCTTTCATGATCTCACGTAATTTATTCTCCAGTTCCCCTTTGATATTTGGGTCAAAGCGATGCTTAAAAAAAGTGTAATCCGCCATAGCCGTTGTGCTTGAGCATAGAACTTTGCAGTTATAAATTGCAGCTTCAATAGGAGGAATCCCAAAGCCTTCAGCAAGTGATGGATATACAAAATACTCTGCCTTGATGTACAAAGTATTAAGTTCGTCAAAGGTTAGATTTTCTAAAAAAATGATGTGGCTACTCAGGTGTTCCGGAATCTGCTGCTGTAGTTTATTGAACGCCGCCTGCTCAATGGGTGCATTTTTTGAGCCCACGAAGGTGAGCTTATATCCTTGTTGATACAATTTTAAGGCTAAAAAGGCATTTAAAAGATCTATGTGATTTTTACGGTATTCATATCTACTCACATAGAGTATATTCTTTGTTTTAAGTGTGGTTGTGTTATGCACGCCTGAGGTGTTCACTGACACACCGTTTGGCGTAACTAGCAACTCATCAAGTGGGATGTGGAACTTTTGGCTGATATGTTCTTTGGAATAATTTGATACCGTTAGTAGGATATCGCTCTTGGCGGCAGAAATCCGAAATAAGGTCCCATTTATTAATCTGTAAGTTAGAGAGAAATATTGAGGGTACTCTAAAAACAATACATCATGAATGGTATTGATATACATACAAGATTTAACAAATGGAACTATATACTGAAAGTGAGCGTAATTATATCCACCTTCCTTAATGATCCTTGGCAATTCAAACGCTAACCTGTACACTTTAGATTTTGAGTTTAATTTGATAAACTTGAAAGCCGGATTAGAAAAGAATCTTTGAACACCTTCTATGTCGTGTGCGCATATCGTTATTTCCAAATCGTTGTATTTTACTAATGAATTATATAGGCCACTTATATAAGTGGTTGTTCCTTGATACGAATAATCAAAAACGTGGGCATCAACCAAAATCTTAACTTTCTTCACAATTGAAATTTAGAAACTATCACTAAGATTGACCTACAAACCGAAGTCGACCCTTCAAACCATCATAAGCCCCATTATATATTGCCTTTATGGACTTGAAATCCAAAACAAGTAGCAACTTCAAAGTCAAATATGCGACCCACCTAAGAGAGAAAACAAAATAAAACAAAATTAAAGAAAGACCGGAGAGGTGTTTTCGTTGCAACAAGACTATTCCTCTCGCAGCTAAATAAAACGCTAACCACTTACCTTTGTTAGATTTGAATGAATGACTCACTTTATGGAAAATGATCGCCTTTGGTTCATAATAAATCTTATGATTTGAGTCTAAGATCCTTAGACTATAATCTGCGTCCTCAGAGTTAGCGAAGAATTGATTATCTAAAAAGCCGAGTTGATTAATAGCATCAATAGATATTAATGCACAGCAACCATTCATAAATTTTGTTTCACAAGGAATCGAATATTTAGGGGAATCTCTTCTATTCAATCCATAATGTGTCACTACTCCACTTATCCTTGACACTCTTCCACCAGCAAACCAAATTAAACTCGGGTCGTCATAGTAGTAGATCTTAGGAACAACTGCATAACATTCTGGCACGTTAACTATAGTAGCCATCATCATAGTTAAAAAGTCTGGTTCTACTATGGTATCATTGTTTAACATTAAAACAAACTTTGAGTTGTATTTATTGGAAGCGTACCTAAGTCCCGCTATATTACCACCTGTAAACCCTTGATTGTGAATAAGGGGTAAAACATCTATGTTTGGTGATTTTAACGCAATGCTGTTCAAAGAGTTATCAACTGAACCATTGTCTACAATAATAATCTTGTAATTTCGGTATGAAAGTTTCAATAGCGAATCAATACATTCATTCGTTACATCAGCACCGTTCCAGTTTAAGATAATGATCACTACTAAGTCGTCCATTTGCCGTCGAAAGTTATTTGTTTAGTATTAATTTGAATGTATGTATTGATCAAGAATAAGACCCCACTTAGATGAGATCACATGGACCTGATATCTACTAGCCGATCTAATTGCATTCTGCTTAAGTGTCAGAAGGGTTTCATCATTAACTTCCAACAACTCCTTTAAAAGCTTAAATAATTCTGCTTGTAAGTTCCCATCTGAACATATAAAGCCATCAAGATGATTCTTAATAATTTCAGAAGGTCCAACATGGTCTGATGTGATTGGTATCACTCCACAAGCCATTGCTTCAATTATAGATATCCCAAATAATTCCTCCCAAGCTATATTAGCTAACCTGACTGATGGCAATATCAGGAAGTCGCTGCTTCTAAGAATATCAGCGACCCGAAAGTTTTCTAACTGCCCTAAATATGCTAAATTGTTCATTGTAGAACATGCTTCTATAACAGAGTCTATAAGTTTGCCAGCACCGATGATGTTAAAATTAAAAGCTGGAAACCTCGCAGCGAGTTCCAAAAAGATTTCGATACCTTTTGACTTTTCTAAACGACCAATGAATAAAAAGTTTAAAGGCTTGTGTACTTCAAGTTCTGCAGGATAAAACACTTTCGGATCAATGGAATGATTGATTATTGAGATCTCATTTTGGATAACATAATTTTTTTTGATCTGGTTTGAAGCAGTTTTTGAAACACAAAAAACACCTCTTGATTTTACCTCGAAGAATAATCTCCATTGTTCTATCACACTCTTTGTAAAGGACTCAGAAAAAGCAAGATATCTATGAGGGTAGTTGTCACCATCCCAGTATGGCCAAGAAGTATGTAAAAACACATTATTTCGATTAGACAGGAAATTGAAGAAAATAATTCTCCAGTCTAAAGGCGCGATACCAACGATTAAAATTTGATTTTTGAAAAATACTGTTTTGAATAGAAAAAGAATGTTCCGGAACGCCTTAACGAACCTGTTGAAGTTTCGATTCTTTAATGCTGATAAAATCTGCCACAAAGGACTAAATTCGTAAAATTGCAGGGCAATGTTTCTATTGCGGCAGTACTCCGCCAGACCATCGTAGTGCCTATTTGCCCCTTTCTCATGAACAACATAAATAATCTTTAACATTCTACTAACTCAATTTTCAGAAATGTGGATTGCCTTAATCTTGTACTTCTCTTCGATTGACTGATGAGTTGAAATGAACCGATGATTTTTAACAAAGTAGAGATATATAATAATCCTACTTTAAAATTAAGAAAGATTACCTCCTTGCTAAATTGTAACATAGCATATAAAAAAACTTTTATAAAGCTTAAAAATTTCAAGTCTCCTGGTTTTTTTACTAGTGCAAGAAGGTTAACATAAATTCCATTTTCAAACTTTGCGCTAAGCTTATCAACATCTGAAGACAAAATCTGCTGTCTATCATGGCAAACAACTATATCGTCAGCGACAATAATCTTAAGACCATGATACTTAACTCTGTTACAATAATCAAAATCTTCGCCATAGTGTGGAAATTGCGGATCAAAGCCACCAACAACCAATAGAGTCTCTTTAGGTAAAAACCAGGCAGCAGCATTGACAAAACCCACCTCTGATGCATGAACCTTTTCGTTGTTAAGATACAAGTCGTTTAAAGGTCTGCTTTGATTTAGATAGTTCTTAAATCCTACATCTATCTGGGTTCCATCTCCATTTAACTGTATTGGACTTAAAATGCCAACACCTTCAATGGCTATGCTTAACGCAACTAGCTGCCCCAAAGTATCGCTCTGGATGTAAGCATCTTGATTCAATAAGAACACTGCATCAGTACCTTGACATAACGCCATCTCAATACCTAAATTATTCGCCTTTCCAAAGCCTAAATTACTTTCAAGAGATACCAACTGAAAAGTTGAAAATTCTTCACGTATAAATTCCTTAGTACCATCCGAAGAATTATTATCAATGATTATGACTTCAGGTATGTACTCCGACTTCAAAATGCTCCCCAAGGCAAACGGTAGCCACTTCATTCCATTAAAGGTCACAATTACAATATGTATTTTCAAACGTTATCCAATTTAAAGTTGTTTATTGATTGATTTTTCAGTTATTCTTTGATGTGACAGTTTATGCCACTTATAGACTTATTTAATTCTCACTAATAATTACTGTGCTATATACTAGAAAACAATAGTGTATAGCTAGTATGCAACATCAAAATGCTTTATCTATAAATCCTAGTTCTAAAATTAAGGATTATAATATGAACAAAAGAGTTAACTGACTTCAGACACGCAGATTATTGATGAACCATTCTACCTGGCTATCAAACTAAAAAGGTATGCCAAATTTAAAATGATAATGCCTTCTATTTAAATCCGAGTTATAGATTTTTCAGTAAGTATTTTCAAACTGAATTCATTAAATACAGTATCAGCATATGTTTATAAAAGTCTATACATAAGATTTGGAACGATTTCGAACCATCTATCTACAAAATTAAAGAGATCTGAAAACCTAATTGTTGGTTGACATCTTTTAAAATTCATTTTCTTCTTAGGGTTCCTAACAGTTCTAACATAGATGGCACTGAAAATCTACGGAAATCTATTGGATCTATTCCTCTAATTCTTAGAGCGATATACATCACAACAGCAATATAAGATTCGACCAACAACCAGTTCCAAGCAGTCCCAATAAATCCAAAATTAGTAATCATCACGTAATTCAATGCTAGACCAAACACTGACCCACCTGCTGAAATCATAAAATATAATCTATCTAACTTCAAGTTTAACATAATTTGCATACCAAACATATTACTTAGGGCAACAATCATTGGCACGATAGCTAGGATCTTTATCACAGGTATCGCTGAAGTAAATTTCGCACCGTAAAACCATACAACTACTGAAGGTCCCATAAAAAAAATGATAATTGCTGTTAACAAAGTAAATATAATTACAACAGGCAAAATCTTCTGTATAGTTTCAATTCCATGTTCGATGCTTTTGACAAATGCTAGCCCAATAAATGGATAAAATGCCTGTGACAATGGCATATTGATAACGCCTATTACTACTGACATCAATCTTTGGGATGCAGTATAAAACCCTACTTGCGTAGGGGTTTCAAGCAGACCTAACATAACTGTATTTGTCGTTGTATAAAGATTTATAGCAAGTAAAGAAAAAAAAACAACCTTCTCCTGATGCAATATTCTAAAAACATCTTTGATCTTTACAGCTATGAATTTTAGTTCGTATCTATAGAATGCCCAAATAAAACAAAAAAGCGAAATACTAATATGCATCATACCGGTAAATAAAGGATGTAGAACATAATCATCCTCCTCTTTGATATTCATAATTATCATAATTGTAAATAATACCTTAAATAGGAAATTGATCCAGGCAATCTTAGGAAGATCATGCATAGCCTGAAACAACCAATTCTGAGAAAAGAAAGTTCCGATGCAGATGAGGAATGTATACGCAGCAACCTCTTTATCTTTTGCAAGAGGGGGAAGGAAGTAAATACAAATCACGTACGCTACTAAAGAAACCACTAGCAAAAGAAATTGAGACCAAAGGACCTCATTGAAAATTGTTATTCTTAAACGAATGTTCTTAGGCTCTTTTGATAATCTTCGAGTTGCTGTTAGGTCAAATCCAAAACCAATTAGAATATTGAAGTAGGCAATGAAAGCAACCGCATAGTTAATCACACCTAGTTTTTCCGGACCGATTATGCGAGATATGATTGGAATAGATATTAGTGGTAAAACATAATTGGCGATCTGAACGACACCAAGCGAAGCAATGCTCTTAAATAACCCTTTACTACTTGTCATCTAGATCAATTATAAGGTTAAAGTTAAACCTTAGTAGCTTAGAGAAACGAAGTAAATTGACTAAAAATCTTTTCATATACAGGGACATGATTACAAATATACGCTTAGAAATAGAACTTTTTAGGAATTTAAACATACTTGTCAGAAAGTAATGACAACTAGAGATTAAACCTACAGCCTTATATAACAGTTTTTAGACTAATTATGAGAGCATTTAACAAACTGTGTCAGTAACATGAACGTAGTGTAGCAATATGCCTATATTATAACACTCCCCATTTTCGAGACCAAAAGTCTTTTAAGTTAAGTTAATATTTGAGTATTGATATTCATGTTTTATGTGGCTTTTTGGGTCACAGAAAGGGTGTTTCATGAACAGTGTCAATAGTGTAACTTTAAACTATCGACATGAACATGGCAACACAAGAAGATTTTGATTTCGAAAGCTTCAAAAAGGAAGCTATAGCTGGCTTATATGCCGGCAAGAAAATGACTGGCACAGATGGGGTATTAGTCCCGATGATGAAACACTTTCTGGAATCGATGATAAAAGGCGAGCTTGAGCATCACATCTCAGAGAGTAAACTAGATGGTCAGCCCAATCGCAAAAACGGCAAAAGTAAAAAGACAGTGCGTAGCTTAAGTTCCGGGGAGTTTGAACTGAAAACCGGCCGTGATCGGCTCAGTACTTTTGAGCCTAAGGTTGTTCCCAAACGCCAACTGATCATTACAGAAGAACTGGAAGGCAATATCCTCTCCGTATATGCCATGGGCATAAGCACGCGTGCTATGCGTGATTATATCCAGGAAATGTACGCCATGGATATTTCTGCAGCTGAGATCTCCCGAATTCCCGACAGTGTGCTTCCAGCGGTGCAGGAATGGCGCAATCGTCCGTTAGAAGCGGTTTACCCCTTTGTATTCCTGAATTGTATGTTTTTCAAGGTCAGGGTAAATGGCGAAGTTGAAACGCGTGCGATCTACAATATCCTGGGCGTAGACATTGAAGGCAAAAAAGATGTTTTAGGGCTGTATACAGCTGAAAATAAAGGCGCAAAATTCTGGCTTTCGGTGTTAACTGATCTAAAAACCCGAGGCGTCGAAGATATTCTAATCGCTTGCATTGATGGGCTTAAAGGCTTCCCTTAAGCAGTTGAAGCTATCTTTCCAAAGACCAGGGTGCAGCTTTGCATTGTTCACCAGATCCGCTCTTCCATGCGTTATGTTCCTGAGAAAGATAAAAAAGCGGTGATGGCCGACATGAAGCCTATCTACCGGGCAAATAATGAGCAGCAGGGTTATGAAAGGTTGCTGGAGTTTGAAGAAAAATGGGGTAAGAAATATCCGCTGAGTTGCAAATCCTGGTTGGATAACTGGGTGAACCTTTCTGCAATCTTTGAATACGACGCAGGGATCCGCAAGATTATTTACACCACCAATCCGATTGAGGGTGTCCACCGGCAAATCCGTAAAATAACAAAGACCAAAGGTGCGTTTTCGTCCGAACAGGCGCTGATGAAGCTCATGTATCTGGTCATTAAAAACATCAGTAAAAAATGGACAATGCCAATTCATAATTGGGGACTGGCATTCTCCGGGTTATATATTAATGATGAAAAGGGGAAAGCCCTTTAACAAAGGCAGAATAACAGTTAAATTAGGTAATCAGAACTCATCAAAGACCGCCTTCCAAAAATGATACAAAGAAGTTCGAATATTAATCTGGTTGGGTAGGAGAAGTTCCTTGTCATAGGAGCGCCTGCAACAATAAATGGTGAAATTAAATCCCGTATAGAAAGATAAAAGTTAAAAGCTCCACCTGTTGAGATCTGTTTTAAAAATGGAACAGTTATGAAAAAAATCGATGATTACGAAAAAATGGCTGTCGTAAATCCCGGTGCAGCAGGAATTGACGTTGGCAGCAGATCTCACTTTGTTTGCATTAATCAGGCTGAAGGTGGTGTTCGTGAATTTGGTTGTTACACGAATGATTTGCAGGAATTGTGTGACTGGTTAATAAATAATCAGGTTAAAACAGTGGCTTTGGAAAGTACAGGTAGTTATTTCAGGCCTTTGCTGGTATTACTTCAAGCCAATGGATTAAATCCACTTTTGGTAAATGGCAAGTATACTAAAAATGTGAAAGGCAAAAAGACTGACATGATGGATTGTCAATGGATACAGAAACTACATAGTTTAGGTATGCTTGAGGGCAGTTTTATTCCAGATCTATTTACAGAGACATTGCGGCAGTACTGTCGTCATCGAAGTTCTCTGGTCGCCGATGCCTCAGGTTATATCAATAAGATGCAGAAAGCCTTACGTATGACTAATATCCGTCTAGATTCTGCCTTAGCTGATATCGTTGGTACATCTGGGACCGTGATTATTGAAGCAATTCTAAAAGGAGAAAGAGATCCTCAAAAACTGGCCTCTCTAACAAGTGGCCGGGTTAAAAAGAGTAAAGAGGAAATCGCTTTGGCTTTAACCGGGGATTGGCGGGAGGAATATTTATTTGAGCTCAAACAGAGTTACGAGCTTTACCTGTATCTCCAACAAAAGATTCAGGAATGTGATCAGGAGATCGGGCAACTGCTTGATAAAAAGATCGAAGAAAATGAAAAGCCGAATGGAGAGGCAAGGCTAATATACCATGGGCGTAAAAGAAGAGCGTACCAGAAGAACGAAATTAAAATTTATATAGTTACATTAAGCTATCAGCTCAGTGCAGGTGTAGATCTTTCTGAAATAGAAGGGATCGGAAATGGAACTCTGTTAGCGTTGCTTTCTGAAGTAGGTACAGATATGAGTGCGTTTCCTACTGCAAAACATTTTGCGAGTTGGCTTCATCTTTCTCCAAATAATAAGAAAACCGGAGGTAAGGTGTTCGCCAGACGAACCCAAAAAGGTAAAAATAAATTAGCTGATGCGCTCAGGCACGCGGCCAATGCGATAGGCAATAAAAAAGATGGCAGCCTTAACCAATTCTTTAAGCGGATAGCAATAAAGAAAGGTAGGGTTTCTGCCATTACAGCTACAGCCAGAAAAATAGCGGTAATCATATATAATATGCTTACTAAGAAGGAAGCTTATAGACCAATAGACCAAACATTATATCAGCATAAAATCAGGGCAGGCCAAATCAGAAGTCTGCAAAACAAAATAAATAGGTTGAAAGTAATACCAGAAGAAATCAGCTTCTTAACTTTTTAGAGACTAAGTGTTTAATGTTTGTTATATAGAAAATTTGGTGACAGAACACTTAAGGAAAACAGAGGCTTCTGAGAGGCGTTAATTTAAATGAAACAGTTTGCGTTACACTCCCGTCACAGATTCTTTGTACCGGTTGTTGGGTGATTGTTTTGTGGTATGGTGGGTTTTGGTGTGATAGTAATTGATTTACTCGGCTACCCTTTCCAGCAGATCTGTCCCGTTATTGCAGGGGTTTAGGTAAATGTAATCGTACTTGATGGACTTCCAGAACCGTTCGATCCAGATGTTATCTGTTGCTCTTCCTTTGCCGTCCATAGATATCAAGATCTGCTGTTTATCCAAGAACTGGGTCCATACCCGCACCGGGGTACTGCGATCCTAGGTCGGAGTTTACAATGCCGGGTTTTTCATGTCTTTTAATCGCACCTTCCAGTACCTGTTTGCACCATCTCGCTTCAAGACTACCAGCTTATTCTCCAACCTATGATTTTTCGGCTATACACATCTATAATGGCCGTCAGATACATAAAGCCTCTTACCATAGGAATGTAGGTGATATCAGTACACCATACCTGATTGGCATGTGTGATCTGCAGTCCTCGAAGAAGATACAGCTTGATGAACTCACGTAACCCTGCTTTGGTCAGATTTTTTCGGTGATAAATGGTCTCCCTGCCCATGAGCTTAAACAACCTCCGGATCCGTTTGGAGCCAAAGGGATACCCACGTTCTTTCAAATAATAAACCATACAGACTACACCCTCGGTAGGATGCCTGATCAGATGCTTGTCCATCAGGGTCATCATCTTTACATTATCTAGCTTTTCTTCTACGGGGCGGTAGTACAAACTACTTCTGCTGACTGTGAGTAGATCACATTGCCTGCGGACAGATGAATGCCGCAAGCCGGGACGGATATATTCCGTATGCTGCCTCATTACCCCATTTTGGCTGAGACTTTTATTAAATAGTCATTCTCCACTTTCAGCTCCCCCGATCTGCGCGTAAAGCTTTTCCGTATCGACTGTTTCACTCTCATCAGAGGCAGATCCTGTACGATCAAAAATACCAGGCAGCTTATCTAAAAGCTCCAACTTCCACTTGGAAATAACGATTGGACTGACATCGAACTTCTTGCCTAATACGGCTAAAGTTTCCTGATTCTTAATGGCTTCCAAAGCCACTTTGGCTTTAAATGCAGACGTGAATTTACCCCGGGTTTACTTGCTCATCTCTGTAGTTAAGTTAAGGATTTTTCAACTAAACAAATGGTCCGGATTTAGGGGAGTATTATATAACACCTTTTTCTCTGTGGTAATCAAATACGTCTATTCTTATGAGCACTACGTGATCATCATTACAGATTTTTTGTCCTTTTTTATTAAACTAAAACATTAAAATAGGCGTAACTTTACACCCATTCACATTATTATACATGATCTACCAGAATGATTACACACCTACTATAATAATTTAAAATGCACCTGAAACAAAAAAATAGAGTGAGCTCCGATGTTCAATCAACTAAGGTCATTAAAACTTGTCCAAGTTGCAAAAACAATGAATTTGATAGGATTGAACGCAATTTCCTCCTTAAGATGTTTGTACCTTGGCTAGCAATCAAGCATTATGTTTGCCGCAGATGCCAAAGAAAATTCTATTCAAGAATCTAAGCGGAAAGTAGCACAAATTTAACCTCAGCCCAACGTATTGAAGTATCTACCGAATCTTAAAAGGCATACTATTCAAGAAGATAAAAATGAATTCGCTATTTCGAACAATTGCGAAAGTCCTGCTCAACTGTAAGTACATCATTACTGATGCAAGATTGTATCCGCATACAATACCCCAGGTCAATGTGCATTGCACCGATGCGAAAATACCAAGGCATACATGGAGGGGATATTAACCTGTAGTATAATTAATGAATTCCTTGTGAGTGAAAAATTAATGTAAGGTCTAAGGCTATCGCTTTCTCGCTGACATTTGGAGGGTTTTTCGTGAACTGTCTCAATGTTGTATCGTTAAACTATCGACATGAATATGGTAACACAAGAAGATTTTGATTTCGAAAGCTTCAAAAGGGAAGCTATAGCTGGCTTATATGCCGGCAAAAAAATGACTGGCACGGATGGGGTACTAGCTCCAATGATGAAACACTTTTTGGAATCTATGATGACCGGAGAACTAGTGCATTATTTTTCTGGAAGTAAACTAGCTGGTCAGCCCAATCGTAAGAACGGCAAAAGTAAGAAGACAGTACGCAGTTCAGGTTCCGGCGAGTTCGAACTAGAAACCGGGCGTGATCGGCTCAGTACTTTTGAGCTTAAAGTTGTTCCCAAACGGCAACTGATTATTACAGAGAAACTGTAAGGCAATATCCTATCGATGTATGCCATGGGCATGAGTACGCGTGCAATGCGTGACTATATCCAGGATATATATGGCATGGATATTTCTGCTTCTGAGATCTCACGAATTACCAACAGTGTGCTTCCAGCTGTGCAGGAATGGCGCAATCGTCCGCTAGAAGCGGTTTATCCCTTTGTGTTCCTGGATTGTATGTTTTTTAAGGTCAGAGTAAATGGTGTGGTCGAAGCGCGTGCGATCTGGTATTTTATCAACTTTATATTAATGATGAAAAGGGGAAGCCCTTTAACAAAGGCAGAATAACTTAAATTAGGTAATCAGAACTCATCAAAGACCGCCTTCCACAAATGATACAATGAAGTTCGAATATCAATCTGGTTGGGTAGGAGAAGTTCCTTATCATAGGAGCGCCTGCAACAACAAATGGTGAAATTAAATCCCGTATAGAAAGATAAAAGCTCCACCTGTTGAGATCTTTTTTAAAAATGGAAAAGTTATGAAAAAAATCGATGACTACGAAAAAATGGCTGTCGTAAATCCCGGTGCAGCAGCATTGACGTTGGCAGTAAATACGACTTTGTTTGCATTAATCAGGCTGAAGGTGGTG
Source organism: Pedobacter quisquiliarum (assembly GCF_014642175.1). Taxonomy (GTDB): domain Bacteria; phylum Bacteroidota; class Bacteroidia; order Sphingobacteriales; family Sphingobacteriaceae; genus Pedobacter; species Pedobacter quisquiliarum. Next base: position 243,247 of record NZ_BMIL01000005.1, on the reverse strand, counting down.
TTCGTAAATTTGGTTGTTACACGAATGATTTGCAGGAATTGTTTGACTGGTTAATAAGTAATTAGGTTAAAACAGTGGCTTTGCAAAATACAGGTAGGTATTTCAGGCCTTTGCTGGTATTACTGCAAGCCAATGAATTAAATCCACTTTTGGTAAATGGCAAGTATACTAAAGATGTGAAAGGTAAAAAGACTGACATGATGGATTGTCAATGGATACAGAAACTACATAGTTTAGGTATGCTTGGGGGCAGTTTAATTCCAGATCTATTTACAGAGACATTGCGGCAGTACTGTCGTCATCCAAGTTCTCTGGTCGCCGATGCCTCAGGCTATATCAATAAGATGCAGAAAGCCTAACATATGACCAATATCCCTCTAGATTCTGCCTTAGCTGACATCGTTGGTACATCTGGGACCGTGATTATTGAAGCAATTCTAATAGGAGAAAGAGATCCTCAAAAACTGCCCTCTGTAACAAGTGGCCGGGGTAATAAGAGTAAAGAGGAAATCGCTTTGGCTTTAACCAGGGATAGGCGGGAGAAATATTTATTTGAGCTTAAACAGAGTTACAAGGGTTACCTGTATCTCCAACAAAAGATTCAGGAATGTGATCAGGAGATCGGGCAACTGCTTGATAAACAGATCCAAGAAAATGAAAAGCCGAATAGAGAGGCAAGGCTAAATAAACCATGGCGTAAAAGAAGAGCGTACCAGAAGAACGAAATTAAAATCGATATAGTTTAATTAAGTTATCAGCTCAGTGCAGGTGTAGATCTTTTCTGAAATAGTTAGCGTTACTTTCTGAAGTAGGTACAGATATGAGTGCGTTTCCTACTGCAAAACATTTTGCGAGTTGGCTTCATTTTTCTCCAAACAATAAGAAAACCGGAGGTAAGGTGTTCGCCGGACGAACCCAAAAAGGTAAAAATAAATTAGCTGATGCGCTCAGGCACGCGGCCAATGCGTAGGCAATAAAAAGGATGGCAGCCTTAACCAGTTCTTTAAGCGGATAGCAATAAAGATTGGTAGGGTTTCTGCCATTACAGCCACAGCCAGAAAAATAGTAGTAATCATATATAAGATGCTTACCGAGAAGGAAGCTTATAGGACAATAGACCAAACATTATATCAGCATAAAATCAAGGTAGGCAAAATCAGAAGTCTGCAAAACAAAATAAATAGGTTGAAAGTAATACCAGAAGAAATCAGCTTCTTAACTTGTTATAGACTAAGTGTTTAATGTTTGTTTTATCGAGATTTGGTGACAGAATTCTTCAGGAAAACAGAGGCTTCTGAGAGGCGTTAATTTAAATGACACAGTTTGCGTTACACTCCCTCAGCTTTTTTCTCTTGCCATTCCGACTTTTAATCATCTATTTCCATCTATTAAGGTATTTCTTCACCCCCTCATAGGCTAGCGATTACCAATGGATGCTCATTACAACGCATTGGGATGTTTATCTCAAAAGTATGATGTTCCTAGACACCCAATAATCGGGCTTAGCAACTACTACACGGCCAAGTAGCAAAATTAAAGCAATAGTTTATTCCACAGTTACCGATTTGGCCAAATTCCTTGGCTGATCCACATTACAACCTCTTAAAACAGCAATATGGTATGATAGCAACTGCAAAGGAATAGTCGCAAGCAGGGGAAGAAAAGCCTCACTTGCATCCGGAATTTCAATAATATAATCTGCCATGGCTTTTACCGTCTGATCCCCTTCGGTCACGATGGCCAAGACAATCCCCTTCCTCGCTTTTACTTCCTGGATGTTACTAATCACCTTCTCATAAGATGAATTTTTAGTTGCAATAACCACAACCGGCATTTCTTCATCAATTAAAGCTATAGGTCCATGTTTCATTTCCGCAGCGGGATATCCTTCCGCATGGATATACGAAATTTCTTTCAGTTTTAAGGCGCCTTCCAAAGCAACAGGAAATCCACTTCCCCTGCCTAAAAACAAACAGTTCCTGGAGTCTTTGAACTTTGCAGCAATCTCCTGAATTATAGCATCCGCTAAAAGTGCCTGCTGTACCTTTTCCGGAATCAGATCAAGTTCTGTCAGCAGTTCGACCATTTTAGAGTGGTTAACCGTTCCTTTTTGCTGCGCCATATAAAAAGCAATCAACGTAAGTACCGTAACCTGAGCCGTAAAAGCTTTTGTAGAAGCTACGCCAATCTCCGGACCAGCATGCGTGTACGCTCCGGCATGTGTAATGCGTGGAATTGATGCACCAACCACATTGCAAACACCAAAAATAGTGGCCCCTTTTTCTTTAGCCATTTCAATAGCAGCCATCGTATCAGCCGTTTCACCAGATTGAGAGATTGCGATTACAATGTCCTTCTCTGTAATGATCGGATTACGATACCGGAACTCAGAAGCATATTCTACTTCAACCGGAATTCTTGCATATTCTTCAATCAGGTATTCCCCTACCAGACCAGCATGCCAAGATGTACCACAGGCAATGATTATGATGCGGTCTATGTTTTTGAACTTCTCCGCATATTCCTGCAAACCACCCAACTGCACCCTTCCCTCATTTGGATAAATTCGGCCACGCAAACAGTCGCGGATGGAACGGGGTTGTTCATAAATTTCTTTCAGCATGAAGTGCTCGTAACCACCTTTCTCCAGCATCTCCAGCTTCATCTCCAGCTCCTGGATATATGGTGTTTGCACCACATTATCCAGCCGCTTGATGGAAAGTTCATCACGCTTGAGAAAAGCGATGTCATTATCCTTCAGGTAAATGACATTCTTTGTGTACTCCACAATAGGTGTTGCATCTGAAGCAATGAAATATTCTCCCTCACCAACACCAATCACCATAGGGCTGCCCTTCCTTGCTGCGATGAGCTGGTCCGGGTTTGCTTTGTCCATTACGACGATCGCATAGGCACCACTTACCTCATGTAAAGCGAGTCTAACAGCTTCCAACAGATCATTGTGATCATTTTTATAAATCTCTTCAATAAGATGGATCAACACCTCTGTATCTGTGTCGCTGTTGAAAAAATGTCCCCTTTTTTCCAGTTCCTCCTTAATGGTTGCATAATTTTCAATTATGCCGTTGTGAATGATGCTGAGCCTTCCATCATTCGACGTATGTGGATGGGAGTTTCGGTCTGAAGGCGCGCCGTGTGTGGCCCAGCGGGTATGCCCCATACCTATACTGCCCCCCTGATCCCTACCTTCAGCAAAATTCTCAAGTTCAACAACCTTTCCGGCTTTTTTGTAGATATTTAAACCGCTTTCGCCGATCAGCGCAATTCCAGCACTGTCGTAACCACGATATTCTAATCTTTTTAGACCTTTTATAACAATTGGCCAGGCCTCACGAAAGCCGATATATCCTACTATTCCACACATATCTTAAGTAATTTCAAAATTTGACGAGAACAAATGTAAAGTATTTTAAAAGGAATTTATACGTGCTCTTTAGATCAAACTTTTGGCACGCGCCGATAGCCCGTGTACAATTTCCCCGAATTAGGGAAAGATAACCTGAACTCAATTGTGCGCTATACCAAGAAACAAAAAAAACCCGGCGTAGAATTCACTATAAACTATTAATCAGATAGTTAAGCGCATTTAAGAACCAACACATAAATAGGTAAGGACTTTGACTAATGTTATACTATGAACCCTATTCAACTAAATACACGTATGGCGAGCGCTACACACAATTGCCCAAAATGCAAAAATCCGGAAACAGAACGGATACCAAGAGGTCCCCTGTTGAAAGCATTCGCTCCATGGCTGGCTGTAAGACATTATGTATGCTACAAATGCGGCAACAAGTTTTACTCGAAGCATTAGGAAGGTTCAAAGCCTATAGTCTACCTGATTCCGGTCTAAAAAACCTTTTACGTCATAGACCATACACTTATTGCTTTTCAGATCTTCCAGAATCAGGGATCTGAATGCTTCGTGTCCTACCGCCAGAATGATGGTGTCGTACTTAGCAACAGCAATCTCCTTAAATGCATTGTGCGATGAAACACCATATGCCTCCATTACTTCTGCTGGCTTAGCCCAGGGATCATAAACTGTAATGTTTGTATTGTAAGATTCTAATTCTTTTATAATATCGATGACCTTCGTATTTCGTACATCCGGGCAATTCTCTTTAAAGGTGAAACCAAGCACTAAGATCTTTGCTCCTTTAACCGGAATATCATTTTTGATCATCAACTTGACAACCTCCCCTGCGATATAACTGCTCATCGTATCGTTGAGGCGACGTCCGGCAAGAATGATTTCCGGATGATAGCCCAGTTCCTGCGCTTTTTGCGCAAGATAGTATGGATCGACACCAATACAGTGCCCGCCAACCAGGCCGGGGTTAAATTTAAGGAAGTTCCATTTGGTGCCGGCCGCTTCCAGTACGTCATGCGTATCAATGCCCATCCTATTGAAGATTTTGCTCAGTTCATTTACAAACGCAATGTTGATATCCCGTTGCGAATTCTCAATGACTTTCGCGGCTTCCGCAACTTTTATACTGCTGGCTTTATGCGTCCCGGCGGTAACGATCCTGCGGTACAAGTCATCGACGTAATCTGCAACTTCCGGCGTTGAACCGGAAGTAACCTTCAGAATATTGGTTACGGTCCTGACTTTATCCCCAGGATTAATCCGCTCCGGCGAATAGCCCACAAAGAAATCTTCATTATATTTCAGACTGCTCCCTTTTTTAAGAATTGGAACACATTCTTCTTCAGTGACACCCGGATAGACGGTTGATTCATAAATAACCAGATCTCCGGGCTTCAAAACGCTCGCAACGGTCTCACTTGCTTTGAATAAAAAAGAAAGATCAGGGCGATTGTGTTTATCTGCAGGGGTGGGCACCGTAATAATATAGATCTGGCAAGCGCGTAAATCATCCATATCGCTGGAGAAGTACAAACCCTGTGCAGTTGCACTTTGTACAATGACGCTTTTTAAAGTGGATTCATCCACCTGTAAGGTTTGATCTAAACCTGATTTGAGGTTTGCAATACGTAAGGGATCAATATCAAAGCCAGTTATCGCGAATTTGGCGGCAAATGCCGAAGCAAGTGGCAAGCCCACATAACCCAGTCCGATTACAGCGATCCTCGTCGCGTTTGATAATAGCGCTATTGGTTGTATCATTTAGGCCAAATATAAGCGCTATCTGGTTAACAGATGTTCTAACGTCCAGAATATTATATGAGCGCTAAAAGAATTGGGCTCAGTTAAACGGCATTCAGGCGACCGAGAGTAGCGCTCCTGCTGGGGAACAGCTTCGCTATCATTCCGGCATTGATCCGCCCTCAATGCGGTGTCTATGCGGCGTTGATCCGGCTAAACACCGGATCAACGCCGCATAGACACCCTAAAAACACCGCTTTAAAGTTTAATAATTTTCAATTTATCTTTCACATTTTACATAAACATTAATATCTTGGAGTTACACTAAATAACGCTTATCAATATGGGAAGATTCAATTCCGTCACCGGCACTGCAGTCGGCAAGATTTCTAAAGCCATTTTCTACCGCCTGAACGGGCAGGATGTCGTACGAGGCATTGGCGACAAAAAGAAATTCAAATCAAAAAAGGTTTTCGCACAGCATGACAGCATGCGTTTGCTGATGAACTTCTTTTCGAAAATTAAGCCTTTCATTAGGGTCGGTTTCAAAAACGAAGCAACTGGTACCATTCGTAACTACCATAACCTGGCGACGGCCTATAACCGAACCCATGCTATAGCATTTGAAGATGATGTGCCCTTTATTCGCTACGACAAAGTCCTGCTGAGCCGCGGCCATGCCCTGCCGCCGCAGCACGCAAGTGTCAGCACCACCCCTGAAGGATTAACTTTTAGCTGGGAAGTTATGCCCGACCTACCCTGGAGCACCAACCAGGATCAAACCATGATCTTAGCCTGGTTCCCGGATATGAATGAGGCGCTTTTCAACATCGGAGGTACCGGGCGGCTGAGCGGTACTGATCACCTGAACGTTCCGCCTGCGCTCCTATCCGAACGTATGGAAATCTACTTTGCCTTTGTCTCGGCCGACCGTGAAAGTGTTTCAAACAGCATCTATCTAGGCACTTTGAACGGATAACGCATCATGTATAATTTTAAAGAGGACAATGATGCCCAGGAGCTGCTCCGCTCTTTGGTTACCCGACTTATGCAGTTTGCACTTCTAAGCAACCTGGATATTGATGAAGTTTTTGAATGGGCAGGGGTTAACCTGGATACTTTAAACGAAGATTTCGTCCATCAGACCGCCTACTGGGAGGTAATAAAGATGAAAAGGGCGGAGCGCGAACGACTCCAGCAATTTGGAATACAATTATTTGAAAATAAATTACCGGATTGGATTCCGGCATAATATACTATAGACTGTGGAAAATAACGCAAATACAATAGAGACCATCCTTTACCCGCTTTCCAGCGGAACGGAAAACCCGACCATGCTTCGGATCGAAATCGAATACATCCCCCTGGAACACCTGAAATCAGCCTGGCATTATACCTTGATTGATCAATCCCAGGAGTCCACAGGCTACTCGCTTAGTGCAGCAGAAGCACCCCCCGTCACTTCGAAAACAGCAGATGGACATACCTGGCTGAAAACCTTTGCTTTTTTGTTCTCCAGTGACGGAGTAACCGGTCAGTTTACAGAAGTCCGCCATACTTTTACTGAGCTTCCCGCAGACCCGGTACAACTGCTGCTCCAGGGCGAAAAAGATGAAAGCGATCCCCAAAACACCTCGGTCGTTGACATCTGGCTCAAATTTGTCAAAGGCTTGAAAAAGGAAGTTTTACCTAAACAAGAAATCACAACGGCGCTCGTAGAAGCAATGCGCCAGTCCGGGGGTCCTAATTAAGCCTATTGTTGCAAACTCAAGGTTAAGTTTTTCAGCCTAAGTGGGATTTATACAAGAATTGCTTGCGAAGTTGTATCTTGCCCACAATTGCCGAGATCCGCAAATGCGGCAACTGCTCCTAAGGACAAGCAACGTACTCATGAATAAAAACAATTACGCATTAATCATGGCGGGCGGCATCGGTAGCCGCTTCTGGCCAGTTAGCAGAACCGCACACCCGAAACAGTTTATCGACTTCTTCGGTATCGGAAAAACATTGATCCAGAGCACCTACGAGCGGTTTTTAAATACCTGCCCGCCTGAAAATATTTTTATTGTCACCAATGAGATCTATGTCGACCTCATCAAGGAACAACTACCGGCCATGCAGGACAACCAGATTCTTGCAGAACCCATGATGCGTAATACGGCGCCGTGCATCGCATATGGCGCCATGAAGATTACCGCTTTGAACCCCGAAGCGGTAATCATTGTTGCACCTTCCGATCATACCATTGCATATCCTAACGCTTTCGTCAAAGCCATTGAACAATGCCTGGAAGCAGCCGCAACAAACGATGCGCTGCTAACGCTTGGCATCAAACCCAGCCGTCCTGACACCGGCTACGGTTACATACAATACACAGAAGACAGTCTGCCTGATGACGAGCAGATCCATAAAGTAAAACTCTTTACGGAGAAACCCAACCGTGAGCTTGCACAAACCTTCCTGGATAGTGGCGACTTCCTCTGGAACGCCGGAATTTTCATCTGGTCGGCAAAAGCCATCAACGCAGCTTTCCAGCAACACCTTCCGGAGATGCACGACATCTTTAAACAGGGTGCTACAGCTTACAACACGGAACAGGAAAGGGCTTTTATTGGTGATGCCTACCTGCAATGCACGAACATTTCGATCGACTTTGCCATCATGGAAAAAGCAGAAAACGTTTACGTGCTGCCGGCCGACTTCGGCTGGTCCGACCTGGGTACCTGGTCGTCCATCTATGAGATGGCGGAAAAAGATTACGTGGGCAATGCGGTGATCCCGTCAGAACAGGTAATGATGTTCGATTCTTCCAACTGCATGGTTAATGTACCCAAAGATAAACTTGTGATTTTGCAGGGCTTGCACAACTACATCGTGGTTGAATCGAATAATACACTGATGATTTGTCCACGCGATGAGGAACAGAATGTGAAGCAGGTTGTCAAAGATGTAAAAGCGAATTTTGGAGACAAGTTTATATAGCTTCTAATGACGCCTAGATCACTAAATCATACCTGGACAATGTAAATCCCAGTGTTTTAGCAGAAACTTTTTTCCGTAGCCGGTGAATCCTCTCCCCTTAGCGGGTGTTGGCGTAAACTCACAGAAAACGGCTCCTTTTGATGTTGCGAAGAAGTCTATCCGGACAAATATGCCGTACGCTTTGCTGAGCGTCTTTGCCTGCTCCAGCATATCATCAAAACACGCCGGCTTCGCGGGTTCATCCCGCCCCGGATACAAATGGTGTAAACGCTTCATTTTGTTCCATTGCTCATCATAGAAATAACTATACCCGACTTTGGGACTAAGACGATCAATAACAACAATGGATGCGACTACCCCGTTAAAACAGAGAAACTTAAAGTCATTGGGAATGGTAAACCGCCCGTCTTCCGTTTGCACAAACTCTTCAAAAAGAAACTCCAGATCCGGATTTTTATCAAGGGACATTTGCAGACGCTCCAGGATCTGATCTGGTGTATATCGTTGCTGATCAAAGTGATTCAGACCGTCATCCATGATGTAAACACCTTTAGATCCATGTCCAATTGTTGGCCGGATCACGTATTGGGATGGTAGCGAATGGATATCCAGCTCGTTCAAATCACGGCCCTTCCAGTAGAGATCAGCGACTTGACAACCCTGCGCCTTCGCGAAAAGCCTCGCGTTGTTTTTGTTGCTTAGCTTCCTTTGCCAATGTGGAACATCTTGCCAATGGGCAAGCGTCGCATCTTCCAACATCTTCGTGTTCCTGATCTTTTCGGCTTCAGGGTCCGACCAAAAAACCTTGTGCCGGTTCCGAATTCTATCCGGAAATGCTCCAGAATCCCGGAAATAATTGATGATGAAACTGAACATAGCATCTTATTTAAAGGGTACCCGATGGAGGTACCCTGTTCTATTTAGCGTCAGTTAGGTTACTTTGAAGGAATGGCCAGCCCCATGATCGTAGAAGGGAAGGTTCCAAGCTTCGTTGTTGACCCGTTTTCAAGATTCACCTGATACAGTACCGATGATGTTCCGCTATTTACGGACGCGATCGCTATACCGCTCGCAGAAATATCAAATGATGAATCTGTACCTGGTGTACTTAAGCCTAAATTACCAACCTCTACCAGTTTGCCATCATTCGGTGGATCCTGTTTGTATAATTTATTAGCACTTGCATCGATATCAAACAAAACTGTTGAAGTCGCGCCAGCCATACTGTTCGTATAAGCGACACTTGAAATCATCGCGCCAGTAACACCGTTGATGCTGCCATCCGTAACTTGTACGGCACCAGTTTCCGGATTCAGACGTAAGTTCTGACCTGATGTGGTCACCACGCGAATGCGGTCTACCGTAGGATTAAAGTCAAAGCCCGCAACATTGCCAGAAAGCGCAGGACTAAACGCCGCCGTGCCTACTGCAGTTGCCACCCCATTCATATCAATAACATAAATGCGGCTGGTACTGCCTAAGCCATACAATTGTCCGGTGGCCGGACGGTAGTCAATCCCTAAGAGCATCTCACCAGTTTGTAGGCCCGTGATGTTTTTAGGGTTTTGCGGGGAAGACAGATTATTGGCATTAAAGGTTTGCAAACTGCCAGTGCTTGTTAAAGCGGTAAATACCACATCTAATTTCGGACCTTCCTGTTCATTGTCGTCTTTGGAACATCCAGCAAGGATTGCTATTGAAACTGCCAGCAGCATTGTAAATAGCTTTGAATAATTTTTTCTCATTTTATAAGGTTTTAAGTAGATGAACTACGTACTTCATTATGCAATAGTTTCTTTAAGGCACTTTATGTGTAAGAGTGACACCTAAAGGCAGCTTGTATTGCACACAATTGCATCAAATATTAAAATCTGATTAGAAAACCATTTGGTAAATAACAGGTTACATACTTATGAGAATATTTCCAGCCCTGCTAACCATCATGCTGTTCGTCAGCTGTAGTAAAAATGAAGTCAGCCCTGAGGAGTCAAGTCCCGCTACCACCGAGACCGGCGCAACTGCAGCTGCGCCGGTACAGAAAACCTACCTTGCACTCGGAGACTCTTACACGATAGGCGAATCCGTTTCCCAGGCACAAAGCTTTCCTTACCTACTGGTATCCAAAATAAATTCAAGAGGACAAAACTTTGCGCCACCAAGGGTCATTGCACGTACCGGCTGGACAACGAAAGATCTGCAACAAGCGATGACTTCAGCAAACATTACCAAAAAATACGATTTTGTAAGTTTGCTTATCGGGGTTAATAACCAGTATCAGGGTTTGTCAAAATCGGAGTATCGCACGCAGTTTAAAGATCTGCTAAGCCGTGCCATTAATCATGCAGGTGGCAAGCTTAGCCATGTGTCTGTGATTTCAATCCCCGATTGGGGACAGACACCATTTGGAAAGAAGAGCGGTCGCAACACGCAAAAGATTACGGAGGATATTGCCGCATTTAATGCCATCAACAAAGCGGAGTCCATTGCTAAAGGGGTAAGTTATACCGATATCACGTCGATCTCAAACAAGGTGAATCAAGATCCGGCCTTGGTTGCTAGCGATGGCTTACATTATTCAGGAAAGATGCATGCCTTATGGGTAGATGCGATCATTGCGACTTTTAACAGGGATAATTAAGCCTAGGCTGATCTTGAAGGCACCGTAAACCAGAACGTACTGCCTTTACCTACTTCGGTGTCTACACCAATCTCTCCCTGGTGTTTCTTGATGATCTCCGCACTGATGTACAGCCCAAGTCCAAGTCCCGAGTATTGCACACCGCTGTAATCCACACGATAGTAGCGATCAAAGAGATGCGCGACCTTATCTGGGGAGATCCCGGGACCATTATCCTTGACTGAGACTTTCACTGAAGCGCCAAGATCCTCAACGATCAGGTAAATTGTTCGTGCATCTGGCGCATACTTGGCGGCATTGTTCACCAGGTTCACGACCACCTGGTCAATTCGGATTTCATCCGCCCACATTTTCAAACTGCGGTCGCCTTGTACAACCAGCTCATGTTTGCCGCCCATTCTGAGGTGATTGCAACATTGATCCAGCATTTCGGAAATGGTGAACGCCGTATAGTTCAGGTGCAGCTGGCCCTCATTTGTCCTGGTTGTATTCAACAGGTCATCGATCAGGTAGGTGATCTTGTTCACACTTACATTTGCCTGGGCGATCAAACGTGGGATCACAGGGTTTGCCAGGTCGTTCTTTTTCCGATCGAGCAGCTGTAGTGCGCCTTTTAGCGAGGTTACCGGCGTTTTAAGCTCGTGGCTCGCAATACTCAGGAAATCGTCTTTCCGCTGCTCTTCGTTTTTGCGCTGCGTAATGTCCTGCACAATCCCCGAGAAATTGCTTTGGCCGCTTACATCTTCATAGAGCTTGCCTGTGGCACGTACCCACCGCACCGCGCCATCCCGATAACCACTTATTGGGTATTCAACATCATATGCCACACCCTTGCTCATGGCCTGCTCAATCGCATGCAGGATCCCGGGTCTATAGGTGTCCAGGATCTGACCTGTCGCGGCATTAAGCGGCACTTCATCCTGCGGATAAAATCCGAAGATCTCTTTTAATCTCGCAGAAGCTTTCAATTCCCGGGTTTCCACATCGATATACCAGGTGCCGAGTTTAGCGGAGTCGATGGCTAGCCTAAGCCTGCTTTCTGCCGCTTCTATCAGCTTTCTGGAACGAACCTTATCGCTGACGTTGATCACCGTGGAGATCACACCAATGCGGTTTCCTGTTCGGTCCGCCAGCGGCTGACAGAAATAATCAATATAAAAAGGTCGGTCTTCACCCGTCACTTTATCCTTATAGCTGACCACCTTTTCGGGGTCTCTGATCTGTTCACCAGTTTCCAGCACGTGCTTCCATAGCCCGGGATAAACCTGGTTCTTCAACTCGGGAAACACCTCCAACATTGGCTTACCCAACACTTCTTCCTTAGTTCTGTCCCAAAAATTTAACAGTGCAGCATTCGTTGTGCTGATGATTTGCGCTGGTCCCATTAAGACCACCACTGGAACGGGAAGTTCTGCCAAAATCTGGTTCAGACGGTTCTCGCTGGACTGCAGATCCAGATTGGTGATCAGCAGCCGATCCTGTGATTCACGTAAAGCTTCATTAATCGTCCTGAGCTCCTCGTTAAGCTGCTGCACCTTATGCCTGGAAGCAACCTGTTCTGTAACCACATTGGCTGTCACCATAATGCTGTTCACCTGACCCTGGTCGTCCTGCAAGGGTTTGTAAACAAAATTGACATAAACTGATTCCATCTTACCATTTTGTACCAGCATTGCTTTCGACTCAAAGCCGTAGTAAGGCTTACCGGATGCATATACTTCATGTAAAAGCTGCAAAAAATCCTGCCCGGCAAGTTCCGGTACCGCAAGATGAAGTTGCTGCCCGATGACTTCCTCACTTTTGCCCCAGACTTCCAAAATCTTCTTGTTTGCCATTTCGATAACGAGCTCTTTGCCGCGCAGCACGGCAATCGCAATCGGCGCATCTGATAGCAGATACCTTAGGCGGTTTTCAGAAATGGATAGTGCGGTGCTCCGTTCTTCTACCTTACTTTCGAGTGCCTTTCTGCCTTTCACCGTTTCCGTAACGTCCCTGGCGGTTTCCAATATAGCATAGACTGCTCCAGCACTGTCCTTGACCGCCCGGTACGCGTAATCAAAATAGAACAACTGAAGTTTGCCATCCACAACCAGTTCTGCAGCTATGGCTTCGCCGATATCGTCAATGCCTGTTCTCCAAACCTCCTGAAGCATTTTTGAAAATGGCTGGTTGGCAATTTCGGGTAAGGCTTCTGCTAATGTGCCGCCGATGACCTCAGGACCTTTGCCCCATGCCTTAAGCATGGCCGCATTGGCAAGCTCAATCCGGATCTCTTCACCTGAATATACAGCAGTTGGTGTTTCTGAAGTACATAGGATTTCCAGTAGGCTGTCGTTATTCAGTCTCTTACCTTGATTCATGCTTGATGTTAATTGTTGGGGGCTTTGATTTGTGTTCAGGAGATTTATAGCTGCCTTGAAGTTGATCTACAAGAAAGGGGCTGCAATATAAGCATTTGATTACGGCAAAGCTGCCGCTATTAAAACTAACACCAGCGCGCGTTTGCAGCTGAAAATGCAAGTACTGAATTGTTTTCACAAGTGAATAGGCAATTTATTTCATACAAATAACCAAAAAACGTGGTAGTAGTAACAACAGTTTACAAGGCGATTTATTGAAGATCCTAAAGCATATTTTCGTTGCACAAAAACCAAGATCAATATGAAACACAACTATTTTCGCTCTTTCATGTTCCTTGCCCTCGGCGCAATGATCATGAGTTGTTCTAAAGAGGAAGCAACACCCACAAAAGCTGACCACAACAAACTGGCGGCTTCAGACTACATTGATGATTTGCCAGTTGTGATACCAGCATCAACAGTGTATCCAAATGAACCCGAAGTGCTTAGCGGGGTCACACACCTCATCCGCTATGGTGAAGAAGAGTCTGATCCGAAGTCTCCTTTTACCGTGACTGAAATGCCTGGCAAAGCCTACCTGGATGAAACCTGTTTGTTCGACTTTTCAAAAAAGACTTATGGGAAGGGATTCTCCTTTATCAAAAATAAAAACATCAACCTTGGATTTCATACCAGCCTGACACCGGACGTACAGGTGATTAAATTACCGACAAATTTACCTCCGGTTGATGGCTGGAACCTTCCATGGGGCAGTATGCCTATGGTTCAGGGTAATCCGAAGGAGGTATTGTTTGCGCGGATTATAGACGAGGTGACACTGGTGTTCTCAAAGCCAATCATCCAATTTGGGGTGGAACTAACGCCGAACAAAAGAGATTATGATTGTAGTGTCTATGTTAGCGCAGGAAAGATGCAATACGATTATACCAGCGGATCCGTATCCAAAATCGCCAGAACCCCGGGTGGCGCCAATTTCTACGGTATCAAGGCTACACAGCCATTCACAACAGTAACGATCAGCTGGACAAAGTCTACAGGGACAGACCCAAGAGATCCAGAGGGTTTTATCTTAGCAAACTTGCGTTACAAACTTGCAAAATAAGCTAAAACACCATACATCATGAAAAAACATTTTATTATCGCTCTAGCTGCAATAGGCTTACTTGCGACCTTAAACAGCTGTTCTAAAGATGAAGCGGCAGAACCAAACAAAAAGCCCAGATATAAACTAGCCAAATAAAATTAATGAACATGAAAAGAAATCATTTTCGCGCTATTATGTTCGTGGTTTTAGGAACCATGATCATAAGCTGCTCCAAGGATGAAGGATCCATAGGCAACCCAGATGAAAAGCTAGCGACTACGACAAAGGCTGCTGTAACGCAGGAGTATTCAAACGTCTTTAAAGGTACATGGGAACCAGGGAGTACAAAGCCAGGCACCATTTTCTTTCCCCCACCACCAGATGACCCATGGAGCTGGCCTAGTTACCCTTATACCAAAATTTTAACGCCCACATCGGAGTACCTGGAAGAAACCTGCCTTGTGGATGTTTCCAAGCTGGCGAACGGCAAAACTTATAATCAACTTACCAATGGAAAGCTTACGATGGGATTTTTTGCATCGCCATATAATAATGGAGATTCAAGATATGACCTACTTAAATTGAAGTCAAACGATCGTACGCAGTGGAACTCTGCCTGGGGTACATCGCCAAATGTGGAAAGCGAAAATCCAGATGTATTTTATGCAGGGATTAGCCGCGACAATCTGGTGATCTATTTCTCGAAGCCACTGATTGAATTTGGATTTGAAGTAGCACCAAATCGCAAAAATGGTGATCACAGCATTTCGGCGCAGTATGGCGACTGGTTGTTTGATGGCGCAAAAGGTGGATCAGGAGCTGTAACCAGAAGTCCAAATGGCGCCCGACTAATTGCAGTGAAAGCCACAAAGCCTTTTACCATGATTATGATCAGCCTTGGTGATCATCCAACACAAGACATTCCGGCAAATGGTATTGCAATGGCAAACTTCAGATACAAGCTGGCAAAGTAAGTTCCAATAATTACAAAACAAAGAGGCCGTTCATCTTTCAATGATACGGCCTCAGTTTTTAATTACTGCACCGTAATTTCAACACGGCGGTTGCGCTGGCGGCCTTCTTCTGTTTTGTTGCTCGCCACAGGTATCGTACTTCCGTAAGGCGTTGTGACGATTTTATCCGCTTTCACGCCTTTACGCACGAGATAGTTTTTTACAATCAATGCGCGTTTGTCAGACAGCATCCAGTTGTACTTATAACGTCCTACCGAATCCGCATGGCCCTTTAGTGAAATGGTAAAGTCTTCGCTCTTAACCGCAGCGGCCAGTTGATCCAGGTTCGCATAATATTTGGATCTGACCAGCGACCGGTCATTATCATACTCCATGTTTTTGATGAGTGCTGCAATTGCGGCCCGTTTCATACTCTTGGTGGATGCTACAGGATTTGCAGGGACAACTTTTTTGGCTGGATTTAGGGTCGCGGCCAGCAGCAATGCGGCCATACTTGTGGTGATGAGGATCGTTTTCATAAATAGTTGGTTTAGGTTTTTTGAGCGGCTTGTTTTAGTAATATTTCTTCTTTCCTTTTTAACAGGAAAGCATATTGGTTTTCGTAATTGAGTTGCTTGCGTTTCAACAGTACAAGCTTTTGTTCCATGGGCGCCATCAGCTGGAGCATTCCAGCCGCACGGACATCCGAAGCTTCCACAACAGCCGACCTTTTTTGAAGGGTAGCCGCGATACTTCCAATCTGTTGAGTCATTAAGGTTCTGATCTTAGCGGTTTGTTGCACAAGCGGTTTAAATGCAGGGTCGGTACGCAGGTGGCTTTGTAAAAGTTGCTGGCTCTGTGACTGCAGTGCAATCAACTGGCGGAGCAACGCATCCAGCTTGGGATCTGCTAAAGCTGCGCTTGAAGGCGGAAGCACAGTCAGGAGATCCTGCTTGAGATAGCGTGTCAAACCTTCCAGGGCGCTGCGCTTGAAAGCGATTTCGTTCCGTGCAACTTCGCTTTCCCTTGCAAGCTTGAGGTAGTTTGTCGCAGCGGGCGACTGTTCTGAATCACGGGCGGTCCTGCTCAAGGCATTCAGTTCCGCCTGTAAAGAATCGACCTTATCATCAAAAGCCAACAATTGCTGATCCAGCTGTTTGATGTCAATTGCCGCTTTTGTTGCACGCTCCTCCGCGAGGCTGGTATTCAATTGGGAAATTACTTTGTTCAGGAATGCTTCTCCCCTGCTTTGTACCGGGTCTTTAACGGAGAACTGCGTGAAACCTGGATTATTGGTATCCATTTCGCTGAGCAATCCAATGAACAGTTTCTCTGTAACGAGCTCCGGATTCTGTACATCAATAATAATGGTCTGTCCATCGTAAGCCGCATAAGCCGGCATCCTGGTAATCATCCAGGATCCAATTTCAGTTGTATAGATTCTGTTGAATTCGAATTCCGCAGCAGCCCCCTTACCATGTTTTAGCAAATAGGTGTTAGGGTCTTTCATAGAAAGCTCAAATCGTGCGACAATCGGCGCGCCCGTTCGAACCAGTTGGAATTTAACCGGAGCCTCATTGAACAGTTCTGGGTTGCTGATCCAACCCTTCTTTTGGTAGCGTACCGCAAGGTTTAAATCCTTGACCGCTGTTGCAACTGCTGCACGTAACTTCAGTTTCCCCAGTTCATCAGGCTGCCAGGTCTTAAAGTCTGCAGCATCCGTATGGAGTATTTGTGTAGAAACGACATTAGCTGGGTTTTTATAACGCAGGTAGAAGAAAACAGCGCCCAGGAGCAATACCAGCACAAAGACGTAAGTCTTCCAGGATACCGCAAAGCGGAAAGCACGTGCCTCGCCGACCTTGATACTGCGATGTTCCTGACGGTGTCGAAGCTGATAAGGTATACTTTCTTCCTGATTCATGTGCAACATTAAACGCGCGCGTACAATGCGCTTGTTGCTTTACATACGAATGGCGGTTTGCCCTTGGATTGTGTATTCGTAAGATGAGGTGTTCTTCGTGTACTTTATACCGTTAGGTGTGCAATTTCTACACAGCTATTTCACGCCTGCAGCTTGGGCAAGGAACCGCAGCGTAGCCTGTATGGAATTAAGAAAGGATTGGAGCTTTAGCCAGTTGAAGCGTAAAAGAAAAGGTGCTCCCTTTGGCAAATTCGCTTTCTACCGACAGCACGCCATCATGCCTTTGTACAATCTCTTTGCAAAGGTACAGCCCGATGCCAAACCCTGAGGTATGCTTCACAGGGCCCTGCTCCACGCGATAAAAAGGATCAAACAACTGCGGAATATCTTCTTTAGCAATGCCTATACCCTCGTCTGACACCTGCACCTGCGCCACATCATCCTGGACGATGCAGGAAACGCGGATTGTGGAACCTGCAGGAGAATATTTTACGGCATTATTGATCAAATTTTCAAGTACATGACCGATCTTCTCCTCGTCTGCATAAACCATTGATGATTCTACAGGTGCAAAGATGAGCTGATGTGTGCTCACAGCCAGGATCGTTTCTTCTTCTATTTCGCGGATCAGCACGGCCAGATCAAAGTACTGACGGTCGATATGGATCTTGCCCGACGCTAAACGGGAGATATTCAGGAAGCCATTGATGATCCTGGTCATTTTAGTCAGTTGCTTTCCAGCCCGCTCCATCATGATTGCAGTAGCGCCATCACCCTGCGCCAGTACTTTCTTCTTCGCCACCTGAACGTAACTGATGGCGGAGGTTAAAGGTGTCTTTAACTCATGGCTCACCATGCTGATGAAGGTATTCTTCCGCTGTTCATCCTGCTTGCGCTCCGTAATATCAATTACAGAAGCAATGTAGCCCGTAAAGGTGCCATCAGAATTGAAGCGCGGCGAACCATACACCAGGAGCCAGCAATATTCACCGTTGCCACGCATGAAGCGAAGTTCTGCCGATAAGGCTTGCTGATTTTTAACCGCACTGAAATACTGCTCCGAATAGGCTTCCCGGTCCTCAGGATGAACCAGGTTCCTCCAGCCATTCTCCAGTAACTCCTCCACCGGCCGACCGCTTAACTTCGACCAGGCCTGGTTCATATAGATCACCAGTCCCTGCCGGTCCCCAACCGCAATCAATATCCCGGAACTCTCCGCCATATTGCGGAACCGCTCCTCCATTTCTGCAATCTCCTGCTTCGCCAGGATTTGCTCCGTAATGTTGGTCGTGCTGTTGATCAGGTGCGTAACGTTTCCTTGTTCATCGAGCAAAGGCTCATTTACATTGGTCCAGTATTCTGTAGTATAACTATCGGTTTCTTCAACGTAAATTTCGTAACGGAACACCGGCAATTCATCTACAGCCTTGCTGGCAATGGCACGTAAAAAAGAACTGTGTACGCTGTTCTGCTCGGAAGGGTCGCTCTGGCTACCAGGATAAATTTCAAATAAGCCATGTCCCAGTAATTGTTCCCGGTTTTTATGGGTAATCCGCAGATAATGGTCACTTACCGCAAGTATCGTAAATTTTGGCGCATCGGCTTTCATCACCAGCGAACGGCTGGAATGCTTAAAAAAATCTTGAAACTGCCTGCTGGTATAAAAAGCATCAGCATTATCGAAATGGCTCACGGATCAAAGTTAAGTTAAAAACCTACACAGCACTAAAGCAATATTCATGCAAAACAGGCTTTGTACATCTACAAACAGCAATGTAGTAGGTTTGTTCCATGAGGCGCAAATGATAATACAGGACTGTTAAAACAGAAAAATCGGCAACTAGGCCGATTTTTCTGTTTTAAAGGTATCCCAGATCCAGGGGAAGATGGTCTTCATCCACATCTTGGTCTTCTCCCGGAAAACATGCTTCGGGAAGTGTTTCTTATAAAATTTCATGTAATTGTCGTACGACAGCCCTTTTACGCTACGCATGTATTCAATGCGCTGTTTTAAGGTCGACTCCCCCTTGGACAACCACTTTTTACCATGGTCATTTTCACAGATGCCCAATGCCTTCGATGTGATCATCACGGGAATGTTGTGCTTTCTTGCAGTCAGGGTGTATTCAAAATCTGCAAAGCCGTGTTTATAGCTGTCGGTCAGGATGCCGATCTTCTCCACTACCGTATGGCTAACGAGCATGATGTTCGCATTGCCAAGGTCTATCGCTTGTGGATCGCGGCCATTTGGCGACAGCAGTTTAGCTTTTGGATCACCGGCTTTCAACAGCTTTCGTCCGCCATAAGATACCTTGCGACTATCCAGCGTGCTATAGGTGCTGCCCACCAGGATGATGTCTTTGGTATTTAAGCGGTGCAGGTCGAGCTTGAACACGTCGAACATTTCCGGAAAGATCAGTGTATCATCATTCAGCAATAAGTAGTAGTTGTAACTGATTTCTGCAGCAAGGGCTGCTTTCCAAGCCGCATTACTGCCGGCCGCCCAGAACAGGGAACCGTCGCCAACCAGGATATTGACTTGAGGGAATTTTTCTGCAACGGCTTCTTTTGTACCATCAGTACTCCCATCGTCGACCAAATAGACGTCATAACTAACATTCTCCGGCAAATTACTGCCATACAAAGCCGCTAAACAACTTAATGTTTTCGCTTTTCTATTATGACAGGTGAGCAGTACGGCAATTCTATTCATTTCTTTCTTCAATCCAAATTTTGCTGTGCGGGAATCAACACCTACGTAAATGCCTTGATTCCAATTCAAAAGTGACAAATTAAATCCACAGCAAGGTTTAATTTCAGTGATCTTTATGTTAAGCCATCGCTTCGGGTCCAATCGGTACAGGAATTGTAAAGCCTCGATCATACATTTGCATAAAACAGACCGCAATGCCTACACTGCCCCTCATCTCCATTATCGTACCCGTTTACAACCGTGCGGACCGCATCGGGCAAACGCTCGACAGCCTTTTGGCGCAAACGCAGCGAAATTACGAAATTATCATGGTAGATGACGGATCAACAGACCGTACTGCGGAAGTCATTGCCCCTTATCTCAATGCCCACGTATTCTACTACAGGCAGGAAAATGCCGGTGCGCCGGCCGCACGAAATTATGGCTTTGAACGGTCTAAAGGGAAAATGATCGTCTTTTTCGACTCGGATGACCTGATGTTGCCCAGCCGGCTGGAAGAACAGCAAAAAGCGATGCAACGCGAAAATGCCCAGGCTTGTGCCGCAGGTTTTTACATTAACCTGATTGGGGGCGACACCTACCTGCCGCCTGTACAAGGCCAGGAAAGCATCATGGAGCTGTTCATCAACCGTAAACTGCTTGGCAGTACACAAAGCTGGATGTTCTCCCGGGAACTGGTGATGCAGGTAAAAGGCTTTGACACGGAATTAAGCTGCAGGCAGGATATCGACATCGCGTTCCGCATCCTGAAGCTGAACCCGAAAGTCGCGCTGCTGCGCAAACCGCTCTCCCTGTTTATTGATCATGAGGGCGCCGAACGCATCATGAACAACTGGAACAGCCCGAAACACCTGGACTCCAAATCGCGGTACCACCGTAAAGTATTGCGCTACCTGGCTGCAAATAAACGTGCGGACCTGATGATTAAAGCGCTAGATTACTATTACTGGGACGTCCTGCCTTCGTACATGAAATTAAATCGTTATGGAAAAGTTGCCGGCTATTATGGGGCGGCGCTGGAAGCGTCAAAAGACTTGCCGTTGGGCAGCCGTCTGAAAGTGCTGGCTTCAGCGGCTAAATCGCTGACGCACTGGGCGGCCAAGGGTTTGAAAGGTTGATTTGAAGCTTTATTTAACAATGAGGCTTCGGGGACGTCGAGCCACCACTCTAGATCCCCAAAACCTTTTTGGTAATTATAAAGAACATTTCTATAGACCTTTCTACCGGAGGTCTTACCAAAGTTA
The DNA here is from genome assembly GCF_014642175.1 of Pedobacter quisquiliarum. GTDB lineage: Bacteria > Bacteroidota > Bacteroidia > Sphingobacteriales > Sphingobacteriaceae > Pedobacter > Pedobacter quisquiliarum. Next base: position 222,215 of record NZ_BMIL01000005.1, on the reverse strand, counting down.
AACAACTGTTTCAATAAAAAGTTGTAATATTTATAATATTGAAGAATATTCTTTAAGAATCTTCGTTTTAACTCCCTGACCTTTAGTAAACTGTATTTTCTAACAGCCAAGCGAAGCCCTTCTGCCATGCATTTACGCGTTAAGCTTGCTTCTGGTTTTAAATTCGCGTAATAGTACGCGTCATTTTTTCGTGCTTTTCCCGGAGTTTCCTATATTGCAGTCCTTTAACAACGTTCTCGAATATGGATTTTTCCACTTACAAAGTTTTTTTCAAAGCAGTACTGGATGGCGCGAAGCGCCTGCCCCCCTACAACAATCCCGATTACCTCAATTACACCAAACTGAATTGGTCCAGACAACGCCGCTGGTTAGATACCGGAAAGCTCGATGAAATGCTGGTGGAGAAGATCAAGGCGATCGACAAGCCCCAGACCTGGATTGTGATTACCGAGCCATGGTGCGGAGATGCTGCGCACATTCTGCCTTTCCTTTACCTGCTTTCCGAACTTAATCCACTGGTGAAACTCGACATCCAGCTTCGCGACAGTGATCCTTATCTCATCGATCGCTACCTCACCCGTGGTGGTAAGTCCGTGCCCAAGCTGATCGTACGTGATGAAGCCGGTAAAGACCTGCTGGTATGGGGTCCTAGGCCTGCCGCAAGTCAGGAGCTATACGACCGCCTCAAAGCGGAACATGCAGATGATGAGGAGCTGAAGCTGCAGCTTCAATGGTGGTACAATGAAGATAAAGGGGTCAGTTTGCAGCAGGAGCTGCTTGAACAATTACCTTAAAAATGAACAACGCACCGGATCACCCCGAGCCCTACAGCCTTCGGGGCAATGTAAAACTACTACAGACCAGATTAAGACAGGCAGAAACACTCGCTTCCGTCGCCATTGCCCAGGCATCTTTGGGCACCTGGCATCGGAACCTGACGACCGGGCATTTTGAAGTGTGCGATAGGCTCCGTGAAATCTTCGGCCTTGCTACCGATGTTCCACCAAGCTATGAGGACATTCTTTCCAGGATTCAGGCGGACTACCTGCCCCTGGTCCTGGCACTGATCCGGCAGTCCTTAGCGGCCAATGATGATCACGACATCGAGTTCCCACTCAACGTGCCTGGTAAGCGAAACCCGGTGTGGGTCCGCGCAACCGGAAAAGTAATGACCGCCCCGGAAAGTAAGGAAAGTTATTTTATCGGAACGGTTATGGATTTAACCTCCCAACGGGATCTTATGTTAGTAAAGCAGGGATTTGTGCAATCGATAACCGAGGAATTAAAAACACCTTTAATTGCGCTATCGGCTTATCTGCAGGTACTGGAGCGAAAACTGGAACCACAGGAAGGCCTGCCAGGGAGGGAAATGCTGCAGAAAATGCAGGTGCAGGTGGAAAAGATCAATGCGGCAATAGCGGCTTTAAAGAACCAAAAATTGTAGCTGCAATATTTTCTTTCCCGAATTTTAAACCAAGTACCGGATTTCTCGTTAATATGAATACAATTGTAAAACAAAAATGGAGAGGGTAATACAAATCGTTGAAGATGATGCAGACATCAGATTTATAGTCGAATACGTTTTAGAGGATGCCAGTTACAAAGTGGAAAGCTTTGAAAGCGCTAAAGCATTTTTGAACCGCAGCAATAAAGAAGACGTAGACCTCGTGATCTTAGATGTTATGCTTCCCGACGGTAGTGGTATTGACCTGAGTAAAACCATGAAGGAAGGCTCCACCACGCGTGGTATTCCGGTGATCATCATGTCGGCACATGCCGCATCTGAAATTGCGCTTACTGAAGGTGCGGCAGATGGCTTTATCCAAAAACCTTTCGACATCGACCATTTCATCAAACAGGTAAATCAGTTTATTAAATCCAGAACTTAATTTTTCCCGGTCGCATCATTTCTTAGATCAAGCACATTTTTTTTGCTTTAAAAATCAAGCGCATCGTTTACCAAATTAAGGGTATTATTTGCAGTTGCTGGATGCAGATAATTGATATCTTTGCGGCCAATGATTCGTCGCATAATTGCTTTAGCCTTACTGCTTGCCATGCTAAGTCCCATCTTAGCTAAGCTGTTTGTCTATGCGGAATTCAAATCCAATCAGGCGTATATTGCTGCCGCGCTGTGTGAGAACCGGGACCGCCCGGAACTGAACTGCGAAGGTAAATGTTACCTGATGAAGAAGTTGAAAGCAGCAGAGGACAAGGAGAAAAAGCAGGAAAATCAGGCGCAGAAGAAAGCCTCCGTGGATCTGTTTTTTGTAGAGGAAACGGTTGCTCCTGTGCTTGTCGTTACCATTCCGGCGCAAAAGAAAGCTTCAGCCCAGAAGTTTAGCCTGCCGGAATTTGACCGCGAAATTGCCCACCCACCCAGTTGTTAAAAGAAATCTTTCTGCGCCATTTTAGGGACTTTTGCTAATTGATTATTTTGCAAATTGCATATTGCTTAGTGCCTATTGCGGCTACGTGAGACTGCCATGCTTTGTTGTGCACGATTGTCGGCTTGTATCTCGAATGCTGAGTTTCATGTCGATGCATTTAGGCTGGTTTGTTATTAAACGCAGCGTGATTGTAATTGGGCCGCATATCATTGTGATTTGCAGAACAAGCTCGTTGTATTTTGCTTTGTATGATCATGAGACACATTGAGCCATATCTAATGTTCCTGACCGCATGACTATGCCTGGCTTAATTGCAGATGCAGTAGCAAAAGCAGCTGATCAGCTGTAGATCCCCTGGCGCATATTCATTTTTCTTTTAACAGTTTTTTCCCCATAGATGAAAAGATCCTTTTTCAGCATCCTGATGCTGTTGCTGCTTTGCAGTGTAAAAATTTTCGCACAAAATCCCATCAACAACAATAGAAAAGCGCGGGGGGCTAAGTCCCAGGCTTCGAAAGCCATAACCAGTGACTCCACAATCCATAAATCTCCGGCTGACACCCTTGGGGGCCAGCGTCTGAAAGAAGTGGAAGTCAAACGGCAGAAACCCCGTTACCAGATTTCCCGGTCCAGCAGTGCCAGTCGCACGGAACAACCCTTGCTCCTGAGTCCGCAATCCATACAGGTGATGAGCAGCGAAGCGCTGGCCGACCGCCAGGCTTTTACGCTCAATGAGATCGCCGGCACCTTTACAGGTATGAAAGCCAATAATGGTAATGGCTCCTTCAACATGCGCGGCTTTACCGCCTATTCCCCTACTGATGCCAGCTTCCTGCTTTACAATGGCCTGCGTGGCAACCTTTTCCTCTGGAGCCAGCAGCCCCTGCTGTATAATATCGAAGCTGTGGAACTCCTGCGCGGGCCTTCAGGTGCCCTGTTTAGTGAAGGTGCACCAAGTGGCGTCATCAACTTCATCACCAAGAAACCGCTGGCAGAAAGTGCTGCCCGCATCGAGCTCAGCCTGGGCAGCTGGAATTTCCGCCGTGCTGCGCTTGATCTTGGTGGTCCGCTGACACGCAATAGAAAGTTGCTGTATCGCGCGAACATTGGTTACGATCGCGGGGAAAGCTTCCGCAATGATCAGGACAAGGAGAACATCTTTCTGGCACCTTCCCTGACTTACATCTTCAATGAAAACACAGACCTGAACCTGGAAATCAACTATGCCCGGCAGAAAGCCGTGCATCAGTACGACAATGGGACCTTCATCAAGACCAATCCGGACGGCAGCTTTGATTTCAACTATTATCCTGCGCGGCTGACTGTGCAGAGCCCCAGCGACTATGGCCGGACCAGCAACAGCTCCGCCACGCTGAGTTTCAATCATCGTTTCAATGACAAGCTAAAACTGACGGTGGTACAGCGGGCGGTGCGGAACGTGCTCGACTATACCGATCATATTCCACAGGGGCAGATCCGCAATGATTCGATCAGTCGAGGGTACCAGGACTGGGAGACGGACCGCTTTTCGCTGCAAACAACCGCCTTCGCCAATTACAACCTGAAAACCGGCTTGCTGCGCCATGAATTCGTTTTCGGTGCCGATTACAACCGCTACGGCTGGACACAGAATGATTACCTGTACAAGGCATCGACGCGAATATCAATCTTTAATCCGGATTACCGGAATGACCCGCCCGGAGCAGATGCCGCGGTGTTGGAGTCGGACGACAATAAACGCATCACCAATCTTGCCGGGGTCTATATCCAGGATCAGATCAGCATCGGGAAAAGTCTGCGGGCATTGCTTTCCCTTCGCTACGACAACTACGATGCGAAGGAAACTCCACTTTCTGCCCGGGATGGCAAACAAGGTGATGCATTGCATGCCGCGGGCTGGATCCCGAGACTGGGCTTAGTTTACCTGCCCGCCGCAAACCTTTCCATTTACGGTACTGTTCTGCGGTCCTTCAATCCGCAGACCTCCAATAATGCACTGGCTGGTGGTCCCTTCCCCACCCGGACGGCGACACAGTACGAGCTGGGGTCAAAAGCAGAATTGCTGAAAGGCCAACTCTCTGCGGTGTTTTCCGCCTACCAGATTGATTATGCCAACATCCTGACCGCCGCACCGACGCCGGAGAATTCACACCGGCAGGCTGCGATTGATGGCACAAGGAGTCGCGGCTTGGAATTTTCGTTGAGTGGCAGTATCCAGCAGTTCAACATCATCGCCGGTTATGCCTTCAATGAACATGTCCTGCGCAGCAGCAGTGCTTATGGACAAAAGTGCTACCGCTTTGCGAATGCGCCGAAACACATGGCCAACCTGTGGCTGAAGTACAACGTTGCGGCGAATACATTGAAAGGGCTGGGCATTGCCGGCGGTGTACGTTACGTCGGGGATCAGGTGGGGCTGATCAGCAATCAGAATTTTATCTTTCCGGAATATACCGTGTTTGATGCGGCCATCAATTATCAGCACAACCGGTATAACATTCAGCTGAATGCATATAACCTGGGCGATAAACATTATTTCACCGGCAGCCGTTCCAGTACTGTAACTGCTGGTCTTGGCGATCCATTCAACATCAGGCTTGGCCTGAGCTACCAGATCCGATGAGCGCCATGAAAAAGATTACCCAGATGGCCTTTGCGCTACACAGCTGGCTCGGACTTATAAGCGGGATTTTCCTGCTGCTGTTGGGCCTGAGTGGCTCCGCACTGGTCTTTATGAAAGAAATCGATCAACAGCTTAATGCCGATCGCCTGCAGGTTCATCCTGCAGGCCCGGCTTTGCCGCTGGACAAGCTATACCGGCAAATTGCAGGCAGACACCCTAACCTCGCCGGCATTGCCTGGCTGAACCCCGATGCACCAGCAGATCGCGCCTGGGAATTCCGCCTGTACCAGAACGATGGGAAGCTCAGTACCTACGACCTGGGGATGATCAGCATCAATCCATATACCGGTGAAATTATCCGGGAAGGGCGGCTGCGCGATTTCAATCCCAGCCTGATGCACTGGATCCTGCAATTTCACTGGAGCTTCCAGCTGGGGATTCCAGGTTTATTGCTGGCCACGATCTTCGGTATGACCATGCTGCTGTCCATGCTTACGGGGCTAATCATCTACAGAAAGTACGTCTGGCGCGTGCTGCTGTTCCGCGTGCCCATCAAAGGGAAGAACTGGCGGACACGGACTTCAAGTCTGCACCGCGTCATTGGTATTTGGACGCTGCTGTTCAACGTGATTATTTTCTTCACCGGTTTCTGGATGAACATGTTCTCCATGGATCCGGGGTACTGGAAGAAACAGCTGACACCAGCCGCAGCAAATACCCTGAGTACACACAGCATGGATAGCCTGCTTGCCGAAGCAAAAGGGGCAATGCCGGGCTTGATGATCCGGAACATTTACCTGCCCACACAACCAGGCAAGGATTTCCGCATCAGCGGGATGCTGCATGGCGAGCTCCCGTTATTTCACAATGGCAATTCTGTTTCGGTAGATCCGATCAGTGGCAAGCGGAGCAGCCTGCAGCGGTTTGAAGATCTGGGCTTCTGGGCCAAGTTAGAAAGCACCTTTATGCCGCTGCATACAGGGAGTTTTGGGAATACTGGTGTTAAGGTTTTCTATGTGATTTTGGGTTTGCTCCCAGGTTTGATGTCAATTACCGGCGCGCTCCTGTTTTTTAGACGGCGTTTTTCATAGCCCTTTATCCAAATTTTCAGCAATCCATTTAGCTTTGCTAAATAGCAGTAGCTTAATGGATTGCTGATTTTTTACTGCATTAAAAATGGAAATTCCAACAGCTTCGTTACTTAAAATTAACATAGCGTGTAGCGTAGATCTCGATTTTTATTAGACATTTGCCGCTAATGAAGGGCACACGTAAACATACGTTGAATAAGTTTTACCAGGTAGGAGCCTTCCTGCTGGTGATGCTCTTCCTGTCTATTTCTGTCGCACAGATCTTTCACAGTCACCCGAAAGTTGCGGCCATGGAACAGACGCATGATCATGACCACGATCAGCTGAGTGCTGCCGACAAGTGTATGATCTGCGATTACCTTGCACATCAGAAATCAAAAGAATTCTACATCAATCATCCTGTTGTACTTAGCGTACCCCTTCCGGATGCCATTACCTTAAACAGCAATGTCTTTGTTGGCAACTACAAGTTCAGTCTTCAGGGTTTCACCAACAAAGGTCCGCCTACTTTTTCCTGCTAATTCGTCTGCGCTTTAGCCGCTGACCCTGCATGCCGCCATATCTGGCCGGCTACCGCATTTCTATTTCTCTAATTTCTTAATGCCACAAAAATGACGACTTCTGTATGGAAGGGCATTTTCACAGCGGCGTTTTGTATGTTTTCCCTTTTGCTGCATGCACAAGCTTTACGCTTGTCGGGCAGCATCGTGAACGCTGCAGGACAGCCCCTGGCGAATGTCCGCATTTCCCTCTCTGCCCAAAACCTGCAAACGACTTCGGATGCGAAGGGTAATTTCCGCTTTGAAAACCTGCAAGCCGGCAAATACAGGCTATCGGCGCAGCTTGAAAGCTACCAACTGCTACAGCAGGAACTGGAACTTTCTGGCGACCGACAGCTTCGGCTGCTGCTGCACGAACAGCAACATCAGCTTCAGGAAGTCGTGGTGCGCGACAACCTGGTGCAGCAGCGCAAGCAGGAAGAATCCCTGAATGTGGAGGTGGTTAAAGCCGACTTCATCCAGCGAAATCTGGGTGGCAGTTTGATGAAGACCCTGGAGCGCCTGCCGGGGATTAAGACCATTGGTATTGGCTCCGGACAGTCGAAACCGCTCATCCGTGGACTGGGCTTCAACCGTGTGGTGGTGGTCGACAAAGGCATGAAACATGAAGGACAGCAATGGGGCGCCGATCATGGGCTGGAGCTGGATCAGTTTGCCGCGGGTAGCGTGGAGCTGATAAAAGGTGCGGCTTCTTTCGTTTATGGCTCGGACGCCATTGCCGGCGCCATAGACGTGAAGCCTGCTCCAGTACCTGCTGCATATACCTTAGGTGGTGCGGTGGACCTGATTGGTAAAAGCAACAATGACCTTTACGGCACCTCGGTAAATGTTTTTGGTCGCAATCAGCACCTGTTTTTTGATGCCCGGTATACCGATCAGCGTTATGGCGACTACCGGGTGCCGACAGACACGGTGTTCGTGTACGACTATGCCGTGCGCTTGCATAACAATCAGCTTCGCAACACCGCTGGGCGGGAAAGTGGGATGCATTTCAGCACGGGTTACCTGAGCGATCACTTCCGTTCCATCTTTTACCTGAGCAACACCTATAGCAAGAGTGGCTTTTTCGCGAATGCCCATGGTCTGGAGCCGCGGCGCGTGGATGAGGTGCTGCATGATGCGAGCAGTCGTGACATCCAGCTGCCCAGCCAGCGTGTGAACCACTTCAAAATCATCAACCGCAGTAGCTACCAGTTTGCGGCACATCAGCTGGAGCTGGAACTGGGTTATCAGCGGAACTTCCGGGAAGAATTTAGCATGTACGTGAACCATGGCTTTATGCCGCCACAGTACCCGGAAAGCATGACCATTCCTACCGACCTGGAACGCGGTTTCGACAAGCAGGTGTATGCTGCGAACCTGCGCGACAACATCAGCCTGGGTGCACACCGCCTGCAAGTGGGCCTGAACCTGGAACGACAAAATAACACCATCGATGGCTGGGGCTTCCTGGTGCCATCCTTCAATCAAAGTACCGCAGGTGCATTCGTGTACGATAAGCTAAAAGTTAATGAGGACCTGCTTTTGCATGGTGCCCTGCGCTTTGATTATGGACAAGTTAAGCTGTTTGAATACCGCGATTGGTTCCCATCTTCGATTAATGAATCGGGTGTTGCCGTACCGGAAAATGTGGTTCGCGCCGCAGATTTGACACGCAGCTTCAAGAGTTTGGTGTGGTCGCTCGGCATGAACTACAATCGCGAGCAGCTGGAACTAAAGGCGAATGTGGGTAAGAGCTTCCGGATGCCGATCGCTAAGGAACTCGGTGCCAATGGCGTGAATTATCACTATTTCAGCTATGAGCGCGGGAACCCCAATCTGGATCCGGAGCAGAGCTACCAGCTGGATTTCAGCGCAGGTTGGAATGCAGAGAAATGGTCGGTACAGCTGAGCCCCTTCTACAATTACTTCCCGAATTACATCTACCTGAATCCGACTTCGGCGCACGACCGCAATTATGGCGCAGGGAACCAGGTGTTTGAATATGAGCAAAGTAAAGTGATGCGTTATGGTGCGGAGCTGCAGCTGAAGTACAATTTCTGGAGGAACTTAAGCACGGAAGTGCTGGCGGAATACCTGTACAGCGAGCAGCTATCTGGTACAAAGAAAGGTTATACCCTACCCTTTTCGCCACCGGCTTCGCTACTGCTGAACCTTAGCTGGAACCCGGAACTGCGTGGACTTGCAAACAGCTACTTCTCTGTGGACCTGCGGATGACGGCTGCGCAGAACAGCATTGTGCCGCCGGAGAAGAAAACACCCGGGTATAAGACGGTGAACGTGCAGGCTGGGACGCGGTTCAAGGTTCAGGGGCAGGAATTTCAGCTGAGCTTGCAGGCGCAGAACCTGTTTAATTCGAAGTATTTGAACCACACCAGCTTTTACCGTTTGATCGAACTGCCGGAAGCAGGCAGGAACCTGATCCTTTCGCTTAAAATCCCTTTTATGATCAATAAAGCGGAGTAGCGGCGCATTAGAGGCTATTGTTCTACCGCCTGATCGAACTGCCCGAAGCGCGCAGGAACCTAATCCTTTCGCTCAAAGTGCCTTTTATGATCAATAAAGCGAATTAGCGGCGCATTAGACGCTATTGAGATAAGCTGAGCTGTAAATACAGCCGCAGGCTAGAGATACAGTGCAATGCAGGGAACAGCATGGAAAAGGCCGATGGACGGCAATTCAGCAGGACGAGAAATGATCATTTAGTATGACAAGAAATGATAAACAATTCAATTCAACAAAATCAAGAAACAATAAACAAGACAGTTAAAAACAACCAGAACAAAATGAAAACAACAATCAACATGAAACACAACAAACTCATCGCAGGCTTCCTGCTAATCGCAGCAACTTTTGGCGCATGTAAAAAAGACGATGATGTCGTAGACATCGCTGCACCAACCATTACGGCTATGGAAGTTGGTCCAAACAACAGCAAGGTTGCACATCCGGGTAACGACGTGCATGTGGAAGCGCAAATTGTCGCAACCGCAAACATGGAAAGTGTAACCCTGGAGATCAATCCGAAAAGCGGGACAGGCTGGAAACTGAACACCGTGTATACGGAGGGTTTCGCAGGATTGAAAAACGCAGAATTCCACAAGCATGTTGACGTACCTGCAGATGCAGCACTGGGTAGCTATACCGTGAAACTTAAGGTTCGTGACACGAACGGCAAAGAGACCACAGTAGAGTCGGACCTGGAGCTGAGCAACGATCCAAGCTTACCGAAGGTGACTGGCTTTGAAGTGGGACTGAACGCCGCTGGTAACGACCTGCATGCAGAAGCATCGGTAACCGCCATCAACAAACTGGCGAAAATAGTGGTGGAAATCCATGGTAACGGCTGGGAAAAAGAATTCACTTATGAAGATGCAAATATTGTTGGCAAGACGACTTACAACTTCCACAAGCACATGGATGTGACCGCAGCACCTAAAGGGCACTACCATGTACACTTGAAAGTGGTGGATCAGGCAGGCAAAGAAGCCGAGTTTGAAGGGCATTTCGACAAGCCATAATTAGGGCATCCAAAGGGTTTTGACTCAACATATCAACATAAAATGAAGAAGATAAAGAAACCTTATACACCCATTAGTTTCTTTTATTCCATTGGTACATGTGATGTAATCGGAACCAGATAAACAAATAACAAGCATAATTAACCCAAACCGGGAGGCTTAATGCTTTCCGGTTTTAATCGCATAATACCATGAATAAATTTAGAGGAGGCATCCTGATGCTATTGAGTTGTGCAGCGCTGATGGCCGGCTGTAGTAAGGATGAAGCAAGTCCGGTGGACGAGACTTACCCGGTGATCGACATTACAGCAGCTAATGCTTTTCCAAAGCAGTGCAGTGTGGTGGAGCGCGGTAAGTCCTTCACGTTCCGTGCAACATTTAGTGATAATGTGGAACTTGGTTCTGTGAGTGTGGACGTGCATCATAACTTCGATCAGCACAGCCACAGCACAGAAGTATCGGCTTGCGAAATGGAAGCGAAAAAAGTAGCAAATAAACCGTTCCTGCTGATTCAGGACTTTCCCCTGGCGGCCGGCTTAACGAATCATGTGCTGGAAAAGGAAATCGCGGTTCCAGCGGATGTGGACCCGGGTGATTACCACTTTCTGGTTCGCGTGACCGATAAAGCGGGCTGGCAAACCATCAAGGGGATCAGTATTAAAGTAAAATAGGATAGCAGCCGGACGTATAAATTTGTTAACTTTTGTGTAACATTTATACAATCTAACAATTTTATTTCCGGCTGCTATAAGTATTTATATCTTTGAGGTGAGAGCGTTAATGCAGGGCGGTGATCGAGAGATTACTGCCTTGCATACCTTTAACTACCCGCAATGAGGTCTGAAGCTGAATTTTCAGATTTAAGATGCATTGCAGGGACTTGAACTTCGCCATTCGCAATTCGTAGAAGCAAATTATATCTTTCCAGTAAGTCAATGTACTTTTCTTTCCAGGCATCAAAAGTTTCTTCTTTAACCATTGCCGGCTTTTCCGGAACGATAAAGTCTTCCGGAACAAATTGTGCAGGAAATTCTACAGAGAAATCATGGTGAATGGCTTGTCCGATTTTAATGATGTTTTCGGGTTTAAGCTTAGGTTGCAAGAACCAGTTGTAGATGGAACGACGGTTAACGCCGGTTAATTTAGCGAGATCCGTTAAAGAGTGCCCCTGCCTTCTGATTACGCGCTCAATGATGTCACCTTGATGTACTGCCATATTTATTTGTTTTTTTAGATAGATGTAAGTGTATAAACTACACAAAGCTTAGAAATGAATTACCCACACTGTAGACATTTGTTCTCGATTTTTCCCAATTATTCCTGGCAGAAATACTTAAAATGCTCGTTTAACGTTACAGTAGCTCAATTTCAGCAGCCTTGCTATCTAAATTGTGCAAACACCAGGCCTGTCAGCCTTTATGATCCAACCAGAGCTCCGCAGCGGTTACATCATTAAAGAATGCAAGTTCAATATTCACAGTGCTGATCTCTACGGTTTTTTGTGCGGAGAGCTGGCTAAATGCACTTTTAGATTGAACCCAGGCCATGTGCCGTAATCCTGCCTGTTCAAGGCTCACCAACAGATCTTTTGCGACCCATTCTGCAGATTCCGACCAATTGCCCAACACCTGTGTATTGTCGTTCAGCAATTTTTTCGCACGGTTGATCCGGATAAGATCCAGGATTTTCAGCCCGCCGCGCTGCACGGTTTCCACCCGCTGGTAGCCCGACCAGAATGCTTCAATCCGCCTTGCGGCTGCATTGTATTTGATCTCCACATAATCATCTTTATAGAATCTACTATCGTCGGTTATCGGTTGCTCCGTTAATGTACTTTGTAGCGGCAAGCGGAAGTAAAATGTTGAACCTTGTCCGGGTTCACTTTCCAGCCAATAGGTACCATGGTGTCTCCTCAGAATTTCGGCAGAAATGAAAAGTCCAAGGCCAAGGCCTTCAAAGCGCATGGCTGTGTTGTCGGATCGGTAGTAACGATCGAAGAGCTTGGTGAGATTCCGCTTGTCGATACCTACGCCATAATCCTGCACGCCAATGATTGCGCTATCAACTTCTTTGCTGACGCGAACCAGCACTTCCTCGCCTCCGGGCGAGTATTTGATGGCATTATCCAGCAAATTTACCAGCACCTGCTCCAGGCGCATGCGATCGCCAACAACCTCGAAGCTGCTTCCACTATTCAGGATGATCTCATGGGAGCTCGCGGTAAGTTGCACGTTCTCTATGGTTTCCCGAACCATATCAAGCAAATCGAAAGGCTGCATTTCATAGGTCATCTTGCCTGCGTTGATTTTGGTGACATCCAGCAGGTCGTTGATCAGCCTTTCGAGTCGCAGGATGTTGTTAAATGACTTCTGAATGTACACGCCCATTTGCTGCCCATCCCGCACCCTGTTCATCATCTGGTTGAAGGACTTGATGCTGGTGAGCGGGGTTTTCAGCTCATGACTGGCGATGGAAAGGAACTCGTCTTTGCGTTGTTCATTTTCCTTCTGAATGTCGATATTGGTGTTGGTACCGAGCCAGAAGGTGACTTTTCCGGCTTCAACCATCGGTACGGCGCGGCCAAGATGCCAGCGGTAAATGCCATCTGCGAAGCGCAGGCGGTATTCGGCGGTATATGGCGTTCCGGAGCGCAGTGCTTCCTGCCAGGCTTCGAAAATCAGTGGGAGATCTTCGGGATGTGCAAAATGTGGTAAGCCCATTTCCAGAACCTCCTCCAAACCCTGCCCCAGATCATTACAGAGAATATCATTGACAGCTATAAGTTGGCCCTCGGGATTGGTGGTCCAGACCTGCTGCGGTATGGCATTTAGCATAAACCGGAGGCGTTCAGCCTCTCCTTCCGCAGCTTGTTGCAGTTCCTGAAGCCTTTGGGTTCTGCGTCGCACGCGTTCCTCAAGTTCTGCATTCATCTCCATCAAACTTTGCTGCGCTTCTTCCAGTTGTGTATTGGCTTCACTTAGCGCCGCCACCGTTGCGTTTAATTCTCTATTGGCGCTGTGCAGTGCTTCCGCGGAGGACTCTAGTTCTTCGTTGGTAGCTTGCAGTTCTTCCAACGCCTGACTGAGTTCCTGATTGACGCTCAGCAGTTCCGCTTCGCGAATTTCGAGTTGTATGCGGGCATAAACGGCCTCGGTGATCTCATACTTAAAGCTCAGGATACCGGTGATTTCGCCATGTTCATTCCGCCAGGGTTGGTACACCAGGTTGAAATATCGGTCGACCGCTTCCCCCCGGCCATCAATTATTGGAATTTTAATTTCGGTTCTGGTGAAAGTTGTGCCCTTATGGTAGGTATCATGCAACACACTCCAAACCGGTGTCTCTTTTGCACCGGGAATCATCTCTGATACCGTACGGCCGATCGGGTCCTTGCCGGTTAGGAGTTGCTGCCTGTATTGCGGATTTACATATTCGTAGGTAAATGATGGTCCGGTAACGATGGCGATCTGCGCCGGTATGGCCTCGAAAAGCATTTTCATTTGCACGCTGAGCAGATTTGATTTGGCCGATGACTGCTTCTCCTGTTCAAGACTTTCCCACAGCCTACTCTCCCAAATCACCTGCGCAGTAACGTTGTTGATGTCGTGAATGACATAAGATACCTCTCCATGCTCATCGCATATAGGCGTATGACTCATGATCCAGTAAGATTCGTTGGGGGGTTGATCAGGTTCGTCCCAATTTGGTATAAGAAACCGCACAACGGGCATTTCGTGCCGCGATTTGGTTTCCAGTGCAGTTTGCATGGATTGTTCCATTCCCGCATCTATGGCAAGCTTCCAGTTTGGGTTCTGGTCGAAAACATCATAAACGTTCCAGCCCAGCATCACTTCGCGCGTACGGCCCACCAGCTTGAGGTAGGCATTACTAGCATTTAAAACCCGTAAATCCGGCGTTAGGACAAGGCAGTAGTAGGGTACTGTTTCGAAAGTCTTAAAGATATCGGGCTGAAAAGACCCAGCAGCTTTTATTTCCATAGCGGGCATCATGAGGTACTTAAAGCTAAGAAATTTCCGTAACAAAAAACCCGGTCGTGTATGACGACCGGGTAAGCGGTATTGGGCTTAGTTACAGGTGTTCTGACTACAAAATATGCTTGTCTTTGTTATCCGGATCAATGTTTTCGGTGTCGACTTCGGTATGACGTACGGTATCTACGATGGTTTGGTCGCTTTCGGTCACTTCCTTATTCAGGCTTACTTCTTCAACCACACGCGCATCTTTGCTCACTACAGGAATTTCTGCACTTTCCGTCATCTCTACGGTGCCTTCCTGGAAAGTGTTGAAATCTGCTTCAGAAGCGGGACGGTCTACAGGGGTGCGGTTCACGGTTACGCGTTCCTGACGTAAACGGATGCTTTCTTCCACCGGGCGCTCCACAATGCGGCTACGCAAACGGACACCACCAGTTCGGATTTCCTGTTTGCCGACATTCAGATTTTCCTCCACAACTTTGATCGAGTCTGGGTTGTTCAGGTTTTGGTCGATATCACCAGTCAGGCTTTGACCAAGGTTTACATCTGTATGCCCCAGGTTGGTATCTACATGACCCAGGTTTACGTCTGCATGTCCGAAGTTTGCCGTGTCTGCCTGCCCAAGCGTTGTGTCTCTATCTTGCGTGTAACCCGCAGAAGTGGTATCATGGATATCATTCAGAGATGCTTGCTCGAAATCGCTCGGTGTAGCACTTGCGAATCCTCCAACAGGTGTTGCATCATCGGCAGCTGTGCTCGAATAATTTGCAGTAGTTGCGGTGTCAAAGTCGCCAGTACTCAGGTTTGCTGCACCCGGGATGTTAGCTTCTGAAGTATCCCAATCGTCGCTGTCGTTCACGTTTACTGCACCAAACTCATCCATCAGGTCTGCCGCACGTTCTGCTTCATCATAAGAATAGGCATGTACGGTTACGATGGTTCCGCGTTTTCCAGCTTCGATGTGACGGTTTACCAGTTGGTCATCATCATCATCGTCGCTGCTGAACAGGTTTCTGAAGAAGCCGCCAATCGAATCATCATCTTTTTTATCGTGTTGATGTAATCTCGATTCTGCAGTCACGTCGGTTACTCCACCAGTGATGTCGTTGCCATCATAGTCCGGTGCGGTATAGTTCGAGTCTGCAACATCGATGTTTGCAGGACTGATGCCGGCATTTTCCAGGTGTTGACGTGCGACTGAAGCTTCTGTGAAGGTTTTGAAAATTCCAATTACGGTGTGTGACATAGTTTTAAAATTTAGGGGGTTGTTTTTCTTAGGTTAATTATTGTTTTTCGTAGGTATTGTAGGGTGTATGTAGGTACTAGATGCTATAGTAAAGGTGTATTGTTGGCTGGCGTTCTGGTTACGGTAACGGATTCCTTGCGGAGGATCTCGGTGCCAGTAACGGTTTGTTCGGAGTGGCGTTTGGTGATGTGCAGCTCCTCGACAAGCATCAGCTTTTTTTCTACGACCAGCACTTCTTTAATTACCGGAATAATGAGCGTTTCACCTTCATAGCGGCTTGCAGGTGGTGCGGTATCGATGTACTGGTTGATGGGTTTACGTTCCATAATCACCTCCTCTTGCTGCAGCGGCAATGCATAGTCCACCGCCTCTTCGGTTACGGTCTTGGACACCTGCACACGGCCGGTCTCCTGCCATACCTTGTCGATGTGCAGCTGCTCTTCAATTACGGGAATTACCGTCTGCGGTGCCTGTGGTTTGTTTTCCATATTTCGGTTAAGATATACTACTCAACCACTTAGGCGCAGGAATGTTTAAAATTCCTATAGAATTATTATTGTATTCACACAGTAACTATTGTGTTACAAAAACAATAATCATCCGTATTCCACTGGACACGAAATAGTTTTAGGACATGTTTATTGGCCGGATGGTGGCGGTACTTCGGTGCCCCAATTCTTATTGGGTTGATTTCCCATGGTAAAGACCAGATGACCACCTCTCATTAACTCATCGCGATATAACCAGCAATTATTCAGCGGCTTGCCATTGAATGTCACCGATTGGACATAGCTATTTTCTTTGCTATTGTTTACCGTTTTAATGGTTAAAGATTTTTTATCACCAAGGCTAATAATTGCATGATCAAAGAGCGGGCTGCCAAGTTGTATGATTGGCCTGGCATCGGTTAGACCTTTTACATCAAAGAGACCCAGGGCATTCATAACATACCAGGAGCCGAGTTGTCCCTGATCCTCATCCTGACCATAACCATAGCCATGAATGGCGTCTGTACCGTAAAATTCTTCACCGATTTTTCTGGTCCATTTCTGCGTCAGCCAAGGTTTTCCAGAGAAGTTGAACAGCCAGCTAATGTGTAGGTTGGGTTGGTTGCCGTGGTTGTAAATGGCATTTATTCCGGCAAAGGCGTCTATGGTTTTGCCGCCGCCAAATGCTAACTTTTCCGAGACAGTGAAAATGCTATCCAAGCGATTGTTGAATGTCTCCTGACCTATTGCTTGTATTAATCCTGCCGGGTTATGGGGCACGTAAAAGGTGTACTGCAATGCATTACCTTCCTGAAAGCCTCGCCAAGGCTGGTACGGATCTAACTTTGCTATAAAGGTGCCATCTGCTTTTTTGGGATGCATGAGCTTGGTTTCGGGATTTAACAGCGCGCGCCAGCCGTTTGAATATTTAAGCAGCTGTTTATAGTCGTCCTGCTTACCTAAGGCTTTTGCCATTTGGGCTGTTGCAAACGCGCTAAAGCTATATTCAAGTGTATGTGATCCGGAGAAATAGGAACCCGTGGAGTCGGTAGCGAAATCACGGCCATTGCCTTCCAGGTGTGGTACATAGCCCTGCATTAAAAATGCTTTGGTATCCATTTTACCTGCGCCAATGATTCGACCTTTGTAGTTCAGATCATTCGCCTTAACGGCTTCATAGGCCAGATTGACATCATAATTACGGATGCCGGAATTATATGCAGCCGCGATGGCTAAACCAACAAAGTTGGTACCCACGCCAGAGATGTATTCACTATTTGCTATACCATCACCAAACCACCCGCGGTCTTTATATAGTTGTAACTGCGTGTTTACGAAACTACCATACCACTCCGGATAAGTCAGTGCCCAGAGTTGGGTGATGTTCCAGAAACCGCCCCAGATGGCATCGGTATTGATGAATTCAGCTTTAAGATCCTGATCTTTTTGCACCGGTAACTGCCCGATCGTACCGCCATGTTTAGGGTAGGCACCATTTACATCACTGGCAATGCCCCGACCCAGCAAAGCATGATACAGCCCGGTATAAAACTTGATCTTGTCGGCCGCACTATTACCTTTTACCGCAATCTTGCTCAGCTCCGTGTTCCAGGTCTTTTGTGCATTTTCTTTGGCTTGCTCAAAGGACAATCCTGTGCTTTCGGTACTGAAGTTGGTTTTTGCATTTTCAATAGAAGTATAGGAAAGTCCGGTTTTTACTTCTATGATTTCCTTGTCTTTCGTTTGATAATTAAGGACCAACCCCGCACCAATGCCTTTCGCAGCAGTGGTATTTGGCTGAAGGGTAGCTTTGGTGAATGCGGTTACATTTAGGGGTTTCTTGCTAAGCTCCCCATAAAAGAACATGGCCACCTTCCCCTGAGGATCGTATGTGTTTACATACTTGGGATAGGTAAACACATAGCCCTCAAAATGCGTATCATCAACCATCCTGATGCTGGCATCGGTAACGGCGCCACTTTCACCCTGGGTGTTGCCAATGTCCAGGATGATACGGGAAGCGTCATGTTGCGGGAAATGGTAGCGCTGAAAACCAACCCTTTTGGTCGCGGTAAGTTCGGCCGTAATGCCGTAATCGTCAAGCAGGACCTTATAGTACCCGGGCTCAGCTTGTTCATTTTTTCGATTGAAACTGGATCTGTAACCGCTGTTCGGGTCTTCAAGAACACCGGGCTTAACCTTCAATTCGCCAGTGACAGGCATATAGCTGATGCCACCCACCTGCCACTCATGAAAGTGGACGAAGCCTTCAATTGATGTATGCCGGATGTCATAACCTACCGCTTCCCAGCCGGAGGGATTACCATAATGTCCATTTGTTGAAGGTGCGAGTTTTGCCATGCCATAGGGAACCGCCGCGGGTGTATAAAAGAACCAACGGCTATGCGCGGTTCCGATGTTCGGATCCACATGTTTTAGGTAGTTTTCTCGTTTTACACTGCAGGATACCAGTGCAAGCAGCATGATCAGGAGTGTGAGTTGACAAGATTTTTTCATATGCTTTGTTGTAGAAAGGATCAAATTAAGGTTTTCGTTTATTGTATAATGCGCTGCTAAAAATGGGGCAGCATATGCATCAGCCTTTATGGTTTGATCTCCAAAAGGCTTCTATGTCTTCAAGCGAGCGGCCCTTTGTTTCGGGTATTCGTTTTGAGGTAAGCCATATTGCCGGAGCGCAGCATAATGCAAATAGCCAGAAGGTCCAGGCAGAACCGAGACTTTCGAGCATTACTGGTGTGAGCTGCCCAACCAGAAAGTTGCCTATCCATAGGGAAAGGGTTGCCAGCGCCATGGCTTTGCCCCGAATTGCATTTGGGAAAATTTCTGCAATGACAACCCAGCACACTGGTCCGAATGAAAATGCGAAGCAGGCGATGAAGGCTAAGATAAACAACAATATCCAGGGTCCGGAGGTGATACCTAAGGCGAACAGCGTTCCAATGATAATCAGTGAAGCGACTACCCCACCGACACCTAAGAACAACAATGGCCGTCTGCCCCATTTGTCCACCGTAAATATGGCCACAAAAGTGAATACGACATTGACCAGCCCAATGGTTACCTGACCGCCAAGTGCTGCATTGAGGGTAAAGCCTGCTTGTTCCAGAATACGCGGGCCATAGTAGATAACCGCATTGATGCCGCAGACCTGTGAAAGAAATGGCAATAGCAGACCAATCCATAATGCCCTGCGGTATACAGGCGTAAAAAGTAATGCGAGTGGCGCTTCCTTGATGTTGCGCTGCAACTTGAACGCTAGAATTTCCTGCCGCGCCTTTTCGGCTCCTTCTATTTTAGTGAGGATCATTTCCGCTTTTTGTTCCTGCCCCTTCAGCAGCAACCAACGCGGGGATTCCGGCACGATGAAAAGGCAGACCAGGAATATGAAAGCTGGAACTGCACCTAGACCGAGCATTGCCCGCCAGACTTCCGTATGGAGAATGCTATTTAAGCTTTCTGAAGCATAAACAGCCGAGGCATTATCTGCCAGGTAAGCATTTGTGAAATAAGCGAGGACAATACCGATGGTTAAAGCCAGCTGGTAGAGTGATACCATCATGCCCCGCAGCTGTGAAGGGGCAAATTCAGAAATGTACAAAGGCGAAACCATGGAGGCGACACCAATGCCGAGCCCGCCGACCAGGCGAAAGAGGATCAGTGCTGCAAAGGACTGCGCGAACATACAGCCAATGGCAGAGACCAGAAAGAGCACGGCTGAAATGATGAGGACATTTTTACGCCCATATTTGTCACTTAGCTTACCCGCGCAGCTGACGCCAACAATACAGCCCAATAAGGCACAGCTTACATACCAGCCTTCACTGACTGAATTGAGCACAAAATCCTGTTTAACCAACCCGATGGTGCCGGAAATCACCGCAGTATCAAAACCGAACAGGAAGCCCCCTAAAGCGGCAACAAAGCAGACCATGTACAGGTACATGCCGTTTTGCTGAGAAACTGTGTGGTTGTTTGTTGGAATCCGCATGCTCACTACTTTAAAAATGCCTGGATGACTTTAGCTCGGCCTGTACCGAGATTGGTTAACTGGTACGACTGTGCCGCAGCCGGGACAATGAAAGTTTCTGCATAAGCAAACTGGCAAATTGTGCCATCGGCTGTTTCTATCCGTATTGAAGCACCTTCAACCAACATGAGCACATGACAAGTGTCTGCTGTAGCTACACTGATGATGCTATCAAATTCAAATCGCTGCACATCATAGAAGTGTTCCTTGTGCGTTGGCAAGTGTACAATCTCCCAGTCAGCACCCTTTGCAACTGTTATCGGTTTTGCGAAAAGCTCCCTGGGTACCTGTTTACCTTTGCGGCTGAAGTCAAGATTATGGAAAGCGTGTTCGATGTTTATCGGCCGGGGTTTGCCGTCCAGGTCCAGTCTTAGCCAATCATACATTTTAAAGGTAAAGATATAGGGCGTAGCACTGATCTCCAGCACCAGGTTTCCGCTACCGGCGCTATGTACCGTTTTATTCGGTATCAAGAAAAAATCATGTTTATGCGCTTTGAATGCCTGTACGTATTTTTCAATGTTCACTTCAACACCATTTTGCTGGCTGTCTTCTAGTGTTTTGCGGAAGGCATCCGGATCGATGTCATCCTGAAAGCCAAGGTAGACCTTTGCTTTATCCTGGCAATCTAAAATATAGTAAGTCTCATCCTGCGTAATGTTTTCAGCAAAGTTTTCCTGTATGTATTCCACATCCGGATGGCATTGTATAGACAGGTTTCCGCCCTGAAAGGTATCCAGAAAGTCGAAGCGGATGGGAAATTCTTCACCAAATTTTTCCGCATGTTGACCAAGGACCTCGTGTTGATTATGGAACATCAGGAAATCAAAGGACACTTCGAGCAAGTTGCCATCACTTTCGAACACCAGTCCGTTTTCCGGAGAGATGAGTTCGAAGGACCAGGCATAATTTACGACATCCGTATTCAGACCGTTGATGTGGTTCTTGAGCCATTGTCCGCCCCAGGCGCCTGGTTCAAACCAGGGTCTTGCACGGATTACGGATTTGCTCATCTGGTTTAAGCCAGCAGCGAGATCCCCCTGATGCATCCAGTTGATGGTATCCGGCCATTGTCCGTCGGCAACAACGTTTATTTTTCTAAGTAACGCTTTTTTATGCTTGTTGAGCAGTACCCAATCGACGAAGTAAAATCGTTTATACATCAGGTAGGGTTCCAGGAACTTGTCGGAGCCCAAATTGCAGACCGCAGCTGCCCGCATCCGGAACTGCAGCTCATTTTTTGGCAGATCGATGTAAATAATCGGTGCGTCCCAATTGGCGAGGGCAGCCCCTGTACCGATGATGATGTTTATGGATCTTTCAGGATCTGGCACTTGCATTTCCAGCGAAGGCTTGTCGTACAGGTCCGCCAGCCTTAAAGTACATTTGGTTCCCCAAACGGCATCGTCAGCGCCTAAAAAGGGCTGGACAAGGCTATCGATCTCCGCAGGCGACTTCATAAAATCTGCGGCACTAATCCAATTGGCACTATGCCCTTGTTCAATCAAACAGTTGTTAATCGCAGCTTGCACCTGATCCCAGAATACGCCAATATATCCATCGATAATGACCTGCTGTTGTGCAATGATCCATGTTGCAAGCGCATCATAGCCGTTAAAGATCTTATTAGCAGCAAGAGTGAAAACCGGATGGATATTATAGCCATCTGGCACAATTGGCGCTGGAGCGATTTGTGCAGGCATGAGGTGTTGTGACGTTTTGCGCAGTGTAGTTGCATACGCTCGCTTGTTGTCGGCGAAGTTCAGGTTCATATTTGGATGTTGATGCTTAAGTACCCAATACAGCAGTTTAACAACAAGTAATCGGGCATAGTAATAAGTGGTTTATAAATCACTTATGTACAAACATATAAAATTAAAATTTAAATTCTCAGCCCCAAATCATGATTATATTCCACAATACGTAAGGATTACTACCGCTAAACACCATCGTTTAGCATTAATGTATGTACATATATACATTCATTAAATATTTCTATTTTTGCCGTATAACATCATCATGCAATATAAAATTGATCCTAAGAGCAGTGTGCCCTTGCATTTACAGGCAGAGCAAATATTGCGGGCGCTGATTGAGGAAGAACAATATCAAAGTGGCAAGAACATCCCGAATGAGGTGGAGCTGGCCGAAATATTGGGCATATCG
Source organism: Pedobacter quisquiliarum (assembly GCF_014642175.1). Lineage (GTDB taxonomy): Bacteria > Bacteroidota > Bacteroidia > Sphingobacteriales > Sphingobacteriaceae > Pedobacter > Pedobacter quisquiliarum. Next base: position 200,087 of record NZ_BMIL01000005.1, on the reverse strand, counting down.
CGGACAACACTCCGAATGGCGATCCATAAACTGGTTTTTGAAGGCTTGTTGGTGCGGAAGAAACGTGCTGGCACCAAGGTTGCGCCGCGTGTGGTCAGCTCAAGATCAAATAACTGGCTAAGTTTTTCGCAAGAGATGCGCTTACGGGGTATACCCATCAAAAATTTTGAGCTTCATGTAGGCTGGGAACTACCCGATGAGAAGCTGACGAGTTTTTTCAACATACAAAAAGACACGTTTGTATTGAAGATGGAAAGAGTAAGAGGAAGACCTGAAGAACCTTTTGTTTTCTTCATTTCTTATTTTCATCCAAGTGTTGGGCTTACGCCAGATGATGATTTTACACGGCCATTATATGAGGTACTGGAACAGGAGCACGCCGTTGTTGCGACTTTATCGAAGGAGGAAATCAGCGCCACTAGCGCAACTGAGCGCATTGCTAAGAAACTTAACGTAAATGTTGGCAGTCCGATCCTGGTTAGAAAGCGATTTGTATACGACCAGCAAGATCAAGCTATAGAGTACAATATTGGCTACTACAAAGCAGATAGCTTCATTTACACCCTGGAAAGCACCAGGTAAACACTGGCGCTGAAGCATTTATACCATAAATGTTTTTGAAAGTTTCTCACAATTACCCACCTGATGCTGAAGGCACAAACTGCAGCGCTGGCCGGATCAAACGGCCCGCGATCAACCTTTAGATAATTACCATCTGGCGTTTTGTATTTGTTTTCCCGATTTTGTGGATAACCATGTGTATAAGTTTGTGGCCCGGGAACATAGGGTTACTTGTAAAATTTTGATCAGCTACTTACCTTGTTTCATACAATAATTAGCTTGAACATTATGACGTATCTCATAAACAGAAAGAGATTTATCTTAAACAACATTGAAGCGCTTCTGAAAGCAGCATTAAATCCTGCCAACATTGAGGCCAGTTTATCCACACAACCCTTAGCGGAACTTCAGCTTTTGCTGGAGAACAGTGGCAATACAGCGATTGAAAGCCTCAGGGCATTTCGCTACCAGGTACCGCCTGTTGATTTCCAAAGACTTTGTCAGCAGAACTATTCGGATCTCTTTCGTTTGCAGGATCATGTTGCGGCATGGCAGCAGGATCCCCTTTGGGATACCCTGCGTTTAGATGCAAAGGCTTTTTATGCTGCGCTGGATAAGATGCTTCATGGAGTGCAAATCTTTCTGGAAAGCACTGGGATTCGTGGGATGGCTGCCGAAGAGTTGCTGCCTGCATGCTATCTGGAAAAGCAGCTTAGCGCGATGGCAAAGAACATTAATCTGCTGCGATCCCGGTTTCTATCGGCCGCCGCTGATCCGGCACTCCAGGATCTGCTTGTTGCACATTTCCAGTCCTTCTGTACGCGGCGGGAGGTTCGGCAGCAGGAACTTTGGTATATGGAGCAGCTGATGGAGGCGATGCTGGCAGGTTTAAGTACATCCAAAGCAGCGGATAACGACCTTTTTCTGATGCACGAGCTGGTTAAATGGAACTTCAATTCCCCGGAAGGCTATGGTTATTGTCGCGATAAGTTGATGGCAGCGTTTGGGGAAATCGCCGGCAGCAAAGGACAATTGCAAGAGCTAATCTGGCAGCAGAAGGGACTGAAACAGCTACTTTGCGTGCCGGGCATGGCGCTTAACCATGATTATCCAAGTCTTAAAGAACTTCTGCTGGAATTGTTGAGAACTGAAATCGCATATCAGGAAACAACTGTGGCGGAAAGTGTTTTGACAGCAGCGGCAAATTCCGAATTACTGTCCGGGACGCAGGGGAACATTGCCGCATACAGCCATTCCAAGTGGCAAAAGGGCAAGCTAAAACCACAGGGGGACGCGCACCAGCAGTTACCAGGATCTGACAAATTTCAATTGCAGCTCAATCAGCGGGTGCTGGCGATCTGGACGCAGGTACTGATGTCCATGCAGATTTTGAAGGTTGGCATAAAAGGTCAACGTCGGTTTACGCAGTTCCTCGCGGATCATTTCACAACAGCGGGCATGGAGACGATCCAGCCGGAAAGTTTTCACCGGCGCTACAAGGAAAAACACAGCGGCTCCTGTGAAATTCTCATCACCATTCTGGAGCAGATGATCATGACTATCCGTTACGAATATATTGGCATCAACATCCCCATAAAAAAATAATAATATTTTTTTTGGCCAAAATCGGCCTTGAATATCATTTAGATCGATGTGGCGGAAATGTGGCGGAAATTCCGCCACATCCGCGCCGACGGCATTGACCTTCATTTGTATCGTAATGTTTGCGCAGGGTTAGACCAGCAACACGGCGGAACTTACGAATTAAACAAATCTTATAAACCCCTTAAAAAACAAGAAAATGGGAATTTACAACGAAGGCATCCTCGGCTTTTTCAGAGGAAAAGTAGGACGTGTTATTGGTAGTGTTGTTCGTGGCGTACACTACATGAAAGGACTTGGCGACGTACGGGTAGACAATCCGACGCAGTCGCAACTGGATCAGCGATTAAAGTTCGCTTTAATGACGAGCTTTTTACGTCCACTAAATGGACTGCTTAAAACAGGCTTCGCAGCCGGCAAGTCGGGTTTAACGTCGATGAACAAGGCGATGGCGGCCAACCTGAACAAAGCGATTACCGGCATTTCGCCAGACTTCGCAATCGATTACTCGAAGTTCACTTACAGCAAGGGCAACCTGGTGAAGCCAATGGGTGTAACGGTGGATGTTGCGGCGAACTGCAACCTGGTGTACAACTGGGAGAACCCGGGCGCAAGCGCTGGAACGGACAAGGTGACCTTACTGGTTTACAACAAAAACAAGGACGTGTATGTGATTTTGCCAGGTGCTGCACCGAGATCGGCAACCACCTATACACTGCAGTTACCTTTGGATTTCGCTACTGACCTGGTACACATCTGGTTGAGCTTCGTATCTGCCGATGAGAAGGACGTGAGCGACAGCTTGTACATGGGCTCATTGAACGTTTACTAAGCAAAAACAAAGAAGCGCGCCTTGCTGGTCAGGCGCGCTTCTTCATTTAAAATCAGATGAAAACACTAGGTATAAAATTCTTAGGCTATTTCAGTCGCTTTCCAGGATTGCGACTTCGCCTGCTTCCCCTTGAAGCCCTGCTGCTGTTCGGATCACTACTCTCCCTTTGGGTACTCGGGAGTCGCTGGATGCAGAACAACATGCCCCTCTCCGGCAGCATCGACCCGAACATCTGGCTGCTGATCCTGCTCTCAATAATCTGCTTTGTTGCCCTCACGGCCTTTTGTGGGTTGTTGCTGCAGCGCATCTGGCAGCGGCTGGGCCTCCCGGCAGTAACGATTTTGGTTTCACAATTTAACACGCTTGCACCATGGCAACAGCTCGGATTTTTCTACTGCTCCTTTGCACTGCTCCTGCTTTCGGCCATTGGCTGCCTCATCGCCATCTGCTAAAGCGCGATGCCGGAACATTAACCGTCGCGCGTTTTTCTGGTTATAAAAGTTCAGCCATGGAGCGTTCACCTGGTGTAGAAATTTCAACGAGCGTAGGTTTAGCGGGTATGGAGGCTTTGGCTGCTGCCCGGATTGTTGGCATTGCAGAAAAACAGCTGGGGGTGCGCGAGCAGGGTGGCCATAATGCGGGGACCCAGGTAGAAGCTTACCTGCGGTATGTGGGTCTGGGCAAAGGGCATCCCTGGTGCGCCGCCTTTGTGAGTTGGGTGCACGGACAAGCTGGTTTTGCACAACCCCGTTCGGGCTGGTCGCCCAGCCTCTTCCCCACTGCCCGGCGGATTCCGAGGGCAAAACCTGCTGCCCTACTGGGCATCTATGTTGGAAGCTTGAAACGCATTGCGCACGTAGGCCTGGTTACTGGCGTTCGCCAGGATTGGGTTGAAAGCATTGAAGGAAACACCAATCCTGCTGGCAGTCGCGAAGGCGATGGCGTTTACCGCAGGTTGCGACACCGCAGAGCGGTTAGTTTATATGCTTACTACTTGTAAGGATGCTATAGCAACTTCATAGTTACATGCAGCAAACATCACCTGCAGCAATTCCACACTTATATATATAACACCGATAGTATGCAGCTGATTTTTTCTGGCAGTAGCATTTTCATAGCTAGATCAATTTCATAGTAACAGACGCAATAATATATACAGCAACATATTGACTTCAAATGCTCTTCAGGCATTCTTCAACACCGATCGCATATGCAATTACAACTTAACACCACTAATAACAGACAACATTCAGGCAAGATGCACTCGCCACATTACGTCCTTAGGTTGGGCATCGCCATGCTTTTCAGTTCCGCCGGATGCGGGATGATGCAGAAAGTGGATCGGGAACGGCTGCAAAGCGAACAATTCAGCGCAGCAAGCAGCAATAAAGACAGCCTGAGTTTGCAGGGGCAACATACGGCAAGTCATTTTCGGTTGGAACAATCCAACTCTAGTGCTGCAACCTATGTACTGGAAATCTGGCCGAAAGGAAGTTTCAGCATTCGCAATGGCAATGAATTTATTGGTGAGGCGGAAAAGGTGTGGGTTCATGGAAGGCATTCAACCCTGCAGAAGCAATCGCTTGTTGCAGATTCGAGTCATACCACCATGAAGCTGGAGCAGCTGCAGACGGCGCAGCAGCAGTTGGAAAGCCATCGCTCGAAAGCACTCCAGCTGAAAAAGCACCCGGCCTGGGGATGGGCACTGATCCTGCTAGGACTGGCCGTGGGACTGGATCTTGCATACACCTTGTACAAAAAAAAGAAGGCGACTCACCGCTGAGCCACCTTCCCTATAATTCGTAGTCGTATTCTAATTCCTATTCTTATTATTATAAGTATTCGAGCGTATCTTATTGGAATGATCCAGGATATCTGCCTAGGCCAGCTTCGATAAAGCCTCTGTAAGCCCATTTAGCTTTGTAATCTTTACCGAATAACAGTGGGTAATCGTGGTCAGCATTTGCATAACCTTTGTTGAAGTATGAAGTTTTGTCTGAAACACCCCATGTTGTGATGCCCCATTGTTGTTTTTTAGGTACTACGTCCAGGTAACCTTGAACGATTTCTTTGAATTTTTTACCTTGTGCTTTTGCTAATGCATCCGGAAGTTCGAACGTTTTAGGCATGCCATGTTTTACAGAGATGTCCAGCTCAGAGATGTGTACCAAAAGGCCTTTATCTGCTGCAAGTTTCAAGCTTTGTGTAATTGGCGCTGCATCCATTCTTACCACTGTGTGCAGTTGGAAGCCCATACCATGGATGGTAACCCCTTGTTTTTTCGCCTCATCAACGATGTTCAACAATTCTTTCATTTTCTTGCCACCATATTCTTGTCCGTAGTCGTTCAGGAATAATTTTGCTGATGGATCTGCTTGTTGAGCGTATTTGAATGCTTTGATGACATAGTCTTTTCCAAGCTTACGGTACCAGATGCTGTTGGTGTATTTTCCACCTTCTTTTACGGCTTCGTTTACCACATCCCAAGATTGAACTTTACCTTTGAAATGCTTCATTACGGTAAAAATGTGGTCTTTCAGCAATTGCTCCCAAGCTTTCTCATCACCCTGGAATTCTTTAACCCATTTTGGTTCGTTTCCGTCATGTGCCCAAATTAGGGTGTGACCGTGAACTTTCATGTTGTGTTTTTGAGCGAATTCTACAATAGCATCAGCTTTAGCGAAAGTGTATTTGTCTTTTGAAGGGTGTAGCGATCCCCATTTGAAATCACTCTCAGAACTTAGTCTGGAGAAATCTTTAATAAGGGTGTTTGCATACTCCGGTTTCTCAAGTAATTCTTTTACGACAGCTGCGCCGATCGGGAATTTGAAAACACCTTTTAGTGTGTAGTCTTTTAAGTGGTAACTACCTTTTGCAGCAGTCTCATTTAAGTCACTTGCGGAAATTACGGTCTCTACAGTATTTGACGCTTCCACTGGGGCAAGTTCTTCATCTGCCGACTTTTTACAGGCGCTGAAAGATGTTGCGAATAAAGCCAACGCTAATGTTGCTGCTTTGAATGTGTTTTTGGTGATTGGGCCGGTAAACCTCATGATGTTGATTTTATAGGGTGTAATACTTTGTTGTTGTTTGACAATGCAATATTACGCAACATTTTGGGATTTATACTATGTTATTAAATATTTATACGGTAGAACACGTATTTGGCAACGTATTTGCATTCAGCGCGAAGCATAAAAATACACTAAGGCTTTCTCCTTTCATTGCATTTAAGACGTTTAGGTTGAGCTTGGTTGATGTTTATTTTTGAAGAACAGGCATTGATTGAAAGGCCTTGAAGCGCCTATTTAGCGGGATTATTGATTAGACAAACACCTACAACATAGGACATTAGCGCGCCAGAATGAAGATGGCTAGTAGCCGATGGATGAAGCGCGCCATATTATGGCATTTAACGCAATCGTACACTATTTACTATTGAAAAAAATTTAAAATATTTTTTCAAAAAGCCTAAAATGATCCAAAAAGACCTTCAAAACGGCTGAATTTAACGCCATTTTGGGATGAGATCAGCAGAACGACGGGAGGAAAAACGCGTGAATTGGGGAACATTGGGTAAATACGTGTTCAATTCGGGATTTACATCCCTAAAAAGGAAAACCCGCAGACCTGATTAAAGCTGCGGGTTACAAATATTTTAATAGAGGTGTTATCGGGATTTCTTCATGATGCCAACGCTCGTTCTTTCAGCATTCAGGAAGTACTCATCGTAGTCTGGACTCACCAGCTTTTCTACCACACCCTTAGGGGTAAGATGAAGATCATAGTAGGATACGACTTGCTTTGCCATACCGGCGATCTGCTGATCATCCAGACGCAGCGCCTTTTGTATCACCTCCATGAAGTTTTCATTGGTATAGATCAGCGCATCTTTCATGTCCTGCAGCTGTGGCATCAGCATATCGGAATATTCCTGGTGAATAATCGGTATAGCGCCGACAGACATCGCTTCAATCAGGTTGTGCGACAATGGCATGTCCACCCCAGGGCAGGCGATGAAGAATGCATAACGCGCGATGGTTGGGCGAAGCAGCTCCATCGGCACCTTAAAATTCCTTTGCTGTACGATGTCGATCTTACCCTCCACATGGTTGTTCAGCAATTCATCGTATGTTTTGGGGAACCTGCAGTTCGGTAAGGTACTCAGCATCCGTCCGATCTCTACCCGATCGACCATATCAAACTTCTTGTTCTTACTTAAACGTTTGTAAACCGCAGGGTTAAAGTTTCCAGCAAAAAAGATGGAACGCTTTCGCTCTTCCGTAGACACCGGTGCATTCCAAAGCCCACGCTTGTACATATTGGGGTGCATGCCGATGGGGATGTGGTAACTGCGCTTGTCGTGCCTGAAGATGGTTGAGAAGTAATCGTTGGAAATGGACTTGCAGCCAAGCTTCTTGCTTTGATGATCGGAAAATACAGCCACAGCATTTTCAGGGGCCTCTTTCGAAAACACCACTTCATTTTCATGGATCAGCAGGCGCGCATAAGGTGCACCCAGGCTCAGCATGAACTTTAGATTAGGTTTGTAGAATACCTGATAGCCCTCCAACTGCAGGAACTTGGCAACGAGGTAGCTAAACCGGACATAGCTGTTGCCACTTAAGTCGAACCAAACAGCTGGTTTACCATTCGGCTTCGCAGCAGTGTTCGCTGCTTTGCGCTTCAAATGGGTTACGAATAGATCTACATCAAGGTATTTACGGTGCAATTTGTCCTTTACCTGCTTGGATAGTTTCTTAAGATCTGCCATATAATTTTAAAACGGTTTATTTATGCTACGCCCCTCTGCAGATACCGGATCGTGCCGGAGGATGAATGCGCTGTTAATGTTTGTATTCAATTCTATTATTTGCCGTATCAATTGCGCCTGCTCATGGCATTTATGATCGCGTAATACGCGGGCTTCGCACGGTAGTACATATCGAAAAGCATGGGATGGTCGTGATTCTTGTTCTTGTAAGGACCATTTCTAAAGGCATCCGCATCGCCAACATTCCAGGTGGTGATGCCAAACTGCTGCTTTTTAGGAATGGAACGGAACGCTTCAAACACGGTTTTGTATTTGTGCGCCTGCAAGTTGGCAAGTTCATCATCCATCTGGAAAACCTTGGGCTTCTTATAGCGCACCGAAATTTCCAGCTCCGAAACATGCACAAGCAGTCCGGTGCTTGCCGCCATCCTGATACCTTTAGCCAGACCATTGTCCGACATCCGTACCACCACGTGCATCTGCAAGCCTAGCCCATGGATTGGAATTTTCCGCGCTTTGAAGTCCTTCACCATCTTCAGGATGGCTTCCATCTTCCTTCCGCCGTATTCCTGGCCGTAGTCGTTAAAGAACAGCAGTGCCTTTGGATCCGCCTCATGCGCGTATTGGAAAGCCAGCTCGAGGTATTCCGGACCGATATTCTCCAACCATACGCACTTCTTTAATTTACCATTATCCTCAAACGCTTCGTTCACCACATCCCAGGACTTCACACGGCCTTTAAAGTGTTTAACCACGGTTTGGATATGTGTTTTCAGGAGTTTCTTCCAGGCTTTTTTATCACCCTTATAAGCATCTACCCATTTTGGGTTCTTGGCCGACCAGATCAGCGTATGGCCGTGGATGCGCATGCCGTTGGTTCTGGCGAAGTTCACCAGTTCATCGGCATCGGCCCAGCGAAATACATCTTCGGAAGGATGCAGCTTACCAAACTTCATGGCGTTTTCTGCCGTGATGCTGTTGTACTGACTGATGATTTTATTGCGGTAGCCTTGGTGCTTACGCAGGAGCTTGATGTTGATTGCCGCACCGACGGGAAAAGGCACTACGGACTTAAGTGTAGGGGTATCTGCAACGATCGCTTCGCTGTGCACCGCAAGGACGTTAGAGTTGCTGAAAAAGGGGCTGCAAAGGAGGAGCAGAACAATAACTAAACGGATGCTCATTTATGAATTTTGTTTGTGTGTTAAATCAGGTGTTGAGCGCTTTAATTTGGGCGGAAGATAGAGAACAAAGCCGCTTAAAACAAAAAAAGCCGTACACGTTTTAGTGCACAGCTTTCTGTAAAGTGGGGATGATTATCTGCCTAAACCGGCTTCGATAAATCCTCTGTAAGCCCATTTGGCTTTATAGTTTTTGTCGAATAACAATGGGTAATCGTGATCGGCATTTTCATAGCCTTTGTTGAAGTAAGATGTTTTATCGGAAACACCCCAGGTTGTAATACCCCATTGTTGCTTTTTAGGCACATTTTCCATGTAGCCACGTACGATTTGTTTGATTTTATCGCCCTGCGCTCTTGCCAATGCATCAGACAAAGGGAAGATTTTAGGCATTTGGTAACGAACAGATACGTCGAACTCAGAGATGTGGATTAACAGGCGTTTATCAGCAAAGATCTTAAGGTTATCATTGATTTTCCAAGGCTCCATACGTAATACGGTGTGTAACTGGAAACCGATACCGTGAATTGGAATACCTTGTTCTCTGGCTTGATCTACGATATCCAGGATCAATTTAACTTTTTTACCGCCATACTCCTGACCATAGTCGTTCAGGAAAAGCTTTACGTTTGGATCCGCTTCGTGTGCGTATTTGAATGCTTTAAGGATATAATCTGGTCCTAATTTACGATACCAGATGGAGTTTACGTATTTACCGCCTTGTTTGATGCCTTCATTTACAACATCCCATGACTGAACTCTTCCTTTGAAGTGTTTAAGAACGGTAGTAATGTGCTTTTTCATCAGGCGCTCCCAATCTTGTTTGTCACCCTGGTATTCTTTAATCCATTTCGGTTCGTTTCCGTCATGTGCCCATAATAGCGTGTGACCGTGAACCTGCATGTTATTTTCTTGTGCAAATTTTACAATTGCATCTGCTTTTTCGAAAGTAAACTTTCCTTCTTCAGGCTGCAATGAACCCCATTTGAAATTACCTTCTGAACTTAAACGACCAAAGTCTCTCTTAAGCGTTGCCGCATAAACCGGATCATCTAATAATTCTTTAACAACCGCTGCCCCAACCGGGAAATCGAAAACCGTACGAAGGGTGTGGTCTTTTAAGTGGTAGCTGCCTTTTTCAGCAACTTCCCCAAGTTCTTTTGTACTAACCAGTTCGGTAGAAGACTCCTCCATTGGTGCAAGATCTTCTTCCATTGAAGATTTACATGCCATTAGATTTGCAGTGACTAGTAAAAAGGAGAGTAAGGCTAATTTAATGTTTGTTTTTCTGACAGTAGAGTTGGTGGACCTCATTTGTTGTTTAGTGGTTTTAAGTCAATAATAGTAGAATTACTAATCCTTAGGGGAAAAATGTGCCATCAAAGGATTTTTGGCACGGTCAATTACTACTATTATGAATAAAAACCTAAAATGGCAGGATAATTGCATTTGGGGGCGCTTTTCGGGAGATAAAATATTTTAAAATATTTTTTCATGGATTTTCTCTTCACCTGGATTGTGTAGAGCATGTCTACACTATGCGGAACTAGCGTTCATAAGTTTTCGTAGAACATCTGTTTAGCACCTGATTTTCAACTTTTAGTAACAAACTTGTGATATTTTTAGCTTAAGGTTAACTTATGCCATGAATAAAAAGCCCCGCTGGTTTGCGGGGCTTTTTATTCATGGCATATTGGATATGGGCTTCGCTCAGGACTCGAGGATAAGATTGGCAACCCTTTTACAAGCATTACCGTCTAAAAAACTATAAATCATCTTACTTAATTTAGCACGATGTCCAGTATACTGATCATCATCCGCCATTAATCGTGAGAAATGCATAAATAAATCTTCCTGGGTACCGATCACTGGGCCTGGCAGCATTTCAAGGTAAGGGTATTTGAAGCCGTTCTCCCGCTCAAAATGCTCAAGATCATATGGGATGAAGTAAATCGGACGGTTCAATAATAAATAGTCGTGGTATATAGAAGAGTAGTCGCTGATGAGTGCGTCTACAAATGGCAGCAGGTAATTGGCTTCCACGAATTCTTTGATGGTTGCAAGGCGGATGTTCGGCGTCAGTGTGCTTAATTTCTTCAGCAACTCGATGCAGCCTGGGTTATCGCTAAGCTCCTGCACATGCAGCCTCAACAACAAGAGTATATTATTGCGGTTCACGAAATCGGCAAGTTCCTCGGGATTGTAGTCCTCGAAAGGGAACATCATCGTTTTGGGTTCATTTCTCCGCCAGGTCGGTGCGTAAAGGATCACCTTTGCGTATTTCTTACCACCGGTGAAGCGGTTCCATTCTTCATGGGCCTCCTGTGGTGGATTGATCATCCAGTCGTTGCGCGGAAAACCGGTGATCTGGTACATCTCCGGCTTCAGGCCATTGCTGGCCGCTTGCACTTCTGCCATGAAAGGTGAGGTACTCACCGCGAACTTCATTTGTCGCGATGCAATTTCGGTATCCTTGCGGTAACCCGCGTCTACCCCAGCATTAACCGCCAGGCGGGTGTTCTTAATGGATTGGCCATGACTCAGGAAGATGACCTTTAACTCTGATGGTACCGCGCGGTAGTCGATCGAAACATCACGAAGTCTGTTTGTGAAGAACGCATACTTCGCCCGGTTGAGCAGGTACACGCCTTTAAGGCTGTCGATTCTGGCTACCCTTAGGCCCTGGGCTTTCATTTGGGCTTCCAGTTGTGGACTGGTGGTTAGCCAATAATAATTCTCCTGGGCATGGTTTCTTTCGAAGTATTCGTACAATGCCCGGCTGTTATCCATAAAGTATTCACCATCCCGGGCACCAAATAAGATAAGTTTAGATCCCCTATTGTTTACCAGTAAAGCAACGGCTTTCGACAGACAGACATAGTAAAATTTACGGATTCTGGTTAACGTGATTTTCTTATCTCGCATGTATTATTAATATATAGATGTTAAGTCTTGACTATGCTGAGGTTTTCTGCTCCAATACCGACCGTACCAATGTACTGGATGTAGATGCCGTGTATTCAAAATAGATAACTTCCACCCCTTTTTTGGAAAACTCTTTCTCCAGTGCGGTCCATTTCGGACTGCCTTCCCAGTCGCTGCCTTTGAAGATGCGGTCGAAGCTGTACAGCTCGTGATCGGCAAGCTCATCGATGCGATCCTGCGCAACCACGCGGTCTACCACACGGATGGACTCTACAATACTGCAGCGTTCATCAAAAGAGATCACGGGCACCTTATTTTTGAGTTTCATACACAGCTCATCTGTTGTTATACCAACAATAAGTTCATCGCATTGCGACTTTGCTCTTTTCAAAATGTTTAAGTGTCCGATGTGGAACAAATCAAACACACCTGTGGTATAACCAATAATCCTTTTCATAATATAAATTTAACGATAACCTAACATCGAAGGCCTAAATTGGCTTTCAGAATTAATTAAACAGTACTTTTCCGTAAGCGCCTGCGATTACTTCCGCAGAAAAGTCCTTTGATCTGCGTATTAAAGGCTCTGGATCCTGTTGTTTAGCCAGTGCAAGCAGTATTTGCTGCGCCAGGGCTTCATGATCGCCCACGGGAAACAGGCTGCCGAACTTACCTGATTGCAGGATGTAGGCCGGCCCGCCTGTGCATGCGGACGAAACAACGGGCTTTCCCAGTGATAATGCTTCTACCAATACATTGCCAAAACCTTCGTATTTTGAACTGAGCACGAAAACTGCTGCACGTTTGAGGTATGGATATGGGTTCTGCATGGCACCGGGCAGTGCTACGGATTCTTCAAGCTTGAGATCTTTGACCAGCTTACGCAAGGTCGGCCGCTCGGGCCCATCCCCCACCAGCATGAGTCTGGCCTCGGTTTTCGCACGCACCAGGGCAAAAGCCCGGATGAGCGTAGCCTGATCTTTCATCTTATCCAGCCTGCCGATGGTGATAACAAAAGGGCTGCTGGAAGCATCTAACCAGGGGTCACTAACTTCCATTTGTGATTTTTTATAAAAGCTTTTGGTGAGCACGGGATTGTCTATTTTGTGTATTTTTTCCGCAGGAAGCCAATTTTTTTCCCGTAATGCCTGCGCAACATCATCTGAATTGGCGATAACCGCCGAGGCGGAGCGGTAGGCAGATTTGATCATGGCCACCATCACCGCATTGCGGTTTAAGGTTTTGGTGATCGGGTTGATGTCGCGAATGACAAAGCGCCCTTTCCTGCCGTTCAACTTCCAGGCGAGTGCCGCAATGATCGTGGCATCGTGCCGCACACCCAGAATAGCATCTGGCTTGATCTGCCGGAAATACTTCAGCAGCTGGTAGGCATTGATGAAGGGGCGGATAAAATGATGCATGTCGATCCTGGGCAGCTTAATGACCCTCAAGCCTTCGGGCAATGCACTGAAGTCCGGATCATTGCTGTTGCCATCTGTCAGGATGATTGTTACCTCCATCCCCTCCTCAAGGTACTGCTCGCTCAGGTTCAGTGCGATTTTTGCCGCACCGCCCATTCTCAATGAAGGAATACAGATGATAAACTTTCTTGCCATTTTACTTTATAAAGGTTTGCATTAAGCGAATGAGCTTCGCCGTTTCTATTTTCAGGTTGAATGCTTCTTCGACCAGCTTTCGGCCTTCCAGCCGGATTTCTTCAAGAGTATCTGCCGGCATGTCCAGCAGGATTTTAACTTTTGCGGCAATATCGATCGGGTCTCCCTCTTTTGCCAGCAGTTGCTTTGAGACTTCCGGAAAAACCTCCGGAATGCCGGAGTGCAGGGTAGAGATGCATGGCAGGCCCATCGCTTGCGCTTCCATCAGTACCGTTGGAATGCCTTCCATGTCGCCGTCCGCTCCGGTTTTGCTGCAAAGGATGAACGCATCTGCCGCTTGCAAAGCTTCTTTTACTTTCTGGTGCGGCAAAGCACCCAGCAGCGTAATATTATTATGAAGGTCTTCCGCATCAAGCATGGTCCGGATCTCTGGTTCCAGTTCTCCGGTGCCCACGATCTTAAGCTTAAGGTCCGGGTAATGTTTCAGCAACAGCTTAAATGCAGCCAGGCAGTCCAGAAAACCCTTCTTTTCTGCCAGTCGCCCTACGGAAATGAAGTTCCGGATCGGCGTATGGATGTCCTGTCGGTACTTGTATTCATCCATACTCTTCCCCACATGGATCAGTCGCAGCTTAGTCGCCGGGCAGCCCAGTGTTTTCAGGTGTTCCATCATGTACTTGGAAACCGCTGTAACGGCACTTGCCGCAGCGAAGATTTCTTGGTAACGACTGTACCAGATTGGCGATTTTGGTAAGCGAAAAACATCATAGCCATGGAAGGATACGATGAAAGGGATATTTAATCGTAATGCCACACTCGCAATCAGGTAGCCTTGAAGGCCAAAATGTGCATGAATAACGTCAGGCCGGTTCTGCTGCAGGTAGTTGTAGAGCAGTTCCTGCCGCTGGGCATGCAGCGTCTCCGAAGCATCGAAGCGACCCAGACCGATGCGGCTTAAGCCCTTTTTTATCGCGGCTTTAAAGCGCATGCCCGCGCCTGGCTCCAGCAATTGCACCTTTTCAAACGGGCGGTCTTTAGGATTCAGCCGCTTGAAGGTCAGCACCTCATTCTCGACCTTCGTCTGATCAACTCGGGTTTGCTCGAGATCGGTAATGACATCGTAAATGAAGGTTTCCGGCAGCTTTGAGAACGTACGACATAAATGTGTTACTTTCATAAAGTGTACTCTGTATTAAATCTGCTGTAGCGAAACCATTCTCTTGAACTTCGGCGATAATTCCGTCAGTTCATCAAAAGTACCGTGGCTGTTGATTTTACCATTTTCAAGCATATAGATCTGGTCTGCCTTTTTGATGGTCGACAGTCTGTGTGCTATGATAATGAGGGTATAATTTCCTTGTAGTTTTTCGATGTTACGCTGAATGTAAAGTTCTGTTTCTGAATCCAGGGCCGAGGTAGCCTCATCCAGAATCAGGATTTCAGATTTCTTAAATAACTCTCTGGCGATGGATATCCGCTGTTTCTGTCCACCGGAGATTAACATCCCTTTATCACCCAGACTTGTGGATTCCTTCTCAGGCATCTTCTCGATGAAATCTGTCAGTGATGCTAATTCAATAACTTCCCAGAAGCGGGCGATGTTTTCTGGCGTACGCTCCGACCAGAAAGTCACGTTGTTAAACACGTCATCCTTAAAGATCACAGGTTCCTGTGAGATGTAACCGATGGTGCTTCTAAAGCTATCCATATTGTATTCGGTTACTTTAACGCCATCTAAGGAGATGTAACCGCCATTGGGCTCCAGAATTCCGGTGATGATGTTGGCCAGGGTTGTCTTTCCGGAACCACTCTCACCCACAAAGGCTATCGTTTGGTTCTTTGGAATATGCATGGTTACATCGTTGATCACGGTATGATCGCCATATTTAAAAGTCAGGTTGTGGATATCTAGACTGTTCTTAAGTCCACCGAACTCACGGTCTTTCTGCACCTCGCGATTTGATTTCATTTCTGCTTTCAGCTTGGATACCGATTCGATGGCACCAACATTCTGAATGAAGTTCTGCCATGAATTCTGGAAGTTCATCAGGAAGGACAATGCGCGGTAGAACAGCAACAAACTCAACATGATGGAACCCAGGTTACCACCTAAGAAGCGGATCTGAATTACAATAACCAGTACCACGATAATCATCACGATAGGTTCACGGATACTCGCCGTGATCGCCTGGTAGTGTCCCACCTTGCGGTTCAAACCTTCCGTCTGGTTAATGACTTTCTTCAGCTTGCGGGTAAACCCGGCGAACTGATTTGTTGCTTTCAGGTATTTGAAATAATGTACGGCCTCAATCAGGTAAGCGGTAAAGATATCGCCTTTGGAGGATATCTTGAAGGATGCTGTTTTCACACTCCGCACCATGCGGCTGAAGAACAGGTTCATGACCATTGCACCAACCGCCACCAGGATGGCGAACTGCCAGTTGGCCATGAAAGCCATGGCAACATAGGTCAGTAACATGCCGACAGAACTGGTTGAATTCAGGTAATGCGTAAGTGAAGACTGTAGTTTCTGCACCTCCGAGGTAATCACGTTCTGGATTTTACCAGCGTTCTGGTTCAGGAAACCTTTGTATGATAAGTTCTGTAAATCATCTGTTAAGCCGAAACGGATGGTACGGATGAAAGTTTGTTTTAAGCCAACCTGGCAATATAGCTCTACAAATTTGAGCATACCTTTGGCCACAAACAGCACCACCAGCATGGTTAGCACAGAATAGATATTCAAAGGAATGCTAAA
The DNA here is from genome assembly GCF_014642175.1 of Pedobacter quisquiliarum. Taxonomy (GTDB): domain Bacteria; phylum Bacteroidota; class Bacteroidia; order Sphingobacteriales; family Sphingobacteriaceae; genus Pedobacter; species Pedobacter quisquiliarum. The sequence goes on along the minus strand of NZ_BMIL01000005.1, from coordinate 183,838 downwards.
CTTTTCGAACATTTCGGTGAGGAAGCTCAGCTTTCCCATGGACTGCGACTGGTCGGCACTTGGCTGGCCGGTTTCGCTCATGGATTGCAGCAGCGGGATAAACATCGCCAGACCAATACCATCCAGGAAGCTGACCCCCACGCTCAACATCAATGTGATCACAAACTTGATCCCAAGGACTTTGTAAAAGAAATTAAAATACCCTAAAAAATTGTGCTTAATACTGGTCGACTCCATCTATTCCTATGCTGTTATATTAACGTTATTATGTTCGTCATCTTCCACGTCTTCGGGAAAGGTGATATTTGTTGTCATGAGAAATACCATACTTATCGCGAAAAATAAATTGTTGAAAGATGATACGGAGAGACCGTTAATGATGACAATGGTGATAAAAACCAGGATAACATCCCTGCGAATGCCACTTTTAACCAGACACTGGTAAACTGCAAATATGACAAATACAAGTCCGAGGATACCGTGGTCATAAATGATACGCAGTAAAAAGGAGTGCAATACCACCGAGTAGCAGGTACCATCCCCAGATCTACTGAACATCATCTTGAAGTAATTCATATAGCTGCAGGCGCCACTGCTAAGCCTGCTGATCCTTGGAGACCCAAATAGCCAGCTGAATAAGTCCCAGTCTTTTACCTGCGACCACCAAACCAACATAAACCGGTACCTATCCACATCTTCGATACTGTCAGATCGGGCACTGAAAATCATGTACACCGCAATGCCTAAGACCATTAATGCCCCCGGAATAATAAATACCCTGGTTTTCTTAAAGGAATCATAAATGACAAACAGCACGAGTACGCTGTACATCAGCAAGGATGACCTGGATAGCGACAGGATGGTAATTAGACCTGCAAATGCCAGCCAATACAAATATTTTTCCTTCGTTACCATATAGCGGATCAGATAGAGGGCATACACGAACATCAGCTCAAAGTTGTTCTCCATGTACAAGATCGGCCTCGGATGGCCCCTTATAACAATGGCAAAGAGGTATTTAAGAAAGAATAGACTGAAAATGATGACCAATGCTCTGTTCGTGGTCACGAATGACATGAACTGCTTTCCGACCAGGAAGGTCAGGAAGAACAGATAAACGAAGCATTTGTATATGAGCAGGAAATCCAGCACGTTAGCGCCCTGCCAGCCTACTGCATAAATGTAGGAGAAAAATATATAGAGGAAGCTGGACCACCGTATGGCGATGATCACCGGGATGGCCGGATTCTTTTTACTCCACCAAAAACCCAGTGCCGCATAAATCATGAATGTAGCTTCCAGGACGTAAACGGAGAAGTCTGCCTGGTGTTTAGTAAGCAGCAATCCTGTTGATATACATCCTAGAATTACGAGTGTTGCAACAAAGAAATTTTGAAAGAATAAAGATTTTAAGTTTTTAACTTGCCTATATATCACTGATTTCCTAACTACTTAACATAAAACCACGTATTGAATTCACCAGGGTGCTGGATGCATATTCGCCGATGGACGCCTCTTCCGGCACCTCATCCTGCAGCAGCATTTTGATGATCTTTGACTTCAGCTGCACTTCATCATAGGCCACCGGGACATAACCCAGTGCTTCCATTTTACGCGCACTGTCGACCTGGTGATTGTCACGGTGTTCGCCCAATTCGGCTTTACGTGGAATGACGATGATTGGCTTGCCTTTAGTCAGGGCAGATACAATGGAGCCCATGCCTGCATGACTGATGATCAGTCGTGCTTCGTTGATAATACGGCTGTATTCGAGTGGGTGGATGAAACCAACAAGTTTGATGTTTTTGGTTTCAAAATTTACACCTGATGCCTGAACAATAACTTCTTCACCGCCAAGTTCAGCTGCTAATGCATCCATAACTTTTACAAGTCGGTTAAATGGAGCCTGTGTACCTGTTGTTACAAAAATCATAATAATATATTACCAGCGTAAATTATTTTAGGCCCGGACAAGTCCGGCCATTGTGTGTATAAACGATCAACAAACTTCAATGCAATTCTACCACTTAGGGATAGTTTCTCTGCACTGGCGATGGTGTCGATCCATATTGTTTTTATGCCTAATATCTTTGCTGCCATTAGCGCCATCAATCCAGGTGCTGCTCCAGTGGAGATCACAAAGTTTGGCTTTTCCCGACGTACAATATCGAAGAGTTGTATGAAGATCCGGATGAGTTTATATTTATTCCAGCGGTTTGCATCCGGAACACTATAGAACTTTGACCCTTCAACCGTGGCAGACAAATTGGAATCTGTCGACACGTACACCACTTCCATGCCAGAAAAAGCGGGTAGTAGCCTTAGCAGCTCTACCCAGTGACCGCCTTTTGAAGCTACAGCAAGTACTTTCATTTTATATCTCCTGTGTATACGAAATTATTTTTCCATCGTTGAGAGATAAAAGCCTTGATGACAGCTTGTTCCTGGCTATCCACCAGGGGCTTTGTCGTTAATGTTGCCTGAAGGCCGTAGTAGAAATACAGCACGCCAGGATATATGCCCCTTTCTTTGATCAGCTTCAGCGTTTTGAAGAAGTACATGTAGAAAGGATAACCCATGTTGCGATATTCTGTAGCCTCGCGCTTAAGTCCTTTTTTGAACCCGCCCTCGGCCATTCTAGTTTGTGTAGGATACAGGTGCAGAATCTCTTGTTCAAAGAACTTCTCCGTGATGTATCCCTTGCCACGTGCAAGGATGTTGTCTATACCGTCCCAGCCTTTGAATGGCTTAAGGCCACCCATTGCTTCCAGTGCAGCACGTCTGTAAAACTTGGTCTGCCCTTGCGTGTGCCACCTGTAAGGTGATTCATAGACCTTTTTACCGTTTGCTTCTTTCGTGTAGATCACGCCGCTTGCGATTCCCAGCTTCGGAAATTGCTCGAACTTGGCCATCAAAAACTCCAGATAATCATCACGGTCGATTACCAGATCCGCATCTAGCTTTCCTACAACATCCCATTGTAGTCCAAGTTGCTCCGCAACTTTTAATCCGGCATTAAAAACATCCACCACATTATTACCGGTAGCACGTTGTGCGGAAGCACCCTCACGCCTGTGGTAGTGGATAAAAGGATATTTCGCCTGGTAATCCTGGACCATCTTCGGTGATTCATCATCAGAACCATCATCGATAAGAAGCCATTTAACCGGATGCAATGTTTGCCTTACAATGGAGTCCATTGTTTTTAAAATTGAATTGGCTTCATTTTTAAAAGGCGTTACAATTATAAGCTGCATATGATTAAGATTTTTTAAACAGGGAGTTAAACTTTCTTCTTACACCACGACCATCTTCATGGCCATAGCTTCCGTAGTTGTAGCCGTAACCGTAGCCATAGCTGTTTCCGTTTCCGGTTTTGATGTCGTTAACCAGAATACCCAACTGTTTCATTCTGTTGTTTGCATTCAGGTCTTCAACAATCTCCAGCTGCGCTTTTTCTGTATAGTTGTGTCTTACCACGTACAAGCAGAAGTCGGCGTACTCGCCCAACAACTGTGCGTCCGTTACAACCCCAACTGGTGGCGCATCAATGATGATGAAATCAAACATCGAGCGTAGCTCTTCAATTAATTCACCAGCTCTGCTGCTTAACAGCATCTCTGCCGGGTTGGTTGGGACATCACCAGAACTGATGATGTACATGTTTTCATGAACTGACAACGGTCTGATTACATCTTTCGCAAGCACCTTAGTGTCATTCACGAAGTTTGTAAAACCAAATTGATTATCAATTCCAAACTTGGTTGACAAACTTGGCTTTCTTAAATCAAGTTCCATCAATAGCACCTTCTTACCGGATAAGGCAAGTACGTTTCCAAGATTGATGGATGCGAATGACTTTCCTTCTCCTGAAGAACCAGAGGTTACCAGGATGAGGTTGCCTTTAGGTTTATTGATGTAAAAACTAAGGTTTGTCCGTAAGGCCCTGAACTGTTCCGCAATTGCCGAACGGGTCATGTTGCCCACAATAAGGTTCTTAACATCTCCACTGTGTCCGATTTCTGCGATAACCGGAACAGAAGTTCTTTTAACAATATCCGCCTTGGTGTCGATCTTAGAGTTCAACAGGTATTGACCATAGATAGATCCTGCTGGTATCAGCAAGCCCATCAGGATGCCCGCAGCATAATAGATCATCTTATTCGGACTGATCGGCGAAGTGCCTGATTTTGGTGGATCAATATTGGTTGAATTCGGTGTGTTGTAAGTTTTGGAAATAGCAGTCTCCTCCCCTTTTTGCATTAAGAAAATAAACAGCTCTTCTTTAATCTTTTGCTGTCTTGCAAGATCAAGGTAGTTACGCTCGTTTTTCGGTACTTCCTGCACCTGACCTTCAACATTACGCAATTGTGCCATTAATCGGTTGCGGGTAATGCCCAGCGAGTTCTTACTGCTGTTTAAACTTGCAAGCATGTCGCTGTTGGTACTTGCGATCTGCTGGTTCAGGTTTACAATGATCGGGTTGGTTTCTGTAACGCTCATTAAACGTCTGTCACGCTCCAGAATCAGGGAATTGTGCTTTTCAACCAGATTCGAGAACAAAGGATCAGATACCACCAATGAACTTGGGACAATACTGGAACCTTTCGCGTTTTTACGCATGTAATCTTCCAGGCTGGATAGAACGCTCAACTGCGTCTCTACCTTTGCCAGTTCATTCAGGTACTGCGAGCTGTTGCTGATCAATTCACTCGACTGCTTAGACATCTCTGTAATTTTATTACGCTGTCTGAAGCCTTGTATGTTCGACTCTAAACTACCTAGTTCACCACCAAGATATTGTAACCTCGCCTGAATAAAGGCATAGGCGCTATCTGCAAGACGGTTACGGTCGTTTACATTGGTCTCCACATAGTTCTTTAATAAACGGTTCAAGATATCCTCTCCTTTTTTAGGCACGGGATGATTCAATGTAATGTTGATTACAGAAGCAGCTGTTCCTGGAAGGATGGTGAAACTCCCCTGGAGCGATTCAACAACTTTATCAATTGAAGTGATGCCCACAACGTAAGTTGTGTTTTCTACTGGTTTACTTTCAGCTTTAAGAATCTGAACCGTACCAACACCACCCAATTTGAAAGGCTTGTTGTAAGCGACAGTTGTATCCAGGACATCAGACTTAATGCTGATTTTATCTTCAGCGGCAAAGCTCACTTCTAAAGAACGGCCGCGGATGGTGTCAATTGGCTCAACGATGTCAACCACGAATGGAGGTGCATATAGTTCGGCATTGCGCAACGAACCTTTTTCATAGTAGGTAACATTTAACTTCAGATCTGTCGCAACAGACTCCATTAGGTAACGGGTTTGCAGAATTTCTGATTCATTCGCAACAGAAGCGCTAGCCATAGAACCAAGTTCACCCAGCAACTGTGTTTCTGCCGTTTGCCCCCCTCTTTTTGGGTCGTTGATCTGAACCTTTGCAGAGACTAAATACAAAGGCGTTTGTTTCTGCGCAATGTAATAAGCTATACCAAAACATACCAGGATGGAGGCCAGGAACCAATACCATTTGGCCCAGAACTTACGCAAGAGATTTTCCAACCTAAAGTCATCCTCGAACTCCGTCATGACCTGGGTATTTTTTTTTGAACTCATATTTAGATATCGTGTATTTTATATATTATGTTAATCCTTCACAGGATCTGATGTATTGAAGCTTTATTAATCTAATCTTGTGTAGATCAACACGATGGTTGAAGCCAAACTTAAAATTAAAGTTGCAAGCGTACGAGTTGAGTTATTCAACTGGAATACTTTTGAACCGTTTGGCTCTACATATACTACGTCATTCTGTTTTAAGAAGTAGTATGGGCTTTTGAAGATATCAGTGTTGTTTAGATTCAAACGTCCGAACTCCTTTTTACCATTCACATCACGTATTACCATAATGTTATCTCTTCTACCGAAGATGGTGAGGTCACCTGCTAAGCTGAGTACATCAAGGATGGATACCTTCTCATTCGGCAGGCTATAAACTGTAGGTCGGTTAACCTCACCCAGTACAGATACTTTGAAATTCGCAAAACGTACAGTAACGTTTGGATTTTTAAGGTCACGGCTGGCTTTCTCACGAATCAACTCTTTCGCCTGCGCGGTGGTTAATCCGGATACCTTTACTTTTCCAATCAGCGACAATTCAATTTCACCGCTTTTATCTACAAGGTAACCACTTACCTGCTCTCTTCCAGTGTTTGAACCAGAGGATGAAGTCACCGAAATGTTCGTACCAGCTTGATTCACGACTGCTGCACTGCTTGGGTCGATCGTATTAATACTTACTGCGAGAATATCATCCGCCTGTATAACGGGCTCTGTGAAAGTTGCTACCTGCTCTAGCGTAGATTGCTTCGCACTAGAAACATTTTCAAGGTAAGTAACGTTTTTCCTGCTTATACAAGAAGAAATCATAAAGATTGTGCTCAGGCACAAGGTTTTTAAGATTAGGTTGCGCTTAATTGGAAGTGCCATATTTTAATTAGTTTTTTACGAGGGTTCTAAAACTTTAGCCTTTTAGTTAAATAATGTAAGCAGCCGCTGCTGAACATGCGCCTTATATCAAGAATTAATCCAAAGATAATCCATAAAAGGCTGTTTTTACTGCTTTGAGCGCGCACACAGGTCTTATGGGAAATGGAACGTGAATTTTATGAGAAAATATGTATAAACTAAACTGTCCTATTTAATCTATTTTTGCTGAGCCACCAAATTAAGGCGTTTGAGGCCCGGTACTCGGCCCTGATTTTGGTAAAACATACCCGCAGGAACGTATTTTTACACGGTTTTACGCGATTTTTTAAATAAAATAGGAGAAAATACATGATTTCCATCATTATACCTTGTTACAACAGTGAAAATTTCGTCAACAGAGCACTGGATAGTGTTTTAAAGCAGACCTACAGCAATTGGGAGCTGATCTTGGTGAACAACAATTCTACAGATGGCACACAAGGTGTATTAGATGCTTTTCAGGCGCAACACCCGGATCGGGTGCGGGTATATTTCGAAACCAAAAAAGGGGCACCAGCAGCCAGAAATACTGGTCTGAAAGCCGCCAAAGGCGAATGGATCCAGTTTCTTGACGCAGATGACGAGATTCTGCCGGAGAAATTAGCGGGCCAAATTGAATTGGGCACTTCGCAACAGGCAAGCATTGTAACAAGCCCATATACCCGCGTAAGCAATCGTGATGGTAACTATTTTGAAGTACCCCGCAGTATTTACCCTGATGATGACTGGTCGGCATTAATTCTCTCCAACATGGGCATCACCAGTTCCAACCTTTTCAAGCGGGAGATTCTGATGAAAGTAAATGGCTGGGATGAAAACCTGATTGCCTCGCAGGAGTATGATATGATGTTTAGGATCCTGCAGCTTCGCCCTAAGGTCGCTTTCGACAATACCTATAGAACCATCATCCATTTTGGTTCACTTGAATCCGTTTCCAGAACGGAAGACCGCGTGAAAGGACGAAAAATCCTGAATGCTAGAATAGACTTAAGATACCGGATCAAAAAGTATTTGGCCGACAACAACCTCCTTACCGAAGCTAGAGCAAAACATGTAGACACGTTTATCTATGAGACACTGCTACATAACTACAGAACCACTCCGGAAGATGTTCGTGAAATATTAGGTCAGCTGCATCTTGACATTCCTTTACAGAAGAAATTATATGGTTACTACTTCAGACGTAAGATGGATTTTAAAAGACTGCTGATCAAATGCGGCATTATGCGCTAAGCGTTTAGAACTTCGGAAGCAGTTCAAATCAGCATCACCAATCGGTATTAACCGAAAAGCTGCTTATTCCTAAATTCATAATTGCCCACAAGCTGGTACAACTTGCCACTTCTGACCATCTGATCCAAAACTTTCAGGTGCCTTTCATGGTGCATATCCGTGGCGGCCACATCATAGATATGATTTGCAATCAGATAATCCGCAGCTTGCTTCACCCCTTTACCATAATATCCGGATAGCGACAGCAGGTTGAGCTGGAACAATACGCCCATATCTTTAAGGCGATTGAAGCGCGGATAGTTGTTGTGGTAAAAGGTGTAGCGTTCCGGATGTGCAAGGATTACATAGTAGCCTTGTAATTGCAGATCAAAGATGACCTGCTCTATGTTTGGATGCTCAGACAAGTAAGACATCTCAATGAGAATATACTTTCCAGGAAAAGCCATCAAGTCAGGCCCCACCACAAAGGTTTCGTCAACCATATGTTCTGCAGCAGCAGCCAAATCTGCTTCAAGCCCTTTCGCCGCGAGTCCTGCTTTAAGATTCGTTAATGCAGCTGTAATCGTTTGCTTGTTATTCGGGTAAAGTTCGGTAAAGATGTGTGGCGTACAGATGAACTTATGAAAACCAAGTGCCTGCAATCCCGTAATCAGGGTAATGGACGTGTCCACATCCGGCGAACCATCATCAATACCAGGCAGCAGGTGAGCGTGAATATCTACACCGAGCCATTCAATATGGTCTACTACAGGTTTTCTTTTAAAGAAGGAGAACATCTATGTCTTTTAGCTTTTGTGCTTGCAAATCTAACACATTTGCGCACATCTGTGCAAGCATGACCGGTATTGCACTAGATTTCAGAGGCATTCTGTAAGAATTGCGGGCTGGAATGCACCTCCGGATCTTCGCAAGCGCCAGAGCTTGACGCTGCTTCGTGTGCATCATGGGCGTTAATTCGCCGGGAACGCAGGGCAATAAAGGCGAGTATCTCATTCCCAATCAAAGCAGTAAGGACTAGCGTCAACAGGACCAGGTTAACGTTCATGGCGCGCATGCTCCAGCTAAGTGTGATAAACAGGATGGTGCATCCGGAAAGTATGCTGGTTGCCCGAATGTGGTTTAACCCCATTGCAAGCAATCGGTGATGCAAATGATTGTCATCGGCGGTAAATGGCGAGCTGCCCTTCCGCAACCTTAACGCAAAAACACGTAACGTATCAAAAACCGGCACCATTAGCACTGCCGCCACCATTGCAATCCGCCATCCGCCGTTTGCAGCACCTGAGGCAAGCGGCTCAGCAGCACCTGCGGCAAGCGGCCCAGCAGCTCCAATGTTCAAATATTGGATACTAAATACCGCAGCCATCAATCCCAGGAACAAGGAACCGCAATCTCCCATGAAAATTTTCGCCGGTGTAATGTTGTAGTATAAAAATCCGAGTAGCGCAGCGGCGAGGCTTAGCGCCATAAGCGACCACATGGGTGCTTCGGCTTGATGGAACAACAGCGCAAACATGAACATGCAGATGCTACCAATCGTTCCTGCAAGTCCGTCTATACCATCAATGAGGTTAAATGCATTCACAATACCCACCACGAACACCAAAGTAAGCAGTAAACCTGCAATCGCTGGCAGCTCGTAAATTCCTAGTACCCCATGAAGGTTATCGATGCGGAAGCCCCCGGCAAGTATCAGCAACAGTGCACTGAAAACCTGCGGTATAAACTTGGCCAGGGGGGCAATTGCGAGAATATCGTCTTTAAGCCCGGTTAGAAAGACAATCAGACTGGCCGCGATGATGATATTAGCCTGCGACAACGTGGCCGCAGGAATAAATAAGGTGTAAGTAAATAGAAATGCAAGAAACAATGCAATGCCGCCAAACTGGGGAACCAACTGCTTATGTACCCTGCGACTTTCCAGGGGAATGTCGAAAAGCTTCTTCTTAACAGCAATGGCAATGATTTGCGGCAGCGCAATGACCACGAAGGACAAGCTTGTGAGGAACACCAGTAAAACCTGCATTAGATTTAAAATTATGTATACAAAAAACGCAACTATTAAGCCATGCAACCTGCATACTATTGAACCGGAAAGGTGCTTTTCTAAATTGTATATCGACCTGGTGTCCTTAGATAAACGCGTTAACCTACAAGCGCCTCCTCTTTGAATACCTCTGCTACTTTCTTCAATGCGATACCCACCACGTGGTGCATGTCATAGTATTTGTAGTCCGCAAGCCGACCACCGAAAATCACGTTTTCCTCAGATCGGGATAGCTCTTTATACTGCTTAAACATCTCTTCATTTCTGGCGTCATTCACCGGATAGTAAGGTTCATCCCCTTTTTTCCACTCTGAAGGATATTCCCTGGTGATCACCGTCTTCTCCTGTGTACCAAACTCAAAATGTTTATGCTCAATAATTCGGGTAAATGGGGTCTCACCATCGGTAAAGTTCACCACAGCATTACCCTGATAATTCTCTTTATCTAATGTTTCATGCTCAAAACGCAGGCTTCTGTATTCCAGTGTACCAAAACGGTAGTCATAAAACTCATCAATCATACCCGTATACACGACCGTGCTGGCTAAATTTTTCAGCATTTCGCGGTCTTTAAAGTAATCTACGCTTGTCCTTACCTCAATGCCCTCAAGCATTTTCTCTACAATCTTGGTATAACCACCATTTGGAATGCCCTGATAGGTATCGTTGAAATAATTGTTGTCAAAAGTGAAACGAACCGGCAGCCGCTTGATGATGAAAGCCGGCAGCTCTGTTGCCTTTCTACCCCACTGTTTCTCCGTGTACGACTTAATTAGCTTAAAGTAGATGTCTTTCCCAACGAGTGACATGGCCTGTTCTTCCAGGTTCTGTGGGTTCTCCACGAATGCATCACCAATTTGCTCTTCCAGTTTCGCTTTTGCCTCCTCCGGTGTTTTCACCTTCCAAAGCTGGTAAAAGGTATTCATGTTGAACGGCAGGTTATACAGCTCACCATTATAGTTTGCGACCGGCGAATTTGTATATCGGTTGAATTCTACAAACGAATTTACATAGTCCCAGATTTTCTTATTGCTTGTATGGAATATATGCGCACCATAGGTATGTACATTAATTCCCTCTACAGATTTGGTGTAAATATTACCACCGATATGATCACGTTTATCAATTACCAGACATTTCTTACCTCTTTTTGTTGCTTCATGCGCGAATATTGCCCCATAAAGTCCAGCACCCACAATTAAATAGTCGTATTCTTTTTCCATATCGTCTGTTTATTTCTTAATATTTTAGAAAAGCCATAAAGCCCTCAAAATGTTTTGCTTAAGCCTACTCAAAGTAATTTAACGTATTAAACCCGCCACTTTTCAGGTGTTCATCCTTCTTCATGAGCGTAAGGTCCGCATGAACCATCTCCTTAACCAATTCCGGCAGCTCATATTTTGGCGTCCAGCCGAGTTGTGTTTTGGCTTTCGAGGGATCGCCTAACAGCAGATCCACTTCTGTGGGTCTGAAGTACCGGGCATCTACGCGGACAACATCCTGGCCCGGGTGCAGGTGCTTTGGATTTAGTCCCAGCGCCTGCACCTGATCGTAATCCACATCAATGATTACCCCGCGCTCATGCTGGTCCTTTCCACTAAATTCAATTTCAATGCCCAGCTCAGCGAACGCCATCCGCACAAAGTCGCGCACGGTTGTCGTAATCCCCGTAGCAATCACATAATCTTCTGGTTGTTGCTGCTGCAAAATCAGCCACATGGCCTCAATATAGTCTTTAGCGTGGCCCCAGTCGCGCTGTGCCGATAAGTTGCCCAGATATAAGCACCTTTGCAGACCCAACGCAATCTTAGCAGCAGCGCGGGTGATCTTTCGCGTAACGAAGGTTTCCCCCCGAAGCGGACTTTCGTGGTTGAACAAAATGCCATTACAGGCATACATGCCATAGGCTTCACGGTAGTTTACCGTTATCCAGTAAGCATAAAGTTTGGCAACGGCATAAGGCGAACGTGGGTAGAACGGTGTGCTTTCACTTTGCGGAACAGCCTGCACCAGCCCGTAAAGCTCTGAAGTGGAAGCCTGGTAAATGCGTGTCTTGTGCTGCAGTCCCAGAATCCGGACCGCTTCAAGCAAGCGTAGCATTCCGATACCATCTGCATTGGCTGTATACTCCGGCATCTCAAAGCTCACCTGGACATGACTCATCGCTGCAAGGTTGTAAATTTCATCTGGCTGCGTCTCCTGAATGATCCGGATCAGGTTGGTTGAATCGGTCATGTCTCCAAAATGGAGCTTAAAGTTTATCTTATGCTCATGCCGATCCTGATACAGGTGATCTATACGATCCGTATTGAACATTGACGACCTTCTTTTAAGACCATGAACGAAATAGCCTTTTTTCAGCAGGAATTCTGCTAGATATGCACCATCCTGGCCGGTAACACCTGTAATTAATGCCGTTTTCATGTTGATAATAGGTTAAGGAAGACAAATAAACTCAATTTTTATTACTTTGCCTTTGTATATACCGCTAACCTCTTTATGAGCCCTGAAATTACTGAACATCAGCAACGAGATCATCCCGACTTAAGCCTGTTTAAAATAAGTCCGCAACCCAGTTGGATATATGATATCCAAACTTTGCAATTTCTGGATGTAAATGCGGCTGCAACCGTACATTATGGTTATTCAAGGGAAGAATTCCTGTCCATGACACTCCGGGATATCCGACCAGCGGAGGACCTCTTAATTTTAGAACATGCACTTGATGTGGTCAGAGCCGTACGGCCAGAACACACCCGGAAAGTTTACCGTCACTTAAAGAAGAATGGCGAGATCATAGATGTTCAGATTCAAAGCAACCTATATACCTATAATGGCATAGCTGCTGAGATCGTCTTGGTAAACGACATTACCGGCATCATTCAAGCGCAACGTGAGTTGGAAAACTCGAGGGAGGAGCTGCTGAAAAGTAAAGCACGGTGGAAAGCTTTGGTGCAGGAAGGCTCCGACATGATCGCCATTGTAGACCATAACCTGAACTACATCTTTGTCAGCGACAGCTGTACTTCAATTCTAAATATTAGTCCTGACACCTTCCTGAACAGTAATGTTTATGATTATGTGCGGCCGGAAGATCAGGAAATGATCAGAACCGGTGTCGCGCAGTTACAACAAGCCAAGCGGATTTCACTGGATCCCTTTCGCCTGCTCGACGGCAATGGTAAATGGCGATGGATTAAAGCCATTCTTGCAGATTTAAGTGATGATCCTGCTGTAGGTGGTATCGTCTTTAACTCCATGGATGTTACCGAATCCATATTGATTAATGAGGAACTCCAGCTCAGCAATGAACGCTATAAACTGGTGTTGAAAGCAGCCGATGAGGCCATTTGCGATTGGGACATTGTGAATGATGTGGTAGTATGGGGTTCTGGCTTTTCCGAAATATTTGGTTACGACCTTACAAACTATAACAACACACTATGGTCAGACAACATCCATCCGGAGGATCGCCAGCGCGTGCTGCAGGAGGTTAAAGAGATGATCGATGATCCAAAAAGGGAAATCTACTACAGCGAGTACCGCTTTCTGAAGGCAAACCGCGAAGTACTGCTTGTGCAGCATCGAGGATTGTATCTAAGGGATAATAAAGGACGTGCGATCCGGTCTGTTGACACGATTCGAGACATCACCGCAGCAAAGGAAAGGTTACTCCGGATTGAACAGCAAAATGAACAGCTTAAAGAAATTGCCTGGGCGCAGTCGCACCACGTACGTGCACCGCTTGCCCGCATTATAGCACTCTCCGAACTGCTTGCCGCAGAATCCATGGATCCCCGACTGGCGGAAATGGTCAGCTATCTCGCAGCTTCTGCATCCGAGCTGGATGTAGCCATAAAGGCCATTATAAAGAAAACAGAATAGGCAGGCCACAAAGCACCAGGCATGAAAAGCTAAATTTCATATTGTAATACAGACAGTTGTCCGAATTTAAACAAAGAATATTCGGAAAATTCTGAACAAGTCACCTCCGTTAAATGTTCATTTAAAACATTTACCTAAAAAACAAGGAGGAACTTTATGTTAGCAATGAATTACCGCGGTCCACGCCGCGTTCGTGCAGACCAGAAACCAATGCCTGAAATCCTTCATCCTAATGATGCCATCATCCGCGTAACACGCTCTTGCATCTGTGGTTCTGATTTGCACCTTTATCACGGACTTGTTCCGGATACCCGTGTAGGCATGACTTTCGGCCATGAGTTTATTGGTGTTGTTGAAGAAATAGGACCATCAGTAGAAAAACTGAAAGTGGGCGATAGTGTTATCGTGCCATTTAATATTGCCTGCGGCACCTGTGCTTTTTGTAAGCAGGAACTTTACGGAAACTGCCATGAATCTAACCCACAAGCTACTGCTGTAGGCGGTATATTCGGCTATTCACATACTGCGGGCGGCTACGATGGTGGTCAGGCTGAGTTTGTGCGTGTCCCTTATGCAGATGTGGGTCCAACAGTAATTCCTCCAGGCATGGATCATGATAATGCCGTGCTACTTACCGATGTTGTACCTACAGGCTACCAGGCTGCAGAAATGGGCGGCATTAAAGCCGGCGATACGGTGGTTGTTTTCGGTGCAGGTCCTGTCGGAATTATGGCCGCAAAATGTGCATGGCTCTTTGGAGCAGCACGTGTGATTGTTTTTGACCATGTCGAATACCGACTAGAGTTCGTTAAAAACTATGCAAACTGCGAGGCTTATAACTTCCGTTCTATTGAAGATCCTGTACTCTTTGTTAAGAAAACAACAGACTGGTTGGGTGCCGACGTATGTATAGATGCCGTTGGTGCAGATGCATCTGGTGATGCCATGCAAACCATTACGGGCAAGAAATTGCTGCTGCAGGCTGGTTCTGCTACTGCACTGCATTGGGCAATCAACTCCGTGAAAAAAGGCGGTATCGTATCCATCGTTGGTGTTTACGGCCCTACAGACAACCTTGTTCCAATCGGAAACGTTGTAAATAAGGGTATCACCATCCGCGCAAACCAGGCATCCGTAAAAAGACTGTTGCCAAGGTTGATCGAGCACATTGAGGCCGGCCGACTAGATCCAAAGGCAATGATTACCCATAGGGTTCCTCTGGAAGAAGTTGCGGATGCTTACCACATCTTCTCTTCTAAACTGGATAATTGCATTAAGACTGTTCTCATTCCACCATCTGCAAGAAGATAAACACAACAATTATGGAAAACTTAAATAACGATTATACACACATCAAAGGCTGGGGTATCGATGCAGATCCAAAAAACGAACCCACCTACCCGATGAAAAAGTATACCGGTGATGACCATAAGCGTCTGAACTGGGACCGTCCGCCTTTGCAGCCGGTAAACATTGAAGTGCTGCATTCCACCGAGCGACCAAACATCACTGCAGTTTTTGGAACCTCTACCCCACCTTCGGGGCTGAGTGGTGCCATCCGCAGGTATGCATTTCAGTTCAGTGAAAATCAATATATGCACTGGCTGCCTTTGCTTCTAGCCGACCGAGTTAACGTGGTTGAAGGAATTGTGGACGACCTTAAACGCGGACACATTCCAAATATATTCGCAGAGAGAGGTATGAAAGCGGAACTTAAACATAATCCAAAAGGATTAGCAAAACGCATACTGGTAACAGTTGCCGTCACTTCAATCGCCTATGCCATCCTTAAAGGCAAAAGCAAGAAACGCTAAACTAATGGAACATAAAAAAAGTCGCTGATAACCAGCGACTTTTTTTATGCATTAAATCTAATGCTTTGTTACTATATCGCTTTCTTATCTTTTGTACGCAGCAACATAATGGATCGTCCGGAAACATTAATGACCGAAGAAGCTGCAAAAACCTCTTTCGATTCATTCCAGCCGGCGGCGGTGTTCAACACCTGGATCCATTGATCGCCATAATCCGGCCCCGGTAAATGGAAGTCGAGATTATCATGGTAGGCATTAAAGATCACGTAAAAACTATAGTCAATGATCTTTTCCCCTTTAAGTCCTACACTATGGAGACCCATACCATTCAAGAACACGCCCAATGACTTGGCGTAATCCTCCATCCAATTATGATCTTCCATTAAGCCACCTTCCGGAAGGAACCAGGCAATATCATGTAAACTGGAGCCCTTTATCGGTTGTCCCTGGAACCAGCGCCGGCGGCGGAATGAGGGATGGCTTTTCGTTATGTTGATTATCTTTCGGGTATAAGCCAGGAGTTCCTGATCTACATTTTCCCAGTCAATCCAGGAGATCTCATTGTCCTGACAATAAGCATTGTTATTACCCTGCTGCGTTTTGCCAAGCTCATCACCCGCAACCAGCATCGGCACCCCTTGTGAAAGGAACAACGTGGCCAGAAAGTTCCGCTTCTGTTTATTCCGCAGCTCAATTACGCCCTGATCGTCCGTCGGCCCTTCTACACCACAATTCCAGGAGCGGTTGTGATCTTCACCATCCTGATTGTTTTCCCCATTGGCCTCATTATGTTTTTCATTGTAGGACACCAGGTCATGGAGCGTAAATCCATCATGTGCGGTCAGGAAGTTGATGCTTGCCGTCGGACGACGGTTGTCATCCTGGTACAAGTCCGGACTTCCGGTAAACCTTTGTGCGAACTCACCCAGCATACTGTCGGAACCCCGCCAGTAATCGCGGATACAGTCGCGGTATTTACCGTTCCACTCCGCCCATCCCGGTGGAAAGTTACCCACCTGGTAGCCACCTTCTCCGATGTCCCATGGTTCAGCAATCAGCTTAACTTGTGAAATGACAGGATCCTGGTGTATGATATCAAAAAATGCACTCAGACGGTCTACTTCATGAAGCTCCCGGGCAAGGGTTGGTGCAAGGTCAAAGCGGAAGCCATCCACATGCATGTCCAGCACCCAGTAACGCAGACTATCCATCATCAGCTTCAGTACGGCAGGTAGATTCGCGTTGAGGGTATTGCCGGTACCCGTATAATCCATGTAGTATCGCTTGTTATCTTCAACCAGCCGATAGTAGGTGGTGTTATCAATGCCTTTAAAGGACAAGGTAGGGCCCAATTCGTTCCCCTCTGCCGTGTGGTTGTAAACAACATCGAGGATAACTTCTATGCCCGCCTTGTGCAAGGCTTTTACCATGTCCTTAAATTCCTGGACATGCGCACCACGATAAGCATTGGATCCATAACGTACATCGGGCGCAAAAAAGCCGATGGTGTTATAACCCCAAAAGTTGCTCAACCCTTTTTCCTGAAGGTGATGATCATTAACAAACTGATGCACCGGCATAAGCTCTACGGCAGTAACACCCAAATCCTTCAGGTACTGTATTGTCACCTTATGCCCCAAAGCAGCGTAAGTTCCACGTATCTCCTCCGGAATACCCGGGTGGCGCATGGTAAAACCTTTAACATGAAGCTCATAGATAATGGAATTGTGATAACTGGTCCTTGGAAGTTTATCACCTTCCCAGTCGTACCCCGGATCTATGACCACAGCTTTGGGAATATATGCTGCACCATTGCCGTCGCTATAGCTCAGATCCTTATCTTCCGCATTGAAATCATAGCCAAACAAGGAATGATGCCAGTTAATGACCCCTGAAATCGCTTTTGCGTAAGGGTCAATCAACAACTTGTGCGGGTTAAAGCGATGTCCATTTTCCGGCTCGTACGGCCCATGTACACGATAGCCATACAGCTGTGTTGGTTTAATACCCGGAATATAGCCATGCCAGACCTGATGTGAATGCTCCGGAAGAAATTCCCGGATTGATTCCTCCCCGTCATCTTCATTATCAAATAAGCAGATTTCTACTGCTGTCGCATTTTCTGAGTACAATGCAAAGTTTACACCGTTCCCATCCCAGGTGGCGCCTAATGGATAAGGTTGCCCTGGGTAAATCGTTACCTTTTCCATTATATCGATATTCTACCTCCTGTCACCGGGATTGTTGCACCTGATATATAACTCGCCTCATCGGCAGCCAGGAACACATAAGCATACGCAACTTCTACCGGCTGCCCTGGTCTGCCCATTGGGGTGTTCTCACCGAATTTCTCCGGTTCCGGCATGGTGGAAGGAATCAGTGGCGTCCAGATCGGACCTGGCGCCACGGCGTTCACACGAATGCCTTTACCCGCTTCAAGTAGCATCTGGCTCAGGTTGGCCGTGAAGTTTTGTATGGCACCCTTGGTTGCCGCATAATCCAGCAGTGAAGCATTCGGATTGTAGGCGTTGATGGATGTGGTGTTGATGATGTTGCTACCCGGTTTCATGTAGGGCTCTGCAGCCTTACACATATAGAACATCGCGGTAATGTTGGTATCGAATGTCCGGCGCCATTGTTCAGCAGGGATCTCCTGTAATGACTGTTGTGCCATCTGATAAGCGGCATTGTTCACCAGAATATCAATTTGACCAAACTCCTGAACAGCATGTTTGATAATGCTCATGCAATGCGCCTCTTCGCGGATATCTCCCCGCACGATCACCGCTTTCTGACCTGCAGCGCGCACCAGCTCCGCAGTGTGTTCTGCATCCTCATCTTCAGCTTCATCCAGATAGCTGATCAGCACATCCGCACCCTCACGCGCAAACGCGATGGCAACGGCCTTTCCGATTCCGGAATCGCCACCAGTGATGATGGCTTTTTTGCCCTTCAAACGGCCGTGTCCTTTGTAAGATGTCTCACCGTGATCTGCCAGTGGCTGCATGAGTTTCTCCTGGCCAGGTACCGCCTGTTCCTGCTTTGGGAACGGTGGTTTAGGATATTTATCGCTTGGATTTAAGTTTATGTTATTGTTTTCCATGGTTGATGATTAGGTTAAATTTTAACAATGCAGCGTATTCAATGTTTGAAACATTATTTAAAACTTACTGATTTCTATTCTGTTAATCTGCTAAACCTGAACCTATGGAAACTAACAATAAGACTGCGCTGATTACCGGTGCAACAAAAGGCATTGGCTATGAACTGGCCAAATTGTTCGCTAAAGACAACTATAACATCATCATGGTTGCCCGTACGCCAGAGCGCCACGGCAGCATAGAAGAAGAATTTGCAATGCTTTACCCACAGGGTAAGTTTCACTACATTGAAAAGGATCTGAGCCGCGACGGCGCTGCTGATGAACTATATGAAGAAGTTAAAGCCCTGGGATTACAGATTGATGTGCTTGTCAATAACGCCGGAATTGGAGAAGCAGGCCCTTTTATCGAAACGGATCTAAAGAAGAATCTGGAAGTGGTCCATACCAACGTCATCAGTCTGGTTAGTCTTACACATTATTACCTGAAGGAGATGGTGGCCAGAAATGAAGGGCGCATTCTGCAGTTAGGCTCTGTCGCAAGTTTCAGCCCCAACCCATTGCTTTCGGTGTATGCGGCATCAAAGGCTTTTGTCCGTTCCTTCACAGAAGCAATCATCAATGAGATTAAGGATACGAAGGTAACCATGACCTTACTTGCGCCAAATGCAACAGACACGGGTTTCTTCATCAATGCAAATGCGGAAGATACCGTTGCCGGCCAGGGTGAAAAAGACAGTCCTGCGGATGTAGCGAAGGCAGGCTACGACGCCCTGATGAAAGGTGAAAACCGCCTGATTTATGGATTACCAGCAAAAGCAATGGTTACCATGGGCAATGTATTGCCTGATCAGGCACAAGCTGCCATGGCAAGAAAACAGTTTGAAGAAAAGAAAGATTAACAGCACATACTTACAATAGAAGAAGGCGGCTAACACAAAATGTTAGCCGCCTTCTTTTTAACGCATCAGCCTGATTATGGCTTCAGGATCACTTTCACGCAATCGTCTTGTTTTTCATCAAAGATCTTGTAAGCATGTGCCACATCACTTAATGGTAGATTGTGGCTAATGATGTCATCAAGAACAACTTTCTCCTGTGTAACCAGGTCGATAAGATGATCAATATAATTTAATACCGGCGCCTGTCCCTGCTTGATGGTAATACCTTTATCAAACATACGGTGTACCGGGAAGTTGTCGTACGGACTACCGTAAACGCCAACAATAGAAACGGTACCACTTCTGCGGACGGCTTTAAAGCAAGCTTCCATGACTTTAATGCTACCTTTCTGAAAGTTGATCGTAGATTTCATCTTGTCCAGGATGTTACGCTCCGGTTCAAAACCAACAGCATCTACACACACATCTGCACCACGGCCGCCAGTCATTTCACGGATGGCTTCCACCACATCTACTTTGTGCGGGTTTAGCGTATCCACTTTGTTCACCGCCTTGGCTCGCTCCAGTCGGTAATCTAAGGGATCAATCGCAATCACGCGACTTGCACCATTGATCCATGCTGCTTTCTGCGCCATTAATCCAACCGGACCGGAACCGAAAATCGCAACCACTTCCCCACCTTTAAGCTGCGCCCAGTCTATAGCCGACCAGCCTGTAGGGAAAATGTCAGTCAGAAACAAAGCTTGTTCATCGGTAATGTTGTCTGGTATTTTTCTCGGACTGATGTCTGCATAGGGTACCCGGACGTATTCTGCCTGACCGCCGGAGTAGCCACCATAAAGGTCGGTGTACCCGAACAGCGCCGCACCTTTTTGGTCTGCCAGATCGCCGTTAGGACCATAATGTTTGTAGTTGGAGTTTTCACAATGTGGCGAAGCGCCATGGTTGCAGAAGAAACAAGAACCACATGCAATCGGGAAGGGTACAATAACGCGGTCACCCTTCTTCAGGTTTTTAACGGCGGGGCCTACTTCCTCTACAATCCCCATGAATTCATGACCCATGATCATGTCGGTAGGTTGCGGAACGGCGCCACTTAAAATGTGTAAATCGGAACCACATATTGCGGTTGAAGTGACCCGGAGAATAACATCTCCGCCTTCTTCAATGCGGGGATCGGGAACGGTATCGTAGCTGATATCGCCTGGTTTGTGAAATACTGCTGCTTTCATAGTGTAGGTTTATGGCTATTCGCCTGGATTGTTGATTTGTTTTAAATTTAGTACCGGCGGACCCGTAATTACCTGGCCTTTCAGGTCATAGCGCCCGCCATGACAAGGGCAGTCCCAGCTTTTTTCAACTGCATTGAACTTGACAATACAGCCTGCATGGGTACAGGTCGGACTTAACGCCGTGATCTGACCTTGCGGATCTTTATAGACCGCAATTTTCTGACCTTTGAAATTCACCACCTCCCCGCTGTCCGGAGCCAGTTCTGCGAAAGATTCCATATCTGCTGTATTGAAACGGTCAGCAATAAAATGATAGCCCACGTCCACTTTCTCGGCTACAAAATCTTTGAAGCCCGCTACAGGTTTCAGCCTTGATGGGCTGAAGAGTTCCAGGTATTCGTTGGCCTGTCCAAGAATGGCATCCCGCAACACTTTTCCAGTGATCGTACCCAGGATCATGCCGTTACCGCTAAATCCTGTGGCCACAAAAGTGTGATCATTACTGCCCGGCATCTTGCCGATAAATGGTAGCCCATCTGCTGGAACATAGTACTGTGCCGACCAGCGATAGTCAACACTTTCCACATAATAGTATTGCCTTGCATACGCTTCCAGCGCCTCAAATGCTGCCTCAGGGTTTTCGTGTGCAGTTTTATGATCTTCACCTCCGAGTATCAGGTAAGGTTGCCCGGCTATGTTATGTGTGCGGATATAATGATATGGGTCCTTCATGTCATACGCCATGTTCTTTGGATAGTCGCCATTTTTAAGCTTCACGCCAATCACATAACTACGGTAAGGAAAGCATTCTACATCGAAAACAGTCAAGCCCGGAGGCATATGTGTCGCATACACCAGGTTTTTGCCTTTAATTTCAAAGCGATCTGTGTGCGCAATCTGCAGGTCTTCTTCGCTGGTGGTTTTTCGTACAAAAGCATTTTCAACGATGGTACCCCCTAATGACTGAAAGGCCTTCGCAAGGCCTATGCAGTATTTCATCGGATGAAACTCCGCCTGATCATTGAAGTTCACCGCAAATTCAAATGGTACCGGAATGCCATTCTCCCGAACTTCCACCGCCTCAACGCCAGCCCTTCTTGAGGCTTCCAGCAGTTTAAGGAGGGACTTGGTCTCTTGTTCCGTTTCTGAATAGATCACACCATCTTTCAATGCGAAATCACATTCAATCTGGTACTTTTCGATAAGACTTTGCACAATGGCAATGGATTCTTTTGCCGAGTTGGCGAGTGTCTTCGCGCCATCTGCACCAAAATCCTGTTCCACCTGATGGTAGTCGGTATCAAAAAAAGTATTGATGTGCGCCGTGGTTCCCCCGGTAGTCCCGAAGCCGAGATTGTGGCCCTCAAGGATGATGCACTGGTTGCCTTGTTCCTGCAGCATTAGCGCGGTTGTGAGCCCGGCTATGCCACCGCCAATGATGACAACATCATATATGGTTCCTGAATAAACAACTTCTTGCTGCTGATTAAGCCCTGGCTGCAATTGCCATGGACTTACCGTTTTACTATCTCTTGGGTTGAGGTTCGCCTGGTTCATAGGTTGTATTGGAAGGTTTAAAAGGAAACGTACCGCGCTCCGGAATTGTTTACTTTTGCTTTGTGTTTATCAGAAACTTATTCTTCTATACCGGCATAGCCCTGGCCATAACAACGGCCTTTCAACCACATCGTGAATGGGCATCAGCAGAAACAAAATCAAGCATCCAAAACCCGCTGCAGCAGGATACCGCCACATACAAAGAGGACTTTGAAGCTTCGGCAAAAGGCAGTTATGCGCCCGGCGATCTGGACCTCACAACCGGAAGCTGGCACCTGAACAATGCCTTGATCGGCAGCGCTGTTGCCGACCTCAAGCATGGCAGCCGCAGTGTGCGCATGAAAACCGGCAGCATTGCCATGAACTTCGACCTGCAGCACATTCAGCAGGTTTACATCTCCCATGGCGTATATGGCCAGGATCGGACATCAACCTGGAAGCTAATGCTCTCCGTAGATGGTGGTAAAAATTACAGCCAGGTTGGTGCAGCAATCACTGAAAAAAAACACAACTTGGTAACGGACACCTTCAGCGTTAAGCCTTTCTACAAGATGCGGTTCCGAATTGAAAATACCGGTTCTAATGCTGCAGCAAGGATAAACCTGGATGATATCACGTTCGTAAAAGTAGATCCTGCGGTAAGCACCATTGATACCAGCAAGTTAGCCGACCTAACCGCACCGACCTCCGAGCATACCGGCACCGCTACGCTTTCAGGCAAAACGCGAGGCCTTGTGTATGATGTAGATATACAGCCTGAAAAAGGAGACAACAGCAATATGCTGTTTGGCAATCCCTCCAGAGCATCATCAACCACTCCAGAGAACTACTACCTGGATCTTAAATATTACACGCAATCTTACAGCCGGAGCAAGGCGATCCCCAACTGGGTGAGCTGGCACCTGGATGCTACGACAACAACCCGGATTGCCGACCGGATGGATAACTTTGCGGGCTTCAGCGAGCTGCCGCCGGAGTTCTTCGTGGTTACCAGCAGCAGCTATGTTGGTTCCGGGTTCGACCGTGGGCATAATTGTCCCTCGGCCGATCGCAGTAGCTCGAAAGCCGCGAACAGTGCCACCTTTCTGATGACCAATATGGTGCCCCAGGCACCAAGGAACAACCAGCGCACCTGGGCCAACTTTGAGAGTTACCTGCGAAGCCTGGTGGATGCAGGCAACGAAATCTATATCATCATGGGTAATTACGGTACCGGCGGCATTGGCAGCAAAGGTCCGGCAACAACCATCGCCAATGGTAACATCGCCGTTCCGGCACATCTGTGGAAAGTCGCGCTGATCCTTCCGCAGGGGAACAAAGACCTGAGCCGCGTAAATGCAAACACCCGGATCATTGCCATCAGCACCGCTAATGTAAATACGATTGACCCCGACTGGCGCAAGTACCTCGTGACGGTAAATGACATTGAGAAGGCGACGGGCTACGACCTGCTTACCGCATTACCCGAACGGCTGCAGACGATTTTAGAACAGCGTAAAGACAACGTAAACTAGTGCCTTGCCCTCCAGGGAGGCCAATTATGATTAGCGCCCATTTTTATTAAATTTGCTTCATTCACATCTATTAAGAGCTATTAATATGACATATAAAGAAAAATTAAGCCAGATCCGTGCGCAAATGAAAGCGGATCAGGTTGAAGCTTACATCATTCCCTCCGCAGATCCACATATCTCAGAATACTTACCTAAACATTACAAGTGCATTCCCTTCGCTTCTGGCTTTCGTGGCTCAGCAGGCACATTGGTGATTACACATGATTTTGCCGGCCTGTGGACCGATTTCCGCTACTTCGAACAAGCAACAGAACAGCTTGAAGGCAGCGGCTTTGAACTGGTAAAACAAGAAGTACAGCATGCACCTGAATACATCCAGTGGCTATCTGGCAAGCTTGCTAAAGGCGCAAAGGTTGCCGCAGATGAAAGATTGGTATCAATTGCGCTAGGTGAAATGATCAGTGGAAAATTAGGACTTAAAGGCATCACCCTGGTCGACCGCGACTACCTGGGTCCAATATGGTCAGACCGTCCGGCACTACCTGCTGAACCAGCTTTCTTAATAGATACAGAACACATTGGTCAGTCTGTTGGTTCGAAGATTACAGCTGTAAGAGTGGAACTGGCGGCAAATGATGCCGACTACCACCTGATCTCTTCGCTGGATGATCTAGCCTGGTTGTTCAACATCCGCGGCCGCGATGTAAGCTACAATCCGGTTGTGCTAAGCTTTGCCTTGATCAGTCAGGATCACGCAAAATTATTTCTGGATGAGCATAAACTTACCGACGAAGAGAAGTTGACCCTGTTGAAAAATGGTGTCGAAGTATGTGCATATGGCGAAATTGAAACGGCCCTTGCAAGATTACCAGAAAACAGCTCCATCTTCATCGATCCGAAAAGAAACTGTTATGCTTACCTGAAGTTAATTCCAGCTTCTGTGCGCGTCATCAAAGACACGAATCCATCTACAAACCTGAAAGCTGTTAAAAACGATACGGAACTTGAAAACACCCGTATTGCCATGACCAAAGACGGTGTGGCCATTACCCGCTTCCTGAAATGGTTGTCTGAACAAATTGGCAAAACCCGCATTACAGAACTTTCTGCAGCAGCGCAGTTAAGAAGCTACCGGGCAGCACAGGAAGGCTTTGCAGGCGACAGCTTCAATACCATCAGCGCTTATGCCGCCCACGGTGCACTTCCACACTACTCCGCATCTGCAGAAAGCGATGCAGAAGTGAAACCGGAAGGCTTGTTCCTGGTTGATTCGGGTGGTCAGTATTTCTATGGTACCACAGATATTACCCGTACCATTCCGATGGGCGAAACCACGGAAGAGGAAAAACGTGACTACACCCTGGTACTAAAGGGGATGATCGATGGTTGTAAAGTGATGTTTCCGCAAGGCACATGTGGCTACCAGATTGATGCCATCACCAGAAAGCCCCTTTGGGATCATGCGGTGAATTATGGCCACGGAACCGGTCACGGTGTTGGTTATTTCCTGAATGTTCACGAGGGTCCACAGGTGTTTAACCCAACGGCAAACCCTGTAGCGCTTGAACCAGGTATGATCACCTCAGTGGAGCCTGGCGTATATCGCCCGGGTAAACATGGTATCCGGATCGAAAATCTGGTGAATACCGTGGTTGTCGATCAGAATGAATTCAATGTCTGGTATGCTTTTGAATGCCTGACCATTGCACCGATCAACACCTCAATTGTTCAGAAAGACTTAATGGAGCAACACCAGATCGACTGGTTGAACGACTATAATGCTTTAGTATTTGAAAGACTAAGTCCACACTTATCCGCTGAAGAAGCAGCGTGGCTTAAAGCGGAAACGCAAGCCATTTAATTCGGCAGACTGATTTTTCCCATTGCAACAGCGGGTTGGCCTTCAATATGAAATGCCGGCCCGCTTATGCATTCATTCGCCAATAAGGCAAACAAAACGGCTTCTTTCGCGTCCGGATTCAAATCCAGGATTGCCGTGCTCTCCATCTTCACACCCAGCTGTTCTTCCAGATTACGGATGAGCAGTGGATTGTGCATCCCGCCCCCACTTACATACACCCTAAACTTCGTGCCTGCCGGAATTGTAGCTTCAAGTGCCTTAACAATACCGATGCTACTGAACTTCGCCAAGGTTGCAAGCACATCTGCATGGGCTATACCTTGCTGAGCCTGACCAACGTCATCATGTGCCACGAACGCAGCTCCCGATAGGTCCATATCTTTAAGTACCTGCTCCAGATGCTGTAGACTGAAGACCTCAGGACCTGTCGTTTTCGGAAAATCGAGTGCAAAGAAAGGAAGTTCCAGCAGTCGTTGTAATAGCCCCTCATGTACCTGCCCACTCAATGCAATCTCCGCATCTTCGTCAAACTGCTTTCCAGGGAAATGCTTCTGTACGTATTGGTCCATCAGCGTGTTGCCCGAGCCTGTATCCGTAGAAAAAACGCCAGGTAGGCCTAAATTTTGAACATCCGCATTCAAAGCCGGCAACCAGGTGAAGTTGGCAATGCCGCCAATATTCAACAACACGCGGTGTACCTCCGGATCAGAAAACATCAGGTAATCTCCATACAATGCCAGCGGCGCACCTTCTCCCCCTGCAGCAATATGCTTTTGGCGGAAGTCGCTCAAGGTGATGATGCCTGTTTGCACCGCAATATGGTCCGCATCAGCAATTTGTAAGGTCGCATTTCCGTAAGCTTCCTGCTGGTGTTGAAAATACGGTGCATGGAAGATGGTCTGTCCATGGCTGGCGATAATGTCTACCTGTTCATTGCTGATGCCCCATTCCTGAAGGGCCTCATTGATGAGCGCGGCAAAGTAGGTTCCCAGCCAGGCATTGATCAGGGTTACATCCTGCAAGTCCACCTTCGCTTTAGAACTGATCGGTTTCAGTCTTTCCTTTACCTCAGGCGGATAGCTTACCGTTTTAAACTGCAACAGCGACACTCTGGCGCCGGGACCGCTGCCTTCAAATTTGCAAACAGCGATATCAAGGCCGTCCAGCGAAGTGCCCGACATCAGTCCGATAATGGTTCTTGAAGGCGCCTGTGCAATGTGAAATAGCCTGGTAAGATCTTTATGCATGCCTAAAAGTCAATTACAATTTTACGATTGGGATAGTCGAGTTTGTTGCTCTTCCGTTTTCCATAACCACTGAAATGCATGATGTTCGACTGATCATCAAACTGATCGTAAAGCACGCTGTTGGTCGTTTCAACCCGCTTCAAACCGGGTACCGCTTCAGATTCCAGGTATACAATCGTGGCTTCGTTATCTTTTTCAAAGCCCAGGTAAGTTAAAGCCAGTGTTTTCTGCGGCGTTCTGAAGTTCAGATTGGCTAATATATATTTCTTCACCAGCACATCCATGGCCTTGTGCCGGGCCTCAGCAGTTAAGTCCGTTTTTACCTGATAGGCCTTCGCCAGTGCGAGCTCAAAATCATCGGTAAAGAGCCTGCAACTTACTTCAAGCGTGTTTGTCTTCGAATTATAGTTGATGTCGGTCGAACTTACGTGAAAGGGGTGGAACGCTTCAGCACTCAGGTTTATTGGCGCAAGGCAGCCCAGTATTAGGTAACAAATTAATAGCGGTCCGCGCATTCTCTTTTGCATAGGTCAATTCTTTTTTCGGTTTACAAAAAAACACTATAAATTTAAACATTCCATAAAAAACAATAATGAAGAAACTCTACATCTCTTTGCTTATTGCCGGTGTTGCCTTTCAGGGCCTAAAAGCACAAAACATCCAGAATAACCCTGGAAGTAATCACGGTAATAAGTTCGAACAACTGGGAACCATCCTGACTACACCCAATGAGCAGCGTACTGCAAGTGGTGCACCAGGCGTGAAGTACTGGCAGCAGCAGGCTGACTATGACATTAAATGTACCCTGGACGAGAAGAACCTGCTTCTTAAAGGAACCCAAACGGTAACTTACACCAACAACTCTCCTGACGTGCTTACCTACATCTGGCTGCAACTGGACGAAAATGAGCACAGCACTTCTAAGAATGCTGATTACCAATCCAGCAGCAGAATGCCATCCATGTCTACCACGCAAATGGTAGATCGTGCAGCAGCAGAAAGCCAGGAAAACGGATATGGGGTAAACATTACTTCCCTTACAGATGCTTCAGGTAAAAAGCTAACCTACACGGTAAACAAAACCATGATGCGTGTGGAAATGCCACAACCATTGAAATCAGGACAGAAATTTGTTTTCAATGTGGCATGGGATTACAAAATCACAGACCGAATGGTACTTGGCGGACGTGGTGGTTACGAATTCTTCCCTGAAGACGGCAACTACCTGTTTACCATGGCACAGTGGTATCCAAGATTATGTGTGTACAGCGATTTCCAGGGCTGGCAAAACCACCAGTTCA
This sequence comes from Pedobacter quisquiliarum, assembly GCF_014642175.1. Lineage (GTDB taxonomy): Bacteria > Bacteroidota > Bacteroidia > Sphingobacteriales > Sphingobacteriaceae > Pedobacter > Pedobacter quisquiliarum. The sequence continues at coordinate 155,614 of NZ_BMIL01000005.1, read as the reverse complement.
CCGGACGTGGCGAATTCGCACTCACCTTCGGTAACTTCAAAGTACAGATTACCGTTCCTGCAGACCACATCGTGGGCGGTACCGGAGAGGTAATCAACTACAACGCTGTACTTAGCCCTGCACAGTTAAGCAGATACAAACAAGCAACAACTGCAAAAGCACCTGTTGAAATTGTAACCCTTGCAGAAGCTAAAGCGGCAGAAACCAAGAAAAGCACGCAAACTAAAACATGGGTGTTCCAGGCACAGAATGTACGTGACTTCGCATGGACTTCATCAAGAAAGTTCGTTTGGGATGCTATGGCACAACCTGTAGAAGGTAAAAATGTAATGTGCATGAGCTTCTATGGTAAAGAAGCCTATGGTCTTTACAGCAAGTTTTCAACTAAGGCCGTTGCCCATACCGTGAAAACATATTCTGATTTCACCTTCCCTTATCCATACCCTACTGCACAAAGTGTTGAAGCTGCGAATGGAATGGAGTACCCGATGATCTGTTTCAACTACGGCCGTACCGAAAAAGATGGCACTTACAGCGAAACATCTAAAAACGGTATGCTGGGTGTAATCATCCACGAAGTTGGTCACAACTTCTTCCCAATGATCGTAAACAGCGATGAGCGTCAGTGGACCTGGATGGATGAAGGATTAAACTCCTTCCTGGAATACATGACCGAGGAGCTTTGGGACAACAAATTCCCTAGCAAAAAAGGTCCTGCTTATACCATCGTAGATTACATGAAATTACCAAAAGATCAATTGGAGCCGGTTATGACCAACTCTGAGAACATCGTACGTTTCGGACCAAATGCATATTCTAAGCCAGCAACTGCTTTAAACATCCTTAGAGAGACCATCATGGGTCGCGAGCTGTTTGATTATGCTTTTAAAGAATACGCAAGAAGATGGGCTTTCAAACACCCTACACCTGCAGATCTATTCAGAACTATGGAAGACGCCAGCGGCGAAGACCTGGATTGGTTCTGGAGAGGCTGGTTCTACAGCACAGATGCCTGCGATATCTCCCTGGATTCTGTTAAAGTTGCAAGACCAGACTTCAACGGTAAAATCCCTGCACCAAGAACAATCAATGCGCGTGTAGATAAACCACAGGTGAATGCTTTTGAAGACATTTCTAAAGTTAGAAACCGTGAAGACAAACGTATCGTGTTCTACACAGATCAGGATAAAAACGCAAGAGATTTCTACTGGAGCTATGCACGTGGCACCGTTAAAGTAGACTCTACGCCAACCAAAATGGAATTCGGCAGACAGATCGAGCAATTACCAGCTGCGGAACAAGCTAAATATGCTGGAAAATACTTCTACGAAGTTAACTTCAGCAATAAAGGCGGATTGATTATGCCAGTTATCGTTGAGTTTACTTACAAAGACGGTACGAAAAAACTTGATCGCATTCCCGCACAGATCTGGCGCCATAACGAAAAGAATGGCTCGAAGTTCTACGTTGAAGACAAAGAAGTGGCTTCAATTAAACTGGATCCAATGCGCGAAACCGCTGACATTGATGAGTCTAACAACGTTTGGGGTGGTGAAGCTAAACCTTCAAAATTCCAGTTATTCAAACAAAGTGGCGCTACTGCAGCCCGCGGCCAGTCCGTAGGCACAAACCCAATGCAAAAAGCAGTTAAGTAGTCGTTTACCACAATAACAAAAAAGCTCCGGATCGCATGATCCGGAGCTTTTTTATTATATCGTCTTAACCGTTAGAGTCTATAAGGTAGTAGTTTCCTGGTTTGCAACAGATTGCTCCAGCTGCGTATACCACTCCAGGCCATACTTACGGATGAGTGGACCTTTTAGAAACTGGTACACGGGCACTTTCAGCTCACGACCAAAGGAACAGGCATCACTGCAGATGCTCCAACGGTCATAGTTCAAGACCTCAAACTCCGGATACTGCGTAATTCTTATTGGGTAAAGGTGGCAGGAAATCGGCTTTGGCCAATCCACTAAGCCCTGCTCATAGGCTTTCTCTATCGCGCATTTGGTAATACCATTTTCAAAGGTCACATAAGCACACTCTTTATTCCCGTCTACACATGGTGTCGTCAGGTCGCCATCCATATCAAGCACGGACGTGCCGTATTCCTCAATGGCAGCAATACCCCGTGGTGCAAGCAGGTGTTTGATCTTTGGGTAAATGTCGGCCAGAATTGCCTTCTCTGCATGCTCCAGCGGCGCCCCCGAATCCCCTTCTACACAGCAGATCCCTTTACATTTATTCAAATTACACACGAAGCTCTCCGAGATCAAATCCTCATGTACAAGGGTATTTTGTACTTCTATCATATCAATTGATTTTGGCAAGCGGGTACTTCAGCCCATCTGCCGATGAAATTTCCATGGTAACAGCCCCAACCAGAATTTCAACCTGAGCCTTTACAGGCACCCTGTTGCCATCATCTGTTATCCACAGGTATAGTTTACTATCTTTTCTAAAAATCCTTCCTGGCTGTATAGAAGGACTGAATTTTAAACACCTGATCTTACCCAGGTTTGTCTTGATGACCTCACGGCCAACAAAGGCGATCTCCAGCTGGCTGATCTCATCACCCAGGAAATAATTAAGCTTAAACTTATCCCCAATCTTCATCTTGGAGATGTCAAGACTTCTGGCGAAATAATATGCGGAAACGAGATCAAAGGTCTGATTGGTTGGTCCTGTAAAGGTTCCCCGGTTGGAAACCACCTTTCGGGTCTTTTGGTTGAACCGTGCTTTGTCTGTTCTTTTATACCCACCTTCCCGGATGTTCTCCTGGTAGAAGTAAGGGGTTAGGGTTTCCTGATCAATATAAGAGTCGTAATGATCCCTGATCTTGTAAAACACATCGAATGTTCCGGAGGTACGACCATCAACAGAAAGCCGGTATGTGGGTTTGTTTTCAAACTTCATATCGGAGTTCAGGACCTTCAGCGTACCTTCTGCTGCGGTGATAAAGCCATACTTAAGTTTGTACTTAAGAACTTCTCCAGGTTGGAAAACCGGCTGCGCCTGTACAGGCAGCTCCTGTGCAAATACGCTGACGCTAAATAAACTAAGGGATAGGAATAGCAGGAAATGTCTCATGCGAGCATTAAACAAAAAGCTTTCCAATTAATCCTTGCGCTTAAAGATCGGCACTGTGGAGCAGGGTTCGCCATACATGATGCTCTTCGCCACTTTGCTCAACTGTCTGGTAATTTCTACATAAGCAAATACCGGAATGTCGATGTCCGCACAACCTTTAACCACCACACGCTCGTTCAGGTAAGCATTGAAGTCGATCTTTGCCAGCGCTTTACTAAGCAGCACTGCCTCCAGTGTTTCCAGGCTTCCAAAAACAAGCTCATACACATGAGGGCTCAGGCGATTAGACAATAACATATACGCCCAGGTAGGTACAATAGCATCTGCAGAACAAATGATGGCTACGTTCTTCCCAGCATACTGCGACCAGTCGTGCGTTTTAATAAACTCACGGAAATCCTTTTCCCTTAACATCAGGCCATGAAAAAGATTGTCCTTAATATCATAGACCACACGTTCCGCCTGGTTATAATAGGCTTCCAGATCAAGGGTGATTAACCCACTGGATGCTACTTTGTTGACTATATTTTCCTGAATTTCCATTTCTTATAACATAAAAAAACCGGAAGAGCAATTCTTCCGGTTACAAAATTACGTAAAATAAGGTTAATAGAATTTCACCCTATTGTCTTTTATCTTGACTTTATCCTGTAGTGCCTGGAAAGCCGCGCCTAATGAACGTTGCGCAATTCCAAGTGACATGGTTTCTTTTTGCTTGTAAGTATTCGCCAACGGCGCTGGTTTACTGAAGCTGGTTGCTGCATAAGCATAAACACCACGCTCACCATCAACTGGTCCGCCAACCTTGTTCAATGCTGTTCCGAAAACGGCACCAATAAGTTTGTTTTCCTGTGCTGCACCTGGTAGAATTGGGTTCGCAAATACCACGTTTTGTACTGGCGTAACTGGTTTACCTAACTTCTGTGCCACCTGATTGATGTTTGATGCACCTTTTAGCGCAGCATTCATTTTCTCCGTAAGCATTTTAGCTTTCACTGCAGTGATCACCATTGGCTCAATATCCTTTTTCACGGCTTCCATTGGTAACAAGCCTTTTGGACGGATATCCGTAAGCTGTGCAACCACATAAGAATCTTCCATTTGGAATACTTCTTCTAACACATCTCCTTTTGAAGCATCAAATGCTGCTTTGATAATCGGACGTGGGGTATCCAAACCTGGCGCATAACCCTGGCTTGCAGTAATCTTATCAGCAACTGCTACAGTGTAGCCATTTTGCTTTGCTACATCAGCGAATTTCTTGTCTTTAACAGAAGCCAGGAAACTTGTTGCTTTTTTATAAGCAGCTTCTTTAGTTTTCGGACTTGCAGCAAGGTTTTTCTCGATGTAAGCCAGCTTCACCACTTTAGAAGAGCCGATTTGTTTTTCAATTTTGATCAGGTGTACACCGAATTGTGATTGTACAACCTTCAAGTCACCAACCTGGCCATCGAAAGCAGCATTTTCAAATTCAGGAACCATCTGGCCACGGCTAAAGGTACCTAAGTCGCCACCTTTATCTTTAGAACCATCGACGCTGTATTGCGCAGCAAGCTGTCCGAAGTTGCCACCTTTTTGTACCAGTGTTTTTAAAGAGTCTGCAAGTTTAGTTGCAACATCAACACCACCAAGGGTTGCAGGGTTTAAAAGGATATGGCTAGCCTTAACTGAATCCGGTGAAGTACGTGCATTAACAACTTTTGCAAGTTTGTATGAACCATTGCTAAGCACAGGTCCGTAGATGCTGCCAACTGGCAAGGCAAATACTGCCGAGTCTACTGCAGGATCCAGTCTGCCTTTAGTCAGGTAAGTGAAAGGAACTTTAACTTCAGAATTCACAGCAGCAAATAGAGAGTCATTTTTGCTTACCCTTAGGTCCTGCGCCAATTTCTCCACTTGTTTGCCAACAGCTAAAGAGTCCGCTTTCGTTGGATTGATATTGAAAGAAACATAGTTGAACGTACGGGTTTCCGCAGGATTGTCAAAAAGCTTCTTGTGATTTGCATAATAATCATTGTAATCTGCATCTGTAGGTTTTACAGAAGCATCAGCGATGCTTGCATAATCAAGCGACACATAGCTGAAGTTCGCCAGTTTATTCCTGTTCGAATACTCTTCGTTTGCCTCCAGAGAAGTTACATATACGGAGTTCTTAACCAGGTTAGCATATTTTTGCTGCAGGGCCTGCTTCTCGATTTCAGCCTCAAGCATATCCCACTGTGCTTTAAGCTCCGCATTTTTCTGCGCCTGCTTTAAAGAGCCGATTACTGCGGCACGATCCAGCTGACCAGTTTGTGGGTTACCAAAGTACTGCACGATAATCGGGCTTGGTTTGCTGCCCTGATATAAATCAAACAGCTCATCACCGGAGATCGTAAGACCTAAACGGTTGTATTCTTTAGAAAGCACAACGTTAGCAACTTCAGCATTCCATACGTTTTCAACCGCCATGGCCTGCATTTGCGGATTTGCAGCACCGCCATATTGTTGTCTGAACTGTGCTTCTGTTTGTTCTACCTTCCGGCCAAAGTCTTCAATGCTGATATCTTCACCATCTATGGTTCCAACAACCCGCTGGGATTCTGCCCAAAATGGCTTCCCAGTACTAACCACATCACCTAACAAAAATGCAACAATTGCGAAACCGATGGCGCCAATCAAAATGTAGCCTGCACGATTACGCAAAAATGTCATTAAACCCATAATAATCTGTATTTACTTTTTTTAAGAGGGCGCAAGATACAACTTTTGCGAAAAAAAGAAAACCTTATAATGGTATTTGAATAAGTAATTAAAAATTAGCGCGATATAGCGCCAAACGGAAGCATTTTATTGGGTAAGATCGCCCTTAATATAGGTCTCCCCATAAGCGTTCTCGAAGGCCACAGTGCTGAAATCTTCGGGTGCCGTGAAGTTGATGGCGTTGATCACCGTACCATCTGGTTTGGTGATTATACCTTTCGGAGAAGTGAAGGTTTTGGTGTTCTGATTCCACACCAGTTCCTCCGTATTGAAGGTTAGATTGGCATTTATGACAACTACATTTTTACGGAAAATCGTAATCTGTTCCGTCTCTTTCATGATGGCATACTCGGAAGTAATCGTGCCCTTGGAGGCTTGTAGCTCGTCGTAGAACTCCACCTTTACGCCCTTCGGCATTTCCTGATAATTGCCTCCGGTTTTTGGAGTCACCTTATCCAGCACAGGTGCGAAACCTTTTGCTTTTACTTTAGCAGAGTCACTATAGATGACCTCCGCGCCAAAGGTGCGGTTTGCATTCAGCGCCTCCTGTTGCAGTTTAACGGTTTCCACCTTCTTCAGTTCATCATCGTTGCATGCAGTAAACATCATAATGCTTATGCATGCAACTAAAACCCGATGGAAACACCTGCTTTTCATTAATCGAACTTGAATCGTTGGAACCAGCGATCGTTCAGGGTAAAGCCTAAATGGAAGTTAATGAAGTTCTCCTGAATCAGGCTGTTGGTTAATGCACCACGTTTACCGATTTCTGTTGTGAAGTTTATCTTGTAGAATGATCTTCGTGCCGGCGATGGTGCCAGTGGAAAACCAAAGCCGAAACTGATTGCCGACTGCTTAATATCCTGATCATTCAGCTGTACATAGGTCTTATCATAGCTAAAACCAACACGGTAGTCTACACGGTTCCAGTAACTTCCAATAGAAGTGATATCCGGTGTAATCTGGCCACCGGCAGAAAACCCGTAGGTATCCTGCAGCTGCTGATTCACGTCACCAATAGACAAATCCGACCACTTACCCCGTCTGTAGTCTGCACCGATTACCCAAACGTTATACTTTTGCAGGGAAATACCGAAATTATGCATCATCGGCATTTTCATCTTTAATGAAGAACCCTCTGTATTGGATAACTGATCCAAATACGGCGTTTCATCGCCCGTCGTCGGATTCTTGGTGTACTGTGATGCCACAATCGAACGCTTCGAGTTGATGCTCGAACCTGCAGTTCCGGAATAGCCCATGGTAAAGGAAGTCTTGCTGTTGAAAGGGATATTATATTGTGTGCCGTAGCTGAATGCAACACCACCAATACTGTTTTTCGATTGTACTCTTGCATTAACCACATTAGGATTGCCCAGTTCATCTGTCTGGTTTACCAATTCTGAAGAACCGGTTTGTAACAGATTACCAAAGATATACTCTGCATTTGCACCCAAACGGAAGTGGTCGCCGATTTGGAATCCATAGCCCAGATAAGCTTTATTCAAGCCACCTTCACCAGAATACAGGTAATCGATCTGCTCCGGACTGCTACCTGCTGCCGAACCCAGGGTTGCCCGGTTCTTAAATTCATAACCCAATTCCGTGTATGGAAGAACACCCACGCTCAATGCCGAACCTCTGGATACAGGGAAGGCAAGCGTAACATGGTTTAAGGAACCATTGAAACTGCGTTCACTTACATCATCTTTCTTAAGGTTCATGATCGTTCCGCTGGCGCCAATATCTGCCGTAGTTAAGGTAATCCCCGCATAAGATGCAGGATTCTGCATATTGATGTTGCTATAACCAGTAGGACTGAATATCGCAGTAGAAACACCACCCATTGCCCGGAATTGCGGCAACACCAAGGGTTTTACGTTCCCTAATCCAAACTTAGAGTATGGCGATTGTGTCGTTACCTGCGCTTTTGCCGCGGTGCCAAAAAGCAATGCCAATACAGCTGCGGTATAATTTATCTTTTTAAACATATTCAAATGCAATGACTTCATTTAATCCTTTAAGTACCAGATATGGATCATGAATGATCTGCGGCGCAAAGATGCTGTTTTTAAACTGCTCCAGCAAAAATCTCGCATCCCCTCCGGTAACCATGATTTTCAACGTATCGTTTTCTTTATATTTCTGATTTATAAACCCTTCCAGTTCGCTGGCCACACCTTGTAACACGCCGGAAATAATCGCCGTCTGCGTGTCCGTCCCGGCCGGTATTTCCGTGTTTCTGTCCCACTTCAGGTGCGGAAGATTTCCGGTATAGTGCGCCAGTGCATTAAACCGCATCTGAATGCCAAGGCTGATACTCCCTCCATCATACCTGGCATCCGCCGAAAGGTAGTCGTAGGTAATACAAGTACCCAAATCAATGATCAAACAGGCGGTATTGGCATACAGGCGATGCACAGCCAGGAGCTTTGCCCATCTGTCCAGACCTAATGTACCAGCTGATTTATAGTTGTTTTGGATTCCGGTATTCTTTTCAACAGAAAACGGGATGTATCGTGTATTTGCTTGCAGAAAAGTCACCAGGCCATCCTGCGCATGGTTAACATTTGATAGAATCGCACAATCCACATCATATTCGGTAATCAAAGACTTCAGCAGGGCTTCATCGATGCTGGGGAATACTTCATGGAAGCGCATTTCCCGATCTTCGAACACAGCAACCTTGCTATTTGTATTACCGATATCGATGGTTAGATTACGCATTCACCATTCCAAGAATGGATTCAAATATGATTAAGCCATCCTGATTATCTAATATTGGATCAGCAGCACGCTCTGGGTGTGGCATCAAACCAAACACGTTACGTCCTGCATTACAAACACCAGCGATATTACCGATAGAACCGTTAAGATTCGACTCGCTGCTCATATCGCCATTTGCATCACAGTAACGGAAAAGTACGCTGTCCGTATCGTTCAATAACTTAATGGTATCCTCATGTGCGAAGTACTGGCCCTCACCATGTGCCACAGGAATCTTTAATAAACGGTCCGGATTAGCTAGTCTGGTCAGCATGCTGTTGGTTGTCGCAACTTTCAGATAACTGTTCCTGCAGATAAATTTCCGGTTTTCGTTGTGCAATAAGGCGCCAGGTACCAGGTTCGCTTCTGCTAGGATTTGGAAACCATTACAGATACCCATCAGGTATCCACCATTGTTTGCAAATCGTACCACTTCCTGCATAATTGGAGAAAAGCGTGCAATTGCGCCTGACCTCAGGTAGTCACCAAAAGAAAATCCTCCTGGCAAAATGATAAAATCTGCACCTTGCAAATCGTGATCTTTATGCCATAAACGAACAACTTCCTGACCAAGAATATGCTCTAAAACATATATAACATCTTGATCACAATTGGAACCAGGGAAAACTACTACGCCAAATTTCATGATACAAAGCTATCAATCTTTAGCAAGTTTCAAGGGGTCAAATTGTTAAAAAAAGTTAAACGAATAAAAAGTACTGTATGGCTAAAACCAGTATCAGGAATAGACTTTCATAGAACCAGCGCTTACTTGCATTGGAAAAATAATAGGCAAGCAACACCGCACCCGGGGGCACACAAAGGAGAAAATGGTACAGCCGGAAATTGGGTTTCGTGTAGAAACTGATGATTGCACAGATGAACATGAAGAACAACATCTGGAAAGCTTTTCTGGTGCTGATGAAACTCCTGAAGAAATTATCCCGCAGCTGGATCATGGCAAGCACCATCATCACACTAACCGGTACCAGCACCAGGTAATCATTGTAATTGATCTTGAATGTTGCCGGAAACTTGTTCGCCAGCGGCAGCCAGATCTTATAAAACATACCCAGATTATCATTCAGGTAGTAGAACACCCCGAGAAAGAAGAAAATGGTAATGAAGCCAACCAAACCCGATACCCATTCTCTCCAGCTGAAGGAACGGTATAAAAGCAGGGAAAGCCATAACATCAGCAACATCACGATAAAGGGAAAGTAGATCAGGGTGCCAACGGCGATGATCATTCCAATATCAAACATGATCATGATGACATTCTGTGACTTCCCGATTTTCAACAGTTTATCCATCATCCAGATCAGCAGGAAATTACAGATGAGTGTTGGACTTAACACCAGGAAGGGCATAAATAGACTGGCGCCGGTAATGTAAAGCAGCGCCGGCAGGTACCCTGGTTTTGGTAATAAACCGTGATTGTTGATGATAATGTTGAATATGATGGCCTGTATAAAGATGATCAGGCCCGCAGCAATCACATTGGTCGTGGGGCTGAATGCGCTGGTTAAGGGAATCTGCAGGAAGAACTTGGTGTACGGCTCCAGAAATTCAAAGTTCAGCGCGTCAGGTATCTCCACAAGAAGTACAATCCGCATAAAAAAAGTATACGCGAACAGCAGGAGTAAGTTTATCGGATTTGACGTTCTGAATTGATTGATCATGTGCGGCTAATTAAGCATTTTATCTGGCAAACTGTTTGACCAAACGGTCGATTACCGAAGCGGTTTCATCTGGATAGTCCACATGGATCACGCGACCATGATCAATCCATTCTTTAAGTATCGGCAACCAGTTTTTGTTGCTTCCCCAGATTACCGGTATGCCGAACTTCTTTAATGCGAAAGCGTTACACTGCTGTTCATATTGAAACTTCATGGGCACAACCAGCAATTTCTTACCGAGAAACAGCGCCTCCGCCGGGCCTTCAAAGCCGCCACCGGTGAGTAGGCCGGTACAGCTCGCCAGACTGGCATTGTATTGTTCATTGTTGATCAGATTGACCTGCACATTCTTACTTGTATATCCAACGATCGCATGTTTGGAAAACACCTGCCATTGCACATGCGGTAGCTGATGGAGAATGGGAATCAGAAACTTATCATCAATTGCGGGTAAATACACCGTGTAGTGGCCGTCATCACGCACCTGCAGCTCACGGATCTGGGATCTGATCACCGGCGTGTTGATGAAATGGTCATACTTTTCAAAGTGGAAGCCTACATAGTGACTTGCCGGTGCATAGTATTTCAACACCAGTTGCGCCCAATCGATACTTTTGGGGCGTGGTACGTTCCTCGACTGAAAAGAGGCCTGGTGACTTAGGCCCACGCTTTCCAGGCCTTTACGTTTACATGCCCAGGCCGTTACAGGTTCAAAGTCGTTAATGATTAGGTTGTAATCCTTAAGGGGTAGCTTGTTCATATCCCGGACAAAGCGCGGCAAATTCATGCTGCGCCAGGTCTCATAATGATTTACACCACCCTTCCTGCCGAAAATGAAACTAAAGCCATGCAGCTCATACTTTACATTTTCAATCAGACTGACATCCGCCTGCGTACCGCTGATCAGTAAATCAAGGTTGCCATACTGCTGAAGCAAGGGAACAATCGCTCTCGCACGGCTGATGTGCCCGTTGCCGGTTCCTTGAATTGCATAGAGAATCCTCATTAAGTACTTAATCCCCTAGGCTTGCGCCACACGAACTTTGTCTTTACGCTTTTCTGAATACACTGCAAAGCCAAGGAAAGCAATCAGCAAAATACTACCTGCCATGGAAACTTTCTCACCCATGTAGTAAGATGTTGGTTCAAACTTAAATTCAACAGTGTGATTTCCGGCTTCCAGCTGTGCTGCACGAAGTACATAATCCGCACGGAAGTAAGGCTTCTTCACTTTGTCGACATACATATTCCAACCCTTGTCATAATAGATTTCGGAGAATACGGCAACCGCATCATTCGGCGAACTGTACGAATACACCAGGTGATCCGGATGGTAGCTATCAAGCTTAATCATCGATGTCGGCGCACCAGGACCAACTTTTTTCAAGTCAATAAGCCCCTTATACCGCTGATCAACAATCGCCTCACGCTTTGGATCAAAGCTGTTAATCGCCTTCATCTCCTCGTCAGCATCTTTCGCAAACTCAATTTTCTGCACGAACCATGCATTTCCTGCTGCAGTATTGTTTCTGGACATCTTGTATGCGCCAGTCTGACGATCCTGTGTAATCACATATTTTGTGTTCAGCATATCCAGGGCATCCTGGTTGATGCTTTTTGAGAACTGCTTATCGATAAGCTCCTGGTAGCGTTTCAACTTCGCTGCATGATATCCACCAACAGTTTTATGGAACTGCGATGCACTTGCATCCTGGAACGTAGAAATCGTTAAATCCATCACCCTGAAGTTCGGATCCTTGTCGGCAAGAATAAAAGTATCCACATCTCTGGCCTGAAAGTGGTTCTCCAGATCAGATTTGCTCGCGAAATTATCTTTATTCAGGTACCTGCGATCCACCTGCCAAAGGTCTACCAGCACCAGAATACCAATCAGTACATACACGAATTGCATGTTCATTTTTTTGGTGAATAGTGCCCATAGTAAACCATATGCCAAAGCGATAAATAACACGGTACGCAATGCGTCTGCTCTCGCAATGTCAACACGATCAGCAATCAGGGCATTCGCGATTTTCTGCGCCATGGCAGTGTTATTCTCCATGATTTGCGTTAAAGCCTGAACAATCTGCGGGTGGTTAGCGCTGGTAAAGCTAAACAGTGCCGTAGGCATAATGGCAACCAGCAATGCAAAGCCACCAGTGATGGCAGCAGCCATAGTTAATTTCTTAACCAGCTCCTTTTGCTCGTATTTACCTTCAGTCTGTGCTTCACGTAAGGCTAAGAAGGCCAAAATTGGAAACAGAAGGCCAACAATAGCAAGGATAGATTCTACAGCACGAAACTTGTTATATAGTGGGAAGTACTCAAAGAACAGGTCAGAGATCAGCGGGAAGTTCCGGCCGAAAGACAGCAACATGAACAGAATCGTTGTACCTAAAATCCACCACTTGATGCGGCTTCTTACGATCAGCAAACCAAATACAAACAGGAAACAGATGATCGCCCCAAAGTAGTAAGGACCTGATGTGCCTGGCTTTTCGCCCCAGTATTGCTGCATGCCCAATTGACCTGCAAGCTGCTGAATAGCGCCAGTAGGGTCTCCACCGGTAACTTCAGCAAGGGATTTGTAGAGGTTGCTTTCTGGTTTTACCAGTTCATCTATACTGGTCGCACCGCCATATAAATTTGGAATCAGGAAAGTGAAACTCTCCCCTACACCCTGGCTCCAGCCATAAGCATACTCCTTAGATAGTCCGTTCTTTTCTTCAGCTTTGTCGGTTGTCAGGTTTGATTTACCACGGTTCGACTGTTCACCATACTCGTAAGTGGTCCACATTGTTCCCGCATTCACCATCAATGCAATTACAGCACCTGCCGCTAAATAGCCAAGCCCCTTGCCTACAATAGCAAATCGCTTGTCTTTAAAAGCATGATAGATTTCAATACCGATGAAGATTAGTAGCGCAATTGCCAGATAGTAGGTCATCTGGATGTGGTTGGCACGGATTTCCAATGCCATGAACAAGGCGAATAAGCTACCGCCAAGCAAATACCTGCCGCGCATACTCATGATGACGCTGGCTAGAATCGGCGCACAGAATGCAATTGCCAACGCTTTGTTGCTATGCCCCGCCGCAATAATGATGAAATTATAAGAGGTGAATGCAAACGCAATGGCGCCTGCGGCAGCAAGGAATGGGTTTATCTTTAAGGTACAGAATAGTAGATAGGCGCCCAGAAGGTATAGCAAAACAACATCTACGGGATCCGGAAGTACTGTTTTGATCAGGTTAATTCCATGGGAAGCAATGTTCATTGGATATTGAACCCAGATCTGGTAAGCGGGCATACCGCCGAACATCTGATTGGTCCAAAGGGGGCCTTTTCCATCCTTTTCCTTGTAGTCCATAATTTCTTTCTGCATCGCCTTTGCCTGCAAGACATCGCTTTGGGCGGGGCCTTTACCCGACAAAACCGGGCTGAAGTATGCAAAACAGATGATTATGAAAAACGCAATGATGGCCAGATGTGTGCCATTCCTTTTAAACCATGTATTCATTAAAGGTTAGTTTAATTTAAATCTAACCCCAAAAATATAAAAAGGAAGGAAATAAGCGCCTAAATGAAAAATTATAAAATATTATTTCACTTCCTCATACTCCACGAAATCACCGAGTTTGTCGGCATTACCCTTCTTCGCTTGTGGTGGTACATAGTCGATGTTGATCGAGCCTTCCGGACTTCGTCGGCTTTGGCGCTGCTGTTGTTGCTGCCTTGGGTCGGCGGCAGACTGCTGCATTTTACTGAACATATTTTTTAGCACAAGTGGAAAGATCAGCCTCAGCAATAACCTGATCAGCCAAAGTACCATTATTGTGATAAATATAAATTTTACTAAACCCATGCTTTACGAACTGTTAACTACAAATATGACGGATTTGCTTTTGCATTATTACATTTATATGGAATTTATTGCATAATGATTACATACGCAATAAATCTCCATGTTAGTCTTCATCCAGGATCTCCGCTACGCGTCCAACTTGCCCATCTTCCAGTCGAACTTTAATCCCCCGGGAATGGTAAGGCGCTGAGGTTAAAAGATTTGCTACAATCCCCTCCGTCAACTTTCCGGTACGCTGATCTTTTTTAAGTATAATGTTTACCGCCAATCCGGGATAAACGTCTTTTCTATTCCTTCCGTCCATTTCTATTTTGCAAATCGCTCTTCAAATATTTTCTCCATGGCAAACATCTCATCCCGCAATCTTGCGGCCAGCAGGAAGTCCATGTCCTTCGCTGCCTTTGCCATATCCTTTTTCGTCTTATCAATGGCCTTTTGCATCTCCGGCTTGCTCATGTATTGCACAATCGGATCCGCAGCAAGACTCACATCATCAAACTCCACGTAAGCTTTTGCGCTTTCATTCTTATCCGCAAAGTTCAACATGGATGTTTGCTCCATGATGGCTTCGCGCGACTTCCCTACGGTTTTCGGCACAATGCCCATCTCCAGGTTATGCGCAATCTGGCGCTCGCGACGTCGCATGGTCTCTTCTATGGTCTTCTCCATAGATTCAGTTATGCTATCCGCATACATGATCACACGGCCACGGTCGTTCCTTGCGGCACGGCCAATGGTTTGAATCAGGGAACGCTCAGATCTTAGAAAGCCTTCTTTATCTGCATCCAGAATCGCTACTAAAGATACCTCCGGTAAATCCAGACCTTCCCGCAGCAGGTTAATGCCAATCAGCACGTCAAACTCACCCAGCCTTAAGCCACGCAGAATCTCCACACGCTCCAGCGTCTTCACTTCCGAGTGGATGTACCGAACCTTAATGTTCAGCCGGTCCATATACTTGGTCAGCTCTTCTGCCATACGTTTGGTCAGCGTGGTCACCAGCACCCGGTCACCCATTTTGATGGTTTTATGCACTTCATCCAGCAGATCATCCACCTGATTAATGGCGGGTCGTACCTCAATCTCCGGATCCAGCAGCCCCGTTGGCCGGATCACCTGCTCAATAACGATACCTTCAGACTTCTGTAATTCATAATCCGCAGGTGTCGCACTAACATAGATGGTCTGCGGCGCAAGTCTTTCAAATTCATCGAAATTCAAGGGGCGATTGTCCAACGCAGAAGGTAAGCGGAAGCCATATTCTACCAGCGACATCTTCCTGGAGCGGTCACCACCGTACATAGCCCGGATTTGCGGGACCGTAACGTGGCTCTCATCAATCACCATAAGGTAATCATCTGGAAAATAATCGAGCAAACAGAAGGGGCGCATGCCAGGTGAGCGGCCATCAAAAAACCTCGAATAGTTCTCAATACCGGAACAATATCCCAGCTCCTTCATCATTTCAATATCGAAGTTCACACGCTCTTCAAGGCGCTTGGCTTCCAGCAGCTGCCGGTCACCAATCAACTGGTTTTTACGGATCTCAAGCTCCTCCTGAATCCCCCAGATGGATGAATTAAAACGATCTTTCGGCGTCACGAAAAGGTTGGCCGGGTAAATCGCCATGTCTTCCAGCTTCTCCAGGGTCTTCCCGGAAACGGGATCAATGACCGATAACTCTTCAATGTCATCACCGAAAAACGAGATCCGGTAAGCATTATCCAGATAGGCCGGGTATACATCTACCGTATCCCCTTTTACGCGGAACGTTCCGCGCTTAAAATCATTGATGGTCCTTGCATAAAGGATTTCAACCAGACTATGTAAAAAAGTATTCCGGGACACGCGCGTGCCGACCGCAAAACGAAACACCGATCTCGAGAAGTCTTCCGGGTTCCCCATACCGTAAATACAGGATATGGAGGAAACAACGATCACATCCCTGCGGCCCGACATTAGTGCGGAAGTCGTGCGAAGCCGAAGCTTTTCGATTTCCTCGTTGATGCTTAAATCTTTCTCTATATAAGTGTTGCTGCTGGGCATATAAGCCTCCGGCTGATAGTAATCGTAGTAAGAAACGAAGTAGTTTACTGCATTATCCGGGAAAAACTGCTTAAACTCTCCGTAAAGCTGCGCCGCAAGGGTCTTGTTGTGACTCAAGATCAGCGTTGGCTTTTGCGTCTGCTCAATAACATTTGCAACGGTAAAAGTCTTTCCCGAGCCTGTCACCCCGAGTAAAGTCTGGTAATGTTCGTTATTATTTACACCCTCCACCAGTTGCTTGATTGCATTTGGCTGATCACCGGTGGGCTTATAATTTGATACGAGTTTAAATTTCATAGGTAATCAAAGATAAGGATTATTGGGATATTGGAATATCGTCTTAATATCCTAATTTTAGGTACCTTTACTGCGCCTATGATGTTCGAATTAAACAAAATAAATTCCATTGCAAACACCTATATCGCTGAACTAAGGGACGTTGATATTCAACGTGATCCGGCACGCTTCAGAAGAAACCTGGAGCGCCTTGGTGAATTCTTTGCTTTTGAAATCAGCAAAACGCTGAAGTATGTCGATCGGGAAACGCAGACGCCCCTGGGCTTTGCAAACACCAAATCCCTGCTCTACACCCCTGTTTTAGGAACCATTCTCCGCGCCGGCTTACCCCTGCATACCGGCATGTTAAACGTTTTCGACCTGTCGGATTCTGTATTCGTCTCCGCTTACCGCAAAGTGCATAGCAGCGGCGCTTTCACCATCCAGATCGAAAACATCTCTACCCCCGACCTTAACGACCGCATTTTAATCATGTCAGATCCCATGCTTGCCACGGGCTTAAGCATGGTTATGTGCTGCAAAGAGCTGCTGGCCAGATTTAAGGTTAAGGAACTGCATATTGTCGGACTTATTGCAAGTGCTGAAGGCATCCGCCACATACAGGCGAATTTACCTTCTGCGAAGTTGTGGGTCGGTGCAATTGATGAGGAAATGACCAGCAAATCCTACATTGTACCCGGCCTGGGTGATGCTGGTGATCTGGCATTTGGCAAGAAACTATAATGAAAAAACACATCTTCTTTGACCTGGATCATACCATCTGGGATTTCGATAAAAATGCCGAAGAAACCCTCATGGAGTTGTACCAGCACTACAAGCTGGATACACTTGGCCTCAGCTCCGCAGATGAGTTCATCCTCAACTACACGCTGAATAACCATGCCCTTTGGGCGGATTACCACCTAGGCAAAATTACCAAAGAGATCCTCCGCGCAGAACGCTTCAAAAGAACTTTCGTACAGATGGGCATTGTCCCGGAACTCGTGCCTGTCCAGTTTGAAGAGGATTATGTACGCTTGAGCCCCACTAAAACCAATCTCTTTGAAGGCTCCCTGAAGGTACTTGAATACCTGCAGCAGCGATATGCCTTACACATCATCACCAACGGCTTTAAGGAGACCACAATTACCAAAATGAACCTCTCCGGCCTGAACCCCTACTTCCAGAACGTCATCATCTCCGAAGATGTCGGATATAACAAACCAAATCAGGCTGTTTTTCAATACGCCCTGGATCAGGCAAAAGCCAGCAAGGCTGAAAGCATCATGATTGGCGACAGCCTCGAAGCAGATATCTATGGTGCCCAGAACTTCGGTATGGATGCCATCTTTTTCAATCCATTGAAGAAAGAAAAACCGGCAGACGTACAGCGTGAGATTTATCATCTGGAAGAGCTGCTCTTACATTTCTAATCAACCGCCCATATGAAAGCAGCAGGTCTTATCACGTCCATTCAGGCAACTACGGCCGCTTACCGGAACCGGCTCAAGGCCGTTACAGCAGCTACTTTCGTCAGCACCCCTACAGCCGGAGGCTGGTCGTACTCGGAAGTGTATGCGCACATTTTCGATTTAAGCATCCTATCGCTGGATGCCATCGACCGCTGCCTTTCGCCCGATGCGAAACCAAGGCCTACGCACTTCATTACGCGGGCCATCCTATTCTTCGGTGCCTTTCCGCCGCTCATGAAGTTCAAGGTGCCCCGACAATTTGAATCCAGCGTCCGGAAAATCAGCATCGAGGAGGCTACACAGCTTATCAATGCCTTCGAGCTTAAGCTTGAACAGTATGAAGAAAAAGTTATACAGGCAAATCCACTGCTGAAAACTGCCCATCCAAGACTTGGCTATCTAAATGCCCTGCAGTGGTTACGATTTACAGAAATCCACCTTAAACATCACCTAAAGCAACTCAGCAGAATCGCAAGGCAAGATAATTTCACATCTTTGCGCCCATGAAGATCCCCGGAATTAAGGGCTTTGATGAAGCTGCTTTCCAGAAATACTTAAAGAATACAGGTTGGCTGATGTTTGGCAAGATCCTAAGCATGGTCATTAACCTGGTTACTGCAAATTACCTTGGCGCCATCTCTTTCGGCGACCTGAGTTTTGCAGACGCCCTGACAGCAATCATTGCTGCAGTCGGCACACTGGGCCTAGACAGCTTCATCATACGCGAAATTATCCAGCAGCCAGACAAGAAAGACGAGATTCTGGGCACTTCCTTATACATGCGGATCGGCGTCAACTTAATACTGGTGCCATTGTCTGTGCTGATATACATCGTTTTCCACCATTTTTCAGGGAACCACGACAGTAGCCTTACCTGGATCGTGTTCTTCCTCGCCTTTGCGTCCTTCTTCAAGTCCTTCAACGTCATCGACTCCTACTTCCAGTCGCAGGTGGCTTCGAAATACGTAGTCCAGGTGCAGAACATCTGTGTCATCATCTCCGCAGTTGTAAAAGTGCTGTTGGTGGTTTACGGCCTTCCAGTCATCTATTTCGCCGTTGCGCTTTGCTTCGACGGCTTCATCCTTGCTGCGGGGCTCGTCTGGATGTACCACCTTCGTGGCTTAAGCATGCGGAACTGGTACTTTAAAATGGATCGGGCAAAGTCGCTGCTTAAGCAATCTTTTCCTTTGATCCTCTCTGCGGTGATGGTTTCCATTTACATGAAGATCGATCAGGTGATGCTAAAGACCGTCGGCAGTGCCGAGGTGGGTATCTATGCCGCAGCGGCAAAACTCAGCGAAGCCTGGTATTTCATACCTGTGGCCATTGTCACCTCCGTCTTCCCCGCCATCATTCATGCGCGAAGAACAGACCTGGAGCGCTACAACAAACGTATGGGGAATCTCTACGATCTGTTGATCTTTATCAGCCTTCCTGTGGCCTTATTCATCAGCTTTTTTGGTTCCGATATCATTAGTCTGCTATACAGAAGTAACCAATTTGAAGGGGCGGGACCTATGCTGGCCATACACATCTGGTCGGGCGTTTTTGTGTTTTTAGGCAGTGCAAGCACACAATACCTGCTTGCAGAGGGCTATACCTTGGTCTCCTTTCAGCGCACGGCCCTGGGTGCTGTACTTAATGTGGTCCTAAACTTGTGGTTAATTCCGCTGTACGGGGGCTTGGGTGCGTCTATCGCAACATTGATTGCCTGTATGTTTTCAACCTTTTATCTTTTATTTTTACGGGAGACCAGGCAGCAAGGCATTATGATGTTAAAATCCTTATTTTTGATTTCTGCGGCACAAAAAATATTTAAATCTTGAGCACACTTAAAGCATTAACGACGTTACTGGCTAAACCGCGCCGGTTGAAAGCCTTACTATCTTACGGGCATAAAGGTTACCTGAATAGCATCGGCTGGTTTCGTGCCTTTGACGAGCAGCAGGCCATTGATGGCAACGGTGATCCGATTCCTTGGGTAACCTATTCGTTTATCGACTTCATCAAGGGCAGACTCAACAAGAATCTTGTCGTTTTTGAATATGGCTCCGGCAGCTCCACCCTCTTTTATGCAAAGCAGGTACGCAGGGTCGTGTCGGTAGAACATGATGAAGAATGGTACAAGAAGATTGTAGGCAGTAAGCCGGATAATGCTGAAATGATCTATACGCTGTTGAGCACCGATGGGGAATATGCCCGCAAGGCCTCGCTACTTAACGAGAAGTTCGACATCATTATCGTGGATGGCAGAGACCGCGTGAACTGCTGCAAACATAGCCTTGCCGCGCTGAGCGAGAAAGGTGTAATCGTGCTTGACGATTCCGAAAGGGCAGCCTATAACGATGCACGGATTTTGCTGAAACAAGCCGGCTTTAAAGAATTATCCTTCAGTGGCATCTCACCGGGGTTGTTCTACCTGAAAGCAACTTCAGTCTTCTATAAAGCAGATAACTGCCTTTCCATCTAAGCATTCCTATGTTAAGTGAAGACGTAAAAAGCGCCTACAATGAGTTTTATAAGTCCAGCGACGAAGCCTGGCGCATGCTTGGCGCAAGTGCCAAGGCTAAAAACATCATGGAGGTCTGCAAAAGCATAAAGCCACAGTCGGTCCTGGAAGTGGGCGCCGGCGATGGCAGCATTCTACATTTCCTGGATCAGGCAAACTTCTCTCCGGCAATCTATGCATTAGAAATTGCAGACACCGGTGTGGAATTGATTAAGAACAGAAGACTTAAATCGCTTAAGGCGGTCGATTCCTTCGATGGCTATAAAATCCCCTACCCCGATCAGCATTTCGACCTCGTAATCCTCGCCCATGTACTAGAGCATGTGGAGCATGAACGCATTTTACTCCGCGAACTAAAACGCGTCGCGCAGTACATTGTCATCGAGGTGCCCCTGGATTATCGGTTCGGTGTGGACAAAAGAATGAAGCACTTTCTGAACTATGGGCACATCAACATGTACACCCCAACCTTGATCCGCTTTCTGCTTCAGACTGAAGGTTTAGAAGTTGTTGCCGACAAAACCTCGCTCACGCCGACCGCAACGATCAAGTTCAACGAGTTCGAGAATAAAAAAAACAAAAAGACCTTAACCAGGGTACTTAAAATAGAATTGGAATACCGCCTGAAAAAGCTGTTCGGATCTATTCTGGGCAAGAAAAAGCAAGAGCAGTTTGGCAATGCTTATACCGTATTAACCAGTAATTCAAGTCAAACCCTGCAAATATTTTAAGATGCAAAATTTCGCTCCTATAGCATTATTTGTCTACAACCGCCCGCAGCATACCGAAAGGACCATTAAGTTCCTTCAGCAGAATGAGGTTGCGGCAGAAAGCCGGCTTTTCATTTTTTCCGATGGCCCAAAGTCGCCCGCCGATGAAGACAAAGTGCAGGAAGTGCGTGAATTTCTGAAAACCGTTGATGGCTTCAAATCTGTAGAAATCATCCAGCGTAAAGAAAATGCCGGATTGGCCAATGCCATTATTGAAGGGGTAACGCAACTTATCAATGATTACAAGCAGGTCATCGTTTTCGAAGATGATCTGGTGACCTCCCCGCATACGCTTACCTATTTCAATGAAGCGCTGAACCGTTACCGCTATGAACATAAGGTGATGCATATCGGCGCCTATATGTATCCGCTAAAAACGCCAAACTTACCGGAAAGCTTTTTCTACCGTGCAGCCACGAGTTGGGGCTGGGCAACCTGGGAACGTGCATGGAAGCAGTTTGAACCGGATATTGATGTGCTGATCCCGCAATTCGATTCGAGGATGATCCATGATTTCTCCATCGATAAAACCATGAACTTCTGGAAGCAGATCCAGGATTTCAAGAAAGGGAAAAATAACTCCTGGGCAATCCGCTGGTATGCTTCGATATTCCTGAAAGGTGGCTTAACGCTAAATCCTTCGCATTCGCTGGTCAACAACATCGGGCATGATGGCACCGGGGTGCACTCCGGCATGAACGACATCTACAATGTAATTGTAAATCCGAGACCAATCCGTCAGTTTCCCGCCACCATCAAAGAACATCCAGTGGCTTATCAGTCCATCAAGAAGTTCCTGGCGCACAGAAAGGGATCGTATTGGGCCAGAATAGTACGTTTTGTGAGAGCAAAGCTATCCTAAAGATTTCAGCCGAACTTATCCCTTCGGCTTCCTTGCCTCCAGAATGATGTACGGGGAGAGTTGCTTCGAATTAAAGGGGAACACCTTTGTAAACACCTTGCCAGCCGTCCATACCGCTTTTTTAAACAGCTTGACCATGGCTGGCTTATTTTTCTCATCCTCCAGCCAGATGCTGAAATGCCCATAATACCCGGCTCGCACAACCTCAAGTCCCGCTTGGCGGCAGATGCCGGCCAGCAATGCCGGATCCATGCAGCTGATGTTGTGAATCTTATAATTTTCAGGGTCAAACTGCTTCTGAAACCAACCGTTCAGCGCGTTAAAGTTCGGTAGGGTGATAAACAGGCTGCCTCCAGGTTTTACAAAGTTGATGTGCCGCTTAATGATGTCTGCGGTATCCACAAAATGTTCGATGAGCCCACACGACAAAACCAGGTCGTACTGCTGCTCAGGAACATACTTGAAGAGATCCGTTTCAATTACTTTGATATCCTGGTCGCCCAAACCATTAGCAGCCAGCAGGGATTGCGTTATCGGCGGATGAATAAAATAATCTAAAAGCGTAACATCCAGTTTAAAGTACTTTTTAAGAAATACCGCGTAGTAACCCGGGAAGCCACCCAACTCTATAGCGGTTTGCACCTGTTGCTCCTTAATGATCGTACCCAGTTCTTTATGAAACAGATAATCGGCAGGCACATTGATGGATAAACCCGATTTGCGCTCCCAGTAATTCACCCAAAAAGCTCTGTCTGTTAAAAGATTATTCATAAAGTTATTTGCGCTTAGCGCTCCAGGACACTACTATGGAATGGAGACCTCCAAAAATACAAGATTATAGCAATCGCTAATCAATAATCTGTATTTTTGAGAAATTGAAAGTTGTACACCTAAATACATACCAGGGAAACGGTGGCGCAGGAAGAGCCTGCCTCCGCTTGAATCATGCGCTGAATGCGAGTGGTGCAAGTTCCCGGGTGATGGTCTTTTTTCAATTTGAAAACAGTGCGCAAACCGGCACCTTCAGCAGGAACATCTTCCGGAAGGCAATGGCCGTTTTCAACATCATGGCCGAACGTTATCTCGTAAAACTGTTCGCCAAAAACAGTAAAACACCCTTTTCCCTCAGCTGGTTTGGCCGCAACATCACCAAACACCCCAGCCTTAAAGAAGCCGATATCATACACATTCACTGGATTAACCACGGCTTTTTAAGACCCAAAGATCTGGCGAAACTCGATGAACTCGATAAGCCCATTGTGTGGACTTTCCACGACAGCAATGCTTTCACCGGGGGCTGTCATGTTCGTTACACCTGTGAGCATTACCATAAATCCTGTGGAAACTGCCCATTGCTGAAAAACAGCGGCGAAAAGGACAGCTCACATCAAACCTGGAAGCGCAAAAGCAAGGCCTATGCAGAGCTCAATTGCCATATTGTTGCGCCAAGCAACTGGATGGCCGATTCGGTAAAAATGAGCAGCCTGATGGGCTTCCGGCCAGTTTCGGTAATCCCGAACACGATCGAGACCAATGTCTTCAAACCTTACGTCAAAGCGGAAGCTAAACGTATGCTCAAGATCCCTGCGGAAAAATTTGTCCTGATGTCCGGCTTTATGCCTTCAAAAAATGACAAGCATAAGGGCACCAGTTATCTGATTGACGCGCTTAATGATCTTGCCAGCAGACCAGGCATAGATAAGCACAACATTGAACTGGTGATTTTCGGTAACAAGGCAAACGCCGATATGCCTGAATTCCCTTTCAAAACGACTTTCCTCGGTTCCATACATAATGATAGTCACCTGGCCAAGTGTTATTCTGCAGCAGACGTGTTTATAGCGCCTTCATTGGAAGATAACCTGCCGAACACGGTGATGGAAAGCCTTTCCTGCGCAACCCCCGTGGTTGCCTTTAAAACAGGTGGTATTCCGGACATGGTGCGACACTTGGAGAATGGCTACCTGGCCGAATACAAATCCGCTGAAGATTTGGCGACAGGCATTGAATGGCTCTACCACGATGAGCATGCCCCAGAAATACAGAAAGAAGCCCGCCGCTCCATTCTCATGCATTTTTCAGAAGAAGTTGTTGCAGATAAACACCTGCAGCTCTATCAGGAACTGTTAAACCGACACCCCAAATAATACCCAGTACATGTCTGCACCTGTTTTAAGCATCATTACCATTGTCTACAATAATGTTCGGGACATTGAACGCACCATGCGCGCTGTGTTGAACCAAACCTATCCTCATATTGAATATCTGGTGATCGACGGTGCTTCCACAGACGGAACAAAGGACATCATCGCGCGGTACAAGGACCAGTTAGCAACGTTCATCTCAGAACCCGACAAGGGCATCTACGATGCTATGAATAAAGGACTGAAGCTTGCCACCGGCGACTATGTATTGTTCATGAACTCCGGTGACGAGTTATATGACCCGGAAACCGTTGCTGCTGTATTTGCATCAGGCGCAGATGCCGACATCTATTATGGCGAAACAGAGATGTACAATGAAAACTGGGAGAGCTTAGGCCAAAGGCGCCACCAGGCACCCGAAAAGTTTACCTGGGAAAGCTTCAAGTATGGCATGAGCATCAGTCACCAGGCCATCTACATCAAACGCACCATCATTGAGCCCTACGATCTCCGGTACCGCTATAGTGCCGATATTGACTGGATCATCAAAGCGACGAGAAAAGCCAGCAAAATTGTGAACACCAGGCGCTATGTGGCTAAATACCTTGTTGGCGGGGTCTCTAAACAAAAACACCTTGAAAGCCTGAAAGAACGCTTCCACATCTTCACGAAGTATTACGGACTCCTTCCAAATCTGTTCAACCACATGGTGATTGCAGGGAAACTGCTCTACTACTTCCTGAAACACCGGCGTACCAACGACTAAAACGCCAGTCGCTTTACCTCCAGGGCATTTAACACCGGACGGCCTTCAATTGCCTTAAACTGCAGGTAGATCCCCTTATTGTCCTTAATAATAACCTTGGCCTTTTTCTGCACCGCGAGGGCGAGACCAAATTGCTTCGGTAGGTCCAGACGATTTGCAATCAGGTGTCCATGCAGATATACGCTGAACACGCGATCTTCTTTTGCCGATTTCTTGTATGAAGGCAACAGGTTGTAAGGCAATACCGTGGTCATCTCTGCCCCCATCAGCTCCGCGAAGTACATGGTTACTTCGTACTTACCATTAGGCACATCCAGTTTATAGCCTTCCAGCCCAAGCCTTTGTGTCTGAAAAACGGGATCTAGGGCCGTACCTACGATGTTCTTATCCGAGCCAAATGGCTGATGACCGGTCTCTTTCTTGTAAGGTACACCGCCAATATAGCCCCATGAGCCTTTCCGATACGCCTGATCCGGCAACCAGATCTTATTTCCAGTTTCATCTTCGAAATACCTGGGATCACCCAAGGATATCGCAAGTGCTTTAAATGGCAGCTTCTTGCTGCTAAGATCGGCAGGAATGAGGTTGAAGTTGATGCTCGCCTGATCTTCCAGGCGCGCTGCGCCACTTGCCACCACCTTTAAGGCGTTCTTACCATGCTGAAACGGCACGTTCCAGACCGCGATATGGTCTTTGAAGTTCTTTTTGCCCATCGATTTCCCATCTAGGAAAAGTTCAGCATCACCAACATTACCGAACACTTCTACGGGCTGCGTAACAACGTCCTGTCCCTGCATTGCCGAGCCGCTGCGTCGGTCCTGCGCTGCAGCACCTATCTTTAGGTAAGGGGTTTTGGACAAGAAAGCACAATATAGAAAGTAGGTGTTTTTGGCCTGCCGGTCAATGGTCATTATCCCTTTGTTATTGATGTGGGGCATGGTCTCTTCACGATCTTCAGAGGCGAAATCCGCAAAGTTCCAGACCTGAGCACCTGCCACAAAAGGCTTCGACAGTATGGCTTTCAAATAAGTTTGATGGAACCTGGTGGCATACTCTACGCTTTTATCAAAGCGCTCTGGTTTATAAGCATGTATCCTGGGGTCAGCATCTGCACCATATTCTGTGATCATGAATGGCTTGCCGGGCACTTCCGCATGCAGCTTGTCCAATGCCTCCGGAAAGTTTGCCAAATCTCCACCATACCAGCCATGATACACGTTCCAGCCTACAACCATGGGTATGTCGGTCAAACCGGCTTCCTTGTAAGTCTTGATGCTGTGGTGGTTTGGAATCATGGTATAACGGTAGGGATCTGCACGCCTGGTCATCTTTTCCAAGGCCAGTGCCAGTCGCCGAACATTCTCCACGTAAATCTTCTTTCGCGATTCAGCATCCTTGAACTGCATTTTCAGCAGAATCTCATTCATATACGTCCACATGATGATGCTCGGATGATTGTAATGCTGTTTGATCATTTCCATCTGCATCCGAAGTGCATTATTGGTAAATGCCTTGCTTTCTGTAATTTCACTCACCAGCGGTGTTTCCAGGGATGCGAGTAATCCGAGTTCATCACAGGCATCCAGCACTGCCTGATCCTGCGGATAGTGCGCCACCCGCAGGAAGTTTGCACCCATCGCTTTGATCTTGCGCAGGTCCTCCACTTGTAAAGCTGCGGGTACTGCATTCCCTAAGCCTTTATAGTCCTGATGGCGACTCGCGCCCATCAGCTTATAGGGTTTTCCATTCAGGAAGAAGCCTTCATTTACATCAAAACGAAACCAGCGCATACCTGTCCGGTGTTCTAGCTTGTCGAGCACAGCACCAGTTTGTGCATCAACGATACTGCTGATTACGGTATACAGTGCCGGCTGTTCCGGCGACCAGAGTACTGGATTGCTAAGTGTTGGCAGCTGATGCGTAAAGGCCACCCGCTTCCCGGCGCTGATCTGCCCCAGGGAGAAGTCGTCACTATAAACAACTTGCCCCTGTGGATCTTTAACCAGGTTACGGAGCACAAGCGTCTTAGTAGCAGCAGATTTATTGATCAACTGCCCCGATACTTTTAGCGCAGCCTTCGCTGCCGAGACTTCCGGTGTGGAGATGTACAGGCCAGAGGAGCCATGATCCGGATCATTAAAATGCACCGGATTCAGTACGAGTAGCGACACCTTACGGTACAGCCCACCGAAGAAAGTGAAATCACCACTTAATGGCGCAATATCTTTGTTGAAACGATTGTTAACTTTTACGGCGATGGTTTGCAGGGCTGAAGCTTCGTTGCGCATCAAGTCCGTCACCGGCACGATAAACCTGGAGTAGCCCCCAATATGTGCACCCGCCTTTTTGCCATTGACAAACACCTCCGTTTCCTGATTGGCACCATCAAACTGCAGGTAGAGCACTTTCCCTTTCCATGCAGCTTGGGTCTTCATCACGATCTTGTACCAGCCTGCACCGCGGTAATAACCCGGAACATCGTCAAAAGCGTCTACCGCATTCCAGGTATGTGGAACAGTTACCGGCTGCCAGCCAGCATCCAGGTTTGGCAGCATCGCCTGATTTTTGGGATCTTTCATAAAAGTCCAGGTTCCCGAAAGTGGTACCTCCCGCCCATTTTGCGGCGACGGTTTAGCCTGCGGCCAGGCCATAGTTGCAAACGGAAATAAAAAACTAACCAGGGTACAGAGAACTACCCTAAAATGAAGAAGACCTTTCATAGGAGCGTAAAAAGCAATTAGATGCGCGCAAATTTAAAGTATGAAAGTCGGTCTGCACTACACAATCCAGCCCAACACTTTCACAATCATGGCCGCTACGGCGGCAAGATCCTCCGGCAATAAAGAATTTCACGGTAAACAAAGACCATTATAATACATGAAGGAAAACAAGGCGTAAAAATCACAAAAGCTTCTGCTTTCAACCGCGTTTCGTTCGCCTATTGTTCGCCTTTCGTTCGCCTATCCTTCGGCTCAAGGCGAAGGATAGGCGAACAGGGGCCGAATAAAAGCCGCTCCAGCTACCACCTGGATGTCTGTCGATGCGCAGTACAGCTGTGGAGCGGTCATGATTATGTCTGAATTCGTTTGAAGTCCAGCTCGCAAAAACAATCTGGATTGTGGAATGTAGTTTATGCAGACATTATTATAAACTTAAATCATATAACAATGGGACAATTGAATAACAAGAACATTGCAGTACTTGCAGCAAGTGGATTTGAAGAATCGGAATTAACCAGCCCGGTACAGCGCTTAAAGGAAGAAGGTGCAAACGTACATATCATATCCATTAAAGCTGGGAAAATTCAGGCCATGAAAGGCGATAAAGACTGGACCATCGAACTTGATGTAGATAAAGTGGTATCTGAAGTAGATGCAGCGGATTATCACGGGTTGATGTTACCTGGTGGGGTTCTCAATCCGGATGCCATTAGAGGCAGTGAAGAAGCCATCAGCTTTGTGAAAGCATTTTTCGAAGCCGGCAAGCCTGTTGCAGCAATTTGCCATGCACCACAGATTCTGATTACCGCAGATGTTGTTAAAGGCAGAAAGCTAACCTCGTATCAGACCGTTAAGGTGGACCTGGTAAATGCAGGTGCCGAATGGCTGGATGAAGAAGTTGTGGTTGACCAGGGATTGGTGACCAGCAGAAGTCCGAAGGATCTGCCTGCTTTTAACGACAAGATCGTTGAGGAGTTTGCAGAAGGTGTACACGACGGCCAACACGCATAAGCGAAACCATGAAGTATAAAAAAAGGGGAAATGATTCATTTCCCCTTTTTTGTGTTTTATGGGTTTGTAGACCATAAGCCGGCTTCTTTTACGAAAACACGGCGGTTTAATTTAAGTTGTGAAACCATGAATTCCGCAAAATCTTCAGGTTGCATGACGCGCTCCGGATTTCCGTCGGTCAGGTTCAGGTCTTTGGCCATGTCTGTTGCAATGGTGCTTGGCAGCAATGTACTTACACGGATGTTATGTTTGCGTACTTCCTGCATGAGGGATTCAGACATACCGATCAGTCCAAATTTTGATGCACTGTATGCACTGGTTACCGCGGCACCATTCTTACCTGCGGTAGATGAAATGTTCAGGATGTCTCCGGTTTTGCGTTCGATCATCTCCGGTAATACTGCGCGGGTCATGTAGTAAGGACCGAAAAGGTTCACTTTCACGATTTCCTCCCAGCGTGCTGGTTCAAGCTCCATAAAAGAACCGAATGAGGAGATACCTGCGTTGTTGATTAAGATATCAATCGCACCAAGCTCCGCTTTTACTTTCGCTACGGCTGCGTTTACCTGTTCGATATCCGCGACGTTCACTGTTGCGATAGCAGTCTTAACTCCGTATGTTTTCAGTTCAGCTGCAAGTGCCGACAGATCGGCTTCCGTTCTGGCAAGAAGTGCAATGTTTACACCTTCTTTCGCCAGTGCGATGGCTACTGCCTTTCCAATGCCCTTTCCGGCACCGGTTATGATTGCATTTTTTCCAGTTAGAGATTCCATATAATTCCAATTTTGGACAAATGTAGAAAAAAGCACTGCTGGAAAAACAACGGCAGTGTAAACAAAAAATGCCGGCAGGATAAGCTGCCGGCATTGTATATATAAAGTTTATACTTCTTAAATGAAGTATAGCTTTTGGCTATTGATAGTTTTTAGCGTTGATTTTACGTGCATTCTCTGTTAAGTGAATTTTACGTAAACGCATGCTTACTGGTGTAATCTCGATGTACTCATCAGCCTGGATATATTCCATAGCTTCTTCCAGAGAGAACTTAATTGCTGGTGCGATGCGGGTGTTATCATCTGTACCGGAAGCACGCATATTGGTTAAGGCTTTACCTTTAACAATATTTACAACCAAGTCGTTATCACGGATGTGCTCACCAACGATCTGACCTTCATAAATATCTACACCCGGATCAACGAAGAAACGGCCTCTATCCTGAAGTTTGTCGATTGAATAAGCAGTTGTTGTACCTTTTTCCATAGAAACCAATACACCACTTAAACGCCCAGGAATTGTACCTTTCCAAGGCTCGTAAGCTTTGAAACGGTGTGCGATGATTGCTTCACCAGCAGTTGCAGTAAGTACGTTATTTCTTAGTCCGATGATACCACGTGCAGGGATATCAAACTCTAAGTGTTGAAGATCACCTTTAGGTTCCATGATCAATAACTCACCTTTACGTTGTGTTACCAATTCAATTACCTTACCAGCAACATCACCCGGTACGTCAACGATTAAAGTTTCAATAGGCTCACATTTTTTACCGTCAATTTCTTTAACGATAACCTGTGGCTGACCTACCTGAAGCTCATAACCTTCACGACGCATGGTTTCAATAAGTACTGATAAATGGAGAATACCCCTTCCGTATACCAGGTACGCATCTGGAGATTCAGTTTCAACAACCTTAAGTGCAAGGTTTTTTTCCATCTCTTTGTACAGACGCTCTCTCATACGCTGAGAAGTAACGAATTTACCTTCTTTACCGAAGAAAGGAGAGTTATTGATGGTGAACAACATGTTCATGGTTGGCTCATCGATGCTGATAACCGGAAGTTGTTCTGGTGCTTCAAAATCAGCGATGGTATCACCGATATCAAAACCTTCAATCCCAACTACGGCACAGATATCGCCAGATTTTACTTCTGTAGCTCTGATTTTACCAAGACCTTCGAAAGTATAAAGTTCTTTTACTCTAGACTTCACCATTTTACCATCACGTTTGATCAATGTGATCGGCTGGTTTTCTGTGATGCTACCGCGGTGTACACGACCAATTGCAATACGACCTACGAAAGAAGAATAATCTAGAGAGGTGATTTGCATTTGTAGTGTACCATCATTGGTTGGTGCAGGTGGAATAGATTCCACTACAGCGTCCAATAACGCGAAAATATCTGTTGTTGGTTTAGTGTAGTCTGTGCTCATCCATCCTTGTTTAGATGAACCATAGATTACAGGGAAGTCCAACTGATCTTCTGTAGCCTCAAGGTTGAAGAACAATTCAAAGATTTGCTCGTATACCTCTTCCGGACGACAGTTTTCTTTATCTACTTTATTTACAACAACAATAGGCTTAAGACCTAATGCCAATGCTTTTTGTGTTACAAAACGTGTTTGTGGCATGGCACCTTCAAAGGCATCACAAAGCAACAATACACCGTCAGCCATTTTTAATACCCGCTCTACCTCACCGCCAAAATCCGCGTGACCAGGAGTATCCATGATGTTGATCTTAACATCTTTGTACATAACGGAAACGTTCTTCGAAACGATGGTAATACCACGCTCGCGCTCCAGATCGTTATTGTCAAGGATTAAATCACCTGTTTGCTCGTTGTCACGAAAAATAGAACAAGTGTGTAAAATTTTATCAACCAAGGTGGTTTTACCGTGATCGACGTGTGCTATAATAGCTATGTTTCTTATTTTTTGCATAAAATGCGCCTGTATTTTGGCGCAAAGATAAGGTTTTTAATCGTAAAAACCACGTATGTAAAACGCTAATATCTTGATACTAAAAGACTGTCGTTCTGGGGAAAGCCCAACACAGGAATGCGGGCAGTGCAATTGCCCAGCATGGTACTTCATGCCGGCCACCCACCATCTCATAATAAAAGACCTCTTCCGGCCGGGTATAACCCTTCTCCAGCAATTCTTTAATGATGTCGATGGTGTCGTCTATGGAATCTATGATGTAGTTATGATTACGGTCTTCCGTCTCATCTTCTGTTCCGGTCATGAGCCATACTTTCAGCTCCGGTTTACCCGCTGTTTCGCGTATCACCTGATGCATGATCCGGTCCTCCGGCGTGTAGCCGTCGTCCAGCGCTTTCGTACGCCACCAGAAAGATGCAGAAAAAGCGCCGATCAGGTCGAAACGATCCGGATTCCGCCAGGCAATGTCGAAAGCGCTAAGCCCACCCAGGGAGAAACCAGCAAAGCCGACTTTTGCCTTATACTTCAGGTTGAACTTTCGATCCAGTTCCGGCAACAGCTCTTTGATGATGAAGTCGTTGTACAAATCTGCCTTGCTCCCACGCTTCTGAAAATCCGGCCTTCCGGCAACGCCGTACTCCTGCATGCGCTCATCGGAACACTTGATTGCAATGAGGATGAGCGGATCAATGCGTTCGGCAGTATACAACTCCTTAAGATTCGCCTCCAGTTTCAATCCTTCCGCGTCCTGTCCGTCATTCAGCAGCAGCAGGTTCATTGGGGTATTTGCTGGTATACCTGCAGGCACATAGGCGATGTACTCCACCCGGCGTCTAAGTGGGATGGATTTCAGGATATGTGTGCTGATTTTGAGCTCGGGGATCATCATAATTATGCTATTTACAACCTGCCCGAGCAAAATGTTTTCCACAAAGCGGTTTAACCTTTAAAAATATCGGCCTGCGGGTAATATTTTTTGCAATATCATCGCATTTCAGCAACAAAAGAATCGTATTCTTGTTTACCAAGAGTTCTTCATATCTCATCATCTAAATTACTTCTATGCAGGAAGAATACATCAAGTGGTATAGTCCTAATCTGAATATGGACATTGACATGCTGACCTTTGGTCACGCTGGCCATCCGCTCCTTTTATTTCCAACCAGTCAAGGGCGTTATTACGAGAATAAAGACTTCAAACTTATCGATTCCATACACTACTTTATCAATTCCGGTAAGGTGAAGGTGTACTGCCCGGATGGGATAGACAGCCTGAGTTTTTATAATAAAGGCGTGCATCCGGCAGAAAGAATTAAGAACCACAGCTGGTATGACAAGATGTTGCTTGAAGAAGTGGTGAGCCGTGCGCAACATGATACCGGACATCATAAGGTTATTACCGCGGGCTGCAGCTTTGGTGGGTACCATGCGGCAAACTTTGCTTTTCGCTATCCCTGGTTGGTATCTCATATGTTCAGTTTGAGCGGGGCATTTGACATCCGCGGGCAGCTGGATGGCTTTTACAATGAAGAAGTGTACTATCATAATCCGGTGGACTATCTGCCGGGCGACCATAATCCGGACCTCTGGAAGATGAAGATTGTTTTGGGTACAAGTGACCGGGACATCTGCAGGGGTTATAATGAGCAACTATCAGAAATTTTAAATAAGAAGGGCATTTCCCATTGGCTGGACATCCGGCCAAATGCGGATCATGACTGGCCGATATGGCGGGAGATGTTACCTGACTACCTATCTAAACTCTAAAAAACTAAACGTATTTACGATGAAAAAAATTGGGATTTTATTCGGACAAGAAAGATCTTTTCCGGAAGCTTTTGTTAAACGTGTGAACGAGCTTGCCGAAGGAGAATTTGTTGCGGAATATGTGAACATTGACAAGATTTTCCAGGGTGAACCACTGGACTATGCTGTTATTCTGGACCGCATTTCGCAGGGTGTACCTTTTTATAGAGCAGCAATGAAGAATGCTGCCATTACGGGTACTGCAGTGATCAACAATCCTTTCTGGTGGAGCGCGGATGAGAAGTTCTTCAACAACGCGCTCGCTGTAAAGCTGGGCATTCCGGTACCGAAAACGGCGCTGATCCCTTCAAGGGATTTGCCTACAGATACTTCGGACGCGTCTTTCTCGAACCTTGCTTACCCACTGAACTGGGATGCTATTTTTGAATACACTGGTTTCCCGGCTTACATGAAGCCTTTTGATGGCGGCGGCTGGAAAGATGTGTACAAGATCAATGACAAAGAAGATTTCTTTGAGAAGCATAAAGAAACCAAACAGTTGGTGATGATGCTTCAGGAAGAGATCAAGTTTGAAGAATATTATCGCTGTTACTGCATTGGTGGCAAGTATGTCCGCATTATGCAGTATGAGCCAAATAATCCTTTCCACCTGCGCTATGCGGTAGATAAGGCACCATCCAGCGAGGAGCTGTTGCAAACCATGCACGATTATGTCGTGAAGCTGAACCAACACTTGGGTTATGACTTCAATACCGTAGAGTTTGCGGTGCGTGACGGTATTCCTTACGCGATTGACTTCTGTAACCCTGCTCCGGATGCGGAAATTACCAGCGTAGGTGAAGACAACTTCAACTGGGTAATTGAACATTCTGCATTGTACGCCATTGAACGTGCAAGGGCACATAAGCCAAATCAGGAGAACTTAACCTGGGGCGAGTATGTAAAAGGTTCCGTGAAAGCGGGTGGAAAGATTAAGCTTGAAGCTGCAGAAGAAATTCCAGTTTCTGAAGAGCTTGCTGCACCGGTAGAACTGGAGCCACAGCAGAAAGCAGGCAAGTCGAAGTCCGCAACAGCAGAAAAGACCTCAAAATCAACCAAAGCAAAACCTGCCGCAAAAGCAGACAAGTCGGCCGCACAGGGTGAAATCTCCGAGAAAAAGGATGCTACAGCGGAGAAGAAGGCACCTGCTGCGAAGAAAGCGAGCACAGCGAAAGCGGGAAGTGGCGATAAAGCTGGCGCTGCACAGGCAGAAAAACCTGCTAAAACCAGCAGCAAGGCTGCAGCACCAAAGGCAAAAAAAGAAAGCAGCAAGAAATAGTCATTATTTAAGCGGATCGTCATGAAGAACGAGTTTACCCTTGGCATTGAAGAAGAATACATGGTTGTTGACCCGGTGACCCGGGAGCTCACTTCGCATGACCAGAAAATTGTTGAAGCCGCGCAAAAGATACACAAGGACCAGGTAAAGGCAGAAATGCACCAGGCCGTTGTGGAAGTTGGCACCGGTATCTGTACGGATACCACGCAGGCCAGAAAAGAAATCTCCCAGCTGCGATACACCGTATCGCAGCTTGCCGGAGAACAGGGCCTGCGGATTGGTGCATCGGGCACCCACCCCTTTTCGCATTGGGAGAAGCAGTTGATTACCGAACACCCGCGGTACAGTGAGATTGTAAATGAACTGCAGGAGGCTGCAAGATCCAACCTGATCTTTGGCCTGCATGTACACGTTGGTTTCCAATCCAGAGAGCTGGCCGTACATATTGCCAATCAGGTCCGGTACTTTTTACCGCACGTATTTGCATTATCGACCAACTCCCCTTTCTGGGAATCGAGGAATACGGGCTATAAGTCTTTCCGCACGAAGATCTTTGATAAATTCCCGAGAACCGGCATACCTGACATCTTTAACAGCATCGAAGATTATGACAATTACGTCAAATTGCTGATCAAAACGAACTGCATTGACAATGCTAAAAAAATCTGGTGGGACATCCGCGTGCATCCGTTTTTCCAGACCATTGAGTTTCGGATCTGCGATTGTCCGATGCTTATTGATGAGACAATGGCCTTAACAGCCCTTTTTCAGTCGCTTTGCGCGAAATTATACCAGCTGCGTTTAAGGAACATGTCTTTCATCAATTACTCGCGGGCATTGATCAATGAGAACAAATGGCGTGCTGCCAGATATGGCATAGATGGCAACCTGATTGATTTTGGCAAGGAAATGGAGGTGAACTGCCGAAACCTGATTTTAGAATTGCTTGATTTTGTGGATGATGTGGTGGACGACCTGGGTTGCAGGGAAGACATCAACTACGTTCATAAGATGCTGGCAAACGGAACAGGTGCAGACCGGCAGTTAGCCGTTTTTGAACAAACGGGTAGCCTTGAGTCGGTTGTAGATTTTATAACCAACCAGACGCTTATAGGCGCGAAACAGTAAAAAATGGATAGTAATAAGAAGATAAAGGTTGCTGTAATAGACATGAACAATGGCGCAGCAAACCAGGGTATGCGGGGGATCATTGAAATTCTTGGTAAATATGAAGTCGACCATGATGTCGCCTTTTCACTGGAAATATTCAATCTAAGGCAGCGGGGAGAATTACCAGGGTTGGACTACAACCTTTATATTTCTACCGGTGGCCCGGGCAGTCCTTATGATGGTGAAGGTGAAGATTGGGAAAACCGGTTTTTTGATTTGCTTGACGCGATACATACGCACAATGCGGATGACGCTGCTGAAAAGAAATATGTGTTTTTGATCTGCCATTCTTTCCAGCTGGCCTGCAGGAAGTTTAACTTAGGACAGGTAAAAGAACGTAAGTCGAACGCCTTTGGGATATTCCCGATTACGCTTACCGAAGCTGGTGAGCAGGAGCCATTCTTTAAAGGTTTGACCAATCCGTTCTACTCCGTAGATAGTCGTGACTGGCAGGTTGTGGAGCCAGATGAAGCCGCATTTGAACGCTTCGGCGCACGGATTTTGGCGCTGGAGAAGGAAAGGCCGAATGTGGACCTGGAGCGGTGTATTATGGCGATCCGGTTTTCTGAGGAGATCCTTGGTACGCAGTTTCATCCGGAGGCAGACCCTACGGGGATGCGCATGCACCTGCTGAAGGATGATAAAAAGCAGTCCATCATTGCCAACCACGGTGAGGAAAAGTACTACGATATGCTGGACAGCCTGGAACATCCGGAGCGGATCTCGCTTACACAAAGCGTGATTCTACCTAACTTTATTTCACGAGCAGTTTCGAACATTTTAGAAGAAGCATAATTATGATCAGGTCATACCGGGAAAGTTTTAACGCGAACTTTACAGCAGCGAAATACGAGGAATTTCTTCAAAAAGCGGATGAAGGCTTCCCGCCTATTGAGTTCAGACTTGCAGAAACGCCGGTGTTTATTCCCAATGACCTGAAAGCGTTGCTTATAGAAGCCGGTGATGAGGTTGTCAACTTCATCAAAAAACCTGGCTTTAAAGCGCTCACTAAAAAAGCCATACCTTTTGAATGGGAGGTGCCCTTTGAAAACAGTCACCCCCATTTTATTACCCTGGATTTTGGCATTACCAAAGATGCGGAAGGCAAACTGATGCCCAAGCTCATCGAAATGCAGGGCTTTCCTTCGCTGTATGGCTTTCAGATGCATCTTTCCGCCTTGTATAAGGAAGTGTTTGACCTGGATCCGAAGCTTAGTCCTTACTTCAATGGCTTAACGGATGCAAGTTATATGGAGCTGTTGCGAAAGATGATTGTCGGGAATCACCCCCCCCACCAGGTCGTATTGATGGATTTGGACGTCAACAAACAGAAGACCGCCATTGACTTTTACATTACCGCTAAACACCTCGGGATTAAGATTATTGGGCTGGAAGACATCTTCCGGGAGGAAAATCACATTTGCTACCGGGAGAATGGCGCTAACGTACGCATCAAACGGATTTACAACCGGCTGATCTTTGATGAAGTCAAGGACGACTTCAGCTTGTTTAAAGAATGCTTTGATCCCCGGGAGATCATTGACGTGGAATGGATGACACATCCCAACTGGTTTTACAGGATCAGTAAATACACGATGCCTTTTCTGGAAAGCAAGTATGTTCCAGAAAGCTTCTTCCTGCATGAAGTAAAAACACTACCACCAGATCTGGAGAACTATGTATTGAAACCGCTTTTCTCTTTCGCCGGTATGGGCGTGGTTATCGATGTAACGGAGGCTGACATCGCTGCGATTGAAGATCCGGAAAACTGGATCTTGCAGGAGAAGGTACAGTATGAACCGGTGTTACAGTCGCCTGATGGTGGCGTAAAGGCGGAACTGCGGTTGATGTATGTATGGCCGGATGGTGAAGAGCCTATGCTCGCCATAAATCTGGCGCGTTTAAGTCGCGGTAAGATGATCGGTGTGCGGTACAATAAGGATTTCGATTGGGTGGGCGGTACCGTTGGGCTGATGGAGCCATAATTTTACATTGGATCGACTGGCTAAAGCTTTGATATGGCTAAATTTGGGTATGGATATGCAAGCAGCATTAGTAGCAGTTTTATTCGCGGCGGCCTTGTTTTACATTGGCCGGATCATTTATCGTTCCATAAAGCCCAATAGAGACGGTGGCTGCGCCTCCGGCTGTAATAAGTGCAGTGTAGATTTTAGCAATATAGATCCCAAATCGAAATAGACTTCCTCTATATGCTTGAAAATTTCAAATCCTATCTTCAACAACGCATTGCACTTACGGATGAGCAATTTGAGCAGATTGCTAAAAATTTAAAAATTAAGACCTTCGTGAAGAATGAGCTTATTCTATCCCAGGGTGAGACGAGTACGCGTACCTATTTCGTGCTAGACGGCCTTATGCGCAGCTATTCTATTGATAATAAAGGCAAGGTGCACATCATCCAGTTTGCGCCAGAGTCCTGGTGGATCTCGGATCGCAATGGGCTGCTGAACAATGAAGCATCCGATTTTAACATGGATGCGATAGAGGCGACTACTGCCGTGATTATTCCGAAGGATTTCTTTTGCACTGCTGCGGCATTTTCGCCGGAGTTTACG
Organism: Pedobacter quisquiliarum; assembly: GCF_014642175.1. Classification (GTDB taxonomy): domain Bacteria; phylum Bacteroidota; class Bacteroidia; order Sphingobacteriales; family Sphingobacteriaceae; genus Pedobacter; species Pedobacter quisquiliarum. Next base: position 117,344 of record NZ_BMIL01000005.1, on the reverse strand, counting down.
CTGTTGAACTCCACGATGCTGAACAATGCGATTCGCTTTATGCAAAAGCGGATAAATCTGCTGCTTGCTGCAACAGCTGAAGAACGGTATCTGGATTTCATAAAGCTGTATCCCAACCTGACCCTGCGGGTGCCGCAGTGGATGATTGCTTCCTATCTTGGCATTACGCCAGAGTCTTTGAGCCGTGTCCGGAAGGATCTTGCGCACAAGCATTTCAAGTCCTGATTTCTTAACATACATCAAGGGTCATAAACTATGGTCTGTTTACCTTTGTTATAACAACTAACAATCTAAATAAGACAATCATGGCGACAACACAATGGACCTTAGATCCAACCCACAGTGAATTACAGTTCAAGGTAAAACACCTGATGATTACCACGGTAACCGGAAGTTTCAGAAACATCACCGCGACATTGGAAAGTGAAGCAGATGATAACTTCGATAATGCAAAAGCGACCTTCAGTGCTGAAGTAGGTTCTGTAGATACTGGTAATTCAGACCGTGACAAACACCTGGTAACCGGTGACTTTTTCGACGTGGATACACACCCAACCATGACTTTTGATTCGACGTCTATCACTGCTGATGGCGATGATTATAAACTTGCCGGAAACATCACCATTAAAGGTGTGACCAGACCAATTGTACTTGATGTTGAATTTGGCGGTACTGCGGTAGATCCATGGGGAAATACTAAAGCTGGATTTACTTTGAGTGGCAAATTAAAGCGTGGTGACTTCGGTCTTACCTACAACGCGACCCTTGAAACTGGTGGCGTGATGTTGGGTGATGAGGTTAAAATCCTTGGAGAATTGCAGTTTGTAAAACAAGCATAATAGCGCATAATATTAGGCTGGCCAACAAGGCATAGCAGATTAGCATAAAAAAAAAGCCGGGCGATGACCCGGCTTTTTTTATTTCTTTATGCCCTCGGTGTTACTTTGTTTAACGCCATCTGCTCCGCCATTTGCTGAGCGGTTTTTACTTACGCTATCTCGTACAACGGTGTTGATATTGCTTTGACTAAGGCCGGTGGTGTCTGCAGCACCTGAATCAGATCCAGAGGAATTCTGACCACTGGCAGAATTCATAGCCGGTGCCTGTGTGGTATCAAGTCTTACGGAATCTGCGACTGAGTCGTCGCCTTTATCTCCGGCAGTACAAGCTGCTAGTGACAACGCCAAAAAGGAAAATGCTAAAACCGGTTTGAATAAACTTTTCATAATTAGGATTTTCTTTTATTAACCTGCCGTATTGAAGAATTGTTTTTTCGAATGTTCAGATTGCGGTTTTAGCTATGGCATCCTTTTGTTCATTCATAAACCGTGTTCGCATGTGTGTGCTCATCGCCTTTGCACTACTTTTTTATTAGTCGTTTGAGCTTAAGCGTTCTTTTCAATCAGACATACGGCATAGGCAACAACGCCTTCTTCTCTGCCGATGAAACCCATGGTTTCGTTCGTCGTCGCTTTTATGGAGATATCATCTATGGAAATGCCGATGGCCTCTGCTATATTTTGCTGCATCTGAGGGATGTGCGGGTTGATTTTTGGTGCTTCAAGGCATAACATCGCATCAATATTACCCACATTGAAGCCTTTTTCCTGGATCAGTTTCACTGTTTCCTGCAGTAAGATCATACTGCTGATGCCTTTCCATCTTGGATCCGTGTTTTTGAAGTGAAAACCGATATCGCGCAGGTTTGCCGCGCCAAGCAAAGCATCGCAGATAGCATGCAACAGTACATCGGCATCGGAGTGGCCAAAAGCACCTTTATGGTGTTGAAGATCTACGCCGCCCACGATAAATGGATGATTGTCTTTTAACTGGTGAACATCGAAACCGAATCCTACTTTAATTTTCATGTCGCTGATTTATTGATGATGAACCTTTGGGTATTCCGAATGTAGCACGCTACTGTTGGATGCTTTTGGTTCTTAATTTTTTAAAATGGGCTGATATACCCATGCCGGCTTTGTGCCAATGCGCCGAAATTAAACATTAAGCTAATCTTTAAGGTATTTGCCATCGGACTTTTTTCTAAGGTGCCTGGCAGGTAGGCCAGATCGAGCTGCATGGAGTGATACCGGAACCCTGCACCCAAAGTTGGATAGCTGCCAGTTCCGTTGCCCTGTGGTGCATACTGATAGCCTGCCCGGATGGAGAACTGTTGTTTGAAGCTGTAATCCATCCCGAATGAAAGACTGATCGCTTTGAGTTCTTCAATCAAGGGTTGATCGCTGAAGGCGCTCCACATCCCAGCCGGAAAACCTACATGGCCTGGATCTTCGGAAACGTTGGGTCTTGTGGCGGGCACCAGCATTTTGCTGAGGTCCATGGCAAAGGTGAGCTGACTCAGGTCATCCACTTCCAGGCTTGCTGAGGTTCCAATGTGCAGGTTGGTTGGCAAGTAGATGGGTTCGTTGCTGTCCGTTCTTGTGGAAGGGCCGATGTTCGAGAGGTTTATGCCGGCTGCGACCGTGGCCGGATAACCAAAGAGCTGTGCAGGTTTACGCAGGTAGGCGGAGACATCTGCGGCAACTGCCGCGGCCGTGGCTTGCATTGCGCTGCCTTGTTCATTCAGCGAAAGGCGTGACTGTACGTAGCGGATGGTGGCGCCAAGAGCGAAATCAGGACTGAGCTTCCGGGCGTAGGTGAAATCAAACGCATATTCCCTGGGGTGTGCCATGCCGAGCAATACAGCTTCTTCATTTCTGAATACCGTTTCGCCAACGGCAAAGTACCTTAAGGAGAGGCCTATCGCCTGCTTTCCATTATTGAGGGACGCACCAAAATAGCTAAGGCTCATGTCCTTTATCAATCTGTTTAACCAGGGATTGTGGGAAAGGCCAAAGCTCAGCCGGTGCGGCGAGAATACAATAGCTGAAGGATTGACGTTCAGGCTATTTACATCCGGCAGCCTTGCAACGCCAGCTTCGCCCATGCTGGAGGTCTGTGCGTCCGGAATGATACCCATAAAAGGAAAGTTGATGGATGTGGCAGTATAATTGCTATGGGATTGTTTGTCAGAATTTAAATTTTGTGCACTTGTGGTGTAAAATCCGGAGAAAACAAGCGTCAAAAGGATCAGGATTTTTGTTGAGGCCTTAGGATTCATATTAATTTTGTAAGTTGTAAATGAATTCTACAATTTATATGATACAGAATTACTTAGCCCGCAACTTTCGATAATTTCAATTAAATTTTGAACATATATATATTTTGGTGCATAACTTAATTTTTTAGTAATTTTAACCCTCAAGTTTATCGCGTTGCGTCTATGAAAAAAACATACCTATATTCATTATTTGCATTACTAATTGTTGGCTTATATTCATGTAAGTCGAAGACCGTCAGCAAGTCGGATAAAACAGGTTGGAATTATAATGAAAAAGAATTCGGCGGCTTTCAGGTACCGGCAAATTATGACCGTGGTGCACCGGGACCAGGATTGGTTGCAATTGAGGGCGGTGTATTTGTAATGGGCGGAAGCGCACAAGATGTTCCTGGTCAGGAACTCGGCAATTACAACCACAAACGTGAAATTACGGTGTCTTCATTTTATATGGATGAAACTGAAGTTTCCAACACCAATTGGCTGGAGTATCTGGACTGGATTAGACAGTCTTACCCTGATGATTACGAATATTATTACAATGAGCTGCCAGATACTTTGGTATGGCGCAGACCATTATCTTACAACGAACCTTACGTAGACAATTACCTGAGACACCCGGCTTACGGGGAGTATCCGGTAGTGGGCGTTACCTGGGAACAGGCACAAAGATATTGCACCTGGAGAACTTCCAGGGTGAATGAGTTGCTGTTGCGTTCTCAAGGTTACATGACTTCATTTGAAGATCTATATGGCACTGGGAAGGGCAGAAAAAAAGATCAGGTTCAGGCTGCACCAAGACCAGAAGGTCCATTTAACACGGATGTATACCTGAATGGTCAGTACGATGATCGCGGGAAAAATGCGATGAAAGATCTTGGTACCGCTGCCGCAAATCCTACGGGCAAGAAAGCGGATGCACCGACCAGAAACGTTCGTTTAGAGGATGGTATTCTAAAACAACCTTACCGTTTGCCTACAGAGGCAGAATGGGAATATGCTGCTTTAGGCCTTATCGGCAATACGGAATATGAAAACATCAGCTCAAACAAGATCTATCCATGGGATGGTTTAGGTTTAAGCTCTGCTAAGAAAAGTACAAGAGGTATGATTCTGGCGAACTTTAAACGTTCTAAAGGGGATTATATGGGTGTTGGTGGATCATTGAACGATAAAGGAAGTTTAACGGTTTCTGTACGTTCTTATCTGCCCAACGATTTCGGCCTATACAATATGGCTGGTAACGTTAATGAGTGGGTTTCTGACGTATTCCGTCCGACCACCTTCGAGGCTGCTGAAGCATTCAACCCATATAGAGGTAACAACTTCCAGGATAAGAAGCTTTTGGAGCCGGGATCGGCAAAGATTGCGGTTGACAAGTACAACAATCCGATTCTGGTACCAGCAACGAATGGTAAAAAGCAAACCTGGGCAGAGAAACAAGCGGCATTGGCTGCGAGTGCTGCTGCTACAGACTCTTTGGGTAATACAACCGTGGCGAGCAGCTACGTTGCCGATCAAAGAGGTTACCGTGACAGACAAAATGAACTTTATGGTGAGATCACCCTGGTAAATGATAAATCTAGGGTATATAAAGGTGGATCATGGGATGATCAGGCTTTATGGTTAAACCCTGCGACCAGACGTTTCATGCAACAGGATGAGTCTACGGCAGACATCGGCTTCCGTTGTGCAATGACAATGTTGGGTGCATCGGAGATCAATCCGAGAAGCAGCAATAACTTCAAGACAAAGCCTGCAAGGAAATTCAATCCAAAGAAGATATAATCAGCGGCGTAGCCGTGTAGAAACAGAAAAGGCGCCTTATGGGCGCCTTTTTCTGTTTATAAATATCTTGTGCTGTAGCCTTTGTTTTAATAGCCCCTGCTGGGTTTTACTAGCGTATTTTGGTTGCCTGCTGATCCCTATTGGAATTGCAGCAACACGGTGTTCTTTTCGATCTTATCGCCTTGTGTGACATTGATCTTCTTGATGATGCCGTCGGTGGTGGATTTAAGAATGTTCTCCATTTTCATGGCTTCCAGGACCAAAAGGTTATCGCCTTTCTGAACCGTTGCCCCCTCCTCTACCATGATCTTCAATACCAGGCCAGGCATTGGGGCTTTAATTTCGCGGATTTTAGTACTTACCGCTGCATCCATGCCGAGTTGTTTTAACAGTAGATCAAACTGATCTTCCATCTGCAGGTTGTAAAGATTACCGTTTACTTTTATAGTTGCGGTTTTCTCCGGTGTGTTTAGCTCAACCACTTCTACATTGTAAGATTTGTTCTGGTAGATGACGCTGGTCGTATTACTATGTGTAAGCGCCTGTTCATCCAGCTTAACCGCATTGCCGTTTACGATGAAAGTCTGATCAGCTTGTTCTACTTCAAAATTGAGGTGTTCATTCACTTTTACTTTATACATGATGCTGGCATTTTAGCGGTTAAGGTAGTTTATTTCAAAACAAGCTGCTAGGGCGGCAGTTTCAGTACGCAGGCGTGTTGTTCCGAGTGTGACTGGCATGAAGCCTTCCGCCAATGCGGAACTGATCTCCTGTGGGCTAAAATCACCCTCAGGACCAATAAGCATGAGGTAATTGCCATGGGGCTGTACCAAATCTTTTAGGTAGCGGCGTTGTTCATCGTCAATGCAGTGCGCAATTAGCTTTGAGACGCTTTTCTGAGCGCTTGTGTTAGGGCTTGTGTGAAGATTTGTCTCTTGAGCATTTTTCTGCTGAGCGTTTGTCTGCTGAGGGCTTGTGTGAAGGTCTGTCTGTTGCGCGTTTGTCTGTTGCGCGAGCAGTTCAGAAAAAGTGACTGCCGGGTTAAGCACTGGATGATAGGCCTGAAGCGACTGCTTTACTGCGGCGGTAATTACCTTTTCCAGGCGATCACCTTTAACCACTTTGCGCTCAGAGCGCTCGCAGATAATCGGGGTAATTTCATCTATACCAATCTCTGTTGCCTTCTCCAGGAACCACTCCAAACGGTCGATGTTCTTGGTTGGTGCAACGGCAATATGGAGGTGATGATTGCGCTTCTGGTATGCTTTCGTTGTTTTTGTAATCCGGAGTTCGACATGTTTTTTTGCCGCAGTTTCTATTTCTGCTTCATAAAGGCCGCCGCGGCCGTCGATCAAAAAAACCGTATCGCCTACAGACAGGCGAAGCACTCTACTACAGTGCTTACTTTCCTCTTCGTTAAGTTGATAGTGTGCCTGATCCTGAAGATCCGGCGTATAGAAAACATGCATAGCTTATCTTTAGTGCAAATCTACCGCGTCGTCCTTGTTGATTACAAGTTCAAGTTTAATGGTTTCCACGTTCTGTTCCGTCTTTTTCAGAACGGTAAAAAGGTAGCCATAACACTCTTCGCTTTCACCCACTTCTGGAAAACGACCGAAAGTATGGGAGATTAGTCCACCAATGGTGTCATAATCTTCATCTTCCGGCAGGTCGTGTGGAAGGTATTCGTTTACGTCGTAAACGGTCGCATAAGCGTTGATGATAAATTCCGTGTCGGAAATCTTCTCCACGGTTGGTTTTTCCTCATCGTACTCATCCTGGATTTCTCCAACGATTTCTTCTACGATGTCTTCAAGGGTAACCATACCAGCCGTTCCGCCGAACTCATCGATGACGATGGCGATTTGAATACGTTTTTGCTGGAGTTCGCTTAGCAGATCATTAATCTTCTTGGTCTCAGGCACGAAATAAGGCTTTCTAATGATGTCGCTCAGCTTCCACTCCTTATGAGATGCGAGTAGTGGTAAAACATCTTTAGCGTGGATGATACCGACAATTTTGTCAATGATATCATCATATACCGGGAAACGGGAATATCCTTCAGAAATGATCATGTTGATCACCTCTTCTTTAGTTGTGTTCAGTTCAAAACCAGATATTTTGGTTCTGGGTACCATAATGTTCTTAACAACACGTTCGTTGAAGTCGAAAACATTCTTAATCAGCTCATGCTCGTTGTTATCGAGGGCGCCACTTTCGCGGCCCTGATCAAGCAGGTAGTACAATTCCTCTGTACTGTGAATGGTTTCATGGGCACCAACATTGTTGATTCCGAATACTTTTAGGATGATGTTTGCAAATCCATTCAGCAGCCAGATGAAAGGTCTGAAAACGATGTAAAATACCTGAAGTGGAAAAGCAATGAATAGCGTGGTTTGTACCGGACGTTGTATCGCCAGTGATTTAGGTGCAAGCTCACCGAAAACAATGTGCATTACTGTAATTACAGAGAAGGCAATGATTGGTGAAGCTGTTTTCGAGAATGATTCTACGAATTCCGGTGATGAACCGAAAGAGGCAAGCAGGTTGTGAAGGATATGCTCCATTACAGATTCCCCTACCCAACCTAAGCCCAGGGAAGCTAAAGTAATACCTAGCTGTGTTGCAGCTAGGTATCCGTCTAAATGTAAGGTAATGTGCTTAGCAATATTTGCTACGCGACTACCCGATTTAGCTTGTATTTCTATTTGCGACGCTCTGACTTTAACGATTGCAAACTCTGCTGCAACGAAAAAGCCGTTAAGGACGACTAAGAAAAACGTTAAAAATATCTGAAATCCCATTAAGATTTGTTTCTATAGGTGGTATCGTACAGTTCCAGACTTTCTTTAATAACTTTAAATGCGTACTCTCTGCCAAGCAATTGCTCGATGGCAACATCTTTACCTTCCAGTGCTTTGTAATCCTGGAAGAATCTTACAATTTCCTTCATGGTATGTGGCGGCAACTCATCAATGTCATTGATGTAGTTTACAGACATATCATTTTTTGCTACTGCGATGATTTTATCATCTTGTTCGCCATTATCAACCATGTGCATAACACCGATTACTTTAGCCTCAACAATAGACAATGGATAAACATCAACAGAACATAATACAAGGATGTCTAGTGGGTCATTATCATCACAGAAGGTCTGTGGAATAAACCCGTAATTTGCAGGATACATTACGGAAGAGAATAATACCCTGTCAAGTTTGATTAGATTAGAATCTTTATCGATTTCGTATTTCGCTTTAGATCCTTTTGGAATTTCAATGATTGCGTTAACACATTCAGGCAGCTTCTCGCCTGGTGATACCTGATGCCACGGATGGTGATCGTCTTTATTCATTTTTTGATTTAGAAAGTTTTTTAATCTTCATTGTTCGACGCAGACCTTTTTCTCAAGAATGCAATGATTACGGGTATTGTCGTGATAACGATGAAGCCTAAGATTATATATAGTAAATATTGATTTATTTCCCTCTCAAATTTCTTGCCTAAAAAATAGCCGAGCAAAGTTAAGGAAGCAATCCATAATATCGCACCTAATATGTTATAAAGCGCGAATTTTCGGAAGTCGAGTTTAACCACCCCAGCGATAATTGGGGCGAAGGTTCTTACAATGGGCACAAACCTGCCCATAATCAGTGCAAAGGCACCTTGTTTGTTGTAGTAGGCCTCTGCGGCTTTCAGGAAACGCTTCTTGAAGAAGAAGGAATCTTTACGTTGGTAAAGCACCGGACCTGTTTTGCGGCCGAACCAATAACCCGTAAAATTACCTGAAATTGCGGCTGCCATAAGGCCGGCGATAAGGACATAAATGTTGACATCGAGTTTTCCGGTTGCGACAAACATCCCGGCAAGGAAGAGTAGATAGTCTCCTGGAAGGAAGAACCCAAAGAAGAGTCCTGTTTCAGCAAAGATCACGAACACCACTACATAGAAACCACCTTCTCTAAGTAATTTTTCAGGATCGACGAGGTGGTGTAGATAGTTCCAAAAATCTTGCATAGTTCTATTCTTCGTAAAACTACAAATAATAATCTGTAGAACGGATTATATCAAGTTTAAAATAAAAGATGGATACACGCCCAGGAAGACCGTAATCACGACCGAAAACACCAATACAATCTTGTATTGCAATGGGATAACCAGTTGTAGTTCCGACCCTTCCTTGAAGTACATGGCCGCGATAACCCTGAAGTAATAGTAGAAACCAACGAGTGCATTCAGGATTGCAAATGCAACCAGGTAGATCTGATAACGATCCATCACATTGAGGAACATCACGTATTTTCCAATGAAACCTGCAGTTAGTGGTATACCGGCTAGAGATAACATTGCAACGGTAACTGTAAAGGCCAGAAAAGGATTCTTATTACCCAGCCCATTGAAGGCTTCGAAAGTATCTGCACCGGTTCGCTGTTTAACCATGATCATCGCCGCAAAAGCAATGATGTTGGCAAAGGTGTAAGCTGACGCATAAAACAGCACATCATTTGTGCTTCTGGAGCTTATGGTTACTAGGGAGAATAAGAGATATCCGGCATGGGAGATGCTGGAATATGCAAGCATACGCTTGAAGCTCTTTTGGAACAGTGCTGTCACGTTTCCAATGAAGAGGGTTAGACATACAATCACCATCAATGGTGGCAACCAGAAGTCATGTAACGGCGCGAAGGTTCCGGAGAAAAGTCTTAAGAAAGCGGCGAAGCCAGCGGTCTTTACGACGGTCGACATGAATGCCATAATCAGGCTTGGTGAACCTTCATAGACATCGGGCACCCAGAAGTGGAAAGGCACTGCCCCTACTTTAAAGCTTAAGCCAATCATCATCAGGATTAAACCTGGATAGAACAAAGGTGAAACCGTCTTGTAGTTGCTGATCAGGTATTCATTAATGACATCCAGGTCAAATGAACCTGTTGCGCCATAAATCAGCGCTATACCGAACAATAGGAAACCGGTAGAAAAGGCACCCATTAGAAAATACTTCAATGAAGCCTCATTGGAGCCAAAGTTCGTTTTGCGGATACCGGCAAGGATGTAAAGTGCTACGGACATGATCTCGATACCGATAAACAGCATAGACATGTTTTTGTAAGACACCATGATGATCATGCCGGCGAGGGAGAACAACATGAGCGTAAAGTATTCCGCTATGTTTTCGCTGTGTTCCGCAAAGTAATTCTGCGTTAGCAGGAAAACCAGGATAGATCCGGAGATGCACAAACCAGAAAATGCAAGTCCGAAATTGTCCATCTGCATCATGTTATAGTACACATGGTTGGTGTCCCAAGAGGTAACAACAAATCCCAATGCTGTAAATAAACCAAGTAGAGTAAGTGGCAATAACGCTTTCTTCGCTTTAAACAAGCCTGCATAAAGAACGACTAATGCGGTTACGGTAATTGTTATGATGATATTCATGGTCTATTTTACAGAAATTAATTTTTGATTTACCTGCTCCAATAATTGTTGAACTGCTGCTTCAGATAGATGAAGTACAGGCTTAGGGTAAACCCCTATGACAATAATTAAGGCACATATGATGTAAAGTACAACTTGTTCTGAACCCTGTATGTCGCGGAAAGTAAGTGTAAGGTCGTTGGTTTTGCCCAGCATGATGCCCTGGTAAGTTCTGAACATATAAACCGCACCAAAGATGATGGTAAGTCCTGCGAAAACCGCTGCCCAGATGTTCACCTGGTAGACACCCATTAACAGCAGGAATTCACCGATAAAGCCATTTGTTCCCGGTAGCGCCACTGTTCCAAGTACAATGATCAGGAATACGATGGCCAGCTTAGGCGCAACTTTGGCAATTCCGCCAAGCGCTGCAATGTCGTTCGTCTTCATTCTGTTGGCAATGATGTCCATGATGAAGAATAAACCAACAACGTTGATACCGTGGCTCAACATCTGAATCATTGCACCTTGCAACCCTTGTGCATTCAGGGAGAAGATCCCCGCTGAAATCAGACCGACGTGGGCGATGGATGAATAAGCGATAAGTCTCTTCGCATTTTGCTGTTTGAAAGCAATGATGGAAGCATATACAATACCGATGATGGAAAGGATAAAAGCTGTCATGCCCCACTCCGTTAATCCAAGTGGCACCACTGGAAGGATCCACCTAATGACACCATAGATCCCCATTTTCAACATGATGCCCGAAAGCAACATCGTACCTGCGGCAGGTGCTTCCGTATACGTATCCGGTTGCCAGGTGTGGAAAGGAAATATCGGCATTTTGATTGCGAAGGCCAGGAAGAAGGCCCAAAACACCCAGCTTTGCTGTGCGGCATCCAGGTCTAGATTATAGAACGCCTGAATGTCAAAGTTCTGTGCCGGGTTCTGCAGGTACAGGTAAATGATGCCCAGGAGCATGAATAACGATCCACCGACGGTGTAAACAAAGAACTTCATGTTTACACGGATCCGGTCTTTACCGCCCCAGATGGCGCAGATGAAGTAGATCGGGATCAAGGCTGCTTCCCAGCCGATATAGAACAGAAAAGCGTCCATCGCGGTAAATACCAGCAATAAGCCCGTTTGCATAAATAACATCAAGGCTAGAAATGCAGGTTCATTCTTGTGACCTGACTTAAAGGTTGTCAGAATGATGATCGGAATCAACAGGTTGGTTAACAATATCGGAATGATACTTAGTCCATCCACACCTGCCTTAAAGCTAATACCCAGTGCGGTGATCCATGGATAGTTGATGCCAAACTGTAAACTGGCGTCGGGTATGAAATTCAGGACCAATACGGCAGCAATGCCAAGAGACACCAGCGAGGAAATTAGCGCGACAGGCTTTGCAGCACTGCCGGAGCATGCGGTAACAATTGCACTAACCAGCGGAAAGAAAAGAAGTATTAATAAGAGTTGTTCCATTATGTTTTCTGAACGATCTTCTAGATGGATAAATAAGTATACAATAACATAGAGATGATGCCGACAACCATCATGAAAATATAGAATCCGACGTTACCGGTCTGAATCAATCGGAGGCTTTTACTCGCTTCGTTGGTTCCCCAGCCCAGGCCATTCACAATTCCGTCAATAATTTTGGTATCCATGATGCGGTAGAAGAACCCGGACATGGCATCCAGTGGCTTTCTGATGATGGCATCATAAAGTTCGTCTATGTAAAATTTGTTGTAAGATAATCCAACCAGGCTACTGCGTTCTGCATTTTCGTCAGCAGGAACATGTGCTTTGCCTATGTATCTGTTATAGGCGATGCCGATGGAGATGAGTACACCCACTACGGTGATGCCCATTAACATGTATTCTGTAGCGTGATCTGGCGCTGCAGCATGGTGGGTGATTACTGGCGACAACCATTCAGATAGCCAGTGGTGACCACCTAAACTGTGTGGTATACCAATGATTCCGCCGATGGCAGAAAGTACAGCCAGCACGATCAATGGTATGGTCATCGATTTTGGAGATTCATGTATGTGATCTTCCGCATGGTGTGTAGTGCCTCGGTATGTTCCATAGAAAGTCAGGAACAGCATTCTAAACATGTAAAATGCGGTTAGGAAGGCGGTAAATACCCCGATGGCCCACATAATTTTGTTTTGCTCGTAGACGTGTGCAAGGATTTCATCTTTAGAGAAAAAGCCTGAAAAAGGTGGCAATCCTGCGATGGCGATCGTACCGATCAGCATTGTCCGATACGTAATCGGCAATTTCTTGCGCAAGCCACCCATGATACGCATATCCTGCGCATGGTGCATGGCATGAATCACCGAACCCGCACCTAAAAATAGTAATGCCTTAAAGAAAGCATGTGTGATGACGTGAAAGAATGCGCCGTCGTAGGCGCCAACACCCAAACCAAGGAACATATATCCAAGTTGGGACACCGTAGAGTAAGCAAGTACTTTCTTGATGTCTGTTTGCGTTAGTGCGATCAAAGCACCCAGAAGCGCCGTGGCTAGACCGATGATTGCAATTAGATGCTGAATTACCGGCGCAAGTTCAAATAGCACATTTGAGCGTGCAATCATATAAACACCAGCGGTAACCATGGTCGCTGCGTGGATCAATGCAGAAACGGGCGTCGGTCCTGCCATCGCATCCGGCAGCCAGGTAAATAGTGGTAACTGCGCTGACTTACCGCAAGCACCGATAAACAGGCATAATGTGATCAGGATAATTGTACTGTCGCCCGAAGAGATCAGTCCGGCAGCTTTTGGGAAAATTTCTTTAAACTCCAGACTTCCGAAGGTATTGAAGATCAGGAAAACGGCAATCAGGAAGCCTAAATCACCGATACGGTTCATGACAAAGGCCTTTTTTGCCGCTGAAGCATAGTTGTTGTTGCTGTACCAAAAGCCGATAAGCAGATACGAACATAGCCCCACGCCTTCCCATCCGATGAACATGACGATGTAGTTGGAACCCAGTACCAGTAGCAACATGAAGAAGATAAACAGGTTCAGGTAGCTGAAAAACTTACCAAAACCATCGTCATCATGCATGTAGCCGGCGGAGTAAACATGAATCAGAAATCCCACCCCTGTGATGATCAGCAGCATAATGCTACTCAGTGGATCTACCAGAAAGGATAGTGGAATGTTCAGCTGCCCAGCCCTTATCCAGTCAAACAGAAAAACTTCATGGGATTTATGGGTGTCATTGCCAAGTGCCATGAAAATGGCGACACTTAGCACAAAGGATGCAAATACCGCTGTACTGCCGATAAATGCCACCGTATTTTTTGATAGGGTATTTCTGCCTAAGCCATTAATGATGAAACCCAGAAAAGGAATCAGTGGAACCAGCCAAACTAAATTTATGATCATCTTTATTCTATTCTATTTTACCACTTAAGGCGATTCAGGACATTTATATCGGTTGAAGACGTATTGCGGTAAACCATTACAATGATACTAAGTCCGATTGCAACTTCCGCCGCTGCGAGTGCCATAATGAAGAACACGAACACTTGTCCGGATGCATCGTTATTGTGCACGGAAAAAGCGGTCAGCAGCAGGTTTACTGCGTTTAGCATTAACTCTACGGACATAAAGATCACGATTGCATTTCTGCGGGTCAGTACGCCAAGAACACCAATGGAAAAGATGATTGCGCTTAACCAGATGTAATGATTAAGTGGCACGCCCTGCAAGGTTTGAGTAAGTTCTCCCACTATATTTTTTCTTTTTTAGTTAACAATACCGCACCAACCATTGCCGTTAGCAACAGGATAGATGACAATTCAAAAGGTAGCATAAAAGGGCCGAAGAGTTCGCGACCAAGGTTCTGGATTAATCCTAGTCCGGGGTTCTTAAGCAGCAATGGATTGGAAACCGCTGTGGCTTTAAGTGACCCAACTAGCGTAACCACAAGGCAACAACCAGCAATGATCCCCACGATTTTAACCAGGGGCGACTTCAAAGGCTCATTGTCCTTGTTGAGATTCAGTAGCATGAGCACGAAGAGGAACAGTACCATGATTGCACCCATGTAGACGATGAAATTCACCACGGCCAGGAATTGTGCATTCAGCAGAATGTAGTGCACCGTAAAGGTGAAAAATGTTACAATCAGATAAAGTACGCTATGCACCGGGTTCTTCGAAAAGATCACCATCAGAGAGAAGAAAACGCTTAGTGCTGCTACGATATAGAACACGGATGTACCCATTAATTTTAGTGTTTTTGTGCCAAGCTGGCTATTATATATATTTTAAATTTAAGCTTACGCCCAACTATTTCAGGGTTAAAGGTGCTTCTACAAGCTTGTCCTTCCCGTAAATGAAATCTTTTCTCAAGTAATCTGAAGGCACGATCGGCCCGTCAAGGTAAATTGCTTCTTTCGGGCAAGCCTCTTCACATAATCCGCAGAAGATGCATCTAAGCATATTGATCTCGTACATCGCTGCATATTTCTCTTCGCGGTAAAGGTGTTTCTCTTCCGGTTTACGTTCTGCTGCGATCATCGTAATGGCTTCTGCAGGACAAGATAATGCACACAATCCACAAGCTGTACAGCGCTCGCGACCTTCTTCATCGCGTTTAAGCGAGTGCATACCGCGCCAGTTGGTTGAAAATTCCCTTTCAACCTCCGGATACCGGATCGTTGCTTCTTTTTTAAAGAAGTGGCTTATGGTGATCGACAATCCTTTGGTTATTGCAGGCAAATACATACGCTCTGCAAATGTTAAGGGCTTCTGTGCTAATACTTTCTTTTTATTGGTTAATGGTTCCATGAAACCTCCCTATTTTTTTCCGCAAGCGGGATTATTAAAATTTCTCGATGATGGCAATTACCACCCCTGTTACAATTATGTTGGCAATGGCAAGTGGTATCAACACTTTCCAGCCTAAATGCATCAACTGATCATAGCGGAAGCGCGGAATGGTCCAGCGTACCCACATAAAGAAGAAGATGAAAGCAAATATTTTAATGAAGAACACGAGGGTTCCGATCAGCGGACCAATGGTCGTTCCGGTGTGCTGTAGCACCCAATCCATTCCAGGGTAGTTATAGCCCCCGAAATAAAGAGAAGCGATTACTGCCGAAGAAACAAACATGTTGATGTACTCTGCAAACAGATAGAAACCCAGCTTCATTGAAGAATATTCCGTGTGGTAACCTCCGATTAGCTCTGTCTCACACTCCGGCAAATCGAAAGGTGCCCGGTTTGTCTCCGCGAAAGCACATATCAGGAACAGGATAAATCCTATCGGCTGGTAAATCACATTCCAGTGCCAGCCATGCTGCTGCTCTACAATTTCCTTTAAGCTTAGCGTACCTGATACCAGCAATAGTGCAATGATAGAAAGGCCCATTGCAATCTCGTAGCTGATGTTCTGCGATGCCGCACGAATAGCGCTCAGCAGTGAATATTTATTGTTGGATGCCCAACCGCCGATCATTACACCGTAAACACCCAGAGATACCACACCAAAGATATAAAGCAGTCCCACGTTGATGTCGGTTACCTGCAATGGTATAACGCGTTCGCCAATCTGAATGGCCGTTCCCCATGGAATAACTGCCGTACCGATACAAGCCGTAAGCATGGCAAGTCCCGGCCCCACCATAAACAACCACTTGTTGGAGTTCGTAGGTACAATCTCTTCCTTCATGAACATTTTAACACCATCTGCAAGAGGCTGTAGGATCCCGAAGGGACCAGCTCTATCAGGCCCTAAACGGTCCTGCAGAAAGGCTGCCACCTTGCGCTCCGCATAAGTGGAGTACATGGCGATTACCAGGCTAATTGCGAAGATTATGGTAACGAGTATAAATTTCTCTAAAACAAAGGCTATCTCCATCAGAATTTACTGGTTTTTTCAAGTTCTATTTTATTCGCTTGCTGCAATTTCAGATTCACCTGAATAACAGGAAGCGGCTGCATGGTTTCATAGTGATTCGATGCAATTACCGAAGCATCACTAATATGAGTTGGCTGTTCAAGCACCCAGTCAGACGTCTGTTTCTTTTCAAAACGGCAGGTATTGCAGATAAACGCTTCCACTTCTCCGTACACATCTTTTCTGGCCGTTACGCGTAAAACGTTTTCACCTTTGTACCAAAGGGTTACCTTTCCACTGCAGGTTGGGCAGTCACGATGTGCATCGATCGGTTTAGTAAACCAAACACGATTTCTGAATCTGAAGGTTTTATCGGTAAGTGCGCCCACTGGACATACGTCTATGACGTTGCCTGAAAAGTCGTTATCAACTGCTTGTTGGATATAAGTCGATATTTCTGAGTGATCTCCGCGATTAAGCACGCCATGAACACGTTGCTCAGTGATTTGATCTGCAAGGAACACACAACGGTAGCATAAAATACACCTGTTCATGTGCAGCTGGATCTTATCTCCAATGTCTATACGGTCGAACGTACGGCGCTCAAATTCATATCTGGTTTTCTGCAAACCATGCTCATAGGTCAGGTTTTGCAAATCACACTCTCCAGCCTGGTCACACACGGGGCAATCCAGCGGGTGATTGATCAGCAGAATTTCAACAACACCACTGCGTGCCTCAAGAACTTCCGGAGATGTAATGTTCTGCACCTCCATGCCATCCATAACCGTTGTGCGGCACGAAGCAACCAGCTTCGGCATTGGGCGTGGATCTTTCTCCGATCCTTTACTCACCTTAACGATGCAGGTGCGGCATTTACCGCCACTACCTTCTAATTTGGAGTAATAGCACATTGCAGGCGGCACAATGTCACCTCCAATTTGCCTTGCGGCATTTAATATTGATGTTCCGGGCTCCACTTCTACCGTGATCCCGTCTATAGTCACCTTAACTTTATCACTCATAATTGATGATGGTACTGGGTTAAATTATGTAGTAACTTCTGTTTTTGCAATAGGCACCGCATAGTTGGCCAAACCGTAATTGGTTTCAAGGCACTTTACAGGCTCTTTTACATGCCATTCAAATTCATCCCTGAAGTGTCTGATTGCACTGGCAACCGGCCATGCTGCTGCATCTCCAAGCGGACAAATGGTATTTCCTTCAATCTTGCGTGCTACATCTACCAACAGGTCGATATCGCTCATTCTACCCTCGCCAAACTCAATCTTGCGCAGGATTTTCTCCATCCAGCCAGTACCTTCACGGCAAGGCGAACATTGTCCACAGCTTTCATGTGAATAGAAACGGGCGAAGTTCCAGGTGTTGCGAACCATGCACTGGTCTTCATCAAAGGCGATGAAACCGCCAGAACCCATCATGGTTCCGGTGATAAAACCACCTTCCGACAAGCCTTCATAGCTCATCAGCCTTGGTTCTCCATTGGCAAGCTTCAACGTTAAGTTTGCAGGAAGCACTGGTACGGAAGATCCTCCGGCCACAGTCGCTTTCAAGCGCTTACCATTGGCAATACCGCCACAGTATTCATCAGAATAAATAAATTCTTCAACAGGAAGTCCGAGTTCAATTTCATAAACACCCGGACGAACCAGGTTACCGGATGCGGAGATCAGCTTGGTGCCTGTGCTCCTGCCGATACCGATTTTCGCGTATTCATCGCCACCATCATTGATGATTGGCACTGTTGCGGCAATAGATTCAACGTTATTAACCACCGTTGGGCAGCCATAAAGACCAGCAATTGCCGGAAATGGCGGCTTGATCCTTGGATTGCCACGCTTGCCTTCAAGTGATTCCAGCAGTGCAGTTTCTTCACCGCAAATGTATGCGCCACCACCGGGCTGAACGTAAAGTTCCAGATCATACCCAGTGCCCAGGATGTTTTTTCCAAGGTAGCCGGCATTTTTAGCTTCCGCGATGGCGCGTTCTAAAATGCGCACCTGCGGCATCATTTCACCACGAACGTAGATGTAGGATGTCTTCGCACCCAGCGCGAAGCTGGAAACAATCATGCCTTCAATGAGCGCATGTGGAATGTGTGTCATCAGGAAACGGTCCTTAAAGGTACCAGGCTCCGATTCATCTGCATTGCAAACCAGGTAGCGTGGTACACCTTCCGGCTTGGCCAAAAAGCTCCACTTCATCCCGGTAGGGAAACCCGCACCACCTCTGCCACGTAGACCCGACTTCTTAACTTCTTCCACGACTTCGTCGGGCGTCATTTTCAAAGCCTTTTCTACCGCGCGGTAACCGCCGTTCTGGCGATAGACATCAAATGTATTGATGCCAGGTACGTTTATATGTTCTAATAATAGTTTACGACCCATTATTTATTTCGTAAGTCTTGGATTAACTGATCTACCTTTTCCTCGTTCAGGTTCTCATAAAAGGTGTATTCCGGTCCGATTTGTAAAACCGGTCCAAAGCCACAAGCGGCAAGGCATTCTACACCCCGCCAGCTGAAAAGTCCGTCGGGTGTCACTTCACCTTCTTTCACCCCAAGTGTCTGTTCAATATGCGCCATCACCTTCTCTGCACCCACCAGGCAGCAAGGGCCTGTTCTGCAAACTTCAAGCATATATTTTCCTTGTGGTTTCAGGAAGTACATCGTGTAAAAAGAAGCAACTTCATAAACCTCAATCGGCATTATGCCGAGGTAACCTGCAACTTTATCCATTGAAGGTACGCTTAACCAGCCAAAAACAGCTTGTACCTCATGTAACATCGGCAATAGCGCCGACTTCTGCTTGCCTTCAGGGTATCTGCTTATAATTTCATTAAACTTCTCAATCAAAGTTTCAGGAAATACTTCTGGTTGTTGTTCTTCTACTTTAAGCATCTAATTCTCCAGCAATAATATTCATACTACTCATGTTGATGATGGCATCCGACAACAGCATACCTTTACTCATGGGTGCATACATTTGATAATTTATAAAACTTGGTCTTCTGAAATGCAGCCGGTATGGTGTCCGGCCGCCATCATTGATCAGGTAGAAACCAAGCTCGCCATTTCCACCTTCTACCGCATGGTAAACTTCTGCTTTTGGCGCATCAATTTCACCCATAACGATCTTGAAGTGGTAGATCAAGGCTTCCATATTGTTGTACACTTCTTCCTTCGGTGGCAGATAAAAATCAGGCACATCGGCATGGAAAATGCCTGCTGGTTCGTTTTTCAACTTCTCCATAGCCTGTTCAATCAGTCGTACACTTTGCCACATCTCCTCGTTTCTCACGAGAAAGCGGTCATAAATGTCACCACTGGTGCCAACCGGAATTTCAAAGTCAAAATCCTGGTATGAAGAATAAGGCTCACTAACACGCACATCATAGTCTACACCAGTTGCACGCAATAATGGGCCTGTCCAGCTAAAATCCAATGCCTGTTCAGGTGTAACAGCAGCCACGCCAGCTGTACGGTCGATGAAGATCCTGTTCCGGTTAAGCAAACTTTCAAATTCCCGCAAAGCGACCGGAAAATCCTTTAAGAACTTGTTGATCTTGGCGAAAGCGATTTCATTGAAATCACGTTCAAAGCCGCCGATCCTTCCGATGTTAGTCGTTAGTCGCGCACCGCAGATCTCCTCATAAATCTCATAGATATGCTCCCTGAACTGAAATAGATAAAGGAAAGTCGTTGTCGCACCGGTATCCTGCGCAATAATTGTGTTGCAGATGATATGATCTGAAATCCGCGCCAACTCCATTACAATCACACGCAGATAATCTACACGCTTAGGCATTTTAATGTTAAGCAGCTTTTCTACGGTCATGTGCCAGCCCATGTTATTGATCGGTGAAGAACAATAGTTCAGGCGGTCTGTTAATGGCGTAATCTGGTAAAAAGGGCGGTGTTCCGCGATTTTCTCAAAGGCACGGTGAATATAACCGATGGTAGATACACCACTAACGATACGTTCACCATCAAGCTGAAGTATGTTTTGAAACACACCATGTGTCGCAGGGTGCGTTGGGCCCAGGTTCAGGGTTACCAATTCACTTTGCGGATCATTATCTGTAAATACGGGTTGGTTATGTACCATAATTATCTGCCAAAATATTCATCTTTCTTGTCCACCCTGTTCGGATCTTCAAGCGGGTATTGTTTTAACATTGGATGCACACCCAGTTCATCCATATTCAAAATTCTGCGTAAGTCCGGGTGACCATCAAACAGCACCCCGAACAGGTCATACGTCTCACGCTCCATCCAGTTCGCACCGTTCCACAAATTTGAAGCAGTCGGAATGTTTGGTGCCTGTGTGTTCAGGAATACTTTAATCCTGATACGCACCTTTTCCACCATGTTGTGCAGGTGATAAATCACTGCCAGGCCATTCGCCCGCTCAGGATAGTGTACCGCTGTGATGTCCGTTAAAAAATGGAAGTTCGTTCTCGGATCTCCCTTCAGAAAGGTCAACAACGCAATGATATCATCTTTAGTGGTCTCAATCGTCAACAAGCCATAGGGCTCATCTACATTAGAAACCCGGTCACCAAATTCGGCGCTTAACAGTTGTATTAAATTATGGTTGGTCTCTTCTGTCATTATAAAATTCCGTATGAGGCTAACA
Organism: Pedobacter quisquiliarum; assembly: GCF_014642175.1. Lineage (GTDB taxonomy): Bacteria > Bacteroidota > Bacteroidia > Sphingobacteriales > Sphingobacteriaceae > Pedobacter > Pedobacter quisquiliarum. The sequence goes on along the minus strand of NZ_BMIL01000005.1, from coordinate 96,492 downwards.
TTTCTTTATATTCAGGTGAATCCCGCCTTCTGCCAGACTCATTACGTACCAGCTCCTGTATCTTTCCAAAACCATCTAGGATAGCTTCAGGGCGCGGAGGACAACCCGGAACATAAACATCTACGGGAATGATCTCGTCAATGCCCTGCAGTACCGAGTATGTATCAAAGATACCACCACTCGAAGCACAGGCACCTACCGCCATTACCCAACGGGGTTCTGCCATCTGCAGATAAACTTGCTTCAGCACAGGGCTCATTTTCTTCGCAATCGTACCCATCACCATCAGCAAGTCTGCCTGGCGGGGTGAAAAGCTCAGGCGCTCGGATCCAAAACGTCCGAAATCATAGTGTGAGCCCATTGTAGCCATAAACTCAATACCACAGCATGATGTTGCAAATGGCAAGGGCCACAAAGAATGTGAACGAGCCAATCCAATGACTTTATCAAAGGATGTGGCAAAGAAGCCAGATCCCTCTATGCCCGGAGGGGCGTTAACGATATTGATTTCACTCATGATCTAACAAAAAAAAAGTTCATTCTGACGAAGAATGAACTACAAATCTACAATAATAGAGCAATTTACATAGTGCTGGTTTGATTTAGAAAGAATCTAAATAGCTTAATTCCAGTCTAATGCTTTCTTCTTAATCACGTATATAAAGCCCAACAACAGGGTTCCCATGAAGATGAACATCTCAATCATTCCGTCCATTCCAAGCTCCCTGAAGTTTACTGCCCAAGGGTACATAAAGATCACTTCCACATCGAAAAGCACGAATAAAATCGCCACCAGAAAATATTTAATAGAGAAAGGCTGTCGCGCATTTCCAACAACTTTAATCCCTGCCTCGAAAGTAGATAACTTGTCTGCAGTTTTACGGCTCGGACCTAAGTAGTGTGTCGCGATTAATGTTACAACAACAAAACCAAGGGCTACGATAACCTGGAATATAATCGGGAGAAAATCTACGGGTACACTTTGAGTTTCCATATTTATGCTTGAATGACAAAAATAAAAGAAAATGGCAGCATAACAAGGCTACCATCTTATTTATGAAATATTTATCTGTTTCTACTCGAACGCGATCCTCCATTTAAGGCTTTCATGCCCGATACCGCAGTAACATCTTGCGGCTCCAACTGCAACACTTTGCCCCAGTATGTCCGTGCCATATCTCTATCGCCTTTTGAGACTGCAAACGTTGCAATCGCATTGCCGGCCTCTACGAGGTTCCGTTTTGTCGCGGCAGACTGTGCCTGGCCGCTGCGCTCTACGCCCTCAATATACGCTTGATAGGGTTTCACCATTGCCCCCTTAGGGAATAGGCGATCTTCAAGCAAGCTCAAGGCTCTGCCGCTCCACAGGTAAGCTTCAAACCGCGACGGAACCGCCTGTAAAACCTGGTTGAAACTTGCATTCGCCTGCAATAGCCAATTGCCCGGCGGATTCTCTTGTTTGTTAAAAGCTTCCACGTACCTGAAGAACAACGCCGTTCCATGATACATGCCGACTTCGCCGATATCCGCCGGTTTACCGCCAAGGCTCCTTAAAAGTTCATAGGTACTAATTGCCTGCGCCCAGTTACGTGCATTGTAATAATCCTTCCCGATGGCCTCGATTGCTGATGTCTTTGAAGAATCCAGTTTAATTGCCTTCGTTGAACTTTCCAAGGCTACATCCGTTAGTTTTAGCTTCTGCTGAATTAAACTCAGGTAGGTATAATCATCCGCAGTGATTTTCGTTTTATCGGCCGTGCGCTCCAATAAGCTGTTCATGTGCTGCAAGGCAGCAGGATAGTTCCCGTTTTCATATGCGGCATATCCCCTAAGTCGGGTAATCATCAATCCATTAGTACTCGCTGGGTCCACGGTCGTTAAGGAAGCAAGTTCAGTTTCTATGGTGCTGAAGTCGCCCAAAGTATATAGCAGCTGCGCAAAGTTCAACTTAAGCGCCGGATCAGCGCCGGTCAGCTCCAGATAGCGTCTGTAGCTTGCTATAGCACCTGAAGCGATATCCGTCTGCTTGTTACCAGATAGATATTGTTGCTGGTACATTTCCGAATGCAGGCGATAAGCGGGCGCGTAGTTGGCGTCCTTCTTCAACAAGTCCTGTAATGCGGCCTCCGCTTCCACGTACTGCCCAGCCTTCAGGTGCATCTCAGCAACGTGAAGTCCAACCTGCATCAGGGTGCTGTCTATTTGTGCTGCCTTACGATACTGCTCCAGTGCTTTTGCAGTCTGGCCCTGTAAGCCATGGTAGTCGCCCAGCGCCAGGAAGATTCTGGCATCCTTGTCGGACTTATCCAATGCATCTGCCTGCTGTAAAAAGGGTAAAGCTGCACTAAAGTCTGGTTTAGTCGCTTGGAGGTAAGCATTTCCGATAGTCAGCTGGGCCTCGTACTTACGACGCCCGCTTAAACTAACAGCCTTATCAAAATTGACCTTTGCTGCCAGGGTATTTTCCGTCTGCAGATTAAGCTTCCCGATCCCTACGTAGTTCAAGGGCTGCTTAGCATCAAAGCGTATACCTTGAGTAAAAACGGTTTTCGCCGAATCTGGATGCCCGGTTAAGATATACACTTTACCCAGGTGATAATAGTTCTCCCCTGCTTTAGGCTGAAGCCGAATCTTAGCTTTTAATATCGCTTTCGCAGATTGGTACTGTTCAGCGCTAATGGCCTGTTGAGCATTGTCCAGCCCCTGCGCAGCGACACCCAAACTGAGCGTAAGCAATCCAAAGATTGACATGTATTTGATGATAATCATAGTGTATCCGAATGCGCCTTGTAAATGCCTCATTAAATAAGCCATTGTATATACTTAACAAAGGGCTGTAAACAAAAAAGAGAATGCCATTACAGCACTCTCTTTCTTATATTGAATTATTTAACCTTATTTCTTTCCTGTTTTAGCAGGTCCTGATAAAGATTTAATACCTGCCAATGCTGTTGCATTTTGTGGGTCAAGTGCTACTGCTTTATTCCAGTAGGTTCTTGCTTTCTCTTTGTCAGTTGTAGAAGCAAATCCTGCGATTGAATTATAAGCTTCAACCATGTTTTTCTTAGTTGCAGGTGTTTGTTTATCTACATGTGCTTCAGCAGAATCTAAATATTGCTGATAGTATGGCACGTAAATTCCCTGAGGATTGGTTTCACTATCTTTGAAATAGTTAACCCTTGCACGCCATAAGTAGCCATCATAAGTTGTTGGAGATAATCTTACCAATTTAGCAAATGATGAATCTGCCTTAACCAACAGGTCTTTTGAAGGATTTTTCTTCGCAGTATAATCTGCAGCATAGCTAAAGTATGCAGCTAAACCATGGTAGTAGTAGTTGTAAAGAGAACCTACACCACTTGGGTTTAATCTGTTTACCACATCATAGGTAGCAACTGCTTTAGGATAGTTCTTCGCTTCGTAGAAAGATTTAGCCATGTTAGCCAAAGCTTCTGCTTTTGTAGAATCCATCTCAACTGCCTTGGTAATGTTAATCAAAGCAAGACTATCTTGTTTCTGCTGCATTTGAGCTTGACCTAAGTACAAGTAATCATCTGCTACAATACGGCTGGTGTCTTTAACTTTCGTAAAAAACTCATTCATGTATTGTAATGCCTGCGGATAGTTTTTGTTCTCGTAAGCAGAGTAACCTCTCAAACGGGATACGATTAACGCCTTAGGGCTATTTTCAGCCATTGCAGCTAACGCACTTGTTTCAGCTTCAAGCTTTGCATAATCTTTAGCGTAAAACAAGATCTGTGCGTATCTGATACGTGAATCAAAAGATTTATCAGTTAAATCAAGATACTTTTGATAATTCTCAATCGCTGCCGCAGATTTAGCCTGACCGTTTGGATCACCGAATGACCATTGGTTGTATAGCTCTGAAAGCTCTCTGTAAGCAGGACCGTAGTTAGGATCTTGCGCGATTACTTCTTTCAATGCTGTTTCAGCCTCTGGAAATGCACGAGACTCTTTGTACATCTTTCCAATCTGAACTTTAGCCCTTAAAATGTTCGGGTTAATATTCAACGCTCTCATGTAGTTTTGCAATGCCTCAGAGTTCTTTCTCTGGTAAGCATAGAAATCACCAAGTGCTAAAAAGGTTTCCGCGTCTTTATCATTCTTATCCAGCTCATCTGCCTTTTGCAAAAATGGTAGCGCCGCATTAAAGTCTGGTTTTTCAACTTCTATGTAAGCTTTACCAATGTATAGTTGAGGGATATAATCGTTCTTTTTAGATACGTCCAGTGCTTTACTGAAATTGGTTTTTGCAGATGCTGCATTGTTTGCCATCAAGTCTGCTTCACCAAGTCCGATATAGTTTAATGGATTTTTAGGATCTGCAGTAACACCCTGTGTAAACACAGCTCTCGCAGAGTCAACATATTCCGTTTTCAAATATGCTTCACCTAAAGTATAATAATTGTCTCCTTTGCTGGCTTGAGATTTTACAAGGCCTTTTAGCATTGAAGTCGCTTTTTGATACTGTTCAGCATCCAAAGCTTTCTTGGCATCTTCCAGGCTTTGAGCAAAAGAGGCAGAACCCATTACTGCTAAACCTAGACTTAAGGTTATTGCTTTTTTTGTCATCTTCATATTTCAAATATATTATTTAGTTTGAATTCTTTAAGTTAAAATCCCTTGAAATCAGCTTGTGTGGTCCCAGACCTGATTTCAAGATTATAAGTTGTCCTCTCGGACTTGCTAACCAGTTTGCAAATCCCGTACCGACACCATCTTTACCTTCGCAGTTAATGATGTATATATTCCTAAGAAATGGATATATCCCACTAATGAGGTTGTCTTGGGTAGGTTTGTAAAATGCATCATCGCCCTTTCCACCTTTGACGTTCTTCACCCCCATTAGTTTAACCTTCGCATAATCACTTTCACCCGTCTTACCAGCTTGTAAATACCAGTTAAGTCCGATAACGCCGATGTAGTCCTTATTTTCGGCAACGTATTTTATAACGTCAGCATTGCTCTGTAAAGTATACACACCCTTACTAGGAAGCGTTTTTATTTTCGCAAGATCTTTAAAATAAGCTACAGTACTCGAATACGGGTTATCAAAAACAAGCTTCTTATTACCTGTGTAACTTCCCTCCAATATGGCGATCATTTCATCAGCAGTTACCGTGCTATCCGGATTGCTACTGTTGGCAATTAGTGCTACACCGTCAATTGCAAAACGCTGCGTGTAGGCAACAATACCGCGCTTGGTATAGAATTCCTCTTCTTTAGGTGTTAACACCCGTGACATCACGATTACCCTTACACTGTCATTCAAAAAGGTAGGCAAAATACGTTGCTCCTGGCCTTTAATCAACTCCACTTTCGCATCCGGATAATCCGAATTAAACACAACGAGCTGCTCATCAACGATGTTCGAATAGGTGTCATCTACCAGGATCTTTACGGAACCGCTGGTTCTGGTCTCCTGCTTAGCCGCCTCGCCATCTTTCGCTTTTTGCTTGCAACCACTGAACCAAAGTAAAATGCATATTAAACCAAGATACTTCATATTATCTATCTGATTGATTAAGTCTGAAAAACCGGATGATTGCATACACGATCAAAAGGATGCCGAATAGAATCCTGTAGGTCGGTTGAATGTCGAATGGAATGTCCTTCCAGAAGATTAATAGTACGCCTAATGCAAAGTAAAACAGCAGTATGATTAGGCCGAAAATAAACAGAAATCGCTGTTGGGGCGATTTCTGCTTAAAATTATTGTAGTTAAACATATTTTAACTCTTATTGAGATAAGGTGAAACTGATTGGAATGTTGTACTTAACACGTACTGGCTTTCCATTCTGAATACCTGGGGTCCATTTCGGGCTAGCCTTTAAAACGCGCATTGCCTCTTCATCTGTACCACCTCCAAGTTTTTTACCTGCCAATTGAATATCCGTAAGTTCACCGTTTTTCTCTACTACGAAAGAAAGGAACACTTTACCCTGAATATTATTCTCAGCTGCCATTGGAGGATATTTTACGCTTTTTTGTACATAAGCATAAAATTTGTTAAGCCCTCCAGGGAAACTTGGTGGTGTTTCGATACTTACGAAATCGTACACCTGGTTATCTTCTACCACTGCTGCTTGTTTCGGACCTTCACCTACTGGTGCAGTGATCACGATGTCTGCATCCGGATCTCCGGCAATGGTTTTTTGACCTGGGTCAGCCTTTTTCAAATCTTCGATCTGAGGTGGCTCCTGGTCACGTACCTCAACATCCGGTTTTACAATCGGAGGTGGGAACTTCACCTGATCCTGCTTTGGTGGTGGTGGCTCCACTGGTGGCGGTGGTGGTGTTTTTGGATCCACTGGTGGTGGTGGCTGAATTGCTACCTCTACCGCTTGTTCCACTACTTCTTCTGGCATCTGCCCTTTTATCAAGCTGATGATATTTGGGGTTAAGAACAGCAAAATGAATGCTGCTGATGCCATCAGCGTTGCTTTTGTTGTAGTTGAAGCATTGTTCTGACGGAGCCTGTAGGCGCCGTAGGACTTATTCTTGTTTTCAAAGACAACATCAAGCCATTCTTTTCTGAACAAATCTATTTTAGACATTGTGCTTGGTTTTAGTTGTTATAAATGTTAGAGTATACCATTTTGCTTCATTACAGCAATCTCTGCATCAAGGATGTTTTCATCATCAATAGCCGGAGCTGCGGTGATCTGAGCAATATTCAACTCATCCATAATATCCACAAAGTTCTTATAGGTTGCTCCTGAAGTCGGCTTAATAACAACAACTAAGGTTTTCTTAGGGTCGTTACCGTATAAATCAGCAACTTTCTTTTTGTTTGCAAGGATGGACTGTCTTACTTCAGTAAACCCTTCAATGGTTGGTGTTGCTGTTTTTGCCTCACCCATATACCAGGCTACCTTGTTGTTTTTACCGAGTAGGATGGTCATAGTTTGAGAAGCACGCAACTCTAACCTGTTGGTATCGTCTTTTTCGTTTTTATCGGGTTTTGCAATGTCCATTGCAATAGGCTTTGAAAGTGACGTGGTTAGCATGAAGAAAGTGATCAACAAGAACGCTAGATCCACCATCGCGGTTAAATCTACTTTCGTGTTGGCTTTCTTGGTTCTAACTTTGCCGCCTTTTTTGCCACCCCCGCTGGAGGTATCTAATTCTGCCATTGCTTTTTGTTATTGAGCACCGCCTTCGGCCGATGTAATTAAACTAAACTTATTAATTTTCTGTTTTTGAAGGATGTCCACGATTTTCTTAACTGTGGGATATTCTTCCTCAGCATCTCCACGAATACTAATCCGCATTGCTTCAGAGTGCAACTCCGCAACTGCCTGACGTGAATTTAGTATCCAGTCCGCCAATTGGTTGTTTGTTGAATCTGCAGGAATACCGGTCGCCAATCCTGACTTCTCACGTGCAGCTTCATCCGGTAGGTTGATGTACTGCTTCAAGCTTTGAATCGGTACACCAAACGATTGGATTACACCAAAACGCTTACGTTCAGTTGGGGTAAATTCAAGTTTGTACTGGGCTGCCATTTTATCCAAAGTGGCCATCTTCACGTCTTGTCCAGCTACTTCATAAAACACCTTGCCATGTCCAATCGATAATTTCGCAATATCAACATCAGGAACCGGAATTTTATAGGTCGATGATGGTATTGTAATCTTAAGAGGATCCGGTTGACGTGCTGTAGCTGTTAAAATAAAGAAAGTCAGTAGTAAGAAAGACACGTCGCACATGGCGGTCATATCTATCGAAGTACTCTTTCTTTGAACCTTTGCTCTTGGCATAATCTAAATATTACTTATGTTTTTATTAATGATGTTTATTCTCCCGGTTTTCCATAAAGCCGGTAAAAAAAATTCATTATTTCTTATTTATGCGTAGAAGCATAAGTCTGGATGATGCTGAAACCAGCTTCATCAATTGCATAAGTTAATTTGTCAATTTTAGAAGTCAAGATGTTGTACATGATAATCGCAACAGTTGAAGTCGAGATACCAGTTGCTGTGTTGATCAATGCCTCAGAGATACCATTCGCTAGTGCCGCTTGATCTGGTGCTCCAGATGTAGCCAAACCACCGAAGGCCTTGATCATACCTGTTACTGTTCCCAATAGACCTGTTAGGGTACCTACTGATACTAATGTTGCAATTACAGTTAAGTTTTGCTCTAACATTGGCATTTCCAAAGTTGTAGCTTCTTCGATATCTTTCTGAATCGCAAGACATTTTTGATCTGTATCCATGTTGGCTTCAACTTCCATCTCACGGTATTTTTTCAAACCAGATTTAATTACGTTTGCTACAGATCCTTGTTGTCTGTCACATTCTGCCATTGCAGCTTCGATGTTGTTTGAACCTAAGAATCCTTGGATTTTCTTAATGAAAGTGTCTAAGTTTCCGTTTCCTGTTGCCTTACCAATAACGATGAAACGTTCTACTGAAAATACAACTACCATTAAAAGCATACCCATTAGGATCGGTACGATGAAACCACCTTTGTAAGCCATACCACCGTAGTTACCTGGAAGTGGGTGATTGTCTGGATTGCCATCTACGAAGTTTGATGGATTACCAAGTACAAACTTGAAAAGTAGAATACCGATAATGATACAGATAGGGATAACAAGTGTTGCGAACAGGTTAGAAGCTGTAGACGAGCTTTCTTTTTTAACTGGTGTAGTTTTTGGTGCGTTTGCCATTTTTTTGTTTTTAGTTTTTTAGTTTTTAGTTTGTTTTAATTCTGATAAATTTCTGTAATACACTTCAACGGCTAATGTAGGCAATTGTTGCTATAACAAATTTAAAATTTCCAATTTAAAATTACAGTTAAATTTCAAAAGTTATCATTTCGTTACGTTAGCTGAGAGACTCTGGTAAAATCAAAAAAAGATTGCCGCTTACCAGACAATCTTTCACAATTAAAACTAAAAAAAAAATCAAATGCAAATTTTAACCTAAAATTCCTTCTTTAAAAGGCTTTTTCACGTACTTTAGGTATAGAAGCGCGCATTTCCGCATTTGCATTAGGTTCGAATGCGCTGAAGTTTCCCAAAAATGCTGCAGCAAGTTCATTTGCTTTTGCATCATACGCCGCGCCGTCACTCCAGGTATTTCTAGGATCCAGGATTTCTGAAGGTACATCAGGACAGCTTTCTGGTATTTGCAGGCCAAACACCGGATCTGCATAATAAGTCATTTCATCCAGTTCACCATTCAGCGCAGCCGTAATCATTGCACGTGTATGTGCCAGCTTTATACGCTTTCCAATGCCGTAAGGGCCTCCGCTCCAGCCGGTATTGATCAGCCATACGTTAACCTGATGTTTATCCATTTTTTCGCCAAGCAACTCCGCATACTTCGTTGGATGTAGTGGCATAAAGGCTTTTCCGAAACACGCGGAGAAGGTAAGCTGCGGCTCTGTTACCCCTGCTTCCGTTCCTGCAACCTTCGCGGTGTAACCCGAAATGAAGTGAAACATCGCCTGTCCGCGATTTAACCTCGATATCGGTGGTAAAACACCCAAGGCGTCTGCAGTAAGGAAAAATATGTTCTTAGGCACGGGTGCAACCGAAGGCTGTACCGCATTGCTGATGTATTCTATAGGGTATGCAACACGTGTATTTTCCGTTTTACTTACGTCTTCATAATCCACACTTCTGGTTCCCGGAAAGTAATTGATGTTTTCCAGCAAAGCACCAAAGCAAATGGCATTGAAAATCTGCGGCTCTTTCTCAGCAGTAAGGTCCACGCATTTCGCATAACATCCACCTTCAAAGTTAAACACAGACGTTTCACCCCATCCATGTTCATCATCTCCGATCAAGCCTCTTTTTTCATCTGCCGACAGCGTTGTTTTGCCGGTTCCGGATAATCCAAAGAAAATGGCCGTATCTCCATCAGCGCCAACATTTGCCGAGCAGTGCATAGACAATGTCTTTTTCTCCGTCGGCAACAGGAAATTCAATACTGAGAATATACCCTTCTTTATCTCTCCGGTATATCCGCTTCCACCTATTAATATGATCTTTTTACTGAAGTTGATGATGGTAAAGTTGCCCTGACGGGTGCCATCGGTTGCCGGGTCGGCTTCCATGCCTGGTGCGGCTAAAATTGTCCAATCCGGTTGTACGGCCGGATCGGTATCCTGCTTCCGTAAAAACAGATTATGTGCGAAAAGACTCTGATAAGCGGTTTCCGTAACTACACGGATGCTGATCTCGTATGCCGGGTCAGCACATGCGAAAGCATCGCGCACGTAGAATTGTTTATCATTCAGGTAAGCAACAACCTTATTATATAGGGTGTCAAACTGCGCAGTTGTAATTTTAATGTTTATATCGCCCCACCAAACCGAATCGTTGGTTAGCGCGTCGGCAACAATGTACCGGTCCTTCGGCGAACGCCCTGTAAACTTCCCGGTATCAATAGCCAGTGCCCCATTGTCTGCAAGGGTGCCTTCTCCGTTTTGGAGCGCTTCTTCCACCAGTTCTGGAACACTCAATTGATACTTCATGAAACTTGTACCCAATCCAAGGTAATTCAAATCAGGCTTTGCAAGCGAAACTTCATACATAATATTTGGTTTATGTTGCAAATCTAAATACTTTACAAGGAAATAAAGGCGAAACGCAGCGATTTATTTTACTTATTGTGCTGCTTACACTATACGTATCTTTCTAATAAGCAGCACGTTACACCTAGGCTTAAAAACACTTAGCCTCCCGATCTTTTGGCCTTAAATCCTTCTCTTTGCAAGAGGCTCAGCACCTTATCTCTAAAATCACCCTGGATGATGATTTCAGCATCTTTGGCCGATCCACCTACACCACATTTCGTTTTAAGCATTTTGCCCAGCGCCTGCAGCTCCTCATCCGTACCTCTAAAACCAGTAATGAGCGTAACCGCCTTGCCACCCCTGTTTTTACGGTCTAATGTAACCCGCAGATCTTGTTGCTGATTCGGCACATGCTGCGCCTCCTGAACTTCCTCCGGATATTCAAAATCAGGATCTGTAGAATACATGATTCCACCAAGATCCGCTAGCGACTTCTTTTTAGGCTTCATAAGCTGGTGTAATAATATTTAAAGATAAAGGTACTACGGCGATCTCAATTTCCTTGCCCATTTGGTAAGGTTCGCCGTCAATATGAATGGCGGCAGCTTTATCGCGTAAGATACGGATCTGGCGCCCACGAATGATTTCAACCACTTTACTATGATGCGTTTTTCCGCGCAGCATCTGTATGGCCAGCTTTGGTAAGCGCAGCAAAGGAAAAGATTTAATGACACAAACATCCAACAGCCCGTCGGTAACTGATGCTTCCGGAGAGATGTACGTATTGTTGCCATACTGTGAACTGTTCGCAATACTCACCACAAAAGCTGCTCTGCTGATGCTTTTGCCATCAACTTCAATCTGATATAGCTCGGGTTTATAGTTGAGCAACTCCTTCAAACCAGTCTTCACATAGCCTGAAAGGCCGCGCTTCTTATCACTTGCAAACAAGTCACTAATGTGGGCGTCGAAGCCCATGCCCGACATGTTGAAGAACGGCCTGCCGTTAAATGTGGCCGTATCGATCCGCATCGTGCGTAATCCATTGATCACTTTAATAGCCTTTACCGTATCCATTGGAATCTGCAGGTACCTGGAGAGCCCATTGCCGGATCCAAAAGGCAGTATGCCCAAAATCTTATCCTGCTTCAGCACTTCCGTACCCACTTCATTGATGGTTCCGTCCCCACCTACCGCAACAATTACATCAAAGTTCTTCTGACCGGCCTCTGCCGCCAGCTCCGATGCATGGCCCGCATATTCAGTAAAGCGGAAGTTGGCATTGAAGCGCGCCTTATCTAGGTGCTGGTCAATTAACCCTGGAATATTCGTTTTATCACGTCCGCCGGATATCGGATTTATAATGAATAAGATGTTTGTTTTAGACAAAGTAACATTTTTAAGAAGCTGCAAAATAATTGATATTTTTTGACTATATGAATATATATCCTATTTTTGGGCGCTTAAAGTGGACTGATTTTGTGATGCCATCTAACGATGGCGGGATTGCAACCACGTAAAAAAAAGTGCTAACCATCAATACACTTCCTTTTACTGACTGTTTGACCAGGATCATCACCCATTTTAATTAATTTTTAATTCTTAATAAATTACTTAGAATGTCATACTTATTTACATCAGAATCTGTTTCCGAAGGTCATCCTGATAAAATAGCAGATCAAATATCAGATGCCCTAATTGATAACTTTCTAGCATTCGATTCTGATTCAAAGGTTGCCTGCGAAACACTGGTAACAACAGGACAGGTGATCTTAGCCGGTGAGGTTAAATCAAGAACTTACTTAGACGTACAACAGATCGCACGCGACGTGATCAGGAAAATTGGCTATACCAAGAGTGAATATATGTTTGAGGCAAATTCATGTGGCATTCTTTCCGCCATCCATGAGCAGTCGCAAGACATCAACCAGGGTGTAGATCGTTCCAACAAGGAAGATCAGGGTGCTGGTGACCAGGGCATGATGTTCGGTTACGCAACCAACGAAACTGAAAACTATATGCCACTAGCGCTGGACCTGTCGCACAAATTGCTACAGGAACTGGCCATCTTAAGGCGCGAAATGAATGAGATCACTTACCTGCGCCCGGATGCGAAGTCGCAAGTAACCCTGGAGTACGACGACAACAACAAGCCTGTGCGCATTGATGCCATCGTGATCTCAACACAACACGATGAGTTTGACGAAGAAGCGACGATGCTTGCTAAAATCAAGGAAGATTTGGTGAACATCTTAATTCCAAGAATCATCAGCAAAAATCCGCAGCACGCACATTTATTCAATGATCAGATCCAATACCACATCAACCCGACCGGCAAATTCGTAATTGGTGGTCCGCATGGCGATACCGGCTTAACTGGTCGTAAGATCATTGTTGACACATACGGTGGAAAGGGTGCACATGGTGGAGGTGCTTTCTCCGGAAAAGATCCGAGTAAAGTAGACCGCAGTGCCGCCTATGCTACCCGTCACATTGCTAAGAACCTTGTTGCAGCGGGTGTTGCCGACGAGATCCTGGTACAAGTGAGCTATGCGATCGGTGTTGCTAAACCTATGGGTATCTACATCAACACTTATGGTACAGCCAAGGTGAACAAAACGGATGGCGAGATTGCCCGCATTGTTGAAGGCATTTTCGACATGCGTCCGTACTTCATCGAACAGCGTTTGAAATTGAGAAATCCGATCTACAGCGAAACGGCAGCTTATGGCCACATGGGCAGAACACCAGAAACGGTAACCAAAACTTTCAGAACACCAAACGGTGAAGAGAAGGTGGTGACGGTAGAACTGTTTACCTGGGAGAAGCTTGACCACGTGACAGAAGTGAAAGCTGCTTTTGGTTTGTAAGCAACAGCATAACAGTCAATTATCAAGAAAGAGCTGCTGGATTTTCCGGCAGCTCTTTTTTTGTGGCGGTAATTCCCGCAAACCATTTAGAAGCCCTGTTGTTTTATTGATACTAAACATATTAAAGATGGAACAACCAGCAGAAATGAACACCTTAAGCCAGATCCTTGAGAAATTAAGGCAAAAAGGTTACGATAACGAACTTACAATGACTGAAGATGGAAAGATGAAAGGTAATAAGATCGACAAGACTTATGACCCGGAAGATTTGACCATCATCAAAACATACCGCTTTGAAGGCCACTCTGATCCAGGTGACAACGCTGTGATCTACATTCTGAAGGATAATGAAGAAAACATTTCTTTCATTTCAGACGCTTACGGCATGTACAGTGAACAAAAAGGGGAAGGCTTCGATGAGTTCCTGAAGAAGATCAATACTGCAGACCGAGACATGCAGGAATTATTTTAAAAGAGGGCCGTAAGGCCCTTTTTAGTTTAAGCCATTTCTCCCCTCATAAAAACTGATCAATTTCCTTTGCAGTTCGGCCACGGTACGCTGGTCTTCTTCGTGCTGTCTGATCAGCTCCGCGATAGTCCTTTGCATGGAATCATCTACTGGCTCTCCAAACCTATGGATGTCTGAAGGATGAATGCCGTAAATTGCAGCCAACTGTGTTAAACGCGTTCCCGTAACATCGGTAGCCCCTGTTTCAAGCTTGCTGTAAGCTGGGACAGAACAATTCAGCAGAACCGCAATCTGCTGCTGCGTCTTGCCATACTTTAACCGTAAACCTTTTAGTTGTACATGGATTTTTACCATAAGATATATTACTTAGATGCCGGTGAATTCCGGTACTACAAAATATATTTCAGGACTAAATACAGGTGATAATAATACTTAAAATTAATTAAGCTTTCCAGTACATCTATTGCGAATACGTCAACTCCAGTATACATCCCTTATACGAAACCTCATCGGTATGCTGTTCAGATGGCCCTGAACTTACCGCGCCATTATCTGCAGATAAATAAATCTTCTTGCCATCCGGCGAAATCGCCAGATCACGATACCTTACTTTCCCTTTAACATAGACCTGCGGTTCTTCGCCGATAATCCTGCCTTCGCTATTCAACTTAAACCGCAGCAAAGCAGCCCCTTTCAGTGTCGTAATCAGTAAAGAGTTTTTCCATCCCGGAATGCCGTCGCTGCTGTACAACTTAATACTGGAAGGTCCGTAAGCCTCCCAGTGCTGTTCTTCACCTTTCACCAGTTTCGAAAACAAGGCTGTCAGGCGCTCGTGCGGAATGGCATACATGCTCTTCAGCGGATCCCGGTAAGCAGAACCGATCTTAGTGGCGCTGCTTTTTTCCGAAGCAATTAGCGGATAACTGGTATGCCATTTTCCTGGGATCTCTGCATGATCAGATACCGAAGCGGCCATCCCATCATAGTTACCATCATTATACCCAATGATCAGTGGATGTCCATAGTTGCCACCGCGTTCAATCAAGTTGATTTCATCATCGCCATACGGCCCGTGCTCCACACTGTAAAGCATGCCTTTCCCGTTCACCACTCCATACGTTAAACCCTGCGGGTTCCGGTGCCCCTTAGACCACACCGCATTCTGCTTACCTGCATTGAATGGATTATCGTTCGGAATCCATTTATCGAATGCACCCTTGTCACCATCGGCTTCCGTATTGAAACGTAGAATCTTCCCTTCATAGCTGTTTCTATCCTGTGCTTTATTCTGCCGACCACCATTCGCAAACTGCCCCGCACCCATGTCCCCAATGCTGTAATACAGATATGGCTTTCCATTCACTGGTGCAATGAGCAGTCGCCCGCCGTTATGGTCACTGCTTGCGGGTATGCTGTCGCAAAGCACGATTGGCTCCACAAGGTGACCAGCGGCTTTATCGTACGTGTACCGCACCAGGCGCCCGGTAAAATGATAGCCCTTATATGCAGGCAGCCCACCGTCGCCTTGCGCCTTTGCACCTTTGAAGTCGTAAACATAGGTCAGATACACGTAGGGTTTACCACGAAGCAGATTCGGATGTAAGGCCATGCCCATCAATCCGCCCTGCGGCCAGGGTTTGCCACCATCCTGCTTATCGTCTAGCTGATCGTACCTCGGAAAACCCCGCTCCCCAGCCAGGTCCAGCAGCTGCGTTTTACGTCCACTCAGCGGATCTATGCGCCAGACCTTGTAATTCTTGGATTCTGTAACCCAGAGCTGATCGTCCGGCCCGTAAATAATTGACCAGGGGTCGCTGAGCTTATCGGCCACCACCCTGATCTTAAAATCTTCTTTTGCCGGTGTCTGCAAAGCCTGCCCAAAAAGGGCACTGTTAGCAGTTGTAATAACAATAATGCAAGTGAAAAGGAAGCTATTAAGGAGTCGTTTACGCATGTTGAGCTAGGGTTAGAAATATTTATGCTGCTCAAGAACAAGCAGAACCGTCTGGGGGTTTTGTAATATTGCCGGCACAAGTGCCCATTTGCGTCAACATCAGCAGCTATTCGACCAGGGAAATGAGCAGTCCTTAACAGGGTCCCGACAGGGGGATAACAGGGGGCATACAGGGGGTTAACAGGGCCCTAGCCTGGTGAACCCCTTGTATGCCCCTTGCGGGCTGCCGGTCATCCCGCACTATGCTACGTTTACGTTCCGTTGTTATTCTGGTGGCGAGTACCTGCAACTGCAGTAGCATTCAGGTAAATACCCCCGCCTTGCAGAAAGTACCCCATTTCACATTAAAGCCCCTAAGCCTTTTGAAAGGCATTGATTTTGTTCCTTCACCAATATATTAAACCTAAACCAAAACGATATGATACAGGGTATTACAAAAGACATGCATGTCTTTGCAGACTACAGTTACATCCCAATGGTTTTACTGGCACCCAGGTTGATGGGCTTCGAACAGGATCGTACCAGCGCCATGGTCTGCCGTTCTTTTGCTTTAGCAGAGCTCGGCACCAGTTTACTCACCGATGCCAAATGGGGGGCCATCCGGTGTATTCCTTATAAAACGCACGCCATCATCGACTTGGCTTCAGGCGTCATGGCCTTAGCCGCAGCAGTAACAAAACCAATCGCCAGCAATAAACCCGCAAGAAACACCTTGATCATGATGGGCATCACAGGCCTGGTGGTGGGTACACTTTCCATAATTGGTGCGAAACGTGGTTGATGATACTGGTTTTTTTTACGTTCTTAGTGATCAACTAAATATGATCACCCAAACCTGATATTTCATCAAGATGAACGTAAAAACAAACCGCTTTAACCTACTTTTGCTCTGTGCAATTATGCTAAGTGCCAGTGCATGCAACAGCAGCAACAATTCTAAAGAAGCAGATTCAACAACCAAAACCAACACCGTGACCCTAAACCCCAAAGATTTCGAGAAAACAATAGATGGCAAAGCTGCACAGCTTTTCACCCTGGAGAATAAATCCGGCACCAAAGCGCTGATTACCAATTACGGTGGGCGACTGGTAAGCCTGTTTGTGCAGGACAAGGATGGCAATCTTGTTGACGTGGTTGCAGGCTTTGATAACATCACCGGCTTTCAGGAATCCAAGGAACCTTATTACGGCGCAACCATCGGCCGTGTGGCCAACCGCATCGCAAAAGGCAAGTTCAACCTGGATGGTAATGCCTATACCGTGTTCACCAACGATGGCCCGAATGCTTTACATGGTGGTAAGAAAGGTTTCCAGGATGTGGTGTGGGATGCTAAACAAGTGAATGGACAAACCCTGGAACTGCAATACCTGTCTAAAGACATGGAAGAGGGCTTCCCGGGAAACCTGACAGTAAAGGTTATTTATGAACTGCAGGACGATAACGGGCTGAAGATCAGCTACCATGCCACAACCGATAAGAACACCGTGGTAAACCTGACCAATCACGCCTTCTTCAATTTGAACGGCGAAGCCAGCGGCAGTATCCTTGGCCATACGGTACAGATCAAAGCAGATCAATACACACCTGTGGATAAAACCTTAATCCCGACTGGTAAGATTGAAGACGTTGCGGGCACACCGCTTGATTTCAATAAAGCGGAAACGATTGGTGCACGCATTGAAGACAAACATGAGCAAATGGTGTTTGGTGCAGGTTACGACCATAATTATGTGCTTCGTGCGCATGGCGCAGATGATGTTGTGGCTACGGTTGCCGGCGATAAGTCTGGTATTGTAATGGAGATCTCTACTGCAGAGCCTGGCCTACAGTTCTATAGCGGGAACTTCATGAAGAGTTTAAATACAATGAAGGGCGGTCATAAGGACGATTACCGTACCGCATTCGCCATGGAAACCCAACATTTCCCGGATGCGCCAAACCAGCCATCTTTCCCGTCAATCACGCTGAAGCCCGGCGAGACTTACCAGACGGTTTCAACTTACAAATTCAGCACTAAAAAATAGCAATGGCCCGAAAGGGCCATTTTCTTTGCTATACGGTTGGCAGGGTGAACCAGAAGGTTGTGCCCTGGCCCAACTCGCTTTCTACGCCGATTTCCCCCTGATGTCTTTTAATGATCTCCGCAGCGATGTATAAGCCCAGGCCTAAACCAGAATACTGGCCCGAACTGCTGTCCGCCCGGTAAAAGCGATCAAACAGATAAGGGATCTTCTCCTTTTCAATGCCTGGCCCATGGTCCGTGACGGAAACTTTAACTTCTCCGGGCATTTGTAACACATTAATCTCAATTTCTTTGTTCGCATAGGCGTACTTCATGGCATTGTTGACCAGGTTGATGATCACCTGCTGAACGCGCTCCGAATCTGCTTCTACTTCAACATCCAGATCTCCCCCGGTTTTAATGTTAAACAGACCTTCACTGGTTACGTGCAAACAACATTCATCAATAACGCCTCCCAGGCGGAACCGCGTCTTCTGCAGGCGAAGCTGTCCCTCTTTCAGGTTGTTTACATTCAGCAGGTCGTCAATTAGAGCCGTGATCTTCCGCATGCTCTTATTGGCCTGGGTAATCAAGCTTGCCGCTTTCGGTGTTTGTGCCTGCTTCATCGTATCCAGCACCTGCAAGGAGGCCTTCATGGCCGTTACTGGTGTACGTAACTCATGACTGGCGATGCTGATGAAATCATCTTTATCCCGCTCTGCTAATTTCTCTTTGGTGATGTCCGCGATGGTACCCAGCAACTTCCGCGGCGCATGATGCTGCGTATCCACCGGCTTTGCCTGTAAATATACCCATCGCACGACGCCATCGACGGTGCGGATCCGGCCTTGAAAATCCACGACAGCATCAAAGTTGATGTTTGCCAGCGCTTGCTGAAGCTTGACTTGATCTTCTTCGAAAAACTGGTTCAACAGCTGCGCCTGATCCCAGGTGTTTGAATCTTCCTTGATGTTGAACAATTGCTTGAAACCCGCACTATGAAGAATGGCACCCTCAGCAAGATCCAGTTCCCATACCGCCATACGTGAATTTTCCAGTGCCATACTCAGGCGCTGCTTGGTCTCCTCCAGGTTCTTCTCCATGGTAAAATCATCCAGCACTGTGAAGCCATAGTACTCCTCCTCCTGCCGGAACAAAACCGTCGTGATGTGTACCCAGGCCAGCGAACGATCCTTGCGGATCAGGCATGCGTCCAGCTTGAAACGCCGCTTCCCTTCATGCCACATCGCATGCTGCAGCTCTTTCCAGTGGTGCTTCACATCTTTGCAGGCATATTCCATGATCTCCGTACCAATGATTTCTTCCGCTGTGTAGCCCAACAGATCTACCAGCGCCTGATTTACGCGGAGAATTTTCAGATCTGAATTGATGATCTTGCTTGCGGCGGAAGTGTACTCAAAAATTGCTTCAAACCTTTCGTAACATTCCTCAAATTTGTTTTTATAATCGGTTGCGGGCTGTTCATCCTTCATAAAATATTTTCTTGCGAATACCATAACAAAAAAATATTTCATTGGTTTCTAATGAGCTATGAAAGCAACAGATATCACCGCAAACTTCTACAATGTCAAAGGCATCCGCATGCACGTTATTGAGGCGGGTCCCAGCGATGGAAAGCCGATCATCTTTTTACATGGCTTCCCTGATTTCTGGTACGGCTGGAAGGACCAGATCGGCTATTTTGCAGCACTTGGCTACCATGTTATTGTACCGGATCAACGTGGCTATAACTTAACGGTAAGCCCGCAAGGCATAAAGGCTTATCGCTGTAAGCACCTGATGGAAGACATCTGCAGCCTGGTACGAACCATGGACCTGAAAGATGTACATCTGGTGGGGCACGACTGGGGCGGTATCGTGTCCTGGATGCTTGGCATCTACCACCATACATTGTTCAAAAGCATTGTCATCCTGAATGCCCCCCACCCAGGCGCACTGCGCGTTAAACGACCCATGTTGCAGATTTTTAAAAGCTGGTACATCTATTTCTTTCAGATCCCTCGTTTACCGGAATGGCTCTGCAGCCGGAACGACTTTAAATTTCTGCGCAACAGTATGGCCGGAACCGCAGTGCCGGGCACCTTCAGCGTACAGGATCTTGAACGTTATAAACAAGCATGGAAAGGCCGGATTCGCTACATGATCAACTGGTATCGCGCCATGCGACTAAGCAAGGAATTCCGTGAAAACATGAAGACCCCGAAGCTCATCAACAATCCTTTACTGTTGATCTGGGGTGAAAAGGATAAGTTCCTTGATTTTCAGCTTGCAAAAGCAAGCATGGCGTTCTGCATTGATGGGCGATTGATCAGCTTTCCGGATGCAACACATTGGCTGCAACATGAAAAAAGCGCGGAAGTGAACCGCGCTATTATGGATTTTATAGAAGAGCTGCCGCCTGAGCAGGCTATGCGCTAGTGTCTTTAGTTTATTTTGATGAAGCGGTCGGCACAACCTTCCACACACATGATCGGTCCGGAAGGACTCATGGTAAGCACACCATCTTTCAGCTCATAAGCATAGTTCTGCTCCGTTTTGTCGGCTTTCATAAAGACGATGGTTTTGGTATCCTTGATGACGTAGCTTACATAATTTGAAAATACGTTACCTGCTAAACGGCCATCTGTTTTAAATTCTACAACAAGATCTTTCTTACTCTGCTCCCACTTACCCGGACTGCCGTCTGAGATGTAAGATTCACGGAGCTTCCACTTGCCAGGGATGGTGTCCTGATCAAGTTCAACGGTATCCTTATCACAACCTGCAAAAAGGAAAAGTAGTACAATAGAAAAGATTTGAATGGCGCGTTTCATAAACGTTAATTTGATGATTGATTGATATTTAAACATACGAGTTTGCCATCAAAAGCGCTACATGGATTTTAAGCTTTTTCCACCAAAAGTTTCTCGCAGATCAATTCACTGAACACTTCAGTAGATTTTCCTACTACTTCAATCTGCATGCTGCCATCAAATGGTTCTTTAGACAGTACCTTCAGCTGGTCGCCAAGCAAGATCGACCGCCCGTTTAGAAAACGTAGGAAAGCTTCCGAGGAATCCGCTACCGCTTTCAAGGTTACCACTTTCCCTGCTTCACATACATTTAGCGGCACATAACTGGTCTTGATGACCTTCCCGTTTTTATCCGGAATCGGAGAACCGTGGGGATCAAACTTCGGATAGCCCAGCAAGGCATCCATCTTTTCGAAAAATAGCGGTGACTGGATGTGTTCAATCTGCTCCGCAATCTCATGTACCTCTTCCCAGTTGAAGTCCATCTTTTCCACGAGAAACATCTCCGTTAAGCGGTGTTTACGGATGATCATGGAGGCTTCTTTTTTGCCCTTTGCGCTAAGCTTTACTGGCTTATAGCTCTCATAGGCCACCAACTCCTTCTCCGCAAAACGTTTCATCATGCTGTTTACACTAGGCATCTTGATGTTCAGCCGCTTACTCAGATCATTAATGCTGACCTCATCATCGGCATTGCAGAGGTTTAATAAAGCTTTAAGGTAGTTCTCTTCAACAACGGAATACATGATCCAAAACTACGAAATCTCTTGCTTGTATAAATATTTAAAACAAAGCCATTGTTAGACTTGTCTAACAATATATATTTGTAATACTAATTCAATGCTTAAGATGATACTAAGACTTCTACTATTTTTACCCCTGCTTTGTCTAAGCAGCTTTGCATTTGCACAACAGCAAACAACTAATGCTAAGGTAATTGACAGCCTTGCCCTGCAACATCAAAAGCTGCACACAAAAGAAGGCAAGGAGCTTGATGAAGTTGTGGTATCCGGCACCATGAAGGCAGTTTCCAAGCTGAACAGCCCTGTGCCCGTAGAGGTTTATACCGCTAAATTCTTCCGGGCAAGCCCCAACCCTTCCATTTTTGAGAGCCTGCAAAACATCAATGGGGTACGCCCGCAGCTAAACTGCAACATCTGCAATACCGGCGACATCCACATCAATGGCCTTGAGGGGCCGTATACTATGATTTTGATCGACGGCATGCCCATCGTCAGTGGCTTATCGACCGTCTATGGCTTGAGTGGCATTCCACAGGCCATCATAGACCGAGTGGAGATTGTTAAAGGGCCAGCCTCTACGCTGTACGGTAGTGAGGCAGTTGGCGGGCTCATCAACGTCATCACGAAAAAACCGGAAGATGCACCTAGAATTGCTGCCGATGTTTTTGGAACCAGCTGGGGCGAACTCAATACAGATCTGGCCGCCAGGTTTGATGTTGGGCAGCGCGCAAAGTCGCTCCTGGGCATCAACCATTTTATCTACAATCATCCCATCGATAACAATAACGACAACTTTACAGATGTAACCTTGCAGCACCGCGTTTCCGTATTTAACAAATGGGATTTCAGGCGCAAGCAGAACCGCCAATTCTCCATCGCCGGACGTTACGTTTATGAGGACCGCTGGGGCGGTGAAATGAACTGGGCGAAGCAATATCGTGGCGGGGATGAAGTTTATGGAGAAAGCATTTACACCAGCCGATGGGAAGTCTTCGGGAACTATCAGCTTCCGCTAAAAGAAAAGATGTTCTTCACCTTCAGTGCGAACACCCACAATCAGAATAGCGTTTATGGAACGCTGAACTACCAGGCGAAGCAACAGATTGGCTTTGCTCAACTCACCTGGAACCGCAACTTCGGGAAACATGATCTGCTTGCAGGCATCGCTTACCGTTATACCTTCTATGATGACAATACTCCCGCGACCGCGGCAGCAAATAACCTGAGCATCAATATGCCTTCGCACATCAATCTTCCCGGGGTCTTTCTTCAGGATGAGATCAGGCTGGATACCAACAACACCATCTTAATGGGCCTTCGCTACGATTATAATGCGATTCACGGCAACATTTTTACCCCTAGAATTAATTACAAGTGGAACTCAGACGATCAGCATAACATCCTTCGGGTGAGTGTTGGTAATGGCTTCCGTGTTGCGAACGTTTTTACAGAAGATCATGCCGCACTTACCGGTGCACGCCAGCTGGTGTTTCTGGAGGCGTTGAAACCGGAGACTTCCTGGAACGGTAACATCAATTTCGCGAAACGTATGTACACCCACAATGGCGGCATCTTTGGGCTGGATGCCAGTGCATTTTATACCAGGTTCAACAACAAGATCATTGCAGACTACGATATCGATCCCAATAAAATCATCTATAACAACCTGGACGGCTATGCGGTATCTAAGGGCATCTCGCTGAACACGGATCTAAGTTTAAAAAATGGACTGAAGTTCCTGATCGGCGGCACGCTCATGGATGTTTACAGCAAGCAGCAGGGCCTAAAAATCAAGCAGCTATTTACCGAACATTTCACGGCGGTATGGAACATTGGCTACAAACACGATAAAACGGGCATACAGCTGGATTATACTGGGAATATTTATGGCCCAATGCGGTTACCACTGCTCAGCGATACTGATCCCCGCAAGCCAAATTCTCCCTGGTGGAGCATCCAAAATGTACAGCTGACGAAAAGTTTTGGCAATGGGATAGACCTGTATGGCGGGGTTAAGAACCTGTTGAACTGGACACCCAACAAGGGCAACCCATTTCTAATTGCCCGGGCACATGACCCATTTGATAAGCAGGTACAGTTTAATGAAGCAGGTCAGGCGCTGGTGACTCCGGAGAATCCCTATGGCCTGACCTTCGACCCCACTTATGTATACGCACCCAATCAGGGGATCAGGTGGTTCTTTGGTATTCGTTACCAGTTGAAGAACTGATTACCGTCCGTCACCGTCAAGCAGATTGCCTAAGCCACCGAGAATGCTGCCCTCTTCTTTACGGGCACCAGTGCCATATTGCAAGATCCGTCCTGCCAGTCTGCTGATTGGCAGCGATTGAATCCACACCTTGCCGGAACCACGAAGCGTAGCAAAGAAAACGCCCTCTCCACCGAAGATGGTGTTTTTAATACCGCCTACGAATTCAATATCATAGTCAATCCCCGAGGTAAATCCAACGAGACAGCCCGTATCAATCTTTAGCGCCTCACCGTATTGAAGTGTTTTTTCGACCACATGCCCACCTGCATGCATAAAGGCCATGCCATCTCCCTCCAGCTTCTGCATGATGAACCCTTCGCCACCAAACAGGCCTGTACCAAGCTTACGCTGAAAGGCAATGCTCACACTTACCCCTTTTGCCGCACAAAGGAAAGCATCCTTCTGGCAGGTGATCCTACCGCCAAGCTGCTGCAGGTTGATTGGAATGATTTTTCCCGGATATGGCGATGCAAAGCTCACCTTCTTTTTGCCATAGGCGATATTCGTGAAAGCTGTCATGAACAGGCTCTCCCCGGTAAGCATCCGCTTGCCTGCACTGAACAGCTTACCGAGAAGCCCACCCTCCTGCTGACTGCCATCTCCAAAGATGGTTTGCATCTGAACGCCTTCATCCATCATCATAAAGGCGCCGGGTTCGGCAATGGCAGTTTCATTCGGGTCGAGTTCAACCTCTACATATTGCATTTCTTCACCATAAACATGGTAGTCGATTTCATGATTGCTGATCATCTGATTCTGTTTTTTAGATAAGGAAAATTACAAATAAAAGCAGCAGACTTTCAAATGCCGGACAGATGAAAATTAATGGTGACAATGGATTGGGAAAGGTTCGGAGTTAATTACAACCGAATCATAATATTTGGCATGTCGAAGAATAACCTTCGTTTTCTGAGACAAAGCGTTAGGTTGTCTTTCTGGTATATGGATGTGTGGCAAAATTTAGAGATGTACAACGCATCTTCTTAATGCATTCCGTCAACAAGTTCTATTCTTCAATTAATGTCAAATTCAAATTGGTGTATTGATCTTGCGTATTATTTACATCTATTTGATAAGTGTAACTGCCATTTTTAAGCGTTGTCTCGCCTACATAGTCAATTGGCTGGATTGTATATGTTTTTCCATCAATTTCTAATTTAACGAAAGCATATCTGTAAGCCTTATTAAATTCCTTATACTCTGTTTTTTGTCCGGAATTTAAATTCCCAAAATTTACATCGCCCGTTGTTGTATTAATCACAATATCTTTAAAGTTATACTGGCTGGAATTTGATAATCGAATTTTCAGCCCTGATGGATTGTCACTGCCATCTTTTGAGCAACTAATCATTGCAACAATTGTAATGACTAAAATCAGAAATTTTTTCATGCGGTTATATGTTAGAGGTAAGATACAAATTCTTTGTCTGGTTCAGTTCGAATGATTGCCAGTGGGTAAGATTCTTTCCTGGTATTCATATGAGTTAATTAAATTTCCTGTATCAAACAGATCGTTTTTGAGACTAACAGCTTTAAACTATTTTCTCATGGACAAACAAGTTCGGTAAAGTCTAAATTTGAGTAAGACAACTATAGCTTTTTTTGTTAAAGTAGGAATACGCTAACCTCACGTGATATCTAAATATTATCGACAAGTAATGATCAAAATTATACAAGACTTCTTACAGGACGCTACAACTCAGTCCATTCATGTTGATGAAGTTGTGGATGAGCAATTATTAGTCAGTAAGAAAAATCTGTGGGATCACAGTCTTGCATTTTTCAATAATATAGTAGCTGAAGTTAAGAGTGCTCAACTGACACATATAAAGGTCGATTTGCAAGTTGAACTAAACAGGGATGTAAATATTCTTGTCGGTGCCCCAGAAGATGAGGAATCTTTAATCGACTCAGTAGACATATTTGCTATGCCAGAAGTTATAATCTCGAAGCCTAGAAAAGAGCTTTGGTGTCCGAAGATTGAATTATATACATGTCCCATTTTCTTTGATATTGATGGGCTAGGTCAAGATATATTCATTTTGTATGAGGAATATCGAACAATTGAGGAAAAGCAAGAAGGTTTAGAATTCACCAGATGGCTTACGGTTTCTTATGTAAACGACACGATCACCAATACCCTTTGAAAGGAAGCTAATGCTTCCTTTATTGAGACAAATGTTAGCAAGCGCCTACTGTTTAGTAATTCTTACAATCGTAAGGCGGCTACATATGTTCTTTACATAGCAAGAAACAATTATAATATTGTTAATAGGACGGCAGAGTAAAGTAGAATAGAGATCCCTTCCCTTCAACGGAAGTAAAACCTAAATCACCACCATGTAGCTCAATGATTTCTTTGGAAAGATGAAGTCCTAAACCATGACCAGGTATGTCTGTCTTTTTTATTGATCCAGTGCGGCCGAAACGTTGAAACAACTGACTTTGCTCCTGATCTGCAATGCCCAGGCCGAAATCCTGAACACTTACCTTAACGCTGCTTTCGTCTGCCTCTGTGCGCACAACAATTTGGGTCTGCCCAGGTGAATATTTTACAGCATTTGATAATAAATTAGTAATCACGCTTCCAATTTGGATTCTATCTACATATACCACACCATTATCTTCTTCTTTGAATATAATCTGGTGAGAAGATTGACTGGCTTCAAATGCTCCAGCTACATCATGCACCAGACTACAAAGGTTGAGCGCTTCCTGGTTAAGCGTCAGTTTGCCCGTAGTCATTCTGGTTGTATCAAGCAGCGCAGATATTAAAGCACTCATGTGACTGACCTGCTCACTAATTTTATTTACTGCTTTTTTGACAATGGGCTTCGCATCCTGGAGTTCCCTTTGAACAATCTGTGTATATGCCTTTATGACTGAAATCGGGGTCTTTATCTCATGAGAGGCAATTGAAATGAAAACTTCTTGTTCTTTTGCCAGATCTTTGCTTTTCACCCAGTCTTCAAATTCCAGGCTAAACATCAAGTTTGGTGGTTGATATATCCTGCGAGGCTTAACGCTCATTGATCTTACGCCACTCTGGGGATGGTTAAACTGAACGTTAAAGCTTGAGTGAAATTTATGGGATTTTAGAGTTTCATCAATTAACGTACGCAATTGCGCAACATTGAGGCCGGCATCAATTACGTCGAAGAACTTTTTCCCGATAACAAAGGACATTTGTTCAAGGTTAAACAGCTTCAAAAATGAAGAACTTGCATTTATAATTTCCAGGTTCGTATTGAGCATTACTATAGGCTCGGTATATGACTGCACAATAGTTTTGGCCAGCTCTCTTTCTTCATTGATATTAATATCGGCCTGTTCCTTTTCAGAAATATTCCGCATGATCTTAGTAAAGCCGATATGCTGCTGTGCTTTGTCAAACAGAGGAAACACAACTCCACTAGCCCAAAACCTATGGCCTCCGTTCTTTACGTGAAATCGCTCGTCGAGGGCCCTTCCCTCTCTTAGTGCAGTACCAAGTTCAATAGCAGGTACAAGCATTTCTCTATCTTCAGGAGTATATAAAATGTCAGCATTTTTGCCAATTATGTCTGCTTGTTTATAGTGTAAGACTTTCTCAGCTCCGTTGCTCCATGTAGTTATGTGCCCGCTCTTATCAGTTGTGAAAACCGCGTAATCTGCTAAACTCTGTATTATTAAATCGCTGAGCTCAGCGGTTAGGTAATTATCTTCATTCTGCATTAACATTAAACCCGGGATTATGCGTTTGGTTTGAATAGGTCACCTAGGCAAGTAGCTGTCGCCTATTATCTGGTGGTGGTACGTTAACAATTTAGCAAGGATAAGTTCACAAGTAGTGGTATCTATCATTAATTAATTAGTTTTCTTTTAATAATTTCTTCCTAATACTGCAATTTCCCTTCTATAATCAATTTAGCCTCCTACACCAGGCAGAGTGAAGGTAAATGTAGATCCCTCTCCAAGCGTGCTTTCAGCCCAAATTGCCCCTTTGTGCCACCCAATAATCTCAGCACATAGATATAAACCGATTCCAAATCCTGATGTTGAATTCATATGTAAACCTTCTACGCGGTAGTATCGTTGAAACACTTTGGTTAAATCTTCTTGTTTTATGCCTATTCCCTGATCCTTGACACTAACTTTTGCTGTATTATTATGTAAAGAACAAGCAACATGAATAGTGGTGCCAAGCGGTGAATACTTCACTGCGTTGGCTATAAGGTTATGGATGACTTGAGTAATCTTGTTTCGATCTGCGTTAACCAGATTAGATTGAATGGGTTCAAATACAAATTTGTGACTGCCAAGAGTAGCAACTACCTCATCTTCTATCTCTTTAACTAAGGTTGCCAGATCAAAAGTTTCTTGATCAAGCGTTATTTTACCTGATTCCAACATGGAAATATTTAAAAATCCATTGATCATGCTTGTCATTTTAGTAACCTGCGCATTCGCTTTTTTCAAGGCAACGTCAATAAAATTATCCTGCTGATTTTTAAGTCTAATTTGCAATAGCTGAATATAGCCCTTCATAGATGTAAGTGGTGTCCTGAGTTCGTGACTTACCATTCCAATAAAATCGTTTTTACGGATTTCATTTAACTTTTGTTCGGTTATTTCATGAAGTACACCAGCGAGATAATCTCCATCATCGGCTTGCTGGATTTCTCCAATTCCACGTATCCACCGGATCTTGCCATCCTGATAGCCAATAATGGGGTACTCTATGTCTAGTCTGGAATGGTTGGTAATAGCGGATTCAAAAACAGCAGCAGCCTCCAATTGGTAATCAGGATGGATTTGGTTAATAGCTTCATAGTAGGATACTTCTGCCTCCAAAGGAAAACCAAAGAACTCCTTCACCTTTGGAGATGCCTTGAGGCTTCGATCTTGAACATTGATGTAAAAGGTGCCTAATCCGGCAGCATCAATCGCCATGCGAAGGTTTTCTTCCGCACGCTTGATTTCAGCCGCGGATAGATGCTGCTCTGTTATATCCATTATAACCCCGGTAAAAGCTGAGAATGTACCCGAGGGATCCATTTTTAAATTTCCAATTGCACAAAGCCACCGTAGACGTTTGTCATGCATGCCTATGACAGGATAAGTAATGTCATAATCGCCACCATGAAACATTGCGTTTTCAACCTTGGCCTTAACAAAATCGCGGTATTCGCCATCTATCTGCATTAATGCCTGCTCAATGGAGAAGGGTTCTTCTGGATGAAACCCATATAATTCCTTTAAACGGTTATCTGCAATAAATTCAAGCGTTACTGAATTAAGGTGCCAGGTGCCAAAGTTTGCCGCACTTATTGCCAGATGATAGGCGACCTGATCTTCTTCGATTTTTTGATGAGCTTTGGTGAGGTTCTGATTAACTAGGGCAAATGCTTTGTTTGTGTGAATAAGTTCTTCATTGGACGCTTCTAGTTCCTCATTGGTTGCCGCTAGTTCCTCATTAAGTGTTTGTAATTTTACTGAGCTTTGTGCAAGTGAATCTTCCCACTGCTTGCGTTCGGTTATATCTCGAGTGGCACCAGCTATTGCTTCAACTTCACCTTGCTCATCAAAGACCGGCATGAGGATGTAATCATATACCCTAGGACCTAAACTTGCATGCGAGAAAGATACTTCTCCGCGTATTGGCTGCTTGGTTGTCTTGATCTGATCAAATTCCCGCTCATGCATTTCTGCATGCCAGGGCGCATATCCATTCTCATGCAGTCTTTTTCCGATAATTTCATTCCAGTTTCTGCCCAGCATGGTTATTAGGGCGTCATTAGCATAAGAAAATCTATAATTTAGATCAAAAACATACATCAAATCCGGGATGCTTGATAGTACGGTCTCATACAACCGTTTCTGCTGATCTGACCGCGCTCTGGTTTCTTTCAGGGCCTCTTCTGCTTGTTTACGGCCAGTAATATCACTGGCTGTACCAAACCATTCAATGATTTCTCCCTGGTCGTTCAAAATAGGTACTGCACGGGAAAATGTCCATCCCGGGGTACGATCTGCACGCAATACCCGATGTTCAAGTTGAAATATCTTCTTTTCTGCTATCGCATCGCTGATCGCTTCTTTTACCATCTTCAGATCTTCAGGATAAATGTTATCTAACATCCAATCTGTTGTTGGTTCTTGAGCATCCTTTAAAAAGCCGCGGCCATCAAGTTCATGCATTATTTTCCAGTCAGCACTCAAGGAGTATATGACGTCGGAAGTAGCGGTAACCAGCGCTCTAAATCGCGCCTCACTTGCAGCAACCCTTTGCTCATCTAAAGAAGCTTTATGCGAAAAGTTATTCATACTCAATTATAGGGTATTCTGATAAAGATAAAACATAAGGATTTGTTTTATCTGCACTGTGTGATACAGCAAGTTGAGAAATTTAAACTCAACATCTCAAGGTCAAAGGCTTTGTTAAAGAATAAGCATGCAGAATTTAATTTGCATTAGCTGATGGTTCATCACCAAGAAACCTATTATCATCCAATTTTAATAGAAAGAAAATGGCAAATTTCAGAAATTTGAAGAAATTGTGTCAAAAATCGAAGCAGATGCATTAAAATTTTATGACGGTGCAAACGGTGCTGCAGGAACGTGTCTCAGAAAAGCAATGCGGGATCTAAAGGTATTATCCCAAGATATTAGAACCGAGGTAACAGAGAAAAAGAACGCAAAGTAATAGTGTGTAGATTTTTATTGCGGCGCCCATGGTTGAAAATGGGAGTGTAGATTGCAAACTAAACGTCAACCATCTGTTAATAGCACCAGACATAAAGCAATTAAAATGAAAAATCTTACTTTTGTATAGTGCTTGCCCCTAATGATTAAGGGTGATAGTAAATTTTAATATTCTGCCAAATACGCTCACTAAACATCTATTTCTCATCCTAAAATTAGGCTTGGTGCCTTTTAAAGGCATATGGAAAATATCGACTTTCTAAAAAAAGAAATACAGTCCTTAAGGGCCGAAATTGAACGTCTAAAATCTGATAAACGTTTAGTTGCTCTTGCTAATCAACACCAGGCAGCCTACCAGCAGAGCCAGGTCCGTTTTAGAACGGTCTTTGAAAATTCTAGGCTCGGGAACATAATTATTACTTCCGATTTAAAGATATTACAGGTTAATAGTGCCCTTGTGGCCATGTTGGGTTATGATCAAAAAGAAGAGATAATCGGAACCCGTATTATGGATTACGTTCCGGAAGGTTATCAGGAACATTGGAAATTACTTCAAAGCAAATTGTGGCATGCTAGAATGCCATTTTTTAGTTTGGAGACCTGCCTTAGGCGAAAAGATGGCTGCATCTTTTGGTGCCAGGTCACCTCAATCTTATTTACCGACCATGATGACACTTTGGGGTATACGATCATAGAAGATATTTCGGTGCAGCATAAGCTAAAGGAGGATAGAGAAAACTTTATCAGCATAGCCAGTCACGAGCTTAAAACACCTTTAACAAGCCTGCAGGCCTATTTGCAGATCATGAACCGAATTATTGAAAATGAGAGGGTAATTTCTGATAAGTTGATCAAACTATCATCAAGTGCAAATCATAGCATAAACAAGCTGGGGTTGCTAGTCAACGATCTACTCGATTCAACCAAAATAAGCAAAGGCCAGCTCAACTTGAACATTTCTAGTTTCAATATCTCTAAGTTGGTAGAAAATTGCTGCACGCATATACAATCAGAGGGGAAGTATAGCCTTACTTATAAAGGAGATGTTGAACTTAAGGTCAGTGCAGATGAACAAAAACTGGAACAGGTTCTAATAAACTTAGTAAACAATGCTGTAAAATATGCACCTGAATCTAAGAAATTGTGATAGCCGTAGAGGAACAAGCTGATTACGTCAAAATAGCTGTCATTGACCAAGGCAGGGGTATTTCTAAGGATAAACTTCCGCTACTGTTTGAAGCGTACTACCAGGTGAGAGAATCTGGAATGAACAACCATGGCCTAGGACTTGGTCTATATATATCGGCTGAAATCATCCGGAAACATAATGGAAAAATTGGTGTAGAAAGTGAAATGGGAAATGGCTCCACATTCTGGTTTACCATACCAAAAAGATGATTTAGAATACCTACCTATTTAGGATTATTGGTGAGCCAAATATGGCAAAGCATTATAAAATATTGAACATCATATATTTACTTAACAGGTAAGAATCTTCCTTCTCTTTTTGTTGTATTTGGGATAACCTGAGTAAACCTACATCTAAAAGAAAATATACTCGATTTAGGTCGGTATACTATAATGGTACATGATTTCAGATGGCTACAAACTGATAGGGGAGTTCTTAAGCTTCGTTTATTGAGACAAACCATCGTTGGTCTTTGGCAACAAGAAAAGCTACAGCTAAGATATGAATGTATAAATACTTCATGATATCACTAGTGTAGCTTTCTATTTTATTTGTACCACCCGGCTTAAAGTCTTTTACAAATCCTAGAAACCGCTAATAGTGAGGGGTATGTAATAATGGGCGCTCATGTTATGAGTTTTGTTTGTATAAACAACTCCAAAAAAATACTCTCCATTTGCCCACGCTTTTTCACCATCAATTCTACCTGCTGGAATATTGTTGTCAAGAGATGCTCCGATTGAGAATTCCTTTGGACTGAAGTCTGGTAAACCGACATAATTGGTGAAGGTTTCTATGGCTGCTAGACCGGTGTGCTCTCTAGAGTCAGTTACAATAACTTTTGAGAAGTCTATTTTGTCAACGGATTCAGGTAAATGTCCTGCACTTTTCTTAATCAAAAGTGTATACATTATGCCCTGATCCTTCACCTTGCTAACATCAACGAACGCTTTGAGTTTTTCGTTTTTGGCATAACCTTTATCATCTCCTAGCATGAATCCACGGTTGAGGATATAAACAAATCCCTTGTCAACTTTCTCCAGCATTAAGGAGTACATCTCTGGATTAACAGGAAGACTTTCCGCACTGACAAGTGTTATGTTGTGTTTTTCTTCTTTACTGGAACCGTTTTCATCATCAATTTTAATGATAAAATCATAGGTCCCTATGGGTGCATCTTCAGGGATGGTAAAATGTTTATGAACATTTGTGTTTTTCAAACCTTTGAATTCCATCCAGGTAAGCTCAAAGGACCATTCTTTGGGATACGTATTTCCAGATCTTTGTTTAATCTGCACTTGAACAGTATTGATCTTATTGCCGGCGGTCACATCCATATCTAAATGGAAGTCTCTTCCAATTACGCCTTGCCCATTGTTGCCAGAGCCGATTTCCAGATTTTCAATCATTGGCGAAGCAAGTTCGGCTTCAACCTTATCTTTTTTACAGGCCACGAAAGTGGAAGTAAAAAGAAAAATTAGTAACAGGGTTTTAATTGTCTTCATTTCTTTGATGTTAGTATTTGATTTAATTGGTTTAAAAGTTTATAGCGCTTTCCCATTTACTAGGGTGATTGGGGGAGCATCCATGACATTGGCCTCGCTTAGTTTTAATGTTCCCCTTACTTTTATAGGCTCGTAGGTAAACTTAACCGGCTCATTCAAGACAACCATAACCATTATCGGAACCCCATTTTGTCCACAAAAGAAGCATTGGTTGATGGGCAAAGTGGAAAGCATGAATTTAGTTTGCTTCATGCCGTCTTTAATGGGAACGATGTACCCTTCAAGTTCAAAGGTCCGGTTAGCATGGCTTTTTATTTCCGGAGTGAATTTGGCATAGCTCTGGTTATTCTTAACCATTTTAAATTCCACTCCACCTATAATCTCCCAGTTGAAAGAGAAAATCTGATCAGATGGGTCGTGCTGGGCCTTTGCGATTATGCCATTGAACATAAGTATTATTAAAAGCAGCTTTTTCATTTGAAGTATTGATTGTATTAAGTTTAGTTCTTTGATA
Source organism: Pedobacter quisquiliarum (assembly GCF_014642175.1). Lineage (GTDB taxonomy): Bacteria > Bacteroidota > Bacteroidia > Sphingobacteriales > Sphingobacteriaceae > Pedobacter > Pedobacter quisquiliarum. The sequence goes on along the minus strand of NZ_BMIL01000005.1, from coordinate 62,922 downwards.
GCGTTTCTGAGATGTTGACATTGTAAGCTTGCCAGGAAGGGATGATGGATGCGAGTATTCCTAGTACCAGCCCGGAGATGAGCAGGTATACTTCCGCTTGCACAAAATAAAGCGCGTTAAGTTTGGCCTGGCTGCTTTCCTGAAAATGGCTGATTATTCCTAAAACAGCATGCCCGAGTGCGATGCCGATTAAAGCTCCAGCCACTGTTAATACGATGCCTTCTGTGATGACAATCAAAAAGAGCTTCCCTCTTGAAGCACCTAGGGTCCGCATTATAGCTAAGTCGTAGCTGCGATCCTTTAGTGAGTTGTAAAGGTTCACAAAAACACTAATGGCTGCTATAAACATAATCAGGATTGCAAACCACTGCAATGTGTCTACGCCAATGCCAATTAAGGAGAATAAACGAGTGCTTTCCTGTGCAGGTGAAGCGGCCTGCATATTCGTAGATTCATTAACCATCCTTGGAAAGAGTGCCACAGCCATTGGCGATCGAAATTGAATTAAAAGGGATGTAATTTCCTGATGTTCATTTTCTGATGAAGCTTCATTTGCATGGTCATGATCTTCCCCTTTATGATGGGCATCATGCATTTTCCAGATACTGGATATGTTAGTCAGAATCAAATTATCCGTCACATTCCCTTTTGGCTGTAAGATGCCGGTTATGCGGTATGCTTTGGCTTTATGGATGTCTGAGCCACCGCTTAGTCCATGTGCGCCATAAAACTGATCACCAACCTTCAAGTGCTGGTCTCTAGCTACAGCAGATCCAATGGTGGCTTCAAAATCAGCATGCCAGATGCGTCCTTTATCCAGTTTAAGTTGATACAGGTTGACAAAATTTGTGTCCGTGCCTACAATGCGAGCACCATTGTAATTGTCACCCAATGCCAGAGGGACAGCACTTTTTACCCAGGGATTCTGCATCAGCGACTGTGCTTCTTTTAGCGGGATGTTGCCAGTAGGAAAATCTATATGATATATGCTGCTTAAAATTAGCTGAAGCGGACTTCCTTTTGCACCAACAACCAGGTCAATGTCTTTAGAATTGTGCTCCAGCTTATCATTAATCTGTGTAGAGGCCAGAAGTAAAATGGTTAAAATACCAGTTCCAAATGCGATTAGCAGTAGATTTAAAGAAGATGAAAGCGGTTTAGAACAAATGCTTCTCCAGCTTATATGGATAGGACTCATAAGATGTAAGTATTAGAAAATGGATCTTTAATTCTTTTATCGTGAGTGGCTACAACCAGCGTCGTTTGGTTAAGCTCGGACTGGGTAAGCAGCAGATCCAGCACTGCAAATGCATTTTTGTCATCCAGGCTTGATGTCGGCTCATCGGCAATTAATAGGGCTGGCTTATTAAGTACTGCACGGGCAATCGATACCCTTTGAAGTTGCCCCTGGCTCAGCTGGGCTGGATAGGCATTTTGCTTATCTAAAATGTCCAGAGATGCCAATACTTCCTTGATCCTTGCCATGTCTTTAGCCAGGTTAGCGAATCGCTGCACGATAATCAGATTCTCCAAAATGGATAAACTACCTATTAAATGCGGGCGCTGAAAAACAATCCCAATGTTTTGCCCTCGAAACTGATCCAGGCTTTTAGAAGACAGGCTATATATAGAGGTGCCATTTATATTTACTTCACCAGCGCTGGGCTGCAAAATGCCGGTCATCAGGTGAAGTAAGGTAGTCTTGCCACTCCCTGAATTCCCCAGCAGCAGCCAACGCTCATTGGTTTTAATATGCCAGTCTTTAAATTCGATGGTTTGTCCACCTTTATAGCTGTGCGAAAGAGATTTTAGTGTGATCATATATGTATTGCTGCTATGAGCTTGATGTTAAAAGGCATCGCCACGTTCCTGATTGAACCTGGTTTCCTTAGTGCTTCCATTTCTTTTTAAGGTATGTAACCTGTTTCCCGGAAGGTTTATAATACATTGTCCAGTATAGCTTCCGTTTTCGCTGACCATGCTGATAAACCAGATTACCTGCTCCTGTAGTGATAATGGTTATGCCTAAAGGGATCAAAAGAGGATATAGTAGCAGGCGCAAGTCCGTGTGTCCGGATGTCGTTGCATGTAGTTCGTGTTGCACTTCATCCATTATGGCAATAGAGCGTAGTATACCACAAATCATAATGATCAATCCAACGATTATACTTTTCATTTCTCAACCATTAAGAATCTACATGCGTCCCCCCCGGCTGACCTGCAGCCTGTAGCATCAGATTGTGTAATTCAAAATTGCGAACGAAGGGATTTAGCAATTCACTACCCGGGCCGAGCATGGCTAGTTCCACATAATCTGCTGAATGATCCATTGAACCCCAACCCACCGAGGTGTAAGCGGTTTGCAGCCGCGCTAGTTCCTGGTACGGTAAATTTCTAGGATTATAAATCCCTTTTTCGTCAAGTGTCTGATAGTGCTTGAGTATTCTTGCGGCCTCTTCCTTGCTAATGGAGTAGCCCTGTGCCTCGGCTATTTTATCGACGAGCGTTGATGCGCTGGTATTCCTATCTACTCCACTTAAGATCCATTCATTGGTATGCTTAAAGGTTTGAACCCTATCGAAGTTTTGGTTCGCTTTATTTCCATAGAATAAGCCTGGATTTGCATTTCCATGATCTGTTGTAATAACAACCAGCGTGTCCTTGTTTTTTTCTGCAAAATCTAACACCACTTTAATTGCATCATCAAAAGCGATCTGGTCATAAAGAAGTGCTCCGATGTCATTTGCGTGTGCTGCCCAATCTACTTTTCCAGCCTCAACTTGCAGGACAAATCCTTTAGGGTTTTTACTAAGTTTTTCAATTGCTGTTGCAGTCATTTCCGAGAGCGTGGGAATACGCTCAACCAGGCTAGCATCATTCGACCGGTCAAGGGTATATGGAAGTCCGTCCTGGTGGAAAACACCAAGCAGCTTATCCTGAGATTTGGCTGCATGCATCAGGTCCTTCTTGTTTTCTAATACGGTATAATTTGCATTACGATATCTTTTAAATACATCTTCTTTGTCTTCCCGAAGTGAGGGGCTGAAAAATTCAGTACCTCCACCTAAAAGGACGTCAAAGCCCGAAGAAAGGTATTTCAATGCGATACCTGCCTGATCACTTCTACCTTTGCTGCTTACGCAGAATCCAGCAGGTGTTGCATGTGTAATGGGTACGGTGGTCACACATCCTGCAGACTTACCTGCAGCTTTGAACTTCATCCAAATCGGGGTGTTTTCTGATCCATCCGCATTGGTGTTCAGCGATCCGTTATTTACCCGCTTTCCGCCTCCCCAGGAAGAACTAGCCGCTGCTGAATCGGTAATGAGTGAACTAGCAGAAGCGGTGTCCATGAATGCCCGTTTAACCCGGTTTTGTTCATAAAGGGAAATCCAGTTACTAACGCGGCCTTCTTTTCTACGCAGTAGCATGTCGGCCATGTTCAAAGTACCGGCACTCATTCCATCGCTGACCATAAAAATAATGTTCTTGGCCTGGCCATCCTTTAATTCTATATGCTCGTGTTCCTGCGCTAAAATTGCTGTAGGAGATAAGAGCGAGGCACCGATAAGTGCTGAGCTACCCTTAAAAAAGTCTCTTCTTTTCATTGTATTAGGGGAAAGTTCCTGTTGAGGTTTTCATTTCTTGTTACCTACTTTAAAAGCAGGTAGTTGATTCCATTTAGATCAAACGGCACCGATCTATCGGTGCCGTTTAACAATTAATCGTTGTGACCTGCGCTACTTTCAAAACCAAATAAGGTAAGCCTTATTGGTCTGGATGTAACCTTATGTTTTACCACTGTACTAAAGTTTTGAAGGTCAATCTGATGTACTTCACCTAAGGCTGGAACAGCGATGTAGGCATATGATGAAGTGGATTCCAGTACCGGTTTATAGGTGTCAGTTGTTTGAACTGCACCAATCACGCCACCTTCTTTTTTAAGCGCTCCTGTTGAGAGATCATAAATTCGAAGCTTACCATCTAAGGTCAGCACCAAAAGATTTTTGCCAGCGTAGTCAACCTTGCATTGGAAAGCATCGTTCCCAGCGTAAATTGGAGATACTTTATTTGCCGCAACATCAATCATGTAAGCCCCTTTTGTTGCTACAAATCCAATGAACTTGTTTGCCGCTTTCGCATAGTAAATGTTAGCTAAACGGAAAGCTCCAAACCCTTCGGGATTGGGGACAAGTCGCTGCTCACCGGTGGCGTTTACCACAAGCACCCCTCCAGCTGCTGCAGCTGCATCTGTATAGCCACCGAATACTGCAACTCGTCCGTCTGTAGCGTTGCCATGGATGGCGCCGATCTCAAGATTTGATGCATGTATTAGTTTTCCAGTCTTGTCGATGACTTGAACCCGGTTTGGAGAGGCTCCCGCAGTAGCTGCCACAGTCACCGCATAGGTACCATTATCAAACTGGGCCATGGCGCCATGATGAGGAAGCAGACCTGCGTTTATAACACTAAACTTTGCACCAGCTTTGCTAAAATCCTGGTCACTGGCAACGCTTAGTGTGCCATCACCATCGTTGAAAATGATGGATTCAGTTCCCTTACTTTTAAAGTGCGTAGGTTTGATCCCCTCAGCTGAAATGCTGCCCCATTTGGCCTCATTAATAACATCTACATGGTCAACATGGGAGGCAAGACCACTGTCAAATACGTCGACAAGATTTTGACTTTGATATAAAACAGCCGCATATCGGCCCGAGGCGGTACCATAAAGATTGGCCATTGGAAACTTAGCATTAAACTGCTCGACCTTTGCTGAGAATGGATCAATAAGACTAAGCTGCGTGCTTAGCTCGTCACTGATCAGCAAGCGAACATATTTACTTTCCTTAGTGCTTTCATCACCTAGCTCGGGACTTGTGATTTCTTTATCTTTTTTACACGCTGAGAATGTCGCTGCAACAATGAATAGCAGACTTAATTTTTTAAAGTTTGGTTTGAAGTTCATGATTATGATTTAAGTAGGAAGTATATTAGAATGGAAACTGAGGCGCACAGATAATTGTGCATTACCCCTGGCGGGGTTGTTAGTGGCTGATGCGCCAATCCTGATTAAGCAGACCTCAGCCTATCGGTAAGAGTCCAATTACACTTTTATAATAGCGATCAAAAATTGATTTACAACCTAAAAGCATGCATGTATGTCTAGAAATCGCACATGGCAAATTCAAACAACATCCAAGCTATTGCAATAGCCACCGTTGTTTGGGCATCAGAAATGATAAATGTATTATCAAGCAATAGCGGCTAAAGGCGGGCCTTTGTTGGTAAATCCCTGAAGCGTGAACTTATAGACACCTGCAAAAACGCCTGTCAAAATGGTGGTGTAAGTTGAAACGCGTTGGATAGAAGGATGATCCGTCGGTACTAAGTACTTATGATGCTCTTGATGTGACAGAAACGAGCAAATCGGACATTTTTTGGATGCAATTGTGATCTGTTTTTCGCTGTGTGTTGTCGGAGCATCATTGTGATGGGAGTGAATTGCCGGAAAAACAAACGCTAAAAGCAGCAGCATGACAAGCACCATTGACGTGGCCTTATACAGCTGAGCTGACTTATTATGTTTGTCTTGTATCACAATGCACCAAAGTTGCATAAAACTATTTAGCCCCGCAATATCATTGATAAAAAAGTAATGTAAAGAATCTGAAGACATTTCTTTAATGCAACAATGTTGCGTATGTTTACCGTCATGAAATCACTATTGAAATCGGGGCAGCTTGATCAGCTGGGGATGGGCGCCTCTATAGCTTGCGCCATCCATTGTGCCGTTTTGCCAATTGTAGCCACATCGTTGCCTTTGATCGGTCTGGAGTTTTTAGCAAACACTTGGGTGGAGATCACCATGATCTTCTTTTCGGCGCTAATTGGCACATGGTCAATTGGAGGCTCTTATGCAAAGCATAAGAGGTGGTCACCAATGGTTTTGCTCCTATCTGGATTTTCATTGATCGCCACTGGTCATTTTGCCTGGCATGAAGTGGAGTCCATATTAATTCCCCTGGGCGGCTTCACTATTGCCATTGCACATTTTATTAATTGGAAGTACATCCAGGTTTGTGGCCACAGTCACGAAAACAAGAAATGAGTAATAGAAGTAGTGGAAACCTATTCCTATCATGCCTTGTGCTGTTTGCATTATCTTTCGTTAGCAAGCAAAGTAGGGCTCAACATCGAGCGGGGGACTTATTACAATCAAGATCCTGGGCCATTATCGGAACACTTGATTTCAAGCAGGGGAGCGGTAATGAAATTTATCCAGTGTTCTCAGATGAGCTTAAAAAACAAGCAAACCACGATTTTGAACTTCAAGGTTATCTAATACCGATTAGAGATGGAATGAAGCAAACACGTTTTCTACTATCCACCCTACCAATTAACCAGTGTTTTTATTGCGGAAAAAATGGAGTTCCAATCATGATTTTAGTTGAGATGGCTGAAGGGCTAGAATTCACTTATAAGCCTATCCGGGTACGAGGAAAGCTTAAGTTGAAAAGAGTAAACATTCGGGATTATCCTCCGATTGTATTATCGGACGCTGTTTTGCAAAAGTAAGTATACCGTTCTTAAACACTAAACGCAGTACGAGTTAGAAATTTATAGAAGAAATAATGAGAAGACATAAACTAGTAATTGGTGTGTTCCTGATGGCCATCAGCATGATTAACCCTGGATGCACACATAAAAAGCCCGAAGCCAAAGACATTTACCGGCAGTACATTAATAGCAAGTTGTCTGGTAGATAAAGTCAGAATTCCATATAAGCTCGGACTTTAATCCCCGCATTAGTTGAAGTGAAGCATTCGTTTGAACATAGCAGAGACTTCTGCTATGTAAACCTACAACATTGACATTTCAAAGATCCTGTCATATGGCTAATTGTTATCTTTGTAAAAATAAGATAGATTATGGGAGCATCTGCGGAAGAAATACTTAAAACGCATGGATTAAGAAGTACCCGCCAGCGACATGTGGTACTTGAGGAATTCTCTCAAGCGGACTTTGCACTTTCACAACCTGAATTGGAAAAGAGGCTCAAAGGTGAAATGGATAGAGTTACACTTTATCGTATACTAAGTTCTTTTGAAGAAAAAGGGATACTGCACAGTATTGTAGATCAGTTTGGTACAACAAACTACGCAAGCTGCAGCTCCAGCTGCAGTGCAGGACATCATAAAGATCAGCATATTCATTTCAACTGTTTAAACTGCAGGAAAATTTACTGTTTACAATCCACTAACCCCCCAGTTGATATTCCAACAGGCTTTAAAGCAGAAAATGTTTCAATAGTGGCAACTGGCTTGTGTAAGGTATGCAGCTCAAATTAAAGACCGGACATAATAGCCCGGCCTTTAACTTAATGAACAAACGCACATTTTAATTCATCAAGACTATTCTCCTTTAGACATGTTAAGTGTTAAGGTTGTTGTGAAACCCAATCCTGTTGTTGTTAAGGCTTTCACCGTGACTTTATAAGCGCCTTCAGTAAGTACAGAATTTTTCTTCACCGACACCGATCCTGTTTTTGAATCTATGGTAAAGATGTCATCAATATTCTCAAAGGCTTTATTATCTTTTTCTATCGAGACAATCTCAAAAGTGGACTTATAATCCTGTGGGTAGAGTGTTGGTGGAGTGGATTTGTAACCGTTTGACAGTGCGATGTGCAACTGGTTTAAAAGGATAGTAAGATCCAAATCAGCGTAATACTGCCCGTAGAAGAATTTGATCTGAGGCATGAAAATAACCCGGAAAGATCTTAAGGCAACGCTAAAGCCATCTTTTTGAAGACTTGGAACCACATCATATGCCTTTTCGGCTTTCTTGTTTGGATCACCTGCACTTGCTGAGAACTGTAGCTGGTTTGATTTTAAGGTGACTTCAGCACCAAGGGAAGTGCTATTCTCGATCCTCCATGTGGTTCCTTCCAGCAGTATTCCTGGCGCTTCAAGCTCAAAGTTGGCGGGATTACCGTACAACACATAGGTGAAAGGAATTGCAGCCTCATTATCCAGACCTTTGATATTCAGCTTTGCAGGAGTGACTTCAATTTCAATTGATTGCCTTCCTTCAAAGGCCTTTTCAGCAGAACTTGCTACCACCGTGATCTTATAGCTTTGAGGAATTTTGCTTCCGCTGCTGGCCGACACTGCACCATTTGGGTATAACAATGTACTATTCACATGTATTTTACCTGTATTCTTTTCTATCGTAACCGCCTCGGTAAGTTTATCATGTAGCCTGGTTGAACTGTTAATCTGCACGTTTTCAGTTGCATTGAAATCAAAGCGAATTTGTAAATCTGAGGCGTTTCTAATGTTTTCGGGGAGCAGGATCTCCTGCTGGTCACCGTACACTAGTGAAAGGCTTCCTGGAAGGTCTATGGGGACCTGATTCAAAGGAATGTCTTCATTTTTCTTGCAGGCCGAAATGGAAAGGACCATGCCCAGCACCATCAATAGTTTTGTGGTTTTTGTAAAAAGTTGCATAAATAAGATTTTTGTCAAAAGTATATTTTACATACCGTATATGCAATATAGTTGCGTTTGCAAAGGCAGTCTTACAGCATTTAAAGTGAAAGCTTATTTTTAAATATCTGAGAATCAACACCCATTAAGATTAAGCCATCTAATTTGTTGCAACAATGTTGCACAATAATACTTGAGTGCTATATTTGCCTGCCTTTAAATAAATGTATCAGGTGCAAACATTCCATTTTAAAAGATCTATTGAAAATTACGCAGGCAAGCTTTTTCTGATTGTAATCTTGTTATCTAGTTTAAGCGTATATGCACAGGAATCGCAATACAGGGATAGTCTAAAAACAGTAGACTTGCAGGAAGTAAATATTCAGGGAAGCAATGCGCCCAGTGGATCCGGCAAGCACACGATCTCACGAAAGCAACTTCAGGTTGTACAAGCTGGTACTCTAGGAGAAACCTTAAGTCATGTTCCTGGCGTACAAAACAGTTACTTTGGACCCAATTCTGGTACTCCTGTAATTAGAAGCCTTAGTGGTAACCGGGTTAAAGTTCTCAGCAACGGATTATCAATTAGTGATTTAGCCGGAGTAAGCCCTAACTTGAATCTGATCGTTGACATGGACAACACTTTAGGGATTGATATTCACAAAAGTGATGCGAGCATTCTTTTTGGTGGTAGAGCGATTGGGGGTGCAGTGAATATCAAAGACAATACTGTTCCTAAAAGGAAAACATCCAGAGCTCTTGATGGCTTTGTAACTGCAGCCGGGGGAACCAATAGTGGTTTCAGGCAAGCTGTAGATCTTAATGGTAATACTGGTAAACACTGGGTATGGCACTTTGGGGCGATGAATCGCTTTAACAAAGACCTTAGAATTCCAGGAAATACAAAAGCGCCCATTGCCTTTGATCCTGGCATAGATCCGCTTACCCAAACAATGGCTCAGGTAAACGTGGAGACACAGACCATAAGAAATTTGACCCTTTACCCGTATCTAAGCCAGTTTGTTATTGAAAACTTGAATAATCCGGAGTGGGCGTTGAGCGAAGCGGACATCTATACCTTTCAAGAAAACTCGGTTATTGGAGGCGTGGTTGTACCTAATCCTGGAAATTTGCTATACATTCCCGGGCAGCCCGCTGGTACTCCCCTTTCTACAAAAATTGTCAAAGGTATACACGATTACGCACCGGTAGTTAGGGGAATAATGCCTAATAGCCATTCAAATAGTTATGCCTTAAATCTTGGCACAAGCTATATTGGCGACAGCTTTTCTGCCGGTTTGGGATATAAAAGGTCTTACGGATACTACGGTATTCCCGGCTTCGCACTGCGAAAGCTTCCTGGGCACACCCATACCCATGATGATGGCTATACGCATGAAGTAGGCGGAAGTACTGGCTATCTACCAATAAATACCAGGTCGGCATCAAATAGCATTCTACTGGAATCTCAGTACCGTGCTTCAAAAAGCAGCATAGAATCTATTAGGATGAATTATGTAATGCAGTGGTCAGATGATAGTGAACTCATCGGTGATTACCTGGCCAATATGTTCACTTCTACCCGGCAAGTTGCAAGGCTAGAAGTAGATCAGCGAGTAAGCAGCTTTTTGAAAGGTACAAGTGGGCTGGACTATGCTTCTTTGAAATTAATTGGCAGTGGTGAGCAGCGCTATTTACCGGATAATTCCAGTAACGAGTATGGCCTTTTTACCCTGCAACAAATTACATTAAAGCCGGTAGCCCTCGATCTTGGATATCGCCATGATCTTGTTGAACGAAGGGCCAGGCGAACGCCAGGATATACGCCCAGTAGAGGTCTTGCTGGTGGAAAGCTGAGTGACAGGAATTTTCATCTTAACCAATATAGCGCTGGATTGCAGCTTAACCTGAAGAGCATTGCATTTATCCGAGCCGCTTACTTACATGCTGAAAGAGCACCTGACGTAAATGAACTTTATTCGGGGAACAATCACTTTGCCATCATGCTTGAAGAGAATGGTGATGATAAGCTTAAAAAGGAAACCGCCAAAACCGGGGAGCTATCAACGGGAATAAATTTGAAGGGAATCCACCTGCAGTTCAGCTATTACCAGAGAAGGTTCCAGAACTACATGTACCTTGCACACACTGGTATCTCTCGCTCTGGTGGCTTTTTAGTTAAAGAGTGGCGGCAGGCAGATACAAAGCTCACAGGATGGGAGGCAGAGATTGGCTATAATCGTGCATTAGGATCTAAAGCGAAGCTTGAAATTGCATCTTATGTTGACTTGGTACAGAATATAAATGTTTCAGATGATCGAATGAGAGACTGGGCAGAGGGTGATTATATGCCCAATATGCCCACCAGCCGGTTTGGATTTTCGGGTGGTATTCAAGTTAAAAACCTGGCACTAAACATCGGGTTAGATCGCTACCTTCAGCAACGATACTTAGGCAAAAACATCAACCCTGAACCACCGATGCCAGCCTATACCCTTTTGAATGCAAGACTTGCTTATGAAAGTTCAATCAGGGGTTTTAGAGTGGAATACTTCACAGAAGGCCACAATTTGTTAAATACCGAGGCACGTCCACAGAATTCATTTCTTAAGTATTTAGCGCCGCTTCCCGGGATTAATATTGCTTTAGGCATAAAAGCGAGCATCAATTAATGCTGTGGGGGAGCAATGAAACATAATGCTGTAGCTACTGCCGGTATGAAGACATTTGCCGTTCAGTCCTGTTCGAACAGCGAAAAGCAGGATAATATTTTCGTTTGATCAGACACCTGGGGATTACAACCTTCCTTCATTAGGGCTAAACGTGTTTATCCTATTCCTAGCATACATGTGTATATTCAAACTTGGCTGTAACAACCATTGAAGGCTTGACTGAAAGCTATGCCGACTTGATATAGCCATATTAGATAAATCAAAATACCCCATATTGAGGATAGTACATGCCATGTGTCGAGTATTTCTGAACTGAAAATCCCTGCTAAGATTGATGGTAAAAACATCAATATGAACAGCTGCCAGTGTTTTATGCGTAATACAAAATTCATTTTGCCGATGTTAAGGAAATCAGTTTAGATTTTATATTTGTCATACTTGTTTATTATAAATTTAATTCAAAACGGACCAATAGCTTTGAATCATGGAACAATATACATTTTGATAAGCATACATTGAGATATGCGTAAATTCAGCTATGAAGAACAAACGATACAGCTAACTGCTGCTATAGACATTGCTATAAATGCTTTCCAGTTGTTTCCTCCTCCAAATTGGTATGAAAACAATATCCAACGAGCTATAAACACCTACATATCCTTAAAAAATAGCCTCATAAACCCAGAACCAAGGTACAAGAATACGAAGAGCCTAAGCTATTTAGAAAACGATGTGTTCACTTATTTTCAAGAAGGTTCAGGAAAAACAGTCGACTTTTTCTGGGCACAAATAAAAAGTTCAGGGCTTCACTATCGAAGAGAGAACAAGCTTGCTCGAGTAATTAAACGAGGAAAAATAAGAAATCAACTGGAATATGATTTCATCATAGATGTATTGGTACCCTACCAGCAAGAAGGAATTATTGGCCCCACCGAAACAAGCCTGCTAAATAATCTTATTGCTGCATATGATGAGAAACATCGTGACAAGTAGGTATAGTTCTCAAGTTGATTACTTATTGATTGCAGGTCGTTAATTCTTTCACAGCCATTCATTTCTTGATTCTTTGGATTAGCTGCAGATACGCAGCGTTATCTATTGCACGTGCATCGATCGTGAAGAGTTTAACCTTGTTAGCCCCAAATATCTTTATGTCTTTGGGACGGGTAAACTTTTTATCCCATAGTATTAGATGTAAAAGACCTTGATTACTTGCGAGGTTACTATTTCCCTGCTCCAAGACTTTAACCTTCTTAATTTCATCCAATCTAATGCGCTTTGGCAGAATGTTAATCCTATTCTTAATAATTAAGAACCCATTATCTATTATCACGATTTCCCTTTTTAGGAATGCTATAGCAATAAAAAACAAACCAGGTAGTAGCCAAAAACAGGTAAATAAACTGACTTCGTAGTGCTTTAATGCGACATAACCTAAAACTACAATTATTAGTCCCCAAGTTAATGTGGCAATAAAAAGCCTGTCGTCGCTTTTAAACTTTATCATGTTGTATCCAATTCAATATGAATGATCCCGCTCACACACCTTGATACAAATAAAAGCATATCGAAGTTAGCTAGCACGTAGATTAACAATAAAAAACAGATTTAAAACTACCGGGAGCACAACAAGATTATTCCGTTGAATTTCACACAAATGCTGGAATATAAGAGCTTAGTGATTGAGCCTTAAGATGCTTTCAATAAAAACGCATCAACCACTTTAATTACAATACGTCGGGTATTTCCAAAAGTAACCTGGTTGCTCCCGGGAGGCTCAACAAGGCAATTCAGCAATAAAGTATCATCTACGATAAGAATGGTAAGCAGCTTGCGAGCACTGAAAATCCGATTTGTACGATTATCATAATTTGCACCGGAAGCGATAATCTTGTCCTTACCTTGTTCATCTATCAGCCAGGCATTTTCTTTCAGGATATCAACAATTAAAGTAGCTGCCGCGCTAGGGTCAAAGCCATTAAGGCTAATGGCATAGAATTCCAACTTCCTAAATTCCCGATTAAACGTTAACATTCCAGCAACGATCATTACGGTCCCTATCAATAATAGATTATGTTCTTCAAAAGGCATCTCTTTAGGAAAATCCTCAGTTACCCCTTTATAAATAAAACTACCTCCGGTAAACAATAGAATAATAGATAAGGAGTAATGGAACAACAAATTAATGGGACTAAGTTTTATTCGTTTCATTGCAGTAATTCCTGATTATCTTGGGTGCCAATTGCCTTTTTTGTAATACATATTGCCAAATTTCGAAGAATTGAAGATCAGGTGAAAACTACTGCCATCTCGGTATATTGTCGGGATGCTGTCAATCAGATGAGATCTGGGAGCGCTTACATTGATAATAAGTCTATGGGAAGGGTATATGTCCACTGTCTTAATCGTGCCGACGAGCTTTTTAACAGGCCTACCTCCCTCCATAGTGTAGAAGTATAAAGAATCGTTTTCCTTGATTTCAAACTTGAAAGTATCATATTGCCAGTTAGCATTTCTTCCTGAAAAGTAGCTTCTATCCACGATATACTCACCAGCAAAGTCTTTCCTTCTGAGCTTTTTCTTCTCGGTAATCGCATTTATTAAAAATGAGAGTACGATAAGCATAAAAATGAGCAACCATATAAACCCAAGAACTTTACCATACAGTACCTTTCTCGTAAGCAGCCATCCAATTAATAGGATAATTGTCAGTGGAACAAGTACAAAAATGAAAAGCAGGTTGAATCCAAACCCCATTATTCCCTAAGCGATATTATTTAATGTTACTAATTGGTTAAAACAAGGTATCCATATTACATGATATAACACCACTTTTTGAACAATTTGCCAGTAGCATATTGATGCATTTAAAAAGAATGTCGGGCATCTATTTTATAATTCTACGGAGGGAACAAGATTCACTAGTTTATCAGTCTGCCTTCTATGAAGGCAGACTGATAAACCTTTACAAAAACTGGTCTACCTCCCGATAAGCTTGTATCACGCGTTGCTCGCCTGCCGCTTCCGGTCTTGAATTACCATGCTCCATACCCATAACGCCCTTGTAACCCTTCCCATGAATATGCTTAAACAGATTCTTATAGTGGATCTCGCCTGTTGTTGGCTCCTTCCGCCCTGGGTTATCGCCAATCTGAATATATGCAATCTCATCCCAGCAGCGATCCATGTTCACAATCAGGTTGCCCTCCGTTTTCTGCATATGGTAAATATCATACAAGATCTTACAGGAAGGACTATTCACCGCCTTACAAACGTTATACGTCTCATGCGTTTGCTGTAGAAACAGTTCCGGCGTATCACTTAGCGTTTCCAGCACCATAATCAGCCCAGCGGGCTCAAAGATCTCCGCACCTGCACGCATGGCATCCACTACATTTGCCATTTGAATGCCGTAAGGCAACCTGCGGTCATAAAAACCCGGCACTACCGTCAACCACTTCGCGTTGCAGCGCTTCGCCGCTTCTACCGACCGCTTACAAGTATCGACAAACTTATCCTTGAACTCCTTTTTACCAGTCGTCAGGGATGTCTTCCAGTTGTCGCCGCCATCAACCACGAACACACCCATACGCATCCCAAGCTTTGCCAGCAGGTTCCCGATTTTGGTCTGCTCCTCTGTGGAACGCCCCAGGTAGCCGTTGTCTTCAATGGAGCGGAAACCCTGATCGTACATAAACTGGATCTGATCCAGAAAATTCTTTCCTGCACTGTTACTGAACATGCCCTCATGCGGTGCATAATCCAGGTTAAAAGTCTTACCTTTTTGCGCTAAAGCGCCATTTGCCGAAGCGCTACCTACCGCAGTGCTACCTACCGCAGCCGATGCTTCACCCGGCAAGATCGATCCTGCCATCAGTGTGCCGCCTGCAAGCAGGCTATTTCTTAAAAATTCTCCTCTTTTCATGATGATTGTTCTTGTTAATCTACCAGCAGTGTTTTGAATCCGGTGGTAAGTGTATCTGCCAGACTTCCATCCGGCCTGTGGTAAATAAAATAAGCTTCCAGCTTTGCCTTATCCGCAAAAGCCATCGCCTCTTCAATGCTGCCCATCGCCATCAATGCGTTATCATAGCCATCTGCCGTTAAAGCATCTCCGGCATAAACCGTTACACTGATCATCGGCGACTTCAAAGGATAACCCGTCTTCGGGTCAATCAGATGGCTGATCCGCCCTTCCTTGTACTTCCTGTACTTATTGAAAGTTCCCGAACTGGTCACAGCGCCTTCTTTTAACTCCAGAATGTGCCGGAAAGGCGCTGCTTTAGCAACTGCAGCACTTCCTTCCGGTGAAGGACCTTCAATGCCAATCCGGAAACCTGTGCCATCCGGCTTCGCACCATGTACAACCACCTCACCGCCAATCTCAACCATGTAAGATTTAATACCAGAGGCCAACAGATAATTCGCAATAACGTCAACGCTGAAACCCTGCGCAATGCCGTTCAGGTCTATCGTAACCCCCGGATGCTTCTTGTAGAGCACATCACCATCCAGCTCCAGCTGCCACATGCCAACACGCGCTAAAGTTTCCTTCACCGTGCTGCTGTCTGGAAATTGCTGTACCCTTTCCGGCCCAAAACCCCAAAGCTGCACCAGCGGTGCTACAGTAACGTCAAATCGCCCTTCCGAAGCTTTGTAAACCTCAAACGATTTTAGCATTACA
This sequence comes from Pedobacter quisquiliarum, assembly GCF_014642175.1. Lineage (GTDB taxonomy): Bacteria > Bacteroidota > Bacteroidia > Sphingobacteriales > Sphingobacteriaceae > Pedobacter > Pedobacter quisquiliarum. The sequence goes on along the minus strand of NZ_BMIL01000005.1, from coordinate 47,077 downwards.
CTAAGGAAATGCGCATCTATCGGCAAACCCTTTTCAGACTTGTTAAACTGGTTGATCTGTGAATCTGGCTTGTATAAAGACATTAAAGCATCAACCTGCGCAAGCAAACTGTCGACGTCAGCTTTCTTTACCCTTTCCGCATCCGAATAATACCGCAGATTGTAATCTGTACCCTGGGCATAACCATGGATGCTGTACAATCGCTGTTCCCCTGACTTAAACAGAAAGGGGAACAGCAATAAAATACAAATGATGGCTGATCTGTAAATGAGCACGTATATTCCTTAGATCACTTTTGTTTTACCAGGTGTTGGAATCGGGTATAAGCCATTCTCATCCGGCAGCAGTCTTGGTTTTGCATCCCAGGCCAATTGTTCCGGGAACAAGCTGTTGTTTGCGTTCAGTGCCTCATCCCATTTAATGGTCTGCCCTGAATACGTCGCATAACGCCCCATGATCGCTGTTAAACAGCTCTTCGCACCACGTTCGGCATCGCTGAATTTGTATTCACCTTTACTGATCGCCGCAAACAGCTCATCATGTTCCGTCTGGTATGGATTTGCATTACCCTTGGTCGGGTGACTGAATAGCTCTTTACCGGTATGATCCCAAAGGATCCCCTGGTTGTTGGCCGACAGGTAAGTCCTACCCTTGGTACCCTGAAAAGTTTCATCCACCCGGTTCGAGGTACCTTCAAAGTGGCGGCACTGGCTATAGATCACCGCACCATCCGCATAGGTAAGTTCCACAGCATGGTTATCGTAAATCTCTCCGTAATCTTTGCCCGTTCTCCATGCGCGACTGCCAGTACCCTGAATAGAGGTCGGGTAAGCATTCTTCGCCCAGTTCGCAATATCAATGTTGTGTACGTGTTGCTCCACAATGTGATCTCCGCAAAGCCAGTTGAAGTAGTACCAGTTGCGCATCTGGTATTCCATTTCTGTTTGTTGTGGCTGACGTTTCTTCACCCATACCCCACCACTGTTCCAGTAAACCTGTCCGCCTACAATGTCGCCAATGGCACCATCCTGAATGCGTTTCATCGTTTCCCGGTAGTTCGTCTGGTAACGGCGTTGCAGTCCCACAACCACGTTCAATTTCTTTTTCTTGGCAATTTCCGCAGCGGCAAGCACCTTGCGGATCCCTGGTGAATCTACGGCAACAGGTTTCTCCATGAACACATGTTTACCCTTATCTACCGCTTCCTCAAAATGCATCGGGCGGAAGCCCGGAGGCGTAGCCAACAGCACAACATCCGCCAGGGCGATCGCTTTTTTATAGCCATCGAAACCCACAAAGCGACGGTCCGCAGGCACATCTACCTTCTCTTTGAATTTATCACTCAGCAGCTTGTAGCTCTGATCCATCCTGTCCTGAAAAGCATCAGCCATAGCCACCAGCTTCAGGTTAGATTTCGTAGTCAGGGCCTGAAAAGCAGCACCCGTACCACGGTCACCACAGCCAATCAAAGCAATCTTTATCGTATCATCTACACCGGAGTGTCCTGCAGCAAATGCAAACTGGTCAAGCAGTAAGCCGCCTGTAAGTAAAGCACCGGCCTTTAGAAAGTCCCTGCGCGGCGCAGATAGTTTTTCATTTTCCATTCTGTTTATATTTTGGTTTTTAGTTTTAATAATCTGGAATTACGGGTGTATCATAGTACTTTTCAATCTCCGCTGCTGAGGGTGGTACCGCTGGCCGTACCAGTCGCATGCCGATGAATGGCGCTTCCGGGAACCACCAGTTGCTCTTTGGAATCTGTGGATCAATCTGCTTCCATGCCGGGTCAGAAGCAAGCCTTGCCGCAGAACGCAGGTCGTTTGCCGGATCTTCATAGGAACCGCCCCTGATCACATGCGAATACAGTTTATCCGGCACATTCACTGGGTCCTGTTGCCCATTCTTCACACCGGCATAATAATCCGCCTGATACTGGTCATACGTCCATTCCGCTACGTTTCCATACAGATCGTAGATCCCCCACTTGTTGGGTTTCTTCTTACCCACCTGCTGCGATTTGCCGCCACTGTTGTCCTTATACCAGGCATACTCACCCAATGCTTGCACATCATCCCCAAAGGCATATTCAGTGGTGCTGCCTGCGCGACAAGCATACTCCCACTCCGCTTCTGTAGGCAGGCGATAGAATACGCCGGTCCGTGCATATAGCCATTTGCAGTATTGTATAGCATTGTAGTGCGTCATCGCCAATGCCGGATGATTCTCCTTGCCCATACCGAAGGTCATGTCCAGATAGGGTTTAGTTGGACGGGTTACCGCATCCACATTCGCCGGTACGGCACCAACACTATGGGTGGTTTCGTAGTCCTTGTAAAGGAAAGCCTCGTACAAGTCCCAGGTCAGTTCATGGGTACTCATCCAGAAGGCACTGATCTTTACCTGATGTGGGGGCTTCTCATCATCCTTGCCCTTATTGCTGCCCATGGTAAAGGCACCCGCAGGCACCGGCTGCATGGAAAAGGACAGCTTTGTACCATTGATCTCTTGCACGTAAGGCTTCCCTTTCTGCTGTGCGAAGCAGAAAGTGGAAGCCCACATAAATGTTAATACACCAAAAATTCTTTTTCTCATCGGCTAAGTAAGCGGATCTAATATCCGGGGTTTTGTATCAGTTGATTGTTTCTATTAATCTCGTCGCGACTAAATGGTCTGAAGTAGATCTTATCCTCCCATTTGCGGTTCTCCTGGGCGGTCTCTGTCGTCGGCGTATAAGTGTAGTTGTAAATCTCAGGGTCATAGCGGTATGGCGAAGACAGCGTTTTGCCAGGTTTAAATTTACCGGTAACCTTAATGTAGGTTGTTTTACGACCTAAGGTTTGCGGTGCAATCATCCAACGGCGTGCATCGTGATAGCGCTGCTCTTCGTACACCATTTCTATGCGGCGCTCATGGCGGTAAGCTTCTTTTAAAGCATCTCCGGTCGCGGTTATTGCTGGCATGCCCGAGCGGAAGCGGATTCTGTTGAGCCATAAACGTGCTTCGCTTTCCTGACCAAGCTCAATGCTCGCTTCCACGTAGTTGAACACGGCTTCCGTATAGCGGAAGAAAGGCCATGGCACAAACTGCGGATTGGAAGCCTCAATGATGTTCGGATCCGGATCAATAAACTTGTGGGTATAGTAGCCGGTCCAGCTACCATTCCAGTTCTCAATGGAGCTGCCACGGGTATCCAGACCTTTAAAGGTGATTACACTGGAACCTTCCTGCAGGTCGTACTCACCAGTCTGAATCTGATTCGCCGGATCAACATTGCCGGATACCAGATTTCTCGGCTTCCAGTTTGCACCATCATATAAAATGGTAGCATAGAAGCGTGGATCACGATTTACGTAAGGCGATGCCTTTTGCGCAGCGTTGCTCCAGCTGAATGGCGTACCATCCTGCATTTCGTAATCATCCACAAGCAAACCGATAGGCGTATTTCCTGCCCAGTTGTGGTAGCCGTTCGGTCCATTTGCACGGCCATAACGCATGTCACTACGGTCAATAAAATAGCGGGCAAAGATCAGCTCGCTTGCTGCCGAAGCATCAACCCCCGGTGCCTTGCTGCCACCACCCATTGCTATGCTCTTGTAATTCATTCGTCCTTCTTCCGGTGTTACTGGTGCCGTAAGGTTTAATTTATAGCCTGCACCTGCATCAAGAATGGCCTTTGCAGCAGCTTGCGCTGCGGTCCACCGAGCGGTTCGGTCACCTGAAAGATAGCCAAGAAACTCTGGATTTGCAAAACCGGCAATCACGGACGACTTCGTTTTTGCAGTCGGGATGTCGTGTAAATCACTGGCTGCATAAAGCAAAACGCGCGATTTCAAAGCCATTGCCGCCATGGATGTGGTACGTCCTTTTTCCATGGTACGACCATTCAGAAGCGTAATTGCCTTCTCACAATCTGCAAGGATTGCCGTAACACACTCCTCATAAGTGGCCCTTTTTACCTGAAAATCGTCATTCAACGCATAACTTTTCGTAATCAGCGGCACACTTCCATAGTACCGAAGCAGTTGCTGATAGAAGTAGCCCCGCAAGAAATACGCTTCACCAAGAAGCTTGTCTTTAATGTTTTGATCGGCAATTCCATTCTCCCCACCTTCCAATCTTTCAATAACAATGTTACAAGAACGGATGCGATTATACATCTGGTTATAGCCATAAGTTTCATCCACCCAGCCTAAAGTCGTAGGGTTAATGGTACCGGCATTGATCAGGTCAATACCCCGGTTCGGGTGCGTGAACATGGACTCATCCGAAAGGGAGGACAACATCTGTTCATCAAATCCACCTACATCCAGGCCATTGTAAATCTCCGTTACAAAGCCTTGTGCAAGTGCGGCATCCTGCCAGACCAGCTCTGCCGAGATCTGATTTGGTGGCTCCACCGCCAGGAAGTCTTTTTTGCAACTCAACGTTACTGTTGCAAGTATCGCCAGTGCGTATAAATATTTATTTCTGTATATCGGTTTCATATTTAAATTTTTAACGGTTCCCATTTATGTCTAAAATCCTGCTTTTATACCTGCATTGATCACCCGTGCCTGTGGATAATACTGCGCACTGGAGTTGGTAGATTCCGGATCCCAGATTTTGATCTTATCCAGGGTAAACAGGTTCAAACCATTTGCATAAAAGCGCAGGGAGCGTAAGCCTATACGTTTGCTGAACTCCGGATTCAGGGAATAACCCAGCTCCACGTTTTTCAACCTTACATAGTTATTGCTCCGGATCCAGTAAGTATTCTGCGCTGCATTGTTGGTATCGGTATAATAGGTTTGTCCACGGTTAGACAGCCTCGGAAACTCACTGCTCGGATTGTCGATGCTCCAACGATTGATGTAAGACCATTCCAGGAAGTTACCAATGTCTCCCGATTCGGTTAAGCCCACAATCTGTACGCCGCCCGTTGCACCTTGAATCAATGCTGAGAAGTCGAAGTTTTTGTAGGTCAGGTTAATGTTCAAACCACCGGTAAACCTTGGCACATTGGTTTTATCCAATCTGATCTGGTCATCACCATTGATCTTGCCATCACCGTTCACATCGCGGAACTTCATATCGCCTGGCAGCAACCTGTTTGTTAATCCGGTATAATCAATCTGATTGGCATTAATCTCTGCCTGATCCCTGAACACGCCAGTGTACTCATAAGCCAGCCCTGTTCCGGTTGGCATACCCGTAGAACGTTGCCATTCCGGTGCACCTGGTGTCTCATCCCAAAACACGATCTTGTTTTTGGAGTAACCACCATTCACACTAACCATGTAGCCAAAGTCGCCAGCCTGATCCGCATAACTCAGCTTAAACTCGTAACCTTTGTTATCCACCTTACCCAGGTTCACCGGCGGCAATTTGTCGGTAATACCCGAACTACCCGGGATGGAGTTACCTCTGGAGATCAGGATGTTCGTACGTTTATTATAAAAACCATCAAGTTCCAAAGTCAGCTTGTTGTTCAGGAAGGATGCATCCAAACCGATGTTGGCATTGTTGGCAACTTCCCATCCGAAGTCCAGGTTAGGCACACGATTTTCGAAAAGCGTTTGTGTCAGCTGATCATTGATCACATAATTCCCGAAGCCCATGGTACTCAGGTACTGGTACTCGGCGAGTGCATTACCGAAGTAGGCTTCAGCACCCATTTGTCCCCAGGATCCACGAATTTTCAGGTTGTTCACGAAGGAGACATTGTTTTTAAAGAATGACTCCTCTGAAATACGCCAGCCCACGGACACACCCGGGAAGAACCCGAAACGTTTATCTTCCGGGAAGATGTACGAACCATCCGCACGCCACAGGAATTCCGCAAGGTACTTCTCTTTGTAGTTGTAGCCCACACGGCCGAAGTAGCTTAACCTCGCCCTGCGATACAGGTTGTACGGTTCATCCGCTGGATTGCTGATGGCCTGCTCCTTATCGCTACCGCCAACAAGTTCCTGCAATGCGGTAGAAAGGAAGTACCTGCGGAACGCTGAAAACCCACTATTATCTACCTTCTCACGTGTCACACCCGCCATTAAATTAAACTGATGGTCGTTGATCTTCTTATCGTAGTTGATCATACCCATCAGGTTGATGGCCAGCTGATCCCCGGCATATTCCTGCAAGCTCGGATCGGTACGCTCTGAGCGGACTGACCCAACCAGTACCGGCGTTACGCCATCTGCTTCGAAGGTCTTTTTATCCCAATCGTATAGCGTCCATGGGGTTTGCCAGCGCTTACGTTTTCCAAAGAACTTATCGATTGAAGCCGTAGTGGTCACGCGCAGGCCTTCGACCCCTGGAATTTTAATCTCCAAACGCCCGGTAGACTGGAAGTAATCACGGCGGTCGCGATCATAGCCCGTAAGGTCTGTCGCAATTACATAAGGGTTGTATCCAAATTCGATATCACGACCCGGCAAACCGTTTGGCCAGACCTCAATTTCTGTTGGTTTACCACGCATCAGCATCCGGAAGATATCACCCGCCCCTACCGTAGGGAAGTTTCGCATTTCCTCCCGGCCAGTAATGCCCAGCGTTGCGGTTACATAGTCGTTAAACTTGGATTCCAGGTTGATCCTGAAATCATATTGTTGATACCCTGTCGCGGATTTTTTATAATAACCATCCTGATCCAAATAGCCCATCGAAACGAGGTACTTGGTGTTTTCGGAACCACCGTTTACCTGTATATTATGGCGTTGTTGCGGTGACCAGGTTCTTAAGGTCGTGCCGTACCAGTCGGTATTTGGATACCGCAAAGGATCGGATCCATCCCCAAGCTTCTGGATTTCATCCGGGCGGTAAGCTGCATTTAAAGTATTGCCATTGTCCGGTCGAACGTAAGAGCCGGTCGTTTTAAAGGCGTCCCAAGCTGCCGACCACTGATCTACCGGCAGGTCAGACCCGAAGATGTTCAGCTCGTTCAGGATTTCTGCATACTGCGTGGAGCTGGACATTTTCGGTGTACGTACCGGCTGCTGTAGTCCGTAGCCGAAATCGTACGACACCTGTGGTTTACCACTTTGCCCTTGTTTGGTGGTGATCAGGATTACCCCGTTTGCTGCACGGGATCCGTAGATGGCCGCGGAAGCATCTTTCAACACCGAAACGCTTTCAATGTCATTGGGATTGATCCTTTCCAGACCACCAGCCCGGTTTGGAACCCCATCAATAACGATCAGCGCATTATTATTTCCCAGGGAGTTTACCCCACGGATTCGGATGGCAGAACCATCGTATCCGGGTTCACCACTGGCCTGAACGGCCGTTACACCTGGTAGTCGCCCTGCCAGGGAGTTCGATAAGTTGGCTGTCGGGGTTTTGGCGAGCTCCGCACCTTTTACTGCCGTAACCGCACCAGAAACAACCGCTTTTTTCTGTGTACCATAACCCACAACGATGACTTCAGAGAGGGATTCATTATCCTCCATCATGTTCACGTTGATTGCGGTGCGACCATTTACCGGCTGTTCATTGGTTACAAAGCCGACGTAGCTGAAGACCAGCACACCATTCTCCGGCACCCGGATGGTATAGCGACCTGAAGCATCTGTGGTGGTGGCGATGGTGGTGTTTTTAAGTTTAACACTTACCCCGGGAATGCCGGCGCCATTGGCGTCTTTGATTTGGCCCGTGACCACAATGTCGGCACGCTCGTAGGCGAAGCGACTGTTTGGAAAGGCCGCAGCAGCGGCCTGTTCACAAGCAAATAAAGTGGAGACAAAGATCACGTTCGTGAGGAACATGACGCTGTTTTTTCGAAAGCGGAAGCGTAGAGTGTTGACACACTGTTCCCTTTTTTTCATAAATTTGTGGTTGATTGTTAAAAATCTGACAATAGTGAATACTGTTTTCGGAGGAAAAAGGAGTTGAGTGTTGGCGCATTCACTCCTTTTTTTTTTGCGGTTAAGTCATGTCTAATCGTTTATCGGTTTAACTTATATGGTTAATTGTATGCTTATGAGGCATCTACCGGAAATGAGCAGCGAAAATTATGGATATAGGGAAACTTCCCGGACAAGCGCGGTTAGCAGTTGTGCGGAAACAAAATCAGTATTTCCAGTAAATGGTGCTGCTTTAGACTCGAAAAGGAATATTGGTCGTAAATAAGTGACAGACTTTGTACTTTTTGATGCGCTGATGCGGTACACGTGGTTCGTGGTGACCGGTCAGCTGAGTTGAGGTAGGTAAAGGTTTAGGCATAAGGATATATTTGGTTGTAACAAAATTAATATTTTAATTATAACCTCCAAATATTTAATCATTCGATTGCAAAAATTAAGTTATACCATTTATTTCTCAATTATTTACAGCGACTAAGCGCATCCCGCCATCCTTTAGGCTCCCCACAACCCTGCAGTTGCACCCTAAATCCTTCCTGAAGGGAAACTAAACCAATTCGTTAACTAACCGGACCTCAGGCGCCTATTGTTCGCCTTTCCTTCGGCTGGAGGCGAAGCATAGGCGAACGAAAGGCGAACAATAGGCGAACGAAAGCCGGCCAAAATACTTCGTCAATGTGGGTTCTTCCACAAGCTTTTTACCATTTATAGCGCATAAAAAAACCGCGCTGACCAGAGTCAGCGCGGCTTATATGATATTGTTTAATCGACTACCAGAAAACGGTATAAAGGGCCACAATGATACCCAATACGATCAATGCACCTGCAGCAAAGCTGTTGGTGGTTTTGAACATACTGCTGTCGATCTCCAGACCCTTCGGGTTTGCACCTTTACGCCCTTCAATGGTACTGATGACCCACATCACGATTACACTGATCAGGAATACAAAGCCCATACGATCCAGGAATGGAATTTCGTAAAGCCTGCTACCATCTTCCTGTGTTACCAGCTTCGAGAAGCCGTATGGACTTAACCATTCCAGGTTTGCAAACTTCGGCAATACTTTGAAGAGTACAGAAAGCAGGAACCCACCAATAGTTGCGAACAATGCTGCATTGGATGTGGTTTTCTTCCAGAAGAAACCAAGAATAAACATCGCGAAGATACCTGGGGATACAAATCCGGTGTATTCCTGAATGAACTGGAAACCACCTTTTTTATCCATACCCAGGTGTGGTGCAATAACAATGGCGATAACCATTGCTGCAATTACCGTGATACGGCCAACAACAACCTGTCTGTTTTCATCTGCATTCTTGTTGATGACTTTCTTGTAAACATCCAGTGTAAAGATGGTTGCAATACTGTTTGCCTTTCCAGCCAGGGAAGCGACAATCGCAGCAGCTAATGCAGCAAAAGAAACGCCTTTAAGTCCTTCAGGTAACAGGTTCAGCAATACCGGATATGCAGAGTCGGCATTTAGTGAACCACCCTTCTGCATGGCATTCTGAAAGTCGCCATAACCTTCCTTGTACAGCACGTAAGCCGCAATACCAGGTACCACAACGATCAGCGGCATCAACAGTTTAAGCACTGCAGCGAATAACAAACCACTTCTCGCGGTTTGAAGATCCGCACCAAGTGCACGTTGCGTAATGTACTGGTTACAGCCCCAATAGTTCAGGTTTACGATCCACATACCACCGATCAGTACCGTTAGTCCCGGAAGGTCCATGTAGTTTGGATTCTCCTGTTTAAAGATCATATGGAAGTGATCTGAGGCCTTCTCGGTAATGAGTTTCATGCCGTTTGCAACACCTGAGCTACCGAAGTGCGTAGCAACAAGTTCCAGTGCCAGGTAGGTTGTTGCCAAACCACCCAGGATTAAAAAGAATACCTGAATTACATCGGTGTACCCGATTACCTTCATACCGCCCAGGGTGATCAGCACCGCGAAAATCGACAGGATATACATACACGCGGTGATGTTTATCCCGGATACGCTGTTGATGGCCAATGCGCCCAGGTAAAGGATGGAGGTAAGGTTAACGACCACGTACAGCAGCAGCCAGAAGATCGCCATGATCATGGCTACGGTGCTGTTATACCGCTGCCCCAGGAACTGCGGCATGGTATAGATCTTATTCTTGAGGTAAACCGGGATAAAGAAGACCGCGACAATGATCAGCGTTACGGCAGCCATCCACTCATAGGTTGCAATTGCAAGTCCCATGGTGAAGCCGGAGCCACTCATACCGATAAACTGTTCTGCGGAAATGTTGGAAGCAATAAGCGATGCACCGATTGCCCACCAGGTTAATGAATCTTTAGCAAGAAAAAAGTCTTTCGAGTTTTCTGCATCTGATTTCTTCTTGTGGTAAACCCAGTAGCCGTAGGAGGCTACGATAACAAAGTAGACAAGAAAAACGACGTAGTCGTAGGTTCCTAATGAATTCATGTAGTTTTAAAGTTTATATTTGGTTAAATATACCTATTGACAATGTTTTCCAACAGTTCCTGTTGGCCGCTGATTGTCTCAGGTTCTCCATGTTCTACCGCATAGTTTCTAAGATCTTCCAGGGTCAGTTTACCATCTTCGAAATCTTTTCCAGCTCCGGCGTCGTAAGATGCATATCTTTCCTGACGAATTTTCTTATAATCTGATTTTTGTAAAATCGCGTCTGCAGTAACCAGGGCACGTGCAAAAGTATCCATTCCACCGATATGTGCATAGAATAAATCTGCAGCATCAGTAGAGTTTCTGCGGATTTTCGCGTCGAAGTTAATACCGCCACCTTGCAGTCCGTTATTTTCAAGTACGATCAACATCGCCTCTGTTACTTCATTGATGTTGTTCGGGAACTGATCGGTATCCCATCCGTTTTGAACATCACCACGGTTTGCATCCATGGAACCTAATAAGCCTGCATCTGCAGCAACCTGCACTTCATGCTGGAAAGTATGTCCGGCTAAAGTTGCGTGGTTCACTTCCAGGTTCAGTTTGAAATCACCCATAAGGTCGTACTGACGTAGGAAGCTGATTACCGTTGCCGCGTCATAGTCGTACTGATGTTTAGTTGGCTCACATGGTTTCGGCTCAATAAAGAACGTTCCTTTGAAACCCTGTGCGCGCGCATAGTCTTTCGAAGCATGCAGGAATTTCGCTAAATGCTCCTGCTCACGTTTCATGTTCGTGTTCAACAGGCTCATGTAACCTTCACGACCGCCCCAGAATACATAGTTTTCACCACCTAACGCGATGGTTGCGTCCAATGCAGATTTCACCTGGGCAGCACCGTGTGCCAACACATGGAAGTTCGGGTTGGTAGAAGCACCATTCATGTATCTGCGGTGCGAGAACAAGTTGGCCGTTCCCCAAAGTAGTTTCACACCACTTTCCGCTTGCTTTTGCTTTGCATATTCCACAAGCGTTTGCAGACGTCTTTCATTTTCAAGTACGTCGTTGGTAAAATCCACCACATCCACATCGTGGAAGCAGTAATATGGCAGGTTCATTTTGGTCAGGAACTCAAATGCAGCATCCATTTTATCTTTTGCGCGTTCCACAGCGTCTGCTTTTTCATCCCAGGGGTGATTGATGGTGGCTTCACCAAATGGATCGCCACCTGTGGCAACGAAAGAGTGCCAGTAAGCGCCAGCAAAACGAAGATGGTCCTTCATCGTTTTACCCGCAACGATACGGTTTTCGTCATACCAGCGGAACGCCAGTGGATTATCTGACTCCAACCCTTCATATTTAACTTGTTCAATTCCTTTGAAGAATTCCTTTTCTCCAGTAATTACATTTCCCATAATTTTATTGTGCTTAGATTAGTTTTGTTTATTTAAATAGCCCAGCCAGCTTTGATAAACCGGCTCGTAGGCTGCTGTATTCGTTGGTGTTACCAGTTGCAGTGGTTTGATGTTCTCGAACGCTTCTGCAGCGGTGCTGAATGTACCCGCGCCAATGCCGGAACCCAGGGCCGCCCCTACGCTACCATCATTTTGATATAGTTCTACCGGTACGCCGGTAGCATTTACGAAAGCTTCCAGGAACAGCGGACTTAAGAATAGGTTTGCCTTTCCTGCACGGATGACGCTTGGGTGCAGACCATTGCTGCGCATGATGTCCAGCCCGTAGCGGAAAGAATAGGCAATGCCTTCCTGCACGGCGCGGAAGATGTGTCCCTGATGATGCAGGTTGAGGTCGATATCATGCAGATGCACACCAACAATCTTGTTGTTCAGCATGCGTTCTGCGCCATTTCCAAACGGCAGAATGCGGATGCCTGCAGCGCCAACAGGCGTTTTTGCGGCTTCGTCATTCATCTGTGCATAGTTGATCGCGGCGCCGAACAGGTTTTTCGTCCATCGGTTTAAGCTGCCGGTGCCATTGATGCAGAGCAACACACCCAGGCGTTGCGCTTCCGCAGTATGGTTCACATGGGCGAACGTGTTTACGCGCGACTGTGGATCGTAGGTTAGCTGATCGCTGACGCCATAAATCACACCGGAGGTGCCCGCCGTTGCAGCAACCTCACCAGGTTGGAGTACGTTAAGCGATAAAGCGTTGTTTGGCTGGTCGCCGGATTTATAGGAAACCACCGTACCTGCTTTCAGGCCCATCAGTGCTGCCACTTCGGCGCTCACACGACCATGATCCGAGAACACGGGTTTGATTTCCGGGATCAGCGCAGCATCTATGCCATACAATTCCATAAGCTCCGCAGAAACGGTGTTCGTTTGAAAGTCCCAAAGGATGGCTTCTGATAATGCGGAAATACTTGTGGTGATCTCATTGGTTAACTTCATGGCGATAAAGTCGCCCGGTAGCATCATCTTGTGAATGCGTGCATATACCGCTGGCTCCTGTTGCTTTACCCAGGCCAGTTTGGATGCGGTGAAGTTGCCCGGAGAATTCAGCAGGTGCGAAAGGCAGAACTCATGCCCTAACTTTTCGAAAGCGTCATTCCCGATCTCTACAGCGCGACTGTCGCACCAGATGATGCTATCGCGCAGTACCTGCTGGTCTTTGTCGACCAGCACCAGACCGTGCATCTGATAAGCGATACCGATGGAGGTGATGTCCTGTGGATTGAAAGTTGCATTTTTCTTGCAAAGGTTGAATGCCTGTTGCACATGCGCCCACCACATCTCCGGGGACTGTTCTGCCCAGCCGGGTTGTTTGGCAATGATGTCGCTTTCTTGTTCGGGGTATTGTCCGGAGATGATGACTTGCTGCGTGTTTGCATCCACCACCGACACTTTAATGGACGAAGTGCCTATATCGATTCCTAATAATAACATATTTGCTAAGGATTGACCCCGTTTAGTTTATCTTGGTTACAGAGAAACGAATTTAGTATTTAATATTTTAAGTTGGCAATCGATTGCCAAAAAATAATCTGCATTTTTGTAAATATGAAGACCCCGCAAAAAAGAACAACCATATACGACATTGCAAAGAAGCTGAATATCGCTGCCTCTTCTGTGTCCAGGGCCCTTAGCAACAGTTCTAAGGTGAATCCTGCAACGAAGGCGCTGATTTTGAAAACCGCAGCGGAGATGAATTATCAGCAAAACGTTATGGCTTCGAACCTGAGAAAGGGTAGTAACCGCACCATTGGCGTGGTTGTTCCCCGCATCAATCAGGGGTATTTCTCCAACATCATTGCAGGGATGGAAGACATCACCTACAATAAAGGTTATAATCTGATCATCTGCCAGTCCAACGAGTTGCATGCCCGGGAGGTCGACTGTGTAAACGCATTGATCAATCAGCATGTAAACTGCATTGTCATTTCCATTGCTGCTGAACCCGGCGGGCATGAACACCTGCAGCAAGTGCTGGATCATCGGATCCGCCTGATCCAATTTGACCGGGTAGTGGATGAGCTGGAGACTTTTAAAGTCATTAACGACAATGAACGTGCTTCCAGCGAAGCGGTTAGCCATCTGATACAACAAGGGTATCAGCGCATCGCGTTGCTTGAAGGCCCGCAGAATCTGGATATTTTCAGGCAGCGTAAGGAAGGTTACCTGAGTGCGTTGCGGAAACACGGCTTGCCGATATTGGAGGAGTTGATGTGTGAGAATGCCTGGACCAAGGAGCTCAGTGCGGAAGCAACCCGCAAGTTGCTGGGCATGAAGAACCCACCGGATGCGATATTTGCTTCTACATCAGACTTTTCCGCGTTGGGCGTACTGGAAGTTGCCACCCAGATGGGGATCAGCGTACCAGAACAACTTGGCATCTGCGGCTATTCCAACGAACCCTTTACAGAAATTACCAGTCCTTCCATCACCACCATAGACCAGTATAGCTTCAGTATGGGCAAAACGATCGGCAACCTTTTCTTTCAGGAGATGGAAGTTGCTGATTTACATATCGAACCAAAGATCATGAGCATAAAACCAAAGCTTATCGTGCGGAAGTCTACACAGCGTTCTTAAATATACCGGGCCTACCCCACTGGGATGATTATTAAAGAATGCAATGGATTGCATTCTTTAATAATTTGTTTACTTTAGTGCTATTAACCAATACCATCCCGAATGAGCACCCGAAAAATTGTAACCATATACGACATTGCTGAGCGACTAAAACTAGCGCCATCAACAATTAGCAGAGGTTTACAAGACAATCCCGCGGTAAACGAAAAGACGAGAAAGCGCATTATGGCTGCTGCTGCGGAAATGGGTTACCGATTTAACACATTCGCCAGCAACTTAAGGAAACAACGCAGCAACATGATTGGCGTGATTGTGCCGCGCCTGAATAGTTACTTTATATCTTCCATGCTTGCCGGCATTGAAAAGGAAATCAACAGCGCCGGCTATGACATGCTGATTAGCCAGTCGCTGGAACTGGAAGCAAATGAGATCAAATATGCCAGAGCCATGCTGAACAACCGTGTGGATGGCCTGATTGTTAACCTTGCTGCAAATACGCGCAACCTGGACCACTTCCAGGAATATAGTCGCCATAACCTGCCACTTGTCTTTGTAGACCGTGTTTTTGAGGATGATGACTTCAACAAAGTGATGATCAACAACAGCAGAGCCGGTTACGACATCACCCGCCACTTAATTGAACAAGGCTGCCGCCGCATTGTACACCTGACCGGAAGTTTGATGCGTAACGTTTACCAGGAACGTAAGGCGGGCTACCAACGTGCTTTAGCGGAATTCCAGATCCCTTACGATGAAGAACTGGTGCTGGAAACGGAGCTTACGGAAGATGCTTCCGCAGCCGCAGCAGAAAAGATCCTGAAAATGAAGAACCGTCCCGATGCCCTGTTCGTGTCTAACGACATGTCGGCCGCCATTTGTATGAAGGTTTTCAAGGATGCCGGACTGCACATTCCGCAGGACATCGCCGTTGCGGGTTTCAACAATGAAATCATCTCCCGCCTCTCCGACCCCATGATTACCACCATCAATTATCCCGGAGAAGAAATGGGCAGAACCGCTGCGAGGCAGCTGATCAATTTGATTGAACATAAGTCGGACAACGACCTGACGAAGTCTATTATACTGAAGTCGCAACTCGTTGTGCGCGGCTCTACCTTAAAAAAGCCTACAACCAACCTATAGTACATGAAAACAAAACTAGCAATAGTGACCGGTGGTGCAGCCGGACTGGGACTTGCGATGAGCACGAAATTCGTGGCAGCGGGCATCCGTACAGTGATGATCGGCCGGAACGAAGCAGCATTAAAGGCAACGGCAGCGACACTTGGCGAGCTGTGCAGCTACAAGGTCCTGGATCTGCAAAAGCTGGATGCGATTCCAGCCTGCATAGCAGAAATCGTAAATACCTTCGGCCAGATCGATATCCTGATCAACAATGCCGGTATAAATATGAAAAAGGATTTTCTGGAAGTTACCGATCAGGATTTCTACAACATTATCCAGACGAATGTGCTGTCGGTATTTGCCATCAGCCGCGAAGTCAGCAAGGTGATGGTGAAACAAGGTCAGGGCGCCATTGTAAACATCAGTTCGATGGCCGCACAATATGGTATTCCAAAAGTTATTGCTTACACCGCGGCAAAGTCGGCCATTGAAGGCATGACCAAGGCTATGGCTGTTGAACTATCGCCACTGGGCATTCGCGTGAATTGCATTGCGCCTGGGTTCATTAAGACAGCGATGTCTTCCAAGGCGCTGGACAATGATCCGGAACGGAAGAACAAGGTACTCTCGAGAACCCCGATGGGGCATCTGGGACTGCCGGAAGACGTCGCCGATACCGCATTATACCTGAGCAGTGATGCCGCAAAATACATTACAGGCACCATCCTACCGGTTGACGGTGGGAACTCCATAGGATTTTAGACATAAGGGCAATGCGATGAAGCAGAAAATACAGTTTACACAAAGCATGCGCTGGTACGGGCCGAATGATATTGTAAAGCTTTCGGACTTGCGCCAGGCAGGTTGTACAGGTGTCGTTACGGCCCTGCATCACATTCCGGTTGGCGAGGTTTGGCCGGTTGAAGAAATTCGCTTGCGGCAGCAGCAGATTGCTGATGCCGGCATGGAATGGACCGTTGTGGAAAGCCTACCCGTACATGAAGGCATTAAGACCAAAAGTCCGGACTGGCCGAGGCTGATTGCGAACTACCAGGAGAGCCTGAAGAACCTGGGCGCCTGTGGCATCAAGGTGATTACCTATAATTTTATGCCGATCCTGGACTGGATGCGCACAGAAGTAAGCTATGAGCTTCCCGAGGGCAGCAAAGCCCTGCGCTTCGAGCGACTCGCCTTTGTAGCATTTGATTTGTTTTTACTGCAGCGCCCCGGCGCCGAGCAAGATTACAGTCCTGCAGAAGTAGCGCGTGCAAGCGCGCATTTTGAGGCAATGGACAGCGACGCAAGAGCGGCTTTATTCAAGAATACCATGTTGGGGCTTCCAGGCTCGGATGTACCCTTCACCCCCGAGTTCATCCTGAGTACGTTGGGTACCTATGCACACATTGACGCAGCGGCGCTCAAAAACAACCTAAAGGATTTCTTACAGGCTGTGCTTCCAACGGCAGAAGCCGCCGGGCTGAAGATGGCGATCCATCCGGATGATCCGCCATATTCCATTCTTGGTTTGCCAAGGATTGTGAGTACTGCTGCGGATCTGGACTTCCTGCTGGAAGCTTATCCTTCTACTGCGAATGGCCTATGCTATTGTACCGGATCTTTAGGGGTACGCGCAGATAATGATCTTACGGACATCATTGACAAACATGGGGAACGCATCCATTTCGTACACCTCCGGAATGTAAAGCGTGACGCTGCGGGCAACTTCTTTGAAGCCAATCACCTGGATGGTGATGTGGATATGTATGCCGTGGTGAAAAAGCTGGTTCAGGTGATGCAGGAAACCGGCAATAGCCTCACCATGCGGCCGGACCACGGACACCAGATGCTGGATGATCTGCAAAAACAAACCTATCCTGGCTATTCGGCAATCGGCCGGTTAAAGGGACTCGCAGAACTTCGGGGCCTGGAACATGGCATCCTGAATGCATTGTAAAATTTAAAACAACCAAATATGAACAAACTGACGAAAAAAGAACTGGCACTTCTGCTTTCTTTCCCTTTGCTGCTTGCAGCATGCAGCGGCGGCGCCAAGCAGGAAGCGGAAAAAGAAGCAGACGGTGCATTTAAAGGGGCCATCTCTAAGCCCCTGGTGACTGATATTTACACCGCCGACCCATCAGCACATGTCTTCAACGGCAAAATCTACATCTATCCTTCACATGATATTGATGCCGGTACGCCTGAAAATGATAACGGTGACCACTTTGACATGAAAGATTACCACATCCTTTCTATGGACAGCATCGGTGGCGCGGTAACGGATCATGGCGTGGCATTGGACATTAAAGATATTCCATGGGCAGGTCGACAGCTTTGGGCGCCAGACGCGGCATTCAAGGATGGTACGTATTTTCTGTACTTCCCGGTTAAAGACAAACAGGATGTATTCAGAATCGGGGTTGCAACATCAAAGTCACCCACAGGACCGTTTAAACCGGAGCCTAAACCAATTGAAGGGAGTTATAGTATAGACCCTGCAGTATTTACGGATACGGATGGCAATTCATATATGTATTTCGGTGGCATCTGGGGTGGCCAGCTGCAGCGCTGGAAAGATGGGAAGTATGATGCCAATGGCTCAAAAACCGATCTGGAAGATGATAAACTTCCATCTCTAAATGCTAAAATCGCGAAGCTTAGTCCGAACATGAAGGAATTTGCGGAGGCACCGAAAGATGTTGTGGTGGTTGACAAGGATGGTAAACCGATGCTAACGGGTGATCATGACAGACGTTTCTTTGAAGCGGCCTGGGTACATAAATACAATGGTAAGTATTACTTCAGCTACTCCACTGGTGACACGCATTTTCTGGCGTACGGCATTGGCGATAGTCCATACGGACCGTTCACTTACCAGGGTGCCTTTATGAAGCCTGTTGTAGGCTGGACAACCCACCACTCTATTGTTGAACAAAATGGAAAATGGTTGTTGTTTTACCACGATACAGAAGTTTCAGGTGGCAAGACACACCTGAGGAACGTGAAAGTCACTGAGCTGAAACATGATGCAAATGGAAAGATCGAAATGATTGATCCTTACAGCAAGAAATAGTAAGCTGCGCCTTAATTAAAAAACCCCTATTCCTTTGATTATGAATCATCAGAATAGGAGTTTTTCTTTTTTAATGTCCT
Source organism: Pedobacter quisquiliarum (assembly GCF_014642175.1). GTDB lineage: Bacteria > Bacteroidota > Bacteroidia > Sphingobacteriales > Sphingobacteriaceae > Pedobacter > Pedobacter quisquiliarum. The sequence goes on along the minus strand of NZ_BMIL01000005.1, from coordinate 28,507 downwards.
TTATAGACGTGCCTTGTTGTTATTTATAGATCAGGTCGTTACCTGTATATTCAAGTGTTCGGAACAGCGCCTGGTTTGTTGAAGGCGTACCTGAAGAGGTGGCATACAAGCCAAAGAGGGCACCGATGAATCCACCTGCAACTTTGGTGCTGAGGAATTTACCATCTTGCACCTCCCCGATTTGTTTCCATTTACCATCAGCTGCCGCGTAGTGGAACCGGTACTGGTCGCCATCTGCAGCGATCTTGAATTTCAATTCAGCCGTATTCTGAGGGATGGATAGTTGAGATAAGAGGTCCATATCCGCGCTTTGATCCTTCGCTTTGAAGAGCTGGACCACTGGCTTACCTGCTTTATCTACTGACTTCGCCAGGAAGTAGAAATGGGCTTCGTCCTGCAAGATTACCAATCCCGCTTTTTCATTTTCACTTTTTGCATTGAAGCTAATGGTTGTGGTGGCTTCACTTTTTAAATGTTGCTGTCTTCTGCCTACGAAAGATGGATTGGCTTTGCCCATAACGGTTTCCGGCTGCAGTGCCAGGCTCAGGCCATTTGCGCTTGGTTTGTACCAGGCACCTGGTTTGGTGCGCAGGAACAGCAAGGACAGGTCTTTATCGGTACGCAGATCGTGTTTCACCGTAAAGTTTCCATTCTGCGGCACCTGCCCCGCGACCGGTTTAGTCTTGAAATTTACATCGTAGGCATATTGTACTTCCTTTACGTCTGGGTTGATCACCGGCCAGCCAGTGCTCCAGCTTACCGGTGCGATGAAGGTTTCCCTGCCAGTATTGTAGTAATCGCCTTCATAAGGGCGGACGCCAAGGAATACCGCATAGGTTTTTCCATCCGGACCTTCTACAAGGTCGGCATGGCCGGTTGAAGTCACCGGGTTCTTGCGGTTCGGATCTAAGCCTTTCTGGGTTAAGATCGGATTCTTATCGTAAGGCACGTAGGGTCCGGTGGCTTTGTCGCTCCGGAAGGCGACCTGCGTATGGTTGATGGAAGTTCCGCCTTCTGCTGCAAGCAGATAATAATGTCCATCCCGTTTATAGATGTGGGGGCCTTCTATCCACACGGGCTTTTTAGAAAGGTCTACCCCGCCATTGATCAGCTGGATTTCAGCACCTTTAACTTTAAGTGCTTTGGCGTCGAAAGCGAACATGCGTACCGTGCGATGGCCATCATACAGCGGTTTGTTCTCTGGTGCCTCACTGTTGTAAATGATGTATGCTTCATCGCCATCAAAGAACAGGGATGGATCAATGCCACGGACTTCGGGTATGGCAACCGGATCGCTCCAGGGCCCGGCAGGATTGGTCGCCGTGATCACGAAATTGCCCATATTATCAATATCTGTACAAGTGATGTAGAAGGTACCATTATGGTAGTTTATGGTTGGCGCGAACAAACCACGCGTGAGCCGCTCGCCCATGAAGTCCATTTGCGATGGCCTGTCGATTGCGTTTCCGACTTGCTTCCAGTTGTTCAGGTCTCTACTATGAGACACCGGAATACCCGGGAAGTAGGAGAAGGTAGAATTAATCAGGTAGTAGTCGCCCCCAACCTTTATTATGCTGGGGTCTGGATAGAAACCAGGCAGAATGGGATTGACCAGTTTGTTTTGCGCATAGCTGGCCAGGGATAGGAATAGCAGTGTGATCAGGGAAAGAATTCTCATAGACATGATTTTAAATTGTACGCAATCTTTAATATACAAGTGCTTATCCTTAAAAGTAACAAATAAATCATCATGCACAATCGATTGCTAAAAATATTGCTTTTACGTGCATGGATTTGCTTGCTGATCGAAATAATATGCGCTCATTATGCTTCTTTTAGGGTTTTACCAGCAGAGAATCGTATGGTGTCGTTTGAGTTTATGACCAGGGTAATACGCTGATAAACTTACAATAAGGCAGAAGATCTGACGAACTGCGACATAGAATTTGTTTTATGCAATCAAATGAGCATATTTGATTATACCAAATAATATCGATTGCATTTAAACCGTATGAAATGAATAGGATTCTGACACTTTGCGCAGCAATCATTGTACTGTGTGCCTTCCAGCTTGCGCCAGTCAAGGACAAGAAAGGACTTAAGGACTATTATAAATCATATTTCCCGATGGGTGTTGCCGTTTCAGGGCGATCAACGACGGGTCAGGAGGCTGATTTCATTTTGAAGCACTTCAACAGCGTCACACCGGAGAACTCCATGAAAATGGGGCCCATCCATCCAAAGCAAAACACATACAACTGGGCTGAATCTGATGCCATTGTGAATTTCGCAGTGAAAAACAAGCTTAAGGTACGCGGCCACAACCTTTGCTGGCACGAACAGACGCCCGATTGGATCTTTAAGCATGAAGACAATTCGGTGGTATCCAAAGACAGCCTGCTGAATCGCCTGCGCGACCACATCCACACCGTGGTGAAAAGATATAAAGGGAAGATCTATGCCTGGGACGTTGTAAATGAAGCCATTGATGACAATCCGGCAAACTATTTACGCCCATCTGAATGGCTGAAAATCTGCGGTGAAGAATATATCGCCAAGGCTTTTATATATGCCCATGAAGCAGACCCTGATGCGCAGCTCTATTACAACGATTACAATACAGAACGCCCGGAAAAACGGGATCGCATCTTCAAGCTGTTGAAGCAATTGAAGGATCAAGGCGTGCCCATTCATGGTGTAGGCTTGCAGGGCCACTGGTCTTTATATGAACCAACGAAGACAGAACTGCAGGAGACCATCCAGAAATTCGCTTCGCTGGGGCTGAAAGTTCAGATTACCGAGATGGACGTTTCTGTATATCCATGGGAGAAAGAACGCCGGAAAATACGTCCAGGCGAGCAACAGCTATACACAAAAGAAATGGAGGATAAGCAAAGCAAGAAATACGCAGCGTTATTTGAGGTCTTGCGACAGGAGAAAGCATCCTTGACTGGCGTGACCTTCTGGAACGTATCTGACCGTTACAGCTGGCTGGACACTTATCCTGTAGAAGGCCGGAAAAATTACCCGCTCTTGTTCGATCAGGAATACAAACCTAAAAAGGCTTTCTGGAGCGTTACAAAGTTCTAAATCCGGCTTTATCGCTGATTTGTGCTGGATATCATTGCCTGGAGTAAGGTGTATGACCCGTGCCTAGTACTGTGTAGTGCATCTTCGGATGCGATTATTTCACATTTAATTTTTTCAACCATATGTTTCTAAAGTCTTTCAAATTGCTGGTTTGCATCGTGCTGGTCTGTCAGGCAAATACTGCGCTGCAGGCGCAACAACGCGGCAGCAGTGCTGGTCAGGTCATGGTTTCATTTACACCAGGCGGCGGAAGCTTCCCACTGGTTACGACAGAAAACGCTGCACAGCTGTATGTAGAAAGCACCAATCCGGCAGGAGTAAAACGTACCATTGAAGACTTTAATAAGGACGTTGCGCGGGTAAGCGGAAAGCAGTTGAAAACGACAACGGCACTTCAGGGTAAACACCTGGTTATTGCCGGGGTGATCGGTCAGCATACCGCAATCGACAAGCTGGTGAAAACCGGGAAGCTAGATGTTAAAGGTATCGCGGGCACCTGGGAGAACCATGTGGTGCAACGCATAGCGCAGCCCTTTCCTGGGGTTGATGAAGCTTTGGTGATTGCCGGGAGCGATAATCGGGGTACAATCTACGGTCTTTACACGCTTTCAGAACAGATGGGCGTATCGCCATGGTATTGGTGGGCAGATGTTCCGGTAGTTAAACATGAAAGCATATATATCCAGCCTGGCCGGTTTAGCCTTGGTTCACCAGCGGTAAAATACCGGGGGATCTTTTTAAACGATGAGGCCCCTGCCCTTTCGGGCTGGACGGCGGCTAAGTTCGGCGGCTTCAACAGTAAGTTTTATGCGAATGTCTTTGAATTGATCTTACGACTAAAGGGCAATTATTTATGGCCGGCGATGTGGGGCAATGCGTTTTATGCGGATGATCCTGAGAACGCGCGACTCGCAAATGAATATGGCGTCGTGATTGGTACTTCGCACCATGAACCGCTGATGCGTGCCCATGATGAATGGCGCAGGTTTGGAAAAGGCGCCTGGAACTACAACACGAATGCAAAGGCCTTGCAAGACTTCTGGAAAGACGGCATCACCCGGATGGGCAAGAATGAAAGTATTGTAACGATTGGGATGCGTGGCGATGGCGATGAACCCATGAGTGAAGAGCACAACATTAGCCTGCTGGAAAAAATTGTTACGGATCAGCGTAGCATCATTGAATCGGTGACAAAACGTAAAGCTGCTGAAACGCCGCAGCTTTGGGCGCTTTATAAGGAAGTGCAGGACTATTATGACCGGGGTATGCGCGTGCCTGATGATGTGACGTTGCTGCTGTGTGATGACAACTGGGGTAATGTACGCAAGTTGCCCTCACTGGATTCTCCATCCCGCCAGGGCGGTTATGGCATCTACTACCACTTCGATTATGTGGGTGGGCCGCGCAACTATAAGTGGATTAACACCAATCCAATTGCTAAAACCTGGGAGCAGATGCACCTGGCTTATGAATATAACGCCAGACAGATCTGGATTGTAAATGTTGGTGATTTGAAGCCAATGGAGTTCCCGATCAGTTTCTTCCTTGACTATGCCTGGGATCCGGAGCAGATTCCTGCAGATGCACTGGAAAACTATACGATTAACTGGGCCTCGAAACAGTTTGCAGAGCAGTATGCTGAAGAAATTGCTTCCATCATAATCACCTACGGCAAGTACAGCGGGCGTAGGAAGCCTGAGCTATTGGACCAAACCACCTTCAGTCTGAAGGCACATGCAGAGTATGAAAGGGTTGCGGAAGAATACAAGCAGCTTTTGGCGAAAGCAGAAGCTACCGGTAAAAAACTAGGCCCGGCATTTCAAGATGCGTACTACCAACTGGTTTTACATCCTGTGCAGGCATCTTCGAACTTGTACAACCTTTATCTGGCCGTTGCGAAGAATCACGCCTATGCGGCGCAAAACCGCATTGCTGCCAATGATGAAGCGGCCGCAGCCCGGAAGTTTTACGCGAAGGATGCCGCAATTACGCGTTTCTACAACGATACGCTGGCAGGTGGAAAATGGGCGCATATGATGGATCAGACGCATATTGGATACACCTACTGGCAGCAACCGGACTCGAACAAGATGCCAGAAGTAAAGACCGTCGTGCCACTTAATAAAGCAATGATGGGGATATCACTGGCGGTTGCCGGCGATACGCTTCCAGAGTTTAACCGTTACAGCAGGCGGCAACAGTATATAGAGATTTACAACAAAGGGAACGGTGCTTTAAATTACAAAGTTGAAAGCAAACAACCCTGGCTAAAGCTAAGCAGCAATGCGGGCAAGGTGGATAAAGAGGCGCGGATTTTGGTGCAGGTAGATTGGGCCATAGCACCCGCAGCAAATACGGTTGTGCCGATTGTTTTGAAAAGTGGCAAGCAGCGCTTTACGGTTTATGCATCTTTGAAACACTATCCGGCGGATTTGAAAGGTTTCGTGCCTGATGATGGGGTAATCTCCATTGAAGCGGCACACTACACACAGGCAACACCGGGTCGTTCCGCATCCTGGAAGATCTTGCCGGATCATGGCAGAACCTTGTCGGGCGTAACACCTTTCCCAGTTACAGCCAAAGCCGTTGTGCCAGGCTCTTCCGACAGTCCGGTGCTGGAATACCAGATCAACACAACCACCTCAGGGCCGCTTAAAGTGGCGGCATACCTCTCGCCAACGCTGAACTTCCAGAACAACAAACCGATACACTATGCGGTATCGATAGATGATGAAAAGCCACAGGTGGTGGAACTTAATCCTGAAAAAGGCGATCGGAACTGGGACAGGAATGTAGCGGAGAACATCAATATCCGCACAACCATACACCAGACAGGAAAACCGGGTGCACATACGCTGAAAATATGGATGGTCGATCCAGGAGTAGTACTGCAGAAGTTGGTTGTTAGTCCGGAAAATTACAAAGAAGAAACCTACCTGGGACCACCAGAAAGCACCTATAAACTATAACCAGATATGAAAAGAAACCTGCTTGCACTATGCCTGCTGCTGCTGATTTGCAGTCAGACCTACGGAGAATCGGGGTACCGCTTATGGCTCCGTTACGATAAAGTAAAGGATCCGGCCTTGCTGGAAAATTATCAACGCATGGTTACACAGCTTGTTTTTCCGGGCAAGTCGGCCGTGCTGAATGCGGCTAAACAGGAACTGAAGCTTGGCCTGAAAGGGCTGCTGGGTCAGGACCTGAATGCGGCTGCGGTTAGTCCTACACTTTCCGGGGCACTGCTTGTTGGCACACCAGCTTCTGCAAAAGCAATTGCTGCATTGCCTCTGGCCAGCAAATTAAAGGCACTGGGCAAGGAAGGTTTTCTGATCCAATCGGTACAAGTAAAAGGTAAAGCAACGACGGTTATTGCAGCCAATTCTGATGTGGGCGTGCTGTATGGCGTATTCAAGTACCTGCAACTGCTGCAGACCGGGAAACCGCTGAGCAACCTGAACATCAGTTCGGCTCCGAAGATCCAGCTGCGCATGCTGAACCACTGGGATAACCTGGATCGCTCCGTGGAGCGTGGTTATGCAGGTTTATCGCTCTGGGATTGGAAGACTTTGCCAGATGTTTCAAACCCGAGATACCGCGATTATGCACGCGCAAATGCATCCTTGGGCATCAACGGTACAGCACTCACCAATGTGAATGCAAATGCGAAGATCCTGACCAAGGAATACCTGGTTAAAGCCGCAGCACTTGCTGATGTTTTTAGAAGTTACGGCATTAAGGTGTACTTAACGGCAAGGTTCAGCGCGCCAATTGAAGTTGGTGGCTTGAAGACTGCCGATCCGCTTGATCCTGCGGTGCGCCAATGGTGGAAGGACAAAACAACTGAACTTTACAAGTACATACCTGATTTTGGCGGCTTCCTGGTGAAAGCGAATTCAGAAGGGCAACCTGGTCCGCAGAACTACGGCCGCAACCATGCCGATGGTGCAAACATGCTTGCCGATGCCGTAGCGCCACACGGTGGCATTGTGATGTGGCGGGCTTTTGTGTACGACAACAAGGTTCCGGAAGACCGGGCGAAGCAAGCTTACTCCGAGTTTAAACCACTGGACGGCACCTTCAGGAAAAATGTGATTGTGCAGGTTAAGAATGGCCCGATCGACTTCCAGCCACGCGAGCCATTTAGCCCGCTTTTCGGCGCCATGCCGAAGACCCCACAGATGATGGAGTTTCAGATTACCATGGAATACCTTGGGCAATCTACACACCTCAGCTACCTGGGGACGTACTTTAAGGAAGTACTTGATGCCGATACTTACAGCAAAGGCAAGGGTTCTACGGTGGCCCGCATTGTTGATGGCAGCCTGGATAAACATAGCATTTCGGCGATGGCCGGCGTGGCCAATATTGGGCTGGACAGCAACTGGTGCGGCAATATCTTCAACCAGGCGAACTGGTATGTTTACGGGCGACTGGCCTGGGACCATGATTTACAAGCGGAAACAATCGCAGATGAATGGCTGAAAATGACCTTCACGAGTGACAGTGGTTTTGTAGCGCCGGTTACGCAGATGATGATGGCCTCCCGGGAAAACGTGGTGAACTACATGACCCCGCTGGGCCTGCACCACATCATGAGCGAAGGCACCCACTATGGACCCGGCCCCTGGGTAAACAGCGCGGAACGTCCGGACTGGAACTCGACTTACTACCATCGTGCGGACAGTGCAGGAATTGGCTTTGATCGTACTTCAAAGGGCACCAATGCGGTGGCTCAATACGCAGCGCCGGTTCGGGAGATGTTTGAGCAGGTGGAAAAAACCCCAGAAGCGTACCTCTTGTGGTTCCATCACCTGCCATGGACGTACAAAATGAAGTCGGGCAATACGCTTTGGAATGAGCTTGTGGACAGGTACTACTTTGGCGTATCCGCGGTGCAATTAACCAGACATACATGGGCGGGCCTGGAGCCTCATGTGGATGCACAACGTTTTAAAGCTATAACGGCCTTGTTGGAAAGGCAGGAACAGGAAGCCAAATGGTACCGTGACGGTTGTGTGTTATACTTCCAGACTTTCTCTAAGATGCCCATCCCTGCGGGATACGAAAAACCTGCACATGAGCTGGCCGCATACATGAACCCTAACTTTATCCCGATGCCGCCACTGCCTGCTATTCTGCAGTAAGGGGAGACAGGTTATTTAATTCTATTATCTTATTCTAGCGCCTGCGCCATTATGGGCGACAACACTTATGAAAAGCACTGCCGCAGGGTGGTGCTATTTTGTATTTATTAAGCTTTAATCCCTTATTTACCGCATTCGATTGTCTTGTTATTTGCACTAGAATGTAATTGACACGAAAATTTTTGTACTACACAGGTTTCGTTTAATCTTCTAACTAGCCGGATTATGCATAGCAATCAAACTGTAAAACAGCGTTTTATTCAGATACGCATTGATTTTGGAAGATTTTAGACGATAAGCAGCGGTTAACAAAAGCATGCTGCTTAAAATATTTTGAAATAAAATTATGCAATCGATTGTTTTTACTAGTAATGTTTTCCTACATTTAGATAACCAAATATTAAACTTCATTCAATGGAAAAGATTTTACTTAAAAAGACGGTTGGGGTGCCCCTATCCCAGTCGGGTATCTTTTGTAAAAAAAGTGCCTTTATGCTGCTGATTATTCTGCAGACATTCTTATGGCAAGCAAACCTGTTTGCACAAAGCATCATCAGGGGTAAAGTAACAGACGAAAAAGGCCAGGGCCTACCTGGTGCCTCCGTGACCATCAAAGGTAGAACCGGCGGCGCGTCTACAGATTCAAACGGTAACTACAGCATTTCAGCAGCGCCTGGAAGTACGCTCGTGATTACCTTCATCGGCTATGATGCCAGGGAAGTTCCGGTGGGCAGCAACAGCACTGTAAACGTGCAGCTGAGCGCAGGCATAAACGCATTGGAGCAGGTGGTGGTTATCGGATACGGTATGCAACGCAAGAAAGATGTTACCGGTGCGGTTTCATCCATTAAAGCAGAAGCCTTGCAGGAAGTACCATCAACCAACGTTGTTAACCAGTTACAAGGCCGTATTTCTGGCCTTGATGTGACCAACACCAGCACAACACCTGGTGCAGTTGGCCAAATCCGCTTACGTGGTGAGCGTTCATTTGCAACTTCTAACACGACAGCAAATAATCAGAACGGTCCATTGTTCGTTGTAGATGGTGTGCCATTTATTGGTGGTACCCTGAACGACATCAATCAGAATGATATTCTTAGTGTGGATGTGTTGAAAGATGCTTCCGCAGCTGCAATTTACGGCTCCAGAGCATCTGGTGGTGTAATCATCGTGACCACCAAACGTGGTAGAAGCGGCAAGGCAGTGGTAAGTTATAACGGCTACTATGGCGTTAGCAAAATTACCGACAAGTACCCGGTGATGAATGCAACGCAATACGCGGCTTTTAAACAGGAGTCCATTGCAGGTAACTCCGGTGCGAGTCCGAATTCAACACCGTATCCTTTCACCACTGCAGAACTTGAAGGTATTGCCAATGGTACCAACACCGACTGGCAGGATTTGATCTTCAGAAATGGTTATTCGACAGATCACCAGTTAAATGTGTCAGGTGGTAATGAAAAAACTTTGTTCTCCATCAGTGCAGGTTATCACAAGGAAAATGGCGTACAGTACGGTCAGGATTTCGATCGTGGATCACTGCGTGCAGCGATTGATCATACCTTCAATGATCGTGTAAAGGTGGGTATGACTTCCTTTCAGACGCTAAGCCATACCAATGGTGCTAGCTTATTTCCCCTTTACAACTCAGCGGTAATCAGCCCGCTGATCTCGGCACGCAATGCGGATGGCACCATCAATCTTTTTCCTATGACGGGATCTGTGGATCAGCCAAACCGCCTGAACCCTTTGACTATTCGTAATGAGTACATCCAGAATCTGGATAGAAGGTTATATTCTTTCAATACCTTATATGGTGAAGTGCAGATTATTGATGGTCTGAAATACCGCTTAAATGGTGCAATCACTTACGGACAGAACCAGGGTAACAACTACAACCCTGTAAATACGGTTTACAATACGGCGCAATCGGCATCGCAGGCTGCAGAAAGTGTAAACAACTCAGAGAACTACACCTGGTTGATTGAAAACATCTTAACGTACGACAAAGTATTTGCCGAGAAACACCACTTGACTTTTACAGGACTATATAGCGTGGAGAAAGATCACAGCCAGGGCTTACAGATTTATGGTGTAGGTATGCCGGCAGATTATTTACAGAGCTATAACCTGTTTCTTGCAAACCAGATCAACTTCCAGAGCAACAATCAGCCGTACTTCTCGGATCGTGGATTGATCTCTTACATGGCACGTTTAAACTACGTGTTTAATGAGAAATACCTGTTTACGGCTACTGTGAGAAGAGATGGTTCTTCTGTATTGGATCCGGATAATCAGTACTTCACCTACCCTGCTTTTGCAGCTGGCTGGAACATCGACAAGGAGGACTTTATGAAGAATGTTGGTTTTGTGAATGGCTTGAAATTGAGAGCTGGTTACGGCGTAACCGCAAGTCAGAACGTAGCACCATATCAGATCCTGGGTAACCTTGGATTGAACGCTTACAACTTCGGCCCTAATGGCCAAAATGGTTACCTGGTGACCAACCTGGCAAGCAAGCTGAAGTTTGAGCACACGAATAACTGGAACATCGGACTTGATTTCAGCTTGTTCAACAACCGATTGTCGGGTATGATTGATGTGTATCAACAAAAAACCTTTGACATTCTGCAAGTGGAGACACTACCTGCAAGTAATGGTGCAAACAGCACAACTGTTAATGCTGGTAATTCAAAAGGTAAGGGTCTTGAAATCTCCCTTAGCAGTGTAAACATCAAGAATGACAATGGTGGTTTCAACTGGTCTACAGACTTTAACATTGCTTTTTCAAGAAGCGAGATTACCGCCTTACATGACGGTTTGCAGGCAGACATCACGAACGGATGGTTTGTGGGTCAGCCGTTTAACGTGATCTACGACTATAAAAAACTTGGCATCTGGCAAACAGACGAAGCTGCACAAGCAGCGGTATACGGTCAGCGCCCTGGTCAGATCAAAATCGAAGATGTCGATAAGGACAATCGCATCAGCGGAAATGACCTTCAGATCCTGGGCAGCTACCAGCCAAATTACGTTGCTGGTTTAACCAACAGGTTCAGCTATAAAGGTTTTGACCTTTCCTTCGTTGCTTTTGCAAGAATGGGTCAGAAAGTAGCGGTGACTTACCTTGGCTCTGATGCTGGTGCACAAGGCTTCCCTTTCTTCAACCAGGGACGTGTAAACCAGATCAACGTGAACTACTGGACACCAACAAACCCATCTAACGATTTCCCTCGGCCGGATGCAAACTTAAGCGGTCCACAGTATGCTTCTACCTTGCAGTACCGTGATGGTTCGTTCATCAAAATGCGTAGCATCAACCTTGGGTATAACATTCCTTCGAAATTCACGCAAAAGGCAGGCATCAGCTCCGTAAATGTGTACCTGACTTGCACAAACCCATTCATCATCTACTCCCCACTGGTAGACAGTGGCCTGGCGATCGATCCAGAGGGTAATGGTTACGGAAATCAGATTCCGGGTGCTTCAGGATTTTCAACAAACGCTTTGGGCCGTGCAGTTACGGTAGGCTTGAACAACCCGATGGCACGTACTTTCCAACTTGGTGTAAATGCAAGGTTTTAATTACATAGGTTAAATACAATCAGACATGAAATCATATAAAAAAATAGCAATCATATTTACCGCTCTTGGCGCAATAGCTGCCACAGGGTGTAAAAAGATCCTGGATCAGGAGCCTAAGTCGAACATCACGCCAAATGTACTTGCTTCACAAGGTGGTGTAGTGGGTGGTCTTGCCGGCGTTTACTCAGATCTGCGTAACCTTTGGGGAACTGAAGGATTCATGTACTACACCAATTTAGGGGTAGACGAAACGCTTGCCGGTGGTGGTGCTTCTTCGAGTGGCAGCAACTTCGCAACGTACAAGAACTACACAAACAACATTTCAGAGGTTTACAATCCACTTTACGGGGTGTTTGCAATTGCTTACCAAGACATCAACACGCTGAACGGTGTATTGGAATTTGGACCGGCAGCTTTTGCCGATGAGCGTATTCGGACCGCTTACCTGGCGCAGGCCAAGTTCCTTCGTGCGTTCTACTACTACCACCTGGTGCAAACCTTCGGTGATGTACCATTGCACACCACCTTCATCAATACGGCAACCCGCTCCGATTCCCGCGCACCGATTGCTGATGTGTATGCACAGATCATCAAAGATCTGACGGAAGCGTCCACAGAGTTGCAAACCAAACCTGGTGAAAATGCCTCTCCATTTGGTGGCCATGCAGCGACAAAAGCCAGTGCACTTTACCTTTTATCGAAAACATACCTAAGCCGCGGCTGGTCTAAAGCAGCACAAACAGACGACTTCAGTAATTCACTTGCTACTGCGCAAAAGTTAATCAACGAAAGAGCGACCTACGGAAAAGGCCTGTATCAGAACTACGCTGACGCCTATAATCCAGCGAATGACGCAACCAACATGGAGAGTTTGTTCGCCATTGAACGCAGTACGGATCCTAAGTACGGAGATTTTGTACCAGGAAACTCCGGTGGTAAAGCAAATGGATGGGCTTATTTCTTCAGACCCAACTATCCGACAGTTACCGCGAACTACCCGACCAACTCTGGTGCGAGCGTAATGACCAGGGACATTCCAAATGGCCGTCCCTTCTTCCGTGTACGTCCGAACTATGATTACGTGAACAATGTGGCGTTCAGCGATAAAACAAACGATTTCCGCTACTGGAATACTTTCCAGACCACCTGGATTGCAAATACGGCAAATGTAACTACCCCTCGTGGTGCATTAACCGTGGGCGTAGATACAGCGATCTGGATGCCACCATACGACCCAGGTGTAACGAAACGGGCCGCTTTCAAGGGTGTTGTTTTTCTTCCACCAAGCGTAGCCGCTACCGCGAGTGGTGTAAATGCAAATGCGAGCACCAACACCTTCTTCCCTGCAGTAAAGAAGTTTGATGATCCGAACCGCCCTGCTGTGAACGATCCTTCATCGCGCCCAGCAGTATTGTTCCGCTTCTCTGAAGTTTACCTCATTGCTGCTGAAGCAGCATTCAAGATGGGCGACCTGAATACGGCTGCCGAGATGATCAATGTGTTACGCACCCGTGCAGCATACCGCCCGAACAACATGCCGGCAAATGCAGTTGCAAACATGCAGGTTACGCCAGGACAGATCACCATCGATTTCATCCTTGATGAACGTACCCGTGAGCTTTATGGAGAATCGTTAAGGTGGTGGGATCTTGCCCGCACGCAGTCTTTGATTCGTCGCGTTAAGCAATACAATGCAGAAGCTGGTCCGAACATTCAGGAACATATGATCCTAAGACCAATACCACAAACACAAATTCAATTGGTAACGCAGGGCCCTCCATTCCCTCAGAACCCAGGATTCTAACCTTATACTATGCGCTTTCATTAAAACAGATCTGGTTATGCCAGGTCTGTTTTTTAGATTTAACACCTATTGTTTCCATATGAAATCAAGATCTAAAACCTTTTTGGTGGCGCTACTGGCCATCTTCTCTTTCACAGAATTGCCTGCACAAGTTCGTCTGCCGCAACTTGTAAGTGACGGCATGGTACTGCAGCGGAACGCGCCTTTGAAAATCTGGGGTTGGGCGGCACCGGCCGAAAAGATCAGCCTAACCTTCAATGGAAAAACATACAACACCACCGCTTCCGGCGAGGGCAAATGGCACATCATGATGAAACCCTTGAAAGCTGGCGGCCCTTACACCATGAACATCCGCGCCAGCAACAGCATTCAACTGAAAGACATCCTGATCGGCGATGTGTGGTTTTGCTCAGGGCAGTCGAACATGGCACTACCAATGGAACGGGTGAAGGAAAAGTTTGCGAATGAAGTTGCCACGGTAAATTACCCGGAGATACGGAATTTCTTTATCCCCACCATCGCTGATGTAAGCAAGGTTCGTGAAGATCTTCCGCCAGGGAAATGGACGCCAGCCGTACCGGAGCACATTCTGAGCTTCGGCGCAGTGTCGTACTTCTTTGCCAAAGACATTTACAATAAATACAAAGTGCCAATCGGCATCATCAACTCCAGCGTTGGAGGCACGCCCATCCAGGCCTGGACCAGTGAAGAAGGTTTAAAACAAATTCCCCAATATGCGAGCCGCGTTGAACAGCTAAAAGACAGCCTATTCGTGAAGAACCTGGTGCAGCAAACCGCCGTTAAAAACAAGGCAGTTGCGGCACAGTTCACACCTGACGATGCCGGCCTGAAAGGTGCAAAGACCTGGTACGATCCCACGTATGTGCCGGAAAACTGGCATGCATTCTGGCTGCCCGGCTACTGGGAAGACCAAGGCATCCGGGGCTTGAAAGGTGTCGTTTGGTTCAGAAAGGAGATTACCTTACCGGAAAGCGTGAACGGCAAAGCCGGAAAGCTGATGTTCGGCGCCATGGTTGATGCAGATGAAACCTACGTAAATGGTAAGCAGGTCGGTAATGTGACTTATAAGTATCCACCCAGAAGGTACGAAATCCCGGCAGGACTGCTCAAAGCTGGCAAGAACACCATTGTAATCCGCTTAACCAATACTACAGACAAAGGTGGCTTCGTGCCGGATAAATCGTACAACCTGTTGGTAGATGGGCAGACCATAGACCTTCGCGGCGACTGGCAGTATAAAGTGGGACAGGTTTTTACCTTCTCAAAGGATATCCCTTCAACACCAAACTTCTCTGCGCAGGATGAACCTACAGGCTTGTACAAGTCGATGGTCGCACCCGTACTCCCTTATGCCATCAAGGGCGTGCTTTGGTACCAGGGCGAGACCAACTCACACAAACCTGAAGAATATGAAACCCTGCTGAAAGCACTGATTGCAGACTGGCGAAGCAAATGGGCGCAGCCGAACCTGCCTTTCATCTATGCGCAACTACCCAACTTCATGGAGGTCGACTACGCCCCTGCCGAGAGCAAATGGGCGGTGTTAAGGGAAGGTCAGCGGAGAACACTCGCTGTACCGAATACCGGCATGGCCGTTGGCATTGACGCCGGTGAGTGGAACGATATCCACCCGCTGGATAAACAAACCATCGGCAAAAGGATGGCCCTTGCTGCACAGAAGGTCGCCTACGGCGATGCCAAAGTTGTCGCCTACGGACCCATGTTCGAGTCTGCAATAGTTGAAGGTGACCAAATCAGAATCCGCTTCAGCACTACAGGCTCGGGCTTAGTCGCCAAAGGCGATAAGACACTGAAGCATTTCGCCATCGCTGGTGCTGATAAGAAGTTCGTCTGGGGAACCGCAGCGATTGAAGGCAACGAAGTTGTGGTATCCAGCAAGCAAATTCAACAGCCACGATATGTGCGTTATGCATGGGCAGATAACCCCGATTTCGCCAATTTGTACAATCAGGAGGGATTACCAGCTTCGCCCTTTAAAACTGATGAATAGACTCGGCTTCCTGCTTGCTGCGCAATACCCTCGGTTTAACCTTTACATCAGGCACTTCCGAAGGCGCAGCCAGCTTGGCCACTTTCTTCTTCTTAAACTTCCGGCCGTACCAGATCAGAAAACCGGTTACCGGTAGGGTTCCCCCGATTAAGGTCGCAAGGAAGGCCAGTACTTTCCCTGGAAAGCCTAAAATGCTACCCACGTGGATATCGTAGTTCATCTTCCGAAGTTTGCCGCCAAAGTCTGAAGACGCATAACTTTTCGAGTACACATCTTCGCGCTTTAATGGTGCCAGGGTGTGCCGGTCAAAAGTGTATCCCTGACTGTTGTAAAACTGCCCTGCAGTTGGATATACCGTGATGTCAATCGCCGATGTGGCCTTAGATAGATCCGGATATACATAGTAGAACCCTTCGGACTTCGGGTGGTTGTTGATGACCTTGTTCCAGGCCAGGTCCATGGCTTGTTCGGCAGTGTAAAACTTGTTCAGCGCAAGGCTGTCCGACTGCATCCGCCTGTTGTACTCCGGTAATTTCTCCCCACCGGAAGTTACCCAGTACACCCCTTCGCTGTACCACTGAATGCCATACACCATGCCCGATAAGGCAATGGCCAGGAGGAATAGCAGCGAGTAGAACCCGAGTACATTATGCAGATCAAGGTTTACACGCTTGAAAGAAGCACCCCATTTTATCTTAAAGCTTTTATCTACTGTCGATTTGCTCCACTTTTTCGGGTACCACCAGATCATGCCTGTAATCAGCAGCACCACGAAAACCAGGGTCCCGTAGTTCACTACCGGCCGACCTATTTCAAAGGGTAGCCACAAAAAGCGGTGGCCATTCAGGATAAAGCGGAAGAAGTCCGTTTCCCCTTTTTGGCGTACTTCCTTCTTCAGTAGCTCACCGGTATAGGGGTTTAGCTTCAAGGTTATGCCACCACCCCGCCTGCCGGTTTCCTCCGGATTCCGCAACACCAGGTTTATGGTTCTTCCTTGCTGGTATTGCGCATAACCGATCACCTTATCGGGATACAAGCCTGCGGCAATGTGTTGTAACTGTGAAGGCTTAAGGACGGGTTTGTCCTGCCTTTCAATCTTCGTCTCCGGCTCCAGCAGTCCGGTAATTTCTTCATTGAAAACCCAGATGCAACCAGTAAGGCATACAATTAAGACAATGATGCCAGAGGCAAGCCCAAGCCATAAATGCAGCCATTTGTTAATGCGGGTAAAGCGTGAATCTTTAGCCGACTTCTTTCCAGGGGTTTGTTTTGCGCCTGCCATCATTGTCATGATTAATGTTATTTTAAATGTTGAATTGCTGTGATCACGCCACCTTCTACTTTTAAGCCGCGGGTTGCTGTCGCATTTGATGCGTCAATCTTATACACGTAGCTTGACCCATCTTTAAGAGTTACACCGAAGTATGCGGTTTTACCATCTTTAGGGCTGTAGTTATTTGATGTTACCGCCTGGATTTGGGAAACTTCGGGCAGTCCTGTAACCATCTTAAAAGTTTTATCAACCACGTTCACAATACCCAGCCTTTTGCCGGTATTGAAAGCGCCTTTTTCCGCCTTCGCATCTGCATTTACCACGAAGTTATTTCCACCGATATACAACCAGTTGGTTACCACAAAGCCGTTTGATGCCGCTTCAACGTCCATCAGGTAGCTTCTGTCGAATTCTGTAGTACCTGCCTTGATGCGGGTAATTGCCGATGGTTTAGTAGAGGTAAGCGCACCGCCCTTGGTTGCCACACTTGAAGAGAATGCGTAAACATCGCCGTTTTCGACAACCGCAAGTCCGTCTGTGAAGTATCTGCCGATAAAGCTGGTACGATCGTCCTTGATGACTTTCTCCAGCTTCATTTCAGGATACGAATACACAGCGATCCATGCATTATCTGGGTAGTCCGTTCCAAATCCATCATTACAGCAAGCCTTGATGGAGAAATATGGGGCATACACCTTGGTACCTACCTGTTTAATCCAGCTGAAGAAGGCCGTCTCGCCATTGTTGGATGGTGCGTGCACATCGATCGTACCTTCACCACTAATCAGCAGCGAATTTGTATTCACACGGTACCAGTTGGCTAATGGTGCTGTAATGTCCCTTGGTATTTTCAACAATAGCAGATCGTCATTAACGGGCGCAAAAGCCTGAACAGTTTCGGTCTGAAAATTAGAAAGCTTGTTCAGCTTGCCGTCTTTAACATCGTAGGTCGTAACCGCACCTGGGTTGTCCTGTCCATATAGCATACTGAAGAACTTGTTGTTATGCGTCACATAGTAGCGGTAGGTCCCGTCCTGTTCCACCCCATTCTTTTTAATCGTCTCTACACCCTCGTCCAGGCTGTTCGTCGTGATCAGGTAGTCTGCCACCCCTGTAGAAGCTGCGGGTGTAACGGCCAGTACAAAGTTGCCATTCGCACCCGGTGAAACCGGATCCACAGGTGTAACATTAGATTCGTTTTTAGTACATGCGCTGAGTACAGCAGCAAAGCTGAGTGCAATAAATGCTTTGGTAAAATTGGTTTTCATGATGATAATTGTTTTATGAGGCGTTGGTTTATATGTTATGGATTGATTTGCATTATTGTTCGCGATAGCCTGTTTATCGCCCTGCGTTAAGGAAATAGCGGATGTTCAGGTAAAAGGAACGCCCGGGCTTCTGCAGACTGAAGTTGTCGAACAAGTCGGCATTGCCGAGGTTCTTCGCTTCCAGCCCGATGTTGTACCGGCCCCGGCCCATGCTGTAAACCACATTCACATCGTGTGAAAGCTGTCGCGGAATGACCTTCTTCTCATCGCCTGCACCACGACCACCCAGGCTTGGCCAGTACAGCCAGAAAGCATGCACATACAGCAAATTGTAACCAACAGTGAGGTTGTTGCCTTTCTTACCAAAATCCTTTACCGAGGCGGATACATCAGCATTGCCGAAGAGGTATGGGATGTTTGGCATCTGATCTAAATAGAGCGGACTGGCACCTGTGGATCCAGGTTCAAACTGCTGTAGATTGCGAAGGAATTGATAGGTCACCGTAGTACCGGCCGTAAACCAGTTTTTGTGCGAATAGCGGATCTCTGCATCCCCACCCCAGGTGCTTACACCATCCCGGTTATCAGCCACGAGTTTCGACTGATTGTTATTCAGCCTGTTGTATATAAAATTATCCGCATGCCTGTAGATCCCGTTGGCGGTAAGTAAAATGGTGTTGTCTTTGTCCAATGGAAACCCATAAGTGATACCCAGGTTTACATTGTTACTTTGTTCAGGTTTCAGGTTGGCATTCCCCTCCTGATTTTCAACGTCACCAAAGATTTCCTGGGCTTCAGGCATGCGGTTAGTCAGTTCGTAAGATGTCTTTAATTGTAAATTCTGGCTGATGAAGTAAGTCGCAGCAGCGCCATAGCCGAACCTGTTCTGATTGGCCTGATTGCTTGCGCCGCTGCCATCAACATTGCCTTGATAGATGTATTTACCGAACACTGTAGCACTCCACTTATCTTTGATATCGAAGTTGTAACCAAAGCCAAGCACATTCTTGTTCGTCTTCTTTGGTCGTTCGTATTCGTTGTTCTGTGGATTCAATTCATCGCTGCCCTTACGATTAAAGGTGCTGAACACTTCACTGAGTGCAAGCGACTGCCGTTCGTCAATCTTGTAATTCAGCGTTGCTGTCGCCAGGCCGTTGTTGTTTTTGTATTTGTACAGGCTTCTGGAACGCTCCCCGTTGTTACCTTGTGGCTTACTGTTCCCGTACCAGTCGTAACGAACGTTCATGGTGTCGATATTCTGCTCTTCACCAAGGTTGTAGTTGGCATTTACCGTTAAGTCCAATCCCTTGATCAGGTTCGTCTTCTTGTATTTCAAGCTTGGCATGACGATGTTGCCCCTGCGGTGCCAGCCGCCAAAAACAGAGACCATACGGGCACCAGTCTGAATTTCCTTGTAGTTTTTTCCCAGGGTGATTCCGATCAACAACTTGTCTGCGTAACTTTTGTCCACCACACCTACGTTGGCAATCAAGGTTTCATTATGGTAGTTGTCGTGAAAACGTCTTAGTGCCGCTTTCGGCGCATAGGCACCAGTGTTTATATCCGAAGCTTCCACGGTCACGCTGTAATCATTGTCAGAATAGTTCTGAAAGGCATTCAGTTGTACCGTAAACCCCTTTGCTGTTGTTGCAGCAGCGTTAATCACCGTACGATGCGTATTGAAAGATCCGAAAGAATAAGAAGCATCAAAATAGTTGCGGTACTTGTCGCCCGTAACAATATTTACGGCGCCACCCAGTGCATCAGAACCCAGCCACATGGGTACTACACCTTTGTAGACCTCCACACGCTCGGCAATATTGATGGGGATGTTGTTGATCTGGAAAGAAGATCCGAAATTATCCATTGGGATACCATCGATGAAGTACTTCACATGATTACCTGAAAAGCCATTCAGCGACAGGTTGAAGTTTGAACCTACACCACCAGATTCCCGCACACGAATACCCGCCACGCGGTCCAGCGCACCGGAAATATCCAATGTGGTATTATAAAGCTTCTTCGCATCAATGGCCGATACATTGAAAGCCTGACGGTTCGTTTCCTGCGCAACCGTGCGGCCAATCACGGAGACTTCTGAAAGATCCTGCTCCGAGTCTTTCAGGATGAACTGAAGTTCTGTATTGCCCTCCGCAGGAACGGTAATCTTCCGATCCAGCGCTGTAAACCCGATATGCGTAATCCGAAGCGTGTATGTTCCGGATGCTAACATTAACCGGAACTTGCCTTCTTTATCCGTAAGACTTGTCTTTCCGGTAGAGCGGATCTCTATTCCTGCACCATACACCGGGGTACCATCGGCACTTTTTACCTGGCCATTAAAGCTGTGCAGTTGCTGCGCATGCACAGAGAAACCAAGAAAGATCAGCAGTAGAAATGGGATAGGGAAATAGATTTTTATCGTTGAAAGTTGCATTTTGTATAACAGGCTTATTTAGACTAATTCTTAACTTGGCCAAAAATACAGGATACCATCTACGAGATTTGCAGCAATTCGTACGGATTTAACAGCACAATGTTTAAGGTTCAGATTAGAAAAACAACGGAATTTATATTAGAAACTACCTTCGAACCGATTGACTATCCATTAGTTAGCATCTTTTTCGGTACAGATCTATTGTACCTTAGCTATCGGTATGCTCCAGAAGCACCGCAAGATTTAACAAACCAGCCCGAACAAGCTCCAATACTTGCGATAACGATTTCTGAAGACACTTACATGAAATTAACCGGTGAGTTTCCGATTAGTGATGGCATGGATGCCACTGGCTCTTTTGCTGCAAAGAGAATAACATCAGGGGTCCGGAACATCATATTTGAACTACTGGAAGGCGACTTCCATCCACGATTTCGTGAGCCTTACCTCAAGGCAAAGGTTTCTGAACTACTGGTGCTGATGTTATCTTCGGAATATATGGAAAAGCCTTCCGGGCGCTGGACCGTCAGAGAGATTGCGATGCTCACAGAGGTGAAGGAGCTGATTTCCCTGAACCTGCAAAACTGCTACTCCATTGAGCAGCTCGCTGAAATCTCCGGCATGAACCGCACCAAGCTCCAGGAAAGTTTTAAAGATATGTTTGGCAAAACGATCTTCACGTTCACTACGGACATGAAAATGTTAAAAGCGAAATTGCTGCTGGAGGATGCCCAGGCATTGAGCCTTAAAGAAATTGCGAGTATGCTGGGCTATAAACATACCAACCACTTTTCGGCAGCTTTCAAAAAGCGCTACAACATCTCCCCTTCGCAGGTGAAAAAATCATAACTGAACCTCAGGCTTGCATTGCTGGCTTTAAATTTCTGCTGAAACTACAGCAGCCCTAATTCCCTTAACTGCGCGGCATCAATGTCCTGAGCAGGATTAAAGTCTGAGGTATTCATGTAATTGACAATTGAATTGTAAAACTGCCTGGCTTCAGGTTTATCCATGATCAGGTTTAGCTGAGACATACAGACCAGTAGTTTCCCTTTGCCAACCTTGAACTCGAATACCATGCCCAGCTTGTGGTTACGCTCTAAATTATCAATCACCTGAACAACTGGCCGGTAAGCCTGACTTGTTTTGTCCAGAATCAACGGGTTGCTTGCTTTGATGATAGAATACCATTGCCAGTTGGTGTGGCTATCCGTAGGAAAATCTCTAAATAAAGGGTGATCGGCGTTGGTCAGCAGGCCAAGTGTCCCGGGAGAGACAGGCTTTTTATTGCTTTCACTAATGCCTTTAAACATGCCATAGTTCCAGAACTCAGGCGGAAATAAACCGCCCACAGCATTTGCTTTCACATCAGCAGCCTGAGGGAAAAGTAACACCTTCGCACCGCCTTGCAGCTGCTTCAACGTGTTGGCATCTAACCTGGTCAGCACATTAACGGCCTTCTTAGGGGCCACAGGCGCATCTTGCGGATAAACCCAGATCGGGTAAACATTCTTGTAAGCTGTATTTTCCAGCGTAATCTCCAGAAACAGCTGTTCTGCCTGCTTTATAGCCGACAGCGGAATGTTAATCTCTTTCACGGTGGTCAGCCCACCTTGTTTAAAGACCATACCTTCCAGTACCGACATAGCGATGGGCGTACCATTTTTCCTTTTTAATTTCCAGATTATGGCTTGTTGAAGATCTTTATTCGAGTAGTTTGCAACCTCTAATTTGGCTTTAAAAGGTTCACCATTGGTCCACACGTACTTTGGAAAGGCAGCCAGCAGCACCACATCGTTAATTGACATGCGCCAGTCTTCCTTGCTAATCACCTTTTTATCATCCATGAATGCATCAAGGATGCCCACCAGTGCCGTCCCCTGACCAGGGAAGTCCTGTAAGTCCAACAGCTGAAAACCACCAAAACCGCTGGTGCGGAACGCCGCTTCCAGCTCTGCTTTATAACATAGTGCGGCCCACATTCCAGATGCTTGCTGGAACGCGATGTTCTGATCCATCATTCCCGCACTTTGCAACCGCTGCTTAAACACCTCCAGGTTCCTGGCTTCCACGACGCCGGTGTACTTGGAAATTTCGCGGTAATCCGGATAAATCTGATACTGACCGATCTCGTGACTCACAATCGGCACCCGCAACTCCGACACCGGGTAGCTGTAATCAAAATCTGTAGAAGGTGGCAGGGCATTTAGGCGTGCACCATTTTTGGAATCCGCAAAAGCATGTGTCATCCGGGTATGGGTAAGTATCGTATCCCCTTTGGAGCCGGTTCTGGATCCTACGAAGAAATCTGAGGATTTCTGTAGTGGATGATAGCCAATATTTACGTTAGAGCCCATGGTATAAAGCGGGCGTGGATCATAGGCTTTAAAAGCCAATATATTCTGTTCCACGCGATCGTGACCACCCCAGATTTCATTACCATGGGAAAACATCACAAACGATGGGTGATTTGCAAAATGTTTGAGCATGGCAATGCCTTCTGCCCGCAGTGCGGAGGCAAGCGTGTCATTGTCCAGGCCGCCCCAAAATGGCAGCTCCACTTGCAGGTAAATGCCCAGCTGATCGGCAGCGGTGAATGCTGCTTTTGGTGGCGACCAGGAATGGAACCGGTAATGATTGATGCCCCACGCCTTCGCAACGTTGAAGATCTTCAGCCAGCCATCTACATCCATCGGCGGATGACCCGTTAAAGGAAAAACAGCAGCATCGTGCTTTCCCTTTAAGAACGTTGTGCGGCCGTTGATGCTGAACTGTGTGCCATTGGTAGAGAACTTTCGCATTCCAAACTCAGCAGTAGCAGCATCTTTAATCTTTCCTCCTGAAATGGCAGCGGTTAACCGATATAGCGGCCGGTTATACTCATCCCAAAGCTGCATCGCATCACCGAAATCGTAGCTTAAGGTCATTTCAGCAGCACTTGCTTGCTTAAAGCGTTGTGTTGCCAATTTAGTGATTTTCCCATCCGCGATATGCTCCAGCTGCAAGTCCACCGTAACCTGCTTTAAATCGGCTGCATTGCTAATGCCCATTTTGACGTTAATCTTTTTATGCTCAACATCCGGAAAAACCTGAAGGTTGTTGATGTATGTTTTTGCAGTTGCTTCCAGAAACAGCTCCCCGATGATGCCATTCCAGTTTGTCTGCGCGTCATCAGAATAGATGTGCACGTTGCCGTAAGGCGTCAGCTTTAGGATATTGTCTACCCGTATCGTAACGGTGTGTTCACCTGGTGTGAGGTACTTAGATAGGTCGAATGTCTGGGGCGACTGTAGAATTGAAGAGCCGCCAACTAAGGTCTGATCGATCCAGACTTTGGTCGTCTTGGTACGTTCCAAAAACAGGCTGATGTGTTTCCCCTTAAAATCCTTTGGTATAATCACTTTGCGGCGGTACCATGCGGGACCTTCGTATTTGTACACGCGGCTATAATGCATGGTTGTTAAATCCTGATTATGGTAGCCCTTTTTGTTGAGGTCGGTTGTACCAGGCAGATTCATCTGTCCATCAAAGTCCTTCGAGTACCATTGCTCCTGAATGCCTTTATCCGCCGAATCTAGTGCAAACTCCCATGCGCCCTTTAAGTCCAACCGCGCTCTTGTTGGTATATCATGCTTGTTAATGCCAGATTGGGCGAAAGAAAAAACAGTTGTAAAGCTAAGCAGGAGCGCGAGGAAGGTTACTTTCATGTGTATGCTAACGTAAAGGAATGCCTAATTTAAAACTATCCACCCAAAGTTTATTGCAAAAAAACGGGCTGCCAATTAGCAGCCCGTCACCGGTAGATAGATCGATAGATGGCCTTAAAGAATGAAAAACACTTTCGAAGGACCTTGTACGGTGCCTTGAGGTTTTTCTTCCGCCTTGTAGCTTTCCTTAAGCATTTGTTTAATGTCACGCTCCGCAGTCATCGAGATGGTGGTCGTCGGTGTATCTGTAGGCATGTTCTCAAAAGGATCCTGCAAGTGAATGGCCATTTTCTCAATAAGAAAAAATGAGCTTGAAATCGCGATTACCAATGGTATCTCCACAACACCGAAGAATTCAATTAATCCGAAGGGCAGCAATAGGATAAACAGAATTAGCGACATGTGGATGTAAATGCTGTATGTTGCCGGGAATACCGTGTTTTTAATCCTTTCACAACCTCCGAGTTCATCGGTAAGCCTGCTGAAGGTACGGTCAATCTCGACCTGCTGGAATTCGTTAATCCAGCCCAGCTTATAAGCATAGCGCAGATCATTACCCTGCAGCTCCAATAGGCCCACAGGTATATTGGTGTAGTTTTTCACATTCTGCAGGTCTTCCTCGGAAATCCACTTTTCAAGCTGATAAGTTGGATCCTGGTTACGCAGGTGGCGACTTAAACTGAAGTTCCAGGCAATCTGGCGGTGTGCCATCCTTTCGCAGAAAGCTCTTTTTTCTTCAGAACCATAATCTACGTCCACGAAGGTGAGCAACTGTCTTGTCAGTGTTCTGGAATCGTTCAATATCGCACCCCAAAGCGTTCGGGCTTCCCACCAGCGATCATAAGCCTGATTGGATTTAAAGGCCAATAGTAGAGAGATGACCGTACCTAAGATCGTGGGAATCGCAATGGGGATGGAAATCCTTGTAAAATGAAAGTTATTATACATCAGCGCCACCAGAATGGAGTACAGGGATACAAAGATCAGTTCCTTACGGATCTTCCCCAGGATGTATGTAAATGGTATGTTTTTCTTTAGTAGCATGGTCGTAAGTTTAGGTAAACAGCTTTAAACAGCTTCTTGTAGGAGTTCTTCCGCAACATAGGCAGGTTGTGCTTGCTGCGCCTGCGGCTTAATTTTGATGACATCAAGGCCGCATCTTTGAATCAGACCTTCAGGATTTACGCTCATCTTGTTCAGCGGCTGTAAGGAGCAGTTTTTCAGATCCAGCACCCCATCAATATCATGCGCTTCCAGGTAGTTTCTGAACATACCCAATGTGCTGCCATAGAAGAAGTCGACCTTCACATTTACGAGCTGGGGAAATCTTGCTTTCAGCGACGCACATGCCTGATAGAATTCGTCACTCACAAAATCATATTCCTTATTGCGCCTTGAAAGCATCAACAAGTCTGTAATGGAGTCAGAAATTTTAAAAAGGTGAATGAAGGTTAGCTGGATTCTGCTATCTTCATACTGTCTGCACAGATCTTTGATACATGTTAAACTGTTAACATTGAAATCGGTGGGAATTAAGATGTTTTTCATATCAGTAGGTTTAAGTGATTGCTTGTTTATTTACAATACAATACTACCCCTGAGACATTAAAATGAAATAAGCATCACATTAGACCTTCATTAGAAATGAAATAGGCCTAAAAAGGACAAATCAAACCTGAACAACTCAATTTCAACGATTTACGAATAAGAAGCTTATTAGAATGCCATGCGCATTAGAAAGTTATTAGAAATGGTCGTTTAAATCATGCCGGTTACTAGATTAACCGACAGAAATGGGCAGGTAAACCTGTATTTCAGTACCCTTATCTTCCTGCGAACTAATGCCGATGGAACCCTTATGTAATCTGATGATATTAAGGGTAAGTGGCAGACCGATGCCGAAGCCTTCAAATTCACTGGTGTTGGAAGCCCTGAAGAACGGTTCAAATACATGCTGCTGATCTTTTTCCGGAATACCGATACCATTATCCGTTACCACAATGACGATAAACCCATTTTCCGTCTTCGCCTGAACTTTAACTGGTTGTTTTTTGGAGTATTTACAACCATTCATCACGATGTTGCTGAGCGCAAGCAAAAGCAGGTTGTTGTTCCCAGCGGTATATAACTGGGATTCTTCTTCCGGTAAGGTGGAGAAGTCAATATCAATGGTACAATCTGCATCTATTTTCTTCACGGCGTCAGCCACATTCATGACCAGCTCATCCACCCGGATCTGCTGCCAATTCTGCTTCTTACCGTCGAAGCCGGATTGGGCGAGGCCAAGCAAGCTGGTTAGTATATGATGCAGCTTTTCCGCTTCTGCAAGAATGGTCTTTACCGATGCCTCTGAAACTGGATCCAGCTTCCTTCCAGATAGCAATAGTTCTGCCTCACTAGTCATGATCGTTAAAGGGGTTCTCAATTCATGGGAAGCATTGCTGATAAAGTTATTCTGCGTCTCAAACGCAGTTTCCAACCGGGTTAACATGGTATTGAAAGTAGAAATCAAGCTGGAGACCACATCATTTCCCTTAACCTCCGGGAGTCGCGAATGCAGGTTATTGGCTTTAATCTGCTTCACACTAATGGTAATATCCTGAATGGGCTTCATGGTATAGTGCGAAAGGACAATCCCCGCAATATAGGATAGCACAATGGAGATGAGGAAGCAGACGATCAGGATCTTTTTTAACTGCGTGAGCTCTTTAAAGCCATATGGGTCTGAGGCAGCTACAATAACCATGTACCGGGCGCCCTTTGCTTCAAAGGTTTTCCCGAAATAGAAGTGGTTGGATTCGTTGTACTTTGCACTTCCGTTATCAAGAATAGACTTGTAGAAGCTTTGCGGTAACTTAAGTGGATGTGGAAAGTTGTCTTCATTGCTGTCGATCTTCACGACATAGTTCTTTTCATCCTCCAGCTTTTCCAGGTACCTTGCCCGGACCTCTTTATAGGCGTCAGTATTGCGATCGGTAAATAGGTTTGTTTGTGCGGTGAGGTTTACCCGCGCTTCCAGGCGGTCGAAAAAGTCTTTGAAGCTAAACTGCGATACAAAATAGAAAATTGCTGCATTGAGCAAGATCAAGCCTGCGGCTGATATTGCGAAAAACAGCAGGGTGATTTTAGTCTGAAACTTCATTAACATCTGCTTTGAACATGTATCCCATTCCAAATACGGTATGGATCAACTTCGTGTTATATCCTTGATCTATTTTTTTCCGAAGATAATTAATATATACATCAACAACGTTCGTTCCCATGTTAAAGTCGATATCCCATACATGTTCCAGGATCTGAATGCGTGACAGCACCACGTTCATGTTGCGTAGGAAGTATTCCAACAGGCGGTATTCGGTAGCCGTTAACACGATCTGCTTCCCATCGCGACTAACAGTCTTGGAGAGCAGGTCGACCTCAAGGCCTTCTATACGCAGGGTATTTCTAACAGGGGCTACATTCTTGCTTCTACGTACCAGAGAACGGATCCTGGCTTCTAACTCTGCAAACTTGAAGGGTTTTACCAGATAATCATCTGCACCGCTGTCGAGCCCTGTAATGATGTTTTCCGTACTACTTAAGGCGGTGAGCATTAAAACAGCGACGTTGTTATCCGCTTTACGAAGCTCCCGGCATACCTGGATGCCATTCATGCCCGGAAGCATGATGTCTAGAATGATCAGATCAAACTGATGCTTCATGGCCATCTCCAAACCAATCTGTCCATCCCCTGCCACACTTACCTCCATGCCTGCTTCGTTTAGTCCTCTGATGATTACAGAAACCAAACCAGGCTCATCCTCAATTAGTAGTATTTTCAATTGTCTGTATTTTTCTGAAAAGTATAAAGATAATGCCAGAATCGGACATGTTAGTGTATGTTCTACACGTACCTGACACAAAACATAAGGTTAAACGTAGGGAATTGTTTGGCTGATCGAAAGAATGATCGTGCGTCAATAGGAACCCATAAATAAATATTAAACGTAATACGGGTCTATGAAAAAGCATCTATGTAAAAGTAAATAAGCTTCGATGAATCATACAGCAATCAGACTGGTGCTATAGGAATTGAAGCAATTAGAAAAACCTGTATATACAAGAAAAGCCTGCAAGTTTTCACTTACAGGCTTTCTTTAAGATTTGGCACCGACCTACTCTCCC